>NZ_JBITCJ010000003.1:0-873443 GCF_044453095.1 Amycolatopsis sp. NPDC051758 | reverse complement strand
TCGGACAGAACAAGCTCCGCCTTCGGGCGGCCTGTGCGCGCCATCCCGCAACCCTACCAACAATTAAGACGCGAACTAACAACTCGGAACACTAGTTCTCCGCACCCGAAAGGCCCCCTCCGGTTCGCCGGAGGGGGCCTTTCGGTGTGTCCGGGCTACCCGGGCCCCACCGGGCGTGTTCACGCCCGCTGTGAGGGTCTCGGTCAGTCCTCGACGCCGATCGCGAACGCGGACTCCGTGTCGGCGCGTGAGTAGGACCGGAACGCGATGTGCGTGACGGTGTCCAGCACGCCCGGCACCTTCCCGATCCGGCCGGGGATCAGGTCGGCCAGCTCCTCGTGCGCGGACACCTTCACGGTGGCGATGAGGTCGACGTCCCCGGCGCACGAGTACACCTCGCCGACGCCGTCGATGTCGGCGATCGCCTGCGCCGCGTCCGGGATCGACTCCGCCTCTACCTGGATCAACACGATCGCGGTGATCACCTGGGTCCTCCAAGACTCGTCTGCGGGTGTCCCCGCGATCCTAGTGAGCCCCGGTGCGTCAAGCCGCCGTGCGGGCCAGCCAGTGCTCGGCCAGGGCGCGGTCACCGGTGATCGTGACGCGATCGGCCGGCAGCCGGCGGGTGAACACCAGCAGCAGGTCCCGGAGCGGCCCGGCCAGGGTGACGTCGGCATCGCCCTCTTCGCGGGCCCAGCGGACGCCGTCGGGGGTGCGGGTGATCAGCCAGCCCTCGCCGGTGCCGGGGTCGAGCCGGAGGGTCTGGCCGGTGCCGCGGAGTTCGGCGAAGGCCGGCTTGAGCTGCGCGGTGATCGGGTTGGAGAGCATTTCGAGCCACTCGGTGATCGCGTCGGCCGCGAACTCCGGTGCCACGACGAAGGGCTTGCCGGTGGCGAACGCGGCATCGGCGTGGTGGATGGTCGTGTCGTGGAGCATCCGGCGCAGCCAGAACGTGGCCTGCTGCTCGCCGAAGAACGTCCAGACGGGGGTTTCTTTAGTTTCCAGTGCCGCTTCGGTGAGTTCCGCGGCGCCTTCGAGCAGCCAATCGGCCCACTTGTCGGGGGCGCCGGGGTCGGCGTCGACGGGATCCGGGACCGGCGACGGCCCGGAGCGGACGATGCTCGCGGCCCAGCGGTGGGCCTGGCCGATGTGGCCGACCAGCACCCGCAGCGGCCAGTCGGGGCAGGTGGGGACGGTGGTGTCCGGGTCGGCGCCGGCCACCGCTTCGGCGAACCCGGCGGTCTGGTGGTGGAGTCCCTCGGCGAGTCTTGCGCTGTTCATGGCCGTACCGTAGGAACTCCACCCGGCTGGAGGTTCGACCGAAGGTGACCGGCGACACACTCGGGATCGGCGACCTGGCGCAGCGGACGGGCGTGCCGGTCCGCACGATCCGCTTCTACTGCGACGAGGGTCTGCTGGAGCCCGCCCGCAGCGTCGGCGGACACCGCCGGTTCGAGGTCGCGGCGGTCGACCGGGGCTGGTCCTGGTGCGGCGTCTCCGTGGCCTGGGCCTGGGGCTCCGGTCGATCACCGACGTCCTCGCCGGCGCCCGGTCCTTGTCGGACGCGGTGGCCGCCGAGCGAGCCGCGTTGGATCGCGAAGTGGCGACGCTGGCTTGGCGGCGCTCGGTGCTCCGCGCGGTCGAGGAGGCTTCCCCGGCGGACCGGGCTGTCCGGCTCGAGCTGCTGTCCGCGGTGGAGGACGGGTTCTCCGCGCACGAGACTCTGGTCCGGCTTTGGCACCCGATGACCGCCGGCGGCGTCCCGGCCGACACGGTCCGCATGTTCCTCGACATCAGCGCACCCCGGCCCCCGGAGCAGCCGACGACGGCGCAGGTCGTGGCGTATGCGGAGCTGGTGCTGCTCGCATCGGACCACCGGCTGGCGACGGGCCTGCGGGACAGCACGCTGGTGGACCACGCGCGAATCCCCGACCTGGCCGCACTCCACGCCGAGGTAGCGGCGGCGTGCGAACTGGCGTTTCCGCTGGTGGCGGCGGGGGAGCGGCCCTCGCCGGGGGCGGCGCTGGACCGATTCGTGGCGGCTCACGCGGCTTCGCTGGGGGCGGGGGACTCGCTGGAGTTCCGCCGGGCGTTGAACCACCGGACAGCGGCTGATCGGAACCCGCGGTTGCGGCGGTATTGGCACTTGGCAGGCGAAGTCACCGGTGAGGCCGCGCCGATGGGGGTTACGCACACCTGGCTGCTTGATGCGTTGGACTGCTCGGTGAGCTGAGGGGCCCGGTCAGGCAGAACGGGACCTCCTCACCTGGGGCGTGACCTAGGCCCGTTCGCCCCACCACCGGCATTCTCGTATCTGCTGCAGCTCAGCTCACGTGCTCCAGCGAATGCGCCTCCGCCACCAGATCCAGCCAGCCCCGCCACCCGGCCACCGCGGCCGGCTCCGCCCACGGCCGTGTCGTCCGCACCAGTCGGACCCCCGGCCGCGCCAACCACCGCAACAACACCCCGACCTCCTCCGGCGGCGCGCCGTGCAACGGGCCCGGGTCCGGCAGCACCGTCTCCGCCGAGGCCACCAGCGCCTCCACCACCGGCATCGGCGGCACCCCGCGCCGGGCCACGCCGGCCGAAGCCAGCCTTCCGTAGCGGATCACCGCCAGCTCCCAGCCGCCCGCGCCGTCCGGGCTCGCCGCGATCAGCTCGCCGATCGATGCCAAGGACGCCTGGCGGTGCGCGCGGCCCAGTGCGCGGATCAAGCCCGCGAGCTCGTCCCGGTGGCGCGCCGCCTGCTCGTAGTGCCGGCCCTCCGCCAGCCGCTCCACCAGCGCCGCTGCCGTATGCAAGGGGCGGCCGTCCAGTCCCGCGATCAGCCCCGACACCGATTCGACCGCCGGGACGTACTCCTCGACGGTCTGCCGGCCCGCGCACGGCGCCCCGCACCGGCCCAGCTCCGCCAGCACGCACGGGGTCCCGTTCGCCGTCCGGGGCGAGATCCGCTGGGTGCACGTCCGCAGCCCCGACGCGCCGGCCAGGGTGTCGGCCGTCGCCTTGGCGTCCGCCTGGTTGCGGAACGGGCCCAGCACCCCCGCCCGCGGCAGCCGCACCACCGACAGCCGGGGGAACGCCTCCTCCGTCAGGCCGACCCACCAGCCCTGGTGCCGGTTCTTCGACCGCCGGTTGTACGCGGGCCGGTGCGCCGCGATCAGCCGCAGCTCCCGCACCTCCGCCTCCAGCGCGTGCGAGCACACCACGTGGTCCACCCGCTCCGCCAGCGCGACCATCTCCCGGATCCGGCTGCGCCCCTCCGAGCCGGTGAAGTACGACCGCACCCGCCGCCGCAGGTCCTTCGCCGTGCCGACGTACAGGACCTCCTCCTTCGGCCCCTTGAACAGGTAGACGCCCGGGGCAGACGGCAGGTCCGCCGCCAGGTGCCGCTTCGCGCGCTGGGCGACCGTGACCTCCGGCAGGTAGCCCATCAGCTCCTCGAGCGAATGCACACCCAGGTTGCCGACGCGCTCCAGCAGCCCGTGCAGCACGTCGACGGTCGCCCGCGCGTCGTCCAGCGCGCGGTGCGTCGGCCGGGTCCGCGCCCCGAACAGCAGCGCCAGCGCCGTCAGGTTGTAGCGGCCCACCTCGTCCCGCGGGACCACCCGCCGCGCCAGCCGCACCGTGCACACCACGGTCGGCTTCGGCCACGCATAACCGTGTCCCTCGCACGCCGCGCGCATGTGCGACGTGTCGAACCCGGAGTTGTGCGCGACCAGCACCGCACCGCCGATGAACTCGAGGAACGCCGGCAGCACCTCCTCGATCGGCGGCGCATCGTAGACCATCACCTGCGTGATGCCCGTCAGCGACACGATCTGCGGCGGGATCGGCATCCCCGGGTTCACCAGGGTCGCGAACTCGCCCAGCACCTGGCCACCGCGCACCTTCACCGCGCCGATCTCGGTGATGCCCGACGGCCCGGGCGCCGCCCCGGTCGTCTCGAGGTCGAACACGACGAAAGTGGTGTCCCGCAACGGAGTTCCGAGCTCGTCGAACGCGAGCTGTGCCTGAACCGAACGCATGTGCGAGACCTTAGAGGCGACCACCGACAGTTTCCGGCCGGGCACGCACGAACACGCTGGTCGCGACGCGGTACGAGTGGCGCGCGGGGCGGGATGCGGGGGTGGGGCCTACCCTGGACCAATGCACCCGCAGCCGCTCGTGCCGGAGCCGCCCGGGGACCCCGTGGGTCCTTCGGGTGTCGCGCCGCGCCCGGAGCCGGCCGTGGACGCGGGCGCGGCGCCGGCGGACGCCGACGGCGAGCGTCCCGAGCCCGCCACCTGGCCGACGCTGCCCGAGCCCGTCCGCGACCGCATCGCCGAGCTCGCCGCGGCCGCCGTCGCGAAGCTGCCCGCCACCGACGTCCCGCGCCAGCTGCGGCCCGTCGCCAAGTTCGCCCCCGCCAAGCGCGCCAAGCTCGGTGGTGGCGCCCTGCTGACCTCGCTCGGCGAGTCCTCGCAGTTCCGCACCGCCGTCATCGAGTGGCTGCGCGAGCACCGCACCGACGCCCTCGACCCCAACGCCGGTGACTCCGTCGCGGCCGCGGCCGCCGCCGTCCTCCTCGGGGAGTCCGGCGCCGCCGGGCGGGTCCGCCTGGTCGCGAAGAACGCCGAGGAGAACGCGCTGCGCGCCGAACGCGACGCGGCGCTCGCCCGCACCCAGCGGCTCGAAGCCGAGCTCGCCCAGGTCCGCGCCGAACTCGCGGAGGCGAAGCACACCGCGGAGAACGCCCGTGGTGAGCGCGAGGGCGAAGTCGAGAAGCTCCTGAAGCGCCTTCGCGAACAAGGCGTCCAGCTTCGCCAGGCGAAGGACGCGGCCCTGGCAGCGTCCACTGAGGCCGAGCGCGGCACCGCCGCCCACGTGGACGAGATCGCCGCCCTCGGCGCGCAGCTCGCCCGTGAACGCCAGCGCGTCGCCAGCGAACGCGCCCGCGCCGAACGCGCCGTCGCCGACGCCGATATCGCCCGCCAATCCGCCCGCGAGGCCCGCGAGGCCGACGAAGTGCGGCTCGCTCTGCTCGTCGACACGATCGACGGCGCGGTCACCGGCCTGCGCCGCGAGCTCGCGCTCGGCGCCCGCGGCGCGCGCCCGGCCGACATGGTCCGCGGCGCCAGCTCCGGCCTCGGCCAGGGCGGCAAGATCGCCGACGTGTCCACCTTGGACCGCTACCTCGCGCTGCCCAACGTGCACCTGATCGTCGACGGCTACAACGTCACCAAGACCGGCTACCCCGAGCTCGCCCTCGCCGACCAGCGCGACCGGCTGATCCACCAGCTGTCCGCATTGGCCGCGCGCACCTCGGCCGAGGTGACGGTGGTCTTCGACGGCGCCGGCGTGCTCTCGGTCCCGGCTTCGGTGCCCCGCGGGGTCCGGGTGCTGTTCTCCGACCGCGGCGTCCTCGCCGACGACGTGATCCGCAACCTCGTCGCCGCGGAGCCGGCCGGGCGGCCGATGGTGGTGGCGACGTCCGACCGTGCGGTCGCGGACTCGGTGCGGGGTGGCGGGGCGCACCCGACGCCGTCCGCGGTGCTGGTCAATCGCCTCAGCCGGGTCTGACGCGGTTTCGTGCCGGCGCGGTGAGTCGCCTGACGCCGCGAACGGTCGGATAGCGCCTCGGATGCGCGATCGAGTGGTCGAATCCGAGCCCGATTGCATCAGCCGGCCGTCGCGGCCGAACCCGCCGGGCGGCCCATGGTCGTGGCGACCTCCGACCGCGCGGTCGCGGACTCGGTGCGGGGTGGCGGGGCGCATCCGACGCCGTCCGCGGTGCTGGTCAATCGCCTCAGCCGGGTCTGACGCGCCGAAACTGTCGGTGGTGGCGCCTAACGTGCGGAGCAGCAGTTCCGACGTGAGGAGGACCACATGGCCGACACCCCCGAGCTGTCCGAAGTGGACGTCTCGCACATTTCCGTTTCCGACATCGAGAACGTCGTGGTCGATTGTGACCGTTGTGTGGTGCGCGGCATTTCCTGCCACGACTGCGTGGTGACCGTGCTGCTCGGCGCGCCGCCCGCCGTCGTGTGGGACGCCGACGAGCGCCGCGCCATCGACGCGCTGGCCGAGGCGGGGATGGTGCCCCGGCTTCGCCTGGTCGAGGGACCGCTTCCGCGCACCGCCTGACACGCCCGTTTCGTGTCGGCGCGCCGAATGGTCGATCGGATCAGGTGAACGGTAGGTAGCCGAAACGGCCTCCGAAGAAACCCCAGCGTGTAACGCCCGTCACATGATTTCTCCCGCGCTGGTCCGATGGTGTTTAGCGGCGCTACGGAGAGTTTTTGGCCGGGAGGTGGTGGACGTGGTGGCGGTCTTTTCGTAACCTGTCCGAGATCTCGTGGCCCCCGGCCGTCGATGAGACGGCGACGCGAGATCGCCGCCGGACGCAGCTTTGTCGGGAAGCTGGGAACCGGAACCACCATCGCGGGCTTCACCTCTTGCGGGAGAACGCGTGTGATGGCGGGACAAGCGGCGAAGAGGAACCCCCGACCTCTTCGAGCCCGGTCCCCCTCGGCGGCCGAGACGCAAAGGAGACCCGCGCGACCGTGCAGTCGCATCCAGTCAGGCGCGTGGTGTCAGGTGCCCTCGCCGCGGCTTCGGTGATCACCCTCGTCACCGTCGCCCAGCCGTCGGCCACCGCCGCCCCCATCCCCGTCCTCCAGGCCCCGCCCACCGGCTCGGACGCCCTGGCCCAGTACCGCGACCTCGCGGCGCAGGCCGAGAAGCTCAACGAAGACCTGCTCAAGGCCCAGGACGACCTGAAGGCCAAGCAGGGTGAGCTCGACAAGGCCACCGGCGACGTCAACGCGGCGAAGGACCAGGCCGCCGTCGCGAGCCAGAACCAGAAGAAGTACCAGACCGAGGTCGACAAGTTCGCCGGCGCGTCGTTCACCAGCGGCGTCCAGCTGAACAAGCTGTCCGCGCTGCTGGCCGGCACCTCGACCCAGGACTTCCTGGACCGCTCGTCGGCGCTCGAGGTCATCGCGACCGAGAAGAACGGCGCGATGGGCAACCTCACCGGCGCCGTCCAGCAGGCCACCGATGCCACCAACAAGGCCGCCGATGCGGCGAAGCGCGCGACTGACGCGCGTGACGCCGCGGCCAAGCTGACCTCGGACATCCAGGCCAAGCAGAAGACGCTGAACGACCAGATCGACCAGCTCAAGGCGGCCAACAAGAACCTGAGCGCGCTCGACAAGGCCTCGCAGCGCGACACGGGCTCCGCGGCCCCGGGCCTCAAGGCCCCCACCGCGGCCGCCCAGACCGCGCTCGACGCGGCCCTGAGCAAGCTCGGCAGCCCGTACGGCTGGGGCGACACCGGCCCCAGCTCGTTCGACTGCTCGGGCCTGATGCTCTGGGCCTACAAGAAGGCCGGCATCACGCTGCCCCGGTCGAGCCGGGAGCAGTCCACCTTCGGCGCCGCGGTGCCGCGGGACCAGCTGCAGCCGGGCGACCTCGTGTTCTACTACTCGCCCGTTTCGCACGTCGGCATGTACGTCGGCAACGGCAAGATGGTGCACGCGCCCGACACCGGCGACGTGGTCAAGATTTCGCCGCTGCAGAGCCAGTACGCGGGAGCGCGACGCCCTACGTCGTGATCCGGCAGCTCTTCGAAGGGGCGGCACCGCACACGCGGTGCCGCCCCTTCGCCGTCTCCGGCGGCCGCTAGCCTCTGGGGCGTGCTCAAGACCCTCCTCGTGACCAACGACTTCCCGCCGCGGCCCGGGGGGATCCAGAACTACCTGAACTCCCTCGCCACCCGGCTGCCGGCGGACGACCTGGTCGTCTACGCGCCGTCGTGGGAGTCGCGCACGGGGTCGCACGAGGAGTTCGACGCCGAGGCGCCGTTCGAGGTCGTCCGGCACCCGACGTCGCTGATGCTGCCGACGCCGGACGTGCTTCGCCGGGCGAAGCAGATCATGCGCGCGCGGGACTGCGAAGCCGTTTGGTTCGGCGCTGCCGCGCCGCTGGCGCTGCTGGGGCACTCGTTGCGGCAGGCGGGGGCGCGGCGCATCGTGGCGTCCACGCACGGCCACGAGGTCGGCTGGTCCATGCTCCCGGGCTCGCGGCAGGCATTGCGGCGCATCGGCGACACCGTGGACGTAGTCACCTACGTCAGCCGCTACACCCGCGGCCGGTTCGCCGCCGCGTTCGGCCCGATGGCGGGGCTCGAGCTGCTGCCGTCCGGGGTGGACACCGAACTGTACAAACCGGACCCGGCGGGGCGGGCCGAGATCCGCGCCCGGCACGGCCTCGGCGACCGGCCGACCGTCGTCTGCGTGTCGCGGCTGGTCCCGCGCAAGGGCCAGGACCAGCTGATCCGGGCGCTGCCGGGCATCCGCCGGCGCGTCCCGGACGCGGCGCTGCTGATCGTCGGCGGGGGCCCGTACCGCAAGAAGCTGACGGAAATGGTCACCGAGCTGGGCCTGGAGCGCGACGTGGTGCTCACCGGTTCGGTGCCGTGGGCCGAGCTGCCGGCGCACTACGCGGCGGGTGACGTCTTCGCCATGCCGGCCCGCACCCGCGGCAAGGGCCTCGACGTCGAGGGCCTCGGCATCGTCTACCTGGAGGCCTCGGCGACCGGCCTGCCGGTGGTGGCGGGCAACTCCGGCGGCGCCCCCGAGGCGGTGCTCGACGAGGTCACCGGGCACGTCGTCGAGGGCCGCGACGTCGACCAGCTCGGCGAGACCCTCTCCGCCCTGCTCTCGGACCCGGTGCGGGCGCGCCGGATGGGCGAGGCGGGCCGGGACTGGGTCACCGCGAACTGGCGGTGGGACGTCATGGCGGACCGGCTGTCCGGGCTGCTGGACGGCGACCCGGTGGCCGTCGTCCGCTGAGCGCTCACGGCGTGTAGAGCGCCGGGTGCCGGGGATCGTCGACACGCACGACGACGTCGGCCAGGGAACTCGGATCCACCTCCTCCTCGTAGCGCTCGTAGGCCGGGATCGCCCAGGCGTCCGGCACGCGGCGGCGCAGGGCGGCGGGGGAGAGCCACAGGTGCACGGCCAGGTCGAAGGCCAAACCGGCGCCCAGCAGCAGTTCGCCGTCGACGAGCACCACCCCGCCTTCGGGGACCGGCACCCGCTCCGCCCGCGTGGCGCGGTCGCGCTCGGCGTCCCACAGGGACGGCAGGACCTCGCCGGAACCGTCCTCGCCCAGGGGTTCGAGGACCTCGCGGCGGAGGGCGCCGAGGTCGAGCCAGTCGGTGTAGCGGGCGTCGGGGTTGGTGCGGCCGTGCTCGAAGCGCAGCGACGCGGGACGCAGGAAGTCGTGCGCGGACACGCGCAGGGTCGCACGGCCGCGCAGGCGCAGCGGGCCGGCCAGGGCGTCCGCGAGTTCTGTGGTTTCCGTCGCACCCGCCGCGCCGTCGACGGCGACCGCGATCCGTCGGCGCTCGGTGAGCGCGTTGATGCGTTCGGTCAGCTCTTCGGCCAGGACGGCGGGGGAAATCGGGCGGTAGCGCACGGGTTCAGATCCTGCACCCGGACCGGGGACGGTTTTCGTCGTACCCCGGTGGGATGATGCGGGCATGACTTCTTCAGTGGGGAAGACGGCCGATGTCGGTTGGGAGATAGGCGTTTCGCGCACCGTGCCGTACCCGGGCGGGGACGTCTGGGACTTCCTGGTCAGCCGGGACGGCGTCGCGATCTGGCTCGGCCCCGGCGTCGAGCTGCCGCGGGAGAAGGGTGCGGAGTACGAGACGGAGAACGGCACGGTCGGCGAGATCCGCAGCTTCGTCGAAGGCGACCGGGTGCGGCTCACCTGGCGGCCGAGCGACTGGGACCACGACTCGACGGTCCAGGTGCGGCTGAGCGCCGCCGGCGCCAAGACCAAGCTCGTCTTCCACCAGGAATGGCTTGCGGGCGCGGAAGAGCGCGAGGAACAGCGGGCATACTGGCAGGACGTGACCGACCGCGTGGTGGCGGCACTCGCCGAACGCTGACGCGGTCGACTTCCAGGGGGAAGCATGACGACGGTAGAAGTGGCCGAGGATTTCGCGCAGGACGCGCACCTGTTCGCCGAACTGCTGCGTGCGGGCGGGCCGGTGCGCCGGGTCCGGATGCCGCGTGGCCTGGACTGCTACATCGTGACCGACTTCGCGCAGGCCCGGGCCCTGCTGGCCGACGCCCGGCTGCAGAAGGACAACCGGCGTGCGCACGAGCTGTTCGAGGCGAAGCTCCCGGCCGGCGCGACCACCCAGGGCGGCTTCGGCGAGGCGCTGGGGCACCACATGCTCAACACGGACCCGCCGGACCACTCGCGGCTGCGCAAGCTCGTCAACAAGGCGTTCACCGGCCGGACGGTGGCCCGGCTGCGGCCGCGGATCGAGGAGATCACCGCCGAGCTGCTCGACGGGCTCGCCGGGCAGGAGCGGGCGGACCTGCTGCCGTCGTTCGCCGCGCCGCTGCCGATCACGGTCATCTGCGAGCTGCTCGGCGTCCGTGCGGACGACCGCACGGAGTTCGCCGCCTGGTCCAAGACGCTGCTGAGCGCGTCGGAGCCGGCGGACGCGCAGGCCGCGGCCCAGAACATGTTCGGCTACCTCACCGGGTTGATCGCGCAGAAGCGCGCCGAGCCGGCCGAAGACCTGCTGTCGGATCTGGTGCACGCGAGTGACGACGGCGACTCGCTGTCCGAGCCCGAACTGGTGTCGATGGCGTTCCTGCTGCTGGTCGCCGGGCACGAGACCACGGTCAACCTGATCGCCAACAGCGTGCTGGCGCTGCTGCGTGAGCCGGAGCAGGCGGCGCTGCTGCGCGCCGACCCCGCGTTGCTGCCGGGCGCGGTCGAGGAGTTCCTCCGCTTCGACGGCCCGATCCACCTGGCCACCCTGCGGTTCACCGCGGAGCCGGTCGAGGCGGGCGGCGTGACGATCCCGGAAGGCGAGTTCGTGCTGATCTCGCTGCTGGGCGCCAACCGGGACGAGGCGCGGTTCGCCGAGCCGGACCGGCTCGACGTCACCCGCGCCGCGGGCGGCCACCTCGCGTTCGGGCACGGCATCCACTACTGCGTCGGCGCGCCGCTGGCCCGGCTGGAGGCCGAGATCGCCCTGGCCGGCCTGCTGGCGCGGTTCCCGGACCTCGCGCTGGATGCGAAGCCGGACGAGCTGGTCTACCGGCCCAGCTCGCTGGTCCACGGCCTGGAGTCGCTGCCCGTCCGGCTGCGCTGATTTAATCGGCGGATGGACTCCGCCGACCTGCTCGCCCTGGACGCCCAGCACGTGTGGCACCCGTACGCGCCGATGCCGGCGAAGGTGCCTTCGCTGCTGGTGACCGAGGCGAGCGGGGTGCGGCTGAAGCTCGCCGACGGCCGGGAGCTGGTCGACGGGATGTCGTCGTGGTGGTCGGCGATCCACGGTTACCGGCACCCGGCCCTCGACGCCGCGCTCGCGGCGCAGGCCGGGCGGATGAGCCACGTGATGTTCGGCGGCCTGACGCACGAACCGGCGATCACGCTGGCCAAGACGCTGGTCGATCTGACGCCGGCCGGGCTGGAGCACGTTTTTCTCTGCGACTCCGGTTCGGTGTCGGTCGAGGTCGCGGCGAAGATGTGCCTGCAGTACCAGCGTTCCCGCGGGCTGCCGGAGAAGCGCCGGATGCTGACCTGGCGTGGTGGTTACCACGGGGACACGTTCACACCGATGAGCGTCTGCGACCCCGACGGCGGCATGCATTCGCTGTGGCGCGGGATCCTGCCCGAGCAGGTTTTTGTGCCCGCGCCGCCTTCGGGCTTCGACACACCACCCAACGAGTCCTATTTGGACACGCTGGCGGCGGAGATCTCCCGGCACGCCGGGGAACTGGCCGCGGTGATCGTCGAGCCGGTCGTGCAGGGCGCCGGCGGGATGCGCTTCCACCACCCCGCGTACCTGCGTGCGCTGCGGGAGCTGACCGAAGCCCACGACGTGCTGCTGATCTTCGACGAGATCGCGACCGGCTTCGGCCGCACCGGCGCGCTGTTCGCCGCGGAGCACGCGGGGGTGACGCCGGACGTGCTCTGCCTCGGCAAGGCGCTGACCGGCGGCTACCTGAGCATGGCGGCGACGCTGTGCACCCCGGAGGTGGCGGCGGGCATCTCCCGCGGCGCGCTCCCGGTGCTCGCCCACGGCCCGACGTTCATGGGCAACCCGCTCGCCTCGGCGGTCGCGAACGCCTCCCTGGCCCTGCTCGCCGACGGCGGCTGGCAGCGAGACGTCTCCCGGATCGAGAAGGGCCTCCTCGACGGCCTCGCCCCGGCGCGAGACCTGGGTTCGGTGGTGGACGTCCGGGTGCTCGGCGGGATCGGCGTCCTGCAGCTCGACCACCCGGTGGACATGGCGGTGGCGACCAAGGTCGTCACCGAGCACGGCGCGTGGCTGCGCCCGTTCCGCGACCTCGTGTACACGATGCCGCCCTACGTTTCGACGGACGACGACCTCGCGGTGATCACCGGTGCGATGCTCGCGGTCGCCGCGAAGGCTTGAGTGCGGCGCAGGGGGTGAGGTTCCGGATTTCGACAATGGGTCGCGTGTTTCGAGTACCGACTTCGCGGCGCATCGGGTGACCCGGGCGGCGGCGTGATCACTTGTGCGATGTCCGCGGTCGCCGCGAAGGCTTGAGTCCGGCGCAGGGGGGGTGAGGGTCCGGATTTTGGCGGCGAGCCGCGCGGGCGATCCGGGCAGTGGCAGCGCAGCCGTGATCACCCGGGCGATGCTCACGGCCGCCGCCAAGGCCTGAATTCAGCACATCGGGTGTGACCACGCGCACACCGAGACCCGAAGGTCCCTCATCGTCGCGCTGCGTGCCGGAGTGCGTTTCACACCACGCGATAGGCGGAGCCGGTCCGGGCCGCTTTCACCTGAAAACCCCGGGAAACCGAACCGATCCGTACCGCGCCAAACGCGAGAAATGCTTGCGTAGCGGACTTTTTGCGGGGTTTCGGCGATCCTGCCCCCATGATCGAGATCGTTCGTGGTGAACACGACACCGGCCCGCCGTCCCGCACTTCCTTCCTGGAGAACCTGAAACACGACCTTCCCGCTTCGCTCGTCGTCTTCCTCGTTGCTGTTCCCCTGTCCCTCGGCGTGGCCTTCGCCGCCGGGGCGCCGTTGCTCTCGGGCCTGATCTCCGCCGTGGTCGGCGGACTGGTCGCGAGCGTCTTCGGCGGATCGCCGCTGCAGGTCAGCGGGCCGTCCGCCGCGCTCACCGTGGTGCTGGCCGACACGATCGCCACCTACGGCTGGCCGGTCACCTGCGCGATCACCGTCGCCGCCGGCCTGCTCCAGATCCTCTTCGGCCTGACGCGCCTCGCCCGCGCCGCGCTCGCGGTGTCGCCCGCCATCGTGCACGGCCTGCTCGCCGGCATCGGCGTGACGCTCGTGCTCGGCCAGCTGCACGTCGTGCTCGGCGGCTCGGCGCAGGGCTCCGCGCTCGCCAACGTCGTCGCGCTGCCGGGGCAGATCGCCGCGCACCACGACCAGGCCGTGCTGATCGGCGTGGTCACCCTCGCGGTGCTGCTGGCCTGGCCGCGGCTCCCGCGCCCGGTCCGCCGTGTGCCCGCCCCGCTGGCCGCGGTCGCGCTGGCCACCGGCCTGGCCGTCGCGGCCGGCCTGACCCTGCCGCGGGTCGACCTCCCGGCCGGGCTGCCCGCCCTGCACGTCGTCCCGCAGCTGCCGGACGGCGGCTGGGGCGGCTTCGCGGCCACAGCGCTGACCATCGCGCTGATCGCCGGCCTCGAGAGCCTGCTGTCCGCGGTCTCGGTGGACAAGCTCCGCGGCGGCCCGCGCACCGACCTCGACCGTGAGCTCATCGGGCAGGGCGCGGCGAACGTCGCCGCCGGCGCGCTCGGCGGGTTCCCGGTCACCGGCGTCATCGTGCGCAGCATGACCAACCACGAGGCGGGCGCGCGCACCCGGATGTCGGCGATCCTGCACTGCGTCTGGATCCTCGCCGCCTGCCTGCTGCTCACCGGGGTGCTGCGGCTGATCCCGCTGGCCGCGCTCGCCGCGCTGCTGGTGTACGTCGGCGCGAAGCTCGTGAACCTCCCGGCGCTCAAGGAAGTCCGCCGCCACGGCGACCTGCCGGTGTACGCCGTCACGCTGGCCGGCGCGGTGGCCGTGAACCTGCTCACCGGCGTCGCCGCGGGGATCCTGCTGGCCCTCGCGCTGATGCTGCGGCGGATGATCTTCTCCGGGATCCACGCCGAAAGGGAAGGCGACCGCCACCGCGTCGTCATCGAAGGCGCGCTGACGTTCCTGTCCGTGCCGCGGCTGACCCGCGTGCTCGCCGAAGTGCCCCCGGACGCCGAAGTCACGCTCGAGCTGCTCGTCGACTACCTCGACCACGCCGCGTTCGACTGCCTGCGCGGCTGGCAGCAGGCCCACGCCGGCCCGGTGACGGTCGACGAGATCGGGCACCCGTGGTTCGAACGCGGCAGCTCGGGCGCGCCGACCGTGCGCCGCAGCGTCGCCGCGCGGGTCGTGCCGCGGTGGCTCGCGCCGTGGTCGCAGTGGCAGGCCGAGCACGTCGTGCTGCCCGCCCAGCGCTCAGCCAGCTCGCTGCTGTGCCGCGGCGCCTCGGAGTTCCAGCGCCGCACCGCGCCCCTGCTGCGGGACACCTGGAGCGGGCTGGCGCACGGCCAGCAGCCGCACACGCTGTTCATCACCTGCGGCGACGCGCGGATCGTGCCGAACCTGATCACCACCAGCGGCCCGGGTGACCTGTTCACCGTGCGGAACATCGGCAACCTCGTGCCGCCCGCGGACGGCGACGACTCCTCGGTCGGCGCGGCGATCGAGTACGCCGTCGGCGTGCTCGGTGTCGCCGAGATCGTGGTGTGCGGGCATTCCGGCTGCGGCGCGATGAAGGCGCTGCTCGGCCAGGCGCCGGACGGCCTGGTCCAGCTCGGCAGCTGGCTGCGCCACGGCGAAGCGACGCTGCGCCGCCGCGCCCGCGAGGCGCCGCTGCTGCTCGGCGGCGAGCGGCCGGCCGCCGAGGCCGACCAGCTCGCGCTGCAGAACGTGGTGCAGCAGCTGGAGTCCCTGCGCGGCTACCCGGTGGTCGCGGCGGCGCTCGCGCGCGGCGGCCTCCGGCTGACCGGGATGTACTTCGACGTCGGCGCCGCGCAGGTGTCCCTTTTGGACGGTGGAGCGCGCGGGTTCGTCCCGGCGGGTGCGCTGGAGCACTGAGGTGGGGGAGCGCCCCGATGTGGCCTGGGTCGCATCGGGGCGCTCGGAAACCCTTGTGTCGTACGGCTTTCAACTGTCACGTGACAGGCAAAGTTCGTGAACGAGGTGTAAACGACCCGTCCGATTTGTGACATCCGGGCAAAATGTGGCCAGTTGTTCACTCGATCGGGTGGTGCATAGCGGACATTTCACACGATTTCCGGTTGCATGGTGATCATGAGACCCCTCGCCGTGCTCCGCCACGACCTGCCGGCCTCACTGGTCGTCTTCCTCGTCGCTGTCCCCCTGTCCCTCGGCATCGCCCTCGCTTCGGGCGCGCCGGTCGCCGCCGGGCTCGTCGCCGCCGTCGTCGGCGGCGTCGTCGCCGGTGCGCTCGGCGGCTCCGCGCTCCAAGTGAGCGGGCCCGCCGCCGGCCTGACCGTCGTCATGGCCGAAACCATCCAGACGTTCGGGTGGGCCGTCACCTGCGCGATCACCGTCGCCGCCGGCGCCCTGCAGATCCTGCTCGGGCTGAGCAGAATCGCCCGTGCCGCGCTCGCCATCTCGCCGGCGATCGTGCACGGCATGCTGGCCGGCATCGGCGTCACGATCGTGCTCGGCCAGCTGCACGTCATCCTCGGCGGCAAGGCCCAGAGCTCCGCGATCGAGAACATCGCCGAGCTGCCCGGCCAGATCGTCGCCCACCACGACTCCGCCACCGTCGTCGGCCTGCTCACCATCGCGATCCTGCTGATCTGGCCGAAGCTGCCGGCGGCGGTCCGCAAGGTGCCGGGCCCGCTGGCCGCGATCGCACTGGCCACGGTGGTGTCGCTGGTCTTCGGGATGACCCTGCCGCGCGTCGAGCTGCCCGGTGACCTGCTGAACGTCCACCTCGTCCCGCAACTGCCCGAGGGCTGGGGCGGGTTCGCGCTCGCCGTGGTCACCATCGCCCTGATCGCCAGTGTGGAAAGCCTGCTCTCGGCGGTCGCGGTCGACCGCCTGCACACCGGCCCGCGCGCCAACCTCGACCGCGAGCTGGTCGGGCAGGGCGCGGCCAACATGGTGTCCGGCGCGCTCGGCGGCCTGCCGGTCACCGGTGTCATCGTCCGCAGCTCGACCAACGTCGCCGCGGGCGCCAAGACCCGCCTTTCGGCGGTCCTGCACGGCGTCTGGGTGCTGGTGTTCGTCGTCCTGCTCGCCGGGGTGATCCAGAACATCCCGCTGGCCGCGCTGGCCGGGCTGCTGGTGCACGTCGGCGCGAAGCTGGTCAACCCGGGCCACATGAAGCAGGTGCTCGCCCACGGCGATCTGCCCGTCTACCTGCTCACCCTCGCCGGGGTCGTCGTGTTCGACCTGCTCACCGGTGTGCTCGCCGGGATCGGGCTGGCGCTGGTGCTGATGCTGCGCCGCACGCTCTGGTCCGGCATCCACGTCGAAACCGAAGGTGACAACTGGCGTGTGGTCGTCGAAGGCGTCCTGACGTTCCTGTCCGTGCCGCGGCTGTCGAAGATCCTCGGCGCCATCCCGGCCGGGGTGCCGGTGCGGCTGGAGCTGGTCGTCGACTACCTCGACCACGCCGCGTTCGAGAGCCTCACCACCTGGCAGCAGGCGCACGAGCGCGCCGGCGGCACGGTGGACGTCGACGAGGTCGGCCACCCGTGGTTCGGCGAAGGCAAGGCCGGCCGTCCGACGCGGTCCCGGCTCGCGGCCAGCCGCGCGGTGCCGCGCTGGCTCGCGCCGTGGTCGGAGTGGCAGGCGGCCGAAGCCGTCGACATCCCGGCCCAGCAGACCCGCCGCGGCGCCACCGAGTTCCACCGGCGGGCCGCGCCGCTGCTGCGCGACACGCTGTCCGGCCTCGCCGACGGCCAGCGCCCGCGCACGCTGTTCATCACCTGCGGCGACTCCCGGATCGTGCCGAACCTGATCACCACCAGCGGCCCGGGTGACCTGTTCACCATCCGCAACATCGGCAACCTCGTCCCGCCCGGGCAGGCGGATCCGTCGATGAACGCGTCGATCGAGTACGCCGTGGGTGTGCTCGGCGTCGAGGAGATCGTGGTGTGCGGCCACTCCGGCTGCGGCGCGATGGCCGCGCTCGCCGACGGCCCGCCGCCGGGACCGCTGTCGGTGTGGTTGCAGCACGCGGAGCCGAGCGCCCACCGCCTCGGCTCGGCGACGCTGGACGACGCGGTCCCCGAACGCGAAGGCGACCGCCTCGCGCTGCACAACGTGCTCCAGCAGCTGGAGCACCTGCGGGAGTACCCGTCGGTGGCGGCGGCCGAGGCGGGCGGGAAGCTGCAGCTGACCGGCATGTACTTCGCCGTCGGGACCGCGCAGGTGTACCTGTTCGACGCGGCCGAGCGGACGTTCCGCCCGGCCGGGGCTCCGGTGGTGGTGCCGGGGGCGTGACGCCCGCGGCGGGCTCGCGCGGGTGGCTGTGGAGTACCTGCGCGAGCCTTGCCGCGCTGGATGCACCGAACGCCAGATTGGGTGCGTTGGACGCACCGAACGCCGCATTGGCGGGTCGACATTTGCGGTCGTACCGTGGATTTCATGGTCAACAACGAGCGCAAAGACGCAGGTCAGGGTACCCGGCCGCCGGTGTTGGACTCGTACGGGCGACTGTCGCGGGTGCCGGAGACGGGTGAGCTGGAGAAGATCGACACGCAGTGGGCCGACAACCGGAAGGTGATCGACCGGGTTGACGCGTCTCTGGGTGAAGAGCTGTCAGACGGCCTGTCCGCGTGGAAGCGCAGTGTCCGGCGGCCGGGGTGGCAGCGGCTGTTGGAGCGGGTGGAGTCGGGCGAGTCAGACGGGATCGTGGTCTGGCACACCGACCGCCTGTTCCGGCAGCCGCGCGACCTGGAAAAGCTGATCGAGCTTGGCGAACGTGGGTTCAAGGTCTACTCCGCGCACGGTGAGCGGGACTTGGCCGATCCGGATGACCGGTTCATCATGCGGATCGAGGTCGCGCACGCGGCGCGGTCGTCGGATGACACGTCGCGGCGGATCAAGCGCCGGTTCGCGACGTTCCGGGAGCAGGGCCGCCCGACCGGCGGGCCGCGCACGTTCGGGTTCCCCGGCAAGGACCAGACCTGGAAACCAGGTCCCGATCAGACCAAGGCCGATCAGCCGACGGTCCCGGCCGATCTGGTGGCGCGCGAGCAGCAGGCGATCCGGGATGCGGCGAAGGACATCTTGACCGGGGTGTCGGTCAGGGAGATTGCGCGGCGGTGGAACAAGGCCGGGTTGCGCACGGCGGCCGGGCGGGAATGGGTGCAGGTGACCGTGCGCGAGACGTTGAAGCGTTCGACGTTGGGCGGGGTGATCGAGCACGAGGGCAAGCCGGTAGGACGGCTGGCGGGCGAGCCGATCTTGGACCAGCGGACGTATGAGCGGTTGCGGGCGCTGTTCGCCGGGCGCAAGCGCGGCCGGGTGGCCGGTGAGCGCTACATCGGGACCGGGATTCTGCGGTGCGGGGTGTGCAACACCAAGCTCTCGGCGCACGCGCAGGCCCCGCAGACCTACCCGGACGGGACGACGCGGGCGACGTACTTCTGTAACAAGGACCGGCGCGGGTGCGGGCGGGTGTATGCCGACGTGCGCAGCGTGGACCGGGAGTTGCGGATCTTCACGCTCAAGCGGTTGTCCGACTCGCGGCACGCGGCGGCTATCTCGGCGGCCCGCTCACAGGTGGCCGAACGGCTCGCCGAGGTGAACGAGGAGATCGCGCGGTGTGAATCCTTGCAGCGCGCGTTGTCGGAGCGGCTGGGGTCGCGGCAGATCACGTTGGACGCGTTCGACGCCGCGAACGAACCCCTCGCCGCCGACTTGGCCAAGCTCACGGCGGAACGCAAGTCGCTGTCCGGAGGGAACCCGGAGGGGCCGACCGAGGCGCAGAGCGTGGAAACGCTGGACGCGCAGTGGGAAGCGGGTGGCTATGCGGAGAAGCGCGCGATGCTGATCAGCGCGCTCGGCCGGGACCGACTGGTGATCAAGCGGTACGAGCAGAACGGCAAGCGCATGTTCGACAAGGACCGGGTCAAGCACATCGAAGCCGACGAGGACACACGGCCGGACATCGAGGTGCAGGCCGGGTGACCTGCCCCCGGGAGCCTCGACAACCGCAGACAGACCGTGAGGGGTGTTCCTCGGCGCAGAGCCGGAGAACACCCCTCACGCTTGTGGTCAGCCCCGGCTACGCAGCGCGGGGCGGTTCGGCGGCCGGGTCGTCGCCGGGGTGGCGGTGTTTGTCGATCCGGCGGAGCACGGTCGCGACGGTGGCGATCTGGTTCTCGGTCATCGGTGGCATGGCGGCGCAGATCAGCCCCCAGTACTCCCAGGAGTCGTCCGCGCCGGGCGGCCCGGTGAGGTCACCGGCGCCGAGGTTGAGCGCGTCGGCCAGGGCGGTCAGGGTGGCGGTGTCGGGTGTGGCGGCTCCTTGTTCGTAGGCGGTGAGGGTGTCGGCGGGTATCCCGACCCGGGCGGCCAGGGCTACCCGGGTGTAGCCGGACAGGTCCCGGTAGGCGCGCAGGCGGCCGGGTGAGAACACCTCGTCCCCGGCCGGTGTCGGCCGGCATGGGGCGGCGGGATCGGGCACGGCGGTGAGGTGGCGGCGGGCACTCGGCGCGGTGTGCGATCGGTGTGGGCGCGGTTGTGGCCGGGGTAGCATCGCAGCGGCTCCTCTCATCAGGTTCGGCGGGCGGGGCACGGGCACGGTTTGTCTGTCGGCTCCTCTCCGTCGGGCGGTCGGACGGCTCACGCGGCGCGGCGGTGCGCGACCGGGTGGGGCAGGTCGATCAGTCGGCGGCGCTCGCGCGCGGCCACGGGCAGCCAGACCGCCCCGGCGGGGCTGGTGTCGACGTAGTCGGCGGCGGCGGTGCTGGCCACCGACAACCCGGCCAGGTCCCGGTACCGCCCGGACGCCACACGGTGAAAGTTGTTCTGCCGTTCAGAGTTCGAGAACACGAACAGAATCGGATGGCTAATGTCGGCCATCGCAAGATTCCGATACCCTTCAAACTTGTTCACCAGCCTTTCCAGGGTTTCCGTCCCGTTGTCGTATTCGACAAAGAAACTCACGCTCCGACCCGATTCTCGCCATTGCCCGTAGCTGTCCGGGCGCACGATTTCACCCACGGACTCCGCAACCTTCCGTTCAGGCCACCATTCGGCGAGCATGTTTCCTTCACTATTGTTCGCCGTATGATGAAGACGACTGAAGAAGTCGTTGATGCCGATCAAATGGTCCAACCGGGGCGATTCTGCCAGAGACAGAATGGTTTCGGTGATCCGCGACCGGCGCGGAATGGGGCGGCCGGTGTGCGCGGCGCGCATCATCACGCCGAGCATTCCCAGCGTGTAGCGCCACGACTGGGAACCGTAGGGCAGGCAGCGACGGAACCGGGCCAGCACGCCCCGCGCGGTCAACCTGGCGAGGCGGTGTTGCGCCGTGATCGGGCTGGTAAACGCCACCCGGGTGATCTGCTCAGTGGTGAGCACGCGGTGCTCGGCGAGCAGGCCGATCAGGAGCCGGTCCCGGTCGGCGAGGTGACGCCCCGCGTCGATGGCCTCAGCCACACTGCCGGGGGTGATATTGATGCTTGAGCGGGTGGCTACAGTAGCCAGTCGGGTTCGCCCCATGACTCCTCCTCCGAGCGCTGACCAGCGGAAAGACCCCCGCGCGGGATAGCAGCTCCCCCGGCAGCCCTTAAGGTGCCGAGGGAGTTGCCGAGCGGGCTGCTACCGGAGTAGTCGGAGGAACTGCCCCCGGGTTCGTCCGGTGTGGACTGGCCGGCGTGGCGCAGGTCTGCCACGCCGGGTTTGGTGTCCACCTTGCGGGTCATGGAGGTGGCGGCACGCTCACCGCGAGGTAGCCCGGTCCGGGTCCGGGCGGCGGCCCGCAACGCCTGCGCCCGGCCCGCTATCGCCGGGGACAGGGGCTCGGTGGCGAGAGTGAACGGCGGCGCGTCATGGCCGTGGTGCACGACCCTCGCGACGACCTCGAACGCGCCCCGCCGGCACAAATCCTGGTCGGTAAAATATGGTGCCACGTGCCGGACGAGTTTGGAAGCGTCATCGGGCGACACGGTGAACAGTACTTTGTTGCGGGCGTTCGCGTTCACCGCATCCCGCACCTCCACAGGCAGCTGCGTCAAATGCTGGTGCGCCAGCACCAGCGAAATACGATAGCCGCGCGCCTCGGCCAACGTGTCGTCAACCCCGATGGGCAGGTGCAGAAAATTGTGGCATTCGTCGACCACGATCGTCGCGTCGCGTCGCTGTTCCGGCGACAGCGCCGAACGCTGAATGGCATGCGACCACAACCCCGACAGCAGCAGCGACCCGACGAGTTGGGCGGTGTTCTCCCCGATTTCGCCTTTCGCCAGTCGGGCGATGAGGATTCCGCCGTCCAGCACGTCGGTGAGGTCGATCGTGGACCGCGCAGTGCCGAGCAGGTCCCGGGCGAACCGCCGCGAGAGCACCCCGCGCAACCGGGACAGGATCGGCCCGCACAGCTGAGCACGCTGCCCCACGCTGAGTTGGTCGAAGCCGTCCCAGAAGCCGTCCAGCCCATCCGGTTCGCCGTGTTCGGCGAGCAGGATGCGGCGGAACTCCGGACGCGTCAGGATCGGGATCACGTCGGCCAGGGTCGAGCCCGGCCGCCGCGCCAACGTCAGACACGCGGCGCGCATCACGTCGTCCATGCGCGGACCCCACCACGCGACGTATAGCCGCCGGAAGACGCCGACGACGTTCTCGGCAGCCCATTCCCGCCCGGCCGCCGCCGTCCGCGCCCCCGGCGCGGGAGCGAGCACGTTCCACGCCGGGGGTGCCGCGGATTCGGCCGGGTCCAGGATGATCAGCCGGTCCCCGCAGCGGGCCGGGAGCCGGTCGAGCACGTGCCGGGCGAGGTCGCCTTGGCAGTCCAGCAGGGCCACGCCGCGCCCCGCTTCGGCTTCGCCGAGTACGTGATTGGCCAGCCACGTGGACTTCCCCGAGCCTGTGACACCTTGCACGTGGACGTGATGGCGCGCGTCGGCCACTTCCACGCCGATCAGGTCGTCCGAGTCGTCCCAGTTGGACGCACCGAGCACCTTCGGGTGCTGACGTGCCGGATGTTCCGCCGGGGTGAGCCGCAGCCGGCGCGGCCCCCGCCGTTGCCCACCACGTGCCCGGTCGGCGCACGGAGTCGGTCCGGTGGCGGATCGGGTGTCAGGCTGCTTCATCGCGAGCCCCCTTCGGGTCGGTCGGCAGGTGCGGAGTGCGGCGCGGCCGCGTGCGACGCACGTGCGGCAGTGCCCAGCCCGCCGGGCGGACGCGGGTCACCGTGTCGGCCATGCCGTACTGCGTGGGCTCGTCCGGCAGATGCCACAGCGCCGCCAGCTCGCCCACCGTGGCGGCGAAGCTGTAGCGGGCACGCGCGGGACGCCGCCCGTCGAGGCGGGCCGGGGCATGACGGGTGGTGTGGGTGCGCAGGGACGCCAACGGCGCGACCAGATCGAACCCGCCCGCCAGCACGCCCACCGCACGACGGTGCACCTTGTGCCCGCCGCCGGGTCCGGTGTAGGCGACGCGCAGCGTCACCCGCAGGTGCGGCCCGTGCCCCTGCTTGACCGCGACCGCCTTCCGCCGCGCCTCGGTCGCCGGGTCCTCCACGTCGGGCCGGTCACCGTGCGGACGGACCTGCGGTCCGCTTGCCCCGGAGGGGCCGGGCAGGAACAGATCCACGACCGCCAGCACCGCTTTGAACGGCAGGGTGAGCACCGCGAGCAGCCCGCGCGCCACCACGCCGACGACCGGCCGCGCCCGGCCGTGGTGGCCCGCTCCGGGGTGACGGTCAGCTGCACGCACGCCCGTTCCCCCGGACCGAGCCGCGCCAACCTGGCCAGCATGGCGCGCAACGGGTCCGCGTCCCCGGCATCCACCGGCCGCGTGCGCGGGCCGGGGTCGGTCAGCGGCACCCACGGCCCACCCGCAGGGAAGATCTCCGCTGCCCTCACCCGGCCGCGCGGACGGTCCGGGTCGGCTGTCCATACGGGCGGTTCGGTGGCGTGGACCCGCGCGCCGG
The DNA here is from genome assembly GCF_044453095.1 of Amycolatopsis sp. NPDC051758. Taxonomy (NCBI): domain Bacteria; kingdom Bacillati; phylum Actinomycetota; class Actinomycetes; order Pseudonocardiales; family Pseudonocardiaceae; genus Amycolatopsis; species Amycolatopsis sp. NPDC051758. The sequence goes on along the minus strand of NZ_JBITCJ010000003.1, from coordinate 850,227 downwards.
GCCACACGTGGGCGATCGCGTCCGCGACCGGCCCCACCGGCAGGGCGGGCGGCACCCACACCCCGGCCCGAACCCGGCCGGCGTCGGCGGCGAACTCCACCGCGAGTTGACGCGGCGCGATCCCGCCCCGCCGGGTGCGATACAGCAGTCCCGCCAACGCGTGCCACAACGCGGCCGCACCATCACGGGGCATCGATGCGGGCGGCACGATCTCCACCCACTGTGCCGATTCCCGCGCTTCCCGACGCGCCCGGCGGACCGCGACCGCCAGCAGCGCGCCTGCGGTCAACGCCACCACGGCAGCGATCACCAGCAGCGGCCACCAGGCTTGCAGCCACCGCCAGAGCATGAAGGACAGGGCCGAGAGCCATCCGTTCGCCGTGGACGGATCACAGAGGAACGACCCGATCCCGTGCGCGTCCGCGCATGCGGAACCCGATGGGGTCGGTGTCGGTGATGTCGCGGCCGACACCAACAGTGTGTTAAAGTCGCTGTACAGCATGGGAAACCTCCTCAATCGAGTGTGCAGGCTTGAGTGATGGCGCAACCGGATGACAAGACCAGCGCGGTTGTGGACATGACGGATTCCCTTCTCTGACTGAGTTTTCGAGCAGCGTGAATCACGGTCCTGACCGAATGCGTTCTCAAGACACGGTCAGCACGACGCAAGCGCTATTCACCTAGGCGGTCGGGAGCCAGGCGCATCCGGCGGCCCGCGCTCCCGGTTCTCCCGTCACGTCCGGGACTGTCCCGCCGTTCCGTCGCCGGGACGACCGGACCATGTGCGTCGCGTCTCGGGCGTCATGCGGCGGCCCTGCCCGACTCCCCGGCAGGCCCCGTGTGCGAGTCCTCGACAGCAGCCCCGGGACGATCGGCAGTATCCGGACGTGTCCCGAACAGTCGTACCGGGTTCCCGGGGATGTCCGAGACACTCCCGCGCGTCCCCGGATCGGTCGCCGGGTCTGTCGGACTCTCGGTGTCCACAGTGGAGCCGGTCTCGTCGGGTTCGGTGGTGGGGATGCGGCCGGTTCGGCGCCAGCGTGCCAGCACCGCGCGCCCGTAGTCGTTGGTGCCCGCGACCCGATCCAACTCCGCCCCGGTCGGGGTGTGCCCGGCGGCGAGAGCGGCCCGGTAGTGCTCCCACATCAACCGCTGTGCCTCACCCCGCCGCACCACCCGCCCCGGACGCAGTACCTCACCCGAAGCGGAGGACACGGCGGGGCCATCCCCGGGTATGGCCGTTCCGGTCTCGGTCTCCGGCGAGACGGTCTCGCCGGATACTCCCGCGACGGTGAGCGTGCGGGAGTGTCCCGGGACATCGGTGCGTGTCCCGGGGGCGTCGGGGTGGTGGGTGGTGGAGTGGATGAGGATTTCCGCCGACAGGAGCAGCGCGACCGGGGGCCAGCCCGCCACCAGCACGCCCGCGGCGCTCCACCCGCCGGCTGCGGCCACGTTCGCGGCCAGCGACACGCAGATCCCCGCCGCGAACGCCACCCGGACCACCAGCCGCACCCATCCCCGCGCGAGCGGCAACCCGGGGTCCAGCAACGCCAGACTGGCCAGGACCAACAGCCCGTCCACGCTCAGCGGCCACACTGCCGCCGCGATCCCGTGCGCGCCGTGACCAAGCGCGAACGCCCGCTGATGCTCATACGACGCGTACGCCGCCACGGCCGCGACCAGCCCGGCCGCACCGCGTTGCAACCAGCGCCGCCACCCTGCCCCGGCCGTCGGGCCGGGGCAGGGCACGCGGCTCACCTCAGACACGTTCCCTCGCGTGCGCGTTCCGCAGGATCGTCAGCAGCGACGGTGAGACGCGGATAGTGGCCTCGGCCGGGGCGTCGGCCCACAGCGCGCGTTCGGATGCCAGATGCCCGGCGCAGACGCGGCGGTTGTGCCCGGACGGGTAGTCGATCAGCGCGGCCGCCGGTTCCGGGCAGTGCCGCCGCTGATCCTTCGCCGCCCGCTCACTCGGGCATGTCGGCACCGTGCAGCGCCACGCGCCCTTGTGCCACGCCAGGGTGTCGCCGTGGGTGCGGCAGCCGGTCACCGGCATCGAGCACACCCGAACGTCACCGCACAACCGTGCTTCCCGCTTACGCCACGCCTGCCGACGCTGCTCCGGCAGGTGACGCGGAACCTCCATCAACGACGTAGCCACCGACACCGGCGCGCCGTGCACCAACAGCGCTTCGGCGAGCCGGTAGCCGACCTCCCGGCCCTGCAACCGCTCCGCGCGCCGGAACGCCACCGGCAACGCCTCCTCCGGCGCGAACCCGGACGGCATCGCCGCATCGCGGCGCACATCCGTGTCCCGGTACCGGGAATCTCCGCAGTAGTAGCCGTACTCAGCCATGACCATCACTCCTGACTCTCGAACCCCGCCGCCGCAACCAGCGGCAGAGCTGCCCTGGTCACCTACTAGTTCCGAAAAAACAGCGTCTTGAGGACAGGCCGTTATCGGAAATTGACCGGAAAATCCCGTGCGTGATCACGCAGGCGCGCCACGAACACAGGCATCTCCGGGGGAGGCGATCAGCAGTGCAGCGGTTGCACAGCCCCGAACGGGGCTCGCGAGGCGGCACCCCGGCATCCGGGGGCTCGGTCCCTCGACCGGCAGCGGCCTAGCCACGAGGGGCGTACCGCATCAGGTCCGGTCAACCTGGCACTGCGCGCTACCGGTGACACCTCAACTCCATGCGTCCCTATGCTGAGGATCGGACGGCCGGTCAACCGAGTTAGCGCCCAACCCGCAACCACCAGCACCAACCCACTCACGCAGGCCCGTGACGGCGATCACAAGCTAGGACCTCCTAGGTTGCACAACCAATCCGCAAAGATCAAGAAGAATTTGTCAATTGTGACGCGTATCACGTCATTGAGATAAGTTACCCCTTGACAACGACTCGCTCGTAACACTCGACTCGAAGATCACTGGACATCGACGTCGGGCGCCGGGGCAAATGTTCTGGGAGCGATGCCGGCTTGTCCGGCAAAACGTCAGCTTTCCTGCGCGCAGTGCCCCCGGCTGCGTGAACCGCCGGGGGCACTGGCCTTCCCCGCAGGGCGGGGAAGTTGGCGCCCGGGTCGGCGCGCCGTCTGGAGGGATGACAGGACGCGCCGACCGGGAGCTTTGTCAGGGCCACGCGTTGTCCGTGGCGCGGCGTTGTAGCGATTTGGCGGTCTTCTTGTAGGTCGCCAAGGCGGCGTCGTGGGTCAGGAACACGGCGCCCTGGTGATGGCGCACCGCGACGGCAAAGGCGCCGGCGCGGTCTTCGTACAAGGTGAACGGTTCGACCAGGCCTGGCGGGCAGTCGATCGCCGGGACAAGGCGCACGGACATGCGTGGGTGCCGTGTCATGGTGGTCACCGCGTCGAGCTGGTCGCGGAGCATGGTTGGCGAACTGGCTTCGGTTCGTGTGGCGGCTTCGCCGATCAGAAACGTGTGTCGCGGCCCCGGCTCGTTCAGCGCAGAGAGTTGCTGCACTGTTCGGGCGAGGGATCGCATGTCGGCGGTGTCCGGGTCGAGCAGGTTGGTCTCCCGCAACGCATGGGCGTAGTCGACGGTTTGCAGCGCCTGCGGAATCAACGACGGCGACCACTCGGTCACGTGCGTCGCTCGCTGTTCGTACGTCGCACGCAGGAGGTCTTCGTCGCGCCCGGTGTGGTCGATAAAATCGCGTTCATGAGCACGGCGGGCAAGGTCGACAAGTTGTTCGCGCACGGTGTTCGGCGACCTCAGAACGCCGAGGATGTGCGCCACGGTGGTGTCCGGCGGTACGCGTCTGCCGAGTTCAAAGGCTGACAGCACACCCGGGTGGAGGTCGACCATGTCAGCGAGCCGGCGCAGCTTGATACCGCGTCGGGTGCGGGCCTCGCGGAGCCCGCTCGCAAGGACGATGAGAGCTGGTAAGGGTGCTGCGTCGGTCACAGGTCAGACCGCTCCGTTCGGTCGTTGGGCATGCTCATCTGGCTCGTCAAACAGCGTTGCCGGATCGAGTTCCTTCCCGTCCAGCTCGCCGGCACGCGCGGCCAGCTCGGCGCCGATTCGTGCCAAGTCCCGGCCGAGCATGCGGAGCCCGGCCGCATAATCGGCGTCGGCGGACTGAAGGCGCAGCAGTTGCACCGTCACGTTGCCGATCTCGGTGTTCACCCGCGCAAGTCCAGCGAGCAGTTGGCGGTCACGTGCGTCCATCGCGGGTCACCACCTCGAACAGGTCGCCGACGAACTGGCCGACGACCGGCGTTCCGGGCCGCGGGAGCGGAATGCTCGCCGAGGCATGAGCCGCGCACGCCGGGCACGTCCAGCCGCGCCCTGGCGCCGGCAGGCGACGCCGATCGATGCTCGGCCGATCGTGTTCGAGCGGAAAAGGCGCACCCCGCAGGCACGACGGGCGCAGCAGTTCCAGCCGTGGATCCGCCAACTCGGCGACCGGGTACAGGTGCGCCCATCCGTCCGCCTCGAAGAAGTGCCACTCCCAGCGGGTGCACTTCGGCCGCGGGGTGGGTGTCCGGGGCCGTTCGTCGAGGATGGTCACCGGTCACTCCTGGTAGGAAGGGGCGCAAGGTGCGCGCACGTCGCGCACGGCGCGGCGTTTCCGGGAGTCGCGCCGACCTGCTCCGCGTCGATGAAGACCGGCGTGTGGTTCTCGCGGATGTCGCACCAGGCCAACGCCTTCTCGACGCCGGGGCGAAGCCGGGGACCATAGAACCAGTGGACTTCACCGGACGGGATGAGCTGCCGTGCGTACCAGCTTGCGCCCGCGTATTCGATCCGGTCCGTCGTCGCCGTCGCGTTGCCCTTGGTCGTGATCACCTGGTCGCTCATCATCGGCCCTCTACCCACACTGAACATGGTTGATGTAAGTCACACACTAAACCTACATATGTGAGTTACACAACCGGGACGCGATGCAAGGTTCACGCGCGGTAACCTTTGCGCCATGAGTGGAACCGGGCCGGCCGCGTACCGCGTATCGCTGGGACGCAAGCTCAAGGCGTTGCGCGAGGACCGCGACATGGATCGCGAGACGGTCGCTCACGCGATGGGCTGGGACCTCTCGAAGCTCAGCCGGGTGGACAACGGCCAGGCCACCCTGAAGGTGGCCGAAGTCGACAAGCTGCTCGACCTCTTCAGTGCCGACGAGGCGACCGCGGCCGAGCTGCGCGAGATCGGCCAGCAGGCACGCAAGCGCGGGAGCTACGGCAAGGTCCCGGAGTGGTCCAGGCCGTTCCTTGGCCTCGAGCAGGACGCGGCCAAGCTGGAGATCTTCCAGGGCGAACTGATCCCCGGCTTGTTCCAGACGGAGGAGTACGCCCGGCGGCTGATCTCGCGGTCACCCGTGGTCGCGGCGGCCGACGTCGAGAAGGTCGTCGAAGCGCGGATGCGGCGACGTAGCCTGCTCCACCGCGAGAACCCGCCTCGGGTCCACCTCGTGCTCGGCGAGGCCGCGCTCCACATCATGACCGGCGGTCGGCAGGTGATGACCGAGCAGGTCAAGTACCTGCAGGAACTCGCCGACCTCGACCACGTGACGATGCAGATCTTTCCGTTCAGCGCCGGCGAGCACGCGTCGCTGGGCGTCGGCTTCACGTTCTTGACGCTCGACCTCGGCGGCACGGCAACGCACTGGGTCAACCTTGAAGACCTCACGCGAGCCGACTGCCTGTCCGGCGCGAGCGACATCGAGGTCTACCGCCTGACGTTCGACTCCCTGGCCATCAACGCCGCCGGCGAGCGTGAGACGATCGCGCTGCTAGAGCAACGCATAGACGCTCTGGTGGCAGGAGGATGACAGTGAGCTACGACGAGCTGTCGGGCGCCGCGTGGCGCAAGTCCAGCCGATCCAGCGGCGGTGAGAACAACTGCGTGGAGGTGGCCCTCGGCGCCCCGGTTGTGGGCATCAGGGACACCAAGGACCGCGACGGCGGGACCCTCGTGGTCACGCCGGCCACCTGGTCCGCCTTCCGCGGGTGTGTCGCCGCGAAGTGACCGGCTAACAGCGGGGCCCCGGCGATGCGTGAACGCCGGGGCTCCGTTCTGTACCCGGCCGTTGCCCACGGGAGTTGCGCCGCGGCGACGTCGTCGAGGAAGTAGTGCGGGCCACCGCAGGTCACGGGGGGACTCGCCTCGGCCGCCCGCCTCCCGTCCCAGGTTGTTCGTGCGGCATGCGAGCCGCTCTCAGCTAGATCCGCAGGTCACAACCGAAGACGGTTCGCGCGACCGACAACCTCCGATGAGAGCCACCCATTTGGCCCATAGGTCGTTGGTAGCGAAGCCCAGCCCGTCGCCGACCACATAGTTAAGATCCGACGTCTCTACGGTTCGTATGTCTGGGCAGCCGCACCGAGTTCAGACAGCTTCCGTAGGCTTGCCGTTGCTTTCAGGGCAGGAAGGGGTCACGTGGACGAGCGACTTCGTGATGTCGCGAAGGGGTCACCGAACTTCGGGCTCCTCTACCCACATCAGCCTCTCTTGTCGATCTATGGCGCTCTCGCCGAGGCGACTGTCTTCACGAATCCGAACTCCTCACTGATTCAGGCTGGCCAGTTCGGTGAAGTCCTGGCCGAGGAGCTCATCACTCGCATCGGAATGCGCATCGACGGCGATCGCCAGGTCGACCGCCTGACCGCTTTGACCAAGGCTGGCGTGCTCGTCAGTGGCATCCGCGACGACTTCGACCAGCTGCGTCGCGACCGAAACAAGGCCGCCCACCGGCACCTCTTCGACACAGCGAACGCCTTGGCCGCCGTGCGGCTCTGCTACAAGCTCGGCCTTTGGTTCCATGATGCGATCGAAGGCCGCCGAACGGTCGCCGAGTTCGTTCCGCCCAAGCAACCCGATAAACACCTGCCGGTTACGAGCCCGGCTGAGCTGACTGAGCTACGCGAAGCCCTCGATGGCCACCGCCAAGCCCTGACCCAGGCCCGCATGCGCCTGGCCGAGTCCACTGATGCCCTGGAGGCCGAGCGCAAGGCGCGGGCCGAGGCTGAACACCTGATCTCCAGCGCAGGGACGAACCAGGCCCAGTTGCTCGATCGAGTCGAGCAACTTACCGCGCAGATCGAAGAGCTGCGAGCTGCCCAGCAGACGAAGTACGACGCCGCTCGACAACAACCTCGACAAGTCGACGCCAAGCGGCGCGAAGCAATCATCCACCGCGCCCAACGTCCCGCGCCACTCAACGAGGTCCAGGCTCGCGAGACCATCGACACGATGCTGCGTGCCACTGGGTGGATTGTCCAGGATCGCGACCAGGTCAACCCGACCGCGGGCCAGGGAGTCGCGGTTCGTGAGTTCACCCTCGCAACCGGACGCGCCGACTACGTGTTGTATGTCGACGGCAAGATCGTCGGTGTCGTGGAGGCCAAACGTGAGGGCGACCATCTATCCAGCGCCGTCGAGCAGAATGACCGATACGCAGCCGGTGTCCTTAAGGAACACCGTCTCGCCGTCTGGCGAGAACCAGAACCTTTCTCCTTTCGCTACGCGACGACCGGTACCGAGACGTACTTCATCAACCGGCTCGACCCATATGCCCGCTCCCGCGAGGTGTTCTCCTTCCATCGCCCGGAGACGGTCGCTGGCTGGATGCTGCGTGCAGACGGAACTCCAGGTGCCCGGACGTTCCGAGCAGCGCTACGCCAACTGCCCATACTCGAACCGAACGGGCTGCGACTTGCCCAGATAGACGCAATCAGCGGTCTGGAGAAATCCCTCGGGGAAGACCGCCCGCGGGCGCTGATCCAGATGGCCACGGGGGCGGGCAAGACGTTCACGGCCGTGGCACAGACCTACCGGCTGCTCAAACACTCCAAAGCACGCCGAGTCCTTTTTCTTGTCGACCGCAACAACCTCGGCAAGCAGGCCTACGACCAGTTCCGCAAGTTCACCACACCTGATGACGGTCGCAAGCTGTCTGACATCTACAACATCGACCGACTTGGGGCGGCGGGACTCCAAGACACATCTTCAGTGGTCATCTGCACCATCCAGAAGATGTACTCGCTGCTGCGCGGAGAAGCACTCGTCGACGACGAGCAGGCAGATGAGGCTGCGGACAGCTTGGCGTACGAGGACACTTACGAAACAGACATGCCTATCGACGTCACCTACAACCCGAATGTGCCGATCGAGTCTTTCGACCTGATCATCATCGACGAGTGCCACAGGTCCATCTATGGCTTGTGGCGGGGTGTCCTGGAGTACTTTGACGCCCATCTAGTCGGCCTGACGGCCACTCCGACAATGCAGACTCTCGGCTTTTTCGGCCGCAATCTGGTTTCTGAGTACACCTACCCACAGGCTGTCGCGGACGGCGTGAACGTCGACTTCGACGTTGTACGAATACGGACTGACCTCCGAGAGAAGGGCGCTGCGACGATCGAATCCGGCACCACAGTTCGGGTGAAGGATCGAAAGACGAGGCGCCAACGCTATCAGGAACTGGACGACGACTTCACTTACACGACCGGGCAGATTGGCCGATCAGTAGTCACGGTGGACGAGATCAGAGCCGTGCTAACCGCCTACCGGGACAACTGGCGCCGCTGGTTCCCCGGCCGCCGTGAACTGCCGAAAACTTTGATCTTTGCGGTCGGCGAGGACCATGCCGAGGACATCCTCGCCCAGGTCAAGGAGGTCTTCGGGCGCGGAGACGACTTCGCGAAGAAGATCACATACAAAAGTCGACAGGCCGGCGAGGACCCGGACGAGTTGATCCGGGCACTGCGGACGTCATCTCGGATGCGGGTCGCCGTCACAGTCGACATGATCGCGACCGGTACTGACGTCAAGGCACTGGAATGCGTGATCTTCCTGCGCGAAGTGCGCAGTGCTGTGCTGTTCGAGCAAATGAAGGGACGCGGTGCCCGAACCATCGACCCGACCGAGCTTCAGGAGGTCACGCCCGAGGCGGACGCCTCCGTGCGTAAAGACCGCTTTGTGCTGGTGGACGCGGTGGGTGTAACAGACTCACCCCTGGTCGACGCCCGCCCCCTCGTACCAGCAGGTGCACAGCAGGTGTCCTTGGCGAAGCTACTGGACAAGGCTGGCACGAAGTCGATCAGCGCAGGCGAGGCGGAGATCTTGGCGGGGAGATTAGCGCGCCTCAACCAGCAGTTGACGGATGAAGAACGCGACCAATTGACACGTACGTCTGGCGGCCGAGCCCTCTCGGAAATCGCGAGCAGCATCGTTAAGGCTGTGGATCCGGACCGGCAGGAACGAGCACAGGAGCAGGGCGGTAAGGCAGCGGCCCGGCAGCTAATCGAGCACGCGATCGCGCCGCTCTTCGAGAGCCCGGAGTTGCGTCGACACATCATCGAGATCCGACGGGATAAAGATTACTTAATCGACGACGCCACGATTGTCAAGATGATGGACGTCAGAGAGGTTCCGCGCGAGGAGCGCGCCCGGGAACAGATCGGCCGCTGGAGCCGACTCCTTGAGGAGGAGCGTGACCGCATCGCTGCGGTCACTATTGCGCTCACGAGCCCGCGCTCCGTTTCGCCCGCGGAAACCTACGCTGCCCTCCAGGAGCTGGCAATAGAGATTCGCCGCCCGCAGTACGCGTGGACGCCACAGGCTTTGTGGACATATTACGAGGATCTAGGCGCAGCGGTGCACGCTGGCGGCGGACGGGAGGCGGGAATTCCCGACCTAATCTCACTTATTCGATATGAGTTAGGTGTAGACCAGGAGTTGCGACTATACCGAGACACGGTCGAAGAACGCTTTGATGCATGGCTGCTGAAGCAACAGCAGGCTGGCGCCGAATTCTCGAACGAGCAATTGTGGTGGCTAGGGTCTATCCGGGATGTGGTGGCGAGTGATGTCGGCATCAGCACGGTCGAAATCAACGCTGAACCCTTCAAGGGGCGCGGTGGCGGACGAGGATTCCAGCATGCGTTTCCGGGTCGGGATGTCCGGTCTTTGCTGAGTGAGTTGAATCGAGAGTTGGCTTGAGCGAATTAGACAAAAACGAACTGCCGCCGGGTTGGGATTGGGCAACCTTGGAATCGCTCCTTTCAGTTGAATCGCGTTCCATTACAGATGGCCCATTCGGCTCCAACCTTAAGTCGGCCCACTACACGCCCAGTGGCGCACGTGTACTTCGACTACAGAATGTGGGCGACGGCGTTTTTCGAGATGAACGGGCCTACGTCAGCCTTGAGCACTTCGAAACACTCAGGAATCACGAAGCAAAGGAAGGCGACCTTATTGTCGCCTCATTGGGAGAAATTCTTCCCCGCGTGGCGATCGTTCCAAAGCTTGACGGTCCGGCAATAGTCAAGGCTGACGTAATACGCGCACGTATACACGAGACCGTGTCGACGAAGTGGGTCCTGTATGCACTACTGTCCCCCTTTGTTCGACGCTATACAGCTTCCAGGATTAAGGGTGTGGGACGTCCTCGATTAGGCTTGGGTGAGATCCGGAAGCTGCCAATTCCTGTGCCGCCGAGCGCGGAGCAGTATCGGATCGTGGATGTCCTCGAAGGCCACCTTTCTCGTCTCGACGCTGCCGCAAGTTCGCTTGGTAACGCCCAACTTCGAGCCAAGTTACTTCGCAAGGCATCCGTTGAGATGGCCATGAACGGTGGCTTTGACGCTTGGGACAATGAGGACGAGTCGATCTCCATTCTCTTGCAACAAGTTGAGAATGAAGTTTCTCAAGTTTCACAAACTAACCGCCGCAAGACGGCTGAGCAAGTTGCACTCAGTCCTTACGTGAGTCCACCTTCGCACTGGTCCATTCGGCCACTCGGGTCCCTTGCTCGTAAGATCGAGTACGGTTCCTCGGCGAAGGCTCACGTAGATCCAGCCGATGGCGACATTCCCGTATTGCGAATGGGGAATATTCAAGACGGACGCCTGGATATGCAGAATCTGAAATATCTGTCATCCGAGCATCGGGATACACAAAAACTGTCTCTTTGTGATGGGGACCTGCTATTTAATCGCACCAATAGTGCAGAACTAGTCGGCAAGTCGGCAGTTTATCGCTCCTCGTTCGGGCCAGCCACCTTCGCCTCATATCTCATCCGCTGCCAGCTCGCGAGTGGCGTTGAGCCGGAATGGGTGAACATGTGCATCAACAGCCCCGAGGGGCGTCGATATATCAATTCTGTTGCGGCTCAACAGGTAGGGCAAGCCAACGTGAACGGAACTAAATTATCGTCCTTCCCGATTCCTTTGCCGCCACATAAAGAACAGCTCCGACTACTTGCAGAGTTGCGTGAATGGAACGACAAGGTCGAGCGCACGTCGAAAGCATCTCAACGTACCCTTGAGCGTGCCGCCTACCTGCGAGAATCCTTACTCAGTCATGCATTCAACGGCAGGCTTGTGCCCCAAGATCCTGCCGACGAGCCTGCGTCCGCACTCCTAGGCCGTATCCATATCGAACGCGAGGTTAAACGCGGCAGGAGCGCGCCCACCCGCGCTGCCCGTAAACCTCGGAAGAGGGTGGCCTCCACGGACGCACCGTCCACACCCTCAACCACCGTATCCACCTTTGCAGTTCAGCAGGAGCTACCGCTGTGACCACCGTCTCCCACATCAAGGCCAACGCGCAAACTAACGCCTTGGTCGTCAAGCTTTGGAACTACTGTAACGTCCTGCGGGATAACGGCCTGTCAACCATAGAATATGTTGAGCAACTCTCGTACCTGCTCTTTCTCAAGATGGCCGACGAGATCGCCTCGGACCCGTTCACCGAACAAGAGGCCAAGACCGTTGTGCCCGCCAAGTACGACTGGCGGTCGCTAGTCCGCCTCAAAGGCATCGACCTCGAAATCCATTACCGCGAGATCCTCGCTGCGCTCGCCAAGAACCCAGGCACCACGCTCGGTACGATCTTCGCCAAGTCGCAGAACCGCATTACCGAGCCTGCACTACTCGAAAAGCTCGTCGTCGACCTAATCGGCAAGGAGGATTGGACAATCCAGGGCACAGACCTCAAGGGTGACGCCTATGAGGGCCTGCTCGCCAAGGGCGCTGAAGACACCAAGACGGGAGCTGGCCAGTACTTCACGCCCCGCGCGCTCATTGACGCCATGGTGGACGTAATGCAGCCGGGGCCGGAAGATACAATAACCGACCCCGCCTGCGGCACCGGTGGGTTCCTCATCGCTGCGCACCACTACATCCGTGAGAATCACATGCGGGAGCTCTCCCGCGAACAACGCCTCGCTCTCGGCTCCGGCAAGATCTGGGGCAACGAACTGGTCACCGGCACTGCTCGCCTCGCCGCAATGAACATGTTGTTGCACGGTATTGGCGACGCCGACGGTCCGTCACTCATCACCGTAGGCGACGCGCTTGCCGAGCTGCCCAAGCGGCACGCCTCGCTCGTCCTCGCCAACCCGCCCTTCGGCAAGAAGTCTTCGATCACCATCGTCGGCACAGACGGCAAAGCGGCGAAGGAGGATATCTCGTACGAGCGAGACGACTTCCGCGCCACGACCACTAACAAGCAACTCAATTTCCTCCAGCACATCATGTCCCTGCTGGAAATGAACGGCCGAGCCGCTGTTGTGCTCCCAGATAACGTGCTCTTCGAAGGAGGCGCGGGCGAGAAAGTACGTCGCCGTCTGCTGGAAGACTTCGACTTGCACACGATCCTGCGCCTACCAACCGGCATCTTCTATGCGGGCGGCGTCAAAGCGAACGTCCTGTTCTTCGAGAAGAAGCCTCCCCGTAGCGGAGACGCTCACAACACCTCGAAGCTGTGGATCTACGACTTGCGTACCGCCAAACATTTCACCCTCAAGCAGCACCCGCTACGCCGCGTGGATTTGGAAGACTTCGTCGAGGTATATCTGCCTGGCAAGCCTCGTAACGAGCGAGTGGAATCGCCGCGCTTCAAGGCTTTCGACTATGACGATCTCGTCGCCCGCGATAAGGTCAACCTCGACATCACCTGGATGGAGGACCTGGCGCTCGACGACGCTAATAGCCTGCTGGCACCCGAGGTGATCGCCCAGGAAATTGTCGAGGACTTGCAGGCTGCGCTTGGTGAGTTCGCCGCGATCACGGAAGCGCTTGGTGGAGAAGTTTCATTCGAAAACGAGGCGAGTGAGCCAGGAGAAACGCTATGAAGTGAGTCGACGTGGGTCGACCTCAATTGGTGAGACGGGAAATTCATGAACAACGCACATCCACAGACGCGCGAGTTCAGGGTATTCCTGAACAACATCGAGTACGCCCGTAAGATGATCCTCGCAGGTCGTAGTCTTGCCGCCTTTGAATCTCCGGTTATCGATATCGACGACTTCTATCGTGCCGCGTGGGTGCAGGCAGTCAGCGCTATCGACCACTGGTTCCACGAGGAGCTATATCGCCGGGTAGCTGAACTGACGGCTGAGGACAGCCCCACGATGCCCTACCAGTTAACGAAGTTCGAGCTGCCGCTTGTAAAGGTCGAGGAGGTACGGCGGGGTACCACGACGCTCGCCGACGCCGTCTCGAAGCACGTCAAGGCGAAGTGGTCGAATGCCGCTCTCCAAAGCCCACGCAAGATCAGCGAGGCGCTCAAGCTTGTCTCCGAGGAGGACATCTGGGACAAGGCTGCAGCTCAGCTCAATGAGTGGAACCACGGCCGTACATCCATGAATTCCCAAACCTTACGGCAGAGGTATAACTCCATCACCGAGCGGAGGAACAAGATCGCGCATGAGGCGGACCTTGTAGATGGCGAGCTGAAGCGCCGGCGGCCTATTTCGGAAGCGGAAGCCGTCGATGCCGTCGACTGGATTGAGCGAATCGCCCTGGCCATCGCTCACGTTCTTGGATAGCGTCGGTGCCATCCACACCACCGGCGACGCGACCGAGACCGCGCGAGTGACGCGTCTCGAGCCAGTCTCACCCGCTGGTCAAGTCCGCCGACGTTCGCTGCGATGGCTACCTGCGGCGGCATGGGACGTTACGAGCCGAGCTACTCTCCGATCCTTAACCGGGCCGGCCGGGACAGTTCACCACTACCGTCAACACGTGCCTCGGAGCCAGCGTGTCATCTGCTGGTTCACCCAGGTCACAAGTCTATAACCAAATGATGGTTCGCCTTGGGTGCGTTGGACGCACCGAACGCCGCATTGGGTGCGCTGGACGCATCGAACGCCACATTGGGGCGCTGCGAACCCGCCGGCCGCGGCCCACCTGATCCCGCGGCTCCCGGAGCACCCGCGCGGCTCCCGCCGTCGGCCGTCTGCAGGCCGGGCGGCTGTTCGGCGTGGTCAGGCGGGCCGCCACAGCCGCCACCCGGTGCCCGCGGTGCGCACCCGGCTCCGGAGTCACTATGTTCATGGTCCGTGACCATGCTGGTGATGACGGGGACCGGGACCGGGGTCGGCAAGACGATCACCACGGCGGCCATCGCGGCGCTGGCGGTGGCCGGCGGGCAGCGGGTGGCCGTGCTGAAACCCGCCCAGACCGGTGTTCGCCCGGACGAGGTCGGTGACCTGCAGGACGTCCTCCGCCTGGCCGGGGACGACGTCACCACCCGTGAGCTGCGCCGTTACCCCGACCCGCTGTCGCCGGAGGCCGCCGCCCGCCGGAGTGGCCTTCCCACGCTCAGCCCCGGTGAGATCGCGCAAGCGGCGTCCGACCTCGACACCGGGCACGACCTCACCCTGATCGAGGGCGCGGGCGGGCTGCTCGTGCGCTTCGACGGCACCGGCGCCAGCCTCGCCGACGTCGCCTGGTCGCTCGGCTCGCTCGTGATCGTCGTGGCCGAGGCCGGCCTCGGCACGCTCAACGCGACCGCCCTCACCGCCGAGGTCGCCACCAAGCGCGGCCTCACCGTCGCCGGGGTGATCATCGGCGCCTGGCCGGCCGAGCCGGACCTCGCGGCGCTGTCCAACCTCGAAGACCTGCCGGTCGCGGCCGGGGCGCCGCTGCTCGGCGTGCTGCCCGCGGGCCTCGGCACGGCGTCGCCGGCGGACTTCCTGGCCGCGGCGCGGGCCGGGCTCTCGCCGTGGTTCGGCGGCGAATTCGACCCCGAGCTTTTTGCCGGGTGCGCTTCTGCCGAGAAGTGACCTGCGTCGCTGTCCCCGTGTGGTGCCTTCGTGCACGATGAGGGACGCTTTCCGCACCGCCCCGAACAAGGAGATGCCGTGACCGCAGTCCCGGACACCGACGTCCTCGCCTACGCGCGCGAGCAGGTCCTCGAAAACGGCGTCGGCCTGGGTGAAGCCGAAGTCCTCGAGCTGCTGCGGCTGCCCGACGACCGGCTGCCCGACCTCCTCGCCCTGGCGCACGAGGTGCGGATGCGCTGGTGCGGGCCGGAGGTCGAGGTCGAGGGCATCATCAGCCTCAAGACCGGCGGCTGCCCCGAGGACTGCCACTTCTGCTCGCAGTCCGGCCGCTTCCCGACGCCGGTGCGCTCGGCGTGGCTCGACATCCCGAACCTGGTCAAGGCCGCCCGCCAGACCGCCGAGACGGGCGCGACGGAGTTCTGCATCGTCGCCGCCGTCCGCGGTCCGGACAAGCGGCTGCTTTCGCAGGTCCGCGAGGGTGTCAAGGCCATCCGTGAGGACGGCAACGACATCCAGATCGCCTGCTCGCTCGGCATGCTCACGCAGGAGCAGGTCGACGAGCTCGTCGAGATGGGCGTGCACCGCTACAACCACAACCTCGAGACGGCGCGCTCGCACTTCCCGTCGGTGGTCACGACGCACACCTGGGAAGAGCGCGCGGACACGCTGCGGATGGTCGCCGCGGCGGGCATGGAGGTCTGCTGCGGCGGCATCATCGGCATGGGGGAGACGGTCGAGCAGCGCGCGGAGTTCGCCGTGCAGCTGGCCGAGCTGAGCCCGCACGAGGTGCCGATGAACTTCCTCATCCCGCAGCCGGGCACGCCGTACGAGAACTACGAAATCGTCGAGGGCAAGGACGCCCTGCGCACGGTCGCGGCGTTCCGCCTCGCGATGCCGCGCACGATGCTGCGTTTCGCCGGCGGCCGTGAGCTGACGCTCGGTGACCTCGGCGCGGAGCAGGGCATGCTCGGCGGGATCAACGCGATCATCGTCGGCAACTACCTGACCAACCTGGGCCGCCCGGCTTCGGCGGACCTCGAGATGCTCGACGAGCTCAAGATGCCCATCAAGGCCCTCAGTGACAGCCTCTGACACACCGGTTCCCGCGACCTTCTGCGTCCACTGTGGACAGACGTCGCCGGGTGGTGCGGACCACCCGGCGTGCCACAACCCGCGGACGGCGCTGGAGCCACCGCGCTACTGCACGTTCTGCGCGCGCCGGCTGGTGGTCCAGGTGAGCCCGCTCGGCTGGACGGCCCGCTGCAGCCGCCACGGCGACACGGCGAGCGGCTGAGGACGTCATGAACGGGTCGTTCATGACGTCCGGCGCGGTGAACGAGTCGTTCACGGCGCCGGCCGAGGTGCGGCGCGGCGACACGGCGAGCGGCTGACGGCGTTCGCACACCGACCGGTTACCCTCGGTGGCAACGCGCAGCAGGAGGGAGTCCGGGTGAGTGAGTCGTCGGGGCCCGCGCACCGGCCGTCGGCCGTGGCCGGTCCGTGGTCGGTGCCCGTGCTGTTCCGGGAGCGGCGGCCGAAGGTCGTCGTCAAGGCGGACATCCTGCCCGCGGTGAGCGTGTTCGGGGTCTTGACCGTGCTCAGCTTCCCGCTCGCCTTCGTGTGGTCGCGGCTCGCGCCGCCGGAACGCGTCCGCATCATCGCCGCCGACGGCACCCAGGGCGCCCTGGAGCTGGAGAGCTGGCACCGCTTCGACGACCTCGCCGTGTTCGGCTTCCTGACCCTGGGGCTCGGGATCGTCGTCGGCGTCGTCGTGTGGCTGCTGCGCGAGCGCCGCGGGCCGGTCGTGTTCCTCGGCGCGGTGCTCGGCGTCGCGCTCGCGAGCGCGCTGGCCATGCTGCTCGGCGTCGGCTGGGCGAACAGCCACTACGCGATCGGCAGCCCGCCCGCGCTCGGCTCGGTGATCGAGCTGGCGCCGCGCCTGGATTCGTGGTGGGTGCTGCTCACCGGCCCGCTCGGCGTGTCGGTCACCTACAGCATGCTGGCCACCTGGAACGGGCGGGACGATCTGGGCCGCCGCCTCGGATGACCGTTTTCCCCTAGGCTGGTGCCCTCGACCACAGGGGGTTCCAGCAGTGACCGAAGACATCGAGGTCTCGCGGCACAACGCCGTCCGTTTCCCGGGCATCAGCCCGCGCGCCTACGAACACCCGGTGGACCGCGGCGCGCTCGCCACGCTGCGCGCGGTGCCCGGGTTCGCCCAGGTCGTCAAGACCGTTTCGGGCTTCTACAACGAGCGCGGCGAGCGGCTGATGGCGCTCGCGTCGTCGATCCGCGTCGGGCCGAAGCAGTACCCGGAGCTCGACCGGCTCCGCCACGAATGCGCCGAGACGCTCGACCTGCCCGCCGTGCCGAACCTGTTCGTCTACCAGGACCCGCGCATCCAGGCGTCGGCCGTCGGCATGGACGAGCCGTTCATCCGGGTCAGCACCGGGCTCGTCGAGCTGATGAGCCACGAGTCGCTGCGGTTCGCGATCGGGCACGAGATGGGGCACGTGCTGTCCGGGCACACGGTCTACCGCACGATCATGGTGCGCCTGATCGGCCTGCAGATGTCGCTGTCGTGGACGCCGGTCAGCGCGCTCGGCATTCGCGCGATCATCGCGGCGCTGCGCGAGTGGTACCGCAAGGCCGAGCTGTCGTGCGACCGCGCCGGGCTGCTGTGCGGCCAGGACCCGACGGCGGCGCTGCGCGCGCAGATCCAGATCGCCGGCGGCGTCGACCCGTCCCGCATCGACATCCCGTCGTTCCTGCAGCAGGCGACCGAGTACGAGTCGGTCGAGGACATCCGCGACAGCTTCCTCAAGCTCAAGTTCGTCGAGACGGAGACCCACCCGTTCGCGGTGGTCCGCGCGGCGCAGCTGCAGCGCTGGGCGGCGTCGGAGGAGTACCGCGCGATCCTCGCGGGCGACTACCCGCGCCGCGACGACGACACCCCGTCCTCGGACTGGAAGGACGACCTGAAGTCGGCGGCCAAGTCGTACAAGGACTCGTGGAACACGTCCACGGACCCGCTGACGAAGGTGTTCAGCGATGTGGGCGAAGCGGTGTCGGGTGCGGCGGGCAAGGTGTGGAACAAGTTCGGCAACGGCGGCGGGAACGGCAACGGCGGCTCTGGTGGCTCGGGGTCCGAGTCTGGTTCCGGTTCCTGACCTGCTCCTGGCTGCTTCTGCCGCGGCTCATGCGCCCCAATGTGGCGTTGGGTGCATCTGACGCACCGAACGCCACATTGGGTGCGTGGGATGCACCGAACGCCGCATTGGGTGCATGGCATGCACCGAACGCCACATTGGGTGCATGGCATGCACCGAACGCCACATTGGGTGCGTTCGGCGCCAGTTGTCCCCAGGCAGGTCCGGTTGTGGACAGCTGGGCCGGGAATCCGCTTCTCGGCCGGTTTTGTCGGCGCGGGTCGATAAACTGGACCGGGGTCAGCCCCCAGGGAAGGGCGGGGCCCTGGGCTGCGGTCAGTTCAGGCTGGCCGGGCGGCTCATGTCCGTGAGCTCGCCCGGTGGCAGCGGCACCGCGCCGAGCGTGTTCAGGAAGCCCGCCTCGCGCGTCAGCAGGCGGCAGGCGATGCGCAGGCGGCGCAGCGGGTGGCGTTCCTCCAGCAGGCGCTGGCGGTCCTCCAGCGGGAGCAGGCAGTCCGCGGCCAGCTGGTAAGCCAGCTCTGCGAGCTCGGTGTCCGCCGGCGGTGGGGTCCAGTCGTCGCTGCGCCACGCCGTTTCGCAGTAGCGCTGGTGGGCGCCGCGCGCGACCACCGCCAGGCGCTCGGCCATGTCGCCGGACGGGGCCACCGGGTCGTCGTCGACCCACTCGACCGACGCGATCAGGTACGGCGCCGAAACGCAGTCCAGATCCTGCAGCCGGAAGCGGCGCACGGCCTGGGTCACGACGTCGAAACGGCCGTCCGGCAGGCGCTTCGCCTCGCGCAGCACCGTGCTGCAGCCGATCTCGTACAGCTGGTCCAGACCACGGACCTCGCGGGTCAGCGACGACCGCAGGGCGACGACGCCGAACTCGCGGCCGGGCACCGTGCCGCTGACGAGGTCGGCGGTCAGCTGCCGGTACCGCGGTTCGAAGATGTGCAACGGGAGCTTCGTTCCCGGGAGCAGCACCGTCTGCAACGGGAACAACGGCAGGATCGTCGTCGTCGCGCTGCTTTCCGGTTCCGGCTCGGTCACGCGTCAACCGTAAGGGGAGAACGCTGCGCCCGCAGCACGGTCACCGGTTCGGCGGCTTGAACACCGCAAACGGATCGGTGATCTGCATGCCCTTGCCGGCGAAGGAGAAGAGGGCCGCCGGGCGCCCGCCGGCGCGGCCCGGCGCGGCCGTGTGACCAGTGGGAACCAGCAGCCCGCGCCGTGACAGCACCCGCTGCAGGTTGGTCGCCGAGACGCGGTAGCCCAGCGCCGCCGAATAGAGCCCGCGCAGCGCGGAAATCGTGAACTCCTCCGGCGCCAGGGCGAACCCGAGGTTGCTGTAGCAGAGCTTGGACCGGAGCCGGTCGCGTGCTCGAAGCACGATCGACTCGTGGTCGAACGCCGTACGAGGCAGCTTCGCGATGTCGTGCCATTCGGTGTCCTCGGGCACCTCCGGGTCGACGTCGGAGGGGACCAGCGCGAGGAACGCCGTCGCGACCACGCGCGGGCCGGGGACGCGGTGCGGGTCGCTGAACACCGCGAGCTGCTCGACGTGTTTCAGCTGGCGGACGTCGACTTTCTCGGCGAGCTGGCGCCGGATGGACGTTTCGACGTCCTCGTCGGGCCGCAGCCGCCCGCCCGGGAGTGACCAGCGGCCGAGGTGCGGATCGAGCGCGCGCCGCCACAGCAGCACCCGGAGTGTGTCCGAGCGCACTTGAACGACCGCTCCCAAAACCTCGTGGGCGAGGGGGGCCTGGGTGTTAAGATGACTTCGCACGGTTTTCGATTATAAGGCGAAAACCGGAGACAGGTCCAGGAGGGCCAGATGACCACCACGTTGGTTCCGGAAGGTCTCACCCCGTTCGGCGGGGTCGAGGCGAACGCCGCCTGGGCGGAGGAGGTGCGGCGCCTGGCGAAGCAGCGCGACGCGGTCCTGCTCGCGCACAACTACCAGGTCCCGGAGATCCAGGACATCGCCGACCACACCGGCGACTCGCTCGCGCTCAGCCGCATCGCGGCGAGCAGCGACGCGTCCACCATCGTCTTCTGCGGTGTGCACTTCATGGCCGAGACCGCGAAGATCCTCGCCCCCGAGAAGACCGTCCTGATCCCGGACGCGCGGGCCGGCTGCTCGCTGGCCGACTCCATCACCGGAGCCGAGCTGCGGGCCTGGAAGGCCGAGCACCCGGGCGCCGTCGTCGTCTCCTACGTCAACACGACGGCCGAGGTGAAGGCCGAAACGGACATCTGCTGCACGTCGTCCAACGCGGTCGACGTTGTCGCCTCCATCCCTGCTGACCAGGAGGTTCTCTTCCTGCCGGATCAGTTCCTCGGCGCGCACGTCAAGCGCGTGACCGGCCGGGAGAACATGCACATCTGGGCGGGGGAGTGCCACGTCCACGCGGGCATCAACGGTGCCGAACTGGCCGCCCGCGCGGCCGAGAACCCGGACGCCGACCTGTTCATCCACCCCGAGTGCGGCTGCGCGACGTCGGCGCTCTACCTGGCCGGCGAGGGCGCCGTGGCGCCGGACCGGGTCAAGATCCTCTCGACCGGTGACATGGTCCACGAGGCCCGCGACACGAAGGCCAAGTCGGTCCTGGTGGCCACCGAGATCGGCATGATCCACCAGCTGCGCAAGGCCGCGCCGGGCATCGACTTCCGCGCGGTGAACGATCGTGCGTCCTGCCGGTACATGAAGATGATCACCCCGGCGGCGCTGCTGCGCTGCCTGCGCGAAGGTCTCGACGAGGTCCACGTCGATCTCGAAACCGCCGCCCGCGCCAAGGCGTCGGTGCAGCGGATGATCGAGATCGGGCAGCCTGGCGGCGGAGAATGACCACGTCGGTTAATGACTTACGGGCGAAAACCCCGGTTTGGGAAGCCCGCGCGGATCTGGTCGTGATCGGCAGTGGTGTCGCGGGCCTGACGGCGGCGCTGCGCGCGCAGGCTCTCGGGCTGCACGTCCTGGTGGTCACCAAGGCGGCCGTCGCGGACGGCAACACACGCTGGGCCCAGGGCGGCGTCGCGGTGGTCCTGGAGGATCAGCACGACCTCGACGACTCGGTCGCCAAGCACGCGGAGGACACCCTCACCGCAGGGGCCGGGCTGTGCGACGAAGCTGCCGTCGGCTCGATCCTCGACGGCGGCCCGGCCGCGGTCGCCCGGCTCCGCGCGGACGGCGCGAAGTTCGATTCTTCCGGAGACGGCCTGCTGGCCCGCGCCCGCGAGGGCGGGCACAGCGCGTTCCGCGTCATCCACGCGGGCGGCGACGCCACCGGCGCCGAGGTCGAGCGCGCCCTGGTCGCGCAGGCCGGGCAGGTGCGGGTGCCGGTGCTCGAACACCACATCGCCGTCGACGCGCTCCGCACGCCGGGCGGGCGGGTCGCCGGGGTGACGGTTCTCGACCACAACGGCGTGCTCGGTGTCGTCCGGGCGCCGGCGGTGCTGCTGGCCAGCGGCGGGATCGGGCAGCTCTACCAGGCGACGTCGAACCCCGAGATCGCCACCGGTGACGGGCTCGCGCTCGCGCTGCGGGCCGGGGCGACCGTCGCGGACATCGAGTTCGTCCAGTTCCACCCGACGGTGCTCTACACGCCGGGTGCGCGCGGCCGCTGCCCGCTCGTCACCGAGGCGGTGCGCGGCGAGGGGGCGACCCTGGTCGACGGCGCCGGCTTTTCGGTCATGGCGGGTGTGCATCCGCTCGGCGACCTCGCGCCGCGTGACGTCGTCTCGGCGGCCATCACCCGCCGGATGGGGACGGCGCCGGGCGGTGTCGACGACCACGTCTTCCTCGACGCGACCGGGATCGCCGGGTTCGCCCAGCGCTTCCCGACGGTGTTCGCGGCGTGCGGGGTGCTGGGGCTCGACCCGGCACACGACCCGATCCCGGTGACCCCGGCGGCGCACTTCTCGTGCGGCGGCGTGGTGACCACTGTGGACGGACGGTCGTCGGTGCCCGGTCTGTACGCCGCCGGTGAGGTGGCGCGGACCGGCCTGCACGGCGCGAACCGGTTGGCGTCCAACAGTTTGCTCGAAGGGCTGGTCGTCGGGCAGCGCGTTGCGGAGGCCGTCATGGCGGACCTGGCCGCAGGTCTGCTGGCGGATCCTTCTCGGGGTCGGCTGCCGTCGTGGACGACCGCGCCGGCCGCCGACCGCGACTCGCTGCAGCGTGTGATGAGCCGGTACGCGGCGATCGGCCGCGACGCCGACGGGCTGGCGGCGGCGGGTTCGGTGCTCGACCTGTCCGTCCAGGACAGTCCCTTGTGGACACACGCGGCGGTCGAGGACGCGGCGCTGACCGTGGTGGCGCAGGCGTTGCTCACCGCGGCCGTCCGGCGCACCGAGTCGCGCGGCTGCCACGTGCGCACCGACTTCCCGGCGCCGGACGACCGGTGGCGGCGCAGTCAGCACGTCCGGCTCAGCCCGTCCGGCCAGCCGGTGCTGGCGGACCCGATCCCCCTGGAGGGTGTGGCATGACGTTCCCGATCTCCGAACCGGTCCTCCGCCTGATCGCCGCTTCGGGCCTCGACGTCGAAGACGTGAAGCGCGTCGTCACGACGGCGCTGGGCGAAGACCTGCGATACGGGCCCGACGCGACCACCGCGTCGACCGTGCCGGAAGACGCGACCGCGCTGGCCGAGCTGACGCCGCGGGTCGACGGTGTGGTCGCCGGGCTGCCGGTGGCCCTGGCCGTGTTCGACATGGTGCTGGGTGAGGACTACGAAGTGCTGGCCGGGCGCGAGGACGGCGATCGGCTGGTCGCGGGGGAGCCCGCGCTGGTGCTGCGCGGCCCGGTCCGCGGGCTGCTCACCGCCGAGCGCACGGCGCTGAACCTGCTCTGCCACCTGTCCGGCGTCGCCACCGCGACCGCCGCCTGGGTGTCCGAAGTGGACGGTACCGGTGCCGCGATCCGGGACTCCCGCAAGACGTTGCCGGGGCTGCGGCTGCTGCAGAAGTACGCCGTCCGCTGCGGCGGCGGGGTGAACCACCGGCTCGGCCTGGGTGACGCGGTGCTGATCAAGGACAACCACGTCGTCGCGGCGGGATCGGTGACGGCGGCGCTCGCCGCGGCCCGGGCGCACGCGCCGGAACTGCCGTGCGAGGTGGAGGTCGACACGCTCGAGCAGCTCGAGGAGGCCTTGGCCGCGGGAGCGGACGAGGTGCTGCTGGACAACTTCACGCCGGACGAGTGCCGGCAGGCGGTGGCGCGCCGCGACGAAGTCTCCCCGAAGACGCGGCTGGAATCCTCTGGTGGGCTCACCCTCGACCGTGGTAAAGCCTACGCCGAGTCCGGTGTGGACTATCTGTCGGTGGGCGGGCTGACCCACTCGTCACCCGCGTTGGATCTGGGCATGGACCTTCGCTGACGGGCCTTTCCCGGCTAGACTGACCGGTGGCGGAAGTCCTTTTCCGCCACCGGCTTTCGGGAGGATTCGGGTGCGGTTCGCAGCGGCGCTCGCGGCGGCGGGCCTGATGGTGGTCGGGCTGCCCGTGGCGGCCTCCGCGGCCCCCGAAGCGCAGTGCGCGAACCCCTCCGGCACCTACACCGGCGCGGTCCCGTGGGGCCAGCGCCTGGTCGACCCCGCGCGGCTCTGGCCGCTGACCCGGGGGGCCGGCCAGCTGGTGGCCGTCATCGGCACCGGCGTCGACGGGCTCAACGGCCAGTTCGCGCCCGGGCAGCTCGAAGGCGGCGCGGGCACCGAAAGCTCCGACTGCGACGGCCGCGGCACGATCGCGGCCGGGATCGTCGCCGCGCAACCGGATCCGTCGACGACGTTCGCCGGTGTTGCACCGGGAGCGCGTCTCCTGCCGATCCGGTACACCGACAGCTCGTCGAGGGACGGCGGTGACCCGGGCGCGCTGGCCGGGGCGATCGACACGGCCGTCGACCGGCGGGCGGGGGTCATCCTCGTGGCCGTCCCGGCGGCGTTCGACAGCCCGGCGCTTTCCGGGGCGGTGGCGCGGGCGCGTGCGGAAGGCTCGGTGGTCGTCTCGGCGGCGTCGGCGACCCAGCAGGGCACGCGGACGTACCCGACGGCGACGACCGGCGTCCTGGCCGTCGGGTCGGTGAACCCCGCGGGTGAGCCGGTGCAGACCGAAGCGGGGGACTACGTCGGTGTCGCCGCGCCCGGCGCGGAGCTGGTCAGCACGTCGGCGGGCGCGGGTGGCGCGGTCGCGCACCGCTTCCCGGTGACCGACCCGGGCCTCGCGGCGGCGTATGTCGCCGGGGTCGCGGCGCTGGTCCGCGCGTACCACCCGGAGCTCACCGGCGACCAGGTCCTCACCCGGCTCACGCTCACCGCGCACCGCCCGGCTTCGGGTGGCCACGACCCGCGTCTGGGCTGGGGAGTCCTGGACGCCTACGCGGCGGTGTCCTCGACGTTGCCGGCCGACGCGGCCCCGCCGGGCTCGGTCGTTTCGCTCGGGAAGGGACCCGCGGTGGTCCCGGCCGCGGCGCCGGTCCCGGCGTCGTCGGACATCGCGGCGGGCACGATCGCGCTGGCCGGCGTGGCCCTGGCCGCGGCTGCCGGGGTTGCGGTCGCGGCCGTTCGACGGGCCCGCAAGCGAGGCTGGCGCCCCTCCCGCTTCACTCCGTAGGCCGTGTCGCCCCTCCAATCACGAGTGATGCCCCTCCAATCACGCGAGTTACGCGCTCAATCACGCGAGATCCGCCTCTGATCACGCGAGTTCGGTGTACCGGAACGGCGAACTCGCGTACCTGGACGGACGACTCGCGTACCCAGACGGTCGACTCGCGTACCTGGACGGACGACTCGCGTACCCAGACGGTCGGTTCGCGTACCTGGAGGGTCGGGTCGGGTGATCAGGCGCGGGATTCGCGTGATTGGGGAGCGATCTCGCGTGATTGGAGGGGCATCTCGCGTGATTGGCGGGGCATCTCGTCAGGCGGGGACGGGGCGGGTGGAGCCGATGATCGCGACCGCGTGGCTCGCGCGGGCGACGTGCACCGTGAAGTCCGCGCCTTCGCGGCTGAAGCGGGCGATCAGCTCGCGCGGGGTGCTGCGGTCGTGGGCCTGCCAGCCGCGCTGCTCCAGCGTCGGGAGGATCACCTCGGTCAGGCGGCGTTCCGGCTCGCCGGGGTGTTCGAGCCGGACGCCGTACTGCCAGCACAGCAGGTTGCCGGGCCGGGTCGGGTCGCAGTCGAGCTCGCCGTTCACCGTCGGGTCCGCCGCATCGCCGAACACCGCCGCGACGCCGTTGATCACGTCCGTCAGCTCACCCGCCAGGCGGTCCAGTTCGACGCTCATCGCAGCACACCCCCGTTGTTGAGGAACTCGACGCCGTTCTCGAGGATGCCATTCGGGTCGAACGTGCCGTTGGCCGTGGTCGGCCCGCCGGTGACGACGCGGTACATGTTCGTCCACGACTCCGAACCCGGCTTGAGCACGTCACTGTGCGACGAAAGCCCCCACAGCTGCTCCCCGTCGGCGGAGCGGCCGGTTTCCAGCTCGGTGACGCCGGGGAAGGTGTCCGGGTCCGCGCCGTGGCCGATGCCGGTCCACTCCAGGCCCCACGCGTTGCCCTGCGCGACCTCGATCGGGTCGAGCGGCGCGGTCATCGAGAACCGCTGCACCCCCGCCTGGCTCGCCGGCAGGTCGGCCGGCGACCACACGCCGTGGCCCATGCCCGCCGATTCGACGTGCAGGACACGGTCGACGTCGAGGCCCTGCGTCTCGGCCAGCCCGACGGTCGCGCCGCCGTAGCTGTGCCCGATCGCGGTCAGCGTGACGTCGGAACCGGCGTGGCCGGCGATCTCGCCGCGCAGGTCGTCGGTGAAGTGCTTCAGGTCCGGCGCCATCGCCTCCGCGTAGCTCGCGGACGGCCCCTGCACCACCGGGTTCTGCGGGAACACCCCGTCGGCCCAGACGACCATCGCGGTCCGCCCGGTCGGGTCCGCGGCCACCAGGCTGCGCCCGAGGCCGGCGTAGGCGTCGAAGTTGGACATCTGCGTGTTGACGCCGGGCACGAACAGCCCGACGTTGCGCGTCCCCGGCTCGATGTGCCCGACCAGCTCGGCGATCCGGCCGTTGCCCGACGGGTCGAACTTCAGGATCTGCCGGTTGTTGGCCAGGATGTCTTCGTAGAGCGAGATCCGCGCCTGCGAGCGCTTGATCTCGTCGGCGTCGGTCAACGACGCCAACCGGGAGCGCTCGGCCGTCAGCGCGTCCGAGACCTTCGCGCGGTTGGCGGTGATCGCCCGGCCCCACGCGCCGGTGTCGGCCGCGCCGCCGATGCCCGCCGGGTTCCCGGCGGCCGGCAGCGGATCCTCGGGCATCAGGGCCCGGTACATCGCGGCGACCTGCGCGTCGGCGCGGCGGTACCCGGCGGCCGACGTGGTCAGTCCACTTTGGAGCTTGCGAAGCGCCGTCACGTCGGAGCCGAGCTTCCCGCCCAGCTCCGTCATCGTCTTCTCGAACGTCTTGGCCGCGGCGGTGGACGCGCTGACGTGGCCGAAAGCCGTGGCCGGCACCTTCTCACCCGCCACCGCGGACTGCGCCGAGGAAAGCGTTTCCGCCCGCGTGCCGAACTCGCCCGCCACGGTGTCGAGGCGGGCCGGGGCGACACGATAGCCGGCAGCCGTCACGGCCCGCCTCCATTCTCGATGAGTCAGCGTGTGATCAGTAGGCTTCCGGCTCTTCGCCGATCACCGGCGGCGCGACCGGGGCGGACTGGCCCCAGACGTTCTCCGTCTCCACGAGCCACGCCGGGATCCGGCGCCCGGACCCCATGTCCCCGCCGCCGCCCATGCCCATCGGCATCATGGGCATCATCGGCATCGCGCCCTTGGCGGCCGCCGCGCCCGCGGCCCCGGCCGCACCGCCGGCGAGCCCGGACAGGGCGTTGCCCGCGCCGCCGTCGCCGGCCAGGCCGGAGTGGGCCGCCGGACCGTCGCCGCCCCCGCCGATGCCGCCGATCCCGCCGGGAACGCCGCCGCCGATCGACGGTGCGTCACCCCCACCGATCGGGATGCCGCCGCCGGCGCCGCCTTCGACCCCCGCGCCGCCACCGCCGAGCTTCGTGCCGGGCTCTTCTTCCTTGCCGTCCTTGGGATCCTTGCCGGTGGCCCACGACGGCACCTTCGGCATGATCGAGCCGAACCGGCCGAACGCGGCGGCCGAGGCCGCGGCCAGCCCGGCGGTGAACATGTCGCCGAACAGCGGGTTGGACGTCGGCACGGTCGTCCCCGGCTGCTGCGGTGTGCCCGTCGACGGCAGCGGGTGCCCGTCGGCCGGGGTGACGACCACACCGGGATCGGTGACGCCGTTGCCGACGAGCCCGGGCGAACCCGCGGTTCCCGCGCCGCCGCCCGCGGGCGGGGTGGTCGGCGTCTGCACGGCGTTCGGCGAAGCCGGGATCGAGTCCTCGGCGGTGGTGTACTGGCCGGCCAGCTCGGTCATCACGACGATCGCCTTGCCGTGCGCGGATCCCGCGGCGTTGGCGGCGGCCTGCTGCGCCTCGACGTTGGTGATGGCCTGCTGGCGCTGCTGCGCGGCGGCCTGCATCACGGCGGGCGAGGCGTCCGGCGGCAGCAGCGGCGGGTTCACCGCGAGCGCGACGTCGGCGGGCGAGACGTCCGGCACCGACACCGGCGGCGGCATCTCCTTCTTGGCCTTGACCAGCGCGTCGGCGGCGTCGTCGAGCATCACGTTCATCGCCTCGGCGGTCTGCGCCACCTTGGAGATGCCGTTCGCCAGGTCGACGATCATCCGCTGGTACTGGTCGGCCGCGCCGCCGGTCCACTCGTCCTTGAACTCGGTCAGCTCGGAGTTCAGGTTGTGGGACTGCTCGTGCAGGTGCAGCGCGGCGGACTTCCACTTGTCGGCGGCGTGCCGCGCGCTGTTCGGGTCGCCGGCCTGGAGCATCGCGTAGAGCTGCTGGTGGCTGTACGCGGCGAAGTTGGTGTGCGCGGTGTTCGTCATCCCTTGCGGCTCCCGTCCGAGTCACCGAGTCCCAGCAGGCCGAGCACCGGGTCGAGCAGGCCGGTGACCGCGCCCGAGCTGTGCAGGTCGCCGGCCACCGACTGGTCGGCGTTCTGGTAACCGTCGGCGACCGTGGTGGTGACGTCCTGCGCGAACCCGATCGCGCTGCGGACCTGGTCGAGCAGGCCCTGCATCTCCGAGACCGCGGCCCGGTGGGCGTCGGCCAGCGACCCGGCCTCGCCGAACTCGCCGAACAGCAGCGGTTCCTGGCCGAGGGTGAGCAGGAAGTCGTTCGGTTTGGACATCGCGTGGATCTGGGTCTCCAGCTCCCGCACGAAGTCCTTCAGCGATTCCAGGTGGACGTAGTACGACTGGTCGTGCATCGGGTCCCGGCTCTCTGGTCGCACTTTCTCAGGTACGGAGGAAAGCCGGTCGGCCGGTGCGAGCGGGGGGTTTCCCGCACCGGCCGACCGACGTCTGGGCGCGGATCAGCCCGCGAACAGCCCCTGGTTGCGGTTCTCCAGGCTCTGCTGGAGGTCGTGGGCCTCGCCGACCTTGCCGCCGAACTGCGCGATGATGGCGACGATGTCCGCGGTGGCCTGGCGCAGCCGGGTCTCCGACTGGCGAGCGGCGTCACCGGCGGAGCTGCCGGAGGCGTACCAGGTCGCGGTGATGGGCTGGAGGTTCTGGTGCAGCTGCTCCAGCTGCGAGGTGAGTGCCTTGGCCTTGGCGGCCAGGGACGCCGAGCTGTGCTGCAGCGCGGCGAAGTTGATTTCGACGACGTCGGCCATCGGTACGTCCTCTCGGGTCAGGGGTTGAGGCGGGGGATCACGCCCGAGCCCTCGAGGGAGTTGCCGACCCCCTGGAAGCTCTGGTGGACGTCGGCGTCGCCGCGGCCGTAGTTCTGGTGGCTGGTGTGCACGAGCTGCGACATGGTGTCGAGCTCCTTCACCGCCACCGTCATCTTCTCCTGGAGCCGGCGCTGCAGGTCCCAGAACGCAACAGCCTGGTCACCCTTGTAGTTGCGCAGCGCCTCGGTCAGCTCGGACTCCAAGCTGGCCATCGTGGACTTGGCGTTCGTCGCGGTTTCCTCGAAACCCTGGACGGCGCGCGTCATGGCAGCGGAATCTGCCTGGAATCCCGGACTGGACATCGACGGGCCACCTCCTTCCTGAAGCGAATTCCCCTGGCGCGGCGGTCCGCCGCGGTGTGAAACTCACGCTAGGAAAGAGCATGGTGTGGTCAAACGGCACAACTGCCGGTCGCACTGACGGCACTTATACCCACAGGGGTGGTCCCGCCTCCGGACGGGGGCGCGCTCCAGTGCCCGCCGACGCGGTCCCAGCCCGGCGGTAAGCCCTGGCGGACAAGGGAAATCCGCTGGTCACGCGCCGGCCGCGGCACCGCTCGCCGGGGGTGACCGGGGGTGCCGTGCGCGGCGTCGACGGTTGATGATCGCACGGTGGTCAACACCCCGGCCGGTTCCTCTGCCGAAATTCTGAGATCCGCCCGGTAGACCGGGAGCCCCGGACGGAAGGCGGCCCGAGATGATCCACCCGCAGGCACTGCTGGACGAGCTGGGGCGCGCCCCGGAGGTTCCCGCGTTCGAACACGGCTCGCGCGTCACGTCACGCGGCGAGCTGCGGGAGCTGATCGGCCGGCTCACCGCGGGCCTGCGGGCGGCCGGGCTGGGGCCGGGTGACGGCGTCGGCATCGCCACCGCCGTCACCGCGGAGGGTTTTGCGGCGATCATCGCCGCGCAGGTGCTCGGCTGCCGGGTCGTCGGGGTGCGCGCGGGCCTGCCGGTGCCGCAGCTGCGGCACGTCGTCGGCGACGTCCGGGCGCTGGTCGTCGACGAGGCTTCGGAGTCGCCGGAGCTGCTCGGCACCGTCGCCGGGGCGCTGATCCTGCGGATCGGGCCGGACCTGCTGGGGGCCTACGAAGAACCCGTGCCGTGCGGGCGGCCGGACGACATCGCGACGGTCGTGTTCACCAGCGGCAGCACCGGCGTCCCCAAGGGGGTCGCCTTCAGCTACCGCGCTCTGAGCGAGGCCCGGGTGTGGCAGGCCCCGGTGCCCGGCTCGGCCCACGAACGGCTCGGCGCGGGGTTCGGGCGGTTCCTGCTGTTCGGCACGCTCACCAGCGCGGTGATGCTCGAACAGCTGGCACTGTGCCTGTTCGCCGGCGGGACGGCGGTGATCCCGGCGGAGCTGCCGGACTTCCCGTGGGTACTACCGCGGCTGAAGGTGACCGCGGCGCTGATGACCGTGCCACGCCTGCACCAGGTCCTGGACGTGCTGCGCGCCGAGGACGTCGACCTGAGTGATCTCCGGACGCTGATCGTGGCCGGCTCGCCGGTGCCGCCGCACAAGCTGGCCGAGGCGGCCGAGCTGATCGGGCCCGCGATGCACCACGCCTACGGGCAGACCGAGACCGGGATGCTGACGATCTCCCGGGCGGCCGAGGGACCCGGGTCCGTCGGGAAAGCGTGTGACACCGTCGAGATCGAGGTCCGCGGCCCCGAAGGGGCGCCGGTGCCGGCCGGGACGGAAGGCGAGATCTGGGTCCGGACGCCGTCGGCGTTCGCGGGCTACTGGCACGACGAGGTGACCACGGCCGAGGTGCGGCAGGACGGCTGGGTGCGCACCCAGGACCTCGGGCACCTCGACGCCGAGGGGTACCTGCACCTGTCCGGCCGCGCGCGCGACGTGGTGATCGTCAATGCGATCATCCACTACACCGGCCCGATCGAGCAGGCGATCGCCGCGCACCCGGACGTCGACCAGGCGTACGTCGTGGCGGTGCCGGACCTGCAGACCGGCGAGGCCGCGGTCGCCTTCGTGGTGCCGGTTCCGGGGCACTCACCGGATCTGGACGAAGTGCGCAAGGCGGTGGCGGCCGAGCTGGGGGAGGCCGCGGTGCCGGCGCGCTTCAGCGTGGTTTCGTCGGTGCCCGTCGCGCCGTCCGGGAAGCCGGACAAGGCGGCGCTGCGGGCGTCCGTCGTGGACTAGAAGTGGGTGTGCACCCCGAAGGCCTCGCGGAGGTGGCGCATGTCCGCGAGGTCGTGCGGCTGCGGGGGGTACCCCTGGTGGAAGAAGACTTGCTGGGCCACGGACACGCACGGCACTTCGACGCCGTCGACGTGCCCGTGGACAAAACAGTCCGCCGGGTAAGGGAAAGTCCCTTCGGGAGCGGCTTGGACGGCTGAGCCGTCTTCGGCGAAGACCAGCGGGTGCAGGTCCAGCTCGGTGGTGCCGTCGGAGACGACGAACCGGACCGGGCGCAGGTCAAGGGTTTCGCGGTAGCCGAGCGCGTCGAGTCGCATCAGGACATCGGATTCCTGCTCGAGGCGGTGCAGCAGGTCGAGGTCGCGGTGTTCGCGGGTCTGCCGGCCCAGGAGGGCGTCGATGCCCCAGCCGCCGGCCAGCCACACCTCGGCCCCGGCCAGGGCGGCGAGCACCCGCAGGACCGTGCGGGCGTCCATCACTTGCCGGCGCGCAGGTCCGTGATCACCTTGGCCACCCGCCGCTTCCGGGTCTCCTCGGTCTTCGCCTGCCCGATCGGCAGCACGAACCGCTGTTTTGCGCTGTAGGACAGGGTTTCGAACCGGGTTCGAGCCTCTTCATCGGCTGCGAGCGCCTCGGCGAGATCGGGCGGGATCTCCAGTTCGCGCGGCGCCGTGTCGAGGGTGATCTCGACCTCGACGTCGTCCCCGGCGGCGACCCCGGCCTGCTCGCGGTTCTCGGCGCTGAGCGGCACGAGGAACTGCCCGCCACGGCTGGCGACGGTGGTGCGGTAGCTGTGGCCGCCCAAGGTGACGGTGACCGCGGGCTTCTTGCCGGACCCCAGTGCCTCGACGACGTCGGCGGGCACCGGCAGGCCGGTCGCGGTCTTGCCGCCGAGCAGCACCTGCGTGCGGAACTTCATGGCCGCGAGTATGCCGCGTGCCGGCCTCCCGGGCGGAGAGGCCGGCACGGGCCGTCAGACGCCGGCCGTGGTGCGGATCCAGCTGCGGCTCGACGCGATGCTCGCGTAGTTCTGCGTGCCCTGCGGGTTCGAGCCGGAGTTGTTGCCCGTGGAGCAGACGCCGACCTGGACGCCGTTGTAGAGCTCCGGGCCACCCGAGTCGCCGTGCCACGCCGCGCCGTTGACCCCGACGCTGGCGATGGCCGTGCCGCCGAACGCGTCCGTGCTGGTGCCGGTGACGCGGACGTTGGCGGTCTTGAGGGTGCTCGACGGCGGACTGGTGCCCTGCGTGCGGCCCCAGCCGTAGATCTGGTTGGTGGAGCCGGACGGCGGGTTGCCGGTGCCGAGCTTCATGAACGTCGTGTTCACCGCGGTGGTCAGGTGCAGCAGCGCGATGTCGCCGTTGGGCGAGGCCTTCTGCTGGTCGACGTTGGCGTTCGTGCCCTGCTGGAGCGTCACGTTGCCGACCTTGACGTGCATGCCCGGCGCGTTCAGGCAGTGCTGGGCGGTGAGCACCCACTGCGGGGCGATGATCGTGCCCGAGCACTCGAAACCGCCGTAGGTGGTGACGTTGTTCCAGTAGATCTGGGCGCCCCACGGCGCGGAGGAGACGGTGCTCCCGCCGATGATGTCCTCCTGGGCGTCCGCAACCCCCGCTGAGACCAGGCTCAGCGCCGCGGCGGCCGCTCCGACCGCGGCAACAGCCCTCGACATTCGCATGAAAATGCCCTTCGGCCAGGTGATCCGGATGTCCGTCCCGAATTCGGGCGACGAGCACAAAGTAAGTTCCGTGGGAGGTTTTTCGGAACCTACCGAAGTCGGTAACTTGCCGACCGTGACCGACGATCGGCTCGGTGATCCACGCGAGTTAAGGTTCCCGTTCGGGCACGAGGGGGAACCATGTCAGCGCCGCAGCACGATCCTGAGCTCTTCGACGAGCTGATGCGGTCCGAACGACGCCAGCAGCCGGTCAACCGCTTCGCGATCGTGACGCTCGTGTCGGGTCTGCTCGGCGGGTTGCTCGCCCCGGTGTTCGCCGTGGTCGCGCTGGTCCAGATCCGGAAGCGCGGGCAGCGGGGCCGGGTCCTGGTGATCTGCGGGCTGGTGGCCTTCGCCGGCTGGGCGGGTGTGGTCGCGTACCAGGCCGCCACCGGGACGGCGTGGTGGCAGCAGTCCCGTCAGGATCGGCTGCCCGAGAACGTGGCGCACGGGCTGGACCTCACCGCGGGCGACTGCTTCTGGTCCCCGCCGGTTTCGGGCAACATCGACGTGGTCCGGCGGTCGTGCACCGAGACGCACACCGGCGAGGCGTTCGAGGTGCTCCCGCTGGAGAACGGCCCGATGCCGGACATCGTCGAGGTGTACCACCGCACCCTGGCCCGGTGCGAAGCCGACGCTCGCCCGATCCCGGGTGTCCGCGTCCAGGTCGTGACACCGACGACGGACAACTGGAACGAAGGCCGGCATCGGGCGGTTTGTTACTACCGCTTTGCCGCCGACATGACCGCGCCGGCGCGCTGAGGAGAGCCGTGTCAGGGAACATCTTGCTGCCGGACGGGCGGATGTGGTCCGCGTCCAGCGGCGTCTACTACCGGGTCGTGGACCACCTCGCCGCGGCGGTCACCGACCGCGAACTGGCGGAGCAGCTGCACGCGGCGTCGGTCCACGGCTTCCGCACCTTCGACCTCGGCGCCGTCACGCCCGAACAGCGGCAGGAGGTGCTCGACCTCGTCCTCGGCCCGCTGCCGCCGGCCGTGGCGGCCGAGTTCCCGGGCCCGGACGGCGCCGCGGTGCGGAAGTCCGTCGGTGAGCTCAGGGACCTGGCGCGCGGCTGATCAGCTCTCCACCGGCTTGGTCCACGCCACCTGGACCAGCCCGGTCCCGTGCCGCCGCGAAACCAGCGTCCCGCGGCCCGGCGGCTGCGGTGACGGCTTCACGTCCGCCAGCAGCGCACCCTCGTCCTTGGTCCCCGACATGATCAGCCCCGGCGACCCCAGCTCCCGCAACCGCTGCAGCACCGGCTCGAACAGCGCCCGCCCGGCGCCACCCGAGCCGCGGACGATGATCACGTGCAAGCCGATGTCGCGGGCCTGCGGGAGGAACTCCAGCAACGGCTGCAACGGGTTCCGCCCGACCGTCGCCACCAGTTCGTAGTCGTCCACCAGGACGAACAGCTCCGGTCCGCGCCACCACGAGCGGTTGCGCAGCTGCTCCGGGGTCACCGACGGGCCCGGCAGGCGGTTGCGCATCGCCGTGGCGCACTCGCCGATCAGGTCCGTCAGCTTGCCCTCGGCACCCGCGTAGCCCAGCAGGTGCGCATCGGATACCGCGCCGAGCAGGCCGCGGCGGTAGTCCGCGACGATGATCGCCGCTTCCTCCGGTGTGTACGCCTTCGTGATGCCCTGGGCGATCGCGCGCAGCAGGGAACTCTTGCCGGACTCGACGTCGCCGAAGGCCACGAAGTGCGGGTCCGCCGCGAAGTCCAGGTACACCGGGCGCAACGTCGACTCCGCGATGCCCAAGGTGACCTGCTTGCCAGGGCCCGCGGCCAGCGTGTCCAGCGGGACCTCCGGCGGCAGCAACCGGACCTGCGGTGCGCGAGGTCCCTTCCAGGCCTCGGAAATCCGGCGTGTCAGGTCGACCCCGCCGGAGCCGATCGTCTCCGGGCGCTGGTCGCCGTCGATGCGGGGGAGTGCCGCGAGGAAGTGCAGCTTCTCCGCGGTGATGCCGCGGCCGGGCCGATCGGCGGGGACGTTCACCGCGACCTTGCGGTCGATGGAGGAGTCCATCGGGTCACCGAGGCGCAGCTCGAACCGCGTGCCGATCGCGTCACGCAGCTGCGCGCGGACGCCGATCCACTGGTTGAGCGAGACGATCACGTGGATGCCGAACCCGAGCCCGCGCGCGGCCAGCCCGGTGATCTGCTCCTCCAGCTGCTCGTACTCCTGCCGGATCGTGGTCCAGTTGTCCACGAACAGGAACACGTCGCCGAACTCGCGGCCGTCGGTGCTCTCGGTGAACTCCGCACGCCGCTGGCGGAACGTCGTGATCGACTCGATCCCGTTGGCGGAGAAGAACTCCTCGCGCTGTTCGAGCAACGTCGTCAGCTCGGCGACGACCCGGCGGCAGCGCTGCGCGTCACGGCGGGTGGCGTAGCCGGATGTGTGCGGCAGCCCGGCGATCGGGGCCAGCGCGCCACCACCCATGTCCAGCACGAACAGCTGCACCTCGGCCGGGGTGTGGGTCAGCGCGAGCATGCCCGCGATGTCCTTCATCAGCGTCGACTTGCCGGTCTGCGGGGCGCCGACGATCAGCGCGTGCCCGCCCGCGCCGGAGAAGTCGGCCCACAGCATGTCGCGACGCTGTTCGAACGGCTTGTCCACCAGCGCGACCGGGATCGTCAGCTTGCCGTTGCCGCCCCAGCCGAGCGGGCACAGGCCACGCGCGGCGTCCTCGCCCAGCGGCGGCAGCAGCTGGTCCAGCGTCGGCGGCTCGTTCAGCGGCGGCAGCCAGATCTGGTGCGCGGCCGGGCCCTTGCCGTCCAGCCGCGAGAGCATCGCGTGGATGATCGTCTCGCCGGTGCCGTCCGCTTTCGGCGCGTCCTCGATCTCGGTCGTCACCGGGATTTCGACGGGCGCCAGCGAGAACGGCAGGACGCCCAGCTCCTGCCCGTCCTCGCGCACGACCGTGCTGCGCGGCGGCAGCTCACCGGAGACATAGGCCGCCTTGAGCCGGATCAGCGTGTCGGTGTCGGCCTTCAGGTACGCCGACCCCGGCACCGGCGGCAGGTGGTACGCGTCGGCGACGCCGAGCACCGCGCGGCTTTCCGCCGCGGAGAACGTCCGCAGGCCGACGCGGTAGGACAGGTGCGAGTCCAGCCCGCGCAGGCGTCCCTCTTCGAGCCGCTGGGACGCCAGCAGCAGGTGGATGCCGAGGGACCGCCCGAGCCGGCCGATCGCGACGAACAGGTCGATGAACTCCGGGCGCGCGGACAGCAGTTCGCTGAACTCGTCGATGATCACCAGCAGCGACGGCAGCGGGTCGAGCGGGGTGCCGTCCGCGCGGGCCTTCTCGTAGTCGCGCACCGACGCGTAGTTCCCGGCCGCGTGCAGCAGCTCCTGGCGCCGCAGCAGCTCGCCGTTGAGTGCGTCGGCCATGCGGTCGACCAGCGCGAGGTCGTCGGACAGGTTCGTGATGACGGCGCAGGTGTGCGGCAGCCCGGTCATCCCGGCGAAGGTCGCGCCGCCCTTGAAGTCGATCAGCGCCAGGTTCAGCGTCTCCGACGAGTGCATCACGGCCAGCGCCGTCACCAGCGTCCGCAGCAGCTCGCTCTTGCCGGACCCGGTCGCGCCGATGACCAGGCCGTGCGGCCCCATCCCGCCTTCGGCCGACTCCTTGAGGTCCAGCTCCACCGGCCGGCCTTCCGGGTTGACGCCCAGCGGGATCCGCAGCCGGTCGCGGGCCGGGCGGGGCGCCCAGGTGACGGCGGTGTCGGTGTCGCGCGGATCGCCGATGCCGAGCAGGCCGGACAGCCCGAAGGTCGCCGACATCGGCGCCTCGCCGACGACGGCCGCGGCGGTGTGCAACGGCGTCAGCATCCGGGCCAGCGCTTCCGCGGCGCCGCGGTCGAGGACGTCGGGCCGGCCGAGGAACCCGAGCCGCTGCTCGGTCGCGTCGCCGACGACCATGCCGAGGGAGTCCGTCGCGGTGTGCAGGCTCAGCAACCGCTCGGTCGAATACGTCCGCGGGTGCTCCTGCCCGATCTCGATCACCGTGACGCCGAGCCGGCCGTCCTCGCCGATCAGCCGGGGCTCGCCGTGGGCGTTGCCGCCGTCGACGACGACCACCAGGTGCGGGAGGTCGAGCTCGGCCGCCGCGCGGCGGCTGAACGCGGGGCGTTCGCCGAGGTCCGGGCCGAGCAGCTCGGCCAGCCCGGCCGCCGAGTCGGCGGCCAGGCGCCGGGAGCCGACGGCGTCGGTCGCGCCGGCCGCCGTCGCGTGCGGCAGCCACTTCGCCCATTCCCAGTCGTGCTGCCGGTCCGCCGGCACGCACAGCGCGACCCGCAGGTCGGCGGGGGAGTGGAAGGTGACGAGCTGGCACACCAGCGCTCGCACCAGGCCGAGCACGGCCGGGCGCCGTCCGGCCACGGTGACCGCGGCGAACGAGCGCAGCGACAACGCCACCGGCAGGCCGTCCACCGTCGAGTAGGTGCGGATGAAGTACTTGAGGCTGGTGGAGGACACCGGGTCCAGGTCCTCCAGCGGCACCGTCTGCGGCGCCTTCAACGGCGTCGCGAGCCGCTGCGGCCCGGTGCCCGCGCGGACCTGCGCGAACTGCGAGTCCGTGCGCCGGCGGTCCCACAGCTTCCCGCTCTCGACGTAGGCCCACAGGTCGGCCGGGTCGGGCTGGACGGCGATCATGGCCGCGCGCTGGCCGTCGGCGATGTCGCGCACCTGGGCGCGCAGCCCGGAGAGGTAGCGCTGGTAGTCACGGCGCTCGTCGTTGATCTGCGCCTTCTTCGCCATGCCGCCGCGGCCGAGCGACATCACCACCATGCCGCCCATGGCGCAGATGAACAACGCGCCGAAGATGTAGGTCATCACCCCGCCGTCGCGTCCGATGTAGACGAACGACATCGCGCCCATGCCGAGCATCATCGGCAGGAACATCATCAGCTGCATCATCCCGCCGGACGAGCTCTTCGGGAGCATCGGCGGGGACTGCAGCACGATCTCGGACGGGCGCTCTGGCGTGAGACTCATGCGGCTGGGCTCCAGATCGGGGTGCTTCCAACCGGTATTTTGGCCACTTGCCGACGGGCCGCGGTGGGTACTTTTGCCGTCCGCCCGCTTCCGGGGCCGAACTTACGCTCTGCCGAGCAGCCACCCGCGGAAGGAGAGCCATGGCCGGCGAGTACCGGGCTGAGCCCGAGGCGATGCGCTCTGCCGTCGGCAACGTCGGCGGCATCATCGCCCACGGCATCAACGCCGTCGGCGACCTCGAGCGGCTCATCGTGCAGCCGACGTCGTTCGCGGGCTTCGGCAGCGCCGTCGCCGCCGCGAACGCCGCCCTGCACTCCAGCCAGGTCACCGCCGTCCGGACGCTCCTGCAGCTGCTGCAGCAGGTCAACGGGCTCGTCAAGGCCAGCGCCGACGCCTACCAGGCGGCCGACCAGGACGCCGCCGCCGGCTACGGCGGGGGCTCGGGCAACGGGTCGGCGACGTCCGCGTCGTCGATCTGGGGGAGCTCGCACGCCTCCGAGCTGGCCACCGTGGCCATCAACGACAGCGCGGGCGCCCACGGCGAGCCGTCGTCGGTCGGGAACGTGCTGCGCTACCTCGGCGACGCGAGCTTCGGCAAGCTCGGCGACCACCCGATCACCGACGCCCGCTTCCAGGGTGTCGCCGACTTCAACGACTGGCTCGCCGGCGACGCCGACAACCAGGCGCGGGTCGGGCTGATCGAGGTCTACGCCGGGACCGCGCGCGGCTTCTCCGACGTTCCCGGCGGGGTGCACAGCGGTGACGTCGTGGTCGTGGAGCCGCTGCTGTTCTCCGACCGCCAACCGGTCATCGGCGTTGCCGGCGACGGCGGCCACCTGTACAACCACGGGCTCCTCGACGCCCGCATCAGCGGGCTGGCGAAGGTCAGCGTGTACCGGCCCGCGTCCGTCGTCTGATCGTCCGCCGCCCCTTGAAACTCTGAGAGGTCGTCCGATGCTGACTTTCCCGAACTCCAGCGCGATGGACGCGACCGCGTCCTCGGGCGGGCCGATCACCATCCTGCCGCAGATCGTCACCGGCCAGCCGGAGCAGATCGCCCAGCACGTGCTCGACCTGGTGAAGAAGGCCGAGCAGTTCCTGAGCATGTACACCGAGCTGTCCAAGGCCGCCGACCAGCTCGGCAAGATCTGGTCGGGCGCGGCGAGCGAGTCGGCGCTGAAGAAGATCGGCGACTCCCTGAAGCAGCTCGAGACGATCATCAATGTCGTCCAGAAGGGCGCCGAGCTGCTCGGCATCTCCGGCACCCTGATCAAGACCGCGCAGCAGGCCTACCGCTCGGTGGTGGCCGCGGTGAACCCGACGGTCGCCTCGCTGATGTCGAACCCGTGGACCTACGGCGCGGCGGTCGCTTTGTCGACCGCGACGAGCGCGTCGCTGCGGGCGTTCATCACCTCGATCGGCGCGCTGCTCAAGGCGCTCGGCGCCGGCGACCTCGCGCAGCAGATCACCCAGCTCGCCCAGGTGATCGGCGCGATCGAGAAGCTCTTCCACCACGACTCCGGCAGCGCGGGCGCGACGACGCCGTCGATCGGGAACACCCCGGTGACGGCGCCGCAGGCCCCGTCGTCGGTGGCGAGTCCGGCCGGGCAGCAGGCGGTGGCGGGCGGGAGCGGCGGGGGGATCCCGCAGCAGCCTTCGTTCACCGACTACACCCCGCCCGCGCTCGCCACCGGCGGCGGTTCCAGCGGGACCGGCGCCGGTGGGGTGCCGGTGACCGGCAACGGCACCCCGCTCGACCCGTCGAACAGCTGGATCGCGGTGAACCCGGGCCAGCAGAACGGCACCACCGTGCCGACGCAGCCTGCCCCGGTCACGCAGCCCGCTCCGGTCACCGGCGGCGCGGGCGCGATCGGCGGCGCGAACGAGGTCACCATCCACACCAACCTCACCACCGGTGAGTCCACTGTGGAGGCTCCGGGTGGCCAGGACTTCGACCTCGACATCAACCTGGACTACAACGGCAAGCACTTCAGCCAGCACGTCGGTTACGACGCGGCGGGGAACTAGCCGATGTGGGGCTCGGGGGTCGTCGACGCGTCGGGGGTGGTCAGCTCCGTGCTGTCCGGCTACCGGCAGGTCCTGGTCGAATGCCAGAGACGCGTCACCGGGGATCCCGGTGCGCTCAGTGCCGCATCGCAGCGGGTCGCGACCCAGGCTTCGACGGTTTCCGGCAAGGCCCGCGAAATCGACGACTCCGCGAAGACGTTGCACGCGGACTGGGACGGCGACGCCTACACCGCGTTCGCGACGGCGGCCGGCGAGCTCGGCAAGGAACTGACCGACGCCGCCACGAAGCTTGACGACCAGGCGAAACGGCTCGCGACGGCGTCCCAGCTGGTGCAGTCGGCGAAGGCCGCGGTCGACTCGGTCCTCGCGCAGTTCGACCAGTACGCCCAGCAGCTGACCGCGCAGGCCCGTGCGGTGAACTCCGCTTCGGTCGGCGCGTTCATCCAGGCCGCGCGGCAGCTCGGCGAACAAAGTGTGCAGGCCGCCCGCCAGGTGGTCGACGAGTTCTCCGAAGCGCTCGCCGAGCTGTTCCCGCCCGAGGGCACCCAGCGGCTGGAACACAAGCTGGGCAAGAAGACCGCGGGCCCGCTCGGCTGGCTCAACGGCAGCCCGCTCGACGGGCGCAAGCGGCCACGGGACGCGCCGTCGTGGTTCAAGAACTCGGGCTGGAAGAAGCTCACCTGGGACGGCCTGGAGGGCACCCGCGCGCCGAAGAAGGCGGACACGCCGTTCGGGCAGCCGAAACCCGAGGGCCTCAAGGACAAGCTGGGCAACAACACCGAGATCACTTACTACAAGTTCAAGCAGGAGCAGGACGGGCTCACCCCGGAGTACGACGGGAAGATCACATCGAAGGGCTGGGACGTCGGCGCGTCCGGGCACACCGAGCTGGCCGCGGTGAAGGAAGAGGGCGAGCTCAAGGGCGACTGGGGCGTCTCTTCGGCGCACGCCAAGGGCACGGTGTTCGCCGGCGGTGAGGCGAGCGCGTCCGGCACGATCGGTGCGCACGGCGTGGGCGCGCACGCGAACGTCTTCGCCGGCGGCAAGATCGAGGGTGAGGTCGCCGCGGACGTTGCGGGCATCGGCGTCGGCGCGAACGGCACGCTGCAGTACGGCATCGGCGCGCAGCTCGACGCCCAGGCCGTCTACGACGCCGGGCACCTCAAGGTCAACTTCAAGGCCGGCGCCGCGCTCGGCTTCGGCGCCGGGGTCGGCGCGAAGATCGACATCGACCTGCCGAAGCTCGGGCACACCATCGGCGAGTACGGCGGGGCGGCGGTCGACGCCGTCGGGAGCGCGGCGCACGACGCGGCCGACGCCGTCGGATCCGCTTGGGACGACGCCGTTTCGTACGTGGGGCTGTGATGACCCTTCCCCTCGACTTCGTCATCCCGGACGGCTGGACGGCCGTCGACCCGGGCGACTCGGGCGCGGTGTTCGTCGCCGTGCACCCGGTGCCGGGCGACGAGTTCGTCCCGAACATCACGGTGAGCGTGCAGCAGCGGCCGGACGAGGCGTCGATCGACGCCATCGCCGCCGAAGCCGTCGAACGCCTTTCCCTTACGCTGGCCGGGATCGAAGTGCTGAGCCGCCGCGACATCGGCGGCCCGGCCGCGCCCGGCGTCATGCAGCTGCTGCGGCTGCGCACCGGCGAAGGCGACGAGCTGATCCAGACCCAGGTGCACCTGACCGTTCCCGGCGCGGCGCCGGACCAGCGGCTGGTGCTCGAGCTCGCCTGCACGGCCGCGCCCGCGACCGCGCGGCGGCTCTCACCCGGTTTCCAGCGGTTCGTGGGCAGCGTCCACGTCCGCCAGCACGAAGGGATGCAACAGTGACCGATCCGTACGCGGTGCCGGACATGGACGAACTGCTCGCTCAGGTGCGCAAGCAGACCGAAGAGGTCCAGCGCATCCAGCGCACGGTCGAGGCGATGGAGATCAAGGCGCACTCGCGGCAGAACGAGGTCACCGTCACCCTCCGCGGGGACGGCCGGTTCACCTCGATCGACATCGACCCCCGTGCCATCCGCGAGTACGACGCCCGAAACCTCTCGGAGATCGTGTTGGAGGCGGTGAACGCGGGGCTCTCGAAGCTCGCCGAGGCTTCGAACGCGAAGTTCGCTCCGGTGATCTCGGCCGCGAAGAACGTCTGATGACAACCGCGTCTTTGACGGGCACGACCCGCCGGGTCACGGTGGTCACGCCGAGGGCCCGCGTGGACGTCGCGCTGCCGCAGCAGTCGACGTTCGCCGAGCTGGTGCCGCAGCTGGTCCGGCTGGCCGGGGCCGCCGGGCAGGCGTCGGCCGAGCATCCCGGCTGGGTGCTCTCCCGGCTCGGCGGCGCGCCACTGGCCCTGGGCCTGAGTGTTGCCGCGGCCCAGATCCGGGACGGCGAAGTGCTCCACCTGACCCCGCGGGAACGCCCGCGGGGTCCGCTGCTGTTCGACGACGTCGTCGACTCGATCGCCAGCGTCGCCGATTCGACCGGCGGGTGGGGCCCGTCGGTCGCGCGGCGGTCCGGCCTGGTCGCGGCGGTCGTGCTGCTGCTGGCCGGCGGGCTGCTGGTGCAGGCGGCGGCGTCCGGCAGCGTGCTGGCCCCGGTCGGCACCGGCCTGCTGGCCCTGGTGCTGCTGCTCGGCGGCGGCGCGTTGAGCCGGGCCTATGGCGACGCGGAAGCCGGCGCGGCCGGGGCGGTGGCCGGCGTCGGTGTCGCGCTGCTGGCCGGGATGTCCGTGCTGCCGCCGCACCCGCTGTTTTCGTTGTCGGTGGGACCGCTCGCCGCCGGCCTCGCCGCGGTGACGGTGTACGGCGTGCTCGCGGCAGTCTCGGTGGCCGACCGCCTGCCGTGGTTCGTGGCGATCACCGTCGCGGCCGGCTTCGGCGCGGTGACGGCGGGAGTGGTCCTGCTGGCCGGCGTGACCGCGCTCTCGGCGGCGGCGGTCGTTGCGGTGGTGTGCACGGCGCTGGCGGCGGTGGCCCCGATGATGGCGCTGCGCCTGGCCCGCCTGCCCCTCCCGCGCGTGCCGGACGACATGGAGGCGTTCCGCGCGGACGAACAGCCGTCATTGGGCACGGAGATGTACGGCCGCACGTCGCACGCGCAGGGTGTGCTGACGGGTTTGCTGGTGGGCCTGGGTTTGGTGGTGCTCGGCGCTTCCGTCGTGCTTTCGTCGGGAGGTCCGTGGGAAGCGGGCCTGGCCGGGTTGCTCGGGGTCGCGTGGATCCTGCGGTCGAGGTCGTACGCGCGTAAGGCGCAACGGCTGGTGCTGGTGGGCTTCGGCGTCGTCGGGCTGGTGACCGCCGGGGTGTGGCTGGTGGCTTCGGGCGAGCGGACGACGATCTTCGCGGCCGGCTGCGCGGTCGTCCTGGCGGCGGCGGTGTGCCTGGTGTACGCGACGCGGGTGGCGCGCGGGCTGCGTTCCCCTTACTGGTCACGGCTTTTGGACGTGTCGGAGTTCTTGGTGCTGCTGTCGCTGGTCCCGTTCGTGGGCATGATCGCGGGGGTTTACGAAGCCGTCCGCGGCTGAGGTTCGATCCTCCGGAGGCCGTCACGAGCGATCGTGGCGGCCTCCGTCGTTTCCGTCACTGTCGTGAGTCCACCGCGAGTTCCAGAGTCTTGAAGGTTCGGCTCAATTCTTGCGCACATGGGCAAGTCGCAAGGACCATGGTCTGCAGGTGGATGCGATCAGCAAGAGTCCGCTTCGGAAGTTGCTGCGAAGCCTGCAACAGCCACCGACCGGAACAGACGACCTCTAAGCTTCCATGCTCGATGTCATTTCATCATGGACCAGTTCAGGACATGCTCATGTTGTGATGAAACTACCAGCTCAGGATCATGATCATCTATATCGCAAGACCTGAAGTGCCACATGGCAAAATCCTGACCGACATGACA
Organism: Amycolatopsis sp. NPDC051758; assembly: GCF_044453095.1. Taxonomy (NCBI): domain Bacteria; kingdom Bacillati; phylum Actinomycetota; class Actinomycetes; order Pseudonocardiales; family Pseudonocardiaceae; genus Amycolatopsis; species Amycolatopsis sp. NPDC051758. Next base: position 806,435 of record NZ_JBITCJ010000003.1, on the reverse strand, counting down.
AAGCGATTGGACTGAGGTCTACCACTTTGAGTGACCTTATGAGTGCTCAAAGTATCGCTTTGAGCTGCGGGGATCGTCGAGGTCACCCAGTCGTGTTACAGACCGTTGACGCGATGGAGTGGCTGTGTGAACCTGTCTGAGGAGAGTTCGACATATCAATTTACATGGGAGGAATTGATCATGTCAGAGGATATGGATGGTGACGCTGTCCGCCTGGCTGCCGCGCAAGCTCTGGCGGACGTCGAGGCGCTCAGGCTTACAGGCGACGACCGCAGGATAGTCCTCAGGGAGCTTCTAAAGGCCAGGCTGGGCGGGTTCAAGGCGGTTGAGCCGCATCTGCCGTCTGGCGACTCGGGTGGCGAGGGGGTCAGTCGGGACATGGGCGGCTTTGAGGGCTCGAACGGCGACCTGATTGACAAGATTTCTCGTGTCCTCATGGTGGATCGCGACACCCTCGAGGTGGTTTACGCCTGTAAGGATGACGAGTTGCAGGTTGTTGTGTCGACCAAAAGGCTTGCTCCCAATAAGGCATTGGCAACTCGGCAGTTGGCGCAGCTTGTGTCTGCGGGTCGGCAGGCCGCTGGTGTTGATGAGTGGACGGCTGCTGCGGTCATCAGAAATGTAGTCAGCGACTATGGTCGTCTTGATGTGAATAATTTCGCCGCCACGCTGACGCAGATGGACAACGTCGCAGTGGTACGCGGGAAAGGGCAACAGCGGGAGGTTAAAATCACCAGGCCCGGGTTGGAAGGTACGGCGGACTTGGTCAAAGAGTTGGCTGGGGTTGATCGTTGACTGAGGTGAATGGGCAGTCGGACGCCGGTAAGAGCATCAGGCTCCGTCTGCAGGAGCTGCCGATCCAGGTCAAAGTGCTAGCTATCGGTTCCCTTGTTATGCTGCGAGCGGCTGCTGGGCGATTCAGTACCAGAGATGTCTCGGAACTTATGAGGGAGCTACGTCTTCCTCCGGTTGGCAACTTGAGTGCGGCACTCGGGCGCTTGCGAATGGGGGGTCTTCTGATGCGCCCCACCCCTGATACTTGGGCGCTGACTCCTCTCGGGGAAGCCACCTTGGATTCCAAGGCTTCGCATGTCCAGGTGGAGACGCTGGCTGCGGATCTCAGTCGCGGCGCGGGATCTGAGCTCGGTCAGCAACGTCACGCTTTGATTCCTGCATTTCTTGGACCGCCTGGTGTCGCGGGAGGACTTTCCAAGATATTGACCCGAAGCTCGTTCGAAAATAATGTGATGCTTATCACGCGATTTCCGCGAGGACCTGAAGATCATTACCTCAAGCTGATCGCGAGGCTAAAAGAAGCTGTTTCGGCGCATGGCCTGGTTTTGCAGATGGCAAGTGACGGAAACGCCGAGGATATGCTTTGGTCCAATGTGGTCACTTACATGTGGGCGTGCAAGTATGCCATCGTTATTATGGACAACGTCGACGGTTTTCTAAATTCGAATGTCCTGATCGAAATCGGTGGAATGCTGATGTCTGGGCGTCGATGTGCGATCTTGCTCGATAAAAGTGTTCCCAAGATGCCATCTGATCTTGTCGGTCATATATACAAGTTGGTCGACTTAACTCAGCATGATTCTTGCGCTGACGAAATCCACAAGTGGATCAGGAACGACTTGGGACTGAGTGAGTGTCGGCAGTGTCCTGCGATGCCAGCGTGATCGCAGCGTCCTGAGTTGGCGCACAGCTGCGGCAGGGAGTGATGATCTTTAAGAATCCAATGCAAGGGGGAGAGTCTTCCGCACCGCGGCCCCGTGCCGCCCGTGCAGCGGAACCACCGATCCCGGCGCCGGCACCGGAGCCCCCGGCCGAGCCCCCACCCGGATCGTCACTTCGGCCTTCTCCCGCCCGCCCGGGGTCCGGGTCAGCGTGTACGACGTCGCCGTGAAGGCCGCTCCCGGCACCGAAACCTCCAGCGTCCGCGGTGACCGCGGCCGGAAGCACATCTGGGCCGCGCCGCCCCACGTCCACGACCGCCAGCGGTCGGGCGGAGCATCCGTGGACCCTTGGACGCCTAAAGCCACCCGAAGCTCCTTCGCCAGCTCCCCGGCCTCCAGCACCGTGCTCTGGTACCCCGCCTCGGCGAGCGAACCCATCAGGCTCAACGCGGCCGACGCCGTGCTCCGCAGCGCGCCGAGGTCTCCGCCGCCCCGAGCCAAGGCCGCGATCGGCGCCTGGTCCGGGCGGTAGCGCACGGCCAGCCAGCGCACCCGCAGCACCTGCTCGCCGCGCGGGATCGCCCAGGTCAGCAGCTGGGCCGAGGCCAGCGGGACGTCGGTGCGCCGGTAGGCCTCGTGCAGGATGTCCACCAGGGCCCGGGGCGAGCCCGTCCCGGGGGTCAGCCGGACGATCGCGCTCCACCCGCCGTCGACCTCGGCGACGCCGAAGCGGTTGCCCGCGCGGTCGACGTGCTGGCGCACCTGCACCGGCCCGGCGACGTTGTGCAGCGGGTCGGGACTGTCGCGGCGGGTGTCGTGGCGGCGCAGCCGGTAGCCCGTCCAGGTCACCGCCCAGCCGCCCAGGTGCCGCCCGGCGAAGCGCACGGACGTCAGCAGCACCACCAGCCCGGCGAGCACGCTGACGCCGATCTGCACGGGCTGTGCGACGCCGTCCACCAGCCACACGAGCAGGACGGCGATCGCGGCGATCTCCCACACCGCGGCCTGCAGCGGCCGGATCGGCAGCAGCCAGGGCAGCGGTGTGGTCGCGGGCCGGGCCGGTGCCGGGCGGACGGCGCCGGCGGTTTCGACGGACACGGGCTCCCCTTTCCCCGGGTCTGCGACGCTACTGCCTCCCCAGATGCCGCGTGGGCGTAAAAATTACCCTCCCCTTGCCGCAACCGGGTGCCTAGCATCGGGCACTCGGAGGCACGACGCACACAGCCGGGGGAACAGCAGCGTGTGGACGCAGCGGGATCAGATCCAGGCGTACCAGTTCCTCCGCCGCAGGCTCGTGTCCGCGCTCGTCGCCGCCGACGCCAACCACCCCGTCTCGCCCAGCCGCCGGCTCGTGCTCGGCACGGTGCTGGGGCTCGTGGCCGCGCTGCTGGTCACCGCCGTCTTCGGCATCATCGGCCTGCTGAACCCCTCCGGCGGCAAGGACTGGCTCGGGGGCGGCAAGGTGATCGTCGAGGAGGGCACCGGCGCGCGGTTCGTGCTCGGCGCCGACGGTGTGCTGCACCCGGTCCTCAACTACGCCTCCGCGCGGCTGCTGGCCGGCGGCAACGGCGAGGCAACCGTGTCCGTCTCCTCGGAGAACCTCGGCAAGGCCGGCCGCGGCGCCCAGATCGGCATCCCGGGCGCGCCCGATTCGGTGCCCGCGGCGGCCGCGCTGGTCACCACGCCGTGGACGAGCTGCAGCCGCACCACGCAGGACGCGCCCGCGTCGGAAGAGCCGCGCACCGCCGTCCTGCTCGCCGCACCCGCGTCCGGGGTCGAGCTGCCGCGGGACCAGGGGGTGCTCGTCCGGCTGCCGCAGGGCGAGAAGTTCCTGCTCACCGGCGGCCGGCGCTACAAGCTGAGCGACGAAGCCACCACCGCGCTGCAGTTCGACAGCTACCCGACGATCGCGGTGTCCACGCGCTGGATCGACACCGTCCCGGCCGGGCGTGACCTCACCGCGCTGCCGGTCGACGGCGCCGGCGACCGGGGCCCCGCGGTCGGCGGCCGCGACACCCGCGTCGGCGAAGTGCTCGCCGTCGTGGACGCCATGGCCGCGCCCGGCACCGCGACGTCGTACTACGTCGTCCGCCGGGACGGCCTGGAGCCGATCGGCCAGACCGAGGCGAGCCTGATCGTGACGGCGGAGGCCAACGCCGCCGCCTACCCCGGCCCGCCGGCGCCGGTCCAGGTGCGCGCCGCCGACGTCGCCGCCGCGCCGAAGATCGGCGCGCCCCGCGCGGGCGGCGCCGACCCGGCGGCCTACCCCGACCGCATTCCCGGCAAGGCGCCGATCACCGGGAACTCCGTCGTGCTGTGCATCCAGGGCAACCGGTTGCTCGTTTCGGCCGAATTCCCGCTTTCCCCTGGTGCGAAGGCAATCCAGGTCGCGACGAGGACCGAAGCAAGGGTGGCGGACGAGGTGTACGTGCCCCCGTCGGGAGGCGCGGTCGTCTCCGAGTCCGGCTCGGCCACCACCTACCTGGTGACCGACACCGGCCGGAAGTACCCGGTGGTGAACGCGCAGGCGTTGGCCTCGCTCGGCTACGGAGGAGTGGCCAGACAGCCGGTCGCAGGTAGTTTGCTGGCATTGGTGCCGACGGGCCCCGCGCTGGACCCGGCCACGGCCGGGCAGCCGGCTCCGTCGGGTGGAACGGGGTGAAAGTCGTGCACATGACAGAAGAGCGTTCGACCGAAGACGACTTGGGCGCGGGGCGGGTCCGGGTCGCGGTCATCGAGGACCACCCGCTGTACCGCGTCTCGGTGGAGCGTGTACTGGCCGAAGCCGACTTCGTCGAGCTGGGCGCGGTGGTCGACTCGGTCGCCCGGTTCCACGTGCACCGGCAGCCGCCGGGCAGCGTGGTCCTGCTGGACCTGGGGCTGCCCGGGGTGGCGGGCGCGGCGGCCGTGCTGGAGGTCTGCGAGCTCGGCCACCACGTCCTGGTGGTCTCCGCGCAGGCGGAACCGGAGGTCGTGCTCGGCGCGATCGCGGCCGGCGCGCGGGGCTTCCTGTCCAAGGACGTCGACGCCGACGAGCTGCTGATCGCGATCAAGACGGTCGCCGGCGGCGGCGCGTACGTCTCGGCGGTGGTCGCCGGGATGATCATGAAGGACAACGCCGACCGGCGGGCCCCCTCGCCCGACGTCGAGCTGTCGCCGCGCGAGGAGCAGGTGCTGCGGCTGGTGGCGGCGGGGGAGCGGGACGTCGACATCGCGCTGATCCTCGGCATCGGCGTCCGGACCGTGCGGGGTTACCTCGACCGGATCCGCGACAAGACGGGTGAACGGCGGCGCCCGGGTCTGGTCAAGGAGGCCATCCGGCGCGGTCTCATCGGCGGCTCCGGCCCGCGGCGCGGGGGCCGCAAATGAGCGACGCGGCGGAGTCACCGGCGCCGAAGCGGATCCAGGTCGGCGTGATCGAGGACCACCCGCTCTACCGGTACGCGCTCACCCGCGTGCTCACCGAGGCCCCGGACATCGAGCTCGGCGCGGTCGCCGACTCGGTGGCCCGGTTCGCGGTCCAGGACCAGCCGGCGGGCAGCGTGGTCGTGCTCGACCTCAAGCTCCGCGGGGTCCAGGACGCGGCCGCGGTCCTGGAAGTGGGGCACATGGGGCACAAGGTGCTGGTGGTGTCCGCGCACGCGGAACAGCCGGAGGTGCTCGGCGCGATGCAGGCGGGCGCGAAGGGCTTCCTGTCCAAGGACGTCGACGGTGACGAGCTGCTTCGCGCGATCCGCACCATCGCCGACGACAACGCGTACGTGTCGCCGACGCTGGCCGGGATGATCATCCAGGACAGCGAAGAGCGCCACGCGGGGCCGAAGATCGTGTTGTCGGAGCGCGAAAAGCAGGTGCTCCGGCTGGTGGCGGCGGGCGAGCGGGACGTCGACGTCGCGGAGATCCTCAACATCAGCGTCCGGACGGTGCGGTCCTACCTGGACCGCATCCGCGACAAGACGGGCGAGCGCCGGCGCGCGGGCTTCGTCCGGGTCGCGATCCGCGAAGGCCTGCTCCGCTAGCCTCCCCGGCTCGGGTCGGTCAGAGCCGGCGGTTGGCCAGGGCTCCCGTCGCGGTGCGGGCCTTGGCCGACACCGCCGGGTCGACGTCCACCAGCAGCATCTCCGGGGCCGCGCCCGCCTGGGCGACCACCCGGCCGAAGCCGTCGGCCGCCGTCGAATACCCGATTCCCGTCGGCGCCTTCGGGTTCACCGTGGTGCCCGTCGCCGACGGGTCGGCCTGGCCGCAGCCCAGCACCCAGCAACCCGAATCCAGGGCGCGCGCCCGCACCAGCACCTCCCACTGGTCGCGCTTGCCCTCGCCGGCGCCCCAGGACGTCGGGAGCAGCACGACGTCGGCGCCGTCGTCGGCCAGGGCGCGGAACAGCTCCGGGAACCGCACGTCGTAACAGGTCGCCACGGCGTAGACGACGTCGTCCAGCTCGAAGGTGGTCGGGGTGGCGCCGGGGGCGACCGTGTCGGACTCGGCGAAGCCGAACGCGTCGTAGAGGTGGATCTTGTCGTACCCGCGGTGGTGGCCGCCGCCGGTGATCAGCAGCGTGTTGTGCACGCGCCCGGCGTCGGCGGGGGTGAACATCCCGGCGACGACGACCACGTCGTGCTCGGCGGCCACCGCGGCGACCGCGGACGCCCACGGCCCGTCGAGGGGCTCCGCGACCGGCTCCAGCGGACGGCCGAAGCGGGCCATGGTCGCTTCGGGGAACACGACGATCCGCGCGCCTTCGGCCGCCGCGGCCTCGACGCCGGTGCGAACCAGCTTCAGGTTCGCCTCCGGTTCGTCACCCGAGTTGACCTGGCACAACGCGATTCGCGCCACCGCTGCCTCCTGCATCCTGGGATCTGCCGTCACCAGGGAGTATCGCTGAAAACCCGCTCGGCGTGACCTCGTACCCTGGGGGCATGTTGAACCGCACCGACCTGCGCGGGCAGGTCCCGACCGCCGCCGAACTGCGCGCCACGCTGCCGCGTGCCGAATACGACGTGGACGCGGCGCTGCATCACGTGCGCCCGGTGGTCGAGGCGGTCCGTGACCGCGGTGTCGAAGCCGTCCTCGAGTACACCGAGAAGTTCGACAAGGTGCGCCCGATGAGCGTGCGCGTGCCGCGGGAGCGGCTCACCCAGGCCCTCGCCCAGCTCGACCCCGCCGTGCGCGCCGCGCTGGAGGAGTCGATCACCCGCGCCCGCAAGGTGCACGCCGAGCAGCGCCGCACCGACGTCACGACGAACGTCGTCGACGGCGGCACGGTCACCGAGAAGTGGGTGCCGGTCGAGCGCGTCGGGCTGTACGCGCCGGGCGGGCTCGCGGTGTACCCGTCGACCGTGGTGATGAACGTCGTCCCGGCGCAGATCGCCGGCGTCGGCTCGCTGGTCGTCTGCTCGCCGCCGCAGGCCGGGTTCGCCGGGCTGCCGCACCCGACCATCCTCGCCGCGGCCGAGCTGCTCGGTGTCGACGAGGTCTGGGCGGTCGGCGGCGCGCAGGCCGTCGCGCTGCTGGCGTACGGCGGCACGGACACCGACGGCACCGAGCTCACCCCGGTCGACGTGGTCACCGGGCCGGGCAACATCTACCTGACCGCGGCGAAGCGGATGCTGCGCGGCCTGATCGGCATCGACTCCGAGGCGGGCCCGACCGAGATCGCCATCCTCGCCGACGAGACGGCCGACCCGGTGCACGTCGCCGCCGACCTGATCAGCCAGGCCGAGCACGACCCGCTCGCCGCGAGTGTCCTGGTGACGACTTCTGAGGAGCTGGCCGACGCCGTCGACAAGGAGCTGGTGGGCCGCGTCTCGGCGACCAAGCACACCGAGCGCGTCACCGAGGCCTTGGGCGGCAAGCAGTCCGGTGTCATCCTGGTGTCCACTGTGGACGACGGCCTGAAGGTGGTCGACGCCTACGCGGCCGAGCACCTCGAGATCCAGACGGCGAACGCGCGCGAGGTGGCCGCCCGGGTCCGCAACGCGGGCGCGATCTTCGTCGGCGCGTACGCCCCGGTGTCGCTCGGCGACTACTGCGCCGGCTCCAACCACGTCCTGCCCACCGGCGGGTTCGCCCGCCACTCCTCGGGCCTGTCCGTGCAGAGCTTCCTCAAGGGCATCCACGTCGTGGACTACTCCGAGGACGCGCTGCGCGAGGTTGCCGGCCGCGTTGTCGCGCTGGCCAACGCCGAGGATCTGCCGGCGCACGGCGAGGCCGTGACGGCTCGATTTGCGGGGGAGGCCCGATGACCATCGGCGAAGAAGTCACGCTGGACGAGCTCCCGCTGCGCGAGGACCTGCGCGGCAAGTCGCCGTACGGCGCGCCGCAGCTGGACGTCCCGGTCCGGCTCAACACCAACGAAAACCCGTACCCGCCGCCGCCCGAGCTGGTCGCCGACGTCGCCGAGGCGGTCCGCGCGGAAGCCGCGGAGCTGCACCGGTACCCGGACCGCGACGCCCTCGAGCTGCGCCACGACCTGGCCGACTACCTCAGTGTGTCGACGCGGGTGGTGCTCACCGAGCAGAACGTCTGGGCCGCCAACGGGTCCAACGAGGTGCTGCAGCAGATCCTGCAGGCCTTCGGCGGGCCGGGGCGCAGCGCGCTCGGCTTCGAGCCGTCGTACTCGATGCACCCGATCATCGCGTCGGGCACCCGCACCGAATGGGTCCCGGCGCCGCGCCGCGACGACTTCACGCTCGACACGGCCGCGGCGGCCACGGTCATCCGCTCGAAGCAGCCGGACATCGTGTTCGTCACCAGCCCGAACAACCCGACCGGCGGGTCGATCCCGCTGGACGAGCTGCGCGTGGTGCTGGACGCGGCCACCGGGATCGTTGTGGTCGACGAGGCGTACGCGGAGTTTTCGTCGCAGCCGAGCGCGGTGGAGCTGCTGGCCGACTACCCGGCCCGGCTGATTGTGTCCCGCACGATGAGCAAGGCGTTCGCCTTCGCCGGTGGACGGCTGGGGTACCTCGCGGCGGCGCCCGCGGTCGTCGACGCGCTGCAGCTGGTGCGCCTGCCGTACCACCTGTCACGGCTGACGCAGGCGGCCGCGCGCGCGGCGCTGCGTCACGCGGACGCGACATTGAGCACCGTCCACAAGCTGGCCGCGGAACGCGACCGCGTCGTGGAAGCGCTGGCGGGGCTGGGTTTCGACCCGGTGCCGAGCGACTCGAACTTCGTCCTCTTCGGACGGTTCAGTGACCCGCACGCGGCCTGGCAGTCCTATTTGGACAAGGGTGTGCTGGTCCGCGAGCCCGGCATCGAAGGGCACCTGCGCGTCAGCATCGGCACCCCGGAAGAGAACGACGCCTTCCTCGAGGCGAGTAAGGAAGTTTCGCGATGACGCGCATCGGCAAGGTCGAGCGGACCACCAAGGAGTCCTCGATCTCCGTGCAGCTGGACCTCGACGGCACGGGCGAGGTCGACATCTCGACCGGCGTGCCGTTCTACGACCACATGCTGACGGCGTTCGGCGTGCACGGCTCGCTGGACCTGAAGGTCGAGGCGACCGGCGACGTCCACATCGACGCGCACCACACGGTGGAGGACACCGCGATCGTGCTCGGCCAGGCGATCCGCCAGGCCCTGGGGGACAAGAGCGGCATCCGCCGCTTCGGCGACGCGTGGATCCCGATGGACGAAACCCTGGCCCACGCGGCGATCGACGTCTCCGGGCGGCCGTTCTGCGTGCACGTGGGGGAGCCGGAGCAGTTCAACACCTTCACGATCGGCAACAACTACCCGTTCGTGCTGACCCGCCACGTGTTCGACTCGCTGGCGTTCCACGCCCAGATCGCGCTGCACGTGCGCGTGATCCACGGCCGCGACCCGCACCACATCGCGGAGGCGGAGTACAAGGCGGTGGCCCGGGCCCTGCGCGCGGCGACCGAGCCGGACCCGCGCGCGGGCGGTATCCCCTCCACGAAGGGCGTTCTGTGAACAGCGGAGTTGTCGGCGTCCTCCTGCTCGCCCTCGGGGGTTTCCTGGTGGGCGGGGTTTATTCGACGTGGAAGACGGCCAAGTTCATGGCCGGTGTGCTGGCCGTCGCGGCACTGCTGGCCATCGGCGGCGCGATCTTCTGGTTCATGAGCTGACCGATTCCTTTGGCCGGCTCCGGCGGTCTGCATGGTTCTTCCCACGAGAAACGAGGAGAACCATGACCGCCGTGCCGGCCGACGAGGAGTTCCGGACCTACAACAAAGGCGTCATCAGCGAGTTCCGCGCCAACCGCGGCACGGTCGCCCGACCACCGTTCCCGATCCTGCTGCTGACCACGACCGGGGCGCGCACCGGGCGGCCGAGCACCGTGCCGCTCGGCTTCGCGGTCGACGAGGGCCGCGTCTTCGTGGTCGGCTCCAAGGCGGGCGCGCCCCGGCACCCGGCCTGGTTCCACAACCTGCGAGCCAACCCGGCCGTGACCGTCGAGCTGGGTGACGGGACCTACCAAGCCCGGGCCGTCGTGACGACCGGCGAGGAACGCGACCGCCTCTACCGCAAGGTTTCCGACGGCACCTCGGCCTACGAGCGGAACACCGACCGGACGTTCCCGGTGATCGTCCTCGAAGGTGTTCCCGCCCCGGCCTGAACGCCATGAAGGGCACCCTCCTGGGCTTCAAGTCCAGGAGGGTGCCCTTCATGGCATCGGGCTAGCGGCCGGCGCCGACCAGTTCGCGTGGGTCGTCACCGGGGGCGTCGTCGAGCTGCTTCGTGAGCTTCTCGCCCTCGACGTCGACGTCCGGCAGGATCCGGTCGAGCCACTTCGGCAGCCACCACGCGCCGCGGCCGAGCAGCGACATGACCGCCGGTACCAGCGTCATCCGGACCACAAACGCGTCCACCAGCACACCGAAGGCGAGCGCGAAGCCGATCGACTGGATCAGCGACGACTCGGCCAGCACGAACCCGGCGAACACGCTGATCATGATCAGCGCCGCCGCGACGACCACTCGCGCGCCGTGGCGGAAACCGGTGACCATGGCCTCCTGCGGTTCGGCGCCGTGGACGTGCTCCTCGCGCATCCGCGTCACCAGGAACACCTGGTAGTCCATCGCGAGCCCGAACAGCACGCCGATCAGCAGGATCGGCAGCATGCTCATGATCGGCCCGGTCGACTCGACCCCGAGCAGGTCGGTCAGCCAGCCCCACTGGAACACCGCGACCACCGCGCCGAACGTCGCCGCGACCGAGCCGAGGAAGCCGATCGTCGCCTTCAGCGGCACCACGACCGAGCGGAACACCAGCATCAGCAGGATGAACGCCAGCCCGACGATCAGTCCGAGGTAGGGGAGCATCGCGTCCGAGAGCTTCTCGGAGACGTCGATGTTCGCCGCGGTCTGCCCGGTGACGGCCAGCTTCGCGCCGGTCGCGTTCTCCAGCACCCCCGACTCGGTGCGGATCGCGGACACCAGGTCCTCGGTCTGGGTGCTGCTCGGGCCGCTCTTGGGGATCACCGAGAGCAACGCCGTGTCACCGGTCTGGTTGACCTTCGCCGGTGTCACGGCGGCGACGTCGGGCAGCTTCTGGATGTCGGCCGCGGCCTGGCCGAGCGCGGCCTGGCGGTTGGTGCTCGCGCCGGTGTCGACGACGACCAGCAGCGGCCCGTTCGCGCCTTCGCCGAAGCTGCGGCTGACGATCTCGTACGCCTTGTGCTGCGTGGACTCCGGCGCGGCGGTGCTGTCGTTGGGCAGGCCGAGCTGCATGCCGAGCGCGGGCAGCGCGACCACGGCCATCCCGGCCAGCGCGACGAGCAGCACCGGGATCCGGTGGCGGGCCACGAACCGCGCCCACCGCTCGCCGTGCGTCGTTCCGACCGGCTTGCGGCGCAGCCGGATGCGGTCACCGGCGACCCGGTGGCCGGCGAAGCCGAGGATGGCGGGCAGCAGCGTCAGGGCGATGAGCACGGCGATCGCGACGGTGACCGCGGCGGCGACGCCCATCTGGCCGAGGAACGGGATGCCGATGACGGTGAGCCCGGCCAGCGCGATGATGACGGTGAGCCCGGCGAACACGACGGCCGAGCCCGCGGTGCCGGCGGCGCGTCCGGCGGCTTCCTCGGGTTCGCGGCCGATGCTGAGCTCGTGCCGGTAGCGCGAAACGATGAACAGCGCGTAGTCGATGCCGACGGCCAGGCCGATCATCAGTGCCAGGATCGGGGTGTTCGAGTTCAGCTCGGTGACGCCGGAGGCGAGCAGGATGCCCGCCATCCCGATGCCGACCCCGATCAGCGCCGTGAGCAGCGGGATCCCGGCCGCGATCAGCGACCCGAAGGTGATGATCAGCACGATCGCGGCGACGGCGACGCCCAGGCCTTCGGTCGCGCCAGTGGCGGGGACGCCCTGCACGGCGTCACCGCCGAACTCGACGGTGAACCCGGCGGCACGGCCGGCGTTCGCGGTGTCGAGCAGCGCCTGGCGGTCCTCGTCGGTGAGCTCGTAGGCCTTCGCGCCGTAGCTGACCTGGGTGAGCGCGACGCGCTTGTCCGGCGAGATCGACTGCGCCTGGAACGGGTCGAGCACCGACGCGACCTTGGGCGCGGTCTTCAGCTGCCCGACCAGGGCCTCGACGGCGGCCTTGCCCTTCGCGTCGGTGACCGTGGTGCCGGCCGGCGCCTCGATCACGACGCGCGCGGTGGCGCCCCCGGCGTTGGCCTGCGGGAACTTCTCGGTCAGCTGGTCGACGGCCCGCTGGGACTCGGTGCCGGGGATGGTCACCGAGTTCGACAGCTGGCCGGAGAGCGTGAGGGCGCCCAGCCCGAGCGCCACGAGGACGGCCGCCCAGACGGCGGCGACCAGCGCCCGCCGCCGGAAGGACAACCGGCCGAGCCGGTACAGGAAGGTCGCCACGAGTCAGCTCCGTTTCGCCCGAATGGGGTCGATTCACTCCATCTGGTTACGACCCACGCTAGCCGATCGGCAAGGGCTGCTCCAAGCCGATCGGCAAGTATGTGACTTGCCGAACAGCAAGGTTTATCCCAGCCGATCGGCAAGTAAGCGGTTTGCCGATCGACAGGGAGTGACGTACGCTCCGACGGCTCGCTGAGGAGGAAGAATGACCGCCGGCCCGGCCGAGGACACCCGGACCCGACTGCTGCACACCGCGCTGCGGCTGTTCACCGAACACGGGGTCGAGGGCACGTCGCTGCAGATGATCGCCGACGCGCTGGGGATCACGAAGGCGGCTGTCTACTACCACTTCAAGACGAAGGCGGAGATCACCGAAGCCGTCGCCGAGCCGGGCGTCCGGGATCTGGACGAACTGGTGCTGCGCGCGGGCGCGCAGAAGCGCCGGGGCGCGCAGGTGGACCTGCTGCTGGAGGGCTTCGTCGACCTGGTGATCCGCCACCGCGCGCTGGTGGCGTTGTTCTCGAGCGACCCGGGTCTCATCCGGGCGATCGAGAAGTCGGCGCACGGCGGCATGGAGGGCTTCGGCCAGGCGCTGCTGGCCATCCTGGCGGGCCCAGCCCCGGACGCGACGGCCCGGGTTAACGCGATGGTGACGTTGACGGGCATCGCGATGGCCGGCGGCTCCCCGGACCTGGCCCGCCTCGGCGACGAAGAACTCCGCACGGAGCTGCTGGACGTCGGCCGCCGCCTCCTCGGCCGTCCCCGCCGCCGCTTGAGCCCCGTGTCGCCCCTCTGATCACGCAAGATGCCCGCCCAATCACGCAAGATGCCCGCCCAGACACACGAGATGCCCGCCCAATCACGCGAGTTCCGTCTCTGATCACGCGAGATACGCGCTCAATCACGCAAGATCCGGCCTCGATCACGCGAGTCGTCCGTCCAGGTACGTGAGCCGACCGTCCAGGTACGCGAGTCGTCCGCCTAGGTACACGAGTCGTCCGTCCAAGTACGTGAGCCGACCGTCCAAGTACGTGAGCCGACCCTTCCGGTACGCGAGCCGACCGTCCGGGTACACGGCCCGGCCGCTGCGTCGTGCCTCAGCCGACTCGGTAAAGGTGCTCGGGCGGGACGGTGGCGGTCAACCAGACTCCATTGGCGCTCACCTGGAACGCGTGGCCCGCAGCGGCCATGCCGGCGGCGTCCACCCGCAGGATCACCGGCTTTCCGCGGCGTGCGGCGACGATTCGCGCGGTGTCGACCGTCGCCGAGAGGTGGACCGCGTGACGCTTCATCGGGCGCAGGCCCTCGTGCAGGATCGCGTCGAGGAACTTCGGGACCGTGCCGTGGTACAGGACGTCCGGCGGGACCGCGTCCGCCAGCCCGAGGTCGACCGACACGCTGTGGCCCTGGCTCGCGCGGATGCGAGTGCCGGTTTCGTCGAAGGCGAAGCGGCGCTTGTTGTTCGTCTCGACGACTTCGTCGAGTTGTTCGCGGGTGATCTTCAGCGCGCGCAGCAGGGCGTCGACCGCCACCCAGCCGCCGGGGGCGAGGGTGAGGCCGAGGGCGGCGGGATCGTGGCGCAGGTGCAGCGCCAGCCGCTTCGAGATGCGGATCATTTCTTTCTCGTTCATTTCCTCCCCAGGATCCCGCCGGGGGCAAACGATTTAGATGCCGCCCTCGACCGCGGGACGCAGTTTGCCGGCGCCCGGGCCGAAGCGCGCCAGCTCGTCGTCGTTGTTGTAGAGCGAGCAGCTGCGCAGGGACAGGCACCCGCAGCCGACGCAGCCGGTGAGGCGGTCGCGAAGCCGTTGCAACGCGTCGATTCGCGCGTCGAGCTCGTGCTGCCAGTCGCGGGAGAGCCGCGCCCAGTCGGCCTTCGTCGGCGCGTGGTCGACGGGCAGCGTGGCCAGCGCGGAGCTGATGTCCTCGAGGGAGAGCCCGACCCGTTGCGCGGCGCGGATGAACGCGATCCGCCGCAGCACCGAGCGTGAGTAGCGGCGCTGGTTGCCCGCCGAACGCTCCGAGCTGATCAGCCCTTTCTCCTCGTAGAACCGCAGTGCCGTGTGCGGCACCCCGCTGCGGTCCGCCACCTGTCCGATGCTGAGATGTTCGGCGAGCCTCGTCACCAGCTCAGGCTATCCTTGACTTCGAGTTTAGTCGAGGTTGCATCGTCGGAAGCATGACCACTGCGACCGAACCGGCCCACGCCGAGCTGCCCCGGCTGATCTCGCTGATGACCGGCGACGACAAGCACCGCGCCGCCGCCGAGTCCACTGTGGACGTCCTCTGGGTGCTCTACGACCGCGTGCTCGACATCACGCCCGACAACTTCCGCGAGCCCGACCGCGACCGGTTCCTGCTGTCCAAAGGGCACGGTCCGATGGCGTACTACGCCGTGTTGACGGCGAAAGGCTTCATCGACGAAGCCGAGCTGCCGACGTGGTCCGACCCGGTGTCGCGCCTCGGCCACCACCCGGATCGGCGGCGGATCCCCGGCGTCGAGATCTCGAGCGGCTCCCTCGGCCACGGCCTGCCGATCGCGCTCGGCACGGCGTTGGGCCTGCGCGCCCGCGGGCTGACTTCGAAGGTCGTGACGCTGATCGGGGACGCCGAGCTGGACGAGGGCTCGAACCACGAGGCGATCGTCGTCGCCGCCCGGTTCGGGCTCGAAAACCTGACCACGGTGGTGATCGACAACCAGTCGTCGACGCGCGGCTGGCCGGGCGGCATCGCGCGCCGGTTCGACGTCGAAGGCTGGGAGACCCGCACGGTGTCCGGCCGCGACCACGACGCGCTGTACGGCGCGTTCACCACCGCCCACCCCGGCCGGCCGCTCGCGGTGGTCGCCGTTGTCGAACCGAAGGGCTGACCATGCTGTCGATGCGCGATACGTTCCTGGCCACCACCGAGCAGATCCTCGACGCCGACCCGGACGTCGCGATCGTGCTGGCCGACATTTCGGCCGCCCAGCTGGCCGGCGCCGCCCGGCGGCACCCGGACCGCGTGCTCAATGTCGGGATCCGCGAGCAGTTGCTGGTCAGCACGGGCGCCGGCCTGGCCCTGGCGGGGCTGCGGCCGATCGTGCACACGTTCCCGTCGTTCCTGGTGGAGCGCGGGTTCGAGCAGATCAAGCTGGATTTTTCCCACCAGGACGTCGGCGGCGTGCTGGTGTCGTACGGCGCGTCGTACGACATGCCGACGGCGGGCCGGACACATCAGTCGCCGGGCGATGTGGCGCTGATCGATTCCTTGCCGGGCTGGACGGTCCATGTGCCGGGGCATTCTGCTGAGGCGCGGCGGTTGCTGCTGGAGTCGATCCCGGGGGATGGGCGCGTGTATCTGCGGCTGTCGGCTCAAACGAACGCTTCGCCGCATTTGGGAGTGGGGTTCACGCGGTTGCGGTCGGGTTCTCGTGGGGTTGTCGTGGCTGTGGGGCCGATGCTTGATCGGGTGCTGCGGGCTACTGCGGGGTTGGATGTGACTGTGCTGTATGCGTCGACGATCCGGCCGTTCGATGGGGCGGGGTTGCGGTCGGCGGTGCTTTCCGCTTCTTCCTCGGTTGTGGTGGTGGAGCCGTATCTGGTTGGGACGTCGGCGTATTGGGTTGCGGAGGCGTTGGCGGATCTGCCGCATCGGGTGAAGTCGCTGGGGGTGCGGCGGGATGCGGAGGTGCGGACTTACGGGGAGATCGCGGACCATGATCTGGCGCATGGGCTGGATGCTGGGTCGCTGGGGTTGTCGATCAGGGAGTTCCTGGGGGAGTAGGCGGTGCGGCGCCGGTGCTGGGGGTATCGGTGGCGGGCTTGCGATACCGGAGGTTCACGGGACCGTCGTCCGGCACGCTCTTGAGTAGCTCCATGAGCTTTTTGTTGGTGCGCCGCTCCTCCCGGGTGTCGTGGGGGCGTGTGGCGTTGAGGGCTTCGTAGAACGTGAACCTGTTCAGGTCGATCACGGTCTTCACCGCTGTGGTGTACTCGTCGGCGGCCGCGACCGCGGCGCGGTAGGCGAGATACGCCAGCGCGTACGGTGCGAGCGCGGTCAACAGCCACCAGCCGTCGGTGAACATGCAGGTCACCGCCTCCAGCGCGCCGAGCAGAGAAACGACACAGAGTCGCACCGACGTGTCCATTTGCTGGCGTGTGTCCCGGAGATATTGCACGTGCTTGTCCGCTGCGACCAGGACGAAGTGGGGTGCTGTCAACATGGCGTCCAGGCCGTATTGCTGGCCCAGGCGATCTTCTTCGCGCCGCAATGCGTTGCCCAGACGGGTGGGCATGATGCGGTCCACTTCGGGATACCGTTCAGTCGCGTGCTCGGCGGCCTCCGCCGCTGCCAGGAGACCGCCGAGTTCATTGCCGTACTTTGTGTGCAAGACCGTTCGACGCTGTTCGTCGTTGGTTTTTCCAGCCAGATGAGAAGGTTTCGACAGCTTGAGCTCTTCTAGAACTTTCGTGATCCGATCTTCGAAGATCGAGTCGAGATCCTCGAGCGCTTTGTGAGCGGCCTGCACTCGCTTGCGGTGATGCCGAATTCGTATCCTCAAGAAGACTTGTGCCACCCGGGAATATCCCCAATAGCCTTCGAGCGCCTGGGTCATGGCGAACTGCAGCGGATGTAGGAAAAGCCCGGCTGCCAGGCTTGCCAGCAGCAACCAGGCGACGCCGGTGATCGACCAGCTGCCGACCTTCGGGCCGATCCAGTTCGGGTGCGGCGGTCCGTACCAGGCGCCGCTTGCCACCAGCGCTGCCGACCAGAGGACGAGGAACAGCGCGGGCAGCATGCTCACCAGCCCGAAGTAGCGGCCGATGCGGTTGCCGATGTTCAGCGTGCTTTCGGCGAACGAAGGCGCGGTCATCGGTCCGTACCGCTGATGCGGTGACCGCACCTCGTGCAGGTGTAGCCGCCGTCGTTGTTCTTGCGCATACTTCCGCCGCAGTCTTCGAGCGGGCAATACCTGCCACCGATACGGCGACGGCGGCCAGGCATGCGAGCCGGCGGGTCGGTGAAGCCGAGGCCGATGATCCAACCTGTCAGGGCGATGGCGAGCCGCAGAGTCTGCATGGCCCTCACCCCGCCCTCCAGGATCCGACCATGTTAGGTCAGCATGCTGGCTCAGTCGACAAGATGAGGCAGGTGGGATGACGGTTTCGCCGTGGGTGGTGCCGCCCGTCGTGATCGTCGTGATCGCGGTGGCGGGGGTGTTCGGACCTGGGTGGGCGAGCGGGGCGGCCGTGGCGTTCGCGGTGACGGGCGTGGTGTGGCTGGGCTGGATCCTCTGGAGGGAATAGCGTGGGCGGTATGGGGTCCACGATCAGGCCGCTCGCGCTCGGGGTCATCCGGCGCAAGAACGCGCTTCTCGTCTTTGAAGGGCACGACGACGTCAAGGGTGAGACCTTCTACCGGCCGCTCGGGGGTGGGATCGAGTTCGGTGAGCTCAGTGAGGACGCGCTCGTGCGCGAGTTTCGTGAGGAGCTCGGTGCCGACGTGGTTGTCAAGGAGCTGGTCGGGGTGCTCGAGAACGTCTTCGGCTGGCAGGCACGGCCCGGGCACGAGATCGTCTTTCTCTACACCGCCGAGTTCGTCGATCCGAGCTTCTACAAGCTAGACGAAATGAAGATCCTCGACGACCCAGCCACCGCGCGCTGGGTCGACGTCGAGGACTTCAAGAACGGCAGCAAGATCCTCTACCCCGAAGGGCTCACCGAGCTGCTCTCACCGGAGCAGTGACCGCGCCGTCGGCTCCAGCAGCTCTCCCGGGCCCGAGCGGCTGAACGACACCGACACCGGCCCGTCCTCGCGCACCGGCAGCTGGGGGAAGTTGTTCGGTGACGGCTCCGTCTCGAACACAGCGAACGCCGAGGGTGACGGCGTGGAAGAGACCGTCAAGTACAGGCCGGAACCCGGTGGTGGCGAAGCCAGACCACGCCGGACCGGGCGCAGCAGATGCACGTCGTCCGAGTCGATCATCGTGGCGTTTGCCGCGTCTCGGTGGGCCTTCCACACCTGGCCGAAGTAGAACTCCTCCAAAGCCGCCTTCCGGGCTTCGAGAGACTGGAATCCCCGCAGCCACACGAACTGGTCCGGGGACGCCGGAGACCGGAACAGGCCGAACAGGTGCGCGCCCGCCTCCTCCTGGGGCTCGACGAACTCGCGCTCGAACAGCGAAATCAGCTCGTCACGCCGCCCCGGGTGCAGTGTGTAGCGCCGCAGCTCCAGCACCGTTTCGTACTCGACAAAGGTCATGCCGGCACCATAAAGCGCACCACCGACAAAAACGGATCAGCGGAACGCCGCCAGCCCGGTCACGGCCTGGCCGAGCGACAGCGCGTGCATCTCCTCGGTGCCTTCGTACGTCAGCACCGTCTCCAGGTTCGCCATGTGCCGCATCACCGGGTACTCCAGCGAGATCCCGTTCGCGCCCAGCATCGACCGCGCCGTCCGCGCGACGTCCAACGCCGAGCGGACGTTCGCCATCTTCCCGAAGCTCACGTGGTTGTGGTGCAGCGACCCGGCGTCCTTCAGCCGCCCGATCTGCAGCGCCACCAGGCCGGCGCGGTTGACCTCGACGAGCAGGTCGGCCAGCTTGCGCTGGGTCAGCTGGAACCCGGCCAGCGGCTTGCCGAACTGCGAACGCGACAGCGTGTACTCCAACGCCGACTCGTAACACGCCCGCGCCGCGCCGACGACGCCGAACAGGATCCCGTAACGGGCTTCGTTCAGGCACGACAGCGGCCCGCGCAACCCCCTGACCTCGGGGAACGCCGCCGAATCAGGCAGCCGGACGCCGTCCAGCACCAGTTCGGCGGTGAGCGAAGCCCGCAGGGACAGCTTGTGCTTGACCTCGTTCGCGGTGAACCCGGGTGTCGACGTCGGGACGACAAAACCGCGGATCCCGTCGTCCGTCTGGGCCCAGACGACCGCGACGTCGGCGACGGTTCCGTTGGTGATCCACATCTTCGTGCCCGACAGCACCCAGTCGGACCCGTCGCGCACCGCGCGCGTCCGCATCGAGCCCGGGTCGCTGCCCGCGTCCGGCTCGGTCAGCCCGAAGCACCCCAGTGCGTCGCCGGTGGCCATCCGGGGCAGCCACTCCTGGCGGTGCTCCTCGGTGCCCCACCGGTGGATCGCGTACATCGCCAGCGAGCCCTGCACCGAGACGAAGCTCCGCAGCCCCGAGTCGACGGCTTCGAGCTCACGGCACGCGATGCCGTAGGCGACCGCGCTGGTGCCGGCGCAGCCGTAGCCCTCCAGGTGCATGCCCAGCAACCCCAGCGAGCCGAACCCCTTCGCCAGCTCCGCGGCCGGCAGCGAACCCGTCTCGTACCAGTCGGCGACGGCGTCGAGCAGGTTGTCCTTGGCGTACGCGCGCACGGCGTCGCGGATGGCGCGGTCCTCCTCGGCGAGCCCGGCGTCGAGGTCGAGGAAGTCGTGCGGGTCCGGAGTGCGGCTCATGAGGGCTCCAAGGGGACGCGTCGGTGCGGTCCCCGCAGGAAACCACAGTCAGGCGTCTGTTCCCTGAGTGGCGTTCGTCACGCGGACAGCAGACGGCCGGGCGGTGCATCGCTGCCGGATCTGCTGGCGGGGGATCAGCAGCTCGCTGAACTGCGGGAACGGCACACTTTCGATGTCGTCACGCCAGGCGTGCAGCATCTGGGACAGCACGTCGTCCTCGGCCATGTACGCCTCCCTGGCGTCCGGTCGCGGAGGCTGACCTCACACGATCGGATTGCTTGATACCCAGTGGCCGGGACGGCGAAACGTGTCTCCTCAAGATTCTTCCGGGCCGTCACCCGCCCGTGGCAGAATCGCCTGGCCGCCGCCATGGCCTCTACTTCCGAGGAGCGCACATGCGCGCGGCCAGTCTGCTCGCTCTCACCACCGCCGCCCTGCTCACCACCACCGGCGTCGCGTCGGCGCACGACGCCCGCTGGCGCCAGGTCGGCCACACCACCGCCGAAAACCGGGTCAGCGGCGAGGGCCTCACCACGCTCCGGCTGCCCGGGCGCACCCCCGAGATCGTCTACCGCAACGGCGCGACCATCCCGCAGCCGCTCAAAGACGAGGGCTGGGGCCACGTCGGCGACCCCGATTCCCTGCGCGGGTACGTCTTCGACGTCTACCAGGACACCGTCACACCGACCCCGACGAAGAAGATGTACCTGGTCACGAAGCCGGACGGCACCACGACGGAGTTCGTCCACCCGCTCCAGCCCGACGAGCCCGCGGCGAACGCGAACGCCCAGGTCGCGGCCACTCCCGACGGCCAGTGGCTCGTCTCCGGCCCGCTCGGCGAGATCGACCGCCTCTACGTCTCCGCGACGCCGTTCCTCAACCCCCGCGGCCCGAAGACCGCCGGTGACCTCCCGATCGCCGCCCGCATCCACCTCGACCACCACATCCGCAGCGCCCAGGGCTGCGACTTCGTCAGCTCGACGCGGTTGATCTGTGCCACGAGCGACCCGAACAACGACCTCTACCCGACGAACCTGCAGCTGCTCCAGGTCGACCTCGCCCGGCCGCTCAACGGCCGTGACGTCACGGCGAAGGTGCGCGAAATCAGCCAGGTTCCGCTGGTCAGCACCTGCACCGGCACCTTCACCCCGGAAGGCGTCGACTACGACGCGGGTGTGCTGCGGGTCGAGGTCGTGCCGCCGGCGCCGTGCAACACCGTGACGGACGTCTATTCGTTCGAGCGCCGCTGAGGGCGACGGCTACGCTGGGTGCGTGTCTCGTGTGGTGATCCTCGACTACGGTTCCGGCAACCTCCGCTCCGCCGAACGCGCTGTGGCGCGCGCCGGGGCCGAAGTCGAGGTCACCGCCGACCCGCATGCCGCCGTCGAAGCCGACGGCCTGGTCGTGCCCGGGGTCGGCGCCTTCTCCGCCTGCATGGCGGGGCTGCTGTCGGTCAAGGGCCACCGGATCATCGGCAAGCGCCTCGCCGGCGGCCGTCCGGTGCTCGGCATCTGCGTCGGCATGCAGATCCTCTTCACCCGCGGCGTCGAGCACGGCGAGGAGACCGAGGGCACCGGCGAGTGGCCGGGTGTCGTCGACAAGCTCAGCGCCGACGTCCTCCCGCACATGGGCTGGAACACCGTGCGCGCGCCGGCGGACTCGCAGCTCTTCGCCGGCCTCGACCCGGAGGAGCGCTTCTACTTCGTGCACTCCTACGCCAACCGGAAGTGGGAGCTCGACTCCGGGCTGCCCGGCCAGGAGCCGAAGGTCACCTGGGCCAACCACGGTGACGACTTCGTCGCCGCGGTCGAAAACGGGCCGCTCTGGGCGACGCAGTTCCACCCGGAGAAGTCCGGCGACGCCGGCGCGCACCTGCTGCGCAACTGGCTCGCGACCCTCTGACCGGGTGACGCGGGTCTCCGCCCTAGAGTTACCGGCGTGACTTTCACGCTGCTTCCCGCCGTTGATGTGGCCGATGGCCAGGCCGTGCGACTCGTCCAGGGCGAGGCCGGCACCGAGACCTCCTACGGCAGCCCGCTCGACGCGGCGTTCGCCTGGCAGCGCGACGGCGCCGAGTGGATCCACCTGGTCGACCTCGACGCCGCGTTCGGCAAGGGCAGCAACCGCGAGCTGCTCGCCGAGGTCGTCGGCAAGCTGGACGTGCAGGTCGAGCTCTCCGGCGGCATCCGCGACGACGCGTCGCTGACGGCCGCGCTGGCCACCGGCGCCCGCCGCGTCAACCTCGGCACCGCCGCGCTCGAGGACCCGGAGTGGACCGCGCGCGTGATCGGCGAGTACGGCGACCGGGTCGCGATCGGTCTCGACGTGCGGATCACCGAGGCCGGCCACCGGCTCTCGGCCCGCGGCTGGACCTCCGACGGCGGTGACCTCTGGGAGGTCCTGGAGCGCCTGGACCGCGACGGCGCGTCCCGCTACGTCGTCACCGACGTGAGCAAGGACGGCACCCTGCGCGGCCCGAACCTCGAGCTGCTGCGGGACGTCGTCGCCCGCACCGACGCGCCGGTGATCGCCTCCGGCGGGGTGTCCAGCGTGGCCGACCTGGTCGCGCTGGCCGGCCTGGCTTCCGACGGCGTAGAGGGCTCGATCGTCGGCAAGGCGCTCTACGCCGGGGCGTTCACGCTGCCCGAGGCGCTGGCCGCGGTCGCGAAGGTCTAGTACGCGTAGCGGCTCACCTTCTCCGGGTGGATGACCAGCCGGAGCTGGTCGGTGGCCAGGATTTCAGCGAGGTCGGCCGCGCGCGTCGGGTCTTCGAGGTCCCAGTAGCGAGCGGCCAGGCGGGCCGCGAGTTCGTGGGCGCCGCCTGATTCGAGCGTGACGCGCCCGGCGGCCGCCACCCAGCGCTCGCGCTCGCCCACCGGCGCGGCGACGACGAGTGAGGCCCGCGGGTCACGCCGCACCCGCCGCACCTTGGCCGAGTCCGGTTCCGTGAACAGCTGGAGCGTGCCGTCGCCGGTGGCTTCGAACCACACCGGCCGGGGTTGGCCGTCGGCGACGGTCAGGAAGCCGTGCAGCGGGCGGCGGAGGAACTCGAGGTCGTCGTTGGTCAGCATGCCGCCGATTCAACCGGGCGGGCTCGGACGATTCCATGGGTGAAAAGCCGGATTGCCTGTGTGTTCGTCTAACCTCGGTGGGTGGACGCGTTCAGTGACCTGATCCGCGGCGTGCGGGCCCACGGCTCGTTGTTCGGCAGCTCGACGCTGTCCCCGCCGTGGGCGCTGCATTTTGTGGACGGCGCGCCGCTGACCCTGTGCACCGTCCTCACCGGGGCGGGCTGGGTCGTGCCGGAGCACGGTCCGCCCGAACCGATTCGCGCCTACGAGACGATCGTCGTGCGCGGGCCGTCGACGTTCACCTTCGTCGACGAGCCCGGCACCCGCGCCGAGCCGGTCGCGTGCGGTGAGCACTGCGCGGCGCCCGAGGAGGGCGGCACCCGGCACCGGCTCGGCTGGCACGACGACGGCCGCGGCCCGACCACGCTGATCACCGGCGCCTATCCCGCACGCGGCGAGCTCAGCCGCCAGCTGCTCGAAGCGTTGCCGGTTGTGCTGCGTGTGGACGGCGGCGGCACGGGTGACGCGGTGGTGGACCACCTCGCCGCCGAGCTCGCCGTCGACACGCCGGGCCAGCAGGTGGTGCTCGACCGGCTGCTGGACTGGATGCTGGTCTGCACGCTGCGCGCGTGGTTCGACCGGCCCGGGGGTGAGCCGCCGGGCTGGTGGGCCGCGCAGCGGGATCCGGTGGTCGGGCACGCGCTGCGCCTGCTGCACGCCGAACCGGCGGCCCCGTGGACGGTCGCCGCGC
Organism: Amycolatopsis sp. NPDC051758; assembly: GCF_044453095.1. Taxonomy (NCBI): domain Bacteria; kingdom Bacillati; phylum Actinomycetota; class Actinomycetes; order Pseudonocardiales; family Pseudonocardiaceae; genus Amycolatopsis; species Amycolatopsis sp. NPDC051758. Next base: position 782,647 of record NZ_JBITCJ010000003.1, on the reverse strand, counting down.
TGGCCGGCCGCACCGGGGTGTCCCGCTCGACGCTGGCGAAGCGGTTCGCCGAGTTGGTCGGCGAACCGCCGCTGACCTACCTCACCCGCTGGCGCATGACGCTCGCGGCCGACCTGCTGGCCGGGTCGTCGACGGTCACGGACACCGCCCGCACGGTCGGGTACGCCGACCCGTTCGCCTTCAGCGCGGCGTTCAAGCGCGTCCGGGGCGCCAACCCGAGCGAGTTCCGGCGCGCGGCGTCGGCGTTACCTCCGACGTAATCGACGCTGAGTGGCCCGCGCGGCAGGATTCCTTTCAGGACAACGAAAGGAACCACGATGACCGCGTACGGACTCGCCCACCTCCGCCCGCCCGCCGTGCTGCCGGAGGAGGTCTTCCAGTACCTGGAGCGCATCCAGGCGACGCTCGACCCGTACGGCGGCAGGTTCGTCGTGCACGGCGCGCCGGTGGAGGTGATGGAAGGGGAATGGCCGGGCGCGCTGGTGGTCATCGAGTTCCCGGACGTCGCGGCCGCGCACAAGTGGTACGACTCGCCCGCGTACCGGGAAATCCTGCGGCTGCGGGCCGATCACATCCCCGGTGACCTGGTGATCGTCGAAGGCTGCGGCCCGGACCACGACTCGGCGGCGATGGCGGCCGCGATGCGGGCTGCGGTATGACAGCGGGAGACGACCTGGGGGAGGTGCGGTGGCAGCCGAGTACTACACCGCGGAATGCGAGAACGGCCGCCGGTCCGCCGGTCCGCCGACCCGTCCGAGGACGGCTTGTTCATGCTCATCGAGACGCTCGACCACGCGGACAACACCCATCTGGTCGTCGAGCCCGCCGACGAGTCGATGACCTGGTACGCCTCGGTCGGCCTGCTCGACGACGGTGCGTACGAGGTGGAGTACCGCGACCCGCGCCACCGCGAGCACGAGGTGACCGTCGAGGCCGAGATCGGGCCGATCGCCCGGCAGCTGATCAGCTGGCTGGGCGGGCGCCACTTCCCCGGCAACCCCACGAGCCGCGGATTCACGACGACTTCTGAAGGAACCGAAAAGCGGCTGACACGGGCACCCGGAACCCGTAGGTTGCCGCGGTGGAGGAGATCGTCACGCAGCTCGAAATGACCGCCGTCGGCCAGCTCAACCCGGCGCCGCTCGTCGACGGGGTTGCGCTGCGGGCCGTCGAGCCGCCGGCGGACATCCGGGCGCTGCACGTCCGGATCGGCACGCCTTACCAGTGGCCGAGTGCCACCCGGACCGCGGACGAATGGGCGCGCTGGCTCGCCGAACCGGGCCGCCGGTACCGGCTCATCGAATACCGCGGTGAGGTCGCCGGCGCCGCCGATTTCGAGCCACAGCAAGGGAACGACGTCGAAATCACCACCTTCGGCCTGCTGCCCGAGTTCGTCGGGAAGGGCCTCGGCGGTTACGCGCTCACGCTGGTCGTCGCGGACGCGTGGACGCTTCCGGGCACCCGGCGCGTCTGGCTGCACACCTCGACGCTCGACCACCCGAACGCGCTGCCGAACTACCTCCGGCGCGGCTTCCGGAGCTTCAGCCGTCCAGCTTGACCGCGATCCCGACCGTGCGGTCGGCCGGGCCGCGCAGCTTCGAGAAGAACATCGTGACGCGCCCGACGATGCCGTACTTGCGGGTGATCGCCCGCCGGACGCGCTCGGACTCGGACAGGTCCAGCAGCCGCGCCTGCCCGCTCACCACCGCGCCGTGGGTCTTCTTCCCGCGGACGTCGCAGGCCTGGACCTCGACCCGGCCGCTGTTGCGGATGCGCTTGACCTTCCCGGCCTTCCGCTCCGACCACAGCACGAGCTCACCGCCGTCGCCGGCCACCCAGATCGGGGTCGGCACAGCGCGTCCGTCGCGACGGAACGTGGTCAGGACGACGTAACGCTCGGCCGCGAGCCGGTCCGTTTCGGATGCCATGCGTCCACGGTAGTCACGGCGTCCGCCGCCGCAGCGTCGCCGCGCCGAGCACCAGCGCCAGCAGCGCGCAGCAGGCGACGACCAGCAGGTTCCGCAGCACCACCGCGTCGACCGTCGAAGACGTCGTGACGCGCGTCAGCGCCTCGACCGCGTAGGACAGCGGCATCACCTCGGACAGCCACCGCAGCAGCCAGCCCATCTCCTCGCGCGGCACGAACAGCCCGCACAACAGGATCTGCGGCAGCACGAACACCGGCATGAACTGGATGGCCTGGAACTCGGTGCGCGCGAACGCGCTGACGAACAGCCCGAGCGCCATCCCCAGCAGCGCGTCCAGGACGGCGATCAGCAGCAGCATCACCACCGACCCCGCCAGGTCGAGGCCCAGCCACCACAGCGAGACGCCCGCGGCGAGCGCCACCTGGACGACGGCGATCGCGCCGAACGCCAGCGCGTAACCGAAGAGCAGGTCGAGCCGGCCGATCGGGAGCGTCATCAGGCGTTCGAGGGTGGCCGTGGTGCGCTCCCGCAACGTCGTGATCGACGCGATCAGGAACATGATCAGGAACGGGAACACGCCGAGCAGTGCGGGCGCGACACGGCTGAACACCAGCGTGGAGTTGAAGACGTACCGCAGCAGGATCATCAGCAGTGTCGGCACCAGGATCAGCATCACGACGGTGCGCGGGTCGTGCCGCAGCTGCGTCAGGATGCGCCGGGTGGTGGCGAGCGTCAGCGCGGGGTTCACGACGCCGCTCGCACGAGGTGCAGGAAGGCCTGTTCGAGATCGGCGGCGCCGGTGCGCTCCCGCAGGGCCAGCGGCGCGTCGTCGGCGAGCAGCGTGCCTTCGCGCATCAGCAGGAGGCGGTCGCAGCGCGCCGCTTCGTCCATGACGTGGCTGGACACCAGCAGGGTGGCGCCGCCGTCGGCGAGCCGGCGGAACAGCGCCCAGAGCTCGTCGCGCAGCAGCGGGTCGAGCCCGACGGTCGGCTCGTCGAGCACCAGCAGCTCCGGCTCGCCGAGCAGTGCGACGGCCAGGTTCGCGCGGCTGTGCTGCCCGCCGGACAGCGAGCCGACCAGCTTCCCGGCGTGGTCGGCCAGCCCGACCTCGGCGATCACCCGGTCCACATCGGACGCCGGCGCGCGCAGCACGGCGGCGAAGTACCGCAGCGCCTCCCGGATGGTCAGGTCGGCGTAGATCGCCGGGTTCTGCGTCGCGTAGCCGATCCGGCGCCGCAACGGCGGGCTGCCGGCGGGCAGGCCCAGCACGGTGACCGTGCCGCCTTCGACGATCTGCACCCCGACGATCGCCCGCATCAGCGTCGTCTTGCCGCAGCCGCTCGGGCCGAGCAGCCCGGTGACGGCGCCGCGCGGCACCTCGAAGCTCACGTCCCGCACCACCGGCCGGCCGCCGCGCCGGACCCGCAGGCCGGTGACGGCCAGCGCAGAATTAGTCATGTGTTTAATTCTGCGCCCGAGGTGAAGTCCGCGTCAAGCACGCACCCGGCGCAACCGGATGGGGCACAACGGCAGAAGCGCTTCAAGAGTGCTTCTTGCGACGATCGAAGGGCTGGGTTTGCCCGCACACTGGAGGGAATCGTCGATGGCCGTCTCCTACGAAGTCCCGGTTCATCCGCAAGCGAGTTTCTTCGGCGGTGGGCCGTATCCCGCCCGTCGCGCCGTGATCGCGCTCGTCGCGGTCCTCGCCGGGTTCGCGCTGACCGCGCTGTGGTCGGCGCCGTTCGTCGACTCCGTGATCGGCGACAGCGTCGCGAACGGCCTCCTCGGTTACGACGCGAAGGCGACGCCGATCAGCGGAGTCGTCGCCGGGACGCTGTTCGCGTTCGTCTCGGGGCTCGCGGGCTCGCTCACCGCCTGCAACATCGCCGCGTTCGGCGCGGTCGCCCCGCTGGTGGGCGGCGAAGCCGGGGAGAAACGGCGCTTCTCGACCACACTCAAGCCGCTCGGCTGGATCGCCGTCGGGATGCTCACCGTCTCCGTGGTCTACGGCGTGATCGTCGCGCTGGTCGGCACGCGGATGCCGCAGTTCTCCACCGCGCCGGCGAGCGGGCTGAGCGCGCGCAGCGTCCAGTCCATGATCGCGTTCGGCGTGGTCGGCCTGGTGTTCCTGGTGCTGGGCCTGATCGCGCTGGGCATCCTCCGCAACCCGTTCGCGGGTTTTGTCGCCCGCCACCCGGCGGCGCCGCTGGTCCTGATGGGCGCGCTGATCGGCGGGTTCCTCATCGGCCGGCCGTACCCGCTGTTCCGGATCATGTTCCGCAGCGCCGCCGAGCAGCACAACGTGTTCTACGGCGCCGCCGCGTTCGCCCTGCAGTCGCTCGGCAACATCGTGATCATGGGTGTGCTGTTCCTGATCCTGACGCACGCCACGGGCGGGCGCGTGCAGCGCTGGCTGGCCGCTAAGCCGGCCCGGATCGCGACGGTGACCGGGGTCGCGCTGCTCGTCGGCGGCACGTTCACGTTGCTGTACTGGGACGTCCGCGTGCTCGGCCGGCTCGGGATCATCTGGTTCCCGATGGTCAGCTGGTAACCCGGCCGAGCCAGCGGTAGTCGGGGGAGGGGTCGAGCCGGACGCCGTTCGCGACGGCGGTCAGCACGGCTTCCGGCTGCTTCCCCGACACCGTCAGCCAGCGCCCCGACGGCAGCCGGACGGCGACCATCGCCTCCTCGCCGTTCTTGGGCGCCACGAACAACCCCTGGCCGCCGCGCACGGTGACGGGCGCGGCGCCGTTCACCCCGGGGGAGCCCGCGCTGACGACGGCCCGGACCGCGGGCTGGTCCGGGGCCGCCGCCGTCAGCTCGGTCGTGCCGTCCCCCGGGCCGGTGCCCCGCACCGCGGCCGACCGCTCGGCCAGCCCCGCCGGCAGCGGGCCGAACCGCAGCTCACCGCGGACGCCGACCGGGGCGGGGGTGACCGAGTCCGCAACACGCTGGGCGACCGCGCGGGCGTCCGGGACACCCGCGACCTGGGCGGTCAGCACGTGGTCGTCGTCGGCGAGCCAGGTGAGCAGCGCGGCGCTGCCGGTGTCGCCGGTGACCATGGCGACGCGGCCGTGCACCAGGACCTGGTCCTTGAGCGACGCGATCCGCAACGCGGTCTGCGACCACACGGGGTCGGCGGTGGAGTACGCCGACAGCGTGACCTCGGCCGGCCCGGCGAACCACCGCCGGACCTGCGGCGCGGTGCCCGGGCCGCCTTCGCGGTACTGCTCGGTGAAGCCGCCGGGCAGCCAGCCCGGGCTGTAGCCGAGCACCGGCCGGCCCGCGGCCGGGTCCAGGTCGGCCGTGGTGAACGCCTGCGTCCCGACGACGACCCCCGCCACCACCGCGACCACGGCGGCGGCCACCAGCGCGAGCCGCACCGGCGCACGGCGTTTGCGCCGGGCGAGCGCATCGCGGACCGCGTGGCCGTCCGGGGCGCGGGCGGCGAGGCGGTCGAGGCTTTCCCGGATCAGCGTCTCGGTCTCGTGGTCGCTGCGGGTCATGCGTGGTCTCCGGTGGTGAGGGCCGTCGGGTGCGGGGCCTGGCGCAGGGTCGTCAGCGCGCGGGAGATCTGGCTGCGCACGGTGGAGGCGCCGCAGCGCAGGACCGCCGCGATCTCGGCGTCGGAGTAGTTCTCGTAGTACCGCAGCACGACCGCGGCGCGCTGCTTGCGCGGCAAGGTGGCGAGCAGGCCGAGCATCGCGTCCCGCTCGTCGTAGGCGGCGGCCGGATCGGCCTCCGGCGGCCCGAGCGCGTCGAGGACGTCGTGGCTGCTCGGCACCACCCGCCGCACCGCCCGCCGCCGCCACGACAGGTATTCGTTGGTGACCATCCGCCGCACGTAGGTCGGCGGCGAGTCGATGCCGTCCCACCGCTGCTGGGCGCGCAGCAGCACGTCCTGGACGATGTCCTGCGCCAGGTGCGGGTCGTTCGTCAGGACGGTCGCGTAGCGGAGCAGCCCGTCCAGCCGCTCCGCCACGAACTCTTCGAATCCCACGCACGTCCCTTCGTCACCCCCATGGACGCGTGAGGGGGCCGGGTTGATGCACGGGTGTGAGAAGTATTTAGAGAACGTCCTCGAGCCGGAGGAAGGCGAAGCCGGTCGTCTCCAGGTCACCCACCGCCGGTCGGCGCTCGCCGTCGTGGACCACCAGGAGGCCGTGCGGGAAGCGGCGGCCGAGGTACGCCGTGCTGATCGCCGAGCCGTCCGAATGCTCCACCGAGTCCGTGCCGCGGCCGGCGACGATCCGCAGGTCACGCGTCCGCTTGCCGTACACGACGAACCGCGAGTCACCCTGGCTGGAGGCGAACAGCGTCCCGTGCGCGACGGCCAGCCCTTCGGCGTCCGCGGAAAGCCACTTGCCGCCGAAACCCGGGTCCGCGCCGGACGGCACGCACTCCTCCGAAGCCGCGTCCCACCGCGCCGGGACGCCGTACGAGCGCACCCGGTCGATCAGCTCCGGCCGGCCGAACCCGGCCGGGGACAGCGGGATCCGCCAGATCCCGACGTCCTCCTGGGCGGTGTAGAGCACCCGCCCGTCCAGCACGGACCCTTCCAGCTGCGGCCCCTCGCCGGGTTCCTCGCACGGCGACCACGACGCACCGTTCGGCAGCCGGAACGTCGACGGCAGGTCCACCGTCGCGAGCGGCGCGGTGCCGACCGTGCCGCCCGGCTGGTCCACCAGCCGCAGCAGCGCCACCCGCGTCTCGTGCCGGCGGGTCACCGCGACCCACCGGAGGCCGGTGCGCGGGTCGCGGCCGGCGGCCAGGCCGTACGCCGTGCGCTGCTCGTCCACTTCGGACTCCGACGCCGAGAACACCGGCGGTGCGGCCGGGTCGGTGACGTCGCGCAGCACCTGCGGGGCGTCCGGGTCGATCCGGTACACCCGGATCCGGTCGCGGCCGCGGTCGCTCACCACGGCCAGGTCGCCGACGACGTCGACGTTGTTGAACCGCCCGCCCGGACCGGCCGGGACCCGCTGCAGGGTGCGGGCGTCCAGGTCGAACGCCGCCAGGCCGCCCTCCTTCAGCGTCCCGAGCACGATGCTGCGCGCGGGGTCGTGCGGGTGGACCCAGATCGCGGGGTCGTCGGCGTCGGCGGGCTCGGCGAACGCCTCGGTCTGCACCACCGGCGACGGGTCGCGCGGGGTGGCGGAAGCGGGGACGGCGGTCAGCAGGGTGACGGCGGCCACGGCCACCGGGAGGAGTCTGCGCACGCGCGGAAAACTAGACGAATCGGATGGCCGGGACGTGAACGCGGCGTGCTGAGCAGCCCCCGGTTTCCAGCCTACGGCGGGCCACCGACGGTTTTGCGGCCTTCGAGGTAGTACTGCGCGACCGGTGCGAGCAGCGCGACGATCTCGTCGTCGTCCGCGTCGGCCAGCGGGGGCAGCTTGATCACGTACCGCAGCAGCGCGACGCCCATCATCTGCGCGGCGATCCCGGCGACGCGGGCCTTCGGCACGTCCAGCGCGCGGGCCACCTCGGCCAGCACCGCGCGTTCGATGAACTGGCGCATCATCACCGCGACCTGCTCGTTCGTCGCCGCCGCGCGCAGCATCGCGATGAACGGCGTGCGTCCCTCGGGGGTGGCCCAGACCGCCAGGAACGCGCGCACCAGCCGTTCCCCCAGGCCCGCGCGCGGCCCGGCGAGGATGGCCGGGACCAGCTCGGCCGGGTTCACCGGCAGGTTCATCGCCGCCGCGAACAGCTGCTGCTTGCTGCCGAAGAAGTGGTGCAGCAGCGCCGCGTTCACGCCCGCGTCGGCGGCGATCCCGCGGACCGTCGCGCCGTCGTACCCCAGGTCCGCGAACCGGTGCCGCGCCGCGTCGAGGATCTTCTCGCGCGTCTCGGTCTGCCCCGGCCGCCGTCCTGCCTGTGCCATTGCCTGAGCTTAGAAGGCGCTTGACTACGCTGGTGGGCATGTCTGTCGCGGTGCGGGTGATCCCCTGTCTCGACGTCGACGCGGGCCGGGTCGTGAAGGGCGTCAACTTCGCCGGCCTGCGCGACGCCGGCGACCCGGTCGAGCTGGCCCGGCGTTACGACGCCGAAGGGGCCGACGAGCTGACGTTCCTCGACGTCACGGCGTCCTCCGGGGACCGCGAAACCACCTACGACGTGGTCCGCCGCACCGCCGAGCAGGTGTTCATCCCGCTCACCGTCGGCGGTGGCGTCCGCAGCAACGACGACGTCAACCGGCTGCTGCGCACCGGCGCGGACAAGGTGAGCATCAACACCGCCGCGATCGCCCGGCCGGAGTTCCTCCACGAGGCCTCCCGCCGGTTCGGCGCCCAGTGCATCGTGCTGTCGGTCGACGCGCGCCGCGTACCCGAGGGCGGCGAGCCCACCGCGTCCGGCTTCGAGGTCACCACGCACGGCGGCCGCCGCGGCACCGGCATCGACGCCGTCGAGTGGGCCGCGCGCGGCGAGGAGCTCGGTGTCGGCGAGATCCTGCTGAACTCCATGGACGCCGACGGCACCAAGAACGGCTTCGACCTCGAGCTCATCGAGCTGGTGCGCAAGGCCGTGCGCGTCCCGGTGATCGCGAGCGGAGGAGCGGGCGCGGTCGAGCACTTCCTGCCCGCGGTCCGCACCGGCGCCGACGCCGTGCTCGCGGCCAGCGTGTTCCACTTCGGACAGCTGAAGATCGGCGACGTCAAGGACGCGCTGCGCGAAGGCGGGGTCGAGGTCCGATGAGGTCCTGGCCGGCACCCGTCGAGGTCAAGGTCGTCGCCGGGCTGCTGATCGGCCTGCCGGTGGCGTGGGCGCTGCTCGACCTGATCCCGGTGCTGAGCGCCGGGGCGGACCTGGCGATCTACCGGATGCCCGCGCTCGCGCTGATCCTCGGCGGCGTCGTGACGACAGGTCTGGTGCTCAAGATGGGCAGCGCCCGCATCGGCGGCCTGGTGATCACCGTGGTGTTCGCGCTGCTGCACGCCTTCCTGCTGCTCGGCGCGGCACTGTGGTTCAACAAGCTGTTCTCCGGCCTGTCCTTCGCCGGGTACGGCTACGCATTCGTCCTGCTGAACTCGATGCCGCTGAAGCGGCACATCCTGGGAGCCGAAGCATGAGCCTGGACACGGCCGTCTCGGCGCGCCTCAAGCGCAACGCCGACGGCCTGATCGCCGCGGTCGTCGTCGAGCACGCCACCTCCGACGTGCTGATGATGGCCTGGATGAACGACGACGCGCTGGCCGCCACCCTGGCCACCCGTCGCGGCACGTACTGGTCCCGCAGCCGGCAGAAGCTGTGGGTCAAGGGCGAGACGTCCGGGCACTACCAGCACGTCCGCGAAGTGCGGATCGACTGCGACGGCGATACGGTCCTGTTGCGCGTCGACCAGACCGGCCCGGCCTGTCACACCGGCACGCACACCTGTTTCGACACCGAAGAGCGCTTGCTCCTGGCCGATGAGAAAGAGAACGCGTGAGGATCGTCGCGGACGTCCTGGTCGGGCTGGTCGCCCTGATCCACGTCTACATCGTCGTGCTGGAGATGTTCCTCTGGACGACGCCCCGGGCCCGCGCGGCCTTCGGCACCACCGAGGAGTTCGCGAAGGAGAGCGCGCCGCTGGCCGCGAACCAGGGGCTGTACAACGGTTTCCTGGCGCTCGCCCTCGTGTGGGGCCTGATCGCGAGTGATCCGACCGGCTTCCAGCTCAAGCTGTACGGCATCGTCTGCGTGATCGTCGCGGGCCTCTACGGCGCCGCGACGGCGAACAAGCGCATCCTCTTCGTGCAGGTGCTGCCCGGAACACTGGCGCTGATCGCGCTTCTGCTGGCGCGCTGACCGGGCGTACCCTCCCTGGATGGGGCGAGGTGCGCGGGTCGCGCTGGGGCTGTGGTGTGCGTTCGTGGTCGCGGTGCTCGTGGTGCTGCTCGTCCTCGGCCGGTTCCTGACCGCCGCGGTGGCCGGGGGCGCGGGTGTGCTCCTGACACTGCTGTACGCGTTCACCTTGTCCTGGATGGGCAAGGAAGAAGCGCCGGAGCAGGAGCAGCCGGACGGCTGGCTCCCACCCGCCGACGGCCGCCGCCCGACGGCCCGCTTCGACCTCGACGTCGAGACCGAACGGCTGTGGGACTACGGCACCCACGCGTGGCTCTTCGCCGTGCTGCTGGGTGTCGGCATCGAAGCGGTGATCACGGCGGCCGGCGTGCTGCCGTCCGTCGAGAAGGTCCCGGCCGGCGGCGGTGCTGTTGCGCTGGGATTCGTGCTGGTCGCGGCCGCCGTGGGCATCCTGTGCTTCGTGGACGGTGCAATCGAATGGCGGAAGCGGCACGCCGCGGTCGAGGCCGGCGGCTGGCGGCCCGCGGAAGCGCTGGTCTCCACGCCGCGGCACCGCACCGACACCAGCAAGGTCAGCATCCGCTTCCGCGACCACAGCCGGATCCTCCTGTACCGGAGGTCGTCGACGCACGGGATCAGCCGCCGGGCGACCGCGGCGTCCCAGGAGGTCTGGGTCGGCGGCGCGGGGCGGTTCATGGTCGTGCTCTTCCCGCCGGACGAGTCCGACCCGTGGCCCTACGCCGTTCCGGTGGTGGGTTACGAGCCTCGCGTCCCGGCCTAGGCCGGGCGTATCGTTCGCACATGGAACTGGGGAGCGCCGAAGTGAACCGCCGGCTGCGGAACTTCATGATCAAGAGCGGGATCGCGGTGGCCGTGATCATCGTGGCGTTCGTCGTGCTGCTGACCAACGACGTGCTGTGGGCCGCGTTCGTCGTGGTGGTGGGCGGGATGCTCGCCGTCCTCCTGTACGCGAAGGTCTTCAACCGCCGCCTGCGGCGTGATGCGCTGCTCAGCCGGCGCGAAGCCGCGCCAGCGCGCACCGCCAGGCGCGGACGGAAACGCTGAGCTGACCGGCGGAACGGGCTTTTGTGTCCCGCACGCCGACGACCGGTCCGAGCGCGACCTCCACACAGCTGCCTTCGTGCCCGCTGTACGACGACTTGCGCCAGATTGCGCTCACCACGGCCTCCGTTATGGTGCGGCTTCCCGCAGCAGAGTGCGGGTGGCCTCTTCGCTCAGGGCTAGTCCGCTGAGCAGCTTAGCAACGGCCCGGTGGCCCGCGATCTGCTCGGACTCGTCGAGAAAAGCGGTCGAGTGCACGTGTTCCACCGCCGTGATCGGTGGCGACTGGTCGAAGTCGTAGATTTCGAACGGGCCGATCAGACCGGGGTGATAACCGATCGCGGCGGGCACGATGCGCACCCGGATGTTTGCGCGCTCCGACATTTCCGCCAAATGGTCGATCTGGTCGGGCATCACGCCGGGACCGCCGAAGTTTTCGTGGAGCGCCCGCTCGCCGATCAGCGCCGTGTAGCGAACCGGCTCGTGGCGAGTGAGGATTCGCTGCCGGCCGAGCCGAACCCGGAGCCGCTTGTCGGCCTGGTCGACCGTGACCGGGGAGCTGTCCATGATCGACCGGATGTAGTCCGGTGTCTGGAGGAGTCCGGGAATCACCAATGGCGCCCATGCCGTGATCGCCGTGGCGGTGCTTTCCAGGTCCAGGATCGTGGTGAGGGCAAAGGGAAGGTCGGCGTTGCTCGACGCGAGCCAGTTGGGCTCGCGGGCGTGCCGCGCCAGGGTCCGGATCCGGTCACGCTTCTCCCCGGTCACCTGCAACAGCGCGAGGATCGCCGACACGTCCTCGACACTCGGCAACCGTTGCCCCTTCTCCCACAACGACAGCGTCTGCGGCAATATCCCCAGCTTGTCCGCGAGCCTGCGAAGGCCGACGTTGCGTGCTTCGCGTTCTTCGCGCAGCGAAGCGGCGAGAGTTCTCGCCGCGGGCCCTGAAGACGTTGGCTTCATGGGGAAAGGATACGAATCCCGTCGATTCCCCGAATGTGCGAACGGTGTCAGCGAATAGCGACTCACACAATTCCCGCGCGCATCCGGGTGAACCGTCCGCCTGCTCACTTGCACGCTCGGCGAGGCCGCCGGGTTGCCTCGCCCGGCTGTGCTTCTCGTCGCGTCGTTCGGGCAGGTCAGAGGCCGTAATCTCACCCCATGGCCGTCGACGAGCAGGACTTCTCCCCGTGGCTGCCGCCGGCGGACCGCACCGCCGGCGACTTCGCGGTGCAGACCGCGAAGCTGCGCCGGACCGTTTTCCGCGCGGCGGGGCTCGCCCTGGCCTGGGCCGCGGTGTTCGCGGCCGGCGTCACCGGCGTGACCCTGGCCGGTGCGGCGGCCGAAGACCTCCTCACGAGCGGCGTCCGTGTCGCGGGAGAGGTCGTCTTCTACAACGACCCCGTCAAGAAGGCGCCGTACTTCCAGGTGCGCTTCGCCACGCCTGACCAGGTGCGGCTCGAGCGGATCGACTGCGCCGCCGACTGCACCTACCACGTCGGGGACCGGGTGACCGTGTTCTACGACCCGGCCGACCCGGCGCGCGTCCGCACCCAGGAGGAGGCGAACCCGAGCGGGGCGAGCGACCTGAGCATGATCCCGACCCTGGCGGGGCTCGTCGGGCTGCCCATCTCGGTGGTCGTCGCGGCCGGCTGGCTGCGGCGGCTGCGGGCCGTCGCCGCGACGGGGTGGCGCAGCGCCGGGGTGACCGTCCTGCCCGAGCTGGGCGGCGGCCGCTCGGAGCACCAGCCGCCGGTCTACGCCGCCTATCGCGACGGCTCGAGCGTCCAGCTCCGCCGCTCGCTGTCGACGCACAGCCTCCGCGGCCTGGCCGGCTGGGAAAACCGGCGGGCCTGGGTCGGGGGCCGGGGCCGGCACATGGTGGTGCTGATCCAGCGGGACCAGGGGCTCTACGCGGTGCCGGTGCGCGGGGTGACCACGCGCCGCCGGGTCAGCTGATGTCGCCGGTGAGGTAGCGCTGCAGGTTCGGCGCCACCGCCCGCACCAGGACCTCGACCTCTTCGGAGGCGAACGGCTCGAACTTCGCCACGTACCGGATCATGCCCAGGCCCACCATCTGGGAAGCGCAGAGCGTCATGCGCAGCGGGACGTGGTCGGCGCCCATCGACGAGATCAGCGCCGTGAAGAACTTCTGGAAGAAGTCGCGCAGCACGTGCCCGGCCTGCTCGTGGCCGGCGACGCTGCGGATGAGCGCGACGAACACCCCGCCGCCCGCGCCGTCCCAGCGGGTGATGAAGGTGCGGACGATCCGCTCGCCGAGCTCGTCGTCCGGCCCGTTGCGGAGGATCTCCAGCAGCTCCAGGGGGTCGAACGGCAGCTTGAGCACGGCTTGGGCGAACAGGCCCTCCTTGCCGCCGAACCAGTGGTTGACCATCGCCGCGTCGACGCCGGCGCGGGTGGCGATCGCGCGCACGGTCGCACCGTCGTACCCGTTTTCGGCGAACACGGCCCGCGCGGCTTCGACCAGCGCGGTGCGCGTGTCCTGGCCGGCGGGCCGCCGGCCCCGGCGCCGGCCGGTAGTCTCGGTGCTGTCCGTGGTGCTCACGGCTTCATCATGACACGGTTGCCCGCAAATTCAACAAGTCATGAATTCGACACCCGGCGCGGCCGGCTGTCCGGGGCAGCGGCACAATGAGTCCCATGGTCAGCGCTTCCGCCGGTTCGTCCGGCCCCGGCTCGGTCAGCCCGTCCCGCGAGGACTTCCGCGCCCTCGCCGAGAGCCGCCGCGTGATCCCGGTCGTGCGCCGGGTCCTCGCCGACGGCGAGACGCCGATCGGGGTGTACCGCAAGCTCGCCGCCGACCGGCCGGGCACGTTCCTGTTCGAGTCCGCGGAAAACGGCGCCTCCTGGACCCGCTGGTCGTTCATCGGCGTCCGCAGCCCGGCCGCGCTCACCGTCCGCGACGGGAAGGCGGTCTGGACCGGCACCCCGCCGGTCGGCCTGCCGTCCGAAGGCAACCCGCTGAACGTGCTGCGCGAGACCATCGAGGCCCTGCACACCGAGGCGCTGCCCGGGCTGCCGCCGCTGACCGGCGGCATGGTCGGCTACATCGGCTACGACGCCGTGCGCTGGCTGGAAAAGCTGCCGGAGCTGGCCGAGCGCGACCTCGACATCCCCGAGCTGACCATGCTGCTGGCCACCGACCTGGCGGCCTTCGACCACCACGAGGGCACGGTCACGCTCATCGCGAACGCCGTCAACTGGGACGACTCGCCCGAGCGCGTGGACGCGGCCTACGACGACGCCGTCGCCCGCCTGAGCGCGATGACCGAGCAGTTGCAAGTGCCCGCGCCCGCGACCGTCGCGGCGTTCGAGCGGCCCGCGCCGGAGTTCACCCGGAAGCGGTCCAAGGAAGACTTCCACGCCGCGGTCGAGAAGGCCGTCGAGGCGATCAAGGCCGGCGAAGCGTTCCAGATCGTGCCGTCGCAACGGTTCGAGATCCCGACCGCCGCCGACGCGCTCGACATCTACCGCGTGCTCCGGACGTCCAACCCGAGCCCGTACATGTACCTGCTGCGGCTCGACGGCTTCGACATCGTCGGGTCCAGCCCCGAATCGCTGGTCACGGTGCGGGACGGCAAGGCGACCGCGCACCCGATCGCGGGCACCCGCTGGCGCGGGGCCGACCCCGAAGAGGACGCGCAGCTGGCCAAGGACCTGCTGGCCGACGAGAAGGAGCGCGCCGAGCACCTGATGCTCGTCGACCTCGGCCGCAACGACCTGGGCAAGGTCTGCAAGCCGGGCACCGTGCGCGTGGTCGACTTCTTCCAGGTCGAGCGCTACAGCCACGTCATGCACATCGTGTCGACCGTCACCGGCGAGCTGGCCGACGACAAGACGGCGTTCGACGCGGTCACCGCGTGCTTCCCGGCCGGGACGCTGTCCGGCGCGCCGAAGGTCCGCGCGATGGAGCTGATCGAAGAGCTGGAGCCGGTCCGCCGCGCGCTGTACGGCGGGGTTGTCGGCTACCTCGACTTCGCCGGTGACGCCGACACCGCGATCGCCATCCGCACCGCGCTGGTGAAGGACGGCATCGCGCACGTCCAGGCCGGGGGCGGGGTGGTCGCCGACTCGGTGCCGGACTACGAGGACACCGAATCGCTGAACAAGGCCAGGACCGTGCTCTCGGCGGTCGCCGCCGCCCAGACGATGGTGGCGGCGGGCACGCTCGACCCGGCGGCGGACACCGCCCGTGTCTGAGGCCGCGCAAACCCCGTCCCGGCGTCCACTGTGGATGATCGTGGTCGCGCTCCTGCTGGCCGCGCTGGCCCTGTGGGGCGCGTCACGGCTGACGTGGTTCGCCGAGTTCCGCGACGGCGGCGTCCGGGGAACCGTGCTCTACCGCGAGACGGGCGAGCAGCGGGCGACGGCGCTCGTGCCGCTTGCCCTGCTCGCGCTGGCCGGCGTCGCCGGGGTGATCGCCACCGGCGGCTGGGCACGGCGCGTGCTGGGCGTCGTGCTGGCGCTGGCCGGTGTCGCGGCCGTCTGGTCCGGTGTGGCCGGGGTCCGGTTCGGCGGGTACGCCGACGGGCTGCCGGTGACCCAGATGCTGCTCGGGCGCGGCCTGGCCGTGCTCGGGGGAATTCTCGTCGCCGCGGGCGGGTTGGCAGCCGTCAAGGGCGCGGGCAAGGCCGCGCGGCTCGGCGCCAGGTACGCGGCGCCGGCGACGCGGAAGAAGGTGCGTGATCCGGACGCCGAGCTGTGGGAGGCCCTCTCCGAGGGCGAAGACCCCACGGACGTCCGGGCCAGGCATTCGGAGTAACGCACGCACCCGGAACCGAGCACTCCAGATGCGGGGGTTAGCATCGTTTCGGCGGGAAGGGGAAGGTTTTTGTGAGCGACCTTGCGAGTGAATCGGTGACCACGAGCCCGGGCGGGGGCGCCCGGTGAGCGTGCTCGAAGACATCGTCGCCGGCGTGCGGGAAGACCTCGCCGTGCGGGAATCCGCGCTGCCGTTCGACGAACTGAAGATCCGCGCGGCCGCAGCCCCGCAGCCCCGCGACGTCATGTCCGCGCTGCGCGAGTCCGGCATCGGCGTGATCGCCGAGGTGAAGCGCCGGAGCCCGTCCAAGGGCGACCTGGCCGAGATCCCCGACCCCGCTTCGCTGGCGAAGGACTACCAGGACGGCGGCGCGCGGGTGATCAGCGTGCTCACCGAACAGCGCCGCTTCGGCGGTTCGCTGGCCGACCTCGACGCCGTCCGCGCCGCCGTGGACATCCCGGTGCTGCGCAAGGACTTCATCGTCAGCCCGTACCAGGTGCACGAGGCCCGCCTGCACGGCGCCGACATGGTGCTGCTGATCGTCGCCGCGCTGGAGAAGAACGCGCTCGCCGCGCTGCTCGACCGCGTCGAATCGCTCGGCATGACCGCGCTGGTGGAGATCCACAACGCCGAGGAGGCCGACAAGGCCCTCGAAGCGGGCGCCAAGGTCATCGGCGTCAACGCGCGCAACCTGCACACCCTCGAGGTGGACCGCGACGTCTTCTCGCGGCTGGCCCCCGGCCTGCCGATGGACGTCTACAAGGTCGCCGAGTCGGGGGTCCGCGGGCCGGGCGACCTGATGTCGTACGCCGGTCACGGCGCCGACGCGGTGCTGGTCGGCGAAGGGCTCGTCGCGTCGGGTGACCCGAAGGGCGCCCTGGTCAAGCTGGTCACGGCCGGCTCGCACCCCGCCTGCCCGAGGCCTTCCCGGTGACGGACAAGCCGAACCCCGAGCACGATCCGGACGAGCGCGGCTACTACGGCCCGTACGGCGGGCGGTTCATGCCGGAGGCGCTGATCGGCGTCGTCGACGAGGTCGCCACCGAGTACGACAAGGCGCGCAACGACCCGGAGTTCTTGAACGAGTTCAACCGCCTGCTGCGTGAGTACGCGGGCCGTCCGTCGCTGCTCACCGAAGCCAAGCGCTTCGGTGAGCACGCCGGCGGCGCGCGGGTGTTCCTCAAGCGCGAGGACCTCAACCACACCGGCTCGCACAAGATCAACAACGTGCTGGGCCAGGCGCTGCTCACCAAGCGGATGGGCAAGAAGCGGGTCATCGCCGAAACCGGTGCGGGCCAGCACGGCGTCGCGACGGCCACCGCGTGCGCGCTGCTCGACCTCGACTGCATCGTCTACATGGGCGAGGTCGACACCGAGCGGCAGTCGCTGAACGTCGCCCGGATGAAGCTCCTCGGCGCCGAGGTGATCCCGGTCAAAACCGGTTCACGGACGCTGAAGGACGCGATCAACGAGGCGCTGCGCGACTGGGTCGCCAACGCCGACACCACGCACTACCTGTTCGGCACGGCCGCCGGCCCGGCGCCGTTCCCGACGATGGTCCGCAACTTCCACCACGTCATCGGCGAAGAGGCGCGGGCGCAGATCCTCGAGCAGGCCGGCCGCCTGCCCGACGTCGTCGCGGCGTGCGTCGGCGGCGGGTCGAACGCGATCGGCATCTTCTCCGGGTTCTACGACGACCCGTCCGTGCGGCTGGTCGGGCTGGAGCCGGGTGGCGAGGGCATCGAGGGCAACCGCCACGGGGCGACGCTGACCAAGGGGTCCCCGGGCAACCTGCACGGCGCGATGACGTACCTGCTGCAGGACGAGGACGGCCAGACGGTCGAGTCGCACTCGATTTCGGCCGGGCTGGACTACCCGGGCGTCGGCCCGGAGCACGCGTGGCTGAAGGACACCGGCCGCGCCGAGTACCGGCCGATCACCGACGCCGAGGCGATGGACGCGTTCAAGCTGCTCTCGCGCACCGAAGGCATCATCCCGGCGATCGAGTCGGCGCACGCGCTGGCCGGCGCGCTGGACCTGGGCCGCGAGCTGGGGCCGGACGGCCTGATCGTGGTGAACCTGTCGGGTCGTGGCGACAAGGACATGGACACGGCGGCGAAGTGGTTCGGGCTGGTGAACGAATGAGCAGGCTGGACGACCTCTTCGCGGCAACGCGCGCGGAAGGCCGCGGAGCCCTGATCGGCTACCTTCCGGCCGGATTCCCGACCGTGGACGGGTCGAAGGACCTGATCGCGGCGTGCGTCGACGGCGGCGCGGACCTGATCGAGGTCGGCGTCCCGTATTCGGACCCGGTGATGGACGGCCCGACGATCCAGGCCGCCTCGGTGACCGCGCTGGACAACGGCTTCCGGCTGAAGCACCTGTTCGAGGTGGTCGAGTCGGTGTCGTCCCGCGGCGGCCGCGCGGTCGTGATGACGTACTGGAACCCGGTGCACCGCTACGGCGTGGACCGCTTCGCCCGCGACCTCGCTTCGGCGGGCGGGCTCGGCCTGATCACGCCGGACCTGATCCCGGACGAAGCCGGTTCGTGGATGACGGCGTCCGACGAGCACGGCCTGGACCGGATCTTCCTGGTGGCGCCGTCGTCGTCGGAGGAGCGCATCGCCCGCACGGTCGACGCGGCCTCGGGCTTCATCTACGCAACCGCGGTGATGGGCGTGACGGGCGCCCGCGACCAGGTCGGAGCGGGCGCGGAGACGCTGGTCCGCCGCACGCGGGCGCACACGTCCCTGCCGATCGGCGTGGGCCTGGGTGTGCGGTCCGGTGACCAGGCGGCCGAAGTGGCGTCGTTCGCGGACGCGGTGATCGTGGGCTCGGCCCTGGTCACGGCGGCGGCCGAGGGCGCTTCGGGCGTCCGCGCGCTGTCGGCCGAGCTGGCCGAAGGCGTACGCCGGGCCGTCACTCCCGCCTGACATTTTGCCGCGAAGGCGCTCGGGCTTCGTGACGTCCGGTTCTTGACCCGGAGTGCACTCCAGGTGTCACTCTGGATCCCGTGACGTCCTACACCCCGGCCCAGGTGACCGAAAAGACCGGCTTCACCATCGACACCCTCCGCTACTACGAGCGCATCGGCCTGCTCCACGAGGTCGGCCGCACCCCCGGCGGCCGCCGGGCGTTCACCGACCAGGACGTGGAGTTCCTGCAGCTCCTCCGTTGCCTCCGCTACACGGGCCTCCCGGTCGCGGAGATGCTGCGGTTCGTCGAACTCCTGCGCTCCGGCGAGGCGACGCGCGAAGAGCGTGTCGAGGTGCTGCGCGAGCACGAGCAGCGGGTCGAGGCGCAGATCGAGCGGTTGCGGGAGCACCAGGAGCACATCCGCTTCAAGATCCAGCTGTACAGCGGCGCGGGAGAGCTGGCCTCGGCGGGCTGACCGCCGTTTGTACAAAAGCTGTACGCCGCCACGCGAGAGTCCGGTCCATGGACATCGGACACCTCCCGCGGCGCACCTTCCTCCGCGGCGCCGCCGGCCTGGTCGCCGCCGGCGCGACCGGCCTCCTGCTCCCCGACGCGGCACGAGCCCGGACCGCCCCGCGGATCTACAGCTGTGCCGAGTGGGGCGCCCGGCCGCCCGCCGACGTGCTCACCACCCTCGACCACCCGGCCGACCGCATCCTGATCCACCACATCGCCAGTGCCAACAGCACCGACTACTCCCTGGCGCACGCCTTCCAGGTGGCCCGCGACGACCAGCACGACCACATGGACAACAACGGCTGGTCCGACACCGGCCAGCACTTCACCGTCAGCCGCGGCGGTTACCGGATGGAAGGCCGCCACGGCAGTCTCGACGCGCTGCGCGGGCGGACCACCATGATCCAGGGCGCGCACTGCCCCGGCCAGAACACCAACGCCATCGGCATCGAGAACGAAGGCCTTTACACGAGCGTCGAGCCGCCCGAGACGCAGTGGGCGTCGCTCGTGGTGTTCTGCGCCTACATCTGCCGCCAGTACGGCATTCCCGTCGAGGAGATCAAGGGCCACCGCGACTTCTACAACACCGAATGCCCCGGCGACCGCCTCTACGCAAAACTCCCGCAGCTGCGCGACGAAGTGGCCGCGTCAATGTAGGTACCGCATCACCGAACACAGCTCCGCCGGGTCCAGCGAGCCCAGCCGGTTGATCTCCCCGCGTCGCACGTCCATCAGCGTGGTCGCCAGCTCCGGGCCGAACGCCGAGGTCAACGCCGGGTCGGCCTCGAACGCCGTCACCGCGTCCGCCAGCGATGTCGGCAGCCGGGTCGCCGAGGGGAGTGTCGCCGGGTCGACGTCCACCGGCTCCGGCAAACTCGACGACGCCTCGATGCCCGCCAGCCCGGCGAACAGCAGCGCCGCCACCAGCAGGTACGGGTTCGCCGTCAGGTCGAAGCACTTGACCTCGAAGTTCGCCGCCCGGTCACGCTGCCCGGCCGCGCCCTGCACCAGCCGCAGCGGCGCCTCGCGGTTCTCCAGGCCCCACGCGCTGAACACCCCGGCCCAGTGCTGCGGCTCCAGCCGCAGGTAGCTGACCACCGACGGCGCGCCGATCGCCAGCAGCGCCGGCAGCCGGGACAGGATGCCGGCGCCGAACGCCTCCGCCGTCGGCGTCAGGCCGAACCACCGGTCGCCGCCGGCGCACAGGTTGCGGTCGCCGTCCCAGAGGCTCAGGTGCACGTGGCCGCCGTTGCCGACGCCGTCGGGTGAGAACTTCGGTGTGAACGACGCGCGCAGCCCGTGCCGCTCGCTGACCGTCCGGATCGTTTCGCGGGTCAGCACCGCGATGTCGGCCGCGCGCACCGGGTCGGCCGCCGCCACCGACACCTCGAACTGGCCCGCCGCGTACTCCGGGTGGATCTGTTCCACCGTCACGCCCTGAGCGGACAAAGTGGACACCAGCGCGCGCAAATACGCCGCCTGCGCGGAAAGCCGCGCGTACCCGTAAGCCGGACCGGCGGTCGCCGAGCGCGGGTCGTCCGGCGCGTCCGCCGCGGTGATCACCCACTCGATCTCGAAAGCCGTCCGCGCGTCGTAGCCCAGCGCCGCGAGCCGCGCCGTCGCCGCCGCGG
The DNA here is from genome assembly GCF_044453095.1 of Amycolatopsis sp. NPDC051758. Classification (NCBI taxonomy): domain Bacteria; kingdom Bacillati; phylum Actinomycetota; class Actinomycetes; order Pseudonocardiales; family Pseudonocardiaceae; genus Amycolatopsis; species Amycolatopsis sp. NPDC051758. The sequence continues at coordinate 762,023 of NZ_JBITCJ010000003.1, read as the reverse complement.
CCAGCGCCCGCGCGTCCTGCGGGTGCCGCTCGCCTTCCTGGTCGTACTTCCAGACCGGCGCCCAGGCCCAGCCCGGCTGCGCGGCCAAGGGCACGAGCGCGTCGAGGTCCGGGTGCAGCCGCAGGTCGCCGACCGGGCCGCGCGAGTACTTGCCGCCGACGATGTCGTCGGTGGCCAGGAAGAAGTCGAAGGAGTTCGACGCGCCGACACCCCACGCCGCCGCCGACCACAGCCGGTCCACCGGCACGGCCTTCACCCGCGTGATGCCGCTGTTGTCCACGAAGGTCAGCGCGACCAGCTCGACGCCCGCCGCACGCAGGCCGTCGGCCCGGATCGCGCCCTGCTGTGCGAGTTCTGCCCGATCGAGCTGGCTCATCGTGCTCCCGTCGATGTTCACTGAGTACCTTGAGAAAGAGGTGGAGATCGTGTCAGACACCGTCGAAACCCGTCCAGCGCTGCGCCGCTCCCTCACCGTCTGGCAGGCCGTCGGCCTGTCCGTGGCGTTGATGGCCCCCAGCATGGCCGCCAATATCAACCCCCAGCAGACCGCGTCCGCCGCGGGCCGCGCCGTCCCGCTCGCCTTCCTGCTCTCGGCGGTCGGCGTGCTGCTGGTCGCGTACGGCTTCGTCAAGCTCTGTCAGCACTATCAGCACGCCGGCTCGGTGTACGCCTTCGTCGGCGCGACGCTCGGCCCGCGCGCCGGCGTCGTCTCCGGCATCGGCCTTCTCGGGACGTACACGTTCTACGCGGTCGTGACGAGCTCGGCCGCGGGCACACTCGGCACCGCTTTCCTGACCCAGGTGGGGATCTGGCCGAACCCGCCGTCCTGGGGCCCGTTCGTGCTGACCGCCGTCGCGCTGGTCGGCGCCTGGCTGCTGTCCGTGGCTCCCGCACGGCGTGGCACGAGCACCCTGCTCGCCGTCGAAGGCGCCACGATCGCGGTGATCCTGCTGGTCACCGTGGTGATCCTGGTCCGGCTGATCGCCGGGAGCGCACCCGGCGACGCGCGGTTCACCCTGGACGTCTTCACCTTCACGCCTGATGCCGGATTGTCCGGAGTGTTCCTCGGTGCCGTTTTCGGCTTTCTGTCCTTCGCCGGCTTCGAAGCCGCCGCGACGCTCGGCGAAGAAACCCACGACCCGAAGCGCAACATCCCGCGCGCGATCCTCGGCACGGCCGTCTTCGGCGGTGTCTACTTCGTCGTGGTCACCGCCGTCGAGATGATGGCGTTCGGCTCGGACGCGACGGCGTTCCACGCCTCGCCGTCCCTGCTCGGCGACCTCGGGAGCCGCTACGCGGGCGCCTGGGTGGGTGACGTCATCAGCGTCGGCGCCGCGATCAGCGCGTTCGGGTGCTGCCTCGCCTGTGTCGTCGGCGGCTCACGGCTGCTGTTCGCCCTCGGCCGCGACGCCGTCGGCGGCCGCGGCATCGGCCGCACGTCCAAGCAGGGCACACCGGTGGTGGCGGTCAGCGCGGTGACCGCGGCGGCGGCGCTGATCATCGTGGTCTGCGCGCTGTTCTTCGGCGCGACGGCGTCGGACACCTTCGCCTGGTCCGGCTCGATCGGGACGCTCATCCTGCTGGTGATCTACCTGCTCACCACGGCCGGCGCGATCCTGCTGCTGTTCGTGAAGCGCCGGATGCGCGTGCCGGTGTGGCACCTCGTGTTCCCGATCGGCGCGCTCGCCGTCCTCGGTTACACCGTCTACGTCAACGTTGTGCCGTATCCGGCCGAAGGTCCGGCGCGGTGGTTCCCGGTGGTGGCCGGCGCGGTGCTCGTGCTCGCGGTGATCTTGGTGCTGTCGGCTCCCCGCTTCGCTCGTAGGGTGGGGACGAGGTTGACCGACCTGGACGGAGGCGCATGACCGACCTGCTCCCCTTCGTCGCGGACCTGCCGCTGGTGGACCACCACTGCCACGGCGTCGTGACGAAGGACGTGGCCCGCGCGGACTTCGAGGTGATGCTGACCGAGGCCGACACGACGTCGCCGCTCGGCACCAGCCTGTTCGACTCGCTGATCGGGCTGGCCGTGCGCGAACGCTGCGCGCCCGTGCTCGACCTGCCGAAACACGCCCCGGCCGACGCCTACCTCGGCCGCCGCGCCGAGCTGGGCGCGGCCGAGGTGGCCCGGCGGTTCCTGCGCGCCACCGGCACCACGGACTTCCTGCTGGACGGCGGATTCCGGCCCGATTCGCTGACCACCACGCCGGAGTTCGCCGAGCTGGCCGGCACCCGCGCGCACGACGTCGTCCGGCTGGAGCAGGTCGCCGAAGACGTCATCCGGGGGACGACCGCCGCCGGTTTTGCCGCGGCCTTCGCCGATGAGCTGGGGAAACGCGCCGCGACCGCCGTCGGGCTCAAGTCGATCGCGGCCTACCGCGTCGGCCTCGAGCTGGCGGGGGAGCGGCCGTCGCCGTCGGAGGTCGAAGCCGCGGCGGGACGCTGGCTCGTCGCGGGCGGCACCCGCCTCGCCGACGAGGTGCTGCACCGCTTCCTGGTGTTCACCGGCCTCGACCTGGGCCTGCCCGTGCAGTTCCACGTCGGTTACGGCGACTCCGACGTCGACCTGCACCGCTGCGACCCGCTCCTGCTCACGGGGCTGCTGCGGGCGACCCGCGACCGCGGGGTGCCGATCCTCCTGCTGCACAACTACCCGTTCCACCGCAACGCCGCGTATCTGGCGCAGGTCTTCGAGCACGTGTTCGTCGACGCCGGGCTCATCACGCACAACGCGGGGTTCCGGGCGCCGGCCGTGCTGGCCGAGCTCCTGGAGATCGCGCCGTTCGGGAAGGTGCTCTTCTCGACCGACGCGTTCGGCCTGGCCGAGCTGTACCACCTGGGCACGGCCCTGTTCCGGCAGGGACTCTCCGACTTCCTGCGTGCGGCGCTGGCCGCCGACGCAATGTCCGAAATGGACGCCGTCCGGCTGTGTGCTTTGGTGGGGCACGAGAACGCGAAGAGGATCTATCGCTTGGAGCAGGTGTGAACGACCTTTGGGACCGGTGGACGCGGGCGATCGCCGACGAGCTGCCCGCCGCCGTCGAGCTCCGGCACGCGGTGCACGCCGATCCGCGCGGCTCCGGCGACGAAGAGGACACCGCCCGCCTGGTGACCGCCGCGCTCGGCGCGGGTGACGGGACCCGCGTCGCCAAGACCGGCCGCGCGATCCGGCTCCCCGGCGCCGCGGACGGCCCGGCGGTGGCGCTGCGGGCCGAGCTCGACGCGCTCCCGGTGCTGGAAGGCACCAACGTGCCGTGGGCGTCGGAGTCCGACGTGATGCACGCGTGCGGCCACGACGTCCACCTCGCCGCGCTGGTCGCGGCCGGCCGCGCGGCGGTGCGCGTGGGTGTCCCGCGGCCGATCCTGGCGCTGCTGCAGCCGCGGGAGGAGACGTCGCCGCCCGGCGCGCTCGACGTCGTCGAGTCCGGCGTGCTGGCCGAGTTCGGGGTGGACACCGTGATCGGCGCGCACGTCCAGCCGCGGATCGCGCACGGCGTGGTGTCGGCGTCACCCGGGCCGGTGAACGCGTCCACCGACGAGTTCGAAGTGACGCTGCACGGCCAGGGCGGCCACGCCGGCTACCCGCACCTGCTGCGCGACCCGATCCTGGCGCTGTCGCAGGTGGTGGTGAGCCTGCAGCAGCTGGCGTCGCGCCGGATCGACCCGGTGTTCGGCGCGGTCTGCTCGATCGGCCGGATCCGGGCCGGCGCCGCGGCCAACGTCGTCCCCAACAGCGCGACCGCGTTCGGCTCGCTGCGGGTGATGCGCGAGAAGGACCGGGAGAGCGCGCTCGAGAACCTCGAGGAGATCGTCCACGGCACGGCGAAGGCGCACGGCTGCACCGCCGAGCTGAAGATCAACCCGTGCGAGCCGGTGCTGAACAACGACCCGGCGCTGGCGGCGAGCGCCCAGCAGTGGCTGCGGCACGCGGGCTTCGTCGTCGACGACCAGTTCCGGTCGTTCGGCGCCGACGACTTCGCCCACTACTGCGGCGGCGGAACCCGCGGGCTGATGCTGTTCGTCGGCCTCGGCGACACGGCCGGGGTGCCGAGCCTGCACGACGAGCAGTTCCTCCCGCGGGACGAGGCCGTCGCGCAGGTCGCGCACGCGCTGGTGGCGGGCTACCTGGCCGCCTTGGATGCTCCGGCGCCTTAGCGCTACGGTGGCCGCGTGATGACCGCCTTCCTCGCGACGATCCCGAGCCCAGACCGCGGGGTCTGGCACCTGGGGCCGATCCCGCTGCGCGCGTACGCCCTGTGCATCATCGCCGGCATCATCGTGGCGATCTGGTGGGGGGAGCGGCGCTGGGCCGCCCGTGGCGGCACCAAGGGCACGGTGGTCGACATGGCCGTGTTCGCCGTGCCGTTCGGCCTGGTCGGCGGCCGGTTGTACCACGTGATCACCGACCCCGAGCTGTACTTCACCGAGGGCAAGAACCCCTGGAACGCGTTCGCGATCTGGGACGGTGGTCTCGGCATCTGGGGCGCCATCGCCCTCGGCGCGGTGGGCGCGCTCATCGCGTGCCGCCGCAAGGGCGTCCCGCTGCCGGCGATGGCCGACGCGATCGCCCCCGGCATCGTCGTCGCCCAGGCCATCGGCCGCATCGGCAACTACTTCAACCAGGAGCTCTACGGCGCGCACACGGACCTGCCGTGGGGCCTGGAGGTCTACCAGCGCTTCAACCCGGAGGACCCGGACAACCTCCTCAACGGCGTCGCGACGGGGCACATCCCGCTGCCGGAGAGCCCGGTCCACCCGACGTTCCTGTACGAGCTGATCTGGAACCTGCTGGTCGCGCTGCTGGTCGTGTGGGCGGACCGGCGCTTCAAGCTGGGCCACGGCCGCGTGTTCGCGCTGTACGTCGCGGGCTACACGGTGGGCCGCGGCTGGATCGAGATGATGCGCACCGACACGGCCAACCACATCCTCGGCCTGCGGGTGAACGTGTGGACGTCGATCCTGCTGTTCGCCGCGGCGGTGGTGTACTTCGTGCTCGCCGGGAAGCGGGGGCCGCGGGAGGCGCCGGAGCTGCTGCGCAGCAAGGATGCGCCTGGTCCGGATGAGGAGCCGGTCTCGGACTCGGACTCGGCTTTGGACTCGGACTCGGCTTCGGACTCGGACTCGGACTCGGACTCGGTGAAGGTGGCCGCGGAGGCTCCCGCCGAGAAGTCCGCTGAGGACGCGCCGCCCGCCTCGGCCGAGGAGCCGAAGAAGACCGACGAGAGCTGACAGCTCGAGTTTCTGAAGGCCACCATCAGGTTCCGATGGTGGCCTTCAGTGCGTCCGGGCTCGGGTTGCGCCCGGTCACGAGCGCCCGAAGGCCACATTGGGTGCGTCAGACGCACCGAAGGCCGCCTTGGGTGCGTGAGACGCACCGAAGGTCGCCTTGGGGCGCTGGCCGTCGGCCAACAGGCGAACTCCGCAGGCCCGCCGATGTCACGTGTGCCAACGAGCGGCGGCCGAGATCGGCCGAGCCGGGCCGCGCCGGTCTGCCGGGCCGATGCGCCCCAACGCCACATTGGGTGCGTGAGACGCACCGAACGCCACATTGGGTGCGTGAGACGCACCCAACGCCACATTGGGGCGCTGGCGACCCGCCAACAAACTCGCGATCCGCGCTGAGCAGCCCCCGTTTTCCACGCTACCGGGGCGCACCGACAATCCCGGCTCACGAAAGGTCGGGCAGGCCCAGTTCCAGGTTGGGTGCCTGCAGTCCGCCGTCGACCTCGAGGATCTTGCCGGTGATGTACCCGCCGGCCCGGGACGCCAGGAACACCACCGTCGCCGCGATGTCCTCGGCCTCGCCGATCCGGCCCAGCGGTGTTGCCGACTCCATCTTCGAGCGCAGCTCCGGGTTGCCGGCCACGATCTCCAGGGCGGACGTCAGGACCGAGCCCACCGAGATCGCGTTCACCCGCACCCGCGGCGCGAGGTCCGCCGCCGCCAGGCGCGTGTAGTGGGCCAGGGCCGCCTTCGCCGTTCCGTACGCCGCGAAGCCGCGGCCGGACAGCCGGCCCATCACTGACGAAATGTTGACGATCGAGCCGCCCGTCTTGACCAGCGACGGGGCCGCCGCCACGGTCAGCGCGTGGGCCGTCGCCACGTTGAAGCGGAACGCCTCCTCCATGAAGTCGACCGAAGACTCCAGCAGGGGCCGCGGGTAGGTGCCGCCGACGTTGTTGACCACCAGGTCGAGCCGGCCGAACTCCGCCACCGCCGTCGACGCCAGCGCCGCCGCGGCCTCCGGTGAGGAGAGGTCCACGGGAACAGGAACAGCGCGGCGGCCCGCGTCGGAAACCCGCGAAGCCACCTCGTCGAGCTGGGATTCGGTGCGGGAGGCGATGACCACGTCGGCACCCGCCTCGGCGAGGGCCACGGCGGTGGCCGCCCCGATCCCGCGGCCGGCGCCGGTGACCACCGCGACCTGGTCGGTGAGCTTGAACCGATCGAGGATCATGCGGCGAAATGTAACACGTTCTAGTGAGCGGGGACACAATCCCGACGCGCCACGTCGGACCCGTCACGTTAGACTTGACGGACGTTTCCGGGCCGTATACTTAGCACAGCGAACTACCGGGAACCCATCAGGAACTATGTCGTTCCGCGCAGCCAGATCGTTACCGTCCGACGTCGTTCGGGGCGCTCTGAACGGATGCTGGCGTGTTTCCCAGGTGTTAAAGTCGCGCTAACAAGCGGGCCATCGTCGTCCCGTGCGCTCCCCGGCCGGTCGCCCGGCCCCGCACGACAAGACGACGAAGGAGGTCCCTTCATGATCTTCTCCGCCATTCCCGGCAAGCAGGGTCTCTACGACCCGGAGACCGAACAGGACTCCTGCGGTGTGGCCATGGTGGCCGACATCCGCGGGCGCCGCTCCCACGGCATCGTCACCGACGGCCTGGCCGCGCTGACCAACCTGGACCACCGAGGAGCCGCCGGCGCCGAGCCGACCAGCGGTGACGGCGCGGGCATCCTCCTGCAGCTGCCCGACGCGCTGTTGCGCGCCGAGGCCGGTTTTGCGCTCCCCGCACCCGATGAGCGCGGCCACCACACCTACGCCGCGGGCATCGCGTTCCTGCCCGAAGACGCCGAGCAGCGCCGCAAGGCCGTCGAACTGGCCGAACGCATCGCCGTCGAAGAGGGCCTCGAGGTCCTCGGCTGGCGGGAGGTGCCGGTCGACGCCGACCGCGCCGACATCGGCCCGACCGCCCGCTCGGTCATGCCGCACTTCGCGATGCTGTTCGTCACCGGTGACGGCAAGGCCGGCCTCGAACTCGACCGCCTCGCCTTCTGCCTGCGCAAGCGCGTCGAGCACGAAAGCGCGAACTCGGGCTGTGGCACGTACTTCCCGTCGCTGTCCTCGCGGACCATCGTCTACAAGGGAATGGTGACGCCGGAGCAGCTGCCCGCGTTCTTCGCCGACCTGCGTGACGAGCGGCTGGAAAGCGCCATCGCGCTGGTGCACTCCCGCTTCTCCACCAACACCTTCCCGTCGTGGCCGCTGGCGCACCCGTTCCGGTTCGTGGCCCACAACGGCGAAATCAACACCATCCGCGGCAACCGCAACCGCATGCGGGCCCGCGAGGCGCTCCTCGAATCCGAGGTCCTCGACGGCGACCTGTCCCGGCTGTTCCCCATCTGCTCGCCGGACGCGTCGGACTCCGCGTCCTTCGACGAGGTCCTGGAACTGCTGCACCTCGGCGGCCGCTCGCTCCCGCACGCCGTGCTGATGATGATCCCGGAGGCGTGGGAGAACCACGCCACCATGAAGCCCGAGCGGCGCGCTTTCTACCAGTTCCACGCCAGTCTCATGGAGCCGTGGGACGGTCCCGCCTGCGTCACGTTCACCGACGGCAGCCTGGTCGGCGCGGTCCTCGACCGCAACGGCCTCCGCCCGGCGCGCTGGTGGCGCACGGCCGACGACCGGGTGGTGCTCGCCAGCGAGGCCGGCGTGCTCGACGTCGCCCCGAAGGACGTCGTCGCCAAGGGCCGGCTCAAGCCCGGCAAGATGTTCCTGGTCGACACCGAAGCCGGCCGGATCGTCGACGACGAAGAGGTCAAGTCCGCGCTGGCCAAGAACCTCCCGTACGAGGGCTGGCTGCACGCGGGGCTGCTGAAGATCGCCGAGCTGCCCGACCGCGACCACGTCGTGCAGAGCCACGATTCGGTGCTGCGGCGCCAGCTTTCCTTCGGCTACACCGAAGAAGAGCTCAAGATCCTGCTCGCGCCGATGGCCGAGAAGGGCGCCGAGCCGATCGGCTCGATGGGCACCGACACCCCGCCCGCGGTGCTGTCCAAGCGATCTCGGCTCCTCTACGACTACTTCAAACAGAACTTCGCGCAGGTGACCAACCCGCCGCTGGACGCGATCCGCGAGGAGCTCGTCACCTGCATGGCGCGGATCATGGGCCCGGAGCGCAACCTCCTGGCCCCCGGCCCGGCGTCCTGCCGCCACCTCAAACTGCCGTACCCGGTCATCGACAACGACGAGCTCGCCAAGCTCATCCACATCAACGACGACGGCGACCTCCCCGGCTTCGCCTGCAGCGTCCTTTCCGGACTGTACGAAGTGGACGGCGGCGCCGAGGCGCTGGCGTCGGCGATCGAGCGCGTCCGGCGTGAGGCGTCCGAGGCGATCGCGGCCGGCGCGCGCACGCTCGTGCTGTCCGACCGCGACTCCGACCACCGGATGGCGCCGATCCCGTCGCTGCTGCTGGTCTCCGCGGTGCACCACCACCTGGTCCGCACGAAGGAACGGCTTCGCGTCGCGCTCGTCGTCGAATCCGGGGACGCCCGCGAGGTGCACCACATCGCGCTGCTGCTCGGGTACGGCGCCGCCGCGGTCAACCCGTACCTGGCCTTCGAGACCATCGAAGACATGATCGGCCAGGGCGCGGTCACCGGCATCGAGGCCCGCAAGGCCATCCGCAACTACGTGCAGGCGCTGGTCAAGGGTGTCCTGAAGATCATGTCCAAGATGGGCATCTCGACGGTCGGCGCGTACACCGCCGCCCAGGTCTTCGAATCCCTCGGCCTGGCCCAGGACCTGCTCGACGAGTACTTCACCGGGACGTCGTCGAAGCTCGGCGGGGTCGGCCTGGCCGTGCTCGCCGAAGAAGTCGCGACGCGCCACCGCCGCGCCTACCCGGACAACCCGACCGACCGGGTCCACCGTGGACTCGACACCGGCGGCGAGTACGCCTACCGCCGCGAGGGCGAACTGCACCTGTTCACGCCGGAGACGGTGTTCCTGCTGCAGCACGCGTCCAAGACCGGCCGTGAAGAGGTGTACCGCAAGTACACCGAAGAGGTGCACCGCCTCTACCGCGAAGGCGGCACGCTGCGGGGGCTGTTCGCCTTCCGCAACGGCGTCCGCGAGCCGGTCCCGCTCGACGAGGTCGAGCCGGCCGAGGCGATCTTCAAGCGCTTCAACACCGGTGCGATGTCCTACGGCTCGATTTCGGCCGAGGCGCACGAAACCCTGGCCATCGCGATGAACCGGCTCGGCGGCCGGTCCAACACGGGCGAGGGCGGCGAGGACCCGGAGCGGCTCTACGACCCCGAACGCCGCAGCGCGATCAAGCAGGTCGCCAGTGGACGGTTCGGTGTCACGAGCGAATACCTCGTCAACGCCGACGACATCCAGATCAAGATGGCGCAGGGCGCGAAGCCCGGCGAGGGCGGCCAGCTGCCGCCGAACAAGGTGTACCCGTGGATCGCGCGGACCCGGCACTCCACGCCGGGCGTCGGCCTGATCTCCCCGCCGCCGCACCACGACATCTACTCCATCGAGGACCTCGCCCAGCTGATCCACGACCTCAAGAACGCCAACGAGCACGCCCGCATCCACGTGAAGCTGGTGTCCTCCTTGGGCGTCGGCACCGTCGCGGCGGGAGTGTCCAAAGCGCACGCGGACGTCGTGCTCATCTCGGGCCACGACGGCGGCACCGGCGCGTCCCCGATGAACTCGCTCAAGCACGCCGGCACCCCGTGGGAGATCGGCCTCGCCGAGACCCAGCAGACGTTGCTGCTCAACGGGTTGCGCGACCGGATCACCGTGCAGGTGGACGGCGCCATGAAGACCGGGCGCGACGTCGTCATCGCGGCGCTGCTCGGCGCCGAAGAGTACGGCTTCGCGACGGCCCCCCTCGTTGTCGCGGGCTGCATCATGATGCGCGTCTGCCACCTCGACACCTGCCCGGTCGGCGTCGCCACGCAGAGCCCCGAACTGCGCAAGCGCTACACCGGCCAGGTCGAGCACGTGGTGAACTTCTTCAAGTTCGTCGCCGAAGAGGTCCGGGAAACCCTTGCCGCACTGGGCTTCCGGACGCTCGACGAAGCGATCGGGCACGCCGAGCTGCTGAACACCGACGAGGCCGTCGACCACTGGAAGGCGTCCGGTTTGGACCTGGCGCCGATCTTCGAGATGCCGACCGAGACACCGTACGGTGGCGCGAAGCGGCGCACCCGCGGCCAGGACCACGGCCTCGAGCACGCGCTCGACCGCACGCTCATCCAGCTCGCCGAGGCGGCCCTGGAAGACGCGCACCACGTGAACATCGAGCTGCCGGTGCGCAACGTCAACCGGACCGTCGGCACGCTGCTCGGCTCGGAGATCACCCGCCGCTACGGCGGGGAAGGCCTGCCCGAGGGCACCATCAACGTCACGCTCACCGGGTCGGCGGGCCAGTCGCTCGGCGCGTTCCTGCCGCGCGGCATCACCCTCGACATGGTCGGCGACGCGAACGACTACGTCGGCAAGGGCCTCTCCGGCGGCCGGATCGTCGTCCGCCCCGACCCGGAAGCCGTCTTCGCCGCCGAGGCGCAGACGATCGCCGGCAACACGATCGCGTACGGCGCGACCGGCGGCGAGATCTTCCTGCGCGGCCAGGTCGGCGAACGCTTCTGCGTCCGCAACTCCGGCGCCACGGTCGTCGCCGAAGGGGTCGGCGACCACGCCTTCGAGTACATGACCGGCGGTCGCGCGGTGGTGCTCGGCCCGACCGGGCGGAACCTGGCGGCCGGCATGTCCGGCGGCGTGGCGTTCGTGCTCGACGTCGACCGCAAGAAGGTCAACCAGGACATGGTGGACCTGCTCAAGCCGGGCACGGACGACTTGGCCTGGCTGAAGAAAACAGTGCAACAGCACTACGATCTCACCCGCTCCGCGGTGGCGGCCTCGCTGCTCGGCGACTGGCCGCGCCGCTCGGCGGCGTTCACGAAGGTGATGCCGCGCGACTACCAGCGGGTCCTGGACGCGGCGAAGGCGGCACGCGCCGCCGGCCGCGACGTCGACGAGGCGATCATGGAGGCCGCTCGTGGCTGACCCGACCGGTTTCCTGAAGTACGAACGCGAAGAGCCCAAGAAGAAGTCCAAAGAGGACCGTCTGGAGTCGTGGGGCGAGGTCTACGCGGACGTCGACCCGGGCGAGCGCAACGAAAAGGTGCGCAAGCAGGCGTCCCGCTGCATGGACTGCGGCATCCCGTTCTGCCACTCCGGTGGCTCCGGCTGCCCGCTCGGCAACCTGATCCCGGAGTGGAACGACCTGGTCCGCCGCGGCGACTGGGCCGCGGCGAGCGACCGGCTGCACGCGACCAACAACTTCCCCGAGTTCACCGGGAAGCTGTGCCCGGCGCCGTGCGAGGCGGGCTGCGTCCTGTCGATCTCGCCGCTGTCGGGCGGCCCGGTGTCGATCAAGCGCGTCGAGCAGACGATCGCCGACCAGTCCTGGGAAGCGGGTTACGTCCAGCCACAGGTGGCGGAGGTGTCGTCCGGGCAGCGGGTCGCGGTGGTCGGCTCCGGCCCGGCCGGGCTCGCCGCCGCCCAGCAGCTGACCCGCGCCGGCCACGAAGTCACGGTCTTCGAGCGCGACGACCGGCTCGGCGGGCTGCTGCGCTACGGCATCCCCGAGTTCAAGATGGAGAAGAAGGTCCTCGACCGGCGCCTCGCGCAGCTGCGCAAGGAGGGCACCAAGTTCGTCACCGGCTGCGAGGTCGGCGTCGACCTGACGGTGGACGACCTGCGCGCGCAGTACGACGCGGTGGTGCTCGCGGTCGGCGCGCTGCGCGGCCGCGACGACAGGGTGACCCCGGGCCGCGAGCTGGCCGGCGTCCACCTGGCGATGGAGCACCTGGTGCCGGCCAACCGGTTCGTCGAGGGTGACGGCCCGTCCCCGGTCGACGCGCGCGGCAAGCACGTGGTGATCATCGGCGGCGGCGACACCGGCGCCGACTCCTACGGCACGGCCACCCGCCAGGGCGCGCTTTCGGTGACGCAGCTGGACCAGTACCCGATCCCACCGTCCACAAGGGACGACGACCGCTCGCCGTGGCCGACCTGGCCCTACATCCTGCGCACCTACCCGGCGCACGAGGAAGCGGGCGAGCGGAAGTTCGCGGTGGCGGTCAAGCGGTTCGTCGGCAACGCCGAGGGCCGGGTGAGCGCGGTCGAGCTGCAGCAGGTCCGCGTCCAGAAGGACCCGTCGACCGGCCGCCGCGAGGTCATCCCGGTCAGCGACGAGGTCGAGACGCTGCCGGCCGACCTGGTGCTGCTGGCGATCGGCTTCGAGGGGGTCGAGGAGATGCCGCTCCTGGACGGCCTCGGCCTGTCCCTCACCCGCCGCGGCACGCTGTCGTGCGGCGCGGACTGGCAGACGGAAACCCCGGGCGTGTTCGTCTGCGGCGACGCCCACCGCGGCGCGTCACTGGTGGTCTGGGCGATCGCGGAAGGCCGGTCGGTGGCCAACGCGGTCGACACGTACCTGACGGGCGCGTCGGACCTGCCGGCGCCGGTGCACCCGACGGCGCTGCCGCTCGCCGTCGTCTGATCCGAAGGGTTCCGAAGGCCCCCTCACCGCTGGTGAGGGGGCTTTCGACCGTTTCGACCCATTACGCCGAACGGCGGCTGTGCAGTGTGTACACGGACAACTACTTTCGAGTAACCGTGCCGGGTTCGCGGTAATTCACCTCGGCGGAAGGTGGGCGTCTTGAAGCACACGGCTCTCCGGACAGCGGTGGTCACCGCGGTCCTCTCCCTAGCGTTCGCCCTGGTCGGCGCGCCCGCCCAGGCCGCGCCGAAACCCTTCTGGACGCCCGACGCGATGCGGGCGGCCATCCCGATGGACAACCTCGTCAAGAGCCCGGCCTTCACGCCGAAGGACGTCGCGCGCGGGCAGGCCGCGATCATCCGGAGCATCCCGAACGGCGGTGGCGCCTGGACCGGCGGCGGCCAGGTCACCCACACCGCCGGGCGCGTGTTCTTCGTCTTCAACGGCCAGAACGCCTCGTGCTCGGGTGACGCCGTCACCAGCGCGAACGGCAGTGTTGTGGTCACTGCCGGGCACTGCGTCAAGTACCAGGGCACCTGGCACACGCAGTGGACGTTCGTCCCCGGCTACAACAACGGCAACGCGCCCTACGGCCAGTGGGCGGCCAAGACCACGCTGACCACGCCGCAGTGGGAAGCCAGTGAGGACATGAACTACGACGTCGGCATGGCCGTCGTCAACCCGCTGAACGGCCAGCGGCTCACCGACGTCGTCGGCGCGCAGGGCATCGCCTTCAACCAGCCGAAGAACCAGAGCATGTACACCTTCGGCTACCCGGCCGCGGCGCCCTACGACGGCACGAAGCTGATCTACTGCAGCGGCAGCACCTTCACGGACTTCCTGCTGACCAAGGACCACGGCATGAACTGCAACATGACCGGCGGCTCCAGCGGCGGGCCGTGGTTCCTGTCGTTCAACGAGAGCACCGGCGCCGGTGTGCAGGCCTCGGTGAACAGCTTCGGCTACACCTTCCTGCCGGGCTACATGTTCGGGCCGTACTTCGGCGCCGACGCGCAGAACCTGTACAACCGCGCGCAAGCCGCGTGAGCACCGTCAGCCCAGGGGAGGACCTCCGCGTCCGGCCCCTGGGCTGACGTCTGCGCGCTCCCGGCGGGCCAGGCTCGGAGCATGCGAAAAACGTTGGCACTGCTGGCTTTCCTGCCCCTGCTCGCCGCACCGCCGGCGGACGCGTCACCGAGGCTCGAGTGGACGACCCCCTGCCCGGACTACGGCCTGACGCCGTCGCCGACGGCCGGGCTCGAATGCGCGACCCTGCGCGTGCCGCTCGACTACGCGCATCCGGACCGCACGATCGAGCTGACCCTCTCGCGACACGCCGCCACGCCGGGCAAGCGCCGCGGTGTGCTGCTGATGAACCCCGGCGGCCCGGGCAGCCCCGGCCTCGCCATGCCCGCGCAACTCGTGCAGCGGATGGGTGACTCCGGCCTCCCGGACGCCTACGACGTCATCGGCTTCGACCCGCGTGGCACCGTCTACAGCACGCCGGTCACCTGCGACATGACGCCGGAGCAGCGCGGCGCCGTCCTCGGCCCGTACGCGGACGGCCCGCGGGACGTTGTCGCCACCGCGGCCAAAGCGCGTGTCGTGGCGAAGCAGTGCGGGCAGGCCGCAACCGCGGACCTGCTGCCGCACATGACCACGGCGAACACCGCGCGCGACCTCGACCGCATCCGCGAAGCGTTGGGGGAGAAAAAGATCTCCTACTACGGCGTCTCGTACGGCAGTTACCTCGGCGCCGCGTACGCGTCGATGTTCCCCGGCCGCGGTGACCGGATCGTGCTCGACAGCGTGCTCGGGCCACGTGGCCTCGACGTCGTCGCGAACCGGCGTTTCGCCGAGGGGTTCGACGACCGTTTCCCCGACTTCGCCGCGTGGGCGGCCGCGCGTGACGACGTCTACCACCTGGGGCGGACCCCGGCCGCGGTGACGGCGAAGTTCTTCGAACTGGCGGCCGTTCGCGGGCCGGAGTTCCGGTCGAACACCTGGAACGGGCTTTACGACGATGCGTCGTTCCCGGCGATCGCCGCGGAATGGGCGGGCACCTCCCGCTCCGCCGCGGGTCCGCTCGACGGTGACAACCACGCCGCGCTGCAGCTGCAAGTCCTGTGCAACGACAACAACTGGCCCGAGAGCGTCGGTTACTACCAGCGCGCGGTCGACCGCGAACGGGTGCTCCACCCGATGTTCGGCCCGGCCGCGGCGAACGTGAACCCGTGCGCGTTCTGGCCCGTCGAACGCGCCGAACTGCCGGTGCGGGTGGGCGGCCCGGGCCCGGCGAACGTCCTGCTGGTGCAGAACCGGCGTGACCCGGCGACACCGTTGTCAGGAGCACGCGAGACGCGAGCGGCATTCGGAAACCGGGCGCGGATGGTGACCGTCGACGCGGGCGGGCACGGGGTGTTCACGCGGGACAACGCCTGCGGCAACGAGGTCGTCTTGCGCTACCTGCGGGACGGGACGTTCCCGGCCGCGGACGGCTCGTGCCCGGCTCAGATCAGCGCGGTGAGCAGCACCCGGTAACCGCCACCGCCGACCACGTCACCCAGGCGACCAGGAGGGCCGGCAGCAGCGCCCACGGGCCGTACGTGAGCGTCAGCAGCAGCAGCAGCAGCACCACCACCACCACCACCGCGGCCGAGGCCGCCGCCGCGTGCAGCGAAATCTTGAACTTCGCACCGAGGGTGATCGCGACCACCAGGCTCGCCGGCATCGATGCGGCCAGCGTGACCAGCTCTGCGGGCGCGCCCCCGGCCGGCAGCACGACGAAGCCGAGGCCGAGCGACACCCCGGCGACCGCCGGCGGGACCCGGCGCCCGGCCCGGTTCGTCACGTGATGGCCGTCCCATTTGCCCTGCTTAGCCCCGCTGACGATGAGGGGTGACGGCGATCAGCAGTCCCCAGCTCAGCGCGGGAACAGGCGGTGGCCGGTGGCGGCCCAGGCGACGGCGAGGGGGAGCGCGAGGACCCACACCCAGGGGGCGAGGAGCTCGGTGGCCCACCGGGCGGAGCGAAGCACGGCGCGAACCTTATCCTGGTCTGCGTGAACTGGACTGTGGACGTCCCCGTCGACACACTGCCCGAACTGCCCCCGCTCCCGCCCGAACTGCGGGCGCGGCTCGACAAGGCCCTGGCCCTCCCGGCCACGCAGCAGCCGGAGTGGCCCGATCCCGAGCTCACCAAGCGGGTGCGCGGGGTGCTGGAGAGCGTGCCGCCGATCACTGTCCCGGCCGAGATCGACCGGCTCAAGGACCGGCTGGCGATGGTCGCCCGCGGCGAGGCCTTCCTCCTGCAAGGCGGCGACTGCGCGGAGACGTTCGAGTCCAACACCGAGCCGCACATCCGGGCCAACCTGCGCACGCTGCTGCAGATGGCGGTCGTGCTGACCTACGGCGCGAGCGTGCCGGTGGTCAAGGTCGGCCGCATCGCCGGCCAGTACGCGAAGCCGCGCTCGGCCGCGACCGACGCGCTGGGCCTGCCGGTCTACCGCGGCGACATCATCAACTCGCTGGTCGCCAAGCCCGAGCTGCGGGTGCCCGACCCCGGCCGGATGATCCGCGCCTACGCGAACGCGGGCGCCGCGATGAACCTGGTCCGCGCCCTCACCGGCGCCGGCATGGCCGACCTGCACCAGGTGCACGACTGGAACAAGGACTTCGTGTCGGCGTCGCCGGCGGCGCAGCGCTTCGAGGCGCTGGCCAACGAGATCGACCGCGGCCTGCGGTTCATGTCGGCCTGCGGCGTCACCGACACGTCGCTGCAGTCGACCGAGATCTTCGCCAGCCACGAGGCGCTCCTGCTCGACTACGAGCGCTCGATGCTGCGCCTCGACCACGCCGACTCGGCGAACCCGAAGCTGTACAACCTGTCGTCGCACTTCCTCTGGATCGGCGAGCGCACCCGCCAGCTGGACGGCGCGCACATCGCGTTCGCCGAGCTACTGGCCAACCCGATCGGGCTGAAGATCGGCCCGACCACCACCCCCGCGCAGGCCGTCGAGTACGTCGAGCGGCTCGACCCGCGCTCCGAGCCGGGCCGGCTGACACTCATCTCGCGGATGGGCAACGGCAAGGTCCGCGAGGTGCTGCCGGCGATCGTGGAGAAGGTCGAAGCGTCCGGGCACAAGGTCATCTGGCAGTGCGACCCGATGCACGGCAACACCCACGAGTCGTCCACCGGGTACAAGACCCGCCACTTCGACCGCATCGTCGACGAGGTCCAGGGCTTCTTCGAGGTGCACCACAAGCTGGGCACCTACCCGGGCGGCATCCACGTGGAGCTGACCGGCGAAGACGTCACGGAGTGCCTGGGCGGCGCCCAGGAGATCTCGGACATCGACCTGTCGGGCCGCTACGAGACGGCGTGCGACCCGCGGCTGAACACCCAGCAGTCCCTGGAGCTGGCGTTCCTGGTCGCGGAGATGCTCCGCGGCTGACGCCCGGGTCCCGGCTCGGGAACCTCAGGAGGCGTCGAGGAGGCGGGCCGTGGACTTGAGCACCGCGTCCCGCAGGGAACCGACGTCCGGCACCGCCGCGCCGTTGGCCTGGAGTCCGATGTGGACGGCGTCGCGGTAGGTGGCGACCGCGATGCCGACCGCGTGACGCGGGGCCAGCGGCACGAACGGGTAGACCTCCGCCATCCGGGCGCCGTCCAGGGACAGCCTCGCCGGGGGCACCGGGACCGTCGTGATCACCAGGTCGAACAGCATCGGCGCGGCCTGTCCCGCCGTGCGTGTGCCCAGGCGGTGCAGCAGCGGCGGGACGCGGTCGGCGAGCAGCGGCAGCGCACCCGCGCCGCGGCTCGGGCCGGCCGCCTTGTTGCGGGTCATCGCGCGACGGACCACGCGCAGCCGCTCGACCGGGTCGTCCTCGCCGACCGGCAGGTCGCACAGGTACCCCGACAGCTTGTTGCCGCCGAGCTGGTCACCCGCGCGGCCGCGCACGCTCACCGGGATCAGCGCGCGCAGCGTGCGGCCGTCGGCGCGGTGGCCGCGGTTCACCAGCCATTCGCGCAGTGCGCCGGAAAGCACCGCCAGCACGACGTCGTTGGTCGTGCCGCCGTGCGCCTGGCGCACCTGGCGCAGCTCGACCAGCGGCAGCCGCACGAAGCCGAGCCGCCGTTCGGCAGAGGGCGGGGCCGACACCGGGGACAGCGGCGGCCGCGCGGCACGCACGAGCGACGACGCGATCCCGGCCGTCTCGTTCGCCTGCCCCCACACCGTGCCCAGCGCGTCCTTGACCGTGTCCAAAGTGGAGCGCGGCGCGGGGATCGGCCGGGCCGGCGCGGCGGTCCGCTCCGGCAGCTCGACGCCGTCGAGCAGCCCGGCCGCGACCGCGTACGCCCCGGCGCCGTCGGTGAGCGCGTGGTGCAGCTTCAGCAGCAACGCGAACCTGCCGTTCGGCAGCCCGGTGGCCAGCGTGACGTCCCACAGCGGACGGCCGGTGTCGAGCGGCTCGGCGATCCACCGCGACGCGAACGCCGCCAGCGGGTCCGGTTCGTACAGGGAACTCAGCGCGATGTGGTGAATGTGGTCCGCGGCAACGAATTCCGGGTCCTCGGCCCAGCTGGCCGAGCCCGGCGGGAACAGCTCCGCGCGCGCCCGCTGGCGCAGCTTCGGCAGCCGGGCGGCCCGGTCGGCGAGGATCGTGGTCAGCGCAGCGGGATCCACCGGCCCTCGGGGGGTGAAGGTGACCACCGCACCCATGTGCATCGGAGTGTTTTCGCTTTCCAGGCAAAGGAAAGCGACATCGAGTGCGCTGAGTGCGGAGCCTGCCATGAGCGACCTTTCCCATCCGGGTTCGCGGGGGTGTGCACGGCCACGTGCGTCGGGGGGAGGAGAACCCACTGCACCAGCCCGACATGACGAGCGGGTGGTCGAAGTGTTTCCACGACGCTAACTAGCGACCCCATTCATCCATTCGAGATACCCCGGGCCGCGGTGCGCGGGGTCACAGACGAGCCGGCTCACTACTCCCCGGGGGCGGGTTCCGGCTGCTCCGCCCGCGCCGTTGCGGGCCCCCATTCGGGGGTGAGCGCGACCTGCTTGCCGACGCGGCGCACCGGCAGGCCGTTCACCTGCCGCCGGCCCAGCCCCGGCCAGATCTCCGCGGCGTCCTTCGCCGCGGCCCGGATCGCGCCGCCGTCGAGGGTCGTCCGGGTCTCCGGGATCTCCCGGTCCTTCCACTGCACGACGAGCTTCAACGGGCCGGCCGGGGGCAGGGGCCACAGGAACACTTCGTGCTCGACGGCGAACCGGCTGCCGCCGACCGCCTGCGCCCGCAGCACCGGGCCTTCCGGTTCGGACGCCGACGGCACCGAAATCGTCTCCGAGCTGGCCCGGCTGCCGTCGGCGTAGAGCACGCCGATGAGCAGCCCGTTGTAGTCGGGTACCCGGCGGTGGTCGATCAACCCTTCGGCCGGGTCGTCGACCAGGCCGTCCCGGGAGTACACCGTGACCCGCAGGGTCAGCGCCTCGGGCCACACCTCGACGGCCCGCAGCGCCACGATCGTGCGGTCGGACCGGCCCAGCGGCCGCGCCCACGGCAGCAGCGCCGGGACGATGTGCTCGCGCGGGGCGTCGGTCCAGTGCCGGCCGTTGAACGCGTAGAGCTCCTGCTCCGGCACGGGGAACAGGGGACGCTCACGGGGACCGCCGGTGAAGAAGCTCATCGGACGGCCCGCGACGCACGGTCCGGCACCATGCGCCCACGGTAGGACAACATCGCCCGAATTTCCGCCCCCGAACGGGCGTACGGCCCCGGTCTCCCGTGATCCGGGACACAGAGGTCGTACGCACCGTGCACGGTCAGTCGCTCAGCTTGAGGTCACCCTCGCGCAGCTTGAGCTCGCCGTTCTTCCGGGCGCTCTCGTCGAGCTCCTTGTCGGTCGGCTTGCCCATCGACTCCATCAGCTGCCGGGCCAGGCCGAGGCCGGTCCCGCCGAGCGACAGCGCCTTGGCGAACATGTCGGACATGCCGTCGGCGCCGTTGAGCACGACCATGTGATCGATGTTGCCGAACGCGCTCGCGCCCGCCTCGACGATCTCCGGCCAGCGCTCGGCCAGCTGCTGCGCGACGACGGCTTCCTGGTTCTCCGCCAGCGCGGCCGCACGCGCCTTGATGGCGTCCGCCTCGGCGAGACCCTTCGCCCGGGCCGACTCGGCTTCGGCGAGACCCTTCGCCTTGGCCGCCTCCGCGTCGGCGAGACCGCGTGCCTTGGCCGCGGCCGCCTCCGCTTCACCGGTCGCCCGGGTCGCCCCGGCCGCCGCCTCCGCCCGGGCCTTCGTGGCCTGCGCCTCGGCTTCGGCCGCGGTCTTGACGCGGGTCGCGTCCGCCGCCGCCCGCAGCTCGGTCTCCTTCGCCTCGGCCTGGGCCTTGGCGATCGAAGCGTCACGGGCCGCGTCCGCCGTCGTCCGCGTGTCGTACGCCTTCGCGTCGGCCGGCTTGCGGACCTGCGACTGCAGCCGCTGCTCGGCCAGCGCCGCTTCCAGCTCGGCCGCCCGCGTCTCCTGGACGACGACCTCCTGGCGCGCGGTCGCCTCGGCCAGCGGACCCGACTGGGACATCTTCGCCCGCGCCTGGTCGACCTCGGCCTGGTAGCCGGCCTGCTGGATCTGGCTTTCGCGGACCGCGGCCGCCTTCTTCGCCGCGGACATCTGCTCGACCTCGGCGGCCTCCTGGTCGCGCTGCGCCTCGGCGATCCGGGCCGACGCGGCGATCGCGGCGGCGTGCGGCTTGCCGAGGTTGAGGATGTAGCCCGATTCGTCGTCGATCTCCTGGATCTGCAGGGAGTCCACGATCAGGCCGAGCTTGATCATCTCCGTCGCCGAGGACTGGCGCACCTCGCCGGTGAGCGCGTCCCGGTTGTGGATCATCTCCTCGATGGTCAGCCCGCCGACGATCGAGCGCAGGTGCCCGGAGAAGAGCTCGTGGATCGTGTCGTTCATGCCCTTCTGCTGGTCCAGGAACCGGCGGGCGGCGTTGGCGATCGACGAGAAGTCGTCACCGACCTTGTAGATCACCACGGCCCGGACGGTGACCGGCAGCCCCTGCCGGGTCACGCACGAGACCTGCAGATTGACGCCCCGGGTGTCCAGGGACAGCCGCCGGGCGGTCTGGAACCCGGGGATGACGTTCACACCGCGGCCCGTGATGATCTTGAAGCCCAGGCTGTCCGCGGTCTCGCTGCGCTCGACCCGGATCCCCCAGCCGGACACGATCAGCGCCTCGTTCGGCTCCGCCACCTTGTACAGGATCCGGAGCAGTCCGAAGATCACGATCACGGCCACGACGGCGATGCCGACGATCAGCAGGATGTTCATTGGCCTCCCAACCCCCTCGCTCTTATGTTGTTGGTAGCCCTACGACGCCGCTAACGCGCCAGGGGTTGCCACCGTTCGACATAAACCGTGCGAGGGGGTTCGAAGTCCACGACGAGCACCTGCGTGCCGGAGGTGAAGGTCGCCTCGGGGTCGATCGGGTAGGCGTAGAACGCCTCCGTGCCACCCCGGACGTTCAGCAGGACCTCACCGATCAGGCCGGGGCCGATCTTCCCGGTGACACGGCCTCGGCTGCCGATCATCCACCGAAGCCCTTCAGCTTGACCTTGCTGCCCTTCTGCACGAACGTGCCCGGCTGCGGGTCCTGCTGGAAGACGAAGTCGAACCCGCCGCCGCCACCACCGCGGCCGCCGCCCTTGCCGTCACGGTCGGCCTTCAGCCCGGCCTGCTCGAGGATCTTCTGGGCGTCGTCGAACGAGCGGAACCGGACGTCCGGCACCTGCACGGCGTTGTTGACGAAGACGCCGATCCGCTTCTCCTTGGCTTGGGAGTTGGCCGGCGGGTCGGTCCGGGTGACGGCGCCGCCCGGGACGTCCTGCTTGAACTCCTCGCCCGCCTGGAACGGCTCGAACCCGGCCTGCTGCAGCAGCTGGAACGCCTCGTCCTTGCTCCGGCCGGTGACGTCCGGGACCGGCGGCAGCGGGATCGGGCCCTTCGACACGATGATCGTGACCTGGCCGCCGATGTTCAGCTGGCTGCCCGCGGACGGCTCGGTGCGGATCACCGCGCCCTGCGGGACGTCGGCGTCGAAGTCGTCGGTGCCGCGGACCGGGGTCAGCTGTGCGGTCTTGATCGCCTGCTCGGCGTCGGGCAGCGCGGTGCCCGGCCGGATGTCCGGCACCGCCGGGCGGCCCTTCGACAGCACGACCGACACCGCCGAGTTCGGCGCCAGCGGCGTGCCCTCCACGGGCTCGACCCGCACCACGGTGTTCGACGGCACCGAGTTGTCGAACTCCTGGCTGAACTGCGGCGTCAGCTTCACCGCCCGCAGCGCGTCACCCGCCGCGGCCTGGTTCAGCCCGACCAGCTTCGGCACGGTCGCGGTCTTGTCGCCGCCGGTGTCGGTGACCATGAAGATGAACGCGGTGATCAGCCCGCCGAACAGGAGCACGGCACCGGCGATGATGGCGATCCGCTTCCGGTTGTCCATCGGCTTCTCGGGTTCGGGCTCGCTCCGGCGCCGCGGCGGCCGCGGCGGTGGCACCGGCGGGATCTGCTGCGTGATCCCGGGGGCCGGGGTGGCCGGGTGGTTCAGCGCCCGCGTCGCGTTCGGGCGGTTCACCGGCATGGTCTGCTGGGTGTCGGGCACCTGCGGGATCCGCGGCAGCGTGCGCTCGGTGTCGGCGACGTCGCCCTGGCCGTGCGACACCGGGATCGGCACGGTCACCGGCAGCAGGCCCAGGTGCGCGCGCACCGCGGTCAGCTCGGTGAGGAACTCCCCGGCGTCGGCGGGCCGCTGCGCGGGGTCGCGCCGGGTCGCGCGCGTGATCAGCTCGTCCAGGTCCGGCGGCAGGTCCGGGCGCAGCTCGCTCGGGCGCGGGACGTCGTCGTTGACGTGCCGGTACGCCACCGAGATCGCGGTGTCGCCGGTGTAGGGCGCGCGGCCGGTGAGCATTTCGTAGAGCAGGATCCCGGCCGAGTAGACGTCCCCGCGCGAGTCGGCCGCGCCGGTGGTGACCTGCTCGGGGGAGAGGTAGGCGACGGTGCCGAGGATGACGCTCGAACTGGTCGTCCCGGCGCTGGCCACGGCCCGCACGAGGCCGAAGTCGGCGACCTTGACCACACCACCGGTGTGCGGCCCGGCCCGGCCGATCAGCACGTTCTCGGGCTTGACGTCGCGGTGCACCAGCCCGGCCCGGTGCGCGGCGGCCAGCGCCGACAGCACGGGTTCGGCGATGCTCAGCGCGAGCGCGACGTCGAGCGGGCCCTTCTCGTCCAGCAGGTCCCGCAGGGTGCCGCCGTCGACGAGCTCCATCACCAGGAAGGCGACGCCGCCCTCTTCCCCCTGGTCGTGCACCGCCACGACGTGCGGGTGGTGCAGCTGGGCGGCGGACTGCGCCTCGCGCACGAACCGGTCCACGAACGACCGGTCGTCGGCGAAGCGCGGATCCATGATCTTGATCGCGACCTGGCGGTCCAGCCGGGTGTCCGTCCCCCGGTAGACCGCCGACATCCCGCCGTGGGCGAGGAGGCTGTCCACGCGGTAGCGCCGCTCGAGCAGCGTGCCGACCAGGCTGGGATGGGTGCGTGTCACGAGTAGGGATCGTACGGAACCCGGCACGCCGCGTGCAGGAGACCTCGCGGGTCACCCTTGTGTACTAGCGGGTGCGGGGGCGGAATGTGGCACAGTGTCACCTGTGAGTGGGATTCCTGTCGCCGAAGACATCCTCGACGCCGCCATCGTGGTCCTCCCGTTGCCGGAGGTCGCGACCGCCCTCGGGACGTCGACCAACAAGGTCCGGCAGATGCTGCGCGACGGGCAGCTGATCGCCCTGAAGCGCGGCGGTGAACTGTGCGTGCCCGGCGACTTCTTCGTGCGGGACGGCGTGGTCAAGGGCCTCGCGGGGACGATCACGGTGCTCGCGGACTCCGGGTTCTCCCGGACCGAGATGCTCCGCTGGCTGTTCACCACCGACGAGTCGCTGCCGGGCAAGACCCCGGTCAACGCCCTGCGCACCAGCCACGGCACCGAGGTGAAGCGGCGCGCCCAGGCGATGGCCTTCTGACCTGCGGAGATAGGTCATCGCGGCGGCGATCTGGACCACCGCAGCAACGCTGAGGCAAGCCGGCAGCGACCACGCCGCCAGCGGCCCGGCCAAGGCTGCTCCGGCCGCCAGCCCGGTGATCTTCACACTGGCCGCCGTCGTGAAAACCTGCGCGCGGACGTGCTCGGGCGCCTCGCGGTGCCGGATCGCGAACAACGCCGTGAGCTGCGGTCCTTCGGCGACCCCGGCGATGGCGGCGGCCGCGACCAGCCCCGTGACGTCTCGGGCGAGCGCGGCCAGGCCGAAGCTCGCCGCGAGGACGAGCGTGCTCAGCCAGACCGTGCGGTCCGGGGCCCACGGCAGCGGGTATCGCGCGAACACCGCGTTGACCAGCAGGGACGCCACCGCCAGGACGGTCAGCAGCAGCGCCCCGTCGGCCGGCCCGCGGAGGTGGGCCGCGCCCAGCAGGGGGTAGCAGACGGTGACCATGCCGATGCCGGCACACGAGAGCGTCGACGCGCATGTCGCCCGCCTCAGCGGCGTGTTGCGCACCAGAACTTCGAAGCCGTCCTTGAGGCGGGTTTTCGTCCGGGGTCGTTTTCCCGGTAGGACCCATGCAGCCGGCACCGCGGCGGCGACCAGGGCCACCGCCACCACGAGCCCGACGGGCCCACCGAGCAGCCCGGCCAGGCCGGGACCGGCAAGGGCGGCGGCGGTGAACGTCAGCGCGTCGAACCGGCTCGCCTTCTCGAGCCTTCGTCCGGCGACCGCGGGCAGCTGAGCGGTCCAGCCGCCCGCGACGGCCGGGTTGAGCAGACCGGTGACCACCGCGAGCGCGACCACCGCACCGAGCGGCAGGTGCCCGAAGGTGGCCGCGACCAGGGCGATCCCACCGGCGTACCCGCCGAGGGCGAGCGCGAGCAGCCGCCCCGGGACCGGACTGCGGTCCAGGAAGGCGCCGAAGACCGGCCCACCCGCCGCGGCGGCCGCGGTCAGGCCCGCGAGCAGCGCCGACCCGGCGTGCGGGCCGGCGGTCAGGCCGAGCAGGAGGAGGGCGGGCCCGGACAGCTCGTCGCCGGTCCGGGCGAGCGTGGCGCCCGCGAGGTATCCGACGTAACGGCTTGCCATGATGGAGACGTTACAGTGGGGTATGGCCTTTCCGCACCGGGATTCCGTGCAGCGCGCTGTCGACCTGTTGGAGGTGCTGCTGGTTCCGGACCCTGACCCGGCTGCGGTCGCGCGTGTGCTGCGTCTGCACGGGGAACCGGAGGTTCGGTTGTCTTCTGCGGAGGTTGCCGAGCTGAGGTCGGCGGCGGTCGAGCTGCGTTCGGTGTTTGCGGCGCCTGACGTGGCTTCGGCGGCTTCGGCGCTTAACCGGCTCTTCGCGGAGTATGCGCGTCCCCCACGCTTGACCGACCACGAAGAGGGTTACGGCTGGCACTTGCACGTGGACGCCGCGGACGACGGGCCTTGGGGTGCGTGGCTGGTGACGTCGTCGGCGCTGGGGCTGGCGTCGCTGCTGGCGGAGCGGCAGGACGTGCCGGGCGGGTTGTGCGCGTCGGTGTCGTGCGGGAAGCCGTTCGCGCATACGGGGGGCGGTAGTCCGCGGCGGTTTTGTTCGTCCCGGTGCGCGACGCGCGAACGTGTCGCCGCACACCGGGCGCGTACGCCGTCGTGAGCTGCGGCTGAAAACGGATCGAGGCCGCCCCGGAACCCGGGACGGCCTCGACACCGGCGAAACTCAGCCGTTGTTCTTCTCGCGCCAAGCGATCCACGACTCGAGCGCGCTCAGGTCGTAGTCCGGACCGCCCACACCCACCGTGAACGTCGTGACGCCCAGGTCGAGCAGCTTCGGGCCCAGCTCGTCCGGCTCGCCCTGGACGCCGCATGAGCGCTCGATCTCGTTCGGGTCGCGGCCGACGTCCGCGCAGTGCTGGTCGAGGATCTTGACCTTGCGCTCGACGACCTCCGGGTCGCCGAAGCCGTGCCAGATGTCGGCGTGCTTGGCGACCAGCTTGAGGGTCTTCTTCTCGCCGCCGCCACCGATGAGGACCGGGATCTTGCGGGTCGGGGCCGGGTTCAGCTTGCCGAGGCGCGACTCGATGCGCGGGAGGGACTCCGCGAGGTCGTCGAGGCGGCCGCCCGCGGTGCCGAACTCGTAGCCGTACTCGTCGTAGTCCTTCTCGAACCAGCCGGAGCCGATGCCGAGGATGAGCCGCCCGCCGGAGATGTGGTCGACGGTGCGGGCCATGTCGGCCAGCAGCTCGGGGTTGCGGTAGCTGTTGCACGTCACGAGCGCGCCGATCTCCACCCGGGACGTCGACTCCGCCCACGCGCCGAGCATCGTCCAGCACTCGAAGTGCTTACCGTCGGCGTCGCCGTACAGCGGGTAGAAATGGTCCCAGTTGAAGACGATGTCGGCCCCGAGGTCCTCGGCGGCCGACGCCGTGCGCCGGATGGTGTCGTAGTCAGCGTGCTGCGGCTGGAGCTGCAGCCCGATCCGGATCGGTCGATTGGTCATGACCGAAGCCTACGACCGCCCCGGACCGTCTCGCGCGCCCAAACCGTGGCCAAGGGTGGTAGCGCGACCACCAGCCTGCGCCGCTTCGGCACCACCGCGCGCCGCGTCAGGATGTCGTAGTCCAGCGCGACGATCTCGTCGAGGATTCCTTCGTACAGCGTCAACGCCGTCCGCACGCACGGCCGCGATTCCGGGCGCAGCAACGGGATCCCGGCTTCGGCCCGCCGGTACACCGCCCGCGTCCGCGCGACGAAGTACGCCAGCGCCGCCCGGATCCGCGGATCCGGACGCCGCCGCTCCACCAGCGAACGCGAGACGCCGAACGCGGCCAGCTCCGCCAGCGGCAGGTACAGGCGGCCGCGGTCGAGGTCCTCGCCGACGTCGCGCAGGAAGTTCGTCAGCTGGAACGCCTCGCCCAGCGCGATCGCCCCCGGCACCGCGTCGGCCTGCGGGCCCACCGTGCCGAACACCGGCAGCATCTGCAGCCCGATCACCGCGGCCGAGCCGTACATGTACTCGCCGAGCTCGGCGAACGTTTCGTACTCGACCGGCTTGAGATCCATCCGCATCGACGTCAGGAACGCGTCGAACAGTTCGCGCTCGATGCCGTACCGGTGCACCGTGTCCGACAGTGCCACGAGCACCGGGTCGCCGGGCTCCCCGCCGTCGAAGACGACGTCCACCAGGGAAGCGACCCGGTCCAGCTCGACCGCCGGGTCACTCCCGGGGGCCGGGTTGTCGACCAGTTCGTCGGCCATCCGCGCGAAGCCGTACAGCGCGTGCGCGGCCGGCCGGGCGCGCGCCGGCAGCAGCCGGGTGGCCAGGAAGAACGTGCGGCCGTGGTGGGCGTTGAGCCGCCGGCAGGCGAGGTACGCCGCACGCAGGCCGTCACCGGTGATGCCGGCGGCGTCGAGCTCGTTCACCCGGTGATCCGTTCCGCCGCGAGCCGCCCGGAGATGAGCACCGGCGGGATCCCGACGCCGGGGGTGGTGCCGCAGCCGGCCAGCACGACGTTGTCCGCGGCGCGCACCAGGTTCGCCGGCCGGAACGGGCCGGTCTGCGCAAACGTGTGCGCCAGCGAGAACGGCGTCCCGGCCGTGAGGCCGCGGGCCGCCCAGTCCGCCGGCGTGATCGTCTGGTCGACGGTGAACTCGTCGCCGAACCCGGTCAGCCCGCGCGCCTCGAGCGTGCGAAGCAGCTCGTCGCGATACGGCTCGCGGACCCGCTCCCAGTCGATCGGCCCACGACGCAGGTTCGGCGCCGGCGCGAGCACCGAGACGATCTCGCCGCCGCGCCCGGCCAGCCCCGGGTCGGTCGCCGTCGGCCGCGTGACCAGCAGCGACGGGTCGCTCATGAGCTTTCCTTCGCGGATGATCTCGGCGAAGGTCCGCTCCCAGGCGGCACCGAAGAAGATCGTGTGGTGCCCGAGGTCCCACGCCTTCGTCGTCCGCCCGTGCAGGACGACGGCGGATGGCGAGTAACGCAGCGGCACCGGCCGTCGCGGCCGCGCCCCGATCAGCCGGTACGCCGAGCTCAGCTCGGTGGCGAGGACAACGGCGTCGCAGGCGATCCGCTCGCCCGAGCGCGTCCGGACCGCACGCACCCGCGAGGAGACCCGCTCGAGCCAGGCGGCTTCGGTGCCGAACCGCACCTCCGCGCCCGCCCGCGCGGCGGCGCCGGTCATCGCCCGGCCGATCTCGCCCATCCCGCCTTCGGGGTAGTAGACGCCGCCGACGGTGTCCATGTACGAGATGACGCCGTACGCGCCGATCGCGCGCGCCGGGTCGAGGCCGGCGTAGAGCGCTTGGAAGGAGAAGAGCCGCCGGACGCGCTCGTCGAGCAGGTACCGGCCGATGCGCGGGCCGAGCTTGCCGAACCCGCCGAGCGCGGCGAGCTTCGCCAGCTCGGGCCGGGCCAGGTCGAACGGCGAGTCGAAGTTCGTCGCCAGGAACCGGTCCTTCTGCACGGTGTACAGCTCGCTCAGCCAGCGCCGCAGCGCCCGGTAGCCCGCCGCCTCCCGGGCGCCGGCGAACTCGCGGATCTCGGCTTCCATCGTGTCGCCGTCGGTGTGCAGCGCCAGCGAACTGCCGTCGGCGAAGCGCGCCCGGTACGCCGGGTCCAGCCTGGTCAGGCGCAGGTTCTTGCTCAGGGACTCGCCGACCGCGGCGAACGCCTCGTCCAGCAGCTCCGGCATGGTGAGCACACTCGCGCCGGTGTCCACGGCGTTGCCGTCGAAGTTCCGCTGCCCGGCCCGGCCGCCCGGCACGTCGGCCTGCTCCAGCAGCGTGACCCGCCGGCCCGCGCCGAGCAGGTGCAGGGTCGCCGAAAGCCCGGCCAGCCCGGCCCCGATCACCACGACGTGGTCGGCGGCCCCGCTGATTCGCCGCACGTCAGTACGTCCGCTGGGTGGCCTTGACGACCAGCCCGGTCAGCGCCTCGGGCGCGGGCTCCGCCAGGTGCGCGCGCTCCAGCGCGGCCATCGCCGCCGTCGTCAGCTCGTCGATCCGCCGCTCGACCGCGTCCACCGCGCCGACCTGCTGCAACGCCATCCGGACGGTCTCCACGTCCTCGTCGGAGAGGTCCGCGTCGCCGATCGCGTCCGCGATCACGGTGGCCGCGGCCTCCTCGCCCTTCTCCGCGGCGAGCTGCAGGCCGAGCGCGACCAGCAGCGTGCGCTTGCCCTCGCGCAGGTCGTCCCCGGCCGGCTTGCCGGTGACCGACGGGTCGCCGAAGACACCCAGCAGGTCGTCGCGCAGCTGGAACGCGACACCGACCTCGCCGCCGAACTCCAGCAGCGTGGTGATCAGGTCGGGGGAGGCGCCGGCCAGCGCGGCGCCGAGGTGCAGCGGCCGCTGCACGGTGTAAGCGGCGGTCTTGAGCCGGTCGATCTTCAGCGCGGCCTCGGGGGAGGCGTCGCCGGTGGCCTGCGTGCGGACATCGAGGTACTGCCCGGCGAGCACCTCGGTGCGCATCGCGCGCCAGGCCGGGCGGGCCGCGGCGAGCGTGGCGGCCGGCAGGGCCGCGTCGGCGAACATGTCGTCGGCCCAGGCCAGCGCGAGGTCGCCGACCAGCACCGCGGTGGCCAGGCCGAACGTCGCGGGGGAGCCGAGCCAGCCCTGGTCGGCGTGCAGCTTCGCACCCGCGATGTGCACGGTCGGGAAGCCGCGGCGGGAGTCGGAGGAGTCGATGAGGTCGTCGTGGATCAGCGCGCACGCCTGGATCAGCTCCAGGCTGGACACCGCCTGCAGCACGCCCTCGGCGTCCGGGCCCGCCGGGTCGCCGCCCGCGCCGCGCCAGCCCCACCAGGCGAACGTCGGGCGCAGCCGCTTGCCGCCGGTCAGCACGAACCCGCTCAGCGCGTCGATCCCGGCGGCGACGGTCGGCTCGGTCCCGACGATTTCCGCACTCGCCCGGCCGAGGAACCCGGCCAGCGCGCGCTCGACGTGGGCGGGCAGATCGGCGTCGGAAACGGGCGCGTTCATGCCCGTAATACTCGCCGAACCCGCGGACCGGTGGGCCGCCGGGGCACCCGGATGTGGTGAATCAGACTCTGGCCGCGGCGGCCCAGAACGGCCCGGTCAGGCCCGCCTCGGCGAAGTAGTCGACAGCGCCGTCCGGCTCCCGCCGCCGGTAGCCGCGCTCGAGCCGGCCCTCGTACCAGCCGCGCGCGAGCCGCCACAGCGTGACGAGGTCCATCACGTACCCTTTGTCCTGCCCGGTCTGCGCCAGCCACGCGTCCACACAGGACTCGCAGCAGAACAGCCGCTGGTGCCCGCAGCTGTGCAGCACGTCGTCCCACATCCGCGCGGCGGGCACCAGGAAGTGCGCCACCTGCGCGCCTTCCGGCGGCGCGGCGCGGTCGACGACCAGCGCGTGCGGCTGGCCGCAGCCGGGGCAGCGCGTCGCGACGAGCACCTCCGGCTCGTCCTCGACCAGGTGGGGTATCGCGAACGAGTCCCACGCGCAGCCACCCCACCACAGCGTGTGGGAGCCCATCACGGAGAAGCCGAGCGACTTCGCGGCGAACGGGTGCGCCAGCACGACGTGCTCGCACTCGTCGAGCACCAGGTGGTGGGCGTCGGCCAGGCGGTGCAGCGCCTGCTTCGCGACGGCCAGCGACCCGCCCGCCGCGTCGGCCAGCTCCGGCGCGGTCGGCGCGCGGCCGCGGTCGGCGAAGGCGTGGTACACGGCGAGGCGCACGTCCTCGTCCCAGCTCGCGTCGTCGTACCTCATCGGCCACTCCCCGGGGTGAGAGGCCAGTCTAATCGTGGAAACCGCTCGAAGGTGACTCGATCCACTGTCTCGCGACGCGGACGGGGGCTCCCGGATGCCGGGCGTCGGCCCTTAACATTCGGGTATGACGTCGGTGATCGAGCGGTTGCGAGGAGACGGGCCGAAGTTCTCCATCGAGTTCTTCCCACCCCGGGACGCGGCGGACGAGGCCGTCCTGTGGAAGGCCGTCCGGGAACTCGAGCCGTACGACCCGACCTACATGTCGATCACCTACGGCGCCGGCGGCTCCAGCCGCGACGGCACGATCCGCAGCATCGCCCGCGTGGCGACCGAGACGACGCTGGTGCCGATGGCGCACCTGACCGCGGTCAACCACTCCGTCGCCGAGCTGCGCAACGTGATCGGCTGGTACGCCTCGGTCGGCGTCCGCAACATCCTCGCGCTGCGCGGCGACCCGCCGGGTGACGTCTACGGCGACTGGATCCCGCACCCGGAGGGGCTGACCTACGCCGAAGAGCTGGTCCAGCTGGTCCGGGAGCTGGGCGACTTCTGCATCGGCGTCTCGGCGTACACCTACGGCCACCCGCGCTCGGCCGACCTGGAGTCGGACACGAAGTACCTGGTCCGCAAGCTGCGCGCGGGCGCCGACTTCGCGATCGCGCAGCTGTTCCACGACGCCGAGGACTTCCTGCGGCTGCGCGACCGGGTGGCCGCGACCGGCTGCGACGTGCCGGTGCTGCCCGGCGTGATGCCGCTGACGACCATGCGGACGCTGCAGACGACGATCAAGCTGTCCGGCGCACCGGCGCCCCGCAAGCTCCTGGACCGGCTCGAACCGCTGGCCGACGACCCCAAGGCGTTCCGCGCGGCGGGCATCGACGTCACGACGGAGCTGTGCGAGAAGCTGGTCGCCGAAGGCGTGCCGAACCTGCACTTCTACACGTTCAACCGCTCGAAGGCGACTCGCGAGGTGATCGCCCGCCTCGGCCTGGTTCCGGCCCGTGCTTAAGTCCGTACCGCGGCCCCCTGGTGGACCGGTAGCGTGCGGCGCATGGCTTCTACTGCATCCGAAGACGTGCACGGGATCTGCGACCGCTACGTCGAGGACTACGCGGCCGCGGACCCGGTCGCGGCGACGTCCCACGGCATCAACGGGCACGACCACCGCCTGACCGACTACTCGGCGGACGGGTTCGCCGAGCGCGCCGGGCTGGCCTCGCGGGCCCACGCCGCCGTGACCGCGATCGAGCCGCGGGATGCCGCGGAGCGGGCCGCGAAAGCCGTCTTCACCGAGCGCGTCGGCCTGGAGCTGGAGATCCACGAAGCCGGCCTCGACGTCTCGAGCCTGAACGTCATTTCCAGCCCGGTGCAGGAGCTGCGGATGGCGTTCGACCTGATGCCGCTGGACACCGAGCAGGACTGGTCGGTCGTCGCGGCCCGGATCGGCGAGGTGCCGAAGGCGCTGGCGGGGATCCGCACCGGCTTGCTGGCGGGGGCCGACGCGGGGCGCGTCGCGGCGCTGCGTCAGGTCGCGAAGGTGGCGGAGCAGTGCGAAACGTGGGCGGGCCTGAAGGACGAGACGGGCTTCTTCGCCGAGCTCGTCGGCGGCGCGTCTTCGCAAGGTGAAGCCTTGAAGGCGGACCTCGCGCACGGCGCGCGGGCCGCCGAAGAGGCGTTCGCGGAGTTCGCCGGGTTCCTCCGGGCGGAGCTCGCGCCGCGGGCGCCGGTCAAGGACGCCGTCGGCGAGGACGTCTACCGCCTGTGGTCGCGGTACTTCGTCGGCGCTGCCTTGGATCTGCAAGAAGCGTACGAGTGGGGCTGGGCGGAGTTCGCCCGCATCGAAGCCGAGATGCGCACCGTCGCGAACCGGGTGAAGGCGGGCGCGACCCCGGCCGAAGCCGCGGCAGTGCTCGACGCCGACCCGCGTTACCGCATCCGCGGCCGCGCCGAGTTCGAGGCCTGGATGCAGCGCCTGTCCGACGACGCGCTGAAGTCGTTGCGCGGCAAGCACTTCGAGATCTCCGACCGGGTGATGGCACTGGAGTGCAAGATCGCGCCGCCCGGCGGCGGCGTCGGCGCGTACTACACCGGGCCGAGCGAAGACTTCAGCCGCCCGGGCCGGATGTGGTGGTCCCTCCCCGCCGGCCGCGACGAGTTCGTCACCTGGCGCGAAACGAGCACCGTCTACCACGAGGGAGCGCCGGGCCACCACCTCCAGATCGCGACGGCGGTCGACCAGTCGGACGCGCTGAACAAGTACCAGCGCCTGATGGCGTTCACCTCGGGTCACGCGGAGGGCTGGGCGCTGTACTCGGAGCGCCTGATGGAGGAGCTGGGTTACCTGGCGGACGACGGCGACCTGCTGGGCATGCTGTCGGAGCAGCTGTTCCGCGCCGCCCGCGTGGTCGTCGACCTGGGCATGCACCTGGAGCTCTCGATCCCGGCGGGAACCGGCTTCCACGAGGGCGAACGGTGGACGCCGGAGCTGGGCCTGGAGTTCATGCTCACCAGGACGATCACGGACCAGGCCCACGTCCGCGACGAGATCGACCGGTATCTCGGCTGGCCGGGCCAGGCCCCGGCGTACAAGATCGGCGAGCGCCTCTGGCTGGCGGCGCGTGCGGAGGTCCAGAAGCGGGCGGGAGCGGCGTTCGACATCAAGCGGTTCCACACGGAGGCGCTGAAGATGGGCGGCATGGGGTTGGACACGCTGCGGGAGCAGCTGGCCCACCTGGATTGACGAGGTGTGGGGCCCGGCGCCGAGCGGCCGGGCCCCGCCTTTCCCGGCGAAGTCGCGGTTTGACCGCCGGACTTCTGCTGCCGTTTGCTGCTGAGCAAGCTTCACGCGCGGGCCGCAACTCGAGGTGTAATGCACCCAGTGTGGCGTTGGGCGCATCTGACGCACCGAACGCCACATTGGGTGCATCACCCGGCTACCGCCGAGAACCGGGCTTCCCGGGGCACCGGAGCAGGCCCACCGGGGGCCCGCGCCGACCAGCCGGCCCCCGCCCTTCCCTTGGGGGGCGTCCCCTGTCCAGTTTATCGGCCCCCGCCGACAAACCCCTCCCGGAAGCCGTTCCCGGGCTCGGTTGTCCCCAACCCGGTCCCCCTGTGGAAAACCCTTCGCACCCACCCGCGTCCTGCCGCTAAGTTCGCCGCGTGGACCGAATTCTCTTCGTCACCCCACCGCCCCGCGCCTGAGCGGGGCGGTCTTCCGCCGCGTGGCCTGAGTGCCCGCGGCCATCCAGCTGCGCCCTGAAGAAGGGCGCACGCCGCCCCGCGTCGTCGACTCCGATTCCTTCGACGCAGGAGCGTTCTTCCGATGTCTCTCGCCCTACCCGTGCGCGCCCGTTCGTCGGCCGCGCTCGTTCTCGCCGGTGTCCTCTGGGGTACCGGCGGCCTCGCCGGCTCACTGCTCGGTGAACTCGCCGGCCTCCACCCGCTCGCCGTCGCCGCCTACCGGCTGCTCGTCGGCGGCGGGGTCGGGACCCTGTTCGTCGTCCTGAAGGGCGGCGCCCTGCCGCGCACCCGCGAAGCGGCCAAAAGGCTGCTCGCCGTCGGTGGCCTGTTCGCGTTGTTCCAGGCGAGCTACTTCGCCGCCGTCGAGCTCAGCTCGGTCAGCATCGCGACGATGACCACCATCGGCGCCGCACCCGTCGTGGTCACCCTCGCCGGGATGCGGAAACCCCGCGGCTGGACGCTGGTCTCCGTGGCCGGCACCCTCGCCGGGCTCGTCCTGCTCCGCTGGTCGCCGGACCAACCCGCCCACCTCGTCGGGGGCCTCGCCTTCGCGCTGCTCGCGGCGGCCGGCTTCGCGGCGCTCACCATGCTCACCGCGAAGCCGGTCGAAGGCCTGGAGCCGTTGCCCACGACGGCGTTCGGCTGCCTCATCGGTGGTGTGCTGCTCACCCCGCTCGCGAGCTGGTCCGGCATGGTGCTGCCGCTGCACGCGGACGTCCTCGCGGTGGCGTGTTACCTCGGCGCCGTCCCGACCGCGCTCGCCTACGCCGCGTACCTGCGCGGCCTGGCGGACGCGCACCCGGTGCTGGGTGCGCTGTCGGCCGTCCTCGAGCCGTTGACAGCGGCGGTGCTCTCCGCGGTGCTGTTCGGGGAACGGCTGGGCGTCACGGCGTGGTGCGGCGCGGCCGTGCTGGTCGGGGCGCTGGCCGTCGGCTATTGGCGGCCCGAACCGCGGTGAACCCGGGTGCTGCCCCTCAGCGCGGCTCGAGGGGCAGCGCCCGCCCGAGGATCGCGAACGGCCGCGGGTCGCCGGCGAAGTGGTAGTCGCGCAGGACGTCGACGAACCCGGTGCGGCGGTAGAGCTTCCACGCGCGGCTGGTGCCCTCGGGCGTCGACAGCAGCACGTTCGCGCTCGGCACGCCGTCCATCAGGCCGCGCAGCAGGTCCTCGCCGATCTGGTGGCCCTGGTTCTCCGGCCGGACGTGGATCTCGGTCAGCTCGAAGTAGTCCGCCAGCCAGCGCTCGGCCGCTTCGGGCCCGGACCGCCGGCTGAGCCCGTGCCGCACCTGCTCGTGCCACCACTGCCCGGCGCGCCCGCGGTAACCGTAGGCGACCCCGAGCAGGGCGTCGTCGGCGTCGAGCGCGGCCATGCAGCGCCAGCCCTCACGCAGCGCGTGGGTGAGCCACATCGGCGCGCGCTGTTCGGCGGTGCCCGCCGGGTACCGCATCGCCCGGACGTAGATGGCGAGCGCCTCGGGCAGGCGCGCGCGGAACTCGTCCGCGGAGAGCTGGACGTAACGGGAGCAGCCGGCGGGCATCGCGGTCACGGCTGCCCATCTTCCTCCGCGCCGGCGAGCGCGCCCGGGGTGCCCCCGGTCAAGGCCACCAGCCCGGCGAAGGTGGTGGGGAACACGGTCTTCGGGTGCCCGGCCGCGGCCCACACGACGTCGTGGGCGCGCAGGGCGGTGTCGACCAGCGTCGGCAGCGGCGCGGGGTGCCCGACCGGCGCGACGCCGCCGATCGGCTGCCCGGTGTGTGCACGCACAAAATCGGCGTCGGCCTTCCCGATTTCGGCCCCGGCCAGCCGGGCGAGCGTGGCCGGATCCGCGCGGTGCGCGCCCGAGGTCAGCGCGAGGAGCGCGTTTTTGTCGGACCCCAGGCGGAAGATGAGGCTGTTGGCGATGGCCCCGACCGGCACGCCGAGCGCTTCGGCCGCCTGCGCGGCGGTCCGGACCTCGGCGGGCAGGACACGGATGCCCTCGGCGGCGGCGTGCTGGCCGGCTTCGGCGAGCGCGGCCGCCACCTTGGCGACGGCGGGGTGCTCCAGCGAACTCATGAGCCTATGAGATCACGCCACCGACCTGGTGTCCCGCACCACGTCCGGGGATTCCACCCGTGGGGTTGAGCGGACGCCGGGTCCGGGGTTACTCTGGAAATCGTTCGAACAGGCGTTCGACATCTGGTGAGCGCGCACCGGTCAGGTGCCCGGCGCCGGGACGGGGGAAGCGTCTCGGCGGCGGGTCCCCGACCGGGCTCACCCCGCGCAGGAGGAGGGTCGTCATGTCCGTCAAGGTCGTGTCCCCCACGGATCCCGGGCAGCCGCAGCTGCCCCTTTCGCCGCACCCGGCCACCGACACGGCCCCGGCCCGGCGCCACCCGTCGGCCGCGGGCAGCCGCCAGGCGCAGCTGTCGATGCCGCTGCGCCCGGCCGTCGTGGCGGCAACCTCCTGCGAACCCCGCCGCCGCCCGCCGGCTCCGACGACGGACCCTGCGCAGCCGCAGCTGCCCCTGGCATCGCGCCCGCAGGCTCCGGCGGACTCGGAGCAGCCGCAGTTGCCTTTGCCGTCGCGTCCGGCTGCCGTGCCGGTGACGGCCGGGGCAACCCCCGAAGCCGACTCCGCGCGGTCGCAGCTACCCCTTTCGCCGCGCGCGGCTGAGGCAGTCACCGGGACTTCCGGGCAGGTCCGGCCGCGTTCGTCGGTTGCGGTGGCGGACCCCGCGCGGGCCCCGCTGCCTCTGTCGCCGCGCGCGGCTGAGGCAGTCACCGGGACTTCGGGGCAGGCTCGGCCGGATTCGTCGGTTGCGGTGGCGGACCCCGCGCGGGCCCCGCTGCCTCTGTCGCCGCGCGCGGCTGAGGCGGCCACCGCGACTTCTGGGCAGGTCCGGCCGGATTCGTCGGCTGCGGCGGCAGACGCCGCGCAAGCCCAACCGCCTCCGTCGCCGCGTGCCGCCACGGTGCCGTCGGCAGCAGCCTCCTCGCAGCCTCACCTGCCCATGACTCACCCGGCCACCCCGGCGGAAGCCGACCCTCAGCTCCCCATGTCCCTGCGCCCGCCGGCCCTGCCTGCCGCAGCCGGCCTGCTCGCGCAGGCGCGGCGCGGGCTCGCCGAGGCCGAACGGGAGACCGACGCCGCGGAGCGGTTCATCGGTGCCTACCTCGCGGCCCTGCGTGGCGCCGCCGCCGTGCTTGCCGCTCGTGGGCGGCCGCACCGGGGGCGGGCGCGGCCGGCCAGCACCTGGGTGCTGCTCGACTCCGTCGCCCCTGAGCTGCGGGAGTGGTCTGCCTTCTTCGCGAGCAACTCGGCCGCGCGCGCCGCCGCGCAGGCCGGGATCACCGGCAAGGTCACCGACGAGTCGTCCGCGCAGCTGGTGCGCGCCGCCACGCCGTTCCTGGAACTCGCCCGCCGTCTGGTGCACGGCCTGCCGATCACCGGGGGAGCCCATGTCGCGTGAGCAGGGCCTGGTCGACCACGGGCGGCTGCTCACGGCGTTGGGGATCGAAGGCCGGGTGCTGGCCGAAGCGGTGCACGCGGCGCCGGTCGAGGCGCCGGTGCCGGCGTGCCCGGGCTGGTCGCTCGCCGAGGTGGCCCGGCACGTCGGGAGCCTCTACCGGATGGTCCGGCGCCGGCTGGTCGAGGGCCGCACCCCGGAAGAGTGGCAGCGCGACCCCGGACCCGGCCAGAGCCTGGCGGAATACCTGGAGACGGGCCTGGCCGAACTGCTCGACGAGCTGGCCGCGCACGACCCGGAAGAGCACGCCGACACGTGGTGGCCGGCCGACCCGACCTTCGGGTTCTGGCGACGCCGGATGCTGCACGAAACGGTGATCCACCGCGTGGACGTCGAACAGGCGGCGGGCACTCCGGAGCGCGGTGTCGCCGAAGACCTCGCGCTCGACGGCATCGACGAGGCGCTGACCCTGTGGTTCGGCCAGAAGCTGCCGATGCTCGGGCTGACCGGCACCAAAGCGGGCTCGGTCGGCGTGCGGGCCGGCGCGCACAGCTGGATCGCGCGGGCCGGCCCCGAGGTGACGGAGGCCTGGCGCTGCTCGGCCGAGGAGGCCGAGACCGCGGACGACGTCGTCACGGCAAGACCCGCGCAGATCTACCTCTGGCTCTGGGGCCGCGCGTCCCTGACCTCGGTGACCGTGCGGGGAGTCCACGACCAGGCCGCGCAGCTCTGGGCGCTGCTGCGGCTCGCGACCCGATGATCCGGCCGGTGGGGAAGCCGAACCGGAACTGTCGGGGGTCGCGGTTAGCCTGCAGCGCATGAACACGCGCCTGGTGAACCTGGTGATCGACGCGGCGCGGCCGAGGGTCCTGGCGGACTTCTGGGCCGCGCTGCTCGGCTGGAGCGTGGCGGCCGAGGAGCCGGACGAGGTCGACGTGCGCGCCCCGGAGACCGACGGCTGGGACCTGGACCTCGTGTTCGTCCCGGTCCCGGAAGCCAAGGAGGTGAAGAACCGGCTCCACCTCGACCTGGCGAGCACCACCGCCGCGCACCAGGCCGAGCTGGTCGAGCGCGCCCTCGAGCTGGGCGGGAGCCGGGTCGACATCGGGCAGGGTGACGTGCCGTGGGTGGTGCTGGCGGATCCCGAAGGCAACGAGTTCTGCGTCCTGGAGCCCCGCGAGAAGTACGCGGAGTCGGGCGCGGTGGCGTCCGTCCTGGTCGATGCCCACGACCCGGAGCTGCTGGCGGGCTTCTGGGCGCGGATCACGGGCTGGTCGATCCAGTCGCGGGAGGGTGACACCCTGGTCGGCCTGCGCGCGCTTTCGGGCCGCGGGCCGTGGCTGGAGTTCCTTCGCAACAACGACGTGAAGAGTGTGAAGAACCGGGTCCACCTGGACGTGGCGCCCCCGGCGGGAGCCGACCACGCGGCGGCGGTGGCGGAAGTCGTCGCGATCGGGGCGGCGCCCGCGGACCTGGGCGGACCGTCGCTGCCGTGGCGCGTGCTGACCGATCCGGAGGACAACGAGTTCTGCGTGCTGACCCCGCGCTGACCTAGCTTGGGATCATGGAGACCTTCGAGTGGCAGGGGCGCCGGATCGCCTGGGACCGCGCCGGATCCGGGCCCGCGGTGGTGTTCTGCCACGGCACACCGTGGTCGTCGTGGCTGTGGCGGCCCTTCGCCGAAGCGCTGAGCGAAGACTTCACGGTCTACCTCTGGGACATGCCCGGTTACGGCCGGTCCTCGAAGGACGCGGCGCACCCGGTCGGCTTCGGCGTCCAGGCCGAGGCGTTCCAGGCGCTGCTCACCCACTGGGGTCTCGACCGGCCGCACGTCGTCGCCCACGACTACGGCGGTGCCGTGTCGCTGCGCGCCCACCTCGTCCACGGTGTGCCGTACGCGTCGCTGCTGATGGCCGACGTCGTGGCTATCCCGCCGTCGGGCTCGCCGTTCTTCCGGCTCGTCAAGGAGCACCCGGACGTGCTCGCCCGGGTACCGCCCTACATCCACGAGGCGCTGGTCCGCGCCTACATCGGCAACGCGAGCTTCCGTGAGCTGCGGGAGGCCGACCTCGCCGAGCTCACCGCCCCGTGGCTCGGCGAAGAAGGCCAGCCGGCGTTCTACCGCCAGATCGCCGCGTACGACGAGCGCTACCTGGCCGAGAACGAGGCCGGGCTGGCCCGGCTGGACCTCCCGGTGCGCGTGCTCTGGGGCGTTGAGGACACGTGGATCCCGATCGCGACCGGGGAGCGGCTGGCCGCGGGCATCCGCGGCGCGACGTTCACCCCGGTGGCCGGCGCGGGCCACCTCATCCAGCTGGACGCCCCGGTGGCCCTGGCCACCGAGCTGCGGTCCTGGCTGACGAGTGTTTCGCCCGGGTTGCCCGATCGCGTCGAACGCTGACCTGCGCGAAACACCGGCGTCCTGGCCCGGCAACAACCGCGCGGGACCGTGGAGCCATGGAGACATCCAGAGCGTTGCCGCAGGCCGGCCGGACGGCTGCCGTCGAGGAGCCCGCCACCCCGTCCGCCTGGCGGGTGCGGATCCGGATGCACGACCACCCGGGCACGCTGGCCCGGATCGCCATCCGGCTCGCCGACCTCGAGTGCAACATCCTCGGCCTGGCCGTGCTGCCGGTGCCCGGCGGCGTGCTCGACGAGATCGTGCTGCGCCCCGCGACCGGCCTGCCCCGGCGGCTCCTGGTCGACGCCATCCGCGAGGAGGGCTGCGAATGCACCGCGATCATCGACGCCGACGTCCACGAGCTGGTCGACCCGTCGTCGTCGACGCTGGTGGCGGCCCGCCGCGCGATCGACGACCCGGCCCGGCTCGCCGAAGTGCTGAAGGACGTGCTGGCCGCCGACGTGGTCACGCTCGTCCCGGCCGTCGAGGCCAACCCGGCCCGAACGGAGAGCGGGCACCGGGCGGTGTTCTCGATCGAGGCCGGCAAGGCGCTGGTGGCGCGCCGCCAGTGGGCGCCGTTCGTGCAGCTGGAGCTGACCCGCGCCGAAGCGCTGGTCACGCTGCTGACCGCGGCCGCCCGGAACATCGCCGGCCCGGTGGTGCTCGACCGCCCGGACGGCGCGGCGATCGTCCTGCGCAAGGGCGTCCCCGGTGACGCCGACGCGGTGTCCGGACTGCACCGCCGCTGCTCGATGGCGACGCTCTTCCGGCGCTACCACACGGGCGTGCGGACGGTGCCGCGCCGCTGGCTGCACCGGCTGCTGGTGCCGCCCCGCGGCACGAGCGTGCTCGCCGTGTTCGGCCGCGAGGTGATCGGCCTGGCGCAGCTCATCCCGGCGGCCGGCGGGGGCGCCGAGATCTCGCTGCTGGTGGAGGACGACTGGCAGCAGCAGGGCATCGGCACGGCGTTGCTCACCCGGCTCGCGGTGCTCGCCGAGGCCCAGGGCATCACCGAGCTGACGGCGGACTGCCTCCCGGGTGACGACGTCCTGCCCCGCACCGCGGCCCGGGCGGGACTCCGCACGGAACGCGGCGTCGAGGACGGCGCCAAGCTGCGGCTGTTCCTGCCCGCCTGAGCCGGCTCAGCGCTTCCAGAACCAGTCTTTGTCCCGCGCTTCGCGCATCGCGGACTTCTTGCGCTCGGCCGAAAGCCGGTCGAGGTAGAGGACACCGTCGAGGTGGTCGGTCTCGTGCTGCAGGCACTGCGCCAGCACGTCTTCGCCCTCGACCTCGATGGGCTTGTTGTGGACGTCGACGCCCCGCACCTTCGCGTGCTTCGCCCGCTTGGTGGGGAACCACAGCTCCGGCACGGACAGGCAGCCCTCGTTGATCTCGTGGGTCTCTTCGGACAGCTCGACGACCTCGGGGTTGACGACGTACCCGGTGAGCCCGGCGACGTCGTAGCTGAAAACGCGCAGCCCGACCCCGATCTGCGGCGCGGCCAGCCCGGCCCGCCCGTCCGGCTTGACGGAGTCGAGCAGGTCCCGCACGAGCGCCTCGAGCTTCTCGTCGAACACGGTGACCGGTTCGCAGACGGACTTGAGGATCGGGTCCCCGAAATAGCGCAGTTCGCGCATGGCCATGAGCAGAACATCCTTCGTGCGTGTCGGACTGGCAGCTTAGGCCAGCGCGGAACAGCCCCGCCGGGCGATCGGGAACCCGGCCGGCGGCCCCGGGTTTCCGGCGCACGGGCCGAGCCTCGCCGAGCGGCCGGCGCCGGCTGGTTCGCGATGGGGTAGCCGCCATGTCGCGGCGGGGTTCGGTTGCCGGGGCTGCCCGGCCGCGCGAGACCGGCTGCGCTTCAGGCCCGCAGCCGCAGACCTGAGGGTGTCGCCCGGAATCCGGCCTCTCGCAGCACTTCCGCCAGTTCCGAAGTCAACGCTTGCTCGCCGTCCGCGCGTTGGACCGACAGCTGGCCCAGCCAGCCCTCGCGGACCGCTGCCGACAGGGCCTGGGCCGCGTCCACCAGGGGTTGGCGTTCCTCCGTGAAGCTCAGCAGTGAGCGTCCTCCTCGTTCGACGTACAGCGCCGGCACGCCGTCCACCAGCACGGCCAGCGCGCCGGCCTTGCGGGCCGGCCGGTGTTTCGTGTCGCCTGTTGCCGCGGGCCAGGGGAGTGCCGCGCCGTAAGGCTGGGCCGGGTCCGCCGCCGCCAGCACCACCGCCCGGCCGGGTGCCGGACGGCCGGGGCCGGAAAGCGCACGCAAGCGGTCGACCGCGCCCTTCGCCGCGAACTGGGCGGCGCCCAGCCCTTCGACGACGTAACCGCGGATCACCTGGCCGGTGTCCTCCATGCCGCGGAGCACCTTGTAGATCCCGGAGAACCCGCCGGTGACGCGTTCGGTGTCAAGCGCGCCGCGGGTCAGGACGCCGTGCCGCTCCAGGAAGGCCTCGGTCCGCGCGTGGGCCCGCCGGGTCGCGTCGGTCTCGCGGGCGGGGGTCAGCGCCCACCGGCCGGCGACGGTCGGCGGCCCGGACCGCGACGGCATCTGCGGCCGCCCCGCCCGCAGCCGCGCATACCGGCCGCGGGGCGCCTGCCGCCGGGGTTTGTGCGCCCCGTGCCCGGCGACCTGGGCCCGCAACGGCCCCAGCGTGTCGCCGGTGACCAGCCCGGCCCACACCAGGTCCCACAGCGCGGCCACGACTTCGGCGTCACTCGGCGCCTTCTCCACCAGCACGGTCGCGCGGTCCACCAGCTGGCGGAAGAACAGCGCCCCACCCTCCAAAGTGGACACGATCGCGTCGTGCAGCGGGCCGGTCGGGATGTCCTCGACCACCTCGGGCAACAGGAGGTCGGCGACGTCCGTGGGGGCGAGGGCGATCCAGCCGTCCCCGCCGGACAGCGCGCCGCAGCCCGCCCAGGTGACCTCGCCCGCGGTCGTCAGCTCGTCCAGCAGCGCGGGGGAGTAGCCCGGCAGCCGCCCGGGCAGGATCAGCGA
Source organism: Amycolatopsis sp. NPDC051758 (assembly GCF_044453095.1). Taxonomy (NCBI): domain Bacteria; kingdom Bacillati; phylum Actinomycetota; class Actinomycetes; order Pseudonocardiales; family Pseudonocardiaceae; genus Amycolatopsis; species Amycolatopsis sp. NPDC051758. The sequence continues at coordinate 719,295 of NZ_JBITCJ010000003.1, read as the reverse complement.
CTCCACCGCGCTCGCCGGCAACGGCGCCCCGGCGAGCTGCTCGACCACCGACAGCACGTCGTCCGCCGTCGGCGCCGCCCGGACGCGGCCGCCGAACCCGTGCCACGACGGCAGGAACCGGCCCAGCGCCGCCGGTTCGACCGGCTCCACCTCGGCCCGCAGCTTCGCCAGCGACGCCCGCCGCAGCCGCCGCAGCACCGCGGAATCGCAATATTCGACACCGACGCCGTGGGTTTCCGGATGCCCCACCGGGCTCAGCTCACCCCGGACCAGCCGGCCTTCCCCGGTCATCCGGTCGAGGACCCCGGTGACGACCGCCGTGCCGAGGCCGAACCGGGCGGCCGCGCTCGCCGCGGCGAACGGCCCCCGGCTGCGGGCGTAGCGCGACAGCAGGTCCCCGAGCGGGTCCGCCACCGGTTCGGTGAACGCCTCGGGCACACCCACCGGCAACGCGGTGCCCAGCGCGTCGCGCACCCGGCCGGCGTCCTCGATCGCCAGGAACCGTTCCGTGCCCCCGATCCGCACCCGGATCGCCCGCCGCGCCGATTCCAGCTCGGTCAGCCACTCCGGCTGGATCCCGCGCTCACCGGCCTCTTCGATGGTCAGGTCGCCGAGGAAGCGCAGCAGGTCGGCCGCGTCCTCGGCCGAGCGTGCGTGCCGATCGGGTTCCAGCCGCTGCAGCGACCGCTCCACCTCGGTGACCGCTTCGGGATCCAGCAGCTCCCGGATCGCTTCGGTGCCCAGGAGTTCGGCCAGCAGCGCCGAATCCAGCGACAAAGCGGCGGCCCGGCGCTCGGCCAGCGGCGCGTCCGTCTCGTACAGAAACATCCCGACGTAACCGAAGAGCAGGCTGCGCGCGAACGGCGACGCGGCCGGTGTCTCGACCTCGACCAGCCGGACCTTGCGGGCCCGGACGTCGGACATCAGCTCACGCAGGCCACCCACGTCGTAGACGTCCTGCAGGACCTCCCGCATCGCCTCCAGAACCACCGGGAAGCGTTCGTACTTCGCCGCCACCGACAGCAGCTGCGACGCGCGTTGCCGTTGCTGCCACAGCGGAGTGCGGCGCCGCGGATCCCGGCGCGGCAGCAGCAGCGACCGCGCCGCGCACTCGCGGAACCGCGCAGCGAACACGGCCGAGCCGCCGACCTCGGCGACGATCAGCTGCTCGACCTCCTCGGGATCGAGCAGGATGTCGTCGGCGCTGATGGTCACGTCGCCGCCCTCGGCGTCGAGCGCGTCCGGCAGCCGCAGCACGATGCCGTCGTCGGAGTGCGCGATCTGCGCGTCGACACCGCGATTCTCCCGCAGCCGCGCCGCGATCGCCAGCGCCCACGGCGCGTTCACCTGCGCGCCGAACGGCGAGTGCACGATGATCCGCCAGTCACCCAGCTCGTCGCGGTAGCGCTCCAGCAGGATCGTCCGGTCGTTCGGCACGTGCCGGGTCGCGGCCTTCTGCTCGGTCAGGTAGGCGAGCAGGTTGTCGCACGCCCGCTCGTCCAGGCCCGCCGCGGTGGCTCGCGCCCGCGCCTTCTCGTCGTCCGATGTGGATAGTTCGCGGACGAACTTCCCCAGCGCCCGGCCGAGTTCCAGCGGCCGGCCCGGCGCGTCACCCTTCCAGAACGGCATCCGCGCCGGTTCGCCCGGCGCGGGCACCACGATGACACGGTCGTGCGTGATGTCGGTGATCCGCCACGACGACGTGCCCAGCAGGATGGTGTCGCCGACCCGCGACTCGTACACCATCTCCTCGTCGAACTCACCGACGCGGGAGCCGGGTTTGTCGTCCCCGCCCGGGGTCATCACCGTGAACAGACCGCGGTCGGGGATGGTGCCGCCCGAGGTGACGGCCAGCCGCTGCGAGCCGGGCCGCCCGCGCAGCTCGCCGCTGATCCGGTCCCAGGTGATCCGCGCCCGCAGCTCGCCGAACTCCTCGCTCGGGTAGCGGCCCGCGAGCATGTCGAGCACCGCGTGCAGCGCGTCGTCCGGCAGCGAGGCGAACGGCGCCGCCCGGCGCACCAGCGACGCCAGGTCCGGCATCGTCCACGGTTCCAGTGCCACCATGGCCACGACGTGCTGCGCCAGGACGTCCAGGGGGTTGCGCGGGTAGCGGACCGCCTCGATCGCGCCGGTCGCCATCCGTTCCGCGACCACCGCACAGGAGACGAGGTCACCGCGGAACTTGGGGAACATCACCCCGGACGACACCGCGCCGACCTGGTGCCCGGCCCGGCCGACCCGCTGCAGGCCGGACGCCACCGTCGGCGGCGCCTCGATCTGCACCACCAGGTCGACCGCGCCCATGTCGATGCCCAGCTCCAGCGACGACGTCGCCACCACACACGGCAGCCGCCCGGACTTCAGGTCCTCCTCGACGTGCGTGCGCTGCTCCCGCGACATCGACCCGTGGTGCGCCCGCGCGATCACCGGCGGCGCGCCGGTGCTCACCCCGGACTGCCCGACGGCTTCGGCCGGGAAGGTGTCGGCCGGTGTGAGCTCGGTCTGCTCGGCGGCGAGCTCGTTGAGCCGCACTGTCATCCGTTCGGTGAGCCGCCGGGAGTTGGCGAACACGATGGTCGAGCGGTGGCTCCGGATCAGGCTCAGCACCCGTTCTTCCACCGCCGGCCAGATCGACGGCCGCTGCACCGGGTTGCCGGCGATCTCCTCGAGCGTGCCCAGGCCGCCGGGCGCGATGTCGCCGGGTGGGAACGCCTCGGTCATCGACTCCAGCTCGTCGAACGGGCTCGGCGCCGGGCCGCGCGGGGCGTCGAGGTTGCTCATGTCGTCGACCGGGACCTCGACCCGCACTTCGATGGTCTTCGCCAGCTTCGGCTGGACCACCCGCACCGGACGGCCGCCGGCCAGGAACGCGCTCACCTCGTCGACCGGGCGGACCGTCGCCGACAGCCCGATCCGCTGCGCGGGCTTGGGGAGCAAGGAGTCGAGCCGTTCCAGCGACAGCGCGAGGTGCGCGCCACGCTTGCCGCCGGCAACCGCGTGCACCTCGTCGACGATCACGGTTTCGACACCGCGCAGCGACTCCCGGGCCGACGACGTGAGGATCAGGAACAGCGACTCCGGCGTGGTCACCAGCACGTCCGGCGGCGTTTTGCCGAAGCTGCGCCGCTCGGCCGCGGTGGTGTCGCCGGTGCGCATGCCGACCTCGATCTCGGGCACCGGCAGCCCGAGCCGCCGGGTGGCCTGCGAGATCCCGGCGAGCGGGGCCCGCAGGTTCCGCTGGACGTCGACGGCGAGCGCCTTCAGCGGGGAGACGTAGAGGATCCGGCAGCGTTTGGTGGCCTCCGCCGGCGGCGGCTCCACCGAGAGCCGGTCCAGTGCCCAGAGGAAGGCAGAAAGCGTCTTGCCGGAGCCGGTCGGCGCGACGACCAGGGCGTGCTCGCCCGCGTGCGCCGCCCGCCAGGCTCCCTCCTGCGCCGCGGTGGGCGCGGCGAAGGCCCCCGCGAACCAGTCCCGGGTCGCGGGGGAGAAGAGGTCGAGCACGTCAGTGGCCACGTCGTCCATCATGCGCGGCACCACCGACAGTTTCCGGCGTGCCCGCCAGGATCACGCTCTGGGCGAACTGCGGATAGGTGACGTCGATCTTCGGTTCGTCGGTGATCAGCCGGTATTCGCGGTCGAGCGGCGCCCAGTACGAGAAGGGGGCCTGGCCCAGCTTGGAGTGGTCGGCCAGCACGTACGCCTCGCCGCCCGCGTGCAGCATCGTGTGCTTGACCACCGACTGCTCCAGTGACGGGCAGCACAGGCCCCGCTCGGCCACCAGGCCGTCCGCGCCCAGGAACACCCGATCGGGGGAGATGTGCCGCAGCTGGGCGAGCACGCTCTCGCCCAGGATCGCTTCGTTGGGGTGCCGCAGCCGCCCGCCGAGGACGATCAGGTCGATCCCGGCGAAGCCGGCGAGCTCACGGATGGCGTTGACGCCGTTCGTGACGACGGTCAGCCCCTCGCGGTGGGCGAGGTGGCGGGCGAGCCTGCCGGTGGTCGTGCCGGCGTCGAGCAGCACGACCTCGCCGTCGCGCACCAGCGCGGCGGCTTGCCGGGCGATGGCGTCCTTCGCCGCCGCGTGCTCGCGGTCCTTCTCGAGCGGACTGCGTTCGGTGTCGAGCGCGCCGCCATAAGTGCGCACGACGTGCCCGGCCCCGGCGAGGGAGGCGAGGTCGCGGCGGATCGTCGACTCCGAGACGCCGAACTCCTCGGCCAGTTCCGCGATGCCGCCCGAGCCGTCGCGGACGGCTTCGAGCAGCATCGCGCGCCGGTCACGGGTGCCTGGTCGAGGCTGGGACATGCGCCGAGTCTTCCACGAGGGACGGTTTCAGCCCGAAGAACGCCAGGCCGGCGGCCACGGCGAGGAACGCGGCCAGCACGACGAACCCGGTGGTCGCGCTGCCGGTGACGTCGGTGAGCCAGCCGACCAGGTAGGGCCCGGCAAAGCCGCCGAGGTTGCCCAGCGCGTTGATCAGGCCCATCGCCACGGCGACGACCTCGATGCCGAGGAGCCGGCCGGGGATGGCCCAGAACGGCCCGTACGGCATGTAGACGCCGGTCGCCACCACGCAGAGCAGGATCAGTTGCACCACCGGCGGCCAGTGCACGAGGTTGCCCAGCAGCAGCCCGCCGATCGCGACGAGCAGCGGCACGGTGACCGCGAGCCGCCGGTTGCCGGTGCGGTCCGACCAGTGTGCGCACGCGACCATCCCGGCCAGCGCCAGGACGTACGGCACGGCCGACAGGAACCCGACGGCGGTGGCCGACCCGCCGGTCATCGTCTTCACCACCGAAGGCAGCCACAGGGAGAAGCCGTAGAACCCGGTGATCCAGAAGAAGTAGACGCCGATCAGCAGCAGTACCTGGCGGTTCGCCAATGCCTGCCGGTAGCCCTGCTTCGCGAACGCCGGCTTCGCGTCTTCTTCGGCCTTCAAGGTGCTTTCGAGGTACTCGCGTTCTTCCGCGGAGATCCAGCGGGCCTGCGCCGGCCGGTCCGCCACCGCGAACCACCAGACGACCGCCCACAGCAGCGGCGGCAGGCCCTGGATCACGAACACCCAGCGCCACGACATGTGGTCGAGCATCAGCCCGGACAGCGGCGACATGATGATCGCCGAGATCGGCAGGCAGGTCATCCACAGCGCGTTCGCCCGGGCCCGTTCGGCCTGCGGGAACCAGGACGCCAGCAGGATCAGCACGGCCGGCCAGACGCCGCCCTCGAACAGCCCGAGCAGCAGCCGGGCAAGGTACAGCTGAGTCTCGTTCTGCACGAGGCCGCACAGGACGGCCGCGACCGCCCACGCGATCATCAGCAGCAGCACCGTCTTGCGGGCGCTCCACTTCACCGCCAGCACGGCCGCCGGGATCTGCAGGATCAGGTAGCCGATGAAGAAGATGCCGCTCGCCAGCCCCTTCGCGCTGGCGGACAACGGGAAGTCGTCGCCGATGTAGGGCAGGATCACCGCGACGTTCGTGCGGTCGAGGTAGGCCAGCATGTACATGACCACCGCGACCGGGATGACGTACGCCCACCGTTTGCGGGGCACCCCCGCCGGCACCGCGACCGTCATCGGCCCGGTGGGTAGATGGCGGGCAGTTTCCGCGCGTACGGCGCCAGAGTCGCCGCCGCCTTGAACGCCGCGACCATCGTGCCGTGCGACGCCCGGCCGGTGCCGGCGATGTCGAACGCCGTGCCGTGGTCGACCGACGTGCGCAGGATCGGCAGGCCGACCGTCACCGAGACGGTGCCGTCGAAGTCGTAGGTCTTCGACGCGATGTGCCCCTGGTCGTGGTAGAGCGAGAGCACACCGTCGAACCGGCCCTGGATCCCTTGGTGGAACACCGAATCCGCGGGGATCGGGCCGACCACGTCGAGCCCGGCGACCCGCGCGGCGGCCACCGCGGGCGCGATCGCGATGATCTCCTCGTCGCCGAACTTGCCGTTCTCGCCGCCGTGCGGGTTCAGCGCGGCCACGGCGAGTCTCGGTTTTTCCGTGCCGAACACTTCGAGCGCGGTGTACGCCTCGCGGATCGCGTGCTCGATGTTTTCCCGGGTGATCTGGTCGATCGCCTGGCGCAGCGAGAGGTGCCGGGTGGCGAAGAAGATCTTCAGTCCCGACACCCAGAACATCGTGTTGAACCGGGTCGACCCGGTCAGCTCGCCGAGCATCTCGGTGTGCCCGAGGTGCTGCGAGCCGGCCGCCCAGATCGCCTCCTTGTTGATCGGCGCGGTGACGACCGCGTCGACCTCGCCGGCCAGCGCGAGCCGGGTGGCCACCTCGATCGCGCCCACGGCGGCGGCGCCCGCGGTCGCGTTCACCTCGCCCCACGGCAGGTCCTCCCGGACCACACCGAGGTTGAGGATGTCGATCACGCCGGTGGTGAAGCGCGCGTCGGCGAGCGTGGCGATCGGGTTGATCTCCAAGTGCAGGCCCAGGTGCCGGACCAGGCGTTCCAGCACGATCGCGTCGCCCACCGCGACCCCGCGCGCCAGCTGCAGGGACTCGGGCTCGGCGAGGGTCTTGAGGGTGATCTCCGGGCCGATGCCCACGGGGTCGCCGAGGGTGACGGCGAGGATGGGGAGGTCGCTCACGGGTTCTTCCTTCCGGTGGCCAGCACGTGGTTCAGGTGTTCCAGGCAGGCGACCGCGGCGTCGCGCCCGCCGATCAGCCCGCCTTTCGTCGCGAAGGGCAGCCCGGTGTGCGGGCCGCCGGACAGCCGCCCGGCGACCGCCAGCGGCAGCACCTCGGCGTCGATCTCGAAGCCTTCTGCGCCAAGGGCTTTCGTGACTTCGACGGCGATGTCGCCGCCGGTGGCGTAGAGCCCGCCGATGTGGTGCGTTTCGAGCACCAGCCGGGCCGCTTCGCCGAGCGCCGGCGGGATCCGCGCGGCGATGCCGGGATCGATCGGCGTGCCCGGGGTGGGCGCCCGGGTCCGGATGCCGACCACACGGTGCCCGGCGTCGAGCAGTTCCCCAGCGGCGGCGGCGATCGACGGCGGATCGGGCTTCTCCGGATCGACGTCGACGTACCGCGCGTCCAGCACCAGCTCGGTTTCCAGCAGCTGGTCGTGGGTCTGCCCGGTGATGCTGCCGACCACGGCGAGCACCGGCGGAACGGTGCCGTGGCCGGGCGCGAGGCCCAGCGCCGCCGCCAGCCGGACGCCGAACGGGCCCGAATCCACCGAGATCCACCGGGTCCCTCCGGCCGCCAGCCGGGCCGCGGCCCGCGCGACGGTGGTGAGGTGCCGGTTCGTCGTGGCGTCGCAGACGACGATCTCCGCGGAACCGCGCAACGCCGCCTCGACTGCGTCCACGCCCTCTTCGACGACGTCCAGCGGCAGCTCGGCGATCTCCCGCTGCGTCGGTTGCAGGAGGGCCCGGATCCGCGACGTCCTCACCGGGGCGAGCGGATCGCGTGACGCGGGGCTTTCGGCCAGCGGCACACCGTCGACCAGGTGCAGGCCGCCGAGGGTGACGCGGCCGGCGTCCGGGAACGCGGGCACGACCAGGGCGCGGGCGCCCGGCGCCGTGGCCAGGACGGCTTCGGTCTCGACGCCGACGTTGCCGCGCAGGGTCGTGTCCACGCGCTTCACCGTCAGCGCGACGGGCCCGGTCAGCTCGATCGCGGTCCGCACCGCTCGCGCGGCGTGTGGTGGCGAGGCGTGGCGGGTACCCAAGTTCACCACGAGGGCGTCGATCCCGCTCTCCGCGCGGAAGCAGGGCGCGTCCGGCTCGAGGGGCGCGTTGACGGACACCGCGCGCAGCCCGAAGCGGGCGTACAGCGCTCCGGTCGCGTTGCTGCCGGTCAGGTCGTCCCCGAGGACGAGCAGCTTCGGCATCCGACGCTCCTTTGCGCGATATGGGCAACTCGACTGACCGAACTGCGCAACTATGGTGCCTCGTGATCGGCCGCCGAGTCAAGGAGCAGTGACTTTCGCGGGTCCGCACGCACGGTGACCGCGCACATGGCAGCATCACCGCGAGCGCCGTGAAGGCGTGTTTTCGTGAAGGGAAGTGCTGTGCGGATCCTGTCGGTGGACCTCGGGACGTCCAACACCGTCGCCGTGCTTTCGGCGCACGGTATGCCGCCCCGGGTCGTCGAGGTGGACGGCTCGGCCAACATGCCGTCGGCGGTGTTCGCCGCCGAAGACGGCACGATCATGGTCGGCCGCGACGCCGAGCGCCGCGCCCGCCTCGACCCGACGCGCTTCGAGCCGAACCCCAAGCGCCGCATCGACGAGCAGACCCTGCTGCTCGGCACCGACGTCGTCCCGGTGACCGACGCGCTGGCCGCGATCCTGCGCCGGGTGCTCGAAGAGACGTCCCGCCAGCTCGGCGGCGACCAGCCCGACGAGGTCCGGCTGACCCACCCCGCGCAGTGGGGCCAGACCCGGCGCAACGTGCTGATGTCCGCCGCCCGGCTCGCCGGGATGGGCCAGAACATCCTGCTGGTGCCCGAACCCGTTGCCGCGGCGGCGCACTTCGCGTCGTTCCCCGGCAAGGCGCTCGCCCCCGGCCAGGCGCTCGCGGTCTACGACCTCGGCGCGGGCACCTTCGACGTCGCCGTCGTCGGCGCCACGCAGAACGGCTTCACCGTGCTCGCCGAGGACGGCCTGCCCGACCTCGGCGGCCTCGACGTCGACCAGGCGCTGATGGTGCACGTCGGGCGCGAGGTCTCGCACTCCGACCCGCAGCGCTGGCAGCGGCTGCTGCGTCCCGAGTCGACCACCGACCGGCGCACCCGGCGTGCGCTGCAGGAGGACGTCAAGGCGGCCAAGGAGGCGCTGTCGCGGCACCCGCAGACCGAGGTGCCGATGCCGGAGCCGTTCAAGGACGTCCTGGTCACGCGCGGTGAGCTGGAGGGCCTGGTCCGTCCGGCGATGCTGCGCAGTGTGGAGCTGCTGTCGCGGACGCTGCGGTCGTCCGGCCTGACCCCGGACCGGCTCGCGGGCATCTACCTCGTCGGCGGGTCGAGCCGGCTGCCGCTGGTCGGCGCGATGATCGCGGAGAAGCTCGGTGTGGTGCCGGGCAGCCTCGACCAGCCGGAGACCGCGGTCGCGCTCGGCGCCCAGCACGTCGCCCGCGACGGCCTGGGGATGCGCACCCAGAACGTCGAAGGGGCGGTGGCCGCCGGCGCGCCGCCGCAGCGCCCGCAGTACGCGCCGCCGCAGTACCAGGGGTACGCGCCGGCGAACTTCCCGCCCAGCGGCCCGCAGCAGGTGCAGACGCCGGCGCCGTCCAACTTCCCGGCGTACTCGCCGGCGCCGGAGAAGGCCGAGCCGAAGTCCGGCGGCAAGAAGAAGCTGCTCATCGGCATCGCGGTCGCGGTCGTCGTGGTGCTGGCGGCCGGGTTGACCTTCTTCCTGACGTCGTCGTCCTCGACGGCGACCTACACCGCCGACCAGTGCAAGACGCCGGGCCAGGCCGACGACAAGGGCCTCACCGGCTGCCTGCGCCAGCTCGCCGGGAAGATCGCCGACACCGGCGACTGCAAGCAGGGCATGGGCAACGGCCCGGCCGCGCCGGCGGAGAGTCTCGGGGCGGCCTCGACCTGCTCCGCGCCGGGCCGGGCGGGCACCCAGGTGACCTACGTCCAGGGTGACAACGCCGACACGCTCAAGCAGTACACCGACGGCCTGCTCACCTCGGCGGGCGGCGACCGCACCGAGGCCGAATGGGGCGGCAACGGGCTCAAGGGCCGCTACTCGTCGGCCGCGGGGAAGACGTCGGCGGTGCTCGTGTTCACGGTGTCGGACCGGCCGCTGGTGGGGTTCATCTACCAGCTGAACTCGAGTGACCAGGCGGAAGCGACCACGCCGGGCACGCTGGCCGACTACTTCGAGGCGAGCGTCCAGCCGGGGGAGTGACGCCGGGGCTCGGTGGCCTGGTCTCCGCGGCATCGTCCGGCCGGCCCAGGGGCGCGAACGGACCGTTCGCGCCCGCCCGGTTAGCATGGGTCCGATGCGGATCACGGTTTTCCGGCGGCTGATGGCCGACGAGTTCGGCCCCGGCCGGGCCCAGGTGCTGGCCAGGGACCACGTGCTCAGCGCGCTCGGCGGGCGCACCGTCGACCAGGCGCTGACCGCGGGAATTTCGGCCAAAGAGGTCTGGCGGGAGGTCTGCGCCGCCTTCGACATCCCGCCCGAACGGCGCTGACCTGGGCCGATCCGGCCGGGTCGTGACCCGGGCGGGCGAAAATCCTAGCGCAAGGGTGTGTCGCTGCCGACCTCGAACAGGTGTTCGTCTAAGGTGTTGTCCACATCGGGTCCAGCGATCCACAGATTGGGCGCCGCGCCTGGAATTGTCGGTCCCCGCCGCTAGCGTCGGACCGGACAGCTGAAGAACAGAACACAGAGCCCCCGCCGGGGCTCCGACCAGCGAGGTGGACTTCCATGCCTGCAGCACCCGACAAGGACAAGGCGCTCGAGCTCGCGCTCGCGCAGATCGACAAGCAGTACGGCAAGGGCTCGGTCATGCGCCTCGGCGAAGAAGGCCGCGCGCCCATCGCCGTGATCCCCACCGGGGCGATCGCCCTCGACGTCGCGCTCGGCATCGGCGGCCTGCCCCGCGGCCGGGTCATCGAGGTCTACGGCCCGGAGTCCTCCGGTAAGACCACGGTCGCCCTGCACGCGGTGGCGAACGCGCAGCGCAACGGCGGCATCGCGGCGTTCATCGACGCGGAGCACGCGCTGGACCCCGACTACGCCAAGAAGCTCGGCGTGGACACCGACGCGCTGCTCGTCTCCCAGCCGGACACCGGTGAGCAGGCGCTGGAGATCGCGGACATGCTGATCCGCTCCGGCGCGCTCGACATCCTGGTCATCGACTCCGTGGCCGCGCTCGTGCCGCGCGCCGAGATCGAGGGCGAGATGGGCGACTCGCACGTCGGCCTCCAGGCCCGCCTGATGAGCCAGGCGCTGCGCAAGATCACCGGTGCGATGAACAACTCCGGCACCACCGCGATCTTCATCAACCAGCTGCGCGAGAAGATCGGCGTCATGTTCGGCTCCCCGGAGACGACGACCGGTGGTAAGGCGCTGAAGTTCTACGCTTCGATCCGGCTCGACGTGCGCCGCATCGAGACGCTCAAGGACGGCGGCGAGCCGGTCGGCAACCGCACCCGCGTCAAGGTCGTGAAGAACAAGATGGCCCCGCCCTTCAAGCAGGCCGAGTTCGACATCCTGTACGGCCACGGCATCTCCCGCGAGGGTTCGCTCATCGACATGGGTGTCGACCAGGCGATCCTGCGCAAGTCCGGCGCCTGGTACACCTACGAAGGCGACCAGCTCGGTCAGGGCAAGGAGAACGCGCGGAAGTTCCTGCGCGACAACCCGGACATCGCCAACGAGATCGAGAAGCGCATCAAGGAGAAGCTCGGCATCGGTGCGACGGTGGACGCCGAAGCCGTCGAAGCCGTGCCGGCGCCGGTCGACTTCTAGAGAAGGACGGCACCTCACCGCGGCGGCGGTTCACGGTGAGATGCGCATGAACGACGAGGAGTAGTTCAGGTGGCGAGGGCGCCGAAGATTCCGCCGGCCGAGCTGCCTCCCGAGGAGCGGTACAAGAAGGCCAAGGAGATCTGCTACGACCTCCTGGCCGTGCGTGCGCGTACTCAGGAGGAGCTCCGGCAGGCGTTGCACCGCAAGGGGTTCGACGAGGAGACCAGCGAGACCCTGCTCGGCAAGCTCGACCGGGCGGGGCTGGTCAACGACGCGGAGTTCGCGGAGCTGTGGGTGAAGTCCCGGCACGAGACCCAGGGGCTGTCCCGCACCGCGCTGCTGGCCGAGTTGCGACGCAAGGGCGTCGACGACGAGGTCGCGGCACAGGCGGCGGGAGAGGTCGACCGCGAGTCCGAGGAGCAGATGGCCAGGGAGCTGGTCCGCAAGCGCCTCGGCTCCCTGGGCAACGTCGACGAGCAGACGGCGCTGCGCCGGCTCCTCGGCTTCCTGGCACGCAAGGGGTATCCGCAGGGGCTGGCGTACACGGTGATCAAGGAGGAACTCCGCGAGTACGGCGCGGAGTCCACCCTCCTCGACGACGCCTACATCGACTGACCGCGGCCCGCCGGGGCGATCGACGGTGCTAGCACCGGCCGGACGTCACGCGGAGCCGGTCGACACCGGCTCTCGCGCGGCCGGCGCCCGGCGGTCCGAGCGGTACTTGCGGACCGCGAGCAGCAGCACCGCGAGCAACCCCATCACCACGCAGGTGACCACGGCCGACAGCACCAGGAACTCGTCGAGCTGCCCGGCCGAGAGGTACGCGCCCAGCGCCACCGCGACCAGCGCGCACACCGCCCGGTCCACAATGGACTCCATCGACAGCAGGGTCGCGCGGTACCGGGAGTCCGGGATGGAGTCGTTCAGCAGCTGCTTCTGGACCGGGAACGAAATACCCGTCGCCACCGCGAAGACGCACAGCAGCACCACTGTCGCGAAGGAGCCGGTCACCACGATCACCCCGAGGCACACCGCCATCACGATCGTCAGCGTGAACACCGAACCCACCGGGCCGATCGCGCGGCGCAGCCGGTGGGGGCGGGCGGCGCCCAGTGCCTCGAAGACCGTCATCGCGGCCAGCACCGCGCCGTACCAGTTCACCGAGAGCGACTTCGACTCGAGGATCGGCTGGAACAGGTTCACCTGGCAGATCCGCACCAGCGTAAACATCGCGACACCCTGCACCATCAGCAGCAACAGCCACCGCGACGACCGCAGTGCCGACAGCGCGCCGCCGACTCCCGCGAGCAGCGAGGCCGTCTTGTCCTTGACTCGGCGGCCGCCGGGGATCGCCGGGAGCTTCAGCGCGAACGCCAGGGCCACCCCGGCGTTGATCGCCGTCAGCCAGTACGGGGAAGGGAGGTTCCACGTCATCAGCAGGCCGATCACCGGCCAGTACACGATCTTGCCGATCAAGCTGTACGCGCGGCCGACCCCTTCGACCCGGAGGTAGTGCTCGCCTGCGCCGCGAGCGTGCAGGTACTCGTACAGGTACGCGCTTTGCGCGCCGGAGACGAGTGAACGGGCCAGCGCGATCAGGATGAAGTGCACCAGGAACCCGGTGTACGAGCCGGAAAGCACCGGCACCAGGTTCGCCGTCACCAGCACACCGGCGCCGGCCGCGAGGGACGCGCGGTAGTCGAACCGGTCGGCGATCAACCCGGTCGGGATCTCCAGCAGGCAGAACACGACGTAGTAGATGCTCTGGATGCCGAAGATCTCCCCGTCGGAGAGCCCGGCGAGCTTCTGGTACTGGTAGAAGATCGGCACCCACAGCAGCAGGCCGAAGAAGAACTGGAACCCGTAGGTCAGCCGGACGGTGCGCTGCACGGCCGGTTTTTCGGGCAGGCGAAAGCCCAGCATGGTGGTGTCTCCCGGAAGAAGGTCAGGCCGAGTAGGGGCGCAGCTGCACGATGTGGACGTGGTCGCGGTCGGCGAGCCATTCGATGTCCACCGGCGAGCCGAAGGTGTAGTCGGGCGAAAAGTGCCCCTGCAGCAGGCGGCCGGCGACGGCGAGCCGCTGCAGCTGCTCGTGGGCCCGCTCGTCGAGGTCCGCGGCCGCGTCGCCGAGGGACACCGTGCGGCCGCCGCCCTCGACCGTCGAGTACAGGTACTGCATCGGCAGGGCCGAGCCGTCGACGACGTCGGTGACCTTCGGCGACACGTTGACGTACACCGTGCGGAAGTCCGCGCGGTTCATCGGGTTCGTCGTCACCAGCACACCGCCGAAGTCGGCCGCGACCTGCTCCTGGATCACCACGCCCATGTAGCACTCGTCGAGGGAGATCCCGGCCTGCCGCCGCAGGCGGACACTGCGCACCGATACCAGCGAAGCCCAGACCTCCTTGACACTGGCGAAGATCCGTTCGGCGGTGGTGACGTGGTTGAGCGACTCGTAGATGCCGGCGGCCGAAAACCCGGCCAGGTCTTCGGCGTTCGACGAGCTCCGCACGACGAACGTCCGCACGCCGGCCAGCTGGGACACCAGCGCGGAGTCGATCTCGCCGGCCAGCGCGCCCGGCATCCGCGCCGACCGGATCAGGCTCTGCAGCTCGACGCACAGTGGCTCGATCTCCCGCGCGTCCAGCTCCAGCGCCATCTTCAGCTTGCCGATGGCCTGCTGGATCCGCGGCGACGACTCGAGGAACCGCCGCTGCAGCGAGAACGGCAGGGCGATGCCACGCGGCACGCGGACGCGCTCGTCGAGCAGCCGGCGGGCCGCCTCGGCGAGGTCGGTCACGGAGGACGCGGCGGAGACGCCCAGCAGCTGGGCCAGGTGCGGCAGCAGGTTCTCCCGCGGCGGCCGCGGCACCTGGTAGAAGCCGAGCAGCCGCTGCGAACCGTGGGCCAGGACGTGGTGCAGCTCGCCGAGGTTCGCCGCCTTGGTGCCGTAGCGGTACCGGTCGGACGCGCGCAGCCGCGCGAGGTTCACGATCGGGCTGTGGTCGGCTTCGGGCTGCTCGAGCGTGACGCGCTGGGCGTACCAGGACGGCGGTGTCGTCCCGGCCGGCTCGTCGACCTCCCGCAGCGTGAGTTCCTGGGCGTCGACCGTGTACTCGACCCACTTGCCGTCGAGGTCGCGGCGATCGATCTCGGCCAGCGCGCCGAGCTGGACGGCGTTCGGGATCTGCCAGCCGGTCGCCAGCACGTTGGTGTGTGACAACGGTGTGGTGTGCCGGGCGTTGACGATGCCGGCCAGCCGCGGGATGTCGTCGGGCACACGATCCATCACGATGATGTCCGACCAGTCCAGCGTGGCGGCCCGGTACTCGGCCTCGGTGCGGAACACGCGCAGCCGGCCGGTGGCCGTGCCGGGGTTCAGCGCGACGAACGGCGCCGTCGAGAACAGCTCGTGTGCGAACACGCGGGGCAGCTCGGCCGCCGGGATCTCCCGGACGAGCCGCTCCTGCCGCTGGTTGGCCGGCTTGAACACCAGTGGCAGCGCCGGGTCGACGTACTGCGCGACGAAGGCGTGGAACTCGCGGATCAGCTCGGCCGGCATCGTGTCGACCTCGACGGTCTCCAGGGAAAGCATCTGGTCGTGCCGGGCGAGAATGCCGAGCAGGAACCGGCGGTCCGGCGCGTGGTAGAAGGCGTCGTTGTACGAATCGATCTCCGCGCGCACGCGTTCTTCGGGGACGCCGAGGATCTCTTCGCCGATATAGATCGCGTGAAAGGAATGGCGCGCGTCGTTCAGGAAGTGGATGACCGACCGCTCGCGGTCCACGACGACCTTGACGAAGGAATAACCCCCGAGGGTGCCGCCCAGCTGGTGGAGCGCGGACAGGGAAAGGCGGTCACCGACGAGTGCGGCGACGGTCTCGGGGGCAGGACTGGGGGCGACCACACTGGTCAGGGACACGGATTCTCCTCGCTGGAAATAGCGAGGAGGGACGATAACAGGTGGTGAATCACCGACCGTGAGGCCTGTTGCCCCATTCAGTGGAACAGTGGCGGCGAATGGCGGGTTTTCATGACGGCCGCCACACCCTCTCGGAGCACCGTTCCAGCGCGTGGGAACGGTGCTCCCGGAATCCGGACGCCCGTTCCGCCGTTCGGGCGCGGGAATTCCGCGGGTGATTTCCGCTACAGCTTCGCGGCTTCCGCGGCCAGCGCCTCGATGGCCGCAAAATCGCGAGCGGTGATCGCGGACTTCGGCGTCAGCCAGGAACCGCCGATGCAGCCGACGTTCGGCAGTGCCAGGTAGGAAGGCGCCGAAGCCACCGTGATCCCGCCGGTCGGGCAGAACTTGAGCGACGGCAACGGGCCCGCGATCGACTTCAGGTACCCGACACCGCCGGCCGCCTCCGCCGGGAAGAACTTCAGCGCCGACAGCCCGCGTTCGGCCAGCCGCATCGCCTCGGACACCGTGCTCGCGCCCGGCAGGAACGGCAGCCCCGACTCGATGCACGCGTCGAGGACCGCGTCCGTGCAGCCCGGCGTGACGAGGAACTTCGCCCCGGCGTCGGCCGCCTGCTTGGCCTGGCCCGGGGAGGTGACGGTGCCGGCGCCGATGACGATGTCCGGCACCTCCGCCGCGACACGCTCGATCGCGGACAGGGCCGCCGGGGTGCGCAAGGTCAGCTCGATGACCCCGATCCCGCCGGCGAGCAGGGCCCGCGCCGTGGGCACCGCGTCGTCGGCGTCGTCGATCACCACGACGGGCATCACGGGGGACAGCTCGAGCAGGTCCTGACCGGTGGTCACTGACCGACCTCCTGGGTTGCGAAAGCGGGCGTTCCGAAGTGCTCCGGAGTCAAACCGCCGAACACGGAAGCGCCCTGGTCGGCGGGGCCGACGGCACGGCGCAACGCGGCGAACAGCTCTCGGCCGGTGCCGGTCCAGGATGCTTCGGACGGCGGTGAGTCCACAAGTTCACGGAGGGCGAGTTCTTCGTCACCGACCAGCACGTCGAGGCTGCCGGTGGACGCGTCGAGCCGGATGACGTCGCCGTCCGCGACGCGGGCGATCGGGCCGCCCGCCGCGGCTTCCGGTGTCACCTGGATGGCGGCCGGGATCTTGCCCGAAGCGCCCGACATCCGGCCGTCGGTGAGCAGTGCGACGGCGTGTCCGCGGTCCATCAAGACGCCCAGCGCCGGCGTCAGGCCGTGCAGCTCCGGCATGCCGTTGGCCCGCGGGCCCTGCTGCCGGATCACCACGACGACGTCACGGTCCAGCTCGCCCGCCTCGAACGCGGCGGTGAACGCCTCCTGCGTCGTGAACACCCGGGCCGGCGCCTGGACGACCCGGTGCTCGGGCGCCACCGCGGACACCTTGACCACCGCGCGGCCGAGGTTGCCCTCGACCATCCGCAGCCCGCCGTCCGCGGCGAAGGGCCGCCACGCCGGGCGCAGCACCTCCTCGTCGAGGCTGCGGGTCGGCACGTCGCGCCAGACCAGCTCGCCGTCGGACAGGATCGGCTCGGCGCGGTAGCGGTGCAGCCCGAACCCGGCGACCGTGTGCACGTCCTCGTGCAGCAGCCCGGCGTCGAGCAGCGTGCCGACCAGGAACTGGATGCCGCCGGCGGCGTGGAAGTGGTTGATGTCGGCGCTGCCGTTCGGGTAGACGCGCGCCAGCAGCGGCACCACGGCCGAGAGGTCGGAGAAGTCGTCCCAGGTCAGCTGGATGCCGGCGGCCGCGGCGACGGCGACCAGGTGCATCGTGTGGTTGGTCGACCCGCCCGTGGCGAGCAGCGCGATGACGCCGTTCACGAACGCCTTCTCGTCGAGGATCCGCGAGACCGGCGTGTATTCCTCGCCGCGCGAGATCGCGACGACCCGCCGTCCGGCCTCTTCGGTCAGTGCCTGACGCAACGCCGAACCGGGCTGGACGAAGCTGGCGCCGGGCAGGTGCAGGCCCATCACCTCGACGACCATCTGGTTGGAGTTGGCGGTGCCGTAAAAGGTGCAGGTGCCGGCCGAGTGGTACGACGCCGCTTCGGCGTCGAGAAGGTCTTCGCGCGTTGCGAGGCCCTCGGCGTACAGCTGGCGGACGCGCGCCTTCTCCTTGTTCGGCAGCCCGGAGTTCATCGGCCCGGCCGGAATCAGGATCGCCGGCAGGTGCCCGAAGGACAGCGCGCCGATCAGCAGGCCCGGCACGATCTTGTCGCAGACGCCCAGCAGCAGCGAGGCGTCGAACATGTCGTGGGACAACGCGATCGCCGTCGACATCGCGATGACCTCGCGGCTGAACAGCGACAGCTCCATGCCCGCACGGCCCTGGGTGATGCCGTCGCACATCGCGGGGACACCGCCGGCGAACTGGGCGACACCCCCGGCGGAGCGCACCGACTTCTTCAGCCAGGCCGGGTACTCCTGCATCGGCTGGTGCGCCGAGAGCATGTCGTTGTAGGAGGAAACGATCGCGACGCCGGGGGCGCGCGCGGCCCGCAGCGCCTCCTTGTCGGCGCTTTCCATGGCGGCGAAACCGTGGGCGAGGTTGCTGCACGCGAGACCGCGGCGGACCGGGCCTTCCGCGTGCGCGGCGGCCGTGCGGTCGAGGTAGCTGGTGCGGGTCGCGGCACTGCGCGCGGCGATGCGGGCGGTGACTTCGGCGACGACGGGGTGCAGCGTGGCGGGAGTGGGGCTCATGTCCGGCTCCGGATCACTGGTGTGTGGTGGTCCGCGGGACGGCAGCGCTGGCGCCTCTGGGTCGTGACACTGGCCACAGTACCTCGGGAAAACGCCGAATCAAAATCGATTCAGAAGATCCACCCGCGTGACCCCGATCACCCCCGGTACCGTTAGTGTGCTAGTTGTCACACTGCACGACGCGTGGCAAAGCCGTAGGGGCGAGCGATCGCCCGGCCGGCTCCCTGCCAGCCCCACCACCACCGGGAGGAATGATGTCCACCTCCGAGATCGCCGAGCTGCGGCGAACCATCGGCCAGCTCAGGCAGTGCGTCGGCGCACTGCGCTCGCGTTACGGCGACGCCTCGGCGGTCCGCCGGCTCGCCAACGACGTGGAGCGCCTCGACATCGACACCGCGGACCTCGACAGCACGCCGCCCGCCGTGCCGGCGCAGGCGAAGGCCGCGGAGCGGGTCCAAGTTCCCGACACCCCCTACGACCCGGCGCTCTGGCACGGCGCCGATGACGAAGGCGTCGGCGGCTACAAGCGCGACCAGCGGTGAGCGCACCCGCTGACAACGGCGTCGGCACCGGCGTCCGGTCCCCCAGGCGGGCCCGGATCGCCGAGCGCACCCTCCGCACGGACCGGTGGTGGCTCCAGCCGCTGCTGACCGTGCTCGGGCTGTCCGCGTTCATCATCTACGCGACGGTCCGGTCGTTCGTGCGCACCGCGTACTGGGTGCCCGACTACCACTACCTGACGCCGTTCTACTCACCCTGCCTGTCCACGTCCTGCGTCGAGGGCTCGAGCCACTTCGGCCACTGGTTCGGCGACCTGCCGGGGTTCATCCCGCTCGGCTTCGTCGTGCTGCCGTTCCTGCTCGGGTTCCGCCTGACCTGCTACTACTACCGCAAGGCCTACTACCGGGCCGTGTGGTTCTCCCCGCCCGCCTGCGCGGTCGCGGAACCGAAGGCGAAGTACACCGGTGAGACGCGGCTGCCGCTGATCATCCAGAACGTCCACCGCTACTTCTTCTACGTGGCGCTGGTCGTCTCGCTGGTCAACACCTACGACGCGATCACCGCGTTCCACGGGAAGACCGGCGGCTTCGGGTTCGGGCTGGGCAACATCGTCCTGCTCGTCAACGTGGTCCTGCTGTGGGCGTACACGCTTTCCTGCCACTCGTGCCGGCACGTGACCGGGGGCAGGCTGAAGCACTTCTCGAAGCATCCGGTGCGGTACTGGATCTGGACGCAGGTCACGAAGCTCAACACCCGCCACATGGCGCTGGCCTGGACGACGCTCGGCACGCTGGTGCTGACCGACTTCTACGTCATGCTCGTGGCCAGCGGGGCCATCACGGACCTGAGATTCGTGAACTGACGCAGCTCTCTCCCGACAACGACGTCCCCAGTTCCGAGGTGGAATTCTTTTATGACCGAGGTCGAACGCCACAGCTACGACGTGGTGGTGATCGGTGCCGGTGGCGCTGGTCTGCGCGCCGTGATCGAAGCCCGCGAGCGCGGTTTCCGCGTGGCCGTCGTGTGCAAGTCCCTGTTCGGCAAGGCGCACACGGTGATGGCCGAGGGCGGGTGCGCGGCGTCGATGGGCAACGCGAACTCGAACGACAACTGGCAGGTCCACTTCCGCGACACCATGCGCGGCGGGAAGTTCCTCAACAACTGGCGGATGGCCGAGCTGCACGCCAAGGAGGCGCCCGACCGCGTTTGGGAGCTGGAGACCTACGGCGCGCTGTTCGACCGCACCGCCGACGGCCGGATCAGCCAGCGCAACTTCGGCGGGCACACCTACCCGCGGCTGGCGCACGTCGGTGACCGTACCGGGCTCGAGCTCATCCGCACGATGCAGCAGAAGATCGTTTCACTGCAGCAGGAAGACTTCGCCGAGACCGGCGACTACGAGGCGAAGATCAAGGTCTTCGCCGAGTGCACGGTCACCGAGCTGCTCACCACCGACGGCGCCATCGCCGGCGCGTTCGGCTACTGGCGCGAGAGCGGCCGGTTCATCCTCTTCGACGCGCCCGCCGTAGTGCTCGCCACGGGCGGCATCGGCAAGTCGTTCAAGGTGACGTCGAACTCGTGGGAGTACACCGGCGACGGCCACGCGCTGGCCCTGCGGGCGGGCGCGAAGCTGATCAACATGGAGTTCGTCCAGTTCCACCCGACCGGCATGGTCTGGCCGCCGAGCGTCAAGGGCATCCTCGTCACCGAGGGTGTGCGTGGTGACGGCGGGGTGCTGAAGAACTCCGAAGGCAAGCGGTTCATGTTCGAGTACGTGCCCGAGGTCTTCAAGGGCCAGTACGCCGAAAGCGAAGAGGAAGCCGACCGCTGGTACGCCGACGCGGACAACAACCGGCGCACGCCGGACCTGCTGCCCCGCGACGAAGTGGCCCGCGCGATCAACTCCGAGGTCAAGGAGGGGCGCGGCTCCCCGCACGGCGGCGTGTTCCTCGACATCGCGAGCCGGCTGCCGACCGAGGAGATCAAGAAGCGGCTGCCGTCGATGTACCACCAGTTCAAGGAGCTGGCGGACGTCGACATCACCGCGGAGCCGATGGAGGTCGGCCCGACCTGCCACTACGTCATGGGCGGCATCGAGGTCGACCCGGACACGGCGGCGGCGAGCGTGCCCGGCCTGTTCGCAGCCGGCGAGTGCTCGGGCGGTATGCACGGCTCCAACCGGCTCGGCGGCAACTCGCTGTCGGACCTGCTGGTGTTCGGCCGCCGTGCCGGGCTCGGCGCCGCCGAGTACGTGGACGGCCTGGCCGAGCGGCCCGCGGCCGCGCAGTCCGATGTGGACGCGGCGGCGAAGATGGCGCTCGCGCCGTTCGACCCGCCCGAGGGCGCGTCGGCCGAGAACCCGTACACCCTGCACACCGAGCTGCAGCAGTCGATGAACGACCTGGTCGGTATCATCCGCAAGGCCGGGGAGATCGAGCAGGCGCTGGAGAAGCTGGGCGAGCTGCGGCAGCGGATCCTGCGCGTCACCGTGGAGGGACACCGGCAGTTCAACCCCGGCTGGCACCTCGCGATCGACCTGCGGAACATGCTGATGGTCAGCGAATGTGTCGCGAAGGCCGCGCTGACGCGGACGGAGAGCCGGGGCGGGCACACGCGGGACGACTTCCCGGGCATGGACGCCGAGTGGCGGCACAAGCTGCTGGTGTGCTCGTCGTCGCCGGGCGACAACCCGGTCGTCCCGGACATCGGCGTGGTGGTGAAGGAGCAGCTGCCGCTGCGGCAGGACCTGCTGGAGCTGTTCGAGTTCGGCGAGCTCGGGAAGTACTACACCGACGACGAGCTCGAGGCGCACCCCGGGAGCAAGGCATGAGCTACAAGGCGAGTTTCCGGGTCTGGCGCGGCGACGACACGGGCGGCGAGCTGCAGGACTTCACGGTGGAGGTGAACGAGGGCGAGGTCGTCCTCGACATCATCCACCGGCTGCAGGCCACCCAGGCGTCGGACCTCGCCGTGCGCTGGAACTGCAAGGCGGGCAAGTGCGGCTCGTGCTCGGCGGAGATCAACGGCAAGCCGCGCCTGCTGTGCATGACGCGGATGTCGACCTTCACCGAGGAAGAGGTGATCACGGTGACGCCGATGCGGACGTTCCCCGTGATCCGCGACCTCGTCACGGACGTGTCCTTCAACTACACGAAGGCGCGGGAGATCCCGTCGTTCACGCCGCCGGCGGACCTGAAGCCCGGTGAGTACCGGATGCAGCAGGTGGACGTCGAGCGTTCGCAGGAGTTCCGCAAGTGCATCGAGTGCTTCCTGTGCCAGAACACCTGCCACGTGGTGCGCGACCACGAGGAGAACAAGGAGTCCTTCGCCGGGCCGCGGTACCTGATGCGCATCGCCGAACTGGAGATGCACCCGCTCGACGTCGCGGATCGCCGTGACGCGGCCCAGGAGGAGCACGGCCTCGGCTACTGCAACATCACCAAGTGCTGCAGCGAGGTCTGCCCGGAAGGCATCCACATCACCGACAACGCGCTCATCCCGATGAAGGAGCGCGTCGCCGATCGCAAGTACGACCCCATCGTGTGGCTGGGCAACAAGCTCTTCCGCCGCGACAAGTAGGACTTTCCACCTGACGCTCGCGAACCGCGCTCAAGCCGGTTCGCGAGCGTCTTTTTCGCCCGTGCCAGAGTGAGGGCATGGAGATCGAGCTGCTGCCGCCGTCCGCGGCCGACGACCTGCCTCTCGTCAGCCGGATCACCGGGTTGGTCAACAAAGTCGCCGGGTTCGTGCGCGGCGGAGAACTGGCGTGACGGTGCTGGCCGGCGCCCTCGTCTTCGACCCCGAGACCGGCGACGCGGAACGCGCGGATGTCCGCCTGAACGGTGACCGGATCACCGAGGTCGGCCCGCGCCTGGACGGTGACCGGGTCGACTGCTCGGGCGGCCTGCTGATCCCCGGGCTCATCGACTGCCACGTGCACGTCGCGTTCCCGCGGCCCGAACCGTTGCCACGCAGTGCGCGGGTGCTCGAAGCAGTGCCGGTGCTGCGCGGATTGCTGGCGCGCGGGATCACCACCGTCCGCGACGCCTGGGGCGCCGACGCCGGCCTCAAGCACGCGCTGCGGTCGGGCTGGATCACCGGGCCCGACCTGCTGGTCAGCCTGCGTCAGCTGGGCCCGACCGGCGGGCTCGGCGACAGCTGGGAGCCGCCCGCGGGCGCTGTTGACCACTTCGGTGACCCGTCGCTGCCGGACCCGCTGTTCGACGGGCCGGACGCCGCCCGTGCGGCGGTCCGCCGGATGGTGCGCGCGGGGGCCGACTGGATCAAGGTCGGCGCGAGCGGCGCGATGCGGGCGGTGCGCGAGGGTGCGGACGTGCGCCCGACCGACGACGAGCTCGCCGCGCTGGTCGACGAGGCCCGCCGCTGCGGCCGCGACGTCCTGGCGCACGCACACACGTCCGCCGCGGTCGTCTCGGCGGCCCGCGCCGGGGCGCGCAGCATCGAGCACGGCACCTTCCTCGACGACAACGCCGTGGCCGCGCTCGGCGACGCCTGGTACGTGCCGACGCTGTCGCCGATCACCACCAGCGAGTTCGCCGAGGCGCACCGGCGTTCGGTGCGGCTCGCCGCCGAGGCGGGTGTCCGGATCGCCGCCGGCTCGGACCTGGCTCCGCGTCCCCATGTCGACTTGACGACCGAGCTGCGGTTGCTGGCCGCCGTGCTCGGGGACGCGGCCGCCTTGAAGGCGGCCACCAGCGAAGCCGCACGGTTGCTGCGCCTCGACGACGACCGCGGCCGCATCGAGCCGGGCCTGCGCGCGGACCTGGTGCTGCTCGACGGCCCGGATCTCGACGTGACCGACCTGCCCGGCCGGGTCCGGGCGGTCTGGCACGACGGGAAGCGGGTCGGCGTCAGCGCAGGGAACTGAGCAACGCGCTCCACGCGGGGTGGGGGACGGTGAGGTGCCCGGCACCGGGCGCCTTGGAGTCGCGGACCGCCGTGGTGTCCGGGGTGAGCGCCACCTCCACGCAGGTCTGGTGTTCCTGCCCTTCGCTGTGGCTGCTCTTGAACCAGGTCCGATCGCGGGGCGCCATGGATCACTCCCTCATGCGTTCGTACTCGTCCGCGGACCGGACGAGCCACTCCCGCGATTGTCCCTCGGAAAGGGCCGCCTGTTCCAGGCGTGTGACGAGGAGGTAGAACGCCTCCACCGCGATGCGGTCGTCCACGAACAACCCGGCGGTGTAGGTCTCTTCGTAGACCACCGGTGGATGCTCGGGAAACTCCATGACCGTGAACGTCGTGCTGAGCACGCGGAACGTGGGATCCGACTCGGGAACCACCCGGATGACGCAGTGCGGCAGGTTCGTGGTGAGCACGAGGTTCTGAAGCTGTTCCTGCATGAGCTGCGGGCTGCCGACGGCCGACCGCAAAGCGCGCTCGTGCAAGAAGAAGGTGCACTTCGGTGGCTCCCGGCGTTGCAGCAGCTGCTGCCGGTCCACGCGAGCCCGGGTCAGCACGCCCAGCCGGTCGGTGGTGTACCGCCCCGTGAGTTCGAAGCAGGTGCGGACGTAGTCCTCCGTCTGCAGCATGCCGGGGATGGCGGCCGGGCTGTAGTACACCATCGCGCCGGCGAGGTTTTCCTGGATGATGAGGGACTTCATCGGGTCGACGAGCTTGTCGAAGTAGGGCCGTACCCAGTACAGGTCACCCGGGGGTTTGGTGAGTTCCAGGAGCCGCGCGCGTTCGGCGGCCTTCGTGCCGCAGTGGGCGAGGTAGATCGCGGCGTCGATCGGCGAGATGCGGCGGCCGTTCTCCCAGGCCGACACCTTCGACGCCGACCAGTCCGCGCGCCGGGCCACCTCGCGCAGGGTCATCTGCTTCAGTTCACGTTGGGACTTCAGCTCCACAGCCATTTCCCGCGTCCGCACGGTGCTCTTTTCGGTCATGCCCGCACGCTAGAGGGGACCCCCGACAAAACGCCCCATGCCGCGCAGGGATTCACCGCAAGGAGGTCACTGTTCTGCCTGTGTGACAACGGATTCCGCTCGCGAAGCGCTGCGAAGCAGCTTCGCATAATGAAGCGCGCTTCGCGTGTTAGTAAGCCAGAATGGCGGCCATGACGTTCGTTTCCGGAATCGAACTGAGCCGCCGCTTCTACACCGAAGTGGTCGCCCCGCGGGTCGGCGAGCCGCACAGCGCCGCGTTGCTCGGGCCGGGCTCCGAGGTCCTCGGCTTCGACACCGAACGCTCGACCGACCACGACTGGACCGCGCGGGTTTTCCTCTTCCTGCCCGAGGTCCGCGCGCCGGAGGTGCCGGGCACGTTCCTCGGGCACCCGACGAAGGTGATCGTCGCAAGGCTCGACGACTGGGTGCACGGCACGCTCGGGTTCGATCCGCGGCGGCCGGCCGTGCGCGACTGGCTCGCCACGCCGACGCAGGTCTTCGCCGAGTTCACCGGCGGCGCGGTCTTCCACGACGACCTCGGGCTCGAGACGCTCCGGCAGCGCGTCGCCTGGTATCCCGGCGACGTCTGGCGGTACGTCCTGGCGTGCCAGTGGCAGCGCATCGGCCAGGAGGAGGCGTTTGTCGGCCGGTGCGGCGAAGCGGGCGACGAGCTGGGGTCGGCGGTCGTCGCGGCGCGGCTCGTCCGGGACCTGATGCGGCTGTGCCTGCTGATGGCGCGCCGGTACCCGCCGTACGCCAAGTGGCTCGGCAGCGCGTTCGCCCGGCTGCCCGCGGCCCCCGGTCTGACGCCGTCCTTGACCGGCGCCCTCGCGGCGACGAACTGGCACGACCGCGAGCGGCACCTCGTGGCCGCGTACGAAACGGTCGCCGGGCTGCACAACGAGCTCGGCCTCACCGATCCGGTCGACCCGCGAACCAGCAGGTATTACGACCGGCCGTTCCAGGTGATCCACGCCGAGCGGTTCGTGGCGCCGCTGCTCATCGGCCGGCCGTCACCCGTCGGGGCGATCGACCAGTTCGTCGACAGCACCGACGCGCTCGGAGACCGCGAGCTGACCCGCCGGGTGGTTGACTGCGCGCATGGCTGAGACGAAGCCGCGGGACCTGGCCGCGCTGCTGCTGACGCTGACGGTGGTGACCGGCGTGGTCGACGCGGTCAGCTTCCTCGGACTGGGCCGGGTGTTCGTGGCGAACATGACCGGCAACGTCGTGTTCCTCGGGTTCGCGGCGGCGGGGGAGACGACGTTGTCGGTGCTCGCGTCGCTGACGGCGGTGCTGGCGTTCCTGGCGGGCGCCCTCGCCGGCGGCCGGCTGGCCCGCAGTGAAGACGAATACGACACCCTCCGCCAGGCGACGGCGGTCCAGGCGGCGTTGGTCGCGGTGGCGGTGGTGCTGTCCGCGACGCTGGGCAGTGGCACCCGGCTGGGCAGCGAGCTGCTGATCGTGGTGCTGGGCCTGGCGATGGGCCTGCAGAACGCGGCGGTCCGCCGCATCGGCGCGCCCGACCTGACGACGACGGTGCTGACGATGACGCTGACGGGCTTCGCGGCGGATTCCAAGGCGGCCGGTGGTCAGGGGGCGCATCCGGTCCGGAAGGTGGCGGCGGTGGGCGCGATGCTGGTGGGCGCGCTAGCCGGCGGGCTGCTGCAGCTGCACGTCGCGATGTGGACGGCGTTGACGCTGGCCCTGGTGCTGATCCTCGGTGTGCTGGTGGTGCTGCAGGTCAACCGAGGGCGCGACCGCCGTCCACCAGCAGCCGCTGGCCCGTGACGAAACCCGCGTCCTTCGACGCGAAGAAGCTCACCGCCGCGGCCACGTCCTCGGGCGTGCCCAGCCGGCCCACCGGCACCCCGGCCAGATAGGCCGCGCGTTCCGCCTCCGGGACGTCCGCGTGGCGCTCCACCGGGACGAAGCCCGGCGCCACCGTGTTGACCGTGATGCCTTCCGGGGCCAGCTCGCGGGCCCACGCGCGGGCCAGGCCGACCTGGGCCGCCTTGGCCGTCGCGTACGCCGAGCGGCCGGGTGGCGGGCGGTCCGCGACCTCCGAGTCGATGTGGACGATGCGGCCGTACCCGCGGGCGCGCATGCCCGGGAGCACCGCGTGGCCGAGCAGCACCGGCGAACGCACGAAGAAGTCCAGGTGCCCCAGGTGGTCCGGCCAGTCCACATCGGACAGGAAGACGTCCGGCTGCGGGCCCGTCGCGTTGACGACCAGGACGGTGATCGGGCCCAGCAGCGCCGTCACCGCGTCGACCAGGTCGCCGACCTGGCGCCGGTCGGTGACGTCGGCGGCGAAGGCGGCGCCCCGGCCGCCCTCGGCGAGGACCTCTTCGGCCGCGGTCTTGAGGTCGGGATCGTCGTGCAGCGCGTTCACCGCCACGGCGAACCCGTCGCGGGCCAACCGCCGGGCGATGGTCCGGCCCAGCCCTCGTGAACTCCCGGTCACCAGTGCGACACCCATGGGCCCGACGCTAGGGGAGACCCC
Organism: Amycolatopsis sp. NPDC051758; assembly: GCF_044453095.1. Taxonomy (NCBI): domain Bacteria; kingdom Bacillati; phylum Actinomycetota; class Actinomycetes; order Pseudonocardiales; family Pseudonocardiaceae; genus Amycolatopsis; species Amycolatopsis sp. NPDC051758. The sequence continues at coordinate 692,287 of NZ_JBITCJ010000003.1, read as the reverse complement.
GGAACAGGACAAGGCCCCCGGGACGGATCCCGGGGGCCTCGAACGGGTGACTCAGGCGGCGGAGACGAGAGCTGCCTCGCCCGCGGCCGGGGGTGTGCCCACGACCTTCTTGTTGCGCCGGTTGCGCCGCTCCAGGTACGTCGCCAGCGCCGTCAGCAGCAGGCACATCACGACGTAGATGCCGGTCGCCACGATCGTCGACGGCACGATCGGGCGGCCGAACGTGCCCTGCGAGCCGATGTAGCGCGCGTAGTACAGCAGCTCCTGGAACGTGATGATGAAGCCGAGCGCGGTGTCCTTCAGCAGCACGACCAGCTGGCTGATGATCGTCGGCAGCATCGCGCGGATCGCCTGGGGCAGCAGCACCAGGAACATCACCTGCGTCTTGCGCATGCCCAGGGCGTACGCGGCTTCGCTCTGGCCCTTCGGCAGCGACTGGATGCCCGCGCGGAAGATCTCGGCGAGCACCGAGCCGTTGTACAGCGTCAGGCCGAAGACCACACCGAGGAACGGCGTCATCGGCACGCCGACCGTCGGCAGGCCGAAGTAGAACAGGAACATCAGGATCAGGGCGGGGATGGCGCGGAAGAACTCCACGACGAACCCGGCGATCCCGCGGATCCACGCGTGGTCGGACAGCCGCCCGGCCGCGAAGATCGCGCCGAAGATCAGCGCGAGCACCGCCGCAGCCGCGAACGCCTCGAGCGTCTGGAGCACCGCGTTGGCCAGGTCCTCCTGGACCTGCGAGTACTGCAGCCACTCCCACTTGCGGGCGGTGAACTGGCCGCTGTCGTAGAAGCGCCACCCGATGTAGGCGAGGAAGGCGAGGACGACGACGGTCCCGATGACCGCGTAGGTCCGGTACCGCAGCCGGGCCTTGGGTCCGGGGACGTCGAACAGGACGTTGCTCATCGGGCCACGCTCCAGCGCTTCTCCAGGCTGCGTTGGACGAACGACAGCACGGTGACCAGGATGATGAAGCCGAGGGCCACCCACAGCAGGCCGATCAGCTGGTTGTCACCGCGTTCGGACAGGTACGAGCGGATCGCGCCGGCCTCCGCGACGGAGAAACCGGCGGCGATCGTGGTGTTCTTCAGCAGCGCGATCAGGGTGCTGATCAGCGGCGGGACGACCGACCGCAGCGCCTGCGGCAGCACGACCTGGCCGAGGATCTGGGCGAACGTCAGCCCCAGCGCCCGTCCCGCTTCGGCCTGGCCGACCGGCACGGTGTTGATGCCCGAGCGCACGACCTCGCAGATGAACGCCGAGGTGTACACGGTCAGGGCGATCACGGCGGCGGGGAAGTAGTCGACCTTGACGATGTCGAGCAGCGGGTACGCGAACACGAAGAACGCGAACACCAGCGTGAGCGGCGTGTTCCGGGCGATCGTCACGTACGCCGTGCCGACGGCGCGGAAGACCGGCACCGGGCTCACCCGCAGCATGGCCAGGACCGTGCCCCAGATCAGGCTGCCGACGGCGGAGAGCACGAACAGTTCGATCGTGCGGAGAAAGAACGGACCGAACAGGTCCAGGTTGTTGAGCAGGACGTCCATGGAGCCTTCCCCGCGGCCGTGTCAGGTGGTGGATGTGGGAAGGCCGGTGGACCGGGGAGAACCCCGACCCACCGGCCTCGTGTCACGTCAGTACTTCTCGAGCGTCGGCTTCTTCGACGGCGAACCGGACTTGCCGAGCGTCGCGGCGTAGATCTTGTCCCAGGTGCCGTCGTCCAGCGCCTTCTGCAGGATCTCGTTGACCTTGTCGCGCAGGACCTTGTCGTCCTTGTTCAGGCCGATGCCGTACTTCTCCGTGGAGAACGTCTGGCCGACGACCTTCAGGTTGTCCGGGTCCTGGGCCGCGTAGCCCTTGAGGATCGCGTCGTCGGTGGTGACCGCGTCGACGTCCTTCGACAGCAGCTTCTCGACGCACTGCGAGTACTTCTGGAACTCGACGATGTTGCCCGGCTCGGTCAGGTTCTCCGAGCGGACCTTCTGGATCGGGGTCGAGCCCGTGACCGAGCAGACCTTCTTGCCCTTGAGGGCGTCCTTGCCGGTGATCGAGGTGTCGTCCTTGCGCACCAGGAGGTCCTGGCCGGCGACGAAGTACGGCCCGGCGAAGGAGACCAGCGCCTTGCGCTTGTCGGTGATCGAGTAGGTGCCGACGTAGTAGTTCACGTCGCCGTTCGCGATCGTCTGCTCACGGGCGCCGGAGTCGACCGTGCGGAAGGTGATCTTCTCCGGGTCGAAGCCGAGGCCGGCCGAGACGAGCTTCGCGATCTCGATGTCGAAGCCGCCGAACTTGCCGGTCGTCGGGTCCTTCTGGCCCAGGCCGGGCTGGTCGTCCTTCGCGCCGACGGTCAGCGCGCCGGCCGACTTCATCTTCGCGAACACCGGGGAGCCGGCCAGGTCGACGCCGGTCGCGACCGGGTAGGTCGGCAGCGCGGCGGCGTTCGTGCCGCTCTGGTCACCCGCGCCCGGGGAGGCCGGGGTGCCTTCCTTGCCGCAGGCGGTCATGGTGGTCAGCGTCAGACCACCTACGAGCAGTCCCACCGCGAGGGTGCGGATCCTCATGTGAATCTCTCCTGTGTGTCGTCACCCGGGACGCGAAGGGCGTCGCGGAACGTTCTCAGTGGGTCAAGATCTTGCCGAGGAAGTCCTTCGCGCGCTCGCTCTTGGGCGCGGTGAAGAACTCTTCGGGCGTCGTGTCCTCGACGATCTCGCCGTCGGCCATGAAGATCACCCGATCGGCTGCCCGGCGGGCGAAGCCCATCTCGTGCGTGACGACGAGCATCGTCATGCCGTCCTTGGCCAGGCCGGTCATGACGTCGAGCACCTCCTGGACCATCTCCGGGTCCAGCGCCGAGGTCGGCTCGTCGAACAGCATGACCTTGGGCCGCATGGCGAGCGCCCGCGCGATGGCGACACGCTGCTGCTGGCCGCCCGAGAGCTGCGCGGGGTACTTGTCGGCCTGGTTGGCGATGCCGACGCGCTCCAGCAGCTCCATCGCGGTCTTGCGCGCGTCGCCCTGTCCGGTCTTGCGGACCTTCACCGGCGCGAGCATGACGTTCTCGACGATCGTCTTGTGCGCGAACAGGTTGAACGACTGGAACACCATGCCGACGTCGGCGCGCAACGCCGCGAGGGCCTTGCCCTCGGCGGGCAGCGGCACGCCGTCGACCGCGATCTCGCCCGAGTTGATCGGCTCGAGCCGGTTGATGGCCCGGCAGAGGGTCGACTTGCCCGACCCCGACGGGCCCAGCACCACCACGACCTGGCCGCGGGGCACCTCGAGCGTGATCTCCCTGAGCACGTGCAGGTCGCCGAAGTACTTGTTCACGGCGGACGCCTTGATCATCGGCGCCGCCACCTCCGCGGTCATCTGGCCTCCAGAGTCGGTTCGTACCGGCGAGTGGGTTGTGGGTCACCACGCGATGGCGGAAACCTACCGTTGCTCTCCCGGTTGGCAAGGCTGCTTGAGCAATACTTAGGGTTTCAAGTGGGTATCGATGTCCTTTTGGTGAGTATTGATGCCATCGTGACCCTAGTCGAGCCGAAGTCACGGACGGTAACCGTCCGGGTGTCCGGTGCGGCCGCCGTGGCGACGTCCTAGAGTTCGTCGCTACCGTCGCGGAGGGTGAAGCAGGTCACCAGGGAGGGTGGACGGGGTGCGGGTGCTGCTGGTGGAGGACGACGACCGGGTCGCGGGGGCGCTGATCCCGGCGCTGACCCGCCGCGGCCTGGCGATCGCGCGGCTGGCCACCGGCGCCGGGGTGCTCGACCGGGTGCACGAGGTCGACGTCATCCTGCTCGACCTCGGCCTGCCGGACATCGACGGCGTGACGCTGTGCCGCCAGATCCGCGCGGTCAGTGACGTCGCGATCATCGTCGTGTCGGCGCGCGGCGAGGTCGACGACCGGATCCAGGGCCTGCGTGCCGGCGCCGACGACTACCTCGTCAAGCCCTACGACGTCGAGGAGCTGCTCGCCCGGGTCGAAGCGGTGCGCCGCCGCCGCGGCGAGCACACCACGGCCGAGCCGGTGGTGATCCGGGTCGGGGACGTCAGCGTCGACCTGTCCCGGCACGAGGTCCTGGTCGACGGGCAGACGATCGCGTTGTCCCGCAAGGAGTTCCAGGTGCTCGCGCTGGTCGCGGGCGCACGCGGCGCGGTGTGCTCGCGTGAGCACGTGCTCACCGAGGTGTGGGGTCACCGCGGGCCCGCGGAGAGCCGCTCGCTCGACGTCCACGTCGCGACACTGCGGACGAAGCTGGGGCGCCCGGCGCTGATCGAGACGGTCCGCGGGGTCGGTTACCGGCTCGGCGGCCAGGCAGCCCGGAGCTGACGGCGTGCGCGTCCGGCTGCAGGGCATCGTGCTGACGCTGGTCGCGTTGCTGGTGTTCGGGCTCGGCATCCCGCTGGCCGCCACGATCGCCGCCGGCGCCCAGCAGGACCTGTTCCTCGACCGGCTGACCGACACCGCGCGGTTCGCGTCGCTGGCGCAGCGGCCGCTGCTGGACAACAAGCCGTGGCTGCTCGAGCCCGACCTGCGCCGCTACACCGAGGTCTACGGCGTCCAGGTGCTCGTCGTCGACCAGGACAACAAGCCGGTGGCCAGCTCGCTCGGCCCGGGCGCCGCACGGATCGACCTCGAGGCCGAGCGGATCAGCGACCCGGTCCACGAGGCGCTGGCCGGCCGCCGGTCGGAGCCCGCCGCCGTGCTGATGCCGTGGGACGACACGCCGCTGGTGCTCGCCGAACCGGTGCTGGCCGACGGTGAGGTGCGCGGTGCGGTGCTGAGCGTGTCCGACACCGGCGCCGAGCGCGCCGACGTGCTGTGGTGGTGGCTGCTGCTCGCCGCGGGCGGGATCCTCGCCTTCGTGCTCGCGCTGGCCGTGGCGATCCCGGTGGTCCGCTGGATCCTGCGGCCGGTGCACCGGCTCGACGACGCGACCGGCGCGCTGGTGGCGTCCGTGGTCAGCGGGCGGGAGGCCGAGCCGGTGGGGGAGAGCGGCGGGCCGCCGGAGCTGCGGCAGCTCGGCCGCTCCTTCGACCGGATGGCCGAAAGCGTGTCCGGCGCGCTGGCCGCGCAGCGCGCGTTCGTCGCCGACGCCTCGCACCAGCTGCGCAACCCGCTGACCGCGTTGAAGATCCGGCTCGGCAACCTCGAAGGCCACGTCGACGACGAGCCGGCGGCCGCCGACCTCGAAGCCGCGCGGGTCGACGCCGGGCGGCTGCACCAGATCCTCGACGGCCTGCTTTCGATGGCGCGCGCCGAGGCGTCCGGCGGTGAGCTCGACCCGGTGGTGCTGGACGAGGCCGTCGCCGAGCGGGTGGCCGACTGGTCGGTGGTCGGCGAGGCCCGCGACGTGCGGCTGGTCGTCGACACCGCGGGTGACAGCGCCCGGGTGCGCCTGCCGCCGCGCGGCGCCGAAACGATCCTGGACGCGCTGCTCGACAACGCGCTGAAGTTCACCGCGGCCGGCACCGAGATCCGGATCGCCGTCGAGCGCGACGGCGACCAGGTGCGCCTGTCCGTCCGCGATCACGGACCGGGGCTGCGGCCCGACGAGCTCGACCGCGCGCTGGACCGGTTCTGGCGCAGCCCGGCCCACCAGAACGTGCCCGGCTCGGGGCTGGGCCTGGCGATCGTCAGCGAGCTGACCGCGCATTCCGACGGCGAGCTGACGCTCGACCTGCCCGAAGGCGGCGGCCTGCGGATCACGATGACGTTCCCGGCCGCCTAGGTCTTCTGTGCGCGGTAATAACGGAGTGCGCCGGGGTGCAGCGGGATCGGCTGGGTCTCGATGCCGGGGTGCACGTCGATCGACAGCGCCGCCGGGTTGGCGGCGGCGAGCTGCGGCCGGGCGTCGAACAGGCCGCGGACCAGCGCCTCGGCGACGTCGTCGGGCATCGACTTCGGGACCACCAGGACGTTCGGCACCAGCAGCGTGGTCACCGGGCCCGCCTGGTTGTAGGTGCTGGCCGGGATGGACGCGGTGCCGTACACCTGGTTGAGCTCCTGCATCTTCGGCATCACGTCGGCGATGTCGAGCAGGCGCAGCGACCGCGTGTTGTTGTAGTTGGCCAGGAACGGCGTCGGCAGGCCGCCGGACCAGAAGAAGGCGTCCACGTCGCCGTTCAGCAGGGCCCGGACGGACTCGTCGAGGCCGCGCGTGGAGGTGGTGACCGACCCGGCGAGGTCGGTGACCTGCAGCAGCCGCTCGGCGATGTACTCGACCCCCGAAGCCGGCGAGCCGATCGCGATCCGCCGGCCCTTCAGCTGGTCGACCGTCCGGATGTCGGAGTCGGTGCGGACGACGATGTGCAGGTAGTCGTCGTGGATCCGGGCGAGGGCGGCCATCCGCGGATCGGACTTGTACCGGTCGGAGGCGACGTCGGCGGCGACGAAGGCGACCTCGGCCTTCCCGCCGAGCACCTTGTCGACGTTGTCGGGCGAGCCCTGGGTCTGGAGCACCTGCGGCCGGTCGATGTCCAGGCCCGCCTGCCAGGCGGTGGCCAGCGTCTGCGCGAGCTTGTCGTAGACACCACCGGGATTACCCGCGGCGATCCGCAACCGGAGCCCGTCGAAACCGGCGGTGCAGGCGGAGAGCACCAGCACCAGGGCGGCGACCATCGCGAGTCCGCGCATCCGCCGGGTCCTGGCCATCGCCTGATCGTGCCAGATCTTCCGGCCGGTGTGGGGCGAAGCCGGGTGAGCCGCCCTCCGTCGTCGATAGGATCTCCGTCCGTGACCGCGCCGCCCGCATCGCCGACCGACGTCCGCGCCGAGCCCGACGAGGAGGACGCGCTGCTCGACGAGCTGCGCGAACGGCTCCCGCGGCTGGCGGGCCAGGTGCTCGACGACCCCGTCGCCGACCGGCTGCAGCTGGTGCCCGAACCGGAGCGCCCGGATCTGCGCGAAGCCGTCGTCGCCCACGTGGTCGCGAACGGCGACTTCGTGCTCCAGGAGACCAACCCGCAGATCACCGTGCTGCGGGGCGCGCGGGAGAAGCTCGCCGGGTTCGAGTCGCCGCGTGAGCGGGTGACCCGGTTGCCGGACCCGGACGATCGCGCCGGGCACGCCGTGCTCGGGTTCGTCCTCTGGCTCGGCATGCTCTTCCCGCTGCTGTTCTGGCAGCTCGGCCGGCTGCCGGTGACCGGTGGCGCTTGGGCCGGGGTCGTTTTCGCCCTCCTCGCCGGTTTTGTCCTGACGATCGTTTCGGCCCGCCGGCTGGTCGCCGGAATCGGTGTCCGGTTCGGCGGCCAACCGGCGGTCGGCGGCGGCAGGTGGCCGTTCGTGAGCGGGTTGGCCACGACGTACGCGTTGCTGCTGTGGCGCCTGTGGCCGTCGTCGCGGGAGGCGATGGGGACGTTCCTGGCCGTCGTGCTGTGGGTGGTCGCGGGGTGCGTCGCCTTCTTCCTGGCGCTGATGTTCTACCTGCCGGACTCGAACTCCGCCCAGGACGAGCAGCTGCCGCGGGCCGCCGGGCAGCGCTCGCTGTTCGGCGCCTTCCTGGCGGCGGGAGTGGCGTTCGCCGTCATGACTGTTCCCCTGCCGCTGCCGGAGTGGGCGGTGTTCGCCGTCGCGGACGTGCTCGCACTGCTCGTCCTGCTCCTCACCGGACCGGCCATCCTCACCCCCGGGCTGCTGCCGGCGGCGCTGTCCCTCGACCCCGACCGGCGCGGCAGTCCCAAGTGGACACAGCAGGTGAAGGTGTTGCGAGAGAACGTCGCCGCCGCCGAGGACGAGTGGGAAGCCGTCGCGCTGGAGACGGTCGGCCAGCAGGTCACGAAGCACCTCAACGAGCTGGTGCACCCCACCTTCAGCACGACGCTCGGCGTCCTCGACCCCCGGGCGCTCGGGCAGATGCGCGCCGGCGACCGGGTGGTGACGTCGCTGGCGTCGGGGGACCGGCTGAAGGCGTTGATGGCGGGGATCGGCGGCGGCGCCGTCGGGATGGCCGGCCCGCGCGGCGCGGGCAAGTCCACCCTGCTGGAGGCCTACCAGGCGGGCCGGCTCAGCACGCCCGGCCGCGCGCACATCGCGGTGCTCGAAAGCGTCCCGGTCCGGTACGACGCCCGCGAATTCGTCCTGCACCTCTACGCCCGCACCTGCGCGGCGGTGATCGAGTTCTGCGACGAGCGGCGTGCCACGGCGGACGCGCGGCCCGGCCGGTGGGCCGAGCGCCGGGCCCGTTGGCGGCGCCCCTGGCCGTACGCCGCGGTGATCGTGTCGGCGGTGGCCGCCGGGGCGGCGGGGTCGCTCGCGGCGCGTGGCGCGCGGTTCGACCCCGCGGCCTGGTTCACCGCGATCTGGTGGCCGCTCGTCTGCCTGCTCGGCGCCGCCGGCCTGCTCGCCGTCGCCTCACGCCGGCGGCCGGCGGTGGTGCCCACGCGGATCGTGCCGGCGCCCCCGGTGCCGCCCGGGGACCTGCGAGCCCTGCGCGCCCGCGCCGAGTGGGCGATCGGCGACATCGAATTCCAGCAGAAGCACACCTCGGGCTGGTCCGGGAAGGTCGGCGTGCCGGCGGGCGCCGACCTCGGCGTGACCAGGACGCACGAAGTGACCCGGCAGCCGCGGAGCTACCCGCAGATCGTGCACGGCTTCGGCGAGTTCCTCCGCGCCACGATCCGGGGCGTCACCCCGCTCGACGGCATCGCGACGCCGTCGGTGGTGATCATCCTCGACGAGCTGGACAAGATCGTCGCCCCGGAGGCGGCCCAGGACTTCGTCAACGAGGTCAAGGCGCTGTTCAACCTCGACGTCCCGGGTTTTCTCTTCCTGGTCTCGGTTTCGGAGGACGCGCTGGCCGCCTTCGAGCGGCGCGGGCTGCCGGTGCGCGACGCCTTCGACAGCGCCTTCGACGTCATCTTCCGCGTGGAGTACCTGAAGCTCGGTGACGCGCGGCAGGTGCTCTCCCGGCGCGTCCTCGGCCTGCCCGACCCGTTCGTCTGCCTGTGCCACTGCCTGTCCGGCGGCCTGCCGCGCGAACTGATCCGCGTCGCCCGCCAGGTGATCTCCGGCGGCGGCCCGCTCGCCGACGTCGCCCGCCGGGTGGTGGCCGACGACCTGGCGGACAAGCGGGCCGGCCTCCGCACGATCGTCGCCCGCGGCGGTTACGACGACGCCAAGGTGGGCGACCTGGTCCGCCACGTCGACGCACACGCGGCCGCCGACCCGGCCGCCCTGGTCGAAGCGGCGGCCACCCCACCGGTCACCGGCGACGACGAACCCCTCCGGCGGCTCCAGGTCGAGACACTCGGGTACCTCTACTACCTGGGCACGGTCCTCGAGGTCTTCGGCCCGGCGTTCGACCGCGCGGACCTCGACCGCGGCGATGCCACCGGAGACGGGTCGTTCGACGCGCTGGCGTCGGTGCGCCAGCTCTTCCCGGTCAACGCGCGGCTCGCCTGGCTGACGATCAGCGCGTTCCGCACGGTGTGGGACCTGCGGGTCATCCCGCCGCCGGAGCCGTGAGGCTGCGCGCGACGATGTCACCCTGCGAGGTGGTGGCCTGGATGCGCAGCTCGGCGGCACCGGTGCTGGCGAGGCTGTTGCTGATGCGGCCGTAGGAGGTGCCGGCGTCCAGCGAGGCCGAGACCCCGACGGCGGCGCCCACCTCGATGCTGCCGGCCTGGGTGGTCAGGGTGACGGTGCCGGGCCCGGCTTCGGCGATGCGGATGTCGCCCCGCGCGGTGCTGATGTCGGCGGAGCCCGCCAGCCGGCCGACCTCGACGTCACCATCGGTCGCGGTGAGCTGGACGCTCGCGGCGTGGTCGAGCTTGATCCGGCGGTACGCGCCGTCGAAGGCGACCTCACCGAGGCGCCCGACACCGCGGAGTTCGCAGCTGGCGGCCTTGGCTTCGACCCGCGAGCCGGCGGGCAGCTCGACGGTGACCTCCAGCGACCCGGAGGGGCCGAAGTACTGGTTCTTCGCTTCCGGAGCGTGAATCCGCAGGACACCGTCGGCATAGGTGACGGTGGTCTGCTCGGCGGCCGTGACGTCGCGGCGCTTGGCGGGATCGGCGGGCCGCACCTCGACGGTGGTGTCCGCACGGTCGCCGGCGACGAGCCGGACCCGCCCGGCCTGCAGGTCGAGGACGGTGGTGATCGGGGCGGGGGTGGCGAAGTTCTGCATCGTGTTCTCCTGTGGGTTCCGGCGGCCCCCTCGGTGGGGGCTGCGAGAACCACATTCGCCGGGCGCGCTGACACCCGACGGACACCAACCTGACACGACGGCTGACACGGCGGACGAGGTGGCGACCTGCTGATGGCACGGACGTTGAGCCAGGCCGAGTTCGACGCGCTGCTGGCCGACCACCGGCAGTGGAACGACACCAAAGGCGGCCGGCAGCTGGACCTGACCGGCCGTTCGCTCACCGGGCTGCGCCTGGCCGGACGCCGGATGGACGGCGCGGTGCTCCACGAAGCCGACCTGTCCGGCTGCGACCTGACCGGCACGGATCTCAGCCATGCCGAACTCATCGGCGCGAACCTGCGGCACGCGAAGCTGACCGGCGCCGACCTGTACAAGGTCGACTTCACCGCCGCGGATCTCACGGGCGCGGATCTGACCGGTGCCCGGCTCGTCCGCGCCAACCTGTCCGGAGCGGTGCTGACCGGGGCGGTGCTCGACCGCGCCGACCTGACCAAGACCTACTTCTTCCGCACCGATCTCCGGGGCGCGAAACTCCGCGACGCCCGCCTGGACCGGGTCGGGTTCGACGCCGACCAGGTCAGCGGATGGGACGCCGCCGGCGCGACCGGGACGGTGCTGGCAGGCAGCGTCGTCACCGGCGCCGGCGGTCCGGCCGACGCGATCGACGCACTACGCCAGGCCGGGGCGCTGGTCCGGCCGTTCGCCGGGAAGGAAGCGCCGTGAACGATCCGTCGCTGCCGAGCCCGCCGGACCAGATGACTCGACGTCTGGACCGGGAGGGACGCGGAGCCGCTGGTGGGCGCGGGTCTACCCTGAAGGGCGATGACCGAGACACAGGCACCCAGGGCGTACCAGATCCGCACCTTCGGTTGCCAGATGAACGTGCACGACTCCGAGCGCCTCGCCGGGCAGCTCGAAGAGGCCGGGTACGTGCCGGTGGACGCCGGTGCCAAGCCTGACCTGATCGTGTTCAACACCTGCGCCGTGCGGGAGAACGCGGACAACAAGCTCTACGGCACCCTCGGGCACCTGCGGCCGGACAAGGTCGCGAATCCCGGGCTGCAGATCGCCGTCGGGGGGTGCCTGGCGCAGAAGGACCGCGGGGACATCGTCAAGCGGGCGCCGTGGGTGGACGTCGTCTTCGGGACGCACAACATCGGGTCGCTGCCGACGCTGCTCGAGCGGGCGCGGCACAACGCCGAGGCCGAGGTCGAGATTCTCGAGTCGCTCGAGACGTTCCCCTCGACGCTGCCTGCGCGCCGTGAATCGTCCTACGCGAGCTGGGTGTCCGTTTCGGTCGGCTGCAACAACACCTGCACCTTCTGCATCGTGCCCGCGCTGCGCGGCAAGGAGCGCGACCGGCGGCCCGGCGAGATCCTCGCCGAGGTCGAGGCGCTCGTCGCCGAGGGCGTGCTGGAAGTCACGCTGCTCGGCCAGAACGTGAACTCCTACGGCGTCGAGTTCGGTGACCGGCTGGCCTTCGGGAAGCTGCTGCGCGCGACCGGCGCCATCGACGGCCTGGAGCGGGTGCGCTTCACCTCGCCGCACCCGGCGGCGTTCACCTCCGACGTCATCGACGCGATGGCCGCGACCCCGAACGTCTGCCACCAGCTGCACATGCCGCTGCAGTCCGGGTCCGACCGCGTGCTGCGCGAGATGAAGCGGTCGTACCGCTCGGCGCGCTTCCTGAAGATCCTCGACGAGGTCCGCGCGGCGATGCCGGACGCGGCCATCACCACCGACATCATCGTCGGCTTCCCCGGGGAGACCGAAGAGGACTTCCAGGCGACCCTCGACGTCGTCGCCGAGTCCCGGTTCTCCAGCGCCTTCACCTTCCAGTACTCGATCCGCCCCGGCACGCCGGCCGCGACGATGCCGGACCAGCTGCCGAAGGCGGTCGTGCAGGAGCGCTACGAACGGCTCGCCGAGCTGCAGAACACGATCTCCTGGGAAGAGAACAAGAAGATCGTCGGACGGCGGGTCGAGCTGCTCGTCGCCGAGGGTGAAGGCCGCAAGGACGCCGAGACGCACCGGATGAGCGGCCGCGCCCGCGACGGCCGCCTGGTGCACTTCGCGCCGACCGGCGGTGCGGTGGACCGGACGGTCCGCCCCGGCGACGTCGTCGAGACGGTCGTGACCTACGGCGCGCCGCACCACCTGGTGGCCGACGGTGACCTGCTGTCCCACCGGCGGACTAGGGCCGGTGACAACGCGGAGGCCGGGCTGCGGCCGAAGACGAGCGGCGTCACGCTGGGACTGCCGGGCTTCGGTGCCCCGGCCGCCCAGCCGGAGCCGGTGAGCGGGTGTGCGCTGTGACGGAGTCCAAGGGCAACGGTGAGCTGGCCGAGCTGGCCGCCGAGATCGACGAGGTGGGCGACCACGCGTCACGCACGGTGGAGCTGGGCCGGCGCGGGTTCACCATCGCCGTGCTCATGTTCGTGCTGCTGATCTGCCTGCTCCTGCCGTGGGTCGGCGAGCACGCCGGCTGGCAGGTGCTGGCCGGCGAGGGCGGCGGCATCCCGCAGCTGTTCGCGGCGACGTCGACCGCCGTCGGCATCCTCGCTTCGGCGCTGGCCCTGGTGACCCGGCGGTGGTGGCTGGCCTGGGTGTGCGCCGCCGGCGGCTGGTTCGCTTCGGTGGACGGGCTGCTGGCCATCTGGTCGCAGCAGTCGTCGCACGCCAGCGGAGCCGCGGGCGGCGGACCCGGCTACGGCCTGATCATCGCCTGGATCGCGATGATCTGCCTCGCAGTGTCGTGGATGCGGACCGCGTTCTCGCGGAACTAGAGCACCACGATGCCGATCAGGCTCGACACGACGCCGACGTAGAGCTCGGTCTCCGGGTGGAAGACCCGCAGCGTGACGTTCGCGCGGATCTTGAAGCTCACGCTGAACTTGAAGACGCCGTTGGGCTTGCAGGTACCGGTGGTCAGGTCGACCCAGACGCCGGCCTTGAGCTGCTGGACGATCACCGGCTCGCCGCCGGAGAGGCTTTCCTGCCCGCCGAGGTCGGCGAACGAGCCCTTGATCTTCGTCTCTTCGCCGACCTTGACGCGGTTCTTCTCGGCCTTCGCCTCGAGCTTGGCCTTGTGCTTCTTCTTGCCCTGGACGGCGGCGGGCGCGGGGCCGGTGGCGGCCAGCGCGACGGTGGGCGCGGCGAGCGCGACGGTGCAGGCGATGACCAGCGCGGACACGAGGTTCGATGGCTTGCTCATGATCGAAGTGGAGCACCGGCGCGATCGGAAAGCGCCGGAAGACCCCCGGCCGTGCGGCCCGTCACACCGCTTCGGGTGACGCGTTAACCGTCCGCTTGCCGACGAAGGCCCCCTCGCCGAAGCGAAGGGGCCTTCGGGAGCGAGAACTCAGCGGTCGGCGACCGCGGCCTCCGCCGCCTGCAGCCACTCGCGCCACTGCGCAGCCTGCTCGTCCGCCTTCTTCGCCCGGCGCTCGTCTCCCGCCGCACGCGCCTTCGCCGCCTGGGACTCGAACTGCTCGACGCGCTCGCGGAACTGCGCGGCCCGAGCCTGCGCCTCCGGGTCCGTGCGGCGCCAGCGGGAGTCCTCGGCGGACTTCACCGCGTCCTGGACCGCCTTCAGCCGGCCGTCGAGCTCGCGGATCCGCTCGCGCGGGACCTTGCCGATCTCGTCCCACTGCTCCTGGATCTTGCGCAGGGCGTTCTTCGCCGCTTCGAGGTTCGCCGCCGCGTCGATCTTCTCGGCTTCGACCAGCAGCTCTTCCTTGCGGGACGCGTTCTGCGTGAACTCCGCGTCACGCTCGGAGAACACCGCGGACCGGCGGGCGAAGAACTTGTCCTGCGCCGCGCGGAACCGCTGCCACAGCGCTTCGTCGCTGTCCTTCGGCGCGCGGCCGGCGGCCTTCCACTCGGTCATCAGGTCCTTGTAACGACCGGCGGTCTCGCCCCAGTCCTCGGACTCGCTGATGGCCTCGGCCTCGGCGATGAGCTCTTCCTTGCGCGTCTTGGCCGAGGCGCGCTGCTTGTCCAGCTCGGCGAAGTGGGAGCCACGACGCCGGTTGAAGCCCTCGCGGGCCTTGGAGAACCGCTTCCACAGTTCGTCGTCGGTCTTCCGGTCGACGCCCTTGACCGTCTTCCACTCGTCCAGGATCGCGCGCAGCCGGTCGCCCGCCGCCTTCCACTGGGTGGAGTCGGCGGCGATCTTCTCGGCCTCCTCGGCCAGCACCTGCTTGCGGGCGACGGCCGCCGCGCGGGCCTCTTCGCGCTCCTGCTTCGCGCTGGCCAGCGCCTTCTCGGCGTGCCCGATGACGTACTCCAGCCGCGCGGCGAGCGCGGCCAGGTCGCCGACCAGCGAAGACTCGGCCAGGCCGTCCCGGAGCTGGGTGGCGCTCGACAGCGCGTGCTTCGGGTCGCCCGCGCCGGAGGCCAGCCGCGTCTCCAGCAGCTCGACCTCGGTCCGCACGTCGTCGAAGCGGCGGGCGTAGTGCACCAGGCCCTCGTCGGGGCTGCCGGCCTGCCAGACGCCGACGGCGCGCTCACCCTCGGCGGTGATGACGTAGACGGTGCCCTCGTCGTCGATGCGGCCCCAGGTGGACGGGGTGGGCTCGGCGGGCGGCACGGGCGGGGCGGCGTGCCCGGCGTGCAGCGCGTGCGGCACCGGGTGCGGGGCCGGGGTACCGGTGGAAGTGTTCTCCTGGGCCATCGCAGGCTCCTTATCGCCTGTACGCCCGCTTGCGCGGGCGCCCCGCCGCGGAAGCGGGGCCGGGTAATGCGGTCGTCACGGGCCGTGCTCGGATGCTACGGCCCCACGCGGCATTCAAGCAGCTCAGCGCGCACCGTGGTACTGGATGAGCCACTCGAAGCTCGTGATCCTACTTCCGGTGGACGCTCCGTGGCGGCCCGCCGGTATCGTCAGCCGCCGTGACCAGCCCCGCCGCGCCGCCCGGAATCCGTCCCGTGGCGGTGGTCGGGCCGACGGCCACCGGCAAGACCGCGCTGGCCGTCGACCTCGCCCTCGAACTCGGCGGAGAGGTTGTCAACGCCGACGCGTTGCAGCTCTACCGGGGGATGGACATCGGCACCGCCAAGGCCACCGAGGCCGAGCGCCGCGGCGTCCCCCACCACCTGCTCGACGTGCTGGACGTGACCGAAACGGCGTCCGTCGCGGCCTACCAGCGCGACGCGCGAGCCGAGATCGAACGGCTCCTGGCCGCCGGCCGGGTGCCGGTCCTGGCGGGCGGGTCCGGCCTCTACGTCCAGGCGGTGCTCGACGACCTGCGCTTCCCGGGCACCGACCCGGCGGTGCGCGCCCGGCTCGACGCGGAGGCGGCCGAACTCGGCACGCCCGCGCTCTACACCCGGTTGGGTGAACGCGATCCGGCCGCCGCGGCCGCGATCCTGCCGACCAACACCCGGCGGATCGTGCGTGCCCTCGAGGTCATCGAGATCACCGGCGAGCCGTTCTCGGCGAACCTGCCCAAGCCCGGCCCGGCCCGGTACGGCACGGTCGTGATCGGTGTCGACCGGGCGCCCGAGGAGCTCGACGAGCGCGTGAACGAGCGCGTCCGGCGGATGTTCGCCGCCGGGCTGGTCGACGAGGTCCGCACGCTCGTCAAGGAGGGCCTGCGCGAGGGGAAGACGGCGTCGCGGGCGCTCGGGTACCAGCAGGTGCTCGCCGAGCTGGACGGCGAAGGCGACTTCGAGGCGGCCGCCGCGGCGACGGCGCAGGCCACCCGGCGCTTCGTCCGGAAGCAACGTTCCTGGTTCCGGCGCGACGGGCGGATCGACTGGTTCGACGGCGGCGAGGCCGGGCTGGCCGCACGCGTCCTGCATACCCTGGGCAGGTAATCTTTCCCTTATGGGCGGAATCGAGTTCCTCAAGGGGCACGGCACGCAGAACGACTTCGTGCTGCTCCCCGATCCGGCGGGCCGCCTCGAGCTGACCGAGGCGAAGGTCGCCGCGCTGTGCGACCGCCACCGCGGGCTCGGGGCCGACGGCGTGCTGCGCGTCGTCCGGGCCGCCGCGCTCGAAGTGCCGTCCGAAGGCGAGTGGTTCATGGACTACCGCAACGCCGACGGCTCGATCGCGGAGATGTGCGGCAACGGCACCCGCGTCTTCGCTCGTTACCTCGTCGAGTCGGGGCTGGCGGCCGAGGGCGAGTTCGTCATCGGCACCCGCGCCGGCGACCGCCCGGTGGTGGTGCACCCGGACCGTTCGGTGACCGTCCAGATGGGACCGGCGACGATCACCGGCACCTCGGTCACCGTGGTGGCGGGCCGGCCGTTCTCCGGCGTGGCGGTCGACGTCGGCAACCCGCACCTGGTGTCGCTGCTCGACGATGACGACGTCGCGGACCTCGACCTGCGCGACCAGCCCGACTTCGACCACGACGTCTTCCCGCACGGGGTCAACCTCGAGTTCGTCAACCGGCTCGGCGAGGGCGCGCTGCGGATGCGCGTGCACGAGCGCGGGGTGGGGGAGACGCGGGCGTGCGGCACCGGCACGGTCGCCGCGGTGGCGGCGGCGTTCCACCTGGCCGGCACCGACACCGGAGCGTCCACTGTGGACGTCCCGGGCGGCCGGGTCGAGGTGACGGTCTCGCGCGGCGCGTCGACGCTGTCGGGCCCGGCGGAGATCGTGGCGCGCGGCGAGATCGACGAAGCCTGGTGGGCCGCCGCCGGTTCCTGACGGCGGCCCACCGGCGTCAGACCTGAGCCTCGATCGCGAAGTCGCCTTCGCTCGTCTTGACGTCCGCGATCGTGCCCGCCGTCCGGATGTCCGGCTCGATGTCCGCGAACCGCGCCAGGACGTCGGCCGGGCCGGTCACCGTGAGCGTCTCGACGGACGAGCGCATCGACACCTTCGCCTCGGTCTTGGCCCGGCGCACCGCCGCGATCACCGCGCCGGCCAGCGCCAGCAGTTCCGGATCACCGTCGGACGCGGACGCCGTGGGCCACGGCGCCCGGTGCACCGAGCCCTCCTGCCACCACGACCAGACCTCCTCGGTCGCGAACGGCAGGAACGGCGCGAACAGCCGCAGCACCGCCGACAACGCCGTCACCAGCGCCGCTTGGGCCGACGAAGCTCCCGAAGGGCCGCTGTCGCCGTATGCGCGGCCCTTCACCAGCTCGACGTAGTCGTCGCAGAACGTCCAGAAGAACGTCTCGGTCACCTGCAGCGCCCGCGCGTAGTCCAGCGCCTCCAACGCCGCCGTCGCCTGCTCGATGACGACAGCCAGCGAAGCCAGCAGCGCCCGGTCCAACGGCTCGGTCGGGACGGCAGACGGGGACGGCACACCCAAGCCCAGAACGAACCGGCTCGCGTTGAGCAGCTTCGTCGCCAGCCGGCGGCCGACCTTCATCTGGCCTTCGTCGACCGCCGTGTCGACGCCGGGGCGCGCGCTCGCCGCCCAGTAGCGCACCGCGTCCGAGCCGAAGCGCTCCAGCATGTCCACCGGCGTTGTCACGTTGCCCTTGGACTTCGACATCTTCTTGCGGTCCGGGTCGAGCACCCAGCCCGCGATCGACGCCTCCCGCCACGGCAGCGCACCGTGTTCCAGCTCCGCGCGCACCGCCGTCGAGAACAGCCAGGTGCGGATGATCTCGTGCGCCTGCGGGCGCAGGTCCATCGGGAAGATCCGCTCGAACAGGTCGTCGTCGACGCTCCAGCGGCCGACGATCTGCGGTGTGAGCGACGACGTCGCCCAGGTGTCCATCACGTCCGCCTCGGCGGCGAACCCGCCCGGGACACCACGCTGGTCCTCGGTGAAGCCCGGCGGGACGTCACTGCTCGGGTCCACGGGCAAGTCGTCCGGCAGCAGACGCGCGTCGTAGTCCGGCTCGCCGTGCGAATCGAGCCGGTACCACAACGGGATCGGCACGCCGAAGAACCGTTGCCGGCTGACCAGCCAGTCGCCGGCCAGGTTCTCCACCCACGACGAGTACCGCACCTTCATGTGCTTCGGCACCCAGTTCAGCTCTTCGCCGCGAGCCAGCATGCGAGCCCGGAACGCCTCGTCGGTGCCGCCGTTGCGCAGGTACCACTGCCGGCTGGCGACGATCTCCAGCGGCTTGTCACCCTTCTCGTAGAACTTCACCGAGTGCGTGATCGGCCGCGGTTCCCCCTGCAGGGCACCGCTTTCGCGCAGCAGGCGCACCATGATCTCGCGTCCCGTGTGGACGGTCTTGCCGATGAGTGGCGCGTACGCCTCCGCCGGCACGTCGTGCGGCGCGTCGGGCAGGAATCGTCCGTCCCGGCCCAGCACCACCCGCGTGGCCAGGCGCAGCTCGCGCCACCACGTGACGTCCGTGGTGTCGCCGAAGGTGCACACCATCGCGATGCCGCGGCCCTTCTCGGGGTCGGCGAGGTGGTGCGCCACCACCGGCACCTCGACGCCGAACACCGGCGTCCGCACCGACTTCCCGAAGAGCGGCTTGAACCGCTCGTCGTCCGGGTGCGCGACGAGTGCTACGCACGCGGGCAGCAGTTCCGGCCGGGTCGTCGCGATCACGACGTCCGAGCCGTCTTCCGCCGTGAACGCGAGGTCGTGGAACGCGCCCGGGCGCTCGCGGTCCTCCAGCTCGGCCTGCGCCACCGCCGTCCGGAACGTGACGTCCCAGAGCGTCGGTGCTTCGGCCTGGTAGGCCTCACCGCGGGCGAGGTTGCGCAGGAACGCGCGCTGCGAGATCAGCCGCGAGTCGTGCCCGATCGTCTGGTAGGTCATCGTCCAGTCGACCGACAGCCCGAGCTGCCGCCACAGCGCTTCGAAGACCTTTTCGTCGGTCTCGGTCAGGGTTTCGCACAGCTCGACGAAGTTGCGCCGCGAGATCGAGACTACGTCCTTGCCCGGTTTCTCCGGGGCGCGGAAGTCCGGGTCGTAGGGCAGCGACGGCTCGCAGCGGACGCCGAAGTGGTTCTGCACCCGGCGTTCGGTGGGCAGGCCGTTGTCGTCCCACCCCATCGGGTAGAACACCTCGAACCCGCGCATCCGCTTGAACCGCGCGACGACGTCGGTTTGGGTGAAGGAGAAGACGTGCCCGATGTGCAGCGACCCGCTGACCGTCGGCGGCGGGGTGTCGATCGAGTAGATCTCGTCGCGGGTCTTCGTCCGGTCGAACCGGTAGGCCTCCGTGGACTCCCATACGGGTACCCACTTGGCCTCCAGACCGTCGACACCGACCTTGTCCGGGACTCGCGGGTTCGTGAAGGGAGTTGTCATGAAGCAACTCTAGGCGGTGGTGGCACCTGCTTTTTCCGTGACGGGCAGGTCGCGCATCTTCCGCAGCGGTGAGCACACCACCCAGAGCGCCGCGGCCGCCTCACCGGCGGCCGCCACCCACACCGCGCCGCGCAGCCCGAGCGTTTCGCCGAGCGTGCCGCCCAGGAGCCCGCCGAGCGGCAGTGTGCCCCAGACGAGGAACCGCACACTCGCGTTCATCCGGCCGAGCAGCCGGTCCGGGCAGATCGCCTGCCGGTAGGAGACCTGGGCGACGTTGTAGACGATCACCCCGAACCCGTAGACGACCTCGCCGACCGCGGCGAGCACGAGCCGCCAGTCCGCGCCGGTCCAGGGGAGCAGCAGGTGCGCTGGCCAGGACAGCAGCGGGACCAGCCAGATCGTGCGAGCGTGCCCGATCCGGCGGGTCAGCGCGCCGGAGAAGACCGCGCCGAGGACGCCGCCCGCGCCGCCGATGGCGAGCATCACGCCGACGAGCGCGGGGGACAGCCCGACGGTGCGGGTGAAGAACAGCACCTGGACCGCCACGAACGCGCCGCCGAAGAGGTTCGCCGTCGCCGTGCACGCCACGCTCGACCGCAACGGCTTGTCGGAGAAGACGAACCGCAGTCCTTCCGCGATCTGCGGCGCCAGGCGGGTGTGCCCGGTGCGGTCCGGTTCCGGCTCCACCGCGCGGATCCGCAGCAGGCACAGCGCCGACGTCAGGTAGCCGAGGGCGGTGCCGAGCACCGTGTTGGCCGCGCTGATCAGCTGGACCAGCACGCCCGCGCCGCTCGGCCCGGCGACCTGCGCGACCGACTGGACCGCCTGCAGCTTCGCGTTGCCCTCCAGCAGGTGCTCCCGGCCGACGAGCGAAGGCAGGTACGACTGGTAGGCGACGTCGAAGAACACCGTGGCGACGCCGACGAGCAGCACGACGACGATCAGCTGCGCCAGCGTCAGCACACCGGCCCACCAGGCGAGCGGCACGCTCAGCAGCAGCGCGAAGCGGATGAAGTCGGCGGTGAGCATGACCCGGCGGCGGCGCAGCCGGTCCACCCACACCCCGGCGGGCAGCCCGAGCAGCAGGAACGCGACCGTCTGGGCCGCGGTCAGCAGGCCCATCTGGAACGGCGTCGCGGCCAGCGTCACCGCCGCGAGCAGCGGCACCGCGGTGTAACCGACCGCGGTGCCGAACTGGCTGGCCGTGTCGCCGGCCCACAGCCGTCTGAAGTCGGCGTGGAAGAAGAGTGATGACCCCCTGGACATGGGATCGAGTGTGCCGCGAGTGATTGGAAAGTGTCAATCACTGTTCGCTCTAGGCTGTGCGCGTGCTCCCCGAGAAACGACGTACCGCCACCGAAGCCGAGGCCGCCGCGCTGGCCTCCGGAATACGGCTGCGCATCATCCGGTTGACCTTCTCGGAGGCGCTGACGAACAAGGAGCTGGCGGAACGGCTGGGCCGGGATCCCGCGACGACACTGCACCACGTGCGCAGGCTCGTCGACACCGGCTTCCTCGCCGCGCAGCCCCCGCGCCGAGGGACCCGGGGTGCCCGGGAAATCCCGTATCTTTCGACGGGCCTTTCGTGGACACTCGACTCATGCGGTGACAAGGACGTGGAACAGGCGGTGCTCGAGGCCTATCTGGCCGAGATCGCCGAAACCGGATTCGAGGGCGTGCACCAGTCGCGCCTGGTCGTCCAGGTGGCCCCCGAGGAGCGGGCGGAGCTGGAAACGCGGCTCAACGCCCTGCTCGAGGAGTTCCGCGCGCGTCCGCGCCGGCCCGGCGCCGAACGCACCGCGATCTACCTCGCCACCTATCCCAGCACGTAAAAGTTCGGTTCCCGCGGCGAATCGTGGGAACATGGAGGCACGATGACAGAACTGACACACACCGAAGACCACGACGACGACCTGTACAACGCCGAGCTGTCGACGGGCGAAATGGAGCTCGAGGACCGGGCGTCGCTCCGCCGGGTCGCGGGGCTGTCCACGGAACTCGACGACGTCACCGAGGTCGAGTACCGGCAACTGCGGCTCGAACGCGTGGTGCTGGTCGGCGTGTGGACCGAGGGCACCGCCCTGCAGTCCGAGGCGTCGCTGGCCGAGCTGGCGCGCCTGGCCGAGACGGCGGGCTCGGAAGTCCTCGAAGGGCTCATCCAGCGGCGGACCAAGCCGGACCCGGCCACCTACATCGGCTCGGGCAAGGTGCGGGAAGTCCGCGAAATCGTCGGGTCCACCGGCGCCGACACCGTGATCTGCGACGGCGAGCTCTCGCCGGGCCAGCTGCGGCAGCTCGAGGAGAAGGTGAAGGTCAAGGTCATCGACCGGACCGCGCTGATCCTCGACATCTTCGCCCAGCACGCCCGGTCCAAGGAGGGCAAGGCGCAGGTCGAGCTGGCCCAGCTGCAGTACCTGATCCCGCGGCTGCGCGGGTGGGGTGCGTCGCTGTCCCGGCAGGCCGGTGGCCGCGCCGGGGGCGCGAACGGCGGCGTGGGCCTGCGTGGTCCCGGTGAGACCAAGCTCGAGACCGACCGGCGGCGGATCAACAAGCGCGTGGCGAAGCTGCGCCGTGAGATCGCCGCCATGGACACCATCCGCGAGACCAAGCGCGGGCGGCGGCTGGCCAACGAGGTGCCCAGCGTGGCGATCGTCGGGTACACCAACGCCGGCAAGTCGAGCCTGCTCAACGCGCTGACCGGGGCCGGGGTGCTGGTGGAGGACGCGCTGTTCGCCACCCTCGACCCGACCACGCGGCGCGCGCAGACCAGCGACGGGCGCGGCTACACGCTGACCGACACCGTCGGGTTCGTGCGGCACCTGCCGCACCAGCTGGTGGACGCGTTCCGCTCGACGCTGGAGGAGGCCGCGGACGCGGACCTGCTCGTGCACGTCGTCGACGGGTCCGACCCGGCGCCGGAGGAGCAGGTCAGTGCGGTGCGCGAGGTGCTCGGCGAGATCACGCGCAAGCGCAAGGAGCCGCTCCCGCCGGAGCTGCTGGTGATCAACAAGATCGACGCGTCCGACGAGGTCAGCCTCGCCCGGCTGCGGCACGCGCTGGCCGGCTCGGTGCCGGTGTCGGCGCGGACCGGGGCGGGCATCGCCGAGCTCGTCGAGGTGATCGCCGACCGCCTGCCGCGGCCGGAGGTCACCATCGAGGTCCTCGTGCCGTACACGCGTGGCGAGCTGGTCGCGCGGGCGCACGCGGACGGCGAAGTGCTGGAAGAGGAGCACGTCGAGGACGGCACGCGCCTGCTGGTGCGGGTCCGCCCCGATTTCGCCGCGGCTTTGCGTGAGTACGAGACCAACTCGACCAGGGCCTGACACGTCTCCGTAGTGTGCGGACAGCGAGTTCGCACACTACGGAGGTGGCTGGGTGCGCTGGATGGTCGCGGTTGCGGCGGTTTTCTTGGGCGTGCTCGGTGGGCCTGTCCCGGCTTCCGCGGCTCCGGCTGCTCCGGAGCCGCTGTGCACGATGAAGGACTCGCGGATCGGCGAGCTGTCCGGCCTGGTGTCCGACGGCTCGCGGTTCTACGCGATCAACGACGGCGGCACCAAGGTCCAGGTGTTCGTCCTCGGCCGGGACTGCAAGGTGCAGAAGGTCCTGACCGACAAGACGGACCCGTTCGACGTCGAGGACCTGGCCCGCACCCCGGACGGGCGGCTGTGGCTGTCCGACACCGGTGACAACGAGAAGGGCCGGCTGACGGTCGCGCTCCTGGAGATGAGCCCCCAGGGCAAGGTCGCGCTGCACCGGCTCACCTATCCCGACGGCCAGCACGACACCGAAGCGCTGATCATGGACAAGGCGGGGACGCCGTACCTGATCACCAAGGACATCCTGGGTGAGGCCCGGGTCTACCGGCCGTCGGGCCCGCTGGCCAGTCCCGGGCCGACCAACCTGGAGAAGGTCGGCACGGTGAAGATCGCGGAGACCGACACCCAGGGCGGCCCGGTCGGCTCGTTCGGCTCGGTCCTGGTGACCGGCGGCGCGTCGATGGCCGACGGGAGCGCCGTCGCACTGCGGACCTACACCGACGCTTACGTCTACGCGGTGCCGGACGGCGATGTTCTCGCCGCACTGCAGCGCACCCCGGTCCGGATCCCGTTGCCGGGGGAGAAGCAGGGCGAGGCGATCGCGTTCGATCCCGACGGGACGCTGGTCTCGGGCAGCGAAGGTGTCGGCCAGCCCCTCCGCACGGTGGCGGGGGCGGCAGCGTTGGCCGCTTCAGCGGCACCTTCGTCGGACGGAAAACCGGCTTCGAGCGCGAGCGGCACCGGATCGTCGGACGGCGGGGGAGTGCCGATCCTGCCGGCGGCGGGCATCGCGGTCGCCGTGGTGGGGCTGGGCTGGTTCGGGTTCAGCAGGCTGCGCCGCCGCCGGAGCTGAACGGATCGTCCTTCGCGCGGTGCGGGGCGCGGCCGCTCAGGCCGCGCAGTCCTGCGCACCGCGCGAAGGAAACACTTCGACCGGTGGGAGCGCGTCGTCCGGCGCGGTGGGCCGGGACCGGGCTTTCCCGTCCGTCCGCCGCCGGGACTGCGCTCGCCGGGCTCGGCTCCCCACGGCCGAGACCACTCGATCCGGTGAAGCTTCCGGGCCGTGCGATAGCCCGGAAGCCACCTCTTACAACCTGCGCAAGACCGCCACGACCTTGCCGAGCACCGTCGCGTCGTCGCCGGGGATCGGCTCGTACGCCTCGTTGTGCGGCATCAGCCAGATGTGGCCGTCCTTGCGCTTGAACGTCTTGACCGTGGCCTCGCCGTCGATCATCGCCGCGACGATCTCGCCGTTGTCCGCGTCCGGCTGCTGCCGGACCACGACCCAGTCGCCGTCGGTGATGGCCGCGTCGACCATCGAGTCGCCGGTGACCTTGAGCAGGAACAGCTCACCCTCGCCGACGATCTCCCGCGGCAGCGGGAACACGTCCTCGATGGCCTGCTCGGCCAGCACCGGGCCACCGGCGGCGATCCGGCCGACCAGCGGCACGTACGCCGCCTTCGGCATGACCGGCTGCTGGTCCATCTCGATGCCCATGGGGTTGTCGTCGGTCGCGGAGAGCACGCCGACCGCGCGGGGGCGGTTCGCGTCCCGGCGCAGGTAACCCTTGCGCTGCAGCGCGCGCAGCTGGTGCGACACCGACGACGTCGAGGTCAGGCCGACCGCTTCCCCGATTTCGCGGACGCTCGGCGGGTAGCCGAACCGGCTCACCCACGAGCGGATCACGTCGAGGACCTGCTGCTGGCGGACGGTGAGAGCGTCGTCCACGTCGTACACCTCGGGCATGGCGTGCACCTTGCCCGAGCCACCGGGGGACCCACTCGTCCTGCCCGCCTTGTTCTCCTTTGCCACTGCGTCGCCTCCCAGACGTTCGCTGCACGTATCTGCGCGCCGGCCGCCGCCCGCGGGGGTGCGGGCAGCCTCGCCGGCGGCATCTGCCCGGCAGATGCCCTGGTCACCGACGTTAGCCCCCGGGCACGACGATTTCAAACATCTGTTCGATCGACACGCCGTGTCCGCTCGATTTTGTCGGTGGTAGGTGGTAGACCTTCGCACGGGCGTTCGATAGAACGCTTGTTCGACCTTGATCCGCGAGCCGCAGCCGGTTCGCCGGATCGGGCGGACACCAGGGTTTCGAGGAGGTTCGGATGTCCATTCTGGCCGAACGCGGTCCGGCTCGCCCGGCGACCCCGGTTCCGGCGCCACCCCGTCCTGTGCGCGTCTTGCGCGGGCGGCGTGGTGAGGTGCAGCGCCCGCCGACACGCGCCCGTGTCGTCGCGGGGCGCCGCCCGGCCGGCGCGCCGTGCGCCGCGCCCCGCCGGGTGCCGGTGCGGTGGCCGTGGCTCGCCGCGCTCGCGGTCGCGAGCTGTCTCGTGGTCACCGGATTGGGTCTTCTGAATGGCGGAGTTTCCGCCGCGCCGGTGCCCGAGCAGACCGCCACGGTGTCGGTCGGGCAGGGCGACACGCTCTCTTCGCTGGCCGCGCGATTCGCGCCGAACAGCGAGCCTGGCGCGGTTGTCGCTCGCATCAAGGAGCTCAATCGCCTGGACCAGGCCGTTTTGGTGCCCGGGCTGCCGCTCACGGTCCCGGTCGCCGACGCCGCGGCCGTCTCCGCTCCCTGACTTGCCGGGGCCGTCAACCGCTCTCACCCGGGCGGGGATCCGGCCGGGCGCGCCGCTTGCGTGCACCCCTCCCGAGTTCTACTCTCAGCCGCTATATGTAGTAGTTACACCGCTGTAGTTGGTCCACAGGTTGGGGTAGACTGGGCAGCAGTTGTCCACAGCTGGTCGGCTCTCACCCACCGGATGTCCACAATTCGATCACCAGGTGCAGGGGTGCCGGGTGCTCGAGGCACGGCCACGCGTGGTGGCCGGCGGACGTCGACCGGGGCGGCCGGCGCGGAGGGGAAGGTGATCGGCGGATGAGGTGCCCGTTCTGCCGGCATGCGGACTCTCGGGTCGTCGACTCCCGAGAGGTGGATGAAGGCCAGGCGATCCGGCGGCGGCGCTCGTGCGCGTCGTGCGGACGTCGGTTCACGACGTCGGAGACGATGGTGCTCGCCGTCGTCAAGCGCTCGGGCGTGACCGAACAGTTCAGCCGGGACAAGGTGGTGAGCGGCGTCCGCCGCGCCTGCCAGGGCAGGCCGGTCGACGACGACGCGCTGCAGCAGCTCGCGCAGCGCGTGGAGGAGTCGATCCGCTCCGCCGGGCTGGCGGAGATCCCGAGTCACGAGGTCGGCCTGGCCATCCTGGGCCCGCTGCGTGAGCTCGACGGGGTCGCCTACCTCCGGTTCGCCAGCGTCTACCGCTCCTTCTCCTCGGTCGAGGACTTCGAGAAGGAGATCGCCGATCTGCGCGAGGCCATAGCGGGGTCTGCTGCCCAGGAGGAGAGCGATCAGCGCGAAGACGGCGATTGACCGTCCCGCTGCGGGAGTGAGGGTTCGACCATGACCGAGACCGTGGGAACCGGGGCCGGCACGGCCACCGGGAAGAAGAGCAAGGCCGGCCGTGGCTTGACCGCGCGGCGCGTCTTCACGACCGAGGGCCGGCACCCGTACGACCAGGTGACCTGGGAGCAGCGGGACGTCGTGATGACCAACTGGCGCGACGGCTCGGTCAACTTCGAGCAGCGCGGCGTGGAGTTCCCGTCGTCCTGGTCGGTCAACGCCACGAACATCGTCACCAGCAAGTACTTCCGCGGCGCCGTCGGCTCCCCGCAGCGCGAGCGCAGCCTCAAACAGCTCATCGACCGCGTGGTGCACAGCTACGTCAAGGCCGCGGGTGACCACGGCTACTTCGCCACGCCGCAGGACCTCGAGATCTTCGAGCACGAGCTCACCTGGATGCTGCTGCACCAGGTCTTCAGCTTCAACTCCCCGGTCTGGTTCAACGTCGGCACGGCGTCGAAGCAGCAGGTCTCGGCGTGCTTCATCCTCGCCGTCGACGACACCATGGAGTCGATCCTCAACTGGTACCGCGAGGAGGGCCTGATCTTCAAGGGCGGCTCCGGCGCCGGCCTGAACCTCTCCCGCATCCGCTCCTCGAAGGAGCTGCTCACCTCCGGCGGCACCGCATCGGGCCCGGTCTCGTTCATGCGCGGCGCCGACGCGTCCGCGGGCACCATCAAGTCCGGCGGCGCCACCCGGCGCGCGGCGAAGATGGTCGTGCTCGACGTCGACCACCCGGACGTCGAGGAGTTCATCCAGACCAAGGCGCGCGAAGAGGAGAAGATCAAGGTCCTGCGCGACGCCGGGTTCGACATGGACCTCTCCGGCGCGGACATCTCCTCGGTGCAGTACCAGAACGCGAACAACTCGGTCCGCGTGACCGACGAGTTCATGCAGGCGGTCGAGAACGGCACGGACTTCGGCCTGCGCGCCCGGCTCACCGGCGAGGTGATCGACCGGACCGACGCGAAGAAGCTGTTCCGCACGCTGGCCCAGGCGGCGTGGGAGTGCGCCGACCCCGGCATCCAGTACGACGGCACGATCAACGACTGGCACACCTGCCCGGAGTCGGGCCGGATCACCGCGTCGAACCCGTGCAGCGAGTACATGCACCTCGACAACTCGAGCTGCAACCTGGCCTCGCTGAACCTGCTCAAGTTCGTCACGCCCGAGGGCACGTTCGACGCGCCGCTGTTCGCCCGCGCGGTCGAGTTCGTGATCACCGCGATGGACGTCTCGATCTGCTTCGCGGACTTCCCGACCGAGCCGATCGCCGACACCACGCGGAAGTTCCGCCAGCTCGGCATCGGCTACGCGAACCTGGGCGCGCTGCTCATGGCGCTGGGCCACGCGTACGACTCCGAAGGCGGCCGCGCGCTCGCGGCGTCGATCACGTCGCTGATGACCGGTGTTTCCTACCGGCGCTCGGCCGAGCTGGCCCAGGCCGTCGGCGCGTACGAGGGTTACGCCCGCAACGCGGAGGCGCACCAGCGCGTCATGCGCAAGCACGCGGCGGCGAACGAGCTCGTCCGCACCTACCACTCGAACGACGCCGCGGTCCGCGCGCTGGCGACGGACGAGTGGAAGAAGGGCATCGACATCGGCACGAAGCACGGCTGGCGCAACGCGCAGGCGTCCGTGCTCGCACCCACCGGCACCATCGGCTTCATGATGGACTGCGACACCACCGGGATCGAGCCGGACTTCTCGCTGGTGAAGTTCAAGAAGCTGGTCGGCGGCGGCTCGATGCAGATCGTCAACCAGACGGTGCCGCGCGCGCTGGAGGCGCTGGGCTACCCGGCCGAGCAGGTCGAGGCGATCGTCGAGTTCGTGGCGCAGAACGGCCACGTCGTCGACGCGCCGGGGCTGCGTCCCGAGCACTACGAGGTGTTCGACTGCGCGGTCGGCGAGCGCTCGATCGCGCCGATGGGGCACGTCCGGATGATGGCCGCGGTGCAGCCGTTCCTCTCCGGCGCCATCTCCAAGACGGTCAACATGCCGGAGACGGCGACGGTCGAAGAGGTCGAGGAGATCTACTTCCAGGGCTGGAAGCTCGGGCTGAAGGCGCTGGCGATCTACCGCGACAACTGCAAGGTCGGCCAGCCGCTGTCCACGGGCAAGAAGGACAAGGCCGAGGCGGAGCCGGAGAAGGTCGTCGAGTACCGGCCGGTGCGCAAGCGCCTGCCGAAGAAGCGCCCGAGCCAGACGGTGTCGTTCACCGTCGGCGGCGCGGAGGGCTACCTGACGGCGGGCTCGTACCCGGACGACGGCCTCGGCGAGATCTTCGTCAAGCTGGGCAAGCAGGGTTCGACCCTGGCCGGCGTGATGGACGCGTTCTCGATGTCGATCTCGGTGGGCCTGCAGCACGGCATCCCGCTCGAGTTCTACGTCTCGAAGTTCTCGAACCTGCGCTTCGAGCCGGCCGGCATGACCGACGACTCGGACATCCGCATCGCGACGAGTGTGATGGACTACCTGTTCCGCCGCCTGGCGCTGGACTACCTGCCGTACGAAAAGCGTTCGCAGCTGGGCATCCTGTCCGCGGACGAGCGTTCGGCGGAGGTGGAGGCCACCTACGGCGGTGGTGTCGACGTCGAAATGCTCAGCTCCACAGTGGACTCCTCACCCGAGCCGCACGCGGAGGAAGCCGCGCACCCGCACCGCGAAGCCCAGACGACGACGGAGCTGATGGAGCTGCGCCTCGGCAAGGCGGCGGACGCCCCGCTGTGCATGACGTGCGGAACGAAGATGCGCCCGGCCGGCTCGTGCTACGCCTGCGAAGGCTGCGGCGCGACGTCGGGTTGTAGCTGACGTCGTTCGGCTGACCAGGCGGGTATCCCTGCCTGGTCAGCCGAACGCGCGGTACAGCTCGGAAACCGGCGGCAGGTCCGCGACGAACCCGAACCGGCCCGCTCGCATCTCCCGCGCCCCGGCCATGAAGGACTTCAACGCCAGCCGGGAAAGCGCACCGCCGATGCTGATCCGCCGCACCCCGATCCCGGCCAGCTGGTCGAGGGTGATCGACGGGTCCGCGAAGCCCATCACGACGTTGACCGGCTTGCCCACCGACAAAACCACGGCGCGCATCTGGTCGAGCGTCCGCAATCCCGGCGCGTACAGCACGTCGGCGCCGGCTTCCTCGAACGCCTGCAGACGTTTGATCGTGTCGTCCAGGTCGTCGACCCCGTGCAGCAGGTTTTCGGCGCGCGCCGTGAGCACCACCCGGCCGCGTGCGGTCTCCACCGCCGCGCGAACGCGGTCGACGGCCAGCTCGAAGTCGTAGATCGGCTTCGCGCGGTCGCCCGTGTAGTCCTCGATCGACGCGCCGGCCACGCCCGCCTCGGCGGCATCCGCGACCATGGCCGCCGCTTCGGCGGGGTCGTCGGCGAAGCCGTTCTCGAGGTCCGCGTTCACCGGCAGCGGTGTCGCCGAGACGATCTCCCGGCAGTTGTCCAAGACCTCCTGCCGGCTCGCGCGACGACGGCCGAGTGTGTTGGCGACGCCCAGGCTCGTCGTGGCCAGGGCTTCGAACCCGAGGCTCGCCAGCAGCCGGGCCGTTCCGGCGTCCCACGGGTTCGGCAGGAGGAGCGGCTCCGGGCGCTCGTGCAGCGCGCGGAACCGGTCGGCTGGGGTGCTCATGGTTTCACCTTGCCCGCTCACCGTGCATCGAACAAATGCATAGTGTGTCGACAAATCCATCAGGAATACTGATCGCATGACGGTCGACGAGCTCGAAACCTTCGTCTGCATCGCCGAGGTGGGCGGGTTCACCGAGGCGTCGCGCAGGCTGCGCCGCTCGCAGCCCGCGGTGAGCCGGCGGATCCACGAGCTGGAACACGGCCTCGGCGCGGCCCTGTTCGAGCGCACCGGCCGCCGGGTGACCCTCACCGACGCGGGACGCGCCCTGCTGCCGTACGCCGAGGCCGCGCTGGCCGCGATCCGCGACGGCGAGCGGGCGGTGCGGGAACCCGGGACCGTCTTCCGGCTGGCCCTCGTCGGCACCCTGGCCGACTCGCACGTCGTGGACGCGATGCGAGAGTTCACCGCGCGAAGCCGGGTCGAGGTCGACCTGCGCACGGCCAACAGCCGCGAAGTGAGCGCGCTGGTCCGTCGCGGCGAAGCGGATCTCGGCGTGCGCTACCACCCCGACGCCGACCTCGAGTCGATCCCGCTGGGCGAGGAAGAGCTCCACGTCGTGCTGCCGGCCGGGCACCGGATCACCGCCGAGCGGCTGCCGGACCTGGGCCCGCTGCGCGACGAGAAGTGGCTGGGCTTCCCGGCGGAACGCGGCGGCGCGGGCTCGTTCCGCGGCCTGCTGGAGCACCAGCTGGCCGCGGCGGGCCTGACGAACCCGTCGATCACCACGGTGGACAGCCTGACCGCGCAGAAACGCCTGATCGAGGCGGGCCTCGGTGTTGCGTTGATGCCGCTGGCGAGCATCCGCGAGGAGCTGCGGATCGGCAGCCTCCGCACCGTGGCGGTGTCCGGTGTGGACGCTCGCATCCCGGTGTTCGCGGTCCGCCGCCGGGGCAGCCACCCCAACCCGGCCGAGGCGGCGTTCCTCGCGGCGCTCAGCGCGCCAGGATCCGGTCGACGACGCGGCTGAGGTCACCGGACCCCGTCTCGGCGCGCCAAGCGATGAAGTGGTCCGGACGCACCAGGACGGCGCCGCGGTCGGTTATTCCCGTGGCCCGCAGCCAATCCGCGTCGTTCACCCGGTGCACGTCGACGCTCGGTGGTGCGTCGAGCGAGTCGCAGGACGGGCCGGTCAGCAACGTGAGCCGAGGGCCGACGAGGTCCAATGTGGACAAGTTGTCGGCCAGCCAGGCGTGGGGGACGCGCGACCCGGGCGTCCCGTCGAGGACGACGTCCTCGGTGGACGGAAGCTCGGGTCGGGCGCCGAGCACCGCCGCCGAGTCGTAGCGGTAGCCGAGCTGGACAACCGGTGAGTTGACCACGCCCGCTGCGATTCGGGCCGCCGCGGCGGCGGGACCCTGTTCCCAGTGCAAGCGGGGATCCTTCAGTCGCAGCAACGCTTGTTCGAGCGCCTGTGCTGCCACCGGCCGGCGTTCGGCCTCGTAGGTGTCCAGCAGTGCCGACCCGGCGGAACCGTCGAGGACCGCGGCGAGTTTCCACGCCAGGTTGTGCGCGTCGGCGATGCCGGTGTTCGCGCCGAACGCCCCGAGCGGCGGGATCGCGTGCGCCGCATCGCCGGCCAGGAACACCCGTCCGGCGCGGAACCGGTCGGCCAGCTGCCCGCGCACCCGCCACGGCAGCACGCTCACCACCTCGACCGCCAGCTCGGGATCGCCGACCGCGGCCCGGATCAGCGCGCGGCAGCGCTCCGGCGGGAAGGCGTCCGCCGGCTCGTCACCGAGGTCGGTGTGGAAGATCCAGTCCTTCTCGGCGTCGACGGTCACCAGCATTCCGGGTGCTTCGGGCGTGGTGATCGTGCAATTCGCGAAGTGGAGGCCCTTGGTGTACGGCGTGAGGTCGGCGCGGAACAGGATGTTGAGCAGCGGCCGGCCCAGCGCGCCCGGTCCGGTGGTGCCGATGCCGAGCGCGGCGCGCAGTTCGCTGCGGCCGCCGTCGGCCGCGACCAGGTAGTCGGCGCGCACCAGCTGCCGCCCGGCCGGGCCGTCGAGGACCGCGGTGACGCCGGTGCCGTCCTGCTCGGCCGAGACGAGCGTGGTCGAGTACGCGACCGTCGCTCCGCGCTCCCGCGCCGCGGTCAGGAGTACCGAGTCGAGCCGGTCCTGCGGGCAGGTGCCGCGGAGCCGGCCCGGGCTGAGGGCGCTCGCCGCGACGTTCGGGCTGTTCGGCACCGCGGGCGGCGAGTCGGGCAGTTCCGCCGTCGCGAGCGTGGTGGCGTAGATCTTCCCGAGCGTGGCGGACGGCCGGACGGCGACCGCCTCGACGTCACCCGCGATGCCGGCCTGGCGGAAGAACTCCATGGTCCGGAAGCCGAGTCCGGTGGCGCGCGGGTGGGCGGACGGGCCGGGTGCGCGTTCCACGACGAGCGTCGGCACGCCGTGGTGGGCCAGGAAGAGCGCGGTGGACAGGCCGACGGTGCCCCCGCCGGCGATCAGCACCTGCATGACTTACCCCCAGTTGTGGCTACGATGTTCTCGCTACGGATACACCGTAGCCATTGGGGTACGCTGTTCGCAACGACGTCAGGAGGATGAGGATGGCCGAGGAGCCGGCGCTGGTGTGGGCCAAGGAGCGGCGCAGCCCACGGCGCCAGGCCCCGAGCGTCGAGCAGATCGTGCGGTCGGCGATCACGATCGCCGACGCCGAAGGGCTTCCGGCGGTCTCGATGCGCCGGGTCGCCACGGACCTGGGTTCGGGCACGGCGTCGCTCTACCGCTACGTCGCGAGCCGCGACGAGCTGGTGGACCTGATGATCGACGAGGTCAAGGGCCCCGAGGAAACCGAGCTGACCGGCGACTGGCGGGCTGACCTGGCCGGCGTCGCCCACCAGGCGCGCGCGACGCTGCTGCGTCACCCCTGGCTGAGCGGCGAACTCCCCGGCCGCCCGGCACTGGGCACGAACTCCCTGCGCCGCCACGAAGCCGCCCTCACGGCCGCGGCGTCGTTGACGGGCGACATCACGTTCGCGGCGGGAGTGGTGGATGTGGTGATGGCGTATGTCTTCGGCACGGTGACGCAGGAGCTGGCTGAGCTGCAGGCCCAGCGCCGGTCCGGGCTGACGAAGGAGCAGTGGCAGGCAAGCGTGGGCCCGTACATCCGCGACGTCATCAAGAGCGGCCGGTACCCGCAATTCTCGCGGCGGGTGATCGAGGGAGAGGAGCGGAGTGCGGAGAAGGTGTTCGAATTCGGGTTGAGCTGCGTCCTCGACGGCATCGCGGCCCGCGCCCGGTCCTGAGCGTCACGGCTATTCGTCGTGATCATCCTCGGCCTCGGCATCCCAGCGCTTGGCCTGCCAGCGCAAGGATTCGGCATGGTCGCGGAGTGCTCCGGCCGCGAGCGGCCATCCTGCCTCGATCTTGTCGGCCCAGGCGAGGTAGGCCTCCGCGGAGGCTCGTTCCTGATCGCCGCCGTCGTACACCCCACGCGTCGTGAAGCCGATGTTGTTGCCGATTCCCCTCACGAATCCTTCTCGGAGGTCGCCACTGTCATCAAGTTCGAGGACGTCCCGGACGGCCTCGGTGGGCCAAGCGCCGTCAGCCCCCGCCGGGCCCGTCGCCAGCAGTGTGCCGATGGCCTGGTCGCCGGTGTGCAGCATGCCGATGGCATTGAGGAGTTCACGCGCTTGACGCACCCACTCGAGCAGCCGAGATCGGTCCATGACGTCGCCGGTCTGCCCGGGCAGACACCTCAAGTGCTCCCCGGTCCACCAGAACCGGATGGCCTTGGGATTGATCTTCTCTGTGGGGAGATAACGGAATTGGTGCAGTTCGACGAAGGCAGCCGGGTCGGCGGCGATCAGCTCCAGCAGCGCCCGTGGTGTGCGATCGTGGAACAGTCCGGCGAACGCTATTTCCCAACGCGCTACGGCGTGGAGGTCATGGCCGGTGACGTGCAGGTAGTCCAGAAGACGGCCGACCGCGTACGCCGTGTAGGAGGTGACCTGGGCGGAGGTGTTCAGCAGACGGTCGAAGGCTGCCTCGACCAGCTCGGCGGCGGGGTGCCAGGATTGGTCGTTGCCGTACAGCGCCAGTGACAAGGCGTCGATGACGGCCACCGCGCGGCCTTGTCCGAGGATCTCGGCGAGGTATGCCTCCGGCTGCTCGGCAGGATAGGGAAAAGCCGGCGCCGAGGACCAGAAACGATCGCGGACGTCCGGCTCCTCCTGAGCCAGCAGGCCGACGGCCCAATCACTCGGCAGGGCCAGCAGGAACGCCGTCCGACGGGCCGGATCGTCGGGAAGAGCGCCGAACAGGTCGGTTGCCCAGCTTTGGCCGGCGGTCTTGGCCCGGCACCAGATCCAGCCTTCCGCCAGCGGTTCGGTGAGCCTCGCGATCATTTCGTCCCGGACGGTGTCGCCGGCCACCTGGGCGAGCGCCCATCCCACCGTCTGTCCCCGGTCACTCGCGTCCGCCAACTGGGCCAAGCCGTCGACGCCGTGCCTGGCCAGTTCTTCTGCCACGACTTCGGTGCGAAGCCTTTCGACCGCGGCGTCGTGGGCTTCGAGGTCGGTCAGCTCGACATCGGGGATGTCCGGGTGCCAGGTGAACAGCCATGCGTGGCGGGTCGGATCGTCGGTCGGCTCGATCGTGGTGAGGAAGGACGACAAGCGGTCGATGGTTTCGACCGAAAAGAACCGCGGCCCGGAAGATCCGTTCCGCTCGAAGTTCACGAGCTTGAGGCATTGGTCCCACAGCGCGCGTACGGCTTCCGGATCCGCTTGGCTGAAGTCGGTGGTTTCGAGGGCCGTCAGCAGCGACTCCTGGTGGGATGCTGAGAGGCCGGTCAGCCGGGTGAGCCAGGTGGCCCACCGGTCCGGGACGGTGCCCAGGTCGGTCAGCACGGCGTCGAAGACGGCGTCCCGGTAGATCTTGAGCGAGTCCG
The DNA here is from genome assembly GCF_044453095.1 of Amycolatopsis sp. NPDC051758. Taxonomy (NCBI): domain Bacteria; kingdom Bacillati; phylum Actinomycetota; class Actinomycetes; order Pseudonocardiales; family Pseudonocardiaceae; genus Amycolatopsis; species Amycolatopsis sp. NPDC051758. The sequence continues at coordinate 657,461 of NZ_JBITCJ010000003.1, read as the reverse complement.
AGGGTGTGACGGCGGAGCCGAGCCAGTCCTGCCGGACCCGGGGGCGAGCCAGGGGCGTCAGGAAGGGGGCCCGGTCGGTGAGGTCGCTCAGCAATCGCCACCCGACCTCGGGGTACTTGGTGCGTACCTGGCCGATGACCGCGGTCCGGCGCTCGAGCGGCAGCGGGCTTTCCGGTGCAGGCGCGATCACCGTGAGTAGAGAGCGGTCCGGCCGGTTGCCAGGCTGGCCGCCGGGATCGATGCGGGCCAGCTGGGCCAGCAGCAGCGCGGCTTCCGTACCGTGCTGCGGTGCCCACGTAACCGTTTCGAGTGCCCAGAGCAGCCGCGTGTGCGCGGAGTGCCGGTTGAGCGTCCGGCCTTCGGCATCTTCGAACATGACCCGCAGCAGTGGGTCCGTTCCTCGAAGCCCGGCACTCACAGCGTCCAGGAACACGCGTGGAGCGGCTTCGGCGAGCAGCGGGAGAACGTCACGGAGCGAACGCCAGGCCAGTCCGGTCCGGTCGGCGTTGGCCTGCCGCAGCAGCTGGTGGACGACCGTCGCGGCGATGTCACCGGCGGTGCTGCCGGCGATCCTGGCGGATCCGGAGTCACCGAGCCGGGCCAGGCCGTGCGCGATTCCCTGCCGCAGGTCGTCCGACCATTTCCGGATGGCGCCGGTGAGCTTCGCGGTCGGCACCTCCGGGTCCGGCAGGGAGAGCACGGGGTCGCTCTCGCTCAGGACGTCGATCGCCGCTGCGCTGAACTGACGGATGTCCGTGTCGCTGATCTGCGCCGCCAACTGGGACCACGCGTCCAGGGGATCGGCGAGCTGCCAGCGTGAACCGCTGCGGTGGAGGAAAGGGTCCCGAGATGCCGCACTGACCGTGGCGAAGCGCTCGACCCGCGAGTACGCCTCGCCGGTGATCCGGGCGATGACCTCATGGTCGGCTTTGTTGGTCGTGGACCACCTGCTGACGAGCGAAAGCGGTGCGGCGATGGCCGAGTCCGGCGGCTGGACCCACGGCGGACGGGGTGCGTTCGGGCTCAGCCGCCGGATCAAGGCCTGCGTGCTGCGCCGGGCGAGGCCCCCGAGCTCGTCGGCCTGGTGCAGTGGCACACCCATCGCCAAGAATGCGTCGCGTGCCTTGTCCCTCGGGATGCGCGGCAGGCTCAGCCCGCCGGGGCGCTGTTCGAACCCGTCGCGTGCGATGACGACGTGGCGGCTGTTCTGCGCTTCGCTCACGGGGACGTCGTCGCTCACCACGACCGCGGGGAACGACGGGGGAATCCTGGTCGCGTGCTGCCAGCCTGCCGCCGAAGTCACCCTGACCGCGCGATGGTGTGGGTCGTGGCCATCCAAGACGGCGGCGGTGAACGCAGCGACCTCGTCGGAGGTCTGACCGCGGATGATCAAGTTTCCCGGCGGTCCGGACAGCCAGGACCGCACCTGCGCGACCTGCTCGTCGCGGCCGAGCAGGTCGAGCTCCGCGGGCAGCCGGGAACCGGTCAGCGCGGTGCGCTCCCGAGACCACGTGGCCAGATCCTTGATCCCGTCCCGGACGCCGATGCCGAGATCGGGTGCGGCGTCGATCAACCGATCGACCAGACCGGGGAAGGCGTGCGCATCGCGGTAGGTGAGCCGGACGTACTGGCAGTCGGCCAGCTCGGCGAGGTCCGGGGGCAGGGCGTCTCGGCGCAGGCGACCCGTCTGCTCGAGGACGGGAATGACCGGCTTGCCCGCCGCGAGCGCCCGGGCGATTTCCTGCCGGACGACATCGCCGGGCTCGAACAGTCGGGAGTCGGACAGCCAGCCGTCTCCGATCACGGCGATCATCGCGGAGCAGTTGTCGACCGCGTCCCACATGATCGGTTCGTAGTCGTGCCCGAGGTCGATCGACCTGCTCGACCGGAAAACCTTGTTCTTGCCGAAGACCGCGCTGAGTTCAGCATCCAGCCATGCGGCCTTGTCCGCGCCGTCGTCGCCACGGAAGTTGATGAATAGCATGCCGCCGATCGTGTCCGGTCCTGATGCGCAGCTCAAGGTGTTTCCCGTTGACTACTCGAGAGGAACAAGTCGCTTCACCGAATCTCCACGGAAGCGGCCCGCTTCCACCACACCGGTCCGGCATCATCAACGCGGTGACCCACGAATTCTGGCTCCAGGACTTCGAAACCGAGGCCGAACGCAGGCGGCAGCGCGAAGATCCACCGTGGTCGCGCGGAGCCCGGCTGCATCCCGACGTCGCGCGGAGCATCCAGCGGTTCCAGGTCGGCGAAGCCGGCGACGGCGCCAACCTGATCGCGAAAGCCGGGGGCGGCACCTATCTTGCCGCTGTCAGGCTCTTCGTCGCCGAGGAGCAGAACCATGCGCGGATGCTCGCCGAACTCCTCAAGGCCGCCGGGGTGCCCACCATCGCCACACACTGGTCCGACACCGTGTTCGTCCGGTTGCGGCGGGCGCTCGGGCTGCGGCTCGAGCTGATGGTGCTGCTCATCGCCGAGGTCGTCGCGCTGCGGTACTACCGGGCGCTGCGCGACGGCACGGACGATCCGCTCGTCACGCAGGTCGCCGCGCGGATCCTCGCCGACGAGGAACGGCACGTGCCCTTTCACTGTCACCGGCTCGGAATCGGCTTCCGGAGCAACCCGCTGCGTGCCGCGGTGTTCGGGGGCTGGCGGGTGCTGCTGCTCGGCGTGGTGATCACCGTCGCCGCCGATCACGGTCCGGCGTTGCGGCAGCTGGGCGTCGGACGGCTCGTGTTCGTCGCCGACGTGCTCACCGCCTTCGAGGCCGCCCTCGCGCGGATCCGTGGTGACGAGCCGAAACCGAAAGCACCGCATGTTCCGCGACGGGCTCGACCGCGGGGGCTCGTTTAGTCCTGTCCGCTGTCGATGGTGAGCGAGCGCTCGGCATTGTCCAGGAGCTCCTGATAAGTGATCACCGTGATCCGGGCGTGCTCGGCGTTGTAAGTCCGGAGCGTCTCCGCGATCTCCTGTTCGCTTAACTCTGGTTGGAATCCCGGATGCCCGATCACGACTGTGGCTGTCGCTCGCCTGGAATCGATGTTGTGCCTACGGCGTATCGCGTCGCGATCTTCGTCGAAGGCGGTCAGGTAGTTCGCGACCTGACTTGTCGCTTCGTGCACACGCCGGTCGACGATCAGGCCGAACGTGCGGTAGTTCCGCACCAGCGGCACGTTCGCGCGTTTGAGTTCGATCACGTGGAGCGAGCCATCCGGGCGCAGGAGCGGAATGTCGACTTCGGTTCCGATGGTGAAGCGACGTCGATGTCACTGCGAGCCGTTCCCGGCGAAGCTGCAGGTGCGCCGCCTCGACCATGTTCGTCAGCTTGGTGTCCGACAGGTCGAGGACTCCGTCTTCAGGCTCGCTGCCGAGCTCGAAGCTCGTCCGCCTGGCCAGGACCTCGGCCAGCCAGACCTGTGATTCGGTGTTCAGGCGAAGGACGCGGTAGTGGCCGCGCTCGCGGTCTTCGACCACCCTGATGGACAACTCGCTGAGCCTTTCGAGGTGATTCACCAGCTCAGCGGCAGTCGCCTCCGGATTCTCGACGAGGTAGTCCCTGGCGCGGTATGCGCCCAGCGCATGCGCGTTCGAGGTCATGAGCTCGACCGCGTTGAGGTTGGTTTCCCGTGCGTCGTAGAGCTGGTAGCGGCGCGTTACGTCATCCGTGAGAATGCGGCCCGTCGCGTGCCCGATCAGGTCGTCCAGGCGTCCGGCCGTCGCTGTGTCGCCGGCCGCCAGCGCTTCTCGGTGAGCGAACTCCGCCAGCTCCAGCATCTTTCGCCCACCTCGGTTGTGCGACCTGCCCAGGTGTTCGCGAAGGTCGGTGACCGCGGCTTCGACGTTCGCATCGGTCACGTGTTCCTCGACGCACTCGAGGATGAGCCGGGTGACCTGGTCCGAGCGGATGGTCTTGCGCGATCCGTCGTTGTGAGGCATCGGTTCCTCCTGGTGATCGTGCTTGTCAGGCGAGCGACCGCAGCGCCAGTTCCCGCAAAGCCGCAGTGAGACGTTCGGGGGAGACGCCCCGCGCGGTCTGGTGCAGGAACAGCTCCGGCGCCAGCGGGGCCAGCAGGACGTCGGCCAGGACGTCGGGGTCGGGCGCACCTGCTGCCAACGCCCGGACGTGTGCCCGCCAGAAGCCGTACGCGCCCGTCGTGAACCGCGAATGGCCGACCTCCGTGCCGAGCACCAAGTGCGCGTGCCGCTCCAGCAGCTCCACCATCGCCGCGTAGAACGCGGCCAGGCGGTCGGCCGGGGGTGCGCCCGGGCCCAGTGGTGGGTCGCCGTGCAGCAGGGACTCCTGCAGGCGGCGCTCGTGCTCGTCGAGCAGGGCGACGGCGATCGCCGCGCGGTCCGGGTAGCGGCGGTACAGCGTGCCGCGGCCGACGCCGGCCGTGCGGGCGATGTCCTCCATCGTCACCTCCGCCGCGCCGCGGGCGGTGAACAGCTCCTCGGCCGCCGCGAGGATCTTCGCGCGGTTGCGGGCCGCGTCGGCGCGTTCGGGCATGTCCCCAGCCTAGGAATAACCGGACACGGCGTCCAGTTGAGTGAAGTGGACGCCGTGTCCACCTAGGAGGGACCCTGATGGGCTGGATCACGCTGGTAGCCGCCGGACTCGTCGAGATCGCCTGGTCGCAGAGCATCAAGCCGACCGAGAACTTCACGAAGCCGTGGCCGACGCTGCTGTGCTTCGTGCTCGGTGCCGCCGCCGTCTACCTGCTTTCACGCGCGATGGACACCGTCCCGGTCGGCACCGCCTACGCGGTGTTCACCGGGATCGGCGCCGTCGGCGCGATCGTGCTCGGCGTTGTCGTGAACAAGGACCCGCTGAGCCTCGGCCGGGTGGCCGCGCTCGCCCTGATCGTCGGCGGTGTTGTGCTCGCGCGGGTCACTTCGTGAGCTGCTCCCACAGGAACTCGAAGACCAGCGCCCACTTGAACGCCAGCTGTTCGTTGTCCGCCGCCGCGCCGTGGCCGCCTTCGATGTTCTCGTGGTAGCGGACGTCGTGACCCTGTTCGCGCATCCGCGCCACCATCTTGCGGGCGTGCGCGGGGTGCACGCGGTCGTCCCGCGTAGACGTCACGAACAGCGAAGGCGGATATGAGCGTCCACTGTGGACGTTCTGGTACGGCGAGTACTTCGAGATGAACTCCCACTCCGCGGCCTCGTCGGGATCGCCGTACTCGGCCATCCACGACGCACCGGCCAGCAGCAGGTGGTAGCGGCGCATGTCCAGCAGCGGCACCTGGCTGACGATCGCGCCGAACCGCTCCGGGTAGCGCGTCAGCATGACGCCCATCAGCAGACCGCCGTTGCTGCCGCCCTGGATCCCGAGCTTCTCCGGCGTCGTGACGCCCCGCGAAACCAGGTCCGCGGCTACCGCGCCGAAGTCCTCGTAAACGCGGTGCCGCTCGGCCTTGATCGCCTGCGTGTGCCAGCTCGGCCCGTACTCACCGCCGCCGCGGATGTTCGCGACGACGTACGTGCCGCCGCGCGCGAGCCAGCCGCGGCCGATCATCCCGCTGTAGGACGGCGTCAGCGACACCTCGAAGCCGCCGTAGCCGGTCAGCAGTGTCGGGCCCCCTTCGGCGCCGGACGGCCGGACGACGAAGTACGGGATCTTCGTGCCGTCCTCGGACGTCGCGAAGTACTGCGCGACGTCCATCCCCGAAGCGTCGAAGAACGCCGGAGCCTGCTTCAGCACTTCGACCTCTTCGCCGACGTGGCCATAGCTCAGCGTGGACGGCTGGAGGAAGCCGCTGGAGTTCAGCAGGTACTCGTCACTGACGTCGGGGTCGGTGTCGAAGATGTCCGCGCTGCCGAACTCGGGCCCGCCCGACAGTGGCTCCTCAGCCCAGCCGTCCGGGCCCGGTGTCAGGGTCCGCAGCTCGGTGCGGACGTCGCGCAGCGTGCCGAGCAGCAGGTGGTGACGCGTCCAGGCCCAGTAGTCGAGCGACGTGTGCTCGTCGGGCGTGAAGAGCGTGGTGAACGTGCGCTCGCCGGCCATGAAGTCGTCGAACGGGATCCCGATCAGCGAACCTGCCGGATGCTCGGTGTCACCGACCGTCCACGCCGTCCGCGGCCGGACCAGCAGCCATTCGCGGTGCACGGACGCGCTGGCGTCGTCCGGGACGTCGATCTTGACCAGCTTGTCCGGCGTCCGCAGGTACAGCTCCGAGCGGTAGAAGTCGACGGCGCGGCTGACGAAGTCGCGTTCGAAGCCCTCGGTCGGGTCGTGGGACGCGCCGATCGAGACGTCGTCGGGCTTGCCTTCGTAGACCGTGACGGCCTCCGCGATCGGCGTGCCGCGCCGCCACTCCTTGGCCAGCCGCGGGTAGCCCGAGCTGGTCAGCGAGCCGGGGCCGAAGTCGGTGCCGACGTAAACGCGGTCGGCGTCGATCCACCCGATCCGCGTCTTCGCCTCGGGCACGGTGAAGCCGCCCTCGACGAACTCGTGCGCGTCGAGGTCGAACTCGCGGACCACGGTGGCGTCCGCGCCGCCGCGGGACAGCTCGACCAGGCCACGGCGGTAGTCCGGCCGCAGCACGGTCGCGCCCTGCCAGACCCAGTTCTCCCCCTCGGCCTCGGCCAGCGCGTCGACGTCGAGCAGCAGCTCCCACTCCGGCTCGGCCTGCCGGTACGACTCCAGCGTCGTCCGCCGCCACAGGCCGCGGGGGTGCGTCGCGTCCTGCCAGAAGTTGTAGAGGAGCTCACCACGGCGGCGCACGTACGGGATCCGGTCGTCGGCGTCGAGCACCTCGCGCAGCTCGTCCCGGAGCTCGGCGAACCGAGCGCCGCGGGTCAGCTCCGCGAGCGTCTCGTCGTTGCGGGCGCGCACCCAGCCGAGCGCATCGTCGCCGGTCACGTCTTCGAGCCACTGGTACGGATCCTCGACACTCATGGTCACAGTTTCGCCCGCCCGCCGTCCCGCTGGCCAGCCGATCACGTTTTCGTTTCGTGATCCAGCCCTCCTCGGTGGTCCGTATGCTGGTCACAGCGAGCAGGGGGAGAACGTGAACGACGCAGACGGCCCGGTCGCGCCGGGGGAATCCGGTCTTCCCGGGCCGCCATCACCGCCGCCGATGGCGGCCCGGTCGCCGGAACCCGCCTGGACGCCGGAGCCGAGCCCGTGGGCGCCGAACTGGGCCGCCGCGCCACCCGTCCCGATCGCCCCGCCGCGCAACCGGCTCTGGGGCGCCGTCGGCGGGGTCATGGTCGTCGTGCTGGCCATCTCGCTGATCGCGGCCACCATCCCGCGCCGGGTGGACGGGCGCGCGTTCGCCGCGCAGGGCGCCGACGTCGGCCGGGCGTACGGCGGCACGGGGTCGAACAGCGGCAAGCCGCCGAAGGCCGTGCCGGAGCTGGCCCGCAACCCGCTGCTCGCCGCGGGCATCACCCCCGGGCCCGCCACCTGCTCCCTGCCCGACCTCGGCCGCGCCGCCGAGCAGCTCAAGGCCTACTACGGCGCGTTGGCCGACTGCCTCGAGCAGTCGTGGCGCCCGGCGCTGGAGAAGGCGAACGAGCCGACGTTGACCGCCACGGTGTCGGTGACGCTGCCCGAGCACAGCGCGTGCGGCGACGCGCCGACGGAGAACGAAGCCGTCGCCTACTACTGCGGCGGCGACACCACGATCTACGCCCCGACCGACTGGATGCTGTCGGACGCCGGGCTGAACAAGGCCCGGCACATCGCGACGATCGCCCACGAGTACGGCCACCACGTGCAGCGCGAGAGCGGCATCCTGTCCGCGGCGGCGGACAAGATGACCTCGCCGGACGAGGACAGCGCGGCCGACAAGGAGGTCGTCCGCCGGATCGAGCTGCAGGCGAACTGCTTCGGCGCGCTGTTCCTGGCCGCCGTCGCCGGCTCGGGTTCGATCAGCCGGTCGCTGGCGAACGCCGCCGTGGCCGACTACGGCCGCGCCAACGACAGCGACACCCACGGCTCGCGCGAGCATCAGCTGTCCTGGGCGAAGGCGGGCTACGACGGCAAGGCGACGAAGTCGTGCGACACGTGGAGCGCCGCGCCCGCCGACATCAGCTGACGGTCCACGCCGGGTCGCGGCCGAGCAGGGCAAGGAACCGGTCGAGTTCGCTCGCCTCGGCGGGCACGTCGACGCTGTGCGCGAAGGAGCCGTTGACCTCGCGGCCCTCGTCCGGAATCCGCTCGGCCAGCTGCAAGGCGGCGTGGACGGCTTCGGCGTCCGGCTCGTAGGGCAGGCCGAGCGTGCGGGCCAGGTCCCAGCCGTGCGCGACGGTGTCGACGAGGTGCATGTGCGCGGCGATCGTGCCGGGGAACGTCCCGAAGTGGTTGATGGTGAGCTGCCGCTCCAGCACGGCGTCGTCGGCCATCGCGTCGAGGAAGTCGTCGACGGACGCCTGGTACGCGGCGTGGGCGTCGTCGCCGAGGTCACCGGCGTCCCAGTCCGGCGCCGAGCCCTCGCGAGCCGCCGTCGCGAAGGCGTGGTTCTCGCCGACCTGGTGGCGGAGCAGGTCGGCCAGGGTCCAGCCGGCGCACGGGGTCGGGCGGGCGAGGTCGGCGGGTGTGGTGGTGGCGACGATCTTGTCCAGGACGAGCAGGGCGCGGCGGTCGAGTTCGCGGAGATCCATGGTTCGCACGCTAGGCGCGGGATCGGTCCACGAACAGTGCCAAATCTGCGGCAACCTTCGTGGTCCAATCTAGACTCGCGGGGTGGAGATCCACATCGACCTGACCGGCACGCGCGGCCACCGCGACGCGATCTACCGGCAGCTCCGCGCGGCGATCCTGGCCGGCCGGATCCGCCCCGGCGAGGCGCTGCCCCCGACGCGTGAGCTCGCGCAGCGGCTGGCGGTCTCCCGGACGACGGTCAGCGCGGCCTACGACCGGCTCACCGCGGAGGGGTTCCTCGCCGGGCGTGTCGGCGCGGGCACGTTCGTCACGGCTTCACCGGCTCGCCCCGAGCCCGTGCCGGACGTCCCCGGCGTACAACCGCTGCCGGAGTGGGACACGATGCCGGCGCCGCCCGCGCCGTTCGCCCCGGCACCGGAGTTCGACTTCCGGCCCGGCGTCCCCGACCTCACCCGGTTCCCGTTCGACACCTGGCGTCGGCTGGTCACGCAGCGGCTGCGGGCCGGCCAGGCCGACCTGATGACCTACGGCGACCCACAGGGGCACGCGTTGCTGCGCGCCGAAATCGCCCGGCACGTCGGGGTGTCCCGCGACGTGCGGGCGGCCGCGGCGCAGGTCGTCGTCACCGCCGGGGCCCAGCAGACGACCGATCTGGTCGCGCGGGTGCTGCTGCGCCACGGTGACCTGGCCGCCGTCGAGGACCCGGGCTACCCGCCGCCGCGGCTGGTGCTCACCGCGCGCGGCGTCCGCGTCGCGCCGGTGCCGGTGGACGAGTCCGGGATCGTCGTCGACGCGATTCCGGCGGGGACGCGGCTGGTGTACGTGACGCCGTCGCACCAGTACCCGCTGGGGCTGTCGATGTCGCTGGAGCGGCGGCTCGAGCTGCTGGACTGGGCCGAGCGGAACGACGCGGTGATCGTCGAGGACGACTACGACACCGAGTTCCGCTACACCGGGCGGCCGCTGGAACCGTTGCACAGCCTGGATTCCCGGGGCCGGGTGGGGTACGTCGGCTCGTTCTCGAAGGTGCTTTCCCCGGCGCTGCGGCTCGGGTTCCTCGTCGCGCCGCCGTCGCTGGTGCCGGCGCTGGTGAAGGCCCGGTACCTCACCGACTGGCACGCGCCGAACGTCGAGCAGGCGGCGCTCGCGGCGTTCATGGCCGAAGGCGGCTTCGCCCGGCACGTCCGGCGGATGCGGAAGGTCTACCGCGCGCGGCACGAGCTGCTGTCCGCTTTGCTCGTTCGCGATTTCGCCGACGTCCTCACACCGTTGCCGTCGACGGCGGGCCTGCACCTGAGCGCGGCTTCGGACTTCGATGCGGGCCCGCTCGTGAAGGCCGCGCGGCGCCACGGCGTCCGGCTGTATTCGCTCGGCGACTTCAGTGTGGGCGAGCGGCGGCACGGGCTCGTTTTCGGTTACGGTGCGGTCGCGGCCGAGCGGATCGAGCCGGGACTGGCCCGGCTGCGGGCGCTGGTGGACGAAGGAGCGGCATGACCGACGACGTGATGGTGGCGATCGACGCCGGTCTGCGGCAGCACATCGGCGGCGACCGGGCCGGCGCGCACGCGACCTTCACGCAGTTGTGGGCGTCGATCGGCCCGGACGGCGACCCGTTGCACCGCGTCGCGCTCGCACACCACATGGCCGACGTCTGCGACGACCCGGCCGAAGAGCTCGAGTGGGATCTGCGCGCGCTGGCGGCGGCGGATTCGCTGACGGACTCGCGGGCACAGGAGCACCACTCGTCGCTGGCGGTGCGCGGGTTCTACCCGTCACTGCACCTCAACCTGGGTGAGGACTACCGCAAACTGGGTGACATCCCGGCGGCCCGCGAGCAGTTGTCGCTGGCGCGGACCCGGCTCGACGCCCTCTGTGACGACGATTACGCCGCCGGGATCCGCCTGGCGCTCGACGGCCTGGCCGAACGTCTCGGCTGAATCGTTTTCAATACCACGAATTCACCCCGTTTGCCGGACTTTCGCGCACGTCCGGGCACCCTTACCCTGTGGTGATCCAGCTCACCGACGGGAAGGATCGCCATGCGGATTGCGGATCTGCTGCGCAAGAAGGGGTCGGCAGTCGCGACGGTCACCCCTGAGACGACGGTGACCACGCTGCTGGCCGGCCTGGCCGAAAACAACGTAGGCGCGATGGTGGTGGTCGCCCCGGACGGCTCGATCGCCGGAATCGTCTCGGAACGCGACGTGGTACGCCGGCTCAACGAGCACGGCCCCGGCCTGCTCGACGGCCCGGTGTCGGAGATCATGACGAAGCTGGTGGCCAGCTGCGGCCCGGACGACTCGGTGGACCAGCTGTCGGTCCTGATGACCGAGCGGCGCATCCGGCACGTCCCGGTCCTGGCGAACGGCCGGCTGGCCGGGATCATCTCCATCGGGGACGTGGTGAAGAACCGGATGGAGGAGCTGGAGAAGAGCCAGGAACAGCTGGAGGCGTACATCTCGCAGGGCTGAGCAAAGGCGGCGGGCGGAAAGTCGTCCTCGCGCCGTGTGCCGCGGCTACGGTGCACCGGTGACCGACTTTCCGCCGCTGCCGGCGCTCGAGAATCTCACCAGTCCCGAAAGGGACCTGGTCGCCGCGGTTCGTCGTGGCCAGCGCGCCTTCCAATGCAGCAGTCTGACCGCGGACGATCTCGCCCACGACGTCGATCCGTCTCAAGAGATCCGGGCGCGGGTTCTGCGCGACCTGCTCATAGGGTTGCACGGCCCGCTCGATCCACACGGCGTGTGGCTGAGCGGCGCGCGGATCAGTTACACGCTCGACCTGGATAATGTGCGCAGCTCCGTCAGCCTCGTTCTGGACAGCTGCGTGGTCGAAGGCGAAATCTTATTGCGTGGCGCGCATCTGCCCAACATCATGGTGCTCCACTGCGTCATCGGCGGTCTCGACGCGTTGCACCTCAGAGTCGATGGAATTCTCCGGCTGCGAGGGACACGTGCGAGAGGCGATGGGAAGAGCAGTGTGGTCCGGCTCACCGACGCCCGAGTCGATGGCGAAGTCGACCTCGATAAAACGGTCCTGACGAATACCGCAGGGCCTGCATTGTCCGCCGACAATCTGCGAGTGGCAGGGAACCTGTTGCTTCGAGATGCGCAGCTGTCCGGCTCGGGTCGATTCGGCGCTGTCCGGCTCGTCGGTGCGCAGGTGGAGGGATTGCTGCTGGCTGATGACGTGGTCGTCCGCAACGACACCGGTCCGGCTCTGTTCGGCGACCGCCTCCGTGCCGACGGCTTGGTGGAGTTCCGGAGGGCGGACATCGTCGGCCACGGCGATCCGGGAGCCATTGTGCTGCAAGGCATCAGCATCGGCGGATCCGCGAACTTCGCCGGCGCCAAGATCTGCAACGACGGCGGTACCGCAATGACCCTCGACAACTCCGACATCCACGGAAATCTGCGGCTCGACCAGACACGGATCGCCGGTCGCGGGGAATGGGGGGCGCTGAGCGCGTCTTCCACCAGGGTGGGTTCTCAGCTCGTCTTCAGCGGCGCAAACATCGAAAACGACACTGGGCCCGCAGTGGTGCTCGAAGGAGCCAAGATCGATGGTGCTTGGTTCTGGCCCGTCGGAATCGTGTGCTCGACACCGGGTGCGCGGGAAAGGTGTGCCGGAGCGAAGACCGTCAACGTCGACGACTGCACATTTGCGGTGCTGGAGGGAAGTTCCTGGGAAGAGTGGCTGCACGTCATCCGCTTCCACACCGCGAAGTACCGGCCGGCGCCGTACCAGCAGCTGGCTGCGGTGGAGCGGGCCGCCGGGCACGACGGCAACGCCCGGCGGATCCTCATCGCGCAGCAGCAGGATCTGCATCATCGAGCGCCGGAAGCCCTCGGGGGCTGGTGGTCACGGCGGATCCACAAGCTCTGGGGCGCCCTCGCCGGGTACGGCTACCGCACGCGGCGAACGGCGCTTGCGCTCGCAAGCGCGCTCGCTGTGGCGGGGGTCCTCGGGTTCATGGCCGGGCGCGTCGCAGAGGGGTCCCACAACGTCGCCGAGCGCGTCTCCGACTTCGGGGCCCCGGCGGGACGACCCTGCACCACCGTCGAATTGGTCGGCCTCGGGCTCGACCGAGGCTTGCCCCTGTCACCGACCGGGATCCGCGCGCGGTGTGACATCAACCCCGACGTGCCTGGCGCGAGCCTGTTCACCGTGGCCATCTGGCTTGTGCAGGCAGCGGTCTGGGGCTTGGCTACGCTGGCCCTCGCCGGATACACCGGACTCATCCGCAAGGCCGGCTGACACTTATTCCCGCCAGCCGGACAGTTCCACGCCCTTCGCGACATCCACCCGATACGACAACGTCACCACGCCCGTCTCACCCGGCTCCAACGTCAGCTTCCACGTGAACTCACCCAGCGCCGACGTCTCGACAGGATCGGGCGAGGTGCGAACGTCCTTCACCGTGATCGTGTCGTCCCGCGAAACCGGCGCCTGGTCCAGCACCGTGACGACCGCAGAACGCGGCCCGTGGTTCCCGACCGAAATCCGGTACTCCGCTTCACGCCGTTTCTGCCCGGACAACGTCGCCTTCGAAGCCGTCCGGCGCACCAGTTCCCGCTCGACTCGAATCCGGTCGTCAACACCCAACGCCAGTTCCAATTCCTCTCCAGGCGCCCAAGGTTCCAAGACCGTCGTCCCGACGAACTCCGCGTCGTGGAACACCGAAGCCCGACCCGGCCTCAACGCGTGCTCGGATGTGTTGACAACCGTGGCCCGCAGATAAGCCTCCTCGGCCAGCACCGGCGCCGTCACATATCCCAGCGAAGCGGTGAGATCCAGCTGTGCCAACGTCGTCCGGTGCCCCTGCGCTCCCGAGGGCACCGCCACCGGGCGCGACGGCCGGTACGTGACCGCCGTCGTCCCCTGCTCGACCGAAGCGAACTTCGGTGCCAGGCTCGCCGACGCCGCTGTGAATCGGGCCATCCGCGCGCCCTCGGGGATGCCGCCGCCGGAGCCGCCGTACGCGGCCGCCGGCGCCGGTGGGACTGGGTGGACCCGGTCCAGGTACCACGGCGAAAGCTCCGGGACGACCACCGAAACCGCCGGCCGGGCCGTCGACAGCGCCAGTTCGCACTCCGGCCAGTCTTCGCCGGTGTGCTGGGTGACCAGCCCGTATGACATCACCGTGACGTCGGCGCCGCGGACCCGGATGTCGTAACCCGGCTCCCAGTTCGCTCCCGGGACCACATAGGACAGTTCCAGCTCCGCCGACGCCGCGGGATCCGAGATCTCCAGCTCCACCACCACCGACGTGCTGTCCTGTTCGGACTGTGCGCTGTGCATTTCGATCCGGCGGTCGAGCGCGGCGAGGTCCTCACGCAACCGGGCGATCCGGTCCGCGAGAGCCCGCCGGGCCTTCAGCGCCGCGGCCAGCCGCGCACTCAGCGCGTCGGTCACCTCGGTGACGCGTGACGGCTCAGCGGTCCCGGCGGCCAGTGCCTTGGCGAAGCTGCCGCCGCTGCGCTTCGCGAGCGAGTTCAGCAGATCCACCTTCATCGCTTCGGCCGTTTCGTCGTCGACGACGCCGTCGAGCGTGGCCTGGTCCGCCCGCCGTTGTTCGACGAGCTCCCGCAGGGCGGCGTCGGCCGGCGCCGCGTGCCGCTCGGTGCGCACGTCGACGCCGGTGATCAGCGCGGGACCGGTGCCGGTAACGCGCACCGAGCCCGGGTCGAGGGCCAGGGGGAGCCCGGCGAAGGTCAGGCGCGGCCCGCCGTCGAGCGGCGCCTTGCCCCGGCGGGTGATCCGGGCCTGCTGCGGGTAGACGGTCACGGCGGCGATCGGCGCTTCCACGGTCGGCATGCCCCCGACGTTAGTCTCTTGACACCGGATCGGGCCGGACGGAAGTGTCTTCAAGCGTCCGCTTCGCCCGGCTTGGGGGTTTGAGTGAAAGCCGCACGAACAGCCGTCCTGCTCTTCGCCCTGGCGAGCCTGCCGCTGACCGCGGTCACCGCCGAAGCCGCCGACCCGCCCGCCCCGGTGTTCACCGGCGGCCAGGCGCAACCGGTGTTCGACCCGGCCGACGTCGTCCGCGAGGACGTCTGGGTCACCGCGCCGGTCGACAGCGACCACGACGGCGCCGACGACCTCGTGCACGCCCAGGTCGTGCGCCCGCGCGCGACGCAGCAGGGGATGAAGGTGCCGGTCGTCTACCAGGCCAGCCCGTACTACGCCGGCGGCAACGACGTCGCGAACCACGACGTCGACGTCGAGCTGTACGCGCCCGGCCACGCCCGCGGTCCGGAAGGTCCGCGCGTCGCCGCGCACGGCGTCGGCCCGGCCACCCCGATCACCTGGCGTTACCAGGACTACTTCACCGCGCGCGGGTTCGCCGTGGTGTACGGCGAATCGCTCGGCAGCGGCCTCTCGACCGGCTGCCCGACCACGGGTGACGTCAACGAGACGATCGGCGCCCGCTCGGTCGTCGACTGGCTCAACGGCCGCACGCCCGCCCGGGACGCCGCCGGCGCCGCCGCGAAGGCCGACTGGAGCACCGGCAAGACCGGCATGATGGGCGTGTCCTACAACGGGACGCTGCCCAACGCCGTCGCGAGCACCGGCGTCGAAGGGCTCGAGACGATCGTCCCGATCGCCGCGATCTCCAGCTGGTACCAGTACTACCGCAACGACGGCGCGGTTGTCGCCGCCGGCGGTTACCAGGGCGAGGACGCAGACGTGCTCGCCGAGTACGTCTACACCCGCGAGGACCGGCAGATCTGCCGCCCGGTGATCGACGGCCTGGTGCGCGACCAGGACCGCGTGACCGGCGACTACACGCCGTTCTGGGACGTCCGCAACTACCGCAACGACGTCGCCAAGGTGCACGCGTCGGTGCTCGCGGTGCACGGCCTCAACGACTGGAACGTCAAGACCGACCAGGTCGCCGAGTGGTACGAAGCGCTCAAGGCGCACGGCGTCGAGCACAAGATCTGGCTGCACCAGGCCGGGCACGCGGACCCGTACTCGCTGCGGCGCGACGCCTGGCTCGCCACGCTGAACAAGTGGATGTCGCACTACCTCTACGGGATCGACAACGGCATCCAGGACGAGCCGAAGGCGACGATCCAGCGCGAGGACCTCTCGTGGGTCGACGAGGCCGACTGGCCGGCGCCCACGACGGCCGACGTGCGCGTCTACCCGTGGCCCGGCGGCAAGGCGAAGGGCACCATCAACACCCGCAACCCGGTGCCGGGTACGGCGACCGTCGAGACCCTCGCCGACGACTCCGGCAAGACGATCGAGCAGCTGGCCGGCCTCGCGTCGTCCGGCAACCGGCTGCTGTACGCGACTTCGGCGGCGAAGCAGTCCGTACGCCTGTCCGGCACGGCGCGCGCCGACCTGGCGCTGTCGTTCGACCGGCCCGCGGCGAACGTCTCGGCGATCCTGCTCGACCGGGCGCCGGACGGCACGTCCCACGTGATCAGCCGCGGCTGGACCGACCCGCAGAACCGCACGTCGCCGGCCCGCACCGAGCCGATCACGCCGGGCCGGGGTTACCGCATCGGCGTCGAGCTGATGCCGAAGGACTACGTCCTCGCGGCGGGGCACCGGCTCGAGTTCCTGCTGGCCTCCAGCGACCACGACTACACGCTGCGGCCCAAGCCGGGCGCGGGCCTGGCGCTCGACCTGACCAAGACGTCGGTGACCCTGCCGGTCACGGGCGGGAAGCCGGCCCTGCGAGCCGCGTTCGGCTGATGCTGCCGGAACAGCTCCACGCCGACGTCCGCACGTTATGGGACTACCACGACCTGCGGCACCCGCGGCGGCGGTCGGACGTCGGGATCGGGCTCGGCAGCCGCGATCCCGGCGTAGCCGTCCACACGGCGGAGCTGTTCCACGCCGGGCGGTTCCCGCTGATCGTCTTCACCGGCGCCAACGCGCCGACGACGGTGGAGCGCTTCCCGCGCGGCGAAGCGGTCCACTACCGCGAGATCGCGCTGGAGCTCGGCGTGCCCGCCGAGGCGATCCTGGTCGAGCCCGAGGCCCGCAACACGGGGGAGAACATCGTGTTCACCCGTGCGCTGCTCGCCGAGCGCGAGGTCCGGTCCGTGACGCTGGTGACGCGGCCGTACCAGCAGCGGCGGGCCTACGCCACGGCGAAGCGGCTCTGGCCCGGCGTCGACCTCGTGTGCGCGTCGAAGGCGGTGTCGTTCGAGGACCACCTCACCGGCGAAGAGGACGAAGACCGCGTGATCGGCATGCTCGTCGGCGAAACCCAGCGGATCACGGAGTACGCGGCGCGGGGTTTCGCGATCCCGCAACGGGTCCCGGCGGGTGTCGAGCGGGCGTTCGGCCGGCTGGTCGACGCCGGGTTCACCCAGCGCCTGCTCCGCGGGAACTGATTGCCTCCCGCCGGTATCACGGGCGGGTTCCGGAGGTCCGGATAGGGGACAGCGGCTGCCGGATCCGTCGGGGAGGACGTCATGGTGAAGCTGGAAGAACTGCGGGCGGCCACCGATTTCCTGGTCGCGTCCGGGGAACTGGTGTCGATCGGGTTGATCGTCCGGGACGCGGACGGCTCGTCGCTCGGCGCGGACCGGCTCGCCGCCCTCAAGAGCGGGTTGGGGGACCGGCTCCTCGCCGCGGCCCAGCGGCAGTTCAAGGACGTCCAGAACGGCTCCGTCGAACTTGGCGCGACCGGCGGGACGATGACCGTGCGGCTCTACGCCTACGGACGGCTGAACCTGGCCAAGAGCAACAGCTCGACGGCGGGCGGCCACTTCGAAGCCAAGGTGCTGGCCCTGGTGAAGTCCCTGGTGGAGGAGCTCGAAGGGCTCGGCGGCGACCGGCCGGTGCACGTGACCGCGTGCTGGCGCCCGGGCGGCAGCCTCGAACTGGGGGACACCGACCCGGTGATCTCCACCGACACCGCCGCGATCGACCGGCGGGTGCACCGGATCGAGACCCGGCGGCAGCGGCTGAAGAAGTATTCCGCGGCCGCGATCCTGGTCGCCGCGGTCAGCGGGATGGGCGGCGGGTTCGCGTTCGTTTCGGCCGACTTCGCCAAGTTCGCGCTGTTGATCCTCCTGTACTCGGGCGGCTTGCTGGCGTACGGCGTGTGGGCCCGGATGGAATCGAGCTCGCTGTTCAAGGACATCGAGGCGATCCGGGGCCAGCAGGACCTCGAACAGATGCTGGCGGGCGAGGAGCTGGAGCGCCGGGCGATGAAACTGTTCCAGGTGCACAGCCAGCAGCTGAAGCGGTACTACGACCAGGCGCTGCGGCAGCGCGGGCTGATCTTCTTCACCGGGATCTTCTGCATCGTCGCCGGATTTGCCGTGATCGCGATCGCGTTCGTGCTGCTCAGGTCCGCGACGCCGGCCGGTTCGCTCGAGAAGATCCTGGTGGCGTCGCTCGGGGCCATCGGCGGGATCCTCGGCAACTTCATCGCCGTGGTCTACCTCAGGATGTTCACGGAGACCGTGCAGTCCATCGGGACCTTCCACGACCGGCTGGTGGCCACCCACCACCTGCACTTCGCCAACTTCCTCGTCTCGAAGGTGACGAACGACGACAGCCGCGACGCCGCGTTCCGCCTCCTCGCCGAGATCGCGGCGAACCAGGATCGAGACGGTGCGGCCCCCTGACCGCGAGCGTCAGTCGGCAATGCCGGCCCGGTAGGCGAAGGCGACCGCCTGCGCGCGGTCCCGCAGCCCGGCCTTGGTGAACAGGTGGTTCACGTGGGTCTTCACGGTCGCCTCGCTCACCACGAGCGTGCGCGCGATCTCCGTGTTCGACAGCCCCGCCGCGATCAGCCGCAGCACCTCGATCTCCCGCGCGGTCAGGCCTTCGACCTCCTTGACCCGCTTGGGCGTGCTGCGCGTGGCGGCCTCGACGAGCCGCCGCTGCAGCTCGCCGTCCACTGTGGACTGACCGGCGGCGGCCGAGCGCAGCGCCCGGGCGATGGCCTCGGCGTCGGCGTCCTTCGTCAAGAACCCGCGGGCGCCGGCGCGCAACGCGGCCAGCAGCGACTCGTCGTCGGCGTAGGTGGTGAGCACGACGACCTCGGTGCCCGGGTGCTCGGCGCGGATCCGCTCGGTGGTCTCGACGCCGTCGCAGCGCGGCATCCGCAGGTCCACCAGCACAACGTCGGGGCGGTGCTCGGCGACCAGGTCGAGCGCGGTGAGCCCGTCGGCGGCGGCGCCGACCACCTCGACCCCGGGCAGCAGCCCGAGCAGCGTGACCAGGCCTTCCCGGACCACCGCCTGGTCGTCGGCCAGCACCACGCGCAGTGTCACGCCGGCACCGTCAGGTGAATCCGCCATCCGTCCTCCCCCGGCCCGCTCTCGAGCTGTCCGTCGAGCAGCGCGACCCGTTCGCTCATCCCGCGCAAACCGTAACCTGCCGCCGGCGCGTCGGGCGGGCGCCTGCCCTGGCGGTCGGCCACGGTCAGCGCGACGGTTCCGGCGCCGAAGTCCAGCGTGACGTCGACATCGGCGTGCGCCGCGTGCTTGCGGGTGTTGGCCAGCGCCTCCTGCACCGCGCGGACCAGCGCGGTGCCGACCGCCGGGTCGAGCTCACGCGGCTCGCCCTCGATCGTCAGGTCCGCGCGGGCCCCGCTGTCGAGCCGGTACGCGGTCAGGAGGTCCGCGATCGTGCGTTCGACCGGGACGGCGTCCTCGCGCAACGCGGCGACGGCCTTCCGCGCCTCGGCGAGGCCTTCCGACGCCAGCTTCTGGGCCCGTTCGATCTGCGCGACGGCGTCCGGGCTCGCCCCGTCGCGCACCAGCATGAGCCGCGCGCCCTGCAGGTTCAGCGAGAGCCCGGCGAGCGAATGCGCCAGGACGTCGTGCACTTCGCGGGCGATGCGGGCGCGTTCGGCGAGCGCCGCGGCGCGGGCGTGCTCCTCGGTGGCCGTCTGCGCGCGGGCCAGCGCCAGTTCGGTCTGCTCGATCCGGGCCAGCCGGGTGCGCCGGTTCAGCCCGAGCAGCACGACCACGGCGAGGATCGTGTAGGTCGGCAGGGCGCCTTCCCACGCGTGGTGGTGGCCGGCCCAGAAGGTGATCACGGCCAGGTCGACGCCGACCGCGAGCACGATCGGCACCCTGGACTGCCGGAGCACGACGAAGAACGTGGTGCTGAACATCGTCACCGAGGCCCAGCTGTTCGGCACCACCGCCCACAGCCCGCCCGCGGCGGCGATCACGGTGAGGGTGATGACCGGCAGCAGCCGGTGGCCGGCGACGTCGAAGATCCACAGCAGCGGGATCGACAGGACCAGGGTGATGCCGATCAGGATCCAGGAGAGCGTGTTCGCGCGGGGCATCGCGGCGAACATCGGCACCGCGACGAACCCCCAGCGCACCCAGTCCTGGGCCTGCGGGAGCCGGTGGAGATCGGCTCGTCGGGTGATCATCTTCGGTGCCCTCCGCGGGGTGGTTGTACGGAAAATGTACCGACGCGGGCTTCCCTTGGCGGGTCAAGCTGCCCCGTTTGTCAGGAGGTACTCCCCATGTCCAGGTTGCGACGGCTCGCCGTGTTCGCCGCCGCCGCGGCGCTGCCCGCGCTCGGCCTCACCCTCGCCGGCCAGGCGACCGCGTCGGCGGCGCCGAACTTCCAGGTGCCGTTCAAGTGCGGGGTCACCGTGACCGCCGCGACGTTCAGCGGCCACAGCCCGGAGTACTCCGTCGACTTCCAGAAGTCGGGCATCACCGGAATGCCGGTGCTCGCGGCCGCGTCGGGCACCGTGACCCGGGTGGCGAACGAGGGCAGCACCAGCTACGGCAAGTGGATCGAGCTGGACCACGGCGGCGGCTGGCGCACCCGGTACGCGCACCTGTCGGAGCAGGAGGTCTCGGTCGGGCAGTCGGTCTCGGGTGGCCGGGAAATCGGCAAGGCGGGCGCGACCGGCGGGGTCAGCGGCCCGCACCTGCACTTCGAGGAGCGGCTCGACGGTGTCGTCCAGAAGGCCAAGCTGAACGGCGTCGCCGTGCCGTACTACGGGCACACGAGCTTCACCAGCAAGAACAACTGCGGCGGCAACCCGTACTCCGCCGAAGAGGTCTGCGGCTCCGGCTTCTCCGTCGTCGACCAGCAGGCGCTGGCGAACTCGTCGGGCACGGCGTACCTGCTGTACAACGCCTCGACCAAGGCGAACTGCGTGACGACGCTGAAGGCGACGTCGCTCGGCACGGCCAGCCCGGTCTCGGCGTTCCTCGAGGTCCAGGGTTCGGCCCGGACGACCGATTCCGGCAGTTTCACCTACTACGCCGGGCCGGTGAAGAAGACCGCCGAAGCGACCTGCGTGAAGTGGGGCGGCTCGGTCGGCAGCAACACCTACGAAAGCGGTTTCGAGCACTGCGGCTGAGCCGGACCGGTCGGTGGGGCCGGGCAGCATAGCCCGCCCCACCGACAGAAACCCGCCGTCCGGCCGGCTCCCGCCCGGTTCCGTCCACATCGGCCCCGGCGATCCACAGATTTGCCGCCACCGCCCCATCCGGCCCCGTTCTGCCCCACGGTGGAGGCATGACCACTTCCACCCCGACCGGCCGGGCGCCGGTCAACCTCCGGGACCCGGCGCAGCTGCTGGCCGCGCTCCCGTACCTGATCGGGTTCCGGCCCGAGAACTCCGTCGTCGCGCTCGGCCACCGGGCCCCCGTGGGCAACCGCCTGGGCCTGGTGCTGCGCGGCAACCTCCCCCGCGGTGAAGACGAGGTCCGCCAGGCCCGCGCACTGGCCCCGAAGTTCGCCACGGGCGCGCACACCGGCGTGACACTGGTGGTCGTCGGCGGCCGGCGAAGACCCGGTGACCCGCCACCGCACGCGGGTTTCGTCGACGAACTGGCCGACGCGCTGGCCGAGTTCGGCCTCCCGGTGCTGCACGCGATGTGGACCGCGGAGATCACCGAGGACGCGCCGTGGGGGTGCTACGCCGACCCGGAGTGCGGCGGCACCCTGCCGGACCCCCGTGCAACCGTGGCGGCCGCAGCGGCGACCGGCTGCGGCACGGTGGCGTTCGACAGCCGCGACGAACTGGCGGCGCTGCTCACCCCGCGTTCGCCGGACGCGCTCGCCCGCCGCGCTGCCCAGCTGGCGCGCCTGCCTTCGCCGCCGCGGCCCGAAGCAACGCGCGTTTCCGATGCGGCGTCGGAGATCCGCGCGGCCTTCGAGCGTCAGCTCCGCGGCGAAGGACCTCCGACGGACGAGGAGGCCGTGTTGCTGGCCAGCGCCCTGACGATCGCGGAGATCCGCGACGTGTGCCTGGCGATGGCGGTCCCACCCCACCTGCCGGCGGCCCGCGAGGCCGAGCGCCTTTGGCTGACGCTGGTCCGCGAACTCCCGGCGCCGGAACGCGCGGAAGCCGCGGCGCTGCTGGGCTATTCGGCCTTCATGCGCGGCGACGGGACTCTGGCGGGCATGGCGCTGGAGAACGCGCTGGAGGCGGCTCCGGGCCACGTCTTGGCGACGCTGTTGAAGGCGGTGCTGGAGCGAGGCACGCCACCGGAGGTGCTGCTGGGCCTGGCATTGGCCGCCGACCCGGCGGGCATTTCCGGCTTCGGCCTGGAACCCGTGGACCTCGACAGCTTCGAGAGGGCGTGATTCGTGCTTGCCCGCTGTCCACTGAGGACTCCGGTTCCGCGTCCTAAGCTTGAGTGGCCGGCTGTGCCTGGGTGAATTCCCCGGCGTCGCGGACGAGGCCGGTCAGTTCGGTGCGTTCCGGCTTAGGCCGGTCGCTGGCTACCCGCGCTGGAAGCCGTCCGGTTTTGCGCACGAACTGGCACTGGCCGAGGCAGGCGAGAACGGCGCCGACGAGTCAGGGCGCGATCGGACATACGGCAACTGCGGTCTGAAACCCGGCGCCGGTGAGGGCGGGCCGACCGGCCCACTCCCGCTGCACGGATGCCTCAGCCCTGGGCGGCCCGCGGGGCTTGGGTGAATCTCCAGGCGTCGCGGACGATCTCCGTCAGCTCGGTGCGCTCAGGCTTCCAGCCCAGCGCTTCCTGGTCTGGGTCGCTGGCTGTTCGAGACCGGCGTTGGTGAGGGCAGGTCGACCGGCCCACTCCCGCTGCGCGGATGGCTCAGCCCTGGGCGGCCCGCTGTGCCTGGGTGAATTCCCAGGCGTCGCGGACCATCCTCGTCAGCTCGTGCGTTCCGGCTTCGGGCCCAGCGTTTCGTGGTCTAGCTCGCTGGCTGTCCGAGACGGGCGCCGGTTGGGGGCGTGCCGACCGGCCCACCCCCACCGCGCGGATGCCTCAGCCCTGGGCAGCCCGCTGTGCCTGGGTGAACTCCCAGGCATCGCGCACGATCCCCGTCAGCTCGGTGCGCTCAGGCTTCCAGCCCAGCTCCTCCCGAGCCCGGTCGCTGGCCGCCACGAGCGCGGCCGGGTCGCCGGCGCGGCGCGGTGCTACCGCCGCCGGCACCGGGTGGCCGGTGACCTCGCGACAGGCCTCGATCACCTCGAGAACGGAGAAACCCGTGCCGTTGCCCAGGTTGTAGATGCGGTGCTCACCCGCGGTCGCGTGCTTCAGCGCCAGCAGGTGCGCGTCCGCGAGGTCCACCACGTGGATGTAGTCGCGGATCGCGGTGTGGTCGGGCGTCGGGTAGTCGTCGCCGAAGATCTGGATGCGCTCGCGGTCGCCCGAGGCGACCTGGAGGACGAGAGGAATGAGATGGGTTTCCGTGGTGTGGCGCTCGCCGAACGCGCCGTACGCGCCCGCAACGTTGAAGTAGCGCAGGCTCACCGCGGCCAGGCCGTGCGCGACGGCGAAGCTGGTGATCGCCGCGTCGATGGCGAGCTTCGTGGCGCCGTAGGTGTTGGTCGGGCGGGTCGGCGCGGACTCCGGGATCGGCGACTGGTCCGGTTCGCCGTACGCCGCCGCCGTCGAGGAGAACACCAGCCGGGGCGTGCCGTGCTCGTGCATGGCCTCGAGCAGCCGCAGCGAGGTGACGACGTTGCCTTCCCAGTACTTCGCCGGCTCCGCCATCGACTCGCCGACCAGCGACTTCGCCGCGAAGTGCAGCACGCCGTCGAAGCCCTCGCGAAGCAGGCTGCCCGCCACCTCGGCGGCGTCACCCTCGATGAACCGCGCGTCCGGGTGGACGGCGTCGGCGTGGCCGGTGGACAGGTCGTCGACCACGGTGACCTGGTGGCCGGCTTCGACGAGCCGGGCGGCGCAGACACTGCCGATGTACCCGGCTCCGCCCGTCACGACCAGTTTCAGGGCGTTGCTCTGCTCCGACACGTCCAGGCCTTCCTGCCGAGGGTGGTGACTGTGCGCCACAGTCTTCCCCCATGGCGACGCACGGGTCCGCGCGGGGGTTGCCCCGGGCGGACCCGCGCGGCCTCAGAGCTCGTCGCGGCCGGCGCCGCGGGAGGGCACCGCCGTGAACATCCGCGGCCGCCGGTAGCCGGCTTTCTCGTACGCCGCTTCGACGGCCGCCTTGACCCCGGCCAGGTCGGCGTCGCGGACCAGCGCGATCGCCGAGCCGCCGAAGCCGCCGCCGGTCATCCGGGAGCCGAGGGCGCCGGCCTGCCGGGCCGCGTCGACCGCGAGGTCCAGCTCGGCCGTGGAGATCCGGTAGTCGTCGCGCATGCTGACGTGCGACGCGTCCAGGTACGGGCCGATCTCGGCGATCTTCCCTTCGCGCAGCAGCGCGACGACGTCGAGGACCCGCTGGTTCTCGGTGACCACGTGCCGCACCAGCGGCGCGAGGTCGTCCGGCAGCCGGTCGAGGGCGTCGGCGAGGCCTTCGGCGGTGACGTCGCGCAGCGCCTTCACCCCGAGCAGCTCGGCCGCTCGTTCGGTGCCGCGCCGGCGCTCGCCGTACCCGCCTTCGGCGTGCGAGTGCTTCGTGCGGGTGTCCATGATCAGCACCTGCAGCCCGGCCTCGGCCAGGGCGAACGGCACCTGCTCCTGCTCACCGGACCGCACGTCGAGGAACAGGACGTGGGACTCGGTGCAGCAGAGGGACGCCGTCTGGTCGAGCAGGCCGGTCGGCGCGCCGACGAAGTCGTTTTCCGAGCGCTGCACCCACCGGGCCACCTGGGGCCGGGCCGGGACCCGCTCGCCGGTCGCGTCGAGCTCGAGGCCGGCCAGCCCGAGCAACGCCAGCGACACCGCGCACTCGAGCGCGTGGGAGGAGGACAGTCCCGCCCCCGACGGCACGTCCCCGGCGATGACCAGGTCGGCCCCGGCCGTGAAGCCCTGGTCGCGCAGCACCCAGGCGACCCCCGCCGGGTACGCGGCCCACCCGCCGACCGTGCCCGGCGCGAGGTCGGCGATCTTGAGGTCGCCGGAGCGCTGGAGCTGGCCGTCGTCGCCCAGCGTGGCCACGGACAGGACGCCGTCTTCGCGAGGTGACGCCGCCGCGGCCAGGCGGTGCGGCAGGGCGAACGGCAGCACGAAGCCGTCGTTGTAGTCGGTGTGCTCGCCGATCAGGTTGACCCGCCCCGGGGCGGACCACACACCGGCCGGCTCGACGCCGTGCACCGTGCGGAACGCCGCCTTGGCCTCCGAGGCCGGGCTCACCTGGCCTGCGCCAGGACGGCGTGCAGCGCGGAGCTGGCGA
Source organism: Amycolatopsis sp. NPDC051758 (assembly GCF_044453095.1). Classification (NCBI taxonomy): domain Bacteria; kingdom Bacillati; phylum Actinomycetota; class Actinomycetes; order Pseudonocardiales; family Pseudonocardiaceae; genus Amycolatopsis; species Amycolatopsis sp. NPDC051758. The sequence continues at coordinate 632,323 of NZ_JBITCJ010000003.1, read as the reverse complement.
CCTGGGCGGTGGTGTCCCCGCCGGTGACCTCGATGGTGCCGCCGTTGGCCCGGCCGATGGTGACCGTGCCGCCCGGCACGATGCCGACGGACTTGAGCTCGGTCATCAGCGACTCGTCCAGCTGGACGTGCTCGGCGATGCGCCGGATCTCGACACGGCCGCCGCCGGTGCGGGCGAACTCGTCGAGCCGGACGAGGTCGGCCTCGGCGGGCGGCGCCGGGTCACCGTCACCCAGCTTGTCCAGGCCGGGGATCGGGTTGCCGTAGGGCGAGGTGGTCGGGTGGTCGAGCAGCTTGACCAGCTTGCGCTCGACGGCCTCGCTCATCACGTGCTCCCAGCGGCACGCCTCGTTGTGAACGTGTTCCCACTCGAGCCCGATGACGTCGACGAGGAGGCGTTCGGCCAGGCGATGCTTGCGCATGACGGCGATGGCCAGCTCACGGCCGTGGTCGGTCAGCTGGAGGTGCCGGTCGTCGGCCACCACGACCAGCCCGTCGCGCTCCATGCGGGCGACGGTCTGGCTCACGGTCGGGCCGCTCTGCTGCAGGCGCTCGGCGATCCGGGCGCGCAGCGGAACGACACCCTCTTCTTCGAGCTCGTAGATCGTACGCAAGTACATCTCGGTGGTGTCGATGAGATCGTTCACGCTGTCCCCTTCGTCCGCGTTGCTCATCGTAGTCGTTGACCCCGACAGCGGCGGGGGGCCTTGCGGATAACAACTCGCCGGTGGGGGATATGTCCGCACCCCGGCGCGGCCGGGTGGGCGGCCGCTGGAAGATGGGAGGCATGCGTCCGCTGATCAGCACCACCGACCTCGCCGCCGCGCTCGGCGGCCCGGCCGGCGACCGGCCCGTCGTCCTCGACGTCCGCTGGCGGCTCGCCGGCCCGCCCGGCGCCGACTCCTACCGGGAGGGCCACCTGCCCGGCGCGGTGTTCGCCGACCTCGACCGCGTGCTCGCGGGCGAGCCGGGCGAAGGCGGCCGGCACCCGTTGCCCGACCCTGCCGACCTGCAGCGCGACCTTCGCGCGGCCGGTGTGCGGGCGGGCGCGCCGGTGGTGGTCTACGACGACGCCGACGGTTCGGTGGCCGCGCGGGCGTGGTGGCTGCTGCGCTGGGCCGGCCACGACGAGGTCGCGGTCCTCGACGGCGGTTACGCGGCGTGGACCGCCGACGGCCACCCCGTCGACACCGAGCCGGCGCGGCCGGAGCCGGGTGACATCACGGTCCGTCCGGGCGCGATGCCGGTGCTCGACGCCGACGAGGCGGCGGCCCTGGCCCGCGACGGCCTGCTGCTCGACGCCCGCGCCACCCCGCGCTACGCCGGTGAGACCGAGCCGGTCGACCCGCGGGCCGGCCACATCCCGGGCGCGGTGAACGCGCCGTTCGCCGGCCACACCGGTGAGGACGGCCGCTGGCGCGCGCCCGAGGAGCTGGCCGCCCGGTTCGCGGACCTGGGGTTGCGCCCGGGCGAGCCGGTCGGCGCGTACTGCGGCTCCGGGGTCACGGCCAGCTCGGTGGTGCTGGCGCTGGAGCTCGCGGGCCACGCCGGCGCCGGGCTGTACGCGGGCTCGTGGTCGCACTGGTCGCGTGACCCGGAGCGTCCGGCGGCGACGGGCAACCTCCCGGGCTGAGCACGGCACGGGAGGTGCGAGAGCCGGAGCGCGGCTTTCGAAACCACGGATCGCCGCGGCGGGCACTACAGTCGGACGGTATGTCGCCGGCTGTCGTGTGGGACTCCGCCCTGCTGGGTTACGACCTGGGCGGGGAACACCCGTTCAACCCCGTCCGGCTGGAACTCACCGTCCGGCTGGCCACCGAGCTCGGGGTGCTCGACGGGGTCGAGCTGCTCGTGCCGTCCGCCGCCGGGGACGAGGAGCTGCTGCGGATCCACGCCCCCGAATACCTCGCCGCCGTGCGGGAGGCGCCGCTGGTCGGGTGGGACGTCGGGCACGGGCTGGGCACCGCGGACAACCCCGTCTTCACCGACATGCACGACGCCTCCGCCCTGGTCGTCGGCTCGACGCTGCTGGCCGCCCGCAAGATCGCGGAGGGGGAGGCGACCCGCGCGGTCAACATCGCCGGCGGGCTGCACCACGCCATGCGTGACCAGGCGGCCGGGTTCTGCGTCTACAACGACTGCGCGGTCGCCATCTCGTGGCTGCTCGACCACGGTTTCGAGCGGATCGCCTACATCGACACCGACGTCCACCACGGCGACGGCGTCCAGGCGGCGTTCTACGACGACCCGCGGGTCCTCACGATCTCGATGCACCAGCACCCCTTCACGCTCTGGCCGGGCACCGGCTACTCCGGCGAGACCGGCCGCGGAAAGGCCGACGGCACCTCCGTCAACATTCCCCTGCCGCCGCGCACCCGGGACCCGGGCTGGTTGCGGGCGTTCACCGCCGTCGTCCCGTCGATGCTGGCGGACTTCGAGCCGCAGCTGCTGTTCACCCAGTGCGGCGTCGACTCGCACGAAGAAGATCCCCTCGCGGACCTCTCGCTGAGCGTCGACGGCCACCGCACCATCTACAGCACCCTGCGCGACCTCGCCGAGACGTACGCGGGCGGCAAGTGGATCGCCGTCGGCGGGGGCGGCTACCAGCTGATCCGGGTGGTGCCGCGGTCGTGGACGCACCTGATCGCCACCGTCCTCGACCGGGACGTCGCCCCGTCGACGCCGTTGCCGCCCGGCTGGATCTCCACCGTCAAGAAAGCGGCTCCACGCGCCGAGCTGCCTCTGGCGATGACCGACGACCGCGACACGGAGTTCAAGCCGTGGGGTGACGGTGAGGACGACCCGGTCGACGTCGCCGTCCGGGACACGCGCCGGGCCGTCTTCCCCTTGCACGGCCTCGATCCGGACGACCCCAGGGACTGACGATGGCCGGCCGTGATCCCTTCGACTACCCCCGCGACTGGGAGGCCGACGTCGTGCTGTCCGACGGCGGCACCGTCCACCTGCGCCCGGTCGTGCCCAGTGACGCCGACGGGCTCGTCGCCTTCCACGGGAAACTGTCGGAGCGCACGCGCTACTTCCGCTACTTCGGCGCCTACCCGCGGATCCCGGAGAAGGACCTGAAGCGGTTCTCCACCGTCGACCACCACGACCGGGTCGCGTTCGCCGCGTTCCTGGGGGACGACATCGTCGCGGTCGGCCGGTACGAGCGGCTCGACCACGGCCCGTCGGCCGAGGTCGCCTTCGTCGTCAGCGACGCGCACCAGGGCCGCGGAGTCGGCTCGATCCTGCTGGAACACCTCGCCGCGGCCGCGTCTGAGTGCGGGCTGCGCCGGTTCGTCGCCGAGGTGCTCGCCGAGAACGCCGCCATGGTCCGCGTCTTCCGCGACGCCGGGTACCAGGTCAGCCGCGAGATCGAGGAAGGCGTGCTGCACCTGGAGTTCGACATCGACCCGACCGAGGAGTCGCTGGCCGTGGCCCGCTCGCGGGAGCAGGCGGCCGAGGCGCGCAGTGTGCACAACCTGCTGCACCCGACGTCGGTCGCGGTGATCGGCGCGTCCGCGGAGCCGGGCAAGGTCGGGCACGTCGCCTTCGCGAACCTCTTGGCCGCCGCGTTCACGGGCACCGTCTACCCGGTCAACCCGGAGCACCACTCGGTTCGCGGCGTCCGCGCCTACGCCTCGGTGCTCGACATCCCGGACCAGGTCGACCTGGCCGTCGTCGCGGTGCCCGCCGAGGTCGTCGAGTCCGTTTTGGACGCTTGCCTGGCGAAGGGCGTGAAAACGCTGCTGATCGTCTCCGGCGGGTTCGCCGAGGCGGGCCTGCACGGCCTGCACGCCGAGCTGCGGCTGGTCGGCGAGGCGCGGGCGCACGGCATGCGCGTGGTCGGGCCGAACGCGCTCGGCGTCCTCAACACCGCGCCCGGCATCCGCCTCAACGCCACCCTCGCGCCGCGGCTGCCGGCCCGCGGGCGCACCGGGTTCTTCTGCCAGTCCGGCGCTTTGGGCACCGCGATCCTCGCCGACGCCGAGTCGCGCGGGCTCGGGCTCTCGACGTTCGTCTCGGCCGGCAACCGCGCCGACGTCTCCGGCAACGACCTGCTCCAGTACTGGGAAACCGACCCGGACACCGATCTGGTGCTGCTGTACCTCGAGTCGTTCGGCAATCCGCGCAAGTTCGCGCGGCTGGCCCGGCGGCTCGCGCGGACGAAGCCGATCGTCGCGGTGAAATCGGGGCGGCACGCCGTCCGCCCGCAGCTGGCGGCGACGTCGACGGAGATCGACGAGGCCAGCGTGCAGGCGCTGTTCGAGCAGGCGGGCGTCGTGCGGGTGGAGTCGCTGGCGCAGCTGTTCGACACCGCGCTCGTGTTCGCCCACCAGCCGCTGCCCGCCGGGCCGCGGGTCGCGATCGTCGGCAACTCCAGCGCGATCGGGCTGCTGGCCGCCGACACCGCGCGGATGCAAGGGCTGCGCCTGGCGTCGGACCCGGTGGACGTCGGCCCGCAGGCCGGGCCCGACGACTTCGCCAAGGCGGTCGGCGAGGCGCTGACGTCGCCGGACGTCGACGCGCTGGTCGTCGTGTTCGCGCCGCCGGTGGCGATCCCCGGTACCGCGTACGCACGCGCCCTGCGCGAAACCGTCGTCGAACTGGGACAGCGCAAGCCGATCGTCTCGACGTTCCTCGCCGCCGAAGGAGTGCCGGACGAGCTCGCCGTCCTGTCCGAAGACGGCGTCCCGACGCGCGGCTCGATCCCGTCGTACCCGAGCCCGGAACGTGCAGTGAACTCCCTCGCCCAGGTCATCCGGTACGCGGCGTGGCGGCAGCGCCCGCAAGGCACGCTCGTGACGCCGTCGGGGATCCACACCGAACAGGCGCAGGTGATCGTCCGCGAGCTCCTGGAAAGCGAGAGCGGCAAGACGACGCTGTTGTCGGACACCGACGTCGTGCGGCTGCTGGGCTGTTACGGCATCAACGTCGTCCCCTTCCGCGTCGTGTCCACAGTGGACGACGCGGTCGCGGCGGCGGCCGAGCTGGGTTACCCGGTGACGCTCAAGGCCGTCGACGAACGCCTGCGCGGCCGGCCCGACCTGGCCGGCGTGCGGCTCGACTTGGCCTCCGACGAAGCCGTGCGCACCGCCTACGAGACGCTGCGCGAAATCTCCGGCGACGACGACGTCTACGTCCAGCGGATGGCCCCGAAGGGCCTGTCGTGCGTGATCGGGCTGCAGGACGACCCGTCGTTCGGCACGCTCGTGTCGTTCGGGCTGTCCGGCCTGGTCAGCACGCTGCTGGGCGACCGCGCGTATCGTGCGGTGCCGCTCACCGACGTCGACGCGGCCACGCTGCTGCGTGAGCCGCGGACGGCGCCGCTGCTCACCGGCTACCGCGGTGACGAGCCCGCCGACCTCGCCGCCCTGCAGGACATGGTGCTGCGGGTCGCCGCGCTGGCCGAGGACAACCCGGAGGTGCGGTCGCTGGTGCTCGACCCGATCCTGGCGTCGCCGGACGGCGCTTTTGTCGCCAATGCCCGGCTTGTCCTGGGGCCACCGCCGTCCCGGCCCGACACCGGCCCGCGGCGCCTGCGCGCCATCAACCCCCAGGACTGAGCATGCTCACCGAACTGCTGAAGGGGCACGCCGCGGACCTGCCCGGCGCGGTCGCGCTCGTCGCGCACGGCGACCAGGTCGAGGTGGCGGCGGTGGGCTCGGCCGACGCCGGGGGCACCGTGCCGATGGCGCGGGACTCGCTGTTCCGCATCGCCTCGCTGACCAAGCCGATCGTCGCCGCGGCGGTCATGCTGCTCGTCGACGATGGTGAGCTCGCGCTGGACGACCCGATCGCGCGATGGCTGCCGGAGCTGGCGTCGCCGGTGGTCGTGCGGACGCCGGCCGGGCCGGTCGACGACGTCGTGCCCGCCGCCCGCCCGATCACGGTCGCCGACCTGCTCACTTTCCGCTGCGGGTACGGCTTCGCGGCGGACATGACGCTGCCCGCCGTCGACCTGTTGCTGCAGGTGCTGGGCCACCCGGCAGCGGCGCCGCGGGACCTGTCGCCGGACGAGTGGACCGCCGCGCTGGCGCAGGTGCCGCTGCTGCACCAGCCGGGCGAGGGGTGGCTCTACGGCACCGGTTCGAGCATCCAGGGGGTGCTGATCGCGCGGGTGTCGGGCCGGCCGCTGCCGGAGTTCCTGGCGGAGCGGCTGTTCGAGCCGCTGGGCATGGCCGACACCGGGTTCTTCGTGCCGACCGCGGCGCTGGGCCGGTTCACCAGCGCGTACCGGCCCGGTGAGGCGGGGCTGCGGCTGATCGACTCGCCGGAGGGCCGGTGGAGCTCCGCGCCGGCGTTGCCGTCCGCGGCGGCGGGCCTGGTTTCGACGGCTGACGACCTGCTCGCGTTCGGCCGGTTCCTGCTGGCCGGAGGCACGGTGGGCGACCGCCGGCTGCTGACGACGGCGTCGGTGCGCCGGATGACCACCGACCACCTGACGCCGGCCCAGCGTGAGGCCGGCCGGATGTTCCTGGACGGCCAGGGCTGGGGCTACGGCGGTTCGGTCGACGTCGAGGCGCGGGAACCGTGGCACGTGCCCGGCCGCTACGGCTGGATCGGCGGCGCGGGCACGGCCTGGCACGTGGTCCCCGCGACGGGCACGGTCACGGTCCTGCTCACCCAGGTCGAGATGACGAGCCCGGCGCCGACCCCGCTGATGCGCGAGTTCTGGACCTACGCGGCGGAGTAGGGCTTCAGGCGTCCGCGGCCAGCTGGTCGCCGAGGGCCAGGAGCTGCGAGGTCGCCGGGCCCAGCAGGAACTCCAAGCGTTTCGCCGCCACGAAGTAGCGGTGCACGACGTGGTCGACGTCGATGCCGACACCGCCGTGGACGTGGACCGTCGTGTGGGCCACCCGGTGCCCGGCTTCGGCGGCCCAGAACTTCGCCGTCGCCGCCGCTTCCGCCGCCGGGAGGTCCGACGCGAGCCGCCAGGCGGCCTGCAGCGACGTAAGCCGGACCGCTTCGACGTCGACGTACGCGTCCGCGAGACGCTGCCGGACCGCCTGGAACCCGCCGATGACGTGGTCGAACTGCTTGCGCTCGGCCGCGTACGCCGCGGTCAGCTCAAGCGCCCGCTCGACAACGCCGAGCTGCTGCGCGCACACGCCCACCGTGCCGCGCAGGCGCAGCCACTCACCGATGTCGCCCAGCGAAATCCCCGGCGCCTCGGACAGTTCCAGCAGACCAGCGTCCGCGTGATCCACCGTCTGCTGCGGCCGCACGGTGACCCCCGGGGCCGCCGCGTCGACGAGGAACACCTCGCCGGGGACGGCCACCAGGAAGCCGTTCGCGAAGGCGCCGAACGCCACCGCGGACTCGGTGCCGGACAAGCGGCCGTCCGAGGCGGTGAAGCCGGACAGTGCCACCGCTAGAACACGTTCTCCTCGCAGCACCGGCAGCACCCAGCGGTCGACCAGCTCCGGCGTGCCGAACTCCGCCAGCGCCGACGCCGCCATCGTGATCGAGGTCAGGTAGGGGACCGCGGCCACCGCACGGCCGATTTCGGTGAGGACCGCGCACTGCTCCAGCAGCCCGAACCCGCCACCGCCGAGCGACGACGGCAGCGCCGCGTCGAGCACACCCGCCTGGCCCAGCGCCGTCCACAGGGGAGCGTCGAAGCCGCCGGTGCCGTGCGGGTCGTGGGTGACCTTGTCGGCGAGGATCCGCCGGGTCAGCGCCGCGAGGTCGGCCGACGCCTCGGAAGGGGTGAAGTCCATGGGACGCTCCTAGCGCGTGACGGGCAGGCCGAGGGCGGTCGCGGCGATCATGTCCCGCTGGATCTCGTTGGTGCCGCCGCCGAAGGTGAGGATCAGCGCCGAGCGGTGCAGCCGCTCGATCCGCCCGGCCAGCAGCGCGCCCGGCGATCCGTCGCGGACGACGGCGGCCGCGCCGAGCACCTCCATCAGCAGCCGGTAGGCCTCGATCGCGAACTCCGTGCCGTACACCTTCGTCGCCGACGCGTCGGCCGGGCCCAGCTCGCTCGCCGCGGCCGCCCAGGCGATCCGCCAGTTCCGCAGCTTCAGGTACTCCGCGCCGGCGTGCACCCGCGCGAGGTGCAGCCGCACCCATTCCTGGTTGATGGCGCCGGTCTCCTTCGCCCACGCCAGAACGTCGGCGAGCGCCTTGCGGACGGGCGCCGACGACGTCAGTGCGACGCGCTCGTGGTTGAGCTGGTTGGTGATCAGCGGCCAGCCCGCGTTCTCCTCGGCCACGCGCGCCGACACCGGCACGCGCACGTCGTCGTAGTACGTCGCGCTGGTACCCGCCCCCGCCACCGTGTGCACCTTGGTCCACGAGAACCCGGGCGCCGACGTCGGCACGATCAGGATCGACAGGCCCCGGTGCTTCTTCGCCTCCGGGTCGGTCCGGACCGCGAGCCAGACGTAGTCGGCGTGCTCGATCAGGCTGGTCCACATCTTCTGGCCGGTGACGACGTACTCGTCACCGTCGCGCACCGCGCGCGTCCGCAGCGACGCGAGGTCGGTGCCGGCCTCCGGCTCGGAGTAGCCGATCGAGAAGTGCAGCTCACCGGCGGCGATCTTCGGCAGGTAGAACGCCTTCTGCTCTTCGGTGCCGTAGCGCATGATCGTCGGCCCGACGGTGTTCACCGTGAGGAACGGGACCGGCACCCCGGCGACCGCCGCTTCGTCGGTGAAGATGAGCTGGTCGAGCATCGGCCGGCCCTGCCCGCCGTACTCCGGCGGCCAGCCGATCGCGAGCCAGCCGTCCTTGCCCAGCTGCCGGACGATCTCCTTGTACGCCAGGCCGTCGCCGTACTCGCCGTTGCCCGTGCGGAGACCTTCGCGACGCTCGGGCGTCATCAGCTCGGCGAAGTACTCCCGCAGTTCTCCGGCCAGTGCGCGCTGCTCCGGTGTGTAGTCGATCCGCACCCGTCACCTCGATCCGGCGTTATAGTAGAACCTGTTCTAGTTGTACCAGGACTCACGCGGCGGAGGAAGCATGGAGATCGGCGTTGATCGTTCACTCTGCGAGGCGAACGCGGTGTGCTTGGGGTTCGCGCCGGACGTCTTCGACCTCGACGACGACGAAGAGCTGGTCATCCAGCCCGGGCCGGTTCCGGACGATCAGATAGAACTTGTTACAGATGCCGTGAAAGGTTGCCCTAAGAACGCCCTGTTCATCGCCAGTTAGCGGTGTTCACTCAAGGGCTTGCCCTCGGCGAGAACAGATTCTAGTGTAGGCCCGATCACCGGACTCGATGAGGAGGCCTCGCGTGAGCCTGACCGGCAGGACAGCGATCGTCACGGGCGCCGCCGCCGGGCTGGGACGGGCGGAAGCGCTCGCACTGGCCGCACAGGGTGCCACCGTCGTCGTCAACGACATCGGTGAGCCGAAGGACGTCGTCGAAGAAATCGAAGCCGCTGGTGGCAAGGCCGTCGCGGTCGCCGGTGACGTGGGGGAGCGGGCCACTGCGGACGCACTCGTGAGCGCTGCGCTCGACCTCGGCGGGCTCGACGTCGTGGTCAACAACGCGGGTGTGCTGCGCGACAAGATGCTGTTCTCGATGTCCGACGACGACTGGGACACCGTGCTGCGCGTGCACCTGCGCGGCCACTTCCTGTTGTCCCGCAACGCCGCCAAGCACTGGCGCGACAAGTCCAAAGCGGACGGACAGCCGGTCTACGGACGCTTGATCAACACGGCGTCCGAAGCCTTCCTCATCGGCTCGCCCGGCCAGCCCAACTACGCCGCGGCGAAGGCGGGCATCACCGCGCTCACCATGTCGGCCGCCCGCGGCCTGGCCAAGTACGGCGTCCGCGCCAACGCGATCTGCCCTCGCGCGCGGACGGCGATGACCGAGGGCGTGTTCGGTGCTCCTCCCGCCGAGGGCGCCGATCCGCTCTCGGTCGAGCACGTCGCCCCCTTCGTCGCCTACCTCGCCTCGCCGGCGGCCGAGCACGTCAACGGCCAGGTGTTCGTCGTCCACGGCGGCATGGTCTCCCTGGTCGAGGCCCCGCGGATCGAGCAGCGCTGGTCCCTCGACGAGCTCGACACCACGGTCAGCGCGTTCTTCGCCGACCGCGACCCCGGCCGGATGTTCGCCGCCACCGAAATCCTGGAGGACTCGTGAGGCTCGACGGGAAGATCGCCCTGATCACCGGCGCCGCGCGCGGACAGGGGGAAGCCGCCGCACGCGCGTTCGTCGACGAGGGCGCGAAGGTGCTGCTCGCCGACATCCTGGACGACGAGGGCAAGCAGCTCGCCGCCGAACTCGGCGAGAACGCCGTCTACCAGCACCTCGACGTCGGCGACGAGGACGGCTGGGCCACCGCCGTCGACCGCGTGACCACCGAGTTCGGCGCGCCGAACGTGCTGGTCAACAACGCGGGCATCCTCCATTTCTCGGAACTCGGCAAGACGAAGCTGGCCGATTACGAACGCGTCATCCGGGTGAACCAGATCGGGGCGTTTCTCGGGATGCGCTCGGTCGTTGAACCGATGACCGCCGCCGGCGGTGGCTCCATCGTCAACGTGTCCTCTGTGGAGGGTCTGGCCGGGATGCCGTACCTCGTCGCCTACACCGCGAGCAAGTTCGCGATCCGCGGGATGACCAAGGTCGCGGCGATGGAGCTCGGCAAGAAGCACATCCGCGTCAACTCCGTCCACCCCGGCGCGATCGACACCCAGATGGTCTCGACCGCGGCCGGCGGCCAGAAGGTCGACATGTCGTACGTCGGCAAGAAGGTCGCCCTCGGCCGGGTCGGACAGCCCGAAGACATCGCCAAGCTCGTGTTGTTCCTGGCCAGCGACGAAAGCGCGTACTGCACCGGGGCGGAGTTCGTCGCGGACGGCGGCGCCACGGCGTCGCACGCGCTCAACTTCTAGCGGACGATCAGTTAACACCGCTAACGAAAAGTGGACACCGGGTATGGAGAACACTCGGAGGTCAGCGACGACCTACTGGGAGGTGTGGTGAGCGAGAGCACGGGCACGCTCCCGGGAACCGCGGCCCTGACCCAGGTCGGGCGCCTCGCGACGCTTTCCTGGGAAGTCCTGCGCGCGATCTTCAAGCGCCCCTTCCAGGCCCGCGAGTGGATCCAGCAGTGCTGGTTCTTCGCCAGTGTCACGATCCTGCCGACCGCGCTGGTGGCCATCCCGTTCGGCGCGGTGATCGCCCTCCAGCTCGGCTCGCTGACCGCGCAGATCGGCGCCCAGTCGTTCACCGGCGCGGCCAGCGCGCTGGCCATCGTGCAGCAGGCCAGCCCGTTGATCACCGCGCTGCTGGTCGCGGGCGCCGGGGGCAGCGCGGTGTGCGCGGACATCGGCGCGCGCAAGATCCGTGAAGAGATCGACGCCATGGAGGTCCTCGGCGTCAACCCGATCCAGCGCCTCATCGTGCCGCGCGTGCTCGCCGCGATGGTCGTTTCGGTGCTGCTCAACGGCTTGGTCAGCGTCGTGGGTGTGCTCGGCGGGTACTTCTTCAACGTCGTCCTGCAGGGCGGCACGCCCGGCGCGTACCTGGCCAGCTTCAACGCGCTGGCCCAGGTGCCGGACCTCTGGGTCAGTGAGATCAAGGCACTGCTCTACGGCTTTGTCGCCGGGGTCGTCGCGGCGTTCCGCGGGCTGAACCCGCCGCCCGGGCCGAAGGGCGTCGGGGACGCCGTCAACCAGGCGGTCGTGATCACGTTCCTGCTGCTGTTCCTGATCAACGTTGTGCTCACCGCGATCTACCTGCGGATCGTCCCGCCGAAGGCCATGTGATGACGGCGGAGCCCATCGAACGAGACCGGACGCTCGAGTACATCGCGCGCCCGGGCCAGAGCCTGGAAGGCCTCGGCAAGCAGCTCGCCTTCGCGGCGAAGGCGCTCGCCTGGTCACCGCGCACGATCCGCCGCTACAGCCGGGAAACGCTGCGGCTGCTCACCGAAGTCTGCTTCGGCACCGGCGGCCTCGCCGTCATCGGCGGCACGCTCGGCGTGATGATCGGGATGACGCTGTTCACCGGTCTCATCGTCGGCTTGCAGGGCTACTCCGCGCTGAACCAGCTCGGCACGGCCGCGCTCACCGGGTTCATCTCCGCCTACTTCAACACCCGCGAGGTCGCGCCGCTTTCGGCCGGGCTCGCGTTGAGCGCGACCGTCGGCTGCGGCTTCACCGCGCAGCTCGGCGCGATGCGGATCTCCGAAGAGATCGACGCGCTCGAAGTGATGGGCGTGCCGAGCATGCCCTACTTGGTGACGACACGGGTGCTGGCCGGGGTCGCCGCGGTGATCCCGCTGTACGCGGTCGGTCTGCTCTCGAGCTACCTCGCCTCCCGGCAGATCACCATCTGGCTCTACGGCCAATCCGCCGGCACCTACGACCACTACTTCACGCTCTTCTTGCCCCCGGGCGACGTGCTGTGGTCGTTCGGGAAGGTGATCGTGTTCAGCGTGCTCGTGATCCTGTCCCATTGTTATTACGGCTTCAACGCCAGCGGCGGCCCGGCCGGGGTCGGGGTGGCGGTCGGCCGCGCGGTGCGGACGTCGATCGTGCTGATCTCGGTGCTGGACTTCTTCCTCAGCCTCGCGATCTGGGGCGCGAACACCACGGTGAGGATCTCGGGATGAGGCGCGAGCTCTGGCAGCGGCTCCGGTACCAGGTGCTGGGGCTCGCCTTCCTGCTTGTCGCCGCCCTGTTCATCACGCTCACGCTCGCCGTCTACAACAAGGCTTTCACGCCGGTGACGCTCGTGAAGCTGGAAACCGACCGCGTCGGCAGCCAGCTGCGCACCGGCGGTGACGTCAAGGTCCGCGGCATGCTCGTCGGCGAAGTCCGGTCGGTGCTCGCGAAGGGGGACCACGCTGAGCTGGAACTGGCGCTCGACCCGGACAAGACGGCCGTCATCCCGGCGAACGTGTCGGCCAGGTTGCTGCCGAAGACGTTGTTCGGCGAGCGGTACGTGGCTCTCCAGCTGCCCGCGGAGCCGGAGCGCTCGATCAAGGCCGGCGACGTCATCCCGCAGGACCGCAGCAGCACCGCGATCGAGCTGCAGAAGGTCCTCGACGACGTGATGCCGCTGCTGCAGGCGGTGCAGCCGGAGAAGCTGTCGAGCACGCTCACCGCGGTGTCGACCGCGCTCGAAGGCCGCGGCAAGCAGCTCGGCCAGACCCTCGTGCAGCTGAGTGACTACCTCGGCAAGCTCAACCCGTCACTGCCGGACGTCAAGGCCGACATCACCGGCCTCGCGAACGTCGCGGACACCTACAACAAGGCGGCGCCGGACCTGCTGCAGGCGCTGTCCGATCTGACCACGACCAGCCGGACGATCGTCGACCAGCGCGCACAGCTGAGCGACCTCTACGCCACCGTCACCGCGGCTTCGGTGGACCTCACGAACTTCCTGCAGGTCAACAAGGACAACCTGATCCGGCTCACCACGGCGGTCCAGCCGACGCTGGACGTGCTCGCCAAGTACGCGCCCGAGTACCCGTGCCTGATGCGGCAGCTGGCCGAGTCCGTGCCGCGCGCCGAGCTGGCCTTCGGCAAGGGCACCGCGCACCCGGAGGTCAGCCGGGTCACCATCGAGTTCGCCGCGAGCCGCGGCAAGTACCTGCCCGGCGTCGACGAGCCGAAGTACGAGGACAAGCGCGGGCCGCGGTGTTATCCGTCGGTCCCGAAGCCGGGGGTGTGGCCGCAGTACCCGCCCGACGGCCCGATCGAGGACGGCTCCAGCAAACCCGCGCCGCCGAAGTCGCCGGACGGCAGCCTGCCCGGCCCGATCACCGCGGGCGGCGGCGCGATCGGCGGGTCCGGCAGCATCGTCGGCTCGGCCGACGAGTCCGACCTGATCGCGTTGCTCGCATCACCGGCGCTGGGCGCGCGGCCGGACCAGGTGCCCGGCTGGGCGGGCCTGCTCGTCGGGCCGCTCTACCGCGGGGCGGAGGTGGAGCTCAAATGAGGACCTTCGTGCCATCGCTGGTGAAGCTCGCCGTGTTCGCCGTCGTCACCGTGCTGCTCACCGGCGTCCTCGCGGCCACCATTGCGAACACGAACTTCGGCGAGACGTCCGGCTACCTGGCGAAGTTCACCGACGCGTCCGGCCTCAAGGAAGGTGACGACGTCCGCATCGCCGGGGTCAAGGTCGGCCAGGTGGACGCCATCGGGGTGGTCGAAGGGGACCGGAACCTCGCCGAGGTGCGATTCGACGTCGAGCACAGCTACCGGCTGCCCGAATCGGTGACCGCGACGATCAAGTACCGCAACCTGGTCGGGCAGCGTTACCTCGCGCTCGGCACCGACGTCCCGGGTGACCGGGCGCTCGAGGAGGGTGGCACGATCCCGCCCGAGCGCACCAAACCCGCGTTGAACCTCACCGTGCTGTTCAACGGCTTCAAGCCGCTGTTCAAGGCGCTCAGCCCCAAGGACGTCAACCAGCTTTCGGCCGAGATCATCAGCGTCTTCCAGGGTGAGGGCGGCACGATCACCAGCCTGTTGCAGCACACCGCGTCGCTCACCACCGCGATCGCGAGCAAGGACCAGGTGATCGGCCAGGTGATCGCCAACCTCAACACCGTCCTCGGCACCGTCAACCAGCACGGCCCGCAGCTCGGCGACCTGATCGAGCAGACCCAGAAGCTCGTCAGCGGCCTGGCCGAGCAGCGCAAGCCGATCGGCGACGCGGTGACCGCACTCGGCGACCTCGCGGTGTCGACCACCGGGCTGCTGGCCGACGCGCGGCCGGCGCTGAAGGACGACGTCGCGCAGCTCGGGGTGCTGTCGCAGAACCTCGGTGACTCCGGTGAGCTGATCAACCACCTCCTCGAGGTGCTGCCGGGCAACCTGCAGAAGTTCACCCGGACCCTGAGCTACGGCAGCTGGTTCAACTACTACCTGTGCGGGATCACCGGCACCATCGGCATTTCCTCGCTCGACATCACCCTGCCGATCATCCCCATCCCCGGCACCCAGCGCGCGGAAAGGTGTGGTCCGTGAAGCCGCTGAAGGATCGCAACCAGGCCGCGGTCGGCGCGGTCGCGCTGGTGCTGATCGTGCTCGTCACGGCCACCACGTACTTCTCCGACCAGCTCCCGTTCTTCGGCAACGGCACGACGTACTCGGCGTACTTCGGCGAGTCCGCCGGGCTGGCGCCGGACAACGAGGTCGAGGTCGCCGGTGTGAAGGTCGGCACCGTGTCCTCGGTGGCCCTGGCCGGCAAGCAGGTGCTCGTGCGCTTCCGGGTCAAGGACGTCCACGTCGGCGACGCCACGACGGCGTCCATCGAGATCAAGACGCTGCTGGGCGAGAAGTACCTCGCGCTCGACCCGAAGGGCGGCGGCACCCAGGAGCCGGACACGACGATCCCGCAGGCTCGCACGCGCACGCCGTTCCAGCTGCAGGACGCCTTCGAGCAGCTCTCGACGACGGTCGGCGACATCAACACGAAACAGCTCGCGGACAGCTTCAACGCGCTTTCCGACAGCCTCAAGGACAGCCCGCAGTACCTGAAGGACACCCTGTCGGGCTTGTCTTCGCTGGCCAAGACGGTGTCCTCCCGCGACGCCGATCTGCACGCGCTGCTGGCCAACACGAGCCAGGTGTCGAAGACGCTGTCCGACCGCAACGCCCAGCTCCAGCGGGTGATCAGCGACGGCAACCTGCTGCTCACCGAGCTGCAGAACCGCAAGACCGCGATCCACGCGCTGCTCACCGGCACCCAGCAGCTTTCGGCGCAGCTGACCGGGCTGGTCCAGGACAACCGCGCGCAGCTGAAGCCGACGCTGGACAAGCTCGGGAAGGTGACCGACATCCTGCAGCGCAACCAGGGCAACCTCGACCAGAGCCTGCAGCTGATGGCGCCCTTCGCCCGCGTCGGCGCGAACGCCACCGGCAACGGCCGCTGGTTCGAGGGGTACCTGTGCGGGCTGCTGCCGCCGACGATCACCGTGGGCGGGCTGTCCATCAACCCCGAGGGCTGCACCCCGCCGATCGCGGCGCCGAACCAGGGGGTGGGCGGCCGATGACCATCCGGACCTACCGCGGGCGCAGCCTGGTGACCTGGCTGGCGTTCGCCTGCATCGTCGCCCTGGTCCTCACCGCCGGGCTGTGGCTGGTGTTCCGCGAGTCCAGCGGCACCAAGCTTTCGGCGTACTTCGGCAAGACCGTCGGGCTCTACGCGGGTTCGTCGGTCCGGGTGCTCGGGGTGCCGGTCGGCGAGGTCACCGACGTCAAGCCGCAGGGTGACGCCGTGCGCGTCGACATGCGCGTCGACTCCGTGCAGCTGCCCGCCGACGTCGGCGCGGTGGTCGTCGCGCCGAGCCTGGTCAGCGACCGGTACGTCCAGCTCACGCCGGCCTACGACAGCGGGCCGACGCTGGCGACCGGCACCGTGCTGGCCAAGGACCGCACAGCGACGCCCGTCGAGCTGGACGATCTGTATTCGAGCCTCGACAAGCTGTCGACGGCGCTCGGGCCGAACGGCGCCAACAAGGACGGTGCGCTGTCCGGCGTCCTGGACACCGCCGCGGACGCCTTGCGTGGCAACGGAACCTCGCTGAACTCGACGGTCGGGCAGCTCGCCGGCCTCGCCAAGACCCTCGACGGCTCGAAGGACGACCTGTTCTCGACCGTGCAGAACCTCAACTCGTTCACCGGCGCGCTGGCCCAGAGTGACCAGCAGCTCAACGAGTTCTACGGGCGGGTCGCCGACGTCAGCCAGTTCCTCGCCGCGGACTCCGCCGACGTCGGGGCCGCGCTGCAGTCGCTCGGCGGCGCGCTCGGCGACGTCCAGCAGTTCGTCAACGACAACAAGGCGGCACTGGAGTCCAATGTGGACAAGCTGGCCTCGCTGTCGAAGGTGCTGGTCGACCAGCGGGCGTCGCTGGCCGAGGTGCTCGACATCGCGCCGACCGGCGCCACGAACTTCATCAACTCCTACGACGCGGCGTCGGGCACCATCGCCGTGCGCGACAACCTCAACGAGCTCACCAACCCGCCGATCCTCACCGTGTGCCGGTTGATCAGCGCGGGCACGCCGAAGCCGATCCCGGACACGCTGGGGAACATCTGCAAGCAGCTCGCGCCGGTCCTGGACGGGACGCTGAAGCTGCCGACGATCCCGCAGGTGCTCAACTCCCTGCAGAACGGTGAGCTCCCGCCGTTGCCGCTCCCGCTCGTCGGAGCGATGCAGGAGCTTTCGGGCGGTGCCAAGTGAAGCGGCTCGTGGGCGTGCTCGCCGGGGTGCTCGTCCTGGCGGCCTGCAGTGACGGCGGCTTCAACGGCCTCTACGGCACGCCGCTGCCGGGCGGCGCCGACGTCGGTGACCACCCGTACCACGTCACCGCGCTGTTCACCGACGTCCTGGACCTGGTGCCGCAGTCCAGCGTCAAGGTCAACGACGTCGCGGTCGGGCGCGTCGACAAGATCACGCTGACGCCGGACACGCGGTCCGCACTCGTGGCCATGACCGTCAACGGTGACATCGGCCTGCCCGCCAACGCCCGTGCCGAGCTGAAGCAGTCTTCACTTCTGGGGGAGAAGTTCGTCGAGCTGAGTGTGCCGACCGCCGAGCCGGCCACCGGGAAACTGGGTGACGGCGCGCAGATCCCGCTCGGGCGCACCAACCGCAACCCCGAGGTCGAAGAGGTGCTCGGCGCGCTTTCCCTGCTGCTCAACGGCGGCGGTGTCGAGCAGATCCAGAAGATCAGCCACGAGCTCAACGACGCGCTGTCGGGCAACGAGCCGGAGATCCGCGCGCTGCTGTCGCGAGTGGACGAACTGGCGACGCAGCTGGACGGGCACCGGACCGAGATCCTCCGCGCGATCGACGGCCTCGGGAAGCTGTCTCGGACGTTGACCGGCCAGACGCAGAACCTGTCGAACGCGCTCGACAACCTCGCGCCGGGCCTGAAGGTCGTCACCGACCAGCGTGACCAGCTCGTGAGCATGCTCAACGCGCTGAACACCCTGTCCGGCGTCGCGGTCGACACCGTGACCAAGAGCCGCGACCAGCTCGTCGCCAACCTCAAGGCGTTGCAGCCGACGCTGAACAAGCTCGGCGAGGCCGGCTCGAACCTGCCGAATGCGCTGCAGATCCTGCTGACCTACCCGTTCCCGGACTACGCGGGCAACGTGATCAAGGGTGACTACGCGAACGTCGAGGCGAACGTGAACCTCGACCTGGACACGCTGATCCAGAACTTCACGAACTCGTCCCAGCCGCCGATCGCGCTGCCGTCCGGTCAGCCTTCCGCCGTCGCCCCGCCGTTGCCACTGCCCGACCTCGGCTCGGGCCCGCAGTCGGCGGGCCCGAACCTGCTGGGCGGGCTGCTCGGCCTGATCGGGGGTGGCCGGTGACCACGCGCAAGATCCGCATCCAGCTGTTCGCGTTTGTGGTCATCGCGGTGGTTTCGGTCGTTTACGCCGGCGGCCGGTACGCCGGGCTGGACCGGCTGTTCGGCAACCGCGGTTACGTCGTCACCGCGCAGCTGACCGACTCCGGCGGGATCTTCGTCAACTCCGAGGTCGCCTACCGCGGGGTCACGGTCGGGCGGGTCACCGGGATGACGCTCACCGAGCACGGTGTCGACGTCGCCCTCGACATCGACTCGGGTGCGCCGGAGATCCCGGCCGACGCGCACGCGCAGGTGGCGAACCGGTCGGCGGTGGGAGAGCAGTTCGTCGACCTGCTTCCACAGCACAATGGCGGCCCGTACCTGACGGACGGGTCGGTGATCACCGCGGACAAGACTTCGCTGCCGCCGTCGCCGGACACCGTGCTGACGCACCTCGACGACCTCGTCGCGAGTGTGCACCCGGACTCGCTGCGGACGGTTGTCGACGAGACGTACAACGCCTTCGCCGGTTCGGGGCCGGAGCTGCAGCAACTGCTCGACAGCACGGGGTCGCTGACCGCCGTCGCCGCGCAGTACGTCCCCCAGACGCAGGGGCTGCTGGCGAACTCGCGGATCGTGCTGGACACGCAGGAACGGCAGGCCGCGAACATCACCGACTTCGCTTCCGGGCTTCGCACGATCTCGGGCCAGCTCAAGAAGTCCGACCCGGACCTGCGGCGCGTGATCGCGGAGGCGCCGCAGCTGAGCCGGCAGATCAGCGACGTGCTCGCGGCGTCCGGGACCGACCTGGGCGTGCTGTTCGCGAACCTGCTGACCACGGCGCAGATCACGTCGTCGCGCAGGGATTCCATCGAGGAACTGCTGGTGGCGTACCCGATCATCTCGGCGTTCTCCCCGTCGACGTCCCCGGACGGCACGGGTCACCTCGGTGTGGTGCTCAACTTCTTCGACCCGGCTTCGTGCACGAAGGGCTACGAAGGCACGAAGCAGCGTCCGGCCAACGACGAGACCGAAGCGCCGGTGAACATGAACGCGTACTGCGCCGAGCCGCCGGGCAGCCCGACCGGGGTGCGCGGTTCGCAGAACGCGCCCTACGCGGGCAAGCCGCCGGCCATCCCGGCCGCGCCGCAGCAGCAGGCCGCGTCGGCGCCGGCGCAGTCCCAGCTGCCGGGGATGCTGAGCCTGCTGACCGGGCCGTCGGCGGGCGGGCTCGGCCGGCTGCTGGGCGCGCCGTGAAGGTTCTGGTCATAGCAGCGGTGCTGGCTGTGTTAGCGGCTGCGTTCTCTGGCTGGTCCTGGTGGCGCGCGGCTTCCGACGATGCTTCCGCGCGGGGCCGCGAGCGTGACGCGGTGCTGGCGGCGGCCGGGCCGGAACTGGTCACGTTGAACACGATCGACTACCGCACCGCGGGCGCGGACGTCGACCGCTGGATCGCGGCGACGACCGGGCAGTACGGCAAGGACCTTGCGGGTGACCGCCAGCTGCAGATCGACCGGGCGTCGTCGGCCCGCACCGTTTCTTCCGCGTCACTGGTCCAGGCGGCGGTGACGGAGATCTCCGACGGGACAGCGCGTCTCCTGGCGGTCCTGGACGTGCGGGTGTCGACCGGCGGTGCGGCTGTGACTCCGCGCCTGAACCGGCTGACAGTGGACGTCTCGCGCGCTTCGGACGGCTGGAAGATCTCGGGAGTCCAGGCGGCGGGTTCATGAGGCGGGCGCTGGTGGCGGTGATCGTGGTGGCGCTGGGCCTGGCCGTGTGGTTCGGCATCGAGACTGCTTCCTTGTCGCCCGGGGACAACCAGGCTTTGGTCGATTCCTCGGCTACCGCTTCGGTTTCCGCTGAGGTGAGTGACGCGGTGAAGTCGGTGTTTTCGTACGACTACGCGAACCTGGCCCGTACCGAGCGGGCGGCTTCGGATGTGTTGGTCGGTGAGGCGGTTCGGCAGTACCAGGGGCAGTTTGCTTCGGCTCGGGGCCGGGCTGTCTCGGAGAAGCTGGTGCGGACTACTACGGTTCGGGCTATCGGGGTTCGGTCTTTGGAGGGGGGTGACGCTTCGTTGTTGTTGTTCCTGGACCAGCAGACTGTTGCTCAGGGTGGGGGAGCGCCTTCGTCTTCGGTGGCTCAGCTTGCTGTGACGGCCAAGCGGGTTGATGGGCGGTGGAAGCTTTCTGCGTTGACTGCGCTTTGAGATCCCTTTGTTTTCCTGGGTTTTCAAGATGCGGCTTCGCCGGGGCGTGGGAAATCGGCGCTTGCTGTGGTTGCTTGCTGCTCGGTGCGGGAGCGCCGATTCCCCACGCAACGGTGTCCCTGCCGCGCTGCCGCTTCCACCTGATCGAGTGATGAACATTCGTTCGATCATCGGTAATCTTGTTGTGTGGACAGCGAAACGGTGTGGCAAGCAGATGCGGTGGCCCTGGCCGACCGTCTCTCCGCGCTGCTCACCGTCGTGCGGTCCGCTGAGGCTGAAATCGGTTCGCTGCTGGTGGAAATCGAGTCACGCGGGGTCATGGAGCTGTTCGGCTACCGGTCCGTGGCGCGATTGTTCGAGCACCTGGCCGATGTTCCCAAGGCGGCTGCCGAACGCGTCGTGAAACGAGCGCGAGCAGTCAATCCCGGGCGTGCTCTTGACGGCAGTCCCGTGCCCGCTGTTGCTCCCGCCACCGGCGCTGCTGCCTTGGACGGTCGGTTAAGCAGTCCGATGATCGACACCATTGTCGGTGCCCTGACGCAGGTTCCGCCCGAACACCGCGACGATGCCGAGCGGGATCTGCTGTCCTTCGCTTCCGACGCCGGGCACAAGCAAGTCGCCGCCCTAGGAGCGCGGATCGTGGCTCACCTCGATCCCGATGGTGCCGAGCCGGACGAGACCGAACCGTCTGCGCCCACCCGAGAGCTTTCCCTGCGCCGGAAAAGATCCGGGGTGTGGGAGCTCAACGGCCACTTCGACGACGAGACCGGCACCCGCGCCAGCGCCCTCCTCGACTCCCTCGCCCAGCGCCGTAGCAGCGAGGAGGGACCAGACTTCCGCTCCCCGCAGGAACGCTACGGCGACGCCTTCTCCGACGCCATCGACCTCGCCTTGAACACCCCAGACCTGCCGACGCAGGCCGGTGAACGAGCCCACGTCATGGTCGCGATCTCGCTGAAGGACCTTCGGTCCGGCATCGGCCAGGCCACTCTCGGCGACACCGGCCGCATCTCAGCGGCTGAGGCCCGGATCCACGCCTGCGACTGCAAACTCATCCCCGCAGTGTTAGGCAACAAGAGCGAACCCCTCGATCTCGGCCGCTCACGCCGCTCGATCCCGACCAGCCTTCGCCGCGCCCTCTACCTGCGCGACCGCGGTTGCGCCTTCCCCGGCTGCCATCGTCCGCCCCGGCACTGCCAGGGTCACCACATCCGACATTGGGCCGACGGCGGCCCGACCGACCTGGGTAACCTGGTGCTGATGTGCGCCCACCACCACCGGCTGCTGCATCGCTCCGGCTGGGAAGTCCGCATCGCCGCCGACGGCCTACCGGAGTTCTTACCGCCGGTGTTTCTGGGCAAGCGCCGAAAACCTCGGCGCAACAACCTCCACCAACCCTTGCCGTTCGCGGCGTGACTAACTGAACACGGGAAAGGCCCGTAGCCATCGGCTACGGGCCTACACCCACGCCCGGGCCGCAAGTTAACCCTGTTCGTAGCCGCACTGCTCCGCTCCGAACACCAGTTCATCTGTGGTACGCGGGCAAACACGGCGCCCTCGGCCGGGGCACTCTCGACCCGATTCCGATGGTGCCGGCCACAGTTCCATGACGTACCGATAGCGCTCGCCTCACCTGTGCTGTCAGGCAAGCACCGTGCCTCGGCCGTATCGGGCAGGTAGCCCCTCAGCCGTCCCAGATCGTTGCGCCTTGCTTCAGCACCTCGGCGTCCGATTCCGATGGTGCCGGCCACAGTTTCACGACGTACCGGTTGTGCTCGCCTCACCTGTGGTGCCGGGCAAACATGGCGCCCTCAGCCGTCCCAGACCGTTGCGCCTTGCTTCAGCACCTCGACGTCCGATTCCGACGGTGCCGGCCACAGCTCCACCACGTACCGGTAGTGCTCACCGAACTCGTGATCGTTCCAGTCGACCGAGGGCGGTCCGGCCGGCACGTACGAAACTCGCGCCCGGTACAAGCCCGGAAGCACCGAGAAGAATTTTTCCTGCGACGGGTAGTCGGCGGGCCCGGAAATCACGAGCTTCCCGCTCGGAACCGGAAGATCCGCTTCCACGACGTGGTCCGCGTCGGCCATCAGGGCCGGTGCTGACGGAAGTAGCGTCACCGAGGACTCCACCAGGTCCGAGCGCGCCGTGGCGATCGCGATGCCGCCCGGCTCCGGTGCGATCCGGTGGGATTCCACGGCGAGCGCAGTCCAACCGCTGCCGTCCAAGCGGGAACCGGAGTCGCGCAACGAGAACTGCCGCTGGTCGGCGTGGACTACTAGGTGCACACCAACCACCCTAGCCAGGACCCGCCCCGAAATGGTATCGACGCCGGGTTTAGCGTAAACGCCATGACCACTGCTTCCGTCGACGTCGACACGGCCCGCCGCGACTACGCGGCCCTCGTCGACCGCGGCCTCTCCCTCGACATCACCCGCGGCAAGCCCTCCCCGGAGCAGCTCGACCTCGCGAACGGGCTGCTGGACCTCCCCGGTGCCGGCGCCTTCAAGGCCGAGGACGGCACCGACGTCCGCAACTACGGCGGCCTCAAAGGCCTGCCGGAGCTGCGGCGCATCTTCGCCGGCCCGCTGCAGGTGCCGGCCGAGCAGCTGCTCGCCGCGGGCAACTCCAGCCTCGAGCTGATGCACGACGCCGTCGTCCAGGCCCTGCTGAGCAAGCTCCCCGGCGCCGAGCGCCGCTGGGCCGACGAGCCGGTTGTGAAGTTCCTCGCGCCCGTCCCGGGCTACGACCGGCACTTCGCGCTCACCGAGCGGTTCGGTATCGAGCTGGTCCCGGTCCCGATGACCGACGAGGGCCCCGACATGGACGCCGTCGAGACGCTGGTCGCCGAGGACACCGCGGTCAAGGGCATCTGGTGCGTGCCGAAGTACAGCAACCCCACCGGTGTCACGTTCAGTGACGACGTGGTCCGGCGGCTCGCCACCATGACCACCGCGGCGCCCGACTTCCGGATCTTCTGGGACAACGCCTACGCCGTGCACCACCTGACCGACGCCGAGCCGGAGCTGGCCGACGTCCTCGCGCTGGCCACCGAGGCCGGCAACGCCGACCGCGTGTTCGTCTTCGGTTCGACCTCGAAGATCACCTACGCCGGCGCCGGGGTGGGCTTCTTCGGCGCGTCCGAGGCCAACCTCGCCTGGTGGACCGGCAACATCGGCAAGCGCACCATCGGCCCGGACAAGGTCAACCAGCTGCGCCACGCCCGCTTCCTCAAGGACGAGGACGGCGTCCGCGCGCACATGCGCAAGCACGCCGCGGTCATCGGGCCGAAGTTCGAGGCCGTCGACCGCATCCTCACCGAAGAGCTCGGCGACTCGGGCCTGGTGTCCTGGACGAAGCCGACCGGCGGGTACTTCATTTCGCTGACCGTGCCCCAGGGCACCGCGAAGGAGGTCGTGCGGCTGGCGAAGGAGGCCGGTGTTGCGCTGACCCCCGCCGGGGCGACGCACCCGCACGGGAACGACCCGGCCGACGCCGTCATCCGCATCGCGCCGACCTTCCCGAAGCTCGCCGACGTCGAAGAGGCCGTGCGCGCGCTCGCCGTGTGCGTCCGGCTCGCCGCGGCGCAACGCTCCTGACCTGCAGAAACAGAATCGGCAAGAACTTTTTCCCGATTTGACCGAGCCGGGGGCCGTCCGGGTACGTATGACCGGTGGGTGAGGTGGACGAACTCGTCACGAGAGGACGTCCCCCGGTGTTCGGAAAACGCTACACACAGCAGCTCGTCGAGCGCAGCGCGGAGAACGCGACCGACCGCCGCCGCTTCCTCAAGGCTGCGGGAGCGGCGGGGCTCGGCGTCGCGGGTGCCGGCGCGCTCGGTACCGCGCTCTCGCTGGGCCTCGGCTCGGCGGGCGCGACTTCGCAGTACCCGGAACAGAACGCGCAGGACGCCGCCGCCAGCGACGCCGCGGTGCTGAACTTCGCGCTCAACCTGGAGTACCTCGAGGCGAACCTGTACTCGTTCGCCGTCTACGGCTACGGGCTGAACGAGAAGTACGTCAACGGCGTCGGCAACCTCGGCAAGGTCTCCGGCGGCCACGCGGTGAAGTTCAAGAGTGAGCACACGAAGCAGATCGTCCAGGAGATCGCCGGCGACGAGGTCGCCCACGTCACCTTCCTGCGCAAGGCGCTCGACAAAGCCGCCGTCGCGCAGCCGGAGATCGACTTCCAGAACAGCTTCACCGCCGCCATGCAGGCCGCGGGCGTGATCAAGGAAGGCCAGACCTTCGACCCGTTCGCCAGCGAGAACAACTTCCTGCTCGCCGCGTTCCTGTTCGAAGACGTCGGCGTGTCGGCCTACAAGGGCGCGGCGCCGCTGGTGAACAACAAGACGTTCCTCGACGCGGCGGCGGGCATCCTCGCGGTCGAGGCCTACCACGCGGGCATCGTGCGCGGGCAGCTGTTCGAACGCGGCCTCGGCGACATCACGAACAAGATCTCCGACGCCCGCGACAGCCTCGACGGCAAGGCCGACGACGACGAAGGCGTGCTCAAGGACGGCAAGGCGAACCTCGTCCCGGCGGACGCCAACGGCATCGCGTTCGGCCGCTCCGCCGACCGGGTGCTCAACATCGCCTACCTCAACCCGGACAAGGTCTCTTCGGGTGGCTTCTACCCGCGCGGCCTCAACGGCGACATCGCCACCAGTGGCGCCAAGGAGTGAGCGGCGCGTGCCGCCGTCACGGTAACGTCGGGGACGGCGGCACGCGGAGTTCACGAGGGGGCACGGGGTGCGGGTACTGGTCGCGGGTGGCGGTATTTCCGGCACGGTCACGGCGATGGCGCTGAAGCTGGCCGGACACGATCCGGTGGTCTTCGAGGCCTACCTGGCCGGCGGGGACGACATCGGCGCGTTCCTCACGATCATGCACAACGGCATGGACGCCCTCCGCGCGATCGGCGCCGATCAGCCGGTGATCGACAGTTCGTTCGCCGCCCACGGCGTCGAACTGGTCCTCCCGACCGGGGAGACCGCCGGACGCCGTGAGTTCGGCGCCGACGGCCCACGCACGCTGACCCGCGCGACGCTCTACCGCGTCCTGCAAGCCGAAGCCGCGCGCCGGGGCGTCCCGATCGAACGGGGCAAGCGTCTGGTCGGCGCGAAGCCGGACGGGACCGGCGTCGCCGCCGAATTCGCCGACGGCACCACCGAAACCGGTGACGTGGTGGTCGGCGCGGACGGGTTGCACTCGGTGGTCCGGAAGCTGATCGACCCGGACGCCGACGCACCGCGCTACACCGGTCAGACCGTCGTCTGGGGTTACACGCGTGCGCCGGGGCTGCCGTCGGCGGCCGGGATCTACCGCATGGTCCGCGGAAGCAAAGCGGCCTTCGGGTTCACGACCGCCCCGGACGGCGCGACGTTCTGGTTCGCCCGCATCCCCGACGCCGAGCGCTCCCGCGAGGCGATCGCGGCCGTGACCCCCGAGGGGTGGCGCGAGTTCGCGCACGCGGCGTTCGCCGGAGAACCGTTGCCCTGCGAGGACATCATCGCCGCCACTGGCGACGAGGTGTTCGGAGGTCACTCCTACGACGTCCCGCGGACGCGGATCTGGTCGACGCCGGAAATGGTGCTCGTCGGCGACGCCGCGCACGCCGCGGCCCCGGCCGACGCGCAGGGTGCGTCGATGGCGATCGAAGACAGCGTCGTTCTCGCGCAGTGCCTGCGCGACCTGCCGGATCCGGTGTCGGCTTTCGCCGCGTACGAAGGACTTCGGCGCGAGCGGGTGGAGAAGCTGGTCGCGTCGAGTTCGGGCCAGGACGTCGGCGAAAAGCCGGGCTGGGTCTACGAGCACCACATCGACTGGGACACGAAGATCACCGCGTAGCGCCGCACGAGTCGCGGACCACCAGTTTTGTCGGCAGCCGCACCGGTTCCGGGGCACCGGCGTTGTTGATCATGGCCAGCAGCGCGCCTGCCGCGGCGGTGCCGAAGCCCGGTTTGTCCTGGGCGACCGTCGTCAGCGCCGGGTCGACCAGGGACGCCACCTCGATGTCGTCGAAGCCGACGACGGCCAGGTCCGCCGGCACCCGCAGCCCGGCCGCGCGGGCTGCCAGGAGGGCACCGACCGCCATCTCGTCGCTGGCCGCGAACACCGCCGTCGGCGGGTCCTTGCGGGCCAGGAGCCGCCGCATGCCGACAAACCCGCTCTCGCGGTAGAAGTCCCCGGTGACCACGAAGTCCTCGCGTGCCGGCAGCCCGGCCTCGGCCAGCCCGCGGAGGTAACCCTCGGTGCGGGCGGCGGCGGGCGCGTTGCCGCGGGGGCCGGTGATCGTCGCGATCCGGGTGTGCCCCAGCGCGGCCAGGTGCCGGACGGCTTCCGCCGCGCCCGCGGCGTTGTCCGAGGTCACGTAGGTCGCCCGCGGCCCGGCCAGGGCCACGTCCAGCGCGACGCACGGCAGCCCGGACTGGGCGAACGCGGTGAACGCGTCGGCGTCGGTCCCGCTGTCGATCAGCACCAGCCCGGCCAGGTGGTGGCGCCGGGTCATGCTCACGTAGCCGATCGGGTCGGCCAGCGACACACCCGGGTTGCGGTCGCGGGCGTCGTCGCTCGTGGCGAGCATCAGCAGGTGGTAACCGTGCGAGCTGAGCGCGGACTTGAGGCCCAGCAACAGGTCCTGCAGGAACGGGTGCCGCCAGCCGGGCCGCCGGTGGTCGGTGTCCCAGACCAGGCCGACCATCGCCGACTGCTGCCGCGACAGCGCCCGCGCCGACTCGTTCGGCGAGAAGTCGAGCTCCCGGGCGACGCGCTCGACGTGCTCGCGCGTCGTCGTGCTGACCGTGGCGGGACGGTTGAACACCCGCGACACGGTCGCGACCGAAACTCCGCAGAGCTGGGCGATCTCGCGCGCGGTGACCATGGGAACCTCCGATGCTGTAACCGGTTACATTCCTAGCACATGATCTCTGACTGGGTAAATGCCACAGCTGGTTACCATTTCGTTACTTGACGAACGGGCACTGGGAGCGCTCTCATGGGTCCCGCGTTTTCCGAACGGCCCGCAGAACAACGGAGATCTCATGCGCCCGAAAACGACAACCCGCCGGATCCGCCTGATCGCCGGCGCGGTGTGCGCCGGCCTGGTGGCGGTCACCGCGTTGAGCGCCTGCGGGAGCGGCGACGCCGCCGGCGGCGGCAAGGTCAAGCTCAGCCTCGGCCTGTTCGGCAACTTCGGTTACACCGACTTGATCAAGGAATACCAGGCCGCGCACCCGAACATCGAGATCACCGAGCGCACCGCGGCCTACTCCGACCACCACAAGAACCTCGCCGCGCACCTGGCCACCGGCGGCGGCGCCGCGGACATCGAGGCGATCGACACCGGCTACGTCGCCCAGTTCAAGGCGACGCCGGACAAGTTCGTCGACCTCAACACCGTCGGCGGTGACAAGCTCAAGGACCGCTGGCTGGGCTGGAAGTGGGCGGCTTCGCTGGCCAAGGGCGGGCAGCAGATCGGCTACGGCACCGACGTCGGCGGCCTGGCCATCTGCTATCGCCGCGACCTGCTCCAGAACGCCGGCCTGCCCGCCGACCGCGAGGCCGTCTCCGCGCTCTGGCCCACCTGGCAGGCGTTCTTCGACGCGGGCAAGCGCTTCCAGGAAAAGGCGCCGAACGGCGTCAAGTGGATGGACGGCGGCCCGACCGTGCTCAACGCGATCTTCGGCCAGGCCCCGGTCGGCTACTACGACCAGAGCGACCAGCTCGTCGTCGACAGCAACCCGGCGCTGCGCACCGGCTGGGACCAGGTGGTCGACGCCGTCAAGGCGAACCTCTCCGCCGGGCTGCTCTACAGCACGCCGACCTGGAACACCGGCTTCACCCAGGGCCAGTTCGCCACCGTCACCTGCCCGGCCTGGATGATGACCAAGATCAAGGACCAGGCGCCGGACACCTCGGGCAAGTGGGACGTCGCGAGCGTGCCCGGGGGCGGCGGCAACTGGGGCGGCTCGTACCTGACCGTGCCGAAGCAGGGCAAGCACACCACCGAGGCCGCCGAGCTTGCCGCCTGGCTGACCGCGCCCGAACAGCAGGCGAAGGTCTTCACCAGCCAGGGCCTGCTGCCCTCGACGCCGTCGCTCTATACCGACCCGAAGATCACCGGCTACACCAACCCGTTCTTCAACAACGCACCCGTCGGCAAGCTCTTCACCGACGCGGCGAAGAACCTGAAGCCGCAGTACCAGGGCCCGAAGGCCGGCGACGTGCAGACCGAGTTCGGCAACGCGATGCAGCGCGTCGAGCAGGGCAAGCAGGACGGCGCGGCGGCGTGGCAGCAGCTGGTCGGTGACGTCGCGAAGCTGAAGTGATGACGGCACCGAAAACGCTGAGCTTCGCCGATCGCCGGCACCACTGGGACGTCAAGCTCTCGCCGTTCGGGTTCATCAGCCCGTACTTCCTGATCTTCGGCGTCTTCGGCCTGTTCCCGCTGGCCTACACGGCTTTCGTGTCGCTGCAGAAGCGCAACCTGCTCGACGCCGAGGGCGCGACGTTCATCGGGTTCGGCAACTACCAGCAGCTGCTGTTCCACGACCCGTACTTCTGGAACGCGATGGGGAACACGGTCAGCCTGTGGCTGCTGACCACGATCCCGCAGATCCTGTTCGCGCTCGGCGTCGCGCACCTGCTCAACCGCCGGCTGCGCGGGCGGACGCTGTTCCGGATGGGGATGATCCTGCCGAACATCACCTCGGTGGCGGCGGTGACGATCATCTTCGCGCAGCTGTTCGGCCGGGACTTCGGGCTGGTGAACTGGGCGCTGAGCTGGTTCGGCGGCGGGCACGTCGACTGGCAGGCCGGCACCGCCAGCTCGCACACCGCCATCGCGGCGATGGTGGTGTGGCGCTGGACCGGCTACCACGCGCTGATCTTCCTGGCGTCGATGCAGGCGATCCCGTCGACCATGTACGAAGCCGCGACCCTCGACGGCGCCCGCGGGTGGCAGCAGTTCTGGCGCATCACCGTGCCCTTGCTGCGGCCGCAGATCATCTTCTCCACGGTGATCGCGACGACCGGGAACATGCGGCTGCTCGCCGAGCCGCTGCTGTTCAACCCGGGCACCGCGGCCGCCACCGGCGGCTCCGACCGGCAGTTCCAGACCGCCGCGCTCTACCTCTACGAGCAGGGGTTCACCAAGTACGACTTCGGTTACAGCTCGGCGATCGCGCTGGTGCTGGCCGTGGCCACGATGCTCGTCGCGGGCGTGTCGTACCTGGTGACCCGGCGCATCCAAACGGACTGAGGAGCGGACATGACCTCCGTGCTGACCCCGGCCGCGCCCGCGCCGCCGGTGACCCCCGGGCGGACCCGGCGGCTCGTGCGCCGCGTGGCGAGCCCGTGGACCTACGCCGCGCTGATCGCGGTCCTGGCCGGCTCGGCGTTCCCGGTGTACTGGTCGTTCGTCGTCTCCTCGCAGACGTCGGAGGCCGTCGGCAGCGTGCCGCCGGTCCTGGTGCCCGGCGGGCACCTGTTCGAGAACATCGCCCGCGTCTTCGACGAGACGGACTTCGCGCTGGCGCTCGGGAACTCGCTGATCGTCGCGGGCACGATCACCGTGTCCGTGGTGCTGTTCTCGACGCTGGCCGGGTTCGCCTTCGCCAAGCTGCGCTTCCGCGGCCGGACCGCGTTGCTGCTCGTCGTGGTCGCCACCCAGGCGATCCCGACCGAGCTGGGCGTGGTGCCGCTGTACATGATGATGGCCGACTTCGGCTGGGCCGGGCAGCTGCAGGCGGTCATCGTGCCGGGCCTGGTCACCGCCTTCGGCGTGTTCTTCATGCGGCAGTACTTCGAGCGGGCGCTGCCGCTCGAGCTGCTGGAGGCCGGGCGGATGGACGGCTGCGGCTCGCTGCGGCTGTTCTGGCACGTGGCGCTGCCCGCGGCCCGCCCGGCCGCGGCGGTGCTCGGCCTGTTCACCTTCATGCAGGCGTGGAACGACTTCTTCTGGCCGCTGGTGGTGCTGGTGCCGGAGAACCCGACCGTCCAGACCGCGCTGTCCACCTTGGCCAGTGGTTACACCACCGACTACACCCTCGTGCTCACCGCCGCGACCATCGGCACCGTCCCCGTCCTCGTCGTGTTCCTGCTGTTCGGCCGCCAGATCGTCGGCGGCATCATGCAGGGCGCGCTCAAGGGCTGACCCCCGGAGTTGACCGTGACCACCAGTTTCCCGCCCGGCTTCCGCTGGGGCGTCGCGACCTCGGCGTTCCAGATCGAAGGAGCGACCACCGCGGACGGCCGTGGACCGTCCATCTGGGACACCTTCGCGACGGTCCCCGGCGCGGTGGCCGGGGGTGACACCGGCGAACCGGCGGCGGACCACTACCACCGCTGGCCCCGCGACGTCGCCCTGCTCGCCGCGCTCGGCGTCGACTCCTACCGGTTCTCGGTGTCTTGGCCGCGGATCCAGCCGACCGGCCGCGGCCCGGCCTCCCCGAAGGGCATCGGCTTCTACCGGCAGCTCGTGGAAGCGTTGCGGGAGCAGGGGATCGAGCCGTTCCTCACGCTCTACCACTGGGACCTGCCGCAGGCCCTGGAGGACGACGGCGGCTGGCGGTCGCGCGACACGGCGTCGCGCTTCGCCGAGTACGCCGCGCTGGTGCACGAGGAGCTCGGCGACGTCGTCGACCACTGGACAACGCTGAACGAGCCGTACCCGTGCGCGGTCGCGGGTTACGGCGAGGGGCGGCACGCGCCGGGCGCGCAGGAGGGGCACGGCGCGCTCGCGGCCGCGCACCACCTGCTGCTCGGCCACGGCCTGGCGGTGCAGGCGATGCGGGCCCAGGCGCCGCCGCAGCACCAGTTCGGCATCGTGCTGAACCAGTCGCCGGCCGTCCCGGTGACCGAGTCCGCCGCGGACACCGCCGCGGCGGCCCGGCAGGACACCCTGCTGCGCCGCCAGTTCACCGACCCGCTGTTCGGTGGCCGGTACGCGCCGGGCCTGGCGGCGATGTTCGACGGCGTCTCGGACTTCTCGTTCCGGCACGACGGCGACCTGGCCGTCATCGGCACCCCGCTCGACTACCTGGGTGTCAACTACTACTACCGGATGCACGTCGCCGACGCGCCGCACCGCGAGCCGGACCCGGCCCGCCGCACGGTGGCCGACATCGGCGTGGACACTTCACGGTTGCCGGACGTGCCGCGGACGGGCATGGGCTGGCCGGTCGAGCCCGAGGGGCTCACGGAAGCGTTGGTGGGCCTGCACAACCGTTACCCGGCGCTGCCGCCGATGTACGTCACCGAAAACGGCTGCGTGTACCCGGACGTCCTCGACGAGCACGGCATGTTCGCCGACTCCCAGCGTGTCGAGTTCCTGCGCGAGCACATCGAAGCAGCCCGGACCGCCGCGGCGGCGGGGGTCGACCTGCGGGGGTACTTCTGCTGGTCACTGCTGGACAACTTCGAGTGGGCGCACGGGTACAAGCACCGGTTCGGCCTGGTGCACGTGGATTACACGACCCAGCGCCGCACCCCGCGGGCCAGCTACCACTGGTACCGCGACCACATCACCACCCAGCGCACCCCGTAAAACCGCGAATGGCACATCGAGGGACTCAGAGTCCCTCGATGTGCCAATCCCGGACTTGAGGCCTACTTCTTGTACAGGCCTTCGATGTCGTTGGCGTAGTTCTTCGACACCACGTTGCGCTTCAGCTTCAGGCTCGGGGTGATCTCGCCGCCGGCCTCGGTGAAGTCGTTGGCCAGCACGGTGAACTTCTTGATCGCCTCGGCCTTCGACACCGCCTTGTTGGCCTCGTCGACCGCGGCCTGGATCTCGGCGAGCAGGTCGGCGTCGGTGGCCAGGTCCGCGACCGAAGCGCCGGCCGGCTTGCCGTGCTGGGACTTCCAGGACGGGAAGTACTCCTCGTCGACCGTCACCAGCGCGGCGATGAACGGCCGCTGGTCGCCGACCACCATCGCCTGGCTCACCAGCGGGGCCGCCTTGATGGTGTCCTCGAGGCCGGACGGGGCGACGTTCTTGCCGCCCGCCGTCACGATGATCTCCTTCTTGCGGCCGGTGATCTTGAGGAAGCCCTCCGAGTCCAGCTCGCCGAGGTCGCCGGTGTGGAACCAGCCGTCGGTGAGCGCCTCGGCCGTTGCCTGCGGGTTGTTGAAGTACGCCCGGAACACGACGTCACCCTTGAGCATGACCTCGCCGTCGTCGGCGATGCGGACCGACGTGCCGTTGACCGGCTTGCCGACCGTGCCGACGCGGAACGCCGTCTGGGTGTTGACGTTCGCCGCCGCGGACGTCTCGGTCAGGCCGTACCCCTCGAACACCGGCACGCCGATGCCGCGGAAGAAGTGCGCCAGCCGCGCGCCGAGCGGCGCCCCGCCGGACACCGCCGCGACGCAACGGCCGCCGAGGGCCGCGCGCAGCTTGCCGTAGACGAGCTTGTCGAACACCAGGTGCTTGGCCTTCAGGCCGAACCCGGCGCCGCCCTTGTCCTGCGCCTGGCTGTACTCGACCGCGACGGCTTCGGCGGCGTCGAAGATCTTGCCCTTGCCGTCGCCGTGGGCCTTCTGCTTCGCCGAGTTGTAGACCTTCTCGAACACGCGCGGCACCGCGACCACGAACGTCGGCCGGAAGGTGCCCAAGTCGGCGACCAGGTTCTTGACGTCCGGGGTGTGCCCGAGGGTGACCCGGGCGGTCAGCGCGGTGACGGCGATCGCGCGGGCCAGCACGTGCGCCAGCGGCAGGAAGCACAGCAGCGAGTTGCCCTGCTCCATCAGCTGCGGGAACGCCTCGATGTCGGCGCGGATCTCGGCCAGCAGGTTGCGGTGGGTCAGCTCGACGCCCTTGGGGCGGCCGGTGGTGCCCGAGGTGTAGACGATCGTGGCGAGCTCGTCGGCGGTCACTTCGCGGCGGCGCTCGTGCAAGTCGTCGTCGGACAGCGTCGCGCCGATCGCGGACAGCTCTTCGACGGCGGGGGAGTCGCCCTCGATCTGCCAGGTGTGGTCCAGCTCGGTGAGCCGGTCGCGGATCTCTTCGACGGCGCCGGCGTGGGCGTTCGTCTCGACGAACACACCCTTCGCGGCCGAGTCGGAGAGGATCCAGTGCACCTGTTCGGGGGACGAGGTGTCGTAGATCGGCACCGTGACCGCGCCCGCCGCCCAGATCGCGAAGTCGATCAGCGTCCACTCGTAGCGGGTCTTGGACATGATGGCGACCCGGTCGCCGCGGCCGATCCCGGCCTGGGCCATGCCCTTGGCCACGGCCAGCACCTGGCCGGCGAACTCCTTGGCGGTGACGTCCAGCCAGGTCCCGTCGACCTGGCGGCGGAAGCTCACCACGTCCGAGAACCGCTCGGCGTTCGCCCAGACGACATCGGACATGTTCTCGTCGTCGGCCACCGGCTTCCCGGCGGGAGCGCTGTATTCGCGCACGTGGACCTCCGTGTTCAACGCGTGCGGCAGGCGACACCGCTGTTACCCGCCAGTCAACTTAGCGTGGTGAGCACCTTAAGACCATGCTGATCGGCGTCGCACGGCGAGGGCGTGACATTCTTCGCACGTGAACGCGCCACCCTCACTCGACATCGTCGACGAGACGTTCCTCGCCGTTCCGCCGGCCACCGTGGCCGCGGTCTTCGCCGAGCCTGCCACCTGGCGGCGCTACTGGCCCGACCTGGTCCTCGAGGTCTACACCGACCGGGGGGACAAGGGCCTGCGGTGGACCGTGCGGGGCGCGCTCGTCGGTACGATGGAGGTCTGGCTCGAGCCGGTGCTCGACGGCACCCTGCTGCACTACTTCCTGCGGGCGACCCCTGCTGACGCGGCGGGGACGCCCCGGGCGCTGGGGCCGCGTGACCTGCGCCGGGAGTTCGACCGGCGGGCGCGCGCGGCGAAGGGGATCGCACTCGGGCTCAAGGAGATCCTGGAGGACGGGCGCGAGCCCGGAGTGCCTCCGCGCGGCGACGAGTAAGGGGACCAGGGGTGCGGGTACACGTCGTCTCGGACGTGCACGGCAACGCGGACGCGTTGAAACGGGCCGGGGACGGGGCCGACGCGCTCGTCGTCCTCGGCGACCTGCTCGACTTCGTCGACTACCGGGAGCACGACAAGGGCATCATGGGCGCGCTGTTCGGCGCCGAGAAGGTCGGGGAGTTCGCCCGGCTGCGGCGCGAGGGCACCCGTGACGAAACCGTTGCCTACTCACGGACGCTCTGGGCGAGTCTCGACGACCCGGCCGCCGCGGTCGACGAGGCCATCCGCGCCCAGTACGCGACGCTGTTCGCGGCGATGACCGCGCCCACCTACGCCACCCCCGGCAACGTCGACACCCCCTCGCTGTGGCCCGAGTTCACCGGCGAAGGCATCCACGTGCTGGACGGCGAGGTGACCGAGATCGGCGGCCTGCGGTTCGGGTTCGTCGGCGGCGCGCTGCTGCCCGACGGTGTGGTCCCGCGGCGCCGCAAGGGTGCCGCCTGGCGCCCCTACCTGCGGGATCGCGAGGACTACGACGCGAGCGTAGCCGCGCTCACCGAGGTCGACGTGCTCTGCACGCACGGTCCGCCGGCGCTGCCCGAGCTGACCTACGACGTTGTCGCGCGGCGCAACGAGCTGGGCTCCGCGGCGCTGCTGGAGCTGATCCGGGCGCAGCGGCCGCGCTGGTCGGTGTTCGGGCACGTGCACCAGCCGCTCGCGTCGCGGGCCCGGGTCGGCCTGACCGAGTGCCGTAACGTGGGTCACTTCAAGGAGACCGGGCAGCCCTACGTGCTGCGCTGGTGACCGACCGCGGCGGCTACGCTTCGTCCCATGGCCGAGCAGTCCACACAGTCCATCGAGGTCGACGCCGAGCCCAGCCGGGTGATGGCCGTGATCGCCGACTTCCCCGCCTACCCGGAATGGGCCAAGGCCGTCCGGCAGACCGAGGTCCTCGACACCGACGGTGAAGGCCGGGCCAAGCAGGTCAAGCTGACCCTCGACGCGGGTCCGATCAAGGACGTCTACACCCTCGAATACGACTGGGACGGCGACGGCCTCGGCGTCAGCTGGCACCTGGTCAAGGGCCAGATGCAGAAGGCGCAGAACGGCCGGTACGCACTGGAGGACCTCGGCGGCCGCACCCGCGTCACCTACACGCTGTCGGTCGAGCTGGCGCTGCCGATGATCGGCCTGCTGCGCCGCAAGGCCGAGAAGATGGTCATGGACACCGCGCTGAAGGAGCTCAAGAAGCGGGCCGAGGGGTAACCGGGTGCGGATCCTGCTGTTCACCGGCAAGGGGGGTGTCGGGAAGACCACGCTGGCCGCGGCGACCGGCGCCGCCCTGGCCGCCCGCGGCAGGAAGACCCTCGTCGTGTCCACCGACCCGGCGCACTCGCTCGGTGACGCCTTCGGCCACACCCTCGGCGCCGAGCCGTCCGAAGTGGACGCTCTGCTCTCCGCCGTGCAGATCGATTCGCGCACCCTGGTCGACACCACCT
Source organism: Amycolatopsis sp. NPDC051758 (assembly GCF_044453095.1). Taxonomy (NCBI): domain Bacteria; kingdom Bacillati; phylum Actinomycetota; class Actinomycetes; order Pseudonocardiales; family Pseudonocardiaceae; genus Amycolatopsis; species Amycolatopsis sp. NPDC051758. Next base: position 596,386 of record NZ_JBITCJ010000003.1, on the reverse strand, counting down.
GGCACCGGCTGCGGGCCGAGCTGCAGACCGCCTTGGCCGGCGCGGGACTCGACACCCTGGACGCCGAAGAGCTGACCGTGCTGCCCGGCGTCGACGAGCTGCTCGCCCTCACCGAGGTCCGCCGGCTGGCCGAAGACGGGCCCTGGGAGACCATCGTCGTGGACTGCGGGCCAACGGCCGAGACGCTCCGGCTGCTGTCCCTGCCCGAAGCCTTCTCCGGCTACCTGACTCGCTTGTTCAGTCGCCGGGTCACGGAGTCCGTGCGCCGGCTCGGCACGCACCTCGAAGGCCTGCGCGCGCTGCTCACCGAGCCGTCGGTGACGACCGTCCGGCTGGTGCTGACGCCGGAACGGGTGGTGGTCGCCGAAGCGCGGCGCACGCTCAGCTCGCTGGCCCTGCGTGGCATCGCCGTCGACGGCCTGATCGCGAACCGGCTGATGCCCGCGCCCGGGTTCTGGCGTGGCGGCGCCGCGTCGTGGCTGCGCACCCGCCGCACCCAGCAGGACGCCGTGCTGGCCGAACTCTCCGGCGCCGGGTTTGCGGCGGTGTCCCGCGTGGAGCACCGCGCCATCGAACCGGTCGGGCTGCCCGCGCTGCTGGAGATCGCCGCCGAGCTCTACCGCGGCGCCGACCCGCTGGACGGCAACGGCACCCCCGTCACCCCGCTGCTGCGCGTGCGGCCGGCGCCGGACGGGTACACACTGCGCATCGCGATCCCGCTCGGGCGGGACGCCGAGGTCGATCTCGCCCGCGTCGACGACGACCTGGCGATCACCGTGGACGGCTTCCGCAGGCTCATCGCCCTGCCGGAGTCGCTGCGGCCGTGCCGGATCACCGGCGCGGAATCCGACGCCGACGGCCTGGTCGTGAGCCTGGCCGGGAACCGGGGACGCGGGTGAGCGAAGAGGACGAGACGGCCGGGCCGCGGTTGGCCGAGGAGATCCGCCTGCTCGTCGAGATGGTCGTGGAGAAGGCGGCGCCGTGGCTCGAAGGGGTCGTCGCGGCCGGCCACGGGGTCTCTGACGAGGCGAAACCGGACGCTTCGGCGTGCGGGTGGTGCCCGCTCTGTGCGATCGTCGCCGTTGTGCGAGGTGAGCGTCCCGAGTTTGCCGCGCGGCTGCTGGAACAGCTGGCCCAGCTGGTGGCGTTGCTCCGAGCGGTGCTCGCGGACCGCTGGGAACCGGACGAGGGTGTGCACATGCCCGGGTTCCGGCCCGCGCCGCGACCGCCGGCGGACGCTTCGGTGGCGGTGCGGGTGCAGCACATCACCGTCCGCAGACGGGACGAGTGGCGGCCGGATCGGGAGAGCTGAGTGCGGACGATAGGGGTGGACGTCGGCGGGACGAGCATCCGGGCCGGCGTGGTGGACGAGCGTGGCTCGCTGCTCGACACGGCTCGGGTCTCGACGCCGAGTGAGGAAGGCGCCCTCGAGGACGCCATCGCGGGCGTGATCGAGGACCTGCGCAACCGGCACGAAGTGGCCGGGGTCGGCCTGGCCGTCGCGGGATTCGTCGCGCGCGACCGCCGGTCGGTGATGTTCGCGCCGCACCTGGCGTGGCGCGGCGCGCCGGTCGCCGACCGGATCGAAAAGCGGGTCGGCCTGCCGGTGCTGCTGGAGCACGACGTCAATTCGGCGATCGTGGGGGAGCACCGCTTCGGCGCGGCCCGCGGCGCCCAGGTCGCGGCGCTGGTCGCACTGGGCACCGGGATCGGCGCGGGATTGCTGCTGGACGGCCAGCTCTACCGGGGCGCGTACGGCGTCGCGCCCGAGCTGGGGCACCTGACGGTGGTCCGCGGCGGGCGGCCGTGCCCGTGCGGGAAGTACGGCTGCTGGGAGCGCTACTGCAGCGGAACGGCGCTGGCGGCGACGGCGGTGGAGCTGCTCGCGCGGCACCCGGGCCGCTCGACGGTGCTGGCCCCGCAGGTCGCGGGCGACCCGGGCTCGGTGACGGGCCGGCGAGTGGCCGGCGCGGCCCGCGACGGCGACCCGATCGCCCAGCTGGCGATGGCCGAGCTGGCCAAGTGGCTCGGCGAGGGCCTGGCGCTGGTGGCGGACGTGTTCGACCCGGAGATCATCGTGATCGGGGGCGGGGTCTCGGAGTCGGCGCCGCTGTTCCTGGACGAAGCCCGCGAGCACTACGCGGGCGCGATCACCGGGGCCCGGCACCGCCCGCTGGCCCGGATCCGCACGGCCCACCTCGGCGACGACACGGCGATCGTCGGCGCGGCGGCCCTGGCGCTGGAAGCGGCCAAGACCCCGGTCTGACCCGGCCCGCGCGTTCGTCGGAGTTGTGGATGGTGCCCCGGGACGGCGGTCCGCTCGGGCGGAACTGTCGGTGCCTCCCAGTAGCGTGGAAGTCGGGGGCTGCTCGGAACGGCTGGCCCGTTTGGTGGTCATCACCCGGTTCCGTGGCCGATACGTCCGGCGGCCGCTCCAGGCGGTAGCCGACCCCGTCGGCGGTCTTCCCCGCCACCCCGAAGCCCGATTGTGACTACGGCCGGCGACACCGCGTCAAGGCGGGAAAGCGTGCCTTGACTCGGCGGCGCCGGCCGTGTTCTGGCTTCGGATCGGGGTTGCGGGGGGTGTGGGTCCCATTCATGTTGCGGTCCGTCTGCTGCCGTGGCCTATCCCGTGAGCTCTTCGTTCGCGGCCGCCGGGAGCGAGCCTCGGCTGCCGCTGAGAGGTGATCCGCGGCCGACCTGTGACAGGCTGGACATGTGAGTCACCTGTCCGCGAGCGTGTTCGTCCGGTGTTCCTGCGGGCACCTGCACTGGGGCCGGTACGGCGCCGCCGGCCTGCTGCTCGTCGATCCGGCGCGCGGGGTCCTGCTGCAGCGCCGCGCCTGGTGGGTGCACCACGGCCGGACCTGGGCGCTGCCCGGCGGCGCGATCGAGGCGGGGGAGACGGCGGTGACCGCGGCCGCCCGCGAAGCGTTCGAAGAAGCTTCCGTGCCCGCCGAGTCCTTCCGCGCGGTGTCGGCGTCCGTGGTGGACCATGGGGACTGGAGCTACACGACCGTCCTCGCGCTGGCCGGCAGCGTGGAAGCGAAGGTCGCGAACACCGAAAGTGCGGAGGTGCGCTGGGTGGACCCCGACGACGTCCCCGGTTACCGGCTGCACCGCGACTTCGCCGCCGCCTGGCCGGCCCTGCGCGACCGGGTCGGGCAGGAGCTCGTGCTGGTCGTCGACGCGGCCAACGTCGTCGGCTCGCGGCCGGACGGCTGGTGGCGCGACCGGCACGGCGCCGCCGAGCGCCTGCGCGGCCAGCTCGCGCGGCTCGCCGAAGCCGGTGTGCCGGACCCGGACGACCCGGCGATCACCTGGTGGCCCCGGATCATCCTGGTCGTCGAGGGCAAGGCGAAGAACGTCACCGGCGTCCCCGGTGTCGAGGTCGTCCCCGCCGACACCGACGGCGACTCGAAGATCGTCGAGGTCGTCGCGAAGCACGCCGACGCCAGGATCCTGGTCGCGACGGCCGACCGGGAGCTGCGCCGCCGGGTCGAAGCCCTCGGCGCGTCGATCCTCGGCCCGGGCACCCTGCGCTCGCAGCTCGACGAGCTCTAGTTCTACAAGATCTAGCCCTTCACGATGCCGTCGCGCATCTCGGCGACCAGCGACGCCATGACCGCCTTCAGGCTGCCCTTGTGCTGCGCCGCGACCGCCCGCTGCCGCCGGTAACTCGGGCCGTGCTCCAGGATCGTCTCGACGTCGCGCAGCTCGGCCACGCAGTCCAGCCGCCGCGCCACCGGCTCCAGGCGGTCCAGCAGGTCGGCGACGTCGTCGGTGACCAGCCGCTCGCGCCCGGCCGCGTCCAGGATGACGATCGCGTCGGTGCCGTAGCGGGCCGCGCGCCACTTGTTCTCCTGGACATGCCACGGCGGGAGCGTCGGCAGGATTTCGCCGTCGTCGAGGCGCTCGCTGAAGTCGTCGACCAGGCACTGGGTCAGCGCCGCAATCGCGCCGACCTCCTGCAGCGTCGGCAGCCCGTCGCAGACCCGCATCTCGATGGTGCCCAGGTGCGGGGCCGGCCGGATGTCCCAGCGGATCTCCGAGAAGTGGTCGATCACGCCGGTGGTGAACATGTCCTCGACGTAGCTCTCCAGCTCCGCCCACTTCCGGAACTGGAACGGCAGCCCGGCCGTCGGCAGCTGCTGGAACATCAGCGCCCGGTTCGACGCGTACCCGGTGTCCTCCGCGCCCCAGTACGGCGAAGACGCCGACAGCGCCTGCAGGTGCGGCGCGTAGTTGAGCAGCGCGTCGAGGATCGGCAGCACCTTGTCGCGGTGGTCCACGCCGACGTGCACGTGGACGCCGTAGATCAGCATCTGCCGGCCCCACCACTGGGTCCGGTCGATCAGCTTCGCGTAGCGCTCCTTGTCGGTGACCTTCTGCTGGTACCAGTTGGAGAACGGGTGCGTCCCGGCCGAGAACATCTCGACACCGAGCGGGTCGGCGACACCGTGCACGACGTCCAGCGACTCCGCGAGGTCGGCCTTGGCCTCGGCGATCGTGTCGCAGACGCCGGTGATGATCTCGATGGTGTTGAGCAGCAGCTCCTGCTTGATCTTCGGGTGCTCGGCGGCGCCGTCCGGGCGGACGGCTTCGAGGATCTGCTCCGCCGCCGAGGACAGCTCGCCGCTGCGCCGGTCGACCAGGCCGAGCTCCCATTCCGCGCCGACGGTCGATCGCCGCGAAGGACTGAACTCGATGTTCATCGCCGACCGGTCAGACCTGGGCGCCGTTGCTCGGGTCGGCGCCGGGCGGCGGCCCCTGCCGCACCCGGAGCAGCAGCAACGCGATGGCCGTCGCGAGCGCGAGGATGCCCAGCGGGGTCGCCACCGTCGGGCCGACCCCGATCACCCCGGGCAGGATCAGCAGGAACAGCCCGGCCAGGAACAGCAGCAGGATGAGGAACGCGCCCATCTTCGGCCGCGGCAACGGCGGCGGCTCCGGCGGGACGTAGTGCTCGTCGTCGTCCGCCGGGTCGTCGGAGAACATCGTGGCGTCCCACGTGGTGCCGCCGGACCGCCAGCCGGGCTCCGGCGGGCTTTCGGCGGCGGGCGGCTCGGCGGGCCGGTCCGGCGTCTTGCGCGACTCGCCCTCCGCGCCGACCCCGGGCGCCGCGGCGGCGCCGCCGGCGTCCGCGGTGTCCGACTCGGGCAGCCCGAACCCGTCGGCCCGCAGGTCGGCGACGATCTCGGCGAACGTCGCGTCGACGTCCTCCGGCCCGTCCTTCCCCCGGCTCATGCGGTCTCCTCCGGCTGTCCTGCGTGCGCCTTCGCGAACTCGACGCTACGCGTGAAGATGACCTCGGCGTCGTTGTCCTGGGTCGCCACGTGGTAACTGTTCTCCAGCAGGACCTCGGTGACGTCGGTGCTGGAAACCCCCTGGAGCACCAGCTGCGAGTTCACCGGCTCGACGACGTGGTCGACCGAAGAGTGCAGCAGCAGCACCGGCTGCGTCACCTTGGCCAGGTCGGCACGCACGAGCGCCCAGAGCTTCGCCAGGCTCGCCGCCGCGCGCACCGGTGTCCGCGGGTAGGCCAGCTCCGTCTCGCCCGGCTTCTTGATGTCGTTCGCGATCGCGGGCACCGACGGCACGATCCGGCCCAGCACCGGCAGCAGCTTCGTGTCCCACTTCAGCCGCGTCACCGACGGGTTGACCAGGACGATCCCGGCGATCCGGTCGCCGAACTCCTCGGCCAGGCGCAGGGTGAGCGTCCCGCCCATCGACAGGCCGCCGACGAAGACGGTCTTGCACGTCGAGAGCAGCTCGAGGAGCGCTTCGCGGACGGTGCCGTACCAGTCTTCCCACGTCGTGCGGTTGAGGTCCGGCCAGCGGGTGCCGTGACCCGGCAGCAGCGGGCAGCGCACCGTGAACCCGGCGGCGGCCAGGTGGTCACCCCAGGCCCGCATGCTCGCCGGGGTCCCGGTGAACCCGTGGCAGAGCAGGAACCCGGTTTCGGCCGAACCGGTGTGGCCGAACGGTTCCGCGCCGGCGAGCACGCCCATGCGATCGCCTTCCGTGTGAGCGGTGGATCCGTCCATGCTCTCACGCCCGGCGGGCGTTGTGGGGTTCCGCCCGGGGCCGGAATTCGCTGTGAGATCGATCGCTGACCGAGTGGTAACCGGGTGGTCGCCGTTGTGCGGCGGGCACCCGGGTTCGTAGGCTGTGCGACGCGGGCGACTAGGGGCTGAGCTGCGATGGAGGACTGAGGCACCGGTGCTGTACTGGCTCATGAAGTGGGTGTTCATCGGTCCGCTGCTCAAGACGCTGTGGCCGACGAAGGTCGTCGGCGCGGAGAACATCCCCGAGACCGGGGGCGCGATCCTGGCCGGCAACCACCTCGCCGTCGCGGACTCGTTCTTCATGCCGCTGCGGGTCAAGCGCAAGGTGACCTTCCCGGCCAAGTCCGAGTACTTCACCGAGCCCGGTTTCAAGGGCCTGCTCAAGAAGTGGTTCTTCACCGGTGTCGGCCAGTTCCCGATCGACCGCTCCGGCGGCAACGCCGCGCAGGCCGCGCTCGACACCGCGACCCGCCTGGTCAAGGACGGCCACCTGCTCGGCATCTACCCGGAGGGCACCCGCTCCCCGGACGGCCGCCTGTACAAGGGCAAGACCGGCGTCGCCCGGATCGCGCTGGACTCCGGCGGCGTGGTCGTCCCGGTCGCGATGATCGGCACCGACAAGGTCAACCCGATCGGCTCCAAGATGTGGTGGCCGCGCCGCCTCGAGGTCCGGTTCGGCAAGCCGCTCGACTTTTCGCGCTACGAGGGCCTCGCCGGCGACCGCTTCATCGAGCGGTCGATCACCGACGAGATCATGTACGCCCTGATGGAGCTCTCCGGCCAGGAGTACGTCGACATCTACGCGGCGAAGGCGAAGGAACTGCTCGCCGCGGAAGCTTCCGGCGTGAAGCCGAAGGTCCCGGCGCAGCCCTCCGCGAAGGACGCGGCCCGGGTGCCGGATTCCAAGGTCGGCTGACCCACTAGGCTCCACCGTCCTCCCCACCACCGCCCTCAAACGAGGCGCTTCGCGCCGCTGATACCTTTCCGCAGTGCGTTTCTTCTACGACACCGAGTTCATCGAGGACGGCGTGACGATCGACCTGGTGTCGATCGGTGTCGTTGACGAGCGGGGCCGCGAGTTCTACGCGGTCTCCACCGATTTCGACCCGGCCCGCGCGGGCCAGTGGGTCCGCGACAACGTGCTGGACAAGCTGCCGTCGCCGGCCGATCCGGCCTGGCGAAGCCGCGAAAAGATCCGCACCGACCTGCTGGAGTTCTTCGGCAAGCCCCCGGGCGGCATCGAGCTGTGGGCGTGGTTCGCCGCGTACGACCACGTCGCGCTCGCCCAGCTGTGGGGCCCGATGCCCGCCCTGCCGCGGCAGCTGCCGCGCTTCACCCGCGACCTGCGCCAGCGGTGGGAGGACGCCGGGAAGCCGAAGCTCCCGGCGGCCCCCACCGACCAGCACGACGCCCTCGCGGACGCGAAGCACAACCTGGCCCGCTGGGACGTCATCGAGTCCTACTTCCCGCGCCGCTGAGGCCGGGGTTCGGAGACCGCTCAGCGGCGGGCGCGGACCGCCTCGGCGAGCTCGTCGAGCAGCGGCGCCGTGTCGTCCCAGGCCATGCACGCGTCCGTGATCGACTGGCCGTAGGTCAGCTGCTCGCCGTGCCCGAGGTCGAGGTCCTGCCGGCCGGCCGCCAGGAAGCTCTCCATCATCAGCCCGACGATCCCGCGCTCACCGCCACCGATGCGTGCCGCCAGCTCGCGCACCACTTCGGCCTGGCGGACGTGGTCCTTGCCGCTGTTGCCGTGGCTCGCGTCGATGATCACGCGCTCCGGCAGGCCCGACTTCGCCAGCCGAGCCAGGGTGTCCGTCACGGTTTCGGCGTCGTAGTTCGAACCGCCGGCGTGGCCGCGCAGGATCACGTGGCAGTCCGGGTTGCCGGCCGTCGTCAGCAGCGCCGCGAGGCCGTCGGTGTTGATGCCCGGGAACACGTGGCTGGCCGCGGCCGCGCGGGTCGCGTCCACCGCCACCTGGACGTCGCCCTCGGTGGAGTTCTTGATCCCCACCGGCATCGACAGCGCGCTGCACATCTGGCGGTGCACCTGGCTGGCCGCGGTGCGCGCGCCGATCGAGCCCCAGGTCACGATGTCGGCGATGAACTGCGGCGTGATCGGGTCGAGGAACTCACAACCCACCGGCAGGCCGAGCGCGGAGACGTCGAGCAGCAGCCGCCGGGCCAGGCGCAGGCCCTTGTTGACGGCGAACGTGCCGTCGAGGTCGGGGTCGTTGATCAGGCCCTTCCAGCCCAGCGTGGTACGCGGCTTTTCGAAGTACACGCGCATCACGATGTGCAGCTCGCCGCGCAGTTCCTCGGCCTTCGCGGCCAGCCGGCGGGCGTAGTCGAGGGCGGCTTCCGGGTCGTGGACCGAGCACGGGCCGACCACCACGGCGAGCCGGTCGTCGCGGCCCTCGAGGATGTCGACCGTTTCAGCACGGCCTTGCCGCACGACCTTCGCGACGGCGGCGTCGACCGGATGGTCTTCGCGCAGCATCGCGGGCGAAATGAGCGGACTGATCGAAGTGGTGCGCGCGGCGTCGAGGTCACCGATGGTGGCGGGGCCTGCCGAGAGCGTCATGGCGGGGGTGTTCCTTCCTGGTGGACACCGACCCGCGCGGGGGACCCTCGCCGAGCCGGTTCGAAGTTCCGGCTCGGGGGTGGAAGTCAGCGCAGGTTCACGCCGCCGTGCCCACCCGGGGCCGGCTTCGTAAACCAGTAATAGCGCTGCACGTGTTCAAGTTAGCACAGGCCGGACGCGGACCGATTCGGCAGGTGGTACGGGCTGCACCGATCAAGACGTGAGCCGCTACTCTGGCGGGCGACGAAATGTGACTGTCATCTCCAGAGAACAGACGGAGGCTTCTCATGCGTGTCGGTGTGCTGACCGGCGGCGGCGACTGCCCGGGACTCAACGCGGTGATCCGCGCCGTGGTGCGCAAGGGCATCGAGGTGCACGGCTGGGACTTCGTGGGCTTCCGCAACGGCTGGAACGGCCCGCTGACCGGGGACAGCCGTCCGCTCGGCCTGAACGACGTCGAGGACATCCTCACCCGCGGCGGCACCATCCTGCGGTCCTCGCGCACCAACCCGTACAAGGTCGACGGCGGCGTCGACAAGATCCGGAAGGTCCTCGCGGACCAGGGCGTCGACGCGCTGATCGCGATCGGCGGCGAGGACACCCTGGGCGTCGCGAAGCGGCTCACCGACGACGGCATCGGTGTCGTGGGCGTGCCCAAGACGATCGACAACGACCTGGGCGCCACCGACTACACCTTCGGCTTCGACACCGCGGTGTCCATCGCGACCGAGGCGATCGACCGGCTGCACACCACCGCCGAGTCGCACCACCGGGCGCTGGTCGTCGAGGTCATGGGCCGGCACGCCGGCTGGATCGCGCTGCACTCCGGCCTGGCCGGCGGCGCGAGCGTGATCCTGGTGCCGGAGCGGCACTTCAACGTCGACCAGGTCGTCTCCTGGGTCGAGCGCCGCTTCGAGAAGGAGTTCGCGCCGATCATCGTCGTCGCCGAGGGCGCGCTGCCCGAGGGCGGCGAGGAGAAGCTGCTCACCGGCGAGAAGGACGCCTTCGGGCACGTCCGCCTCGGCGGCATCGGCACCTGGCTGGCCGACGAGATCGCCCACCGCACCGGCAAGGAGTCCCGCGCGGTCGTGCTGGGCCACGTCCAGCGCGGCGGCACGCCGACCGCCTATGACCGCGTGCTCGCGACCCGCTTCGGCCTGCACGCCGTGGACGCGGTCGCCGACGGCGACTTCGGCGTCATGGTCGCCCTCAAGGGCACGGACATCGTCCGCGTGAAGCTGTCCGAGGCGACGGCCGAGCTGAAGACGGTCCCGGTCGAGCGTTACCAGGAAGCTGAAGTCTTCTTCGGCTGAGTCTTGTGCCGTGAGGGGCACCTTCAGGGACATCACGTCCCTGAAGGTGCCCCTCACGGCGTTTCAGATGCGGGCGAGGGTGTCCAGGACCGTGATCGCCCGGGCGATGTCGTCGGTCAGCGGGCGGTCGTCGGTGCTCTCGTCCAGGACCTCGGACGCCGCGTCGAAGGCATCGCGGACCGGGAGGTCCACCAGGTCCGCGTCGCGCATCCGCAGTGCACGCACTGCCGCGACCAGCTCACACGCCAGCACCTGCTGGTACGACGTGCAGGCCGCGGTCGCCGCGCGGGCCGCCTGCGTCGAGAAGCTCGCGTGGTCTTCGATGCCGCGGGACACCACGGCCGTGCCGAGCGTTGCGGGGAGGGCCGCCTGCCGCAGCTCCGTGAGCGCGTCGTGCGCCACGTACTCCAGGATCATCACGCCCGAACTGCCCGCCGGACCCGCGGCGAGGAACGGCCGCAGCCCGGTGAACTCCGGCTCGACGAGGTCGCCGAGCCGCGCCACCGACAGCTCCGCCACCTGGTGGACGGTCGCCCGTGCCTGGTCCAGCGCCGTCGACACGTACGCCGTGTGGAAGTGCGCGTGGTGGTAGGCGTCGCCGTGCACCGTCGAGATCATCGGGTTCTCGGTGCTGGCGTTGATCTCCACCGCGAGCACGTCCCGCAGGTAGTGGATCGCGTCCAGCGCCGGGCCCTGGACCTGCGGGAACGCCCGCAGCCCGAACGGGTCCTGGATCCGCCGCCCCGGCTTCGGCGTCTGGTGCATGCCCAGCAGCCGCCGCATTTCGGCCGCACACGCGACCTGGCCGGCGTGCGGACGCGCTTCGTGCACCGGCGTCGCGTACGCCTCGGGGTTGCCGTCGAGCGCGACGTAGGTCAGCGCGGCGATGGCGTGGCTCGCCCGGGTCAGCGTGTCCAGCCGCATCGCCGCGAGGGTCGCTTCGGCGAGGGTCGCGGCGTTGCTGCTCATGAACGCGAGCGCGTCACCCGCGAGCACCGGCACCGGCGGCACGTGGCCGTCGACCCACGCGCGTTCGCCGGTGAGCGCGAGCGCCGTCTCGGCCAGTGGCGCGAGGTCGCCGGTGCCGATCGCGCCGAGCCGGTGGACCAGCGGCAACGCGCCGGTGCGGACCGCTTCGGCCAGTACGCCGATCAGCTCCGGGCTGATCCCGGACCGGCCGGCCAGCAGCTGGTTGAGCCGGATCAGCATCATCCCGCGGATCTGGCCGGGCGGCATCGGATCCCCGCTGCCGCCGGCATGGCTGCGCAGCAGCCGCAGCCCGTGCTCCTTCGAGCTCGCGACGGTGTCGTCCTTGTTGGCCCCGACGCCGGTGGTCCGGCCGTAGACCATCCGCCGTGTGCTCAGTTCCTCCGCGAGCTTCCACGCGTGCTCGGCCCCGCGCAGCGCGGCGATCGAGACGTCGATACCCAGCGGTCCCTCGGTGCGCGCCGCCGTCACGACGTCCGCGCACCTGAGGGTCCGACCGTCCACCCGGATCAAGGGCAGCCTCCTTCCGACTGCCCTCACTATGCGGCTAGGGCGCCGGTGGCTGCCAGGGCGGCATCGGCCAGTCCCAGTGCGGAACCGGTTCGTGCAGGTTGGGCTCGGCGCCCGGCGCCGAGAAGAGCACCGCCAGCCGGCTGCCCCACTCGAGGTAACCGGCGAACGCGGCCCGGAACTCGGGGTCACCCGGCAGGCCGGCCTCGTCGGCGGCGTCGAGCAGCAGCGAGACCCAGCGGCGGCGCTGCTGCTCGGTGATGCCGCGGCCGAGGTGGCGGCCGATCATGTGGGCGTGCCCGCCGTGGCTCTCCGAATAGGCCGCCGGTCCGCCGAAGACCTCGCCGAGCCAGACCGCGACGTGCTCGGCGTGGTGCGGGTCCATCTGCCGGAACACGGGCTCGAGCAGCGGGTCTTCGAGGACGTGGCGGTAGAAGATCGTGAGGAGCTTCACGAGGGCTTCGTGGCCGCCGGCCCACTCGTAAAGGGTCGGGGTGGCGGGCGGGTTTTCTGGCACGATCACCCGGTCAGGCAACCAGTGGTGCGCCGACCGGGCAACCACGTACTTTCCGGTGCGTAGGGGAGAGCGGGATGAAGCGGTACCACTGCGCGGTCGAGCTGGCGGTCGACCTGATCGGCGGCAAGTGGAAGCCGGTGATCCTGGCCCACCTCAAGGAGGGCGCGCACCGCTACGGCGAGCTGCGGCGCCGGATGCCGGCGGTGAGCGAGAAGATGCTGACCCAGCAGCTGCGCGAGCTGGCGGCGGACGGCCTCGTCCGCCGTGAGGAGTTCGACGGCCGGGTCCCGCACGTCGAGTACCACCTGACGGAAGTGGGGGAGGAGCTCCGCCCGGCGTTGACGGCGCTGTACGAGTGGGGCGAGCGCCGCGCGGCGGCCGCGGGGATCACCTTCGAGCCGACGGACCAGGCGCAGCCCCGGACGTAAGCGCGCCACATCGGGGCGCGCGGTCAGCGCGGGTCGGTCTCGTCCAGCCGGCGTTCCAGCGCGTCCAGCCGGCCCGACCAGAAGCGGCGGTACGGCGCGAGCCAGGCGTCCACTTCGGCCAGTGGCTCCGGGCGCAGCGCGTAACACCGCCGCTGCGCCGCGACCCGCACCGTCACGAGCCCCGCTTCGCGCAGCACCCGGAGGTGCTTGGACACCGCCGGCTGGCTGAGGTCGAGCTCCTCGACGAGCTCGCCGACGGAGCGTTCGCCGTCCCGGAGCAGGTCGAGGATGGTCCGGCGCCGGGGTTCGGCGAGGACGTCGAAGGTCTGCATCACCCCTGAAATGTGCTCCGCCGGGCATATTCCTGTCAAGGCATGCGCACCCGGCCCACTGGGCCCTTTGCAGCAACGAAGTCTGGTCTGAACCATTGACCTAATGGTCTAGTCCACTTACGGTGGTGTGGTCCCCACCACTCCGGCACCGTCGCCGTGAGTAATTCTCCGGAGGGAGAAGGCATGTCCCGTTTCCGCAGGAAGAGCTTCTCGGCGCTGCTGACCGTGGCCGCCGCCGCGGGCCTGGTGGCGGGCGCCGCCGCGGCCCCGGCCGCCACCGCCGCGCCCGTGTCGGCCGAAGCCTCCGTCGGCAAGGTTGTCGGCTACTTCACCGAATGGGGGGTCTACGACCGCAACTACCACGTCAAGAACATCGAGACGTCGGGCTCGGCGAGCAAGCTGACCCACATCAACTACGCGTTCGGCAACGTCACCAACGGCGGCTGCGCCATCGGGGACGCCTACGCCGACTACCAGAAGACCTATGACGCCGCGGGCAGCGTCGACGGTGTCGCCGACACCTGGGACCAGCCCCTCGCCGGCAGCTTCAACCAGCTCAAGAAGCTCAAGGCGAAGCACCCCGGCCTCAAGGTGATCTGGTCGTTCGGCGGCTGGACCTGGTCGGGCGGCTTCGGGCAGGCCGCGCAGAACCCCGCCGCGTTCGCCGATTCCTGCTACAACCTGGTCAACGACCCGCGCTGGGCCGGCGTCTTCGACGGCATCGACATCGACTGGGAATACCCGAACGCCTGCGGCTTGAGCTGTGACACCAGCGGCGCCGCGGCGTACAAGAACCTGATGTCCGCGCTGCGCGCCAAGTTCGGCTCGCAGCTGGTCACCGCGGCGATCACCGCCGACGGCACCGACGGCGGCAAGATCGACGCGGCCGACTACGCCGGCGCCGCCCAGTACGTCGACTGGTACAACGTGATGACCTACGACTACTTCGGCGCGTTCGCCGCGCAGGGCCCGACCGCCCCGCACTCGCCGCTGACGTCGTACGACGGCATCCCGACGCCGGGCTTCTACTCCGACGCGGCGATCCAGAAGCTCAAGAGCAAGGGCATCGCGTCGGCCAAGCTGTTGCTGGGCATCGGTTTCTACGGCCGCGGCTGGACGGGTGTCACGCAGGACGCCCCGGGCGGCACGGCGACCGGCGCCGCACCGGCCAAGTACGAGCCGGGCATCGAGGACTACAAGATCCTCAAGACGTCCTGCCCGGCGACCGGCACGGTCGCGGGCACCGCGTACGCCAAGTGCGGCAGCAACTGGTGGAGCTACGACACCCCGTCGACCATCTCCGGCAAGGTCGACTACGCCAAGAACCAGGGCCTGGGCGGCGCGATGTTCTGGGAGCTCTCGGGCGACACCACCGACGGTGAGCTGATCACCGCCGTCGCGAAGTAACTGCGGGATCCGCGGCGGGGGGACCGGCGGGAAACCGTCGGTCCCCCCGATTATCGTGACCGCCGTGAAGTTCAGCGGATTCGGCGAGTACGCCGTCGACTTCTTCGACGGCCTCGTGGAGGACAACTCCAAGCCCTACTGGGACGACCACGTCGAGGTCTACAAGTCCGACGTCCGGGCGCCGATGGAGGCCCTGCTCGACGAGCTCAAGACCGAGTTCGGCGACGGCTTCGGCGAGCCCAAGGTGTTCCGCCCCTACCGCGACGTCCGGTTCGCCAAGGACAAGACGCCCTACAAGACCCACTGCGGCGGCGTGCTCGAGCAGGGCCGCGGTGGTGGCGCCTACTACGTCGAGGTCGGGCCGGAGGGCCTGCGTGTCGGCGGCGGGTGCTTCTACCTCGCGTCCGACCAGATCGCCCGGTTCCGCCAGGCCGTCGACACCGAGCTGCACGGCGAAGCGCTCCGGAAGATCATCAAGAAGCTCGAGCGCGCCGGCTGGGAGGTCAAGGGCGACCGGCTGAAGTCGAAGCCGCGCGGCTTCGACGCCGAGCACCCCCGCCTCGACCTGCTGCGCTACCGCTCGGTGTACGCCGTGCGCGCCTGGGAGCCGGACGACGTGCTGCACGAGCGGGGCGCCCTCGACCGCGTCCGGAAGGCGTGGCGGCAGCTGCGCGAGTTCAACGAATGGGCCCGTGACCGGGTCGGACCCAGCGAGCAGCCACGCCGCTGACCCCAGGGGTTTCTGAACCGTTTCTCTGAACTTTTCGGGATCGGTACAGACGAACGGGCGGAGAGGGACTACGCTGTGCGAACGTGAGCCGACGCGCGAAGATCGTTTGTACCCTGGGCCCTGCCACCGCCACGCCGGAGAAGATGCGGGCCCTCGTCGACGCAGGCATGGACGTGGCCCGGATGAACTTCAGCCACGGCAGCCACGGCGACCACAAGCAGGTCTACGACCTGATCCGGGACGCCGCCGCCGCGAGTGGCCGGGCGGTCGGCATCCTCGCCGACCTGCAGGGCCCGAAGATCCGCCTGGGCACGTTCGCCGGCGGGCCGGTCGAGTGGCAGAACGGCGACATCGTCCGGATCACGGTCGAGGACGTCGCCGGCACCCACGACCGGGTCTCGACGACCTACAAGGGCCTGGCCAAGGACGCCAAGCCCGGTGACCGCCTGCTCGTCGACGACGGCAAGGTCGGCCTGGTGGTCAAGGAGGTCGACGGCCAGGACGTGGTGTGCGAGGTCACCGAAGGCGGCCCGGTCAGCAACAACAAGGGCGTCTCGCTGCCCGGCATGGACGTCTCCGTGCCGGCGATGTCCGAGAAGGACATCGAGGACCTCGAGTTCGCGCTCGAGCTGGGTGTCGACTTCATCGCCCTCTCGTTCGTCCGCTCGCCGGCCGACATCGACCTGGTCCACCAGGTGATGGATCGGGTCGGCAAGGGCCGGCTGCCGGTCGTCGCGAAGATCGAGAAGCCCGAGGCGGTCTACAACCTCGAGGCCATCGTGCTGGCCTTCGACGCGGTGATGGTCGCCCGTGGTGACCTCGGCGTCGAGCTGCCGCTGGAGCAGGTCCCGCTGGTCCAGAAGCGCGCCATCCAGATCTGCCGCGAGAACGCGAAGCCGGTCATCGTCGCGACGCAGATGCTCGAGTCGATGATCAACAACTCCCGGCCGACCCGCGCCGAGGCCTCCGACGTCGCGAACGCGGTGCTCGACGGCGCCGACGCGCTGATGCTGTCCGGCGAGACCTCGGTCGGCCGGTACGCGATCGAGGTCGTCCAGACGATGGGCCGGATCATCGAGGCCGTCGAGACGGACTCGCCGGTCGTCCCGCCGCTGACGCACGTCCCGCGCACCAAGCGTGGCGTGATCTCCTACGCCGCCCGCGACATCGGCGAGCGGCTCAACGCGAAGGCCCTGGTCGCCTTCACCCAGTCCGGCGACACCGTGCGCCGCCTGGCCCGGCTGCACACGCGGCTGCCGCTGCTGGCGTTCACGCCCGAGGACTGCGTCCGCAGCCAGCTCGCGATGACCTGGGGCACGACGACCCACATCGTGCCGCGGGTGGAGTCCACCGACCAGATGATCCAGCAGGTCGACCACGCGATGCTGGAGATGGGCCGCTACCAGAAGGGCGACCTGGTCGTCATCGTCGCCGGCTCGCCCCCGGGCACCGTCGGCTCGACGAACCTGATCCACGTGCACCGCCTCGGTGAAGACGACCACGCATAAGGGACGTCCTGCCCCCGCAGCACATAGGGTCTGGCCATGACTGAAATGGCCAGGACGGCCGCCACCGAACTGGAGATCCCGGGTGGCGGCCAGCCCGTGCTGGACCGCCTGATCGCGCTGCTCGACCTGGAGAAGATCGAAGAGAACATCTTCCGCGGCGTCTCGCCCGCCCACTCGCCGGTGCGGGTGTTCGGCGGGCAGGTCGCCGGCCAGGCGCTGGTCGCGGCCGGGCGCACGGTCCCCGAGGAGCGCCGGGTCCACTCGCTGCACGCGTACTTCATCCGCGGCGGCGACCCGAGCGTGCCGATCATCTACGAGGTCGACCGGATCCGGGACGGCCGGTCGTTCACCACCCGCCGGGTCATCGCGATCCAGCACGGCAAGGCGATCTTCTCGCTCTCGGCGTCGTTCCAGAAGGACGAACCGGGCATCGAGCACGCCGAAGAGATGCCCGAGGGCGTGCCGGCCCCCGAGACGTTGCCGACGCTGATGGAACGCGCCGAGGGCTACGCGATCGGCGCCCACAGCCGGCCGCGGCCGATCGACGTGCGCTACGTCAACGAGCCGCCGTGGGTCACCCGCGAGACGGGGGAGCGGCCCGCGCGCAACCAGGTGTGGATGCGCGCCGACGGGAAGCTGCCCGACCAGCAGCTGCTGCACGTCTGCGTGCTGACGTACGCCTCGGACATGACCCTGCTGGACTCGGTGCTGGCGCGTCACGGCGTCTACTGGGACACCGACAAGGTGCTCGGCGCGAGCCTGGACCACGCGCTCTGGTTCCACCGGCCCTTCCGTGCCGACGAGTGGTTCCTCTACGACAGCGCGTCACCGACAGCCTCCGGCGCGCGCGGTCTCGCCACGGGCCGGTTCTTCGGCGAGGACGGCACGCTCATCGCGACGGTCGTCCAAGAAGGACTCCTGCGGGTCCTCTGAAGCCCGTCGGAAATCACCCTTCCGGGCGACAAATTGCCGGGTTATCCAATCCGGTGAAAGGGCATTCAGGCCACCGGGAGAGGGCCGGGACCGATCGGGGGACGGCCCCGGACCTCTTCCTCCGATGATCACGCGGCGAGCCGCGGATCCATCGTCTACGCTGCTCACAGGCCTCCACGAGCCCGGGGGTCGGAGCCCGCCGCGCCGGTGCCGCGGCCTGCCGCAGTGCAGGCTGCGAGCATACAAGAGCATTCTGCAAATTGCAGATTCCTCGCCGTGCGCGTGGCGGTAAAAGGTACCGTGCGATTACTCGATGATCCCTGTTAGATACTGGCAGCAAGCGAACGGCTACGACGCCGTCGACATCCGGAGGTGCCGCGATGGCAAGGGGACAGAGCCCCACGGTTCGCCGCCGGAGGCTCGCGGGAGAGCTGCGCCGGCTGCGCGAAGCCGCGGACCTGACGATCGACGAGGTGGGCGAGAAGCTCGAGTGCTCCGCGTCGAAGGTCAGCCGCATCGAGACCGGGCACGTCGGGGTCACCCCCCGCGACGCCCGGGACATGCTGGCGCTCTACGGGATCACCGGTGACGAGCAGGAGGCGCTCGTCCAGCTGGCCAGGGAGGCCCGCAAGCGCGGCTGGTGGCACGCCTACAACGAGGTCTTCACCGGCACGTTCGTCGGGCTCGAGGCCGACGCCAGCTCGCTGCGCGCGTTCCAGGCGCTGCTGGTGCCGGGGCTGCTGCAGACCGAGCGGTACGCCCGCGCGGTGATCCGGGCGCTGCGGCCGGACGCCGAGGACGCCGAGACCCGCCGCCGGGTCGCCGCGCGGATGGCGCGCCAGGAGCTGCTGTCGGACAACCCGCCGCCGGAGTACTGGGCGGTGATGGACGAAGCCGTGCTGCGCCGCGTCGTCGACGGCCCCGAGGTGATGGCCGAGCAGCTCTACCGCATGGTCGCGCTCGCCGAAAAGCCGAACGTGACCATTCAGGTCGTGCCGTTCGGCGCCGGCGCGCACCCGGGGATGGAGGGTCCCTTCCTGATCATGGGTTTCCCCGAGCAGGCCGACCCGGACGTCGTCTACGTCGACGACAGCACGTCCAGCGGCCTCTACCTGGAGGAACCCACAGACGTGCGGCGCTACGGGCTGATGTTCGACCATCTGCGCGCGGCCGCACTGAAACCGGACGACTCGGTGGCGTTGATCGCCGAGGCGGCCGGACGGTTCGCCGAACAGGCGGCCGTACCGGCTCCGGTGCACCACCTGGAACCGAGGACACAGTAAGGGAGTTGGGGACCATGGAGAGCGTGAATTCAGAGTCACTGTCCGGGTTGCGGTGGCGCAAGAGCAGCCACAGCGGCGGCGGCAACGATTGCGTCGAGGTCGCGTTTGTCGCCGGCGGTGCCGCGGTGCGCGACTCGAAGGACCCCGAGGGTGGTGCGTTCCGCCTGCCCGCATCCGGTTGGCAGGGGCTGCTGGCCGCGGTGCGGCCCGGCGGCCCCGCGCGCGACTGAGGCGGTTCCGAAGACCCCTTACCCCCACCGAGCTGGGCTCGGCCGGGAGTAAGGGGTCTTTTCACGTCCAGGGCTGCGTGATCACCCGATGCCTGAGGTGTCCCCTCAGGACGAACCTGAGTGCTACCAACCGGTGAACTCGGGAACAGGGGAACAACATGCACAGCGATCTGCTTCTGGACGCGGTCCGGGCCGAAGCGGCCTACCGGGCCGAGGAACTGCGGAAGGCCGGGCGCAGCGCCTGGGCCGCCCGCGCCCGCCGCGCCGTCCGGCACATCCGGGCCGCGCGGACGGACGTCGACGTGCCGGCGCAGGAGCGCCGGGAAGCCGCGCGGGAGACCGCGGGTGTCGGCAAGACCGCCCGGTAGGGGCGGGTGATGGTGTCCAAGGCGATAAGCGTGCGGAACTTGTCGGTGGGGTGAGTCAGAATGCTCATCGTGCCCCGACTCGGCTCCGGAATCCCGCTCGTCGCCCGTACCCACGAGATGCGGCGGCTCCGCGCCGCCTTCGCCCGGGCTGAACGGGGCGAAGCCGGCGCGGTGCTGCTCTCGGGGGACGCCGGGGTCGGCAAGACCCGGCTGCTGACCGCGCTCGGCGAGCACGTCGGCACGTGCGGTGGGCTGGTGCTCACCGGCCGCTGCATCGACGTCCGCGAGGGCGGCCTGCCTTATCTTCCCTTCGCCGAGGCGCTCGCCCCGCTGGGCAGCGCGACGGACCCCGCGGTCGCGGCCGCGGTGCGGTCCCGGCCGGCGCTCGGGCGGCTGCTGCCGCAGGGCCAGGGCTTCGAGGAGCCCCGCACGGCGGAACACCCGCCGATGACTTCCAACGACCGGGAAACCATGGTGCGTCCCCGGCCGGAGCAGGATCTCGGTCAGCTGCAGTTGTTCGACGCGGTACTGGGGGTGCTGACCGAGATCGCCGAGACGCGGCCGGTGGTGATCCTGCTCGAGGATCTCCACTGGGCCGACGCCTCGACCCGCAACCTGCTGTCCTTCCTGCTCAGCAGGCTGCGGGCGCAGCGGCTCCTGGTTGTGGGCAGCTACCGCGAGGAGGACGTGCACCGGCGCCACCCACTGCGCGGCACCCTCTCGGAGCTGGTCCGGCTCGCCACCGTCGAGCGGGTCGACCTGCACCCGTTCGGCACCGTCGACGCCCGCCGGTTCGTCGAGGCGCTGGCCGACGAGCCGCTGCCGGCCGACGTCGTGGCCGACATCGTCACCCGCTCCGAGGGCAACCCGTTCTTCGCCGAGGAGCTGCTCGCCACCAAGACCGAGTGCAACGACCTGCCCGCCGGGCTGGCCGAGGTGCTGCTGTCCCGGCTCGAGCGGCTCTCGCCGGACACCCGCCGGGTGGTCCGCGTGCTCTCGGTGGCCAACGAGCCGGTGATGCACGCCGCGCTCGCCGACATCTGCGGGCTGGGGGAGCTCGAGCTCGACGAAGCACTGCGCGAAGCCGTCCAGCACCACGTCCTGGTGGTGCTGTCGGACGGCTCCTACACGTTCCGGCACGCGTTGCTGCAGGAAGCGGTGTACGGCGATCTGCTGCCGGGGGAGCGGTCGCGCACCCACGCGGCGTACGCCGCTCGGATCCAGTCGCGGCCGCAGGGCCGCGGGCACGACGCGAAGCTGGCCTACCACTCGATGCAGAGCAGCGACCTGGTCACCGCGCTGCCGGCGTTGCTGCGCGCGATGGACGAGGCCGAGAAGCTCGGCGCGCCCGGGTCGGCGCTGCAGCACGTCGAGCAGGCGCTGTCCATCTGGGACGCCGTCCCGAAGGCGGACCGGCCCGAAGGCTTCGACGAGCTGCGGCTGCTGCACGAGGCGTCGTACTTCGCGGGCACGTCCGGCGAGCCCGAGCGGGCCGCCGCGTTCGCCCGGTCGGCCACCCAGGCCCTGACCCCGGAGACCTCGGCCGACCGCGCGGCCAAGACGTGGCGCCGGCTGGCCGAGGCATTGCTGGCGCTGGAAGGCACCCTCGACGAGGCGACCGCGGCCATGGACCGGGCCTGGGACCTGGTGAAGGACTCCGAGCCGAGCGGGACACGCGCCTGGGTGCTGGCCGGCCGGGCCGGGTTCCTGCGGATCCTCGAACAGCCGGAGGCCGCGCTGGAAAGCGCGCGCACGGCGGTCGCCGACGCGCAGGCGGTCGGGGCGGCGGCCGCGGAAGCCGCGGCCCTGGTCACCGTGGGCACGCTCGCCGACTCCGCGGGCGATCCCGCCGAAGCGCGCGAATGGCTGCGCCGGGCACAGCGGAAGGCGCGGGACGCCGGCGCGCCGAACACCGAGATCCGTGCGACCTACTTCCTCGCCCTGAGCTACGACGACCACGCCGAGTTCGCCGAAGCGCTGGAGCACGTCGCCAGCGGCGTCACTCGCGCCGAAGAGGCCGGGCTCAGCTGGAGCGTCTACGGGCTGGAGCTGCGCGCGCGGCAGCTGACCTTGCGCTACCTGATGGGCGACTGGCCGGACGAGAACGCGAGCCGGGCCGGGCGCGGGGTGTCGAGCGCGGTCGCGGCGCGCATCCTCGCCATCTGGTCGCTGTTCGTCGTCGCCC
Source organism: Amycolatopsis sp. NPDC051758 (assembly GCF_044453095.1). Classification (NCBI taxonomy): domain Bacteria; kingdom Bacillati; phylum Actinomycetota; class Actinomycetes; order Pseudonocardiales; family Pseudonocardiaceae; genus Amycolatopsis; species Amycolatopsis sp. NPDC051758. Next base: position 575,006 of record NZ_JBITCJ010000003.1, on the reverse strand, counting down.
GCGGCCGGTTCGACGAAGCCGCGAAGCTCGTCGCCGGGCTGCGGCAGCACTGGACGGCGGACATCCAGATCCCGCTGTCGGTCGGGGACGCGGGCATCCAGCTGGCGTACTGGCGGGGCGAGCACGCCGAGGCGGTGCGCCGGGCCGAGGACCTCGTCGGCTGGCTGGAGCGGATCGAACCCGGCCTGCTGGCCGGCATCCGGGTGGCCGCGGTCGGCGTGACCGCCGCGGCCACGGCGGCCGCCGAAGCCCGGGTCCGCGGTGACCAGGCCGCGGCCGACGCCGCGGTGGCGGCGGGTGAGCGGATGCTGACCCACGGCCGGATGTGCGCGGTGGTCGGGCAGCCGCGGTCGGGCAAGCTCGGGCCGGAAGGCCGGGCGTGGCTGGCCCGGCTGGAGGCGGCGGCGTCCTGCCTGCACGGCCGCGGTGACGCGGCGAAGTGGGCGGCCGCGGCGGAGGCGTTCGGTTACGGCGCCGTCTACGAGCAGGCGATCTGCCGCTGGCACGAAGCCGAAGCGCTGCTGGCCGCTGACGCGGACGCGAAGCCGGCGCTCGAAGCGGCCCACGCGGTGGCGACCCGGCTGGGTGCGCTCCCGCTGCGGGACGCCGTCCGCGACCTGGCGCACCGCGCCCGGGTGGAGCTGGCCGGCGTCGAACCGGCGGCCCCGGCCCGCGCGGTGGTCGACCCGCTGACCGACCGCGAGCGTGACGTCCTCGAGCGCGTGGCGCTGGGCCGCACGAACCGCCAGGTCGGCGAAGAGCTGTACATCAGCGAGAAGACGGTGAGCGTCCACCTGTCCCGTGTGATGGCGAAACTCGGCGCGAGCCGCCGCGCGGAAGCGGTCGCGATCGCCTACGACCGCGGCCTGCTGACGGCTCCCACCGCCGAACACGCGTGATCAGAGCCGTAACTCGCGTGATTGAAGCCGGAACTCACGTGATCAGAGCCGTGACGGCTTCAATCACGCGAGATCCGGCCTGGATCACGCGAGTTACGGGTTGTGTCAGCGGGGGAGGCGGCGGAGGGCCTTGAGGCCCAGCGTCATGCCGCGGGACCACAGCGAACCCGGCACCCGCTTCGGCGGCCGCAGGGCCAGGCCGCGCTGCAGCGCGATCGACTGGGACTCCGTGTACTTCAACAGGCCTTCGGCGCCGTTGCGGCGGCCGACGCCGGAGTCCTTCATCCCGCCCATCTGGACGCCGACACTGCCGAACGTCGCCGCGTAACCCTCGTTGACGTTGACCGTGCCGGCCTTGAGGCGCGCCGCGACCTCCCAGCCCGCGCGGCCGTTGCGCGACCAGACGCTGGCGTTGAGCCCGAACGGGGTGTCGTTCGCGCGGTCGATGGCTTCGGTGACGTCGGTGTAGCCGTAGATCGAGACGACCGGCCCGAACGTCTCCTCCGCGAACGGCACCATGCCGGGCGTGACGCCGGAAAGCACGGTCGGCTCGTAGAACAGCGGGCCGAGGTCGGGCCGGGCGCGGCCGCCGGTGAGCACCGACGCGCCCTTCGCGCGGGCGTCCTCGACGTGCGCCGACACCGTCGCGAGCTGGTCCTCCGACGTCAGAGAACCCATCTGGGCCTGGTAGTCGAGCGCACCGCCGAGCTTCAGCGCGGCGGTCCGGGCCACGAACGCCCGGGTGAACTCCTCGCGGATGGACTCGTGGACGTAGATCCGCTCGACCGACACGCACAGCTGCCCGGCCGAGGAGAAGCACGCCGTCACCGCGCCCGTCGCCGCCTTCGCGACGTCCGCGTCGGGCAGCACGACCATCGGGTTCTTGCCGCCGAGCTCCAGCGAATACGACGTCAGCCGCTTCGCCACCTGCCCGGCCAGCTCCTTCCCGGTGGGCGTGGAGCCGGTGAAGCACAGGTAGTCGGACTCTTCGACCAGCGCGGTGCCGATCTTCGAGCCGCGGCCGAGCACGATCTGCCAGGTCCCGGCCGGCAGCCCGGCCTCCTCGGCGAGCTCGTGCAGCCAGAGGGCCGAAAGCGCGGTCTGGTTGTCCGGCTTCTGCACCACGGTGTTGCCGGCCGCCAGCGCCGGGAGGACGTCCATCGCCGTCAGCGCGAGCGGGTAGTTCCACGGCGAGATGACCCCGACAACACCCTTGGGGTGCCGGATCTCGCCGGCGCGCGTCAGTCCGGGGATGACCCCGGCGACCCGGCGCGGGGCGAGCAGCTTCGCGGCGTGCTTGCCGTAGTAGGCCGCGACCAGCGCGGTCGCGCTGACCTCGTCGAACGCGTCGAGCCGGGCCTTGCCCGCCTCGACCTGGACCAGGTCGAGGACTTCGTCCTGCTTGGCGAGCACCAGGTCGTGCAGCTTGGTGAGCACGCGGGCGCGCTCGGCGGGGGAGTGGTCCGCCCACGCCCGCTGGGCCGTCCGGGCCGCGGCGAACACCGCGCGGACGTCGGCGTCGGTGGCCTGGGGCAGGGTCGCGATCGGCTGCCCGGTGAAGGGCGCCCGCATGCGGATCGGCGCCGAGTCCGCGCCCCCGGCCACGCGGGCGACGAGCTGGGCCGCCCGCGCCGAGCCCGGCGCCCCGGCCACCCCGCCGACGGTCGGCGGCAGAGGGGTCGTCTCGAGGGCGTTCGCGGGGGTGGTGCTGGTCATGACGTCTCCGTTCCGCGGCGTCCGGAGTCCACACGATGGCCGCGCAGGGGTTACCGACGAGTACACCATACCGTCGGTACGTCAGATGTCCAGTCTGATGTGAATATGTTTCACGTTTTGGGCGGGTCCAGCGGCGGGAGCTGGTAGGTCGGTTCGGTCGGTGACGCCGGTTCCTGCTGCCCCGGGTGCGGGTGCGCCTGGGTCGCGCCGCCGTAGGACTCGTCGGGCTGCTGCGCGGGGAACGGCTGCGACTGCGGGCCCCCGGACTGCGTCGGGAAGGGCTGTGCCGGGAAGGGCTGAGACGATGGCCCGCTCTGGGCCGGGAACGGCTGCGAGCTCGGGAACGGCTGTGCCATCGGAGACTGCTGTGCCACCGGGGACTGCTGGGCCCTCGGATACTGCTGCGGCGGACCGGGATACGGCCGTGACTGCTGCTGGTAAGGCCCGCCGTACGGCGCCGGGAACCCGGCCGGCGAGGTGGCGGGTGCGCGTCGTCCGGCCAGCACCGCGAACACCAGCGCCACCAGTGCGACGACCCCGCCGCCGAGCAGCAGCCAGAACCCCGTGCCGGTCGCGTAGTGCGACTTGACGGTGCCTTCCTCGGAGTTGTAGCTCAACGTCGCCGAGACGTCCATGCCGAGCATCCACACCGCCGCGGTCACCCCGGCGGCGCCGGCGACCAGCGCCGTCCGGCCGCCCGAACGCACCCCGGCGCCCGCCGAACGCCGGGTGCCGGCGAGCGTCAGCGCCGCTCCGGCCAGCAGCACGACCGCACCGGCGGTGAGCGGGATCCCGTACCGCGCGACGTGGGTGTTCTCGTAGAACTTCGCCGCCTCGGCCCCCGGTTCGACACCGAACGAGCGCGACCAGGCGCTGATCGTCTGGCTGCTCTCGGTCTTGCCGTCCACGACCTGCTCGAACGACGTCTGCGGCAGGAACGACCCGACCACCACGAGCGCCGCGGCGAGGACACCGAGGATCGCGGCGAGCAGCCGGATCAGCGAGCCCGCGTCACGCGAAGGTGGGCGTGGCGGCGCCTGGGGCGGGGCGTAGGGGTGCTGCTGCTGATACGGGGGTGGCGCGCTGGCAGTCATCGGGGCTCCCCTTCGTTCCGGGGGATTGGACCACGAATCCGCCTGCGGGATAAGGGGCATTCCAGCCCTTGCGGACGCGGCTGGTCAGCTTGGCCCAGTGGTGGCGTCCTGGTAGAGCAGGACGGCGATCCGCTTCCACTCGTCGAGGAGCTGCCGGCGCCGGTTCGGGTCCCCGCCGAGCTCGGCGTCCAGCGCCAGCCCGCGGGTCAGGTTCACGGTGAGCCAGAACAGCATTTCCGCGCGCTCGGGCGGAAGTTCACCGGCGACCTGGGTGACGTGCTCGAGCGTCGCGCGGCCGAGCGCGCGGTCGACCGGGCGGATGGCCGCGCGCAGCTCGGGGTCGGTGCGGGCGGCGACCCACAGCTCGGTGACGGCGGTCGAGAGCGTGCCCGAGTAGCCGGTCCACAGCAGGTCGATCGCCGCGGCGACACCGGTGCCGCCGCTGGGCAGCTCGTCCAGCGACGCCGCGAGCTGCCGCCGCAGCTTTGTCGTCAGGTGCTCGACGGCGGCCGCCATCAGCTCGGCCTTCGCGGTGAAGTGGTGCTGCACCGCACCCTTGGAGACGCCGGCGCGGGCACAGATCTCCTGCACCGACGTGCGCGCGTAGCCGACCTCCACCAGGCAGTCGATGGTGGCGTCGAGCAGTGCCGTGCGGGTCTGCTCGCGCCGCTGCGCCTGGGTCCGGTGCGCCGTCGACGTCACTTCGGCCTCCCTGCTTTACCTACAGGCCGGTACGGATGTACATTCCGATGAGAACTTACATGCTGATCGTCATGTTTTCCAGCAGGAGGTCCCGTGCCGCTGAAACTCCCGAAGAGCTCCTGGAACACGACCGAGCTCGAAGACCTGCGCGAGCTCGCGCGGTCGTTCCTGCAGAAGGAGGCCGTCCCGCACCAGGAGCGCTGGGCGGCGGAGAAGAAGGTCGACCGCGAGCTGTGGACCAAGGCCGGTGACGTCGGCCTGCTCTGCCTGTCCATCCCCGAGGAGTACGGCGGGGGCGGCGGCACCTTCGCCCACGAAGCCGTGCTGTACGAGGAGCAGGCCCGGGCCGGCGACAGCGCGTGGGGCGTGACCGTCCACAACGGAATCGTCGCGCACTACCTGAGCGCGTACGCCTCCGAAGAGAAGAAGCGCGAGTGGCTGCCGAAGCTGGCCAGCGGCGAGCTGGTCGGCGCGATCGCGATGACCGAGCCGGGCACCGGTTCGGACCTGCAGGGCATCAAGACCCGCGCGGTCCGCGACGGTGACCACTACGTCCTCAACGGCGCCAAGACCTTCATCACCAACGGCTTGCACGCCGGCCTGGTGGTCGTCGCGTGCAAGACCGACCCCGACGCGGGCGCGCAGGGCGTCTCGCTGATCGTGGTCGAGACCGACACGCCGGGCTTCCGCCGCGGCCGCGTGCTCGACAAGGTCGGGCTCAAGGGCCAGGACACCGCCGAGCTGTTCTTCGACGACGTCCGCGTGCCCGCCGCCAACCTCCTCGGCGACGCCGAAGGCCAGGGATTCATCCAGCTGATGCTGCAACTGCCGCAGGAACGGCTGATCATCGCGGTCACCGCGGTGGCCGGCCTCGAAGCGGCGGTCGACCTCACCCTCGAATACACCAAGGAGCGGACGGCGTTCGGCCGGCCGATCTTTTCCTTCCAGAACACCAAGTTCAAGCTCGCCGAGGCCGCCACCGAGGCCGCCGTCGCGCGGGCGTTCCTCGACCAGTGCATCGAACGGCACCTCAAGGGCGAGCTCGACGTCCAGGGCGCGGCGATGGCGAAGCTGTGGACCACCGAGCGGGTCAACAAGGTGATCGACGACTGCGTGCAGCTCTTCGGCGGTTACGGCTACATGACCGAGTACCCGATCGCGCGCGCCTGGGCCGACGTCCGGATCTCCCGGATCTTCGGCGGCACCAGCGAGATCATGAAGGAAATCATCTCCCGCTCGCTCTGAAAGGACCCCGGTCATGAAAGCAGGTCCGCTCAGCGGCCTGAAGGTGGTGGAGCTCGCGGGTCTCGCGCCCGGGCCCTTCGCCACGATGATCCTCGCCGACCTCGGCGCCGACGTCGTCCGCGTCGACCGCGCGACGCCGGGGGAGGACGTGCTCGGCATCCCGACCGACCCGCTCGCCCGCGGCCGCCGATCGGTCGGCATCAACACGAAGACGCCCGAAGGCGTCGAGCTGGTGCTGAAGCTGTGCGACACCGCCGACGTCCTCATCGAGCCCTTCCGCCCCGGCGTCGCCGAGCGGATCGGGCTCGGCCCGGACGTCGTGCACGTCCGCAACCCGCGGCTGGTCTACGGCCGGATGACCGGCTGGGGCCAGGACGGCCCGCTGGCCTCGGCCGCCGGGCACGACATCAACTACATCGGCATCGCGGGCGCGCTCGAGCCGATCGGGCGCGCGGGGGAGCGGCCGGTGCCGCCGCTCAACCTCGTCGGCGACTTCGGCGGCGGCGGGCTGCTGCTGGCGATGGGCATCCTGGCCGCGCTCCACGAGCGGACCACGTCGGGCCGGGGCCAGGTCGTCGACGCGTCGATGGTCGACGGCGCGGCGCTGCTCACCACGAGCCTGCACGGCATGGCCGCGGCCGGGCTCTGGGGCGGCGGCCGCGGGGACAACATGCTCGACGGCGGCGCCCCGTTCTACGACACCTACGAGACCGCGGACGGCAAGTACGTCGCCGTCGGCGCGATCGAGATGCGGTTCTGGGGTGACCTGGTCAAGGTCCTCGAGCTGGACCCGGCGGAACTGCCGCTGCACATCGACAAGACGCAGTGGCCTCGCCTCCGCGAGATCCTCGCCGCGGCGATCGGCAAGCACACGCGCGACGACCTCGTCGCGCGTGCCGAAGGCACCGACGCGTGCCTGACCCCGGTGCTCGCGCCGGGCGAAGCCGCGTCGCACCCGCACAACGCGGCGCGTGGCACGTTCGTCGAGATCGGCGGCATGGTCCAGCCGGCCCCGGCGCCGCGGTTCGGCCGCACCCCGCCGGAGACGCCGGAAGCCCCGCACGCCAAGGGATCCGACACCGAAGCCGTGCTGGCCGAGCTGGGCGTCACCGACCTCGACGCGCTGCGTTCGGCGGGCGCGATCGCCTAGTTCTTCGCCAGATCGGAGCGCACGACCGAGTAGAGGATGCTGTCGCGCCAGTCGCCGTCTCGGAAGCAGTAGCCGCGAAGGACTCCTTCGCGGGTGAAGCCGGCCTTCTCGAGCGAGCGCTGTTCGGCGCGGTTGCCCACCTCGGTCGTCGCTTCGATCCGGTTGAGCTGGGTGTGCGCGAAGAGGTACTCGGCGAGGAGGCGCTGCGCTTCGGTGCCGTAGCCGTGGCCGCGCGCCTCCGAAACCAGCACGAGCCCCATGTTCCAGCAGTAGGACGTCGGCCCGGTACGGCTGCGGTGCCACGAGACGAGCCCGAGCACGCGGTTCCCGAGCACCGGCACGAGCATGCCGCTGTCGGGGGTGAGCATCCCGGTCTCGTGCCACCGGCGGCGCAGGTAACCGGGGTCGTGCCAGCCGAACCACTGGTGCTCGCCGCTCGCGGCGGGATCGTTGCTCAGCCGTTCCAGGAGGTCGAGGTCGGCCTCGGCGACGGGCCGGAGCACGACTCTGTCGACATCGTCGTCCATCCGCCGACCCTATCGGCCGGCCGACCGGAATCGCCGCCGCGGCGCGGGATCCACTCACTAGAGGCATGACCCGTGACCGAGCGGGCATCTCGCGTGATCAGGAAGGCATCACCCGTGACCGGGCAGGCATCAGCGTGATGCCCCTCCAAGCACGCGAGATGCCTGTCGGATCACGCGTGATGCCCCGCTGGTCACGCGAAGCTGCCGTGCCGGCCTTCGCCGCCGGTGAACCGGGCGGCGCCGTCCACTGCTTCCGCCGCCAGCACGCCCGTGCCCATCGCCGCGCCGAACTCCGCCGTCAGCGCGTCCTCTTCGGACTTGCCCCATTGGCCGAGCGCCGACAGCCGGTCGCCGCGCAGGCACGCCTGCGGGAACGCCGCGAGCTGCCGCGCCAGCTCCTGCGCCGCGGACACCGCGTCACCCGCCGGCACGAGCCGGTTGGCCAGGCCGATCGAAAACGCTTCGTCCGCCTCGACCGGCCGTCCGGTCAGGATCAGGTCCATCGCCCGCGACTGGCCGATCAGCCGCGGCAGCCGCACCGTGCCGCCGTCGATCAGCGGGACGCCCCAGCGCCGGCAGAAGACGCCGAACACCGCCGTGGCGTCCGCGACCCGCAGGTCGCACCACAGCGCCAGCTCCAGCCCGCCCGCGACGGCGTGCCCGTGCACCGCCGCGATCACCGGCTTGCCGAGCGTCATCCGGGTGGGGCCCATCGGGCCGTCCCCGTCCGGGTGAGTGCGGTTCATCCGGTCGGTGCCGATGGCCTTGAGGTCGGCGCCCGCGCAGAACGCGCCACCGGCTCCGGTCAGCACCGCGACCGCCGCTTCGGGGTCGGCGTCGAAGGCGCGGAACGCGTCGGCCAGCTCGACGGCGGTCGGGCCGTCCACGGCGTTGCGGGCGGCCGGCCGGTCGATGGTGATCGTCGTCACTCCGCCGTCCCGCTCGACCAGCACGTTCCGGGTCATCGCCGCTCCTAGGGGGTTGATCGGGGTGTCTTCCGGGCACCGCTTCCCTAGAGTAGTGACGTGGCCACTCCCAGGACGGGGACGGCGAGCCGGGGAGGAAGCGCATGTCGAGTGGCGTGAAGAAAATTCTGATCGTGGGCGTGGTTGCGCTCGTGCTGTTCTTCCTGATCACCCAGCCCAACCAGTCCGCCGAATTCGTGCACCGGGTGCTCGGCTGGCTGAAGGACGGCGCCGAAGCGATCGTCACGTTCTTCCGGACGCTCTTCTCCTGACCTCGCACGACCCGCTCACCGGCCCCGTTTCGGCGGCGCCGGCGGTCACCGTGCGTGTTAACGGACGGTAAATCACTGAGTGTCACCAATCCCGGATTTCGGACCGAAGACTCGACCATCCGGGTGGATTGCCGCTGAAAACGCGCAGGTCGGCGAATTCGTGGCACCGGGGGTCTGGCGAAGGAGACCACCCCGGCCCTACGGTGCTCACATTGCGTGATCGGGTGGTTCGCCCTCCCCCTCGGAGACCCCCGGTACGCAGGCAGTTTCCACTCAGCAAGGTGCAGGTGGGTGCGTGCGGCACCACCGCGTGGGACAGGCGTCAGGGCCTGTCCGTCGGGGACCTACAAGGAGGCAGGGATGACCGGAGATCCCGGAGTGGACGCGCTGATCCGGCAATGGGCCGCCGAGCGCGAGAGGACTCCCGAGGAGCAGGAGGTCGACCGCATCGCGTCCGCGTGGTTGGCCGACGCCCCGCCGCAGGCCCCGGGCATCCCCGGCCAGCGAGCCCGGTCCGGGCAGCAGCGGTTCGTCCCGGTCGAGTCGGCCGACCCCGGTTACCTCGACGCCATGCGCCGCCGTCTGCCGGAGGTGCCCGAAGAGCTTCTCACGGCCGCCGCGGGCTGGTGGCAGATGGTCGGCGGCGTCGCCGAGGCCGAGGAGTGGTGGGACGCCGGTCTCAGCCCGCTCGACCAGCGGGCCCTCGACTACCGGGCGGCCGGACTCGCGCCGTCCGACCTGAGCCGCCGGCTCGGGCCGATGACCGTTTTGCAGCACCTCCGCCGCGGCAGTGCCCCGGCTTGGTGCGTGGCGCGCCTCGCGCGTCAGCAGAAGTCCGCCTGACGAGACGAATTCCACTCGGCCGGGTGAACCGGCGTGGTGAGACGATATCGGCGACCCGCGTAACGCTAACCTGCGCGGGCTCGTTGACAGTTCGTCGACATCACGCTGGAGGACCGGAGTTTCGTGCGCAGGAGTACCGGAAAGACCGAGGACGACCCGATCGACGCCGTCGACGAAGCCGCCCCCGCCGCACCGGCACCGGCGTCACGCTCCCAGAGTGTCGCAGTGCTCACCCGGCTGATCGTGGTCCTCGCCGTGCTGGCGGTCGCCGGCGGCGGGATCTGGCTCGTCACCCGCGCGTCGACGCCGGAAGCGAGCCCGCTCACCACCGAAATCCCCGCCTTGCAGGTCAAGGCCGCCGACGTCCGCCCGGGGTCGGTCGCCCCGGCGGGAGGCGCCGTCGCGGGCGGGGCCGAGCAGCAGACCACCCCGCAGCAGGCCCGGTCGCGCACCACCGGCCCGGAGACCCTGACGCAGTGGGCGAGCCAGGTCGCCGCGGCCAGCGGCGTCCCGGCGCGGGCGCTGTCCGCCTACGGCAACGCCGAGCTGGCGATGCGCGCGGACCAGCCGAAGTGCAAGATCTCCTGGGCGACGCTCGCCGGCATCGGCCGGATCGAGTCCAACCACGGTCAGTACGCCGGCGCGGTCCTCGGCCCGGACGGGCGGCCGTCGAAGCCGATCATCGGCGTCCCCCTCGACGGTTCCGCCGGGGTCCAGGCCATCGGCGACACCGACGGCGGCCGCTACGACGGCGACGCGGGAGTCGACCGCGCGGTCGGCCCGATGCAGTTCATCCCGAGCACGTGGCGCAAGTGGGCCTCAGACGGCAACGGCGACGGCCTCGGCGACCCCCAGCAGATCGACGACGCGGCCCTGGCCGCCGCCCGCTACCTGTGCGCGGGCGGCCGCGACATGGCGAGCCCGTCCGGCTGGTGGGCGGGGATCCTGTCGTACAACAACTCGACGGAGTACGCGCAGAAGGTGTTCGGTCTCGCCGATGGTTACGCGAAGGCCGCCCAGTCGGTGCGCAAGCAGGGCTGACAGTTCTCCTCAGGCGAAGCCGGATGTGGACAACTCCGGTTTGACCGCTCGCGGAGCCGGGGATCGCCGTCGGCCGCGTGGCTACTGAGGTTTCTGAGGTCGCTGTGTCGAGGCGCACCACCCTGCTGCCGCCAAGGGCATCTCGGCGTTCCGGCACCGGAGGATGCCTCGCGCGTCGGCGGCCGACTTTGCCGGGGCCATGCCAAGGGTGGGCGAAGGCCGCCCAGTCGGTGCGCAAGCAAGGCTGAACGGGTCGCGTCAAAGCCGGGTAAAGGGCTGCCGACCTGCGTGAGAGCCGGGCCACGCGTGACATGGTCGGCCGTCGTCCCTCAGCCGGCCAGTGCTAGCGTCGAGGCCGTGCCAGCTTCCCCTCCGCCGGCGGCTTCCCCCTGGGGACGCCGGCTCGCGATCGTCGCGACGTGCCTGGTGAGCCTGCTGATCTGCTGCGGGCTCGCGTGGTGGCAGTGGGACCGCTTCACTTCGGCCAACGGCACCTTCCAGAACCTCGGTTACGTCCTGCAGTGGCCGCTGTTCGGGCTGTTCCCGGCGTTCATGTTCTGGCGGATCCGCCGGCTGCGGCAGAAGGCCGAGGCCGACGGGACCGCGGACGAGCGCCCGGTCCCGGCCCCCGTCGCCGAAGTGCCCGCCCCTCGTCCCCGGCCCGACGCGCCGCAGGTGCCGCGCACGGACGAGGACGAGGAGCTGGCCGCGTACAACCGTTACCTGCGCGAGCTGCACGCCCGCGACCAGCAGGCCGCAGAGTGAGGACGACCCGATGACCACCAGCACCGAAGGTGCCGCCCCGACGACGGCGCCGCTCACCGGCCCCCTGGTCCGGTTCCGCACCGCCGCCTACGTCACCGGCGTCGGCCTGCTCGGCCTGTGCTTCGTGATGGTGCTGCGGTACGGCTTCGACAACCCGACACCGTCGGCGGTCTACTCACCGATCCACGGTGTGCTGTACATGATCTACCTGGTGCTGACCATCGACCTGGCGATCAAGGCCCGCTGGTCGATCAAGGGCACCGTGCTCGTGCTGCTGGCCGGCTGCGTCCCGTTCGTCTCGTTCCTCGTCGAGCGCCGGGTGACGCACAAGGTCAAGGCCGGGCAGAAGCTGTAGCGGCCTGGCGCCGGAACGTCAGCGCCACCAGGAACGTGCAGGCCGCCAACACCGCGGCCGTGGCGAACGCCGAGGTCATGCCGTCGACGACGAGCTGCGGCCCGGTGGAGCCGGTCGCGGCCGCCGAGCGGGTCGCCGACCCGAACACCGTGATCAGGATGCCCAGCCCGAGCGTGCTGCCGACCTGCTGCATCGTCTGGAGCACGCCGCCCGCGGCGCCCGCGTCCTCGGTGGGCACGGTAGCCATCACGATCACGTTGAGCGGCGCGAACGCCAGCCCGCCACCGAGGCCCATCAGCAGCAGCGGCCCGAACAGCGCCGGGAAGTACGTGCTGCCGGTGGTGAGCAGCGCGAGCCAGCCGACCCCGGTGACCATCAGCAGGGACCCGGTGACGGCCAGCGGCTTCGGCCCGTAACGGGGGAGCAGCCGCGGCACGAGCCGGCTCATCGTGAAGATCAGCGCCGCCATCGGCAGGAACGCGAAGCCGGTGGCCAGCGCGGCGAAGTGCCGGATGTCCTGCATGAACTGGGTGAGGAAGAAGAACATCGACATCATCGCCATCGGGCCGAGGAAGAAGTTCACGTAGGCCGCGCTGCGGTTGCGGTCGGCGAAGAGCCGGAGCGGGACCAGCGGCATCGCGGTGCGCGCCTCGATCGCGACGAACGCGGCCAGCAGCGCGAGGCCGCCGGCGAGCGAGCCGAGCGTCACGGCATTGCCCCAGCCGTCGGACGCGGCGTGGGTGAAGGCGAACACGAGCGCGCCGACGCCGAGGGTTCCGGTCACCGCGCCGGGCAGGTCGAGGTGCGCGGGCCGGCGCTGCGGCTCGGGCACGAATCGCGGCGCGAGCAGGACGATCGCCAGGCCGAACGGGACGTTGATGAACAGCGCCGCGCGCCACGAGATCCACTCGGTGAGCAGGCCGCCGACGATCAGGCCGATCGCGAACCCGCCGCTGGCCATGGCGGAGAACAGCGACAGCGCCCGGATGCGGGCCTTGGTCTCGGTGAACGTCGTGGTGACCAGCGCCAGGGTGCTCGGGCCGGCCATCGCGGCGCCGACCCCCTGCAGGACACGGGCGGCGATGAGCAGCGCGGCCGAGTCGGCGAGGCCGCCGGCCAGGGAGGCGAGGGTGAACACGGCGGTGCCCGCGACGAACATGCGCCGCCGCCCGAACAGGTCGCCCGCGCGGCCGCCGAGCAGGAGCAGGCCGCCGAAGACCAGGCTGTAGGCGGTCATCACCCAGGACAGGCCGGTGGCGGAGAACCCCAGGTCGGCCTGGATGCGCGGGAGCGCGACGTTCATGACGGTCGCGTCGAGGATGAGCATGAGCTGGCAGGTGAGGATGATCGCGAGGACCAGCCCGCTGCGGCGGGCCGGGGCAGGCTCGACCGCACGATGGATCGTTTGCTGGGACAAGAGATACTCCCCCAAGGAGTACGAAGGTAAGTGGAGATCTTCTCCACTTGGGTTCGATCCGATAATATGGAGAGCGTCTCCGGATGCGCAAGTGAATTCGGAGAATCTCTCCGGTTAAGTGGCGAGGAGGCCGGGATGCCGGGCGGGGACACGGCGCGTCCGATGCGGGCGGACGCACGACGCAACTACGAGCGCATCGTCGCGACCGCGAACGAGCTCTTCACCGCGCACGGCGCCGAAGTGCCGCTCGACGACGTCGCCAAGAAGGCGGGCGTCGGAGCGGGCACGCTCTACCGGCACTTCCCGACCCGCGAAAAGCTGTTCGAAGCGGTCTACCGCGACGAGATCGAGGTGCTCGCGGACCGCGCGTACGTGCTGCACGAAGAGCTGCCACCGTGGGAGGCACTCGAGGCGTGGCTGACCGAGCAGGTCACCTGGGTCGTGGAGCGGCACAAGCTGGCCACGATCCTCAAGGAGTCGATCGACTCGGGCTCGGAGACCTTCCAGTACTGCCAGCAGCGCCTGCGCGCGGCGACCGGCGTGCTGGTCGACACCGCGCGGGAAGCGGGCCTGATCCGCCCGGACGTCGTGGGGGCCGACGTCCTGCGGCTGGGCCACGGGGCCGGCATGGCGGTGCGCAACTGCAGCCCGGAGGACGGCAAGCGGGTGCTGACGGTGATCCTGGACGGCCTGCGCGCGTGACGCAGGCCGTCCGGCGGCTCAGCTGCCGATGCCGGTCAGCGAACGGACTTCCATCTCGGCGTGCTTCTCCGCGTCCGCCTTCGGCTTGCCCACGAGGGTGCCGACGAAGCCGCAGAGGAACGAGAACGGGATCGACACCAGGCCCGGGTTCTTCAGCGGGAACCAGGCGAAGTCGATGCCCTTGATGATCGAGTCCGCGGACCCGGACACGACCGGCGAGAACAGCACCAGCAGCAGGCTGGCGGCCAGGCCGCCGTAGATGCCCCAGAGCGTGCCGGTCGTGTTGAACCGCTTCCAGAACAGCGAATACAGCAGTGTCGACAGGTTCGCCGACGCCGCCACCGCGAACGCCAGCGCCACCAGGAACGCGATGTTCTGGCCGTTCGCCAGCACACCGCCGACGATCGCCAGTGCCCCGACCGCGATCGCGGTCAGCCGGGCCACCCGGACCTCGTCGGCCGGCTCGGCCTTGCCGCGCTTGAAGATGTTCGCGTAGACGTCGTGGGCGAAGGAGGCCGACGCCGTGATCGTCAGCCCGGCGACCACCGCGAGGATCGTCGCGAACGCCACCGCGGCGATGATGCCGAGCAGCAGTGTCCCGCCGACGTGCAGCGCGAGCAGCGGCGCCGCCGAGTTCTCACCGCCGGGTGCGGCCTTGATCTCGTCCGCGCCGACCAGCGCGGCCGCGCCGAAGCCGATCACCAGCGTGCACAGGTAGAACACGAACATGCACGCCGTCGCCCAGACGACGCTTCGCCGCGCCTCGCGCGAGTTCGGCACCGTGTAGAAGCGCATCAGCACGTGCGGCAGCGCCGCCGCGCCGAGCACCAGGGCCAGCGCCAGCGACACGAAGTCGAGCTTGGTGGTGCCGTTCTTGCCGTACGAGCCGCCCGGCTCGAGGAGCTTGTCGCCGAGCGGGCTGTTGTCGGCCGCGGAGGACAGCAGGTTCGAGAACCCGAAGCCGAACTTGCCGAACAGGAACACGGTCAGCAGCACGCCGCACAGCAGCAGGATCGTCGCCTTGATGATCTGCACCCACGTGGTGCCCTTCATCCCGCCGACCAGCACGTACAGCACCATGATCAGCCCGACGACGCCGATCACCAGCGCCTGGCCGAGCTTGGAGTGCACGTTGAGCAGCAGCGCGACCAGGCCACCGGCGCCCGCCATCTGCGCCAGCATGTAGAAGAACGAGATCACCAGCGTCGACGTTGCCGCCGCCGCGCGGACCGGGCGCTGCTTCATCCGGAAGCTCAGCACGTCGCCCATCGTGAACCGGCCGGTGTTGCGCAGCAGCTCCGCGATCAGCAGCAGGTCGACCAGCCAGGCGACGAGGAACCCGATCGAGTAGAGGAACCCGTCGTACCCGTGGATCGCGATGGCGCCGGCGATGCCGAGGAACGACGCCGCCGACAGGAAGTCGCCGGAGAGCGCGATGCCGTTCTGGCGGCCGGTGAACGCGCTGCCCGCGGCGTAGTAGTCCGACGTCGAGGAGTTCCGGGAGCTGGCCCGGTAGACGACGTACAGCGTGATCGCCACGAAGAGGGCGAACACGGCGGTGTTGACGATCGGGTTGCTGGCGGGGGTGCCTTCGGCGGCGAGCGTGGTCATCGGCGCGGTCCTTCCGGCAGGCCCGCCCGGGCCCGCAGCTCGGCGACCCGCGGGTCGAGGTGGCGGCGGGCGTAGCGCAGGTAGAGCCAGGTGACCAGCGCGGTGCTGGCGAACTGCCCGATGCCGAGCAGGATGCCGACGTTGACCTGGCCGAACACCTTCCGGCTCATGAAGTCGTGCGCGTAGGCGGCGAGCAGCACGTAGGTCATGTACCAGGCGAAGAAGGCGAAGCTCATCGGGAAGACGAACCCCCGGAACCGGCGGCGCAGCGAGACGAACTCGCGGCTCGCCTGGATCCCGGTGTAGTCGGGCCCGGTGCGGGGGACGGGCGGGCGGTGCTGGGCGCCGTGCGGGCGGTCCCCGGTGAACAGGGCCGGCATCTGGCCGGTCTCCTCCAGGGCGTTGCCCGTCGCGGGGCGCGCGACGTCGTACATGGGTGCCTCCGGCATTGCCTCCGTGCGGCGGGGCCCCGGGGCGCCTGCGGGCAGGGCGCCGGGCCGCCCTTGCGGACTGCGAACGGCCATCGTAACTAGGCCGTCCGGCGGAGTTCGAAGGCGGCCGGGTGGTGCAAGGCCCGGGAGTGCGAGGTATTCGATTTCTTGTCGAAACTGTCGAAAACGCGTTCGCTACAAGATCACGGGCAGATCACCCTAACGATGAGAAGAATTGTGACGCGACGTTGTCGCGTTCGGCCCAGGCTGCGGCGAACGAGCTAATCATGCCGGAGCTAAGTGATCGTCTGTCACTCAGGGTAGCGAAATCAAGATGTCGTAGCGCCGGAGAGGGTCCTCCGGGTGCGGGCGTGGCGGGGAAGATCCACTGGTCAGCGGGGGATCTCGAAAGAAATCACCAGGTCGAGGCATGGCGACGCGGAACGCCACAACATCGGGCACACCTTGAGACTTGACCCACCCGATGGGGGTACGCAGTGTAGATCGACTGAGGGATGCTGCTGCCCTGAGTGGGCTAATCGGGTGACGGCCAGGCGCCTGCGGGCAGCGCGTCCGGTAACCGGAATTCCCTCTTCGGGGTCGGCGGGGCAGAATGTCGTCCGGCATCCTGCGACCCGAAAGCACTTTTCGCAGGTCAGCGACCGAACGGGGAACGAAATTGACCGGCAGGGCCGCGGGGGTACGATTCTTTGGCCCAGCTGACCGCAGCGATCGATTGGCACCGATAAAGTTGATCTCGACCACCGTGCAGAACGCAAGTTGCGCCGTGCACGTGCAGAGTCCCGGGCACGGGACGCCGGGAGGGTGCCTTCCCGGGGGCGGGCGCGTGGTCGGCAGGGCAGCCGGGGGCGAGCGAGGGCGCCGGGGAAGCAGCAGGGCGCGGGCGGCACGGCCGTCCGGCGGCCCGGCGCGGACACCGATGCCGCGCCGCCGACGCGGATCCATGACGCCGGACAGGGAGTCACTCACGTGACCGTTGCAGGAGAAGGTCAGGTGCCCGTGGGGGAGTTGCTCGGCCGAGCGCCCCGGCGGTCCAAGGGCAAGGACGCCTGGCGCGCCCTGGTGCGGTGGCGGGACTGGAGCCTGCCCGTCAAGCTCTCGGCCGTCACCGTCGTGCCCATCGTCCTCGCGCTGGTGCTCGGCATCACGACGATCGCCGCCCAGGTCGCCCGCGCGGACGACTACCAGCGGCTCGACCGGCTCGTCGCGCTCGGCGGCCAGACCCGCGCGCTCACCGCCGCCCTGCAAGGGGAACGCACGGTCACCGCGGCGATGCTGACCGACGGAACGGTCGGCGGCACCCCCGAGCTGGCCGCGGCCCGCAAGGCCACCGACGACGCGGTCGCCCCCTTCACCACCGCGCAGGCCCGCGCGGCCGACGCCGAGCCCGGCGTGGCCGGCGCCGCCGGTGCGGCCACCGCGCAGATCAGCACCCTCGGCTTCCTCCGCCGCCAGGTCGACGGCGGCCAGCTCGGCCCGGCCCAGGCCGTCACCACCTACTCCGGGGTCACCGGCGCGCTGATCGCCCTCGACACCGCCGCCACGGCGGGCGCGGGTGACGGCACCCTCGGCGGCACACCCGCCGGACTGCACGAGCTCCTGGTCGCGGGCGAGCAGGTGTCGCAGAGCCAGGCGCTGGTCTCCTACGGCATCGCGCGCGCCTCGCTGACGCCGAGCGAGCTGGCCACCCTCCGCGCCGCCGAGCTGCGGCTCGCCGACCGGCTCGTGGACTTCCGCTCCGCGGCGGGCGACACGCTGCAGCGCGACTTCGCGGCGATCGCCGAAGGCCCCGAGGCGCAGAGCCGGGCCCGGATGGTCGAGTCCGTGGTGAACGCGCCGAGCGGCGCCGTCGACGACGCGTTCCGCGCGCTGTCCGCGGCCGACTGGAACGCCGCGTCCTCGGCGATGCGGACGCAGATCGGCCAGGTCGCCGACCGGCTCGGCGCGTCGGCGTCGGCCACCTCGACGGAGCTGGTCGACGAGGCCAGCAGCGGGGCGGGCCTGCTCGCGGTGCTGCTGTTCGGCGCCATGGTGCTCGCGGTCGCGGTCGTCTTCCTCATCACCCGCCAGCTGCTGCGCTCGCTGAAGGTGCTGCGGCGCAGCGCCCTCGACGTCGCCGAGACCGCGCTGCCCGAGGCGGTCCGCAACATCCAGGAGGGCCGCGCGCAGGGCACCGACGTCGTGCCGGTGCCGGTGCAGACCGACGACGAGGTCGGCGAAGTGGCGCGGGCCTTCGACAAGGTGCACCACCAGGCGCTGCGGCTGGCGACCGAGCAGGCCGCGATGCGGACCGGTTACGGCAGCGTCTTCGTCAACCTGTCGCGGCGCAGCCAGAGCCTGGTGCAGCGGCAGCTGCACCTGATCGAGCAGCTCGAGCGGGACGAAGAGGACGCCGACCAGCTGGCGACGCTGTTCCAGCTCGACCACCTCGCCACCCGGATGCGCCGCAACAACGAGAACCTGATGGTGCTCTCCGGCGCCGAGCCGGGCCGCCGGTCCGGGAAGCCGGTGGGCACCACCGACATGCTCCGCGCGGCGGTGTCGGAGATCGAGCAGTACCAGCGGGTCCAGGTGCAGCCGCCGCCGCCCGCCCGGGTCGTCGGGTACGCCGCGAGCGACCTGATGCGCCTGGTCGCCGAGCTGCTGGACAACGCGACCGCGTTCTCCGCGCCGGAGACTTCGGTGACGGTGGCGTCGAGGCTGGGCGAGGACGGTTCGCTCAACATCGACATCCTCGACAAGGGCATCGGCATGAACGAGGTCGAGGTCGGCGAGGCGAACACCCGGCTGACCGAAGCCGGGTCGGTCGACCTGGCCACCTCGCGCCGGATGGGCCTCTTCGTCGTCGGCCGGCTGGCCAGCCGGCACCGGATCGGGGTGTCGCTGCACGGCGGCAAGGACATCGTCGGCGTCCGCGCGACCGTCGTGGTCCCGGCCGAGCTGGTGATGCCGGTGACCGACGGCCCGCTGACCGGCCCGATCGGCGCGCCCCAGCAGCACCCGGCGAGCCCCGCGGCGGGCAACCGGCTGCCGCGCCGCCCGGTCAACGGCAACTCCCGCCCGCGGCCGGTGGTCCCGCCGCAGCCGGCGATGGGGCAGGAGCGGTGGCCGTCGGCGAGCGACCTCGCCGGGCTGGCGAACGGCCATGGCCCGGCGGCTGCCCGTCCGCCGTCCGACCTCGAGATCTCGGGGACGGACCTGTTTGCCCCGATCCCGAAGGACAACGACACCCCGCCGCAGCGCCCGCCGCTGCCGCCGGTGCCGGCGGTGCTCCCGATCCCCGAGCCGGAGCAGCCGCCCCGGGCCGGCGACCTGCCCGCGGGCAAGGACCTGTTCTCCGCCAACGAAACCACGCTCAGCGACTGGTGGCGTGAGGCGACGGCCGCCCCGGCTCCCGCGCCGGCCCCCGCGGCTCCGGCACCTTCGCCGGACCCGTCGGAGACGACGCCGATCTTCGACGAGATGCTGTCGGCGTGGTTCCGCGAGGACAAGCCCGCGGCGGCCGCCGAGGAAGAGCCGGCCGCCGCCACTCCGGAGAAGAAGGCCACGGAGAAGCCGGCCGCCGAGCCGCAGGAAGCGCGCAGCTGGGACTTCGCGAGCGACGAGAACTGGCGCACGGTCCAGGCGGTCACCCAGGCCGAGCCGACGGCTTTCACCGACGCAGGCTTGCCTCGCCGTCGCCGAGGCGAGCAGCTCATGCCGGGCAGCGCGACAACCCCGCCGCTCCCCGCCAAGCCCGCCCCGAGCAGCCCGGAGCTCCCGGTCCGCGACCCGGCGGACGTCCGCGGCCGGCTCAGCAGCTTCCAGCAGGGCGTGACCCGAGGCCGCCAGCAGGCCCGCAAGGCCGCGGCCAACCCGGAGGCGGCCGGCGCGGCTGGTTCGCCGGCGAATGTCCAGCCGGGGGAGCAGCCCACGGCCGCGCAGCCGAACGCCCTGCCGAAGCGGGGGCAGGCGACCGAGCCGGGTCGGCCGGGTCAGCCTTCCACGGGATCGCAGCCGGGCGCTTTCCAGCCGGGGGCCGGGCAGCAGCCGAGTGGCCTCGGTCAGCCGGGCCAGCAGGAGCCTGCGCCGCCGGCGGGAGCCGGACAGCAGCTGAACGGCCTCGGTCAGCCTGGCCACCAAGAGCCTGGGGCCGGATCGCAGCCGACCGCGTTCCTGCCCGCACAGCAGCCGAATGGCCTCGGTAAGGCGGGCCAGCAAGGGTCTGGAGCCGGTTCGCAGCCGAACACGTTCCAACCCGGGCAACCGCCTGCGGGGCACGCGGCGGCTGGGCAGCAGGCTTCTTCGGCCGGATCGCAGCCGACCGCGTTCCAGCCGAATGGCCTTGGTCAGCCGGGCCGGCCGCCTGCGGCGGCGCCGCAGGCGGGGACCGGGCAGCAGGCGAATGGTTTGCCGCAGCCGGGGCAGCAAAATCCCGCGCAGGCGAATGGGCTTGCCCAGCCGGAGCAGCAAGAAACCGGGTCGCAGGAGAGTGCCCCCCAGCCGGGGCAGCAGGCGACCGGTCTGCCGCAGCCGAGGCAGCAGTCTCCTGGTGCCGGGTCGCAGGCGAACGGCCTCCAGCCGGGCCAGCAGGTGCCCGGCGCGCAGCCGAATGCCGGTCAGCCGGGCCAGCAGGCGCCCGGCCTGCCGCAGCCGAGGCAGCAGGCACCGGCGGCCGGATCGCAGGCGAATGCCTTCCAGCCGGGCCAGCAAGCCCCCGCCGAACAGTCACCCGAGCAAGCCGACGGACCCGGCCAGGCCGGACAGCAGCCTTCCGGACTGCCCCAGCCCGGACAGGGAGCGCACCCCACGGGCCGTCCGGCCACCCCGCCGTCCGCACTCCCGTCCCGGCGGACCGCGGCTCCGGCACCCACACCGGCCCAGGCCGCACCGAACTCGACACCGGAAACCCCAGCACCGCGCGAAGAAGTCTCCGCCGTCGAGGCCACCGCGGAGTGGACCTTCGGCACCGACGACGGCTGGCGTGCGGTGCAAGCGGTGTCCCAGTCGGCGCCCGCCACCTTCACTTCGGCAGGATTGCCCCGGCGCCGTCGCGGGGAGCAGTTGCTCCCGGGCAGCGCCGGACCGCCCACCGGGGCCACGGCCCCCCGACCACAACGTGACGCACACGACGTGCGCGGCCGCCTGCGCAGTTTCCAGCAGGGCATCGAGCGCGGACGCCACCGCACCGCGCGGGCGACCGAGACCAACCACGAGACACTGGAGGGTGAATGACCTCGCCGAGTAGCGCGCAGCCGACGCAGAACCAGTTCGGCTGGCTGATCAACGACTTCGCGGAGCGGGTGCCGGGCGTGGCGCACGCCGTGGTCGTCTCGGCGGACGGCCTCCTGCTGAGCGCCTCGAACCGGCTGCCCCTGGACCGGGCCGACCAGCTCGCCGCGGTCGCCTCCGGTCTGGTCAGCCTCACCCAGGGCGCCGCCCGCTGCTTCGAGGCCGGGGCGGTCAACGAGACCGTCGTGGAGATGGAGCTGGGGATCATGGTGCTGATGTCGATCAGCGACGGATCCTGCCTCGCGGTGCTCGCCGCCCCCAACTGCGACATCGGCCAGGTCGCCTACGAGATGACGATGCTCGTCGACCGGGTCGGCCAGATCCTGACCCCGGAGCTGCGCGCCCAGCTCCAGGGATCGGGTGGGTCGCTGATCGGCGAACCGGTGGGATGATGGCGCGATGAGCACGGGGTCCGGATTCGGCGGCGAACCACCCGAGGGGCAGCGGCCCCCCGGGCGAGGGGACGACGGCACGTTCGCCGACGTCCTCAACGGGTTCACCCTGGATTCCGGCCGTGCCCGCCGGAAGCGCAAGAAGAGCAAGGAGTCCCCGCCACCCCCGGCGGCCGGTGCGCACGCGGCCGCGGAACCGCCGGCGTTCGCGCCGTCGGCCGACCAAGGAGATCAGGTGACCTCTTTAGTCTCGCCACCCGGCAGTACGGACGGGGACAGCCCCAGGCCAGGCGGCCTGTTCGACCCGGGGCCGCCCAGCGGCGAGTTCGTCATGCCCGCGGTGTTCGAACAGCCACCGGTGCCCGAGGATCAGACGGCGATCGTCCGGCCCTACGCTTTGACCGGCGGCCGCACCCGGGCGAACTATGCCCTGGAGCTGGAGACACTGATCTCCGCGAAGGACTACGCTGCCACCGGTGGCTTCCCCGAAGTGGCCGCGGAGCAGATCGAGTGCATCTCGATCATGGAAGAGTGCCGGACCCCGCGTTCGGTCGCCGAGATCGTTTCGGCGCTGCGGGTGCCTCTGGGCGTGGCCCGGGTGCTGATCAGCGACGCGGCGGACGCAGGGCTGGTCACGGTGCACAAGACGATAACGGGCAATGACGGCGCCGAGGCACATCTGGTGTTGATGGAAAGGGTTTTGAGTGGACTCCGTCGGCTTTAAGGCACCGCGGGACACCGCGCCCCCGACCATGACATCCGCCAAGATCGTGGTGGCTGGCGGTTTCGGAGCGGGGAAGACGACCTTCGTCGGGTCGGTGTCGGAGATCGTGCCGCTCACCACCGAGGCGATGATGACCGACGCCAGCGTCGGCGTCGACAACCTCGACCACACCCCGGGCAAGTCGACGACCACGGTCGCGATGGACTTCGGCCGGGTGTCGCTGGACGCGGACCTGATCCTGTACCTGTTCGGCACGCCCGGGCAGCAGCGGTTCTGGTTCATGTGGGACGACCTGGTCCGCGGCGCGATCGGCGCGGTCGTGCTGGCGGACACCCGCCGGCTGGCCGACTCGTTCGCGCCGATCGACTTCTTCGAGGACCGCGGTCTGCCGTACATCGTCGGCGTCAACACGTTCGACGGTGTGCTCGAGCACGACATCAACGACGTCCGTGAGGCGCTGTCGATCGACCCGAACATCCCGATCGTCCGTTGTGACGCCCGGGATCGCGAGTCGACGAAGCAGACGCTGATCACGCTGGTCGAGTACGCGATGCGGCAGTGGATCGCGCTGCGGGCGGCCAAGTCGCGCTGACGCCGCCAGGGCCCGGGGAAACCCCGGGCTCGGTGCCGCTCACGCGCGTGCCGGAAGCACGGCCGCACGACCCGCCCGTCGAGGGTGTGCGTCTCGGCGGCCGGCTTCGGGCTGGGCCGGATCAGTACTCGTCGTGCAGGCGCCACCACTCGCTCGGGCCGGCGTCGCCGTGGCTCTCCTTTTCCCAGGCCTCCTGCCGGCCCAGCGGCGTGACATCGAGGTAGCGGTGCGTCACGAGGAACTGCTCGCCACCCCGGCCGCTGGTGAAGTACGTGCGGTAGACCTGGTCGCCGTCGCGGAGGAACACGCTGACACCGAAGGCGCTGCCGACACCGCAGTCGTCGGGGAATTCCGTGCCGTTCGAGGACACGAAGGGCACGTCCCAGCCCATCCGGGTCTTGAACTGCTCGATCTGCGCGAGCGGCGCCGGCGCGACGACCTTGAGCGTGACGTTCCGCGCGTGCAGGTGCGCCAGGTGCGGCAGGTTGTCGACGATCATCGAGCAGCCGGGGCAGACCGCGTCGTTGGTGCCCGGGTACAGCATGAAGTGGTAGACGACGAGCTGGGGCCGGCCGTCGAACAGGTCGAGCAGGCTCTGCTTGCCCTCGGGCGAGTCGAATTCGTAGGGCTTCGTGAAGGGCACCATCGGCAGCCGGCGGCGCTCGGCGGCGAGGTCGTCCGCCGCCTTCATGTGCGCCTTCTCCTTGGCGAGCAGCGCGTCGCGCGCCGCCTGCCACTCTTCCGGCGAAGCGATCGGGGGCAGCTCGTGGCGGGTCGCGGTCATCGGGCGTCCTTTCCTCGGGTGCGGATGAAGCCGGTCAGG
This sequence comes from Amycolatopsis sp. NPDC051758, assembly GCF_044453095.1. Taxonomy (NCBI): domain Bacteria; kingdom Bacillati; phylum Actinomycetota; class Actinomycetes; order Pseudonocardiales; family Pseudonocardiaceae; genus Amycolatopsis; species Amycolatopsis sp. NPDC051758. The sequence continues at coordinate 551,448 of NZ_JBITCJ010000003.1, read as the reverse complement.
TCTTCGAAGCACGACGTCCAGCCGTCGTGGTGGCCGTCGCGGTCGGCGGCGGTGGGGAAGCCGCGCTGCGTGAAGGTCATCTCGGTCTTGCCGTCGCGGTCGGCGAAGTCGATCGTCACGAGGGTCTCGGCACGCAGGTCGCCGTCGGTGTCCCAGGTGAAGGTGAACACGAGCCGCTCGGGGGCGGCGATCTCGCGGTAGACGCCGTGCATCCAGTGCTCGTCGCCGTCCGGGGCGCGGATGCAGGCGCGCCAGGCACCGCCGGGCCGGGTCGCGAGGGTGACCGCGGCGCCGGTGTAGCCGTGCGGGCCCAGCCAGCTCGCCAGCCGGTCGGGATCGGTCCACGCGCCGAACACGAGCTCGCGGGGCGCGTCGAAGACCCGGGTGATGGTGAGCTGGTCGTCAGGCATCCTCGGGCCCTTCGGCCGCGGCCTGCAGGGTTCGCAGGTGTTCCTCGAGGCGGTCGGACCCGTCGTCCCAGAACCGGCGGTAGGTCGCGACCCAGTCGGCGACGTCTTCCAGGGGTTTCGCCTCCAGCCGGCAGGGCCGCCACTGGCGGGTGCGGCCGCGGGTGATCAGCCCGGCCTGCTCCAGCACCTTCAGGTGCCGCGAAACCGCGGGCAGGCTCATCGGGAACGGTTCGGCGAGCTCGTTCACGGTCGCCTCGCCGGTCGACAGCCGGGCGAGGATGGCGCGCCGGGTCGGGTCGGCGAGAGCCGAGAACGTGCGGCTCAGGTGATCGGCAGCAGTTGTCATTTCAGCACCTTGTTAATTAAGGGACTCGTTAAACATAGTGCTGAACTGCGGCTTGTCAACTCCTCACTCGGCCGCCCTGAGATTCGCATCACTGGTCCTCGGGTTTCCAATAGTAGGAAGTCAAAGTATTTTGGAGGGATGAGCAGTGAGCTGTACCGTCCCGTGCACCCCGTCCGGTTCGTCACGGCGTCGAGCCTCTTCGACGGCCATGACGCGTCGATCAACATCATGCGGCGGATCCTGCAGTCGCAGGGCGCGGAGGTTGTGCACCTCGGCCACAACCGGTCGGTCGACGAGGTGGCCACCGCCGCCATCGCCGAGGACGTCCAGGGTGTCGCCATCTCTGCCTACCAGGGCGGGCACGTCGAGTACTTCTCCTACCTGGTCGAGCTGCTGCGCGAGCGCGGCGCCGGCCACATCAAGGTGTTCGGCGGCGGGGGCGGGGTGATCGTGCGCGAGGAGATCGAGCTGCTGCACTCGCGCGGCGTCTCCCGCATCTTCTCGCCCGAAGACGGCTACGAGATGGGCCTGCCGGGCATGATCAACATGATGATCAAGGCCTGCGACGTCGACCTGGCGGCCGAAGCCCCGGCGCTCGACAAGGTGCTTTCCGGTGACGTCGCCGCGCTCTCGCGTGTCATCACCCAGCTGCAGGCCGAACAGCTGCCCGGCGACCTGCTGGCCGGCATCACCGAGGCCGCAGGCGCGCGGGAAGTGCCGGTGCTCGGCATCACCGGCACCGGCGGCTCGGGCAAGTCGTCGCTCACCGACGAGCTGATCCGGCGCTTCCGCCTCGACCAGGAGGACAAGCTGCGGATCGCGGTGCTCGCGGTCGACCCGTCGCGGCGCAAGGGCGGCGGGGCGCTGCTCGGCGACCGCATCCGGATGAACTGCCTCGACGGCTCGCCGGTGTACTTCCGCTCGCTGGCCACCCGGACGACGTCCGGCGAGATCCCGGCCGGGCTGAGCGAGTCGATCCTGGCCTGCAAGGCCGCCGGGTTCGATCTGGTGATCGTCGAGACGCCGGGCATCGGCCAGGGTGACGCCGGGATCGTCGACTTTGTGGACCAGTCGCTGTACGTGATGACGCCGGAGTTCGGCGCCGCGTCGCAGCTGGAGAAGATCGACATGCTCGACTTCGCCGACGTCGTCGCGATCAACAAGTTCGAGCGCCGCGGCGCCGCCGACGCGCGTCGCGACGTCGCCCGCCAGCTGGTGCGCAACCGGGAGGCGTTCGACTCCGGCCCCGACGACATGCCGGTGTTCGGCACGAGCGCGGCGAAGTTCAACGACGACGGCGTCACCGCGCTCTACCAGCACCTGCGGGGCCTGCTCGCCGAGCGCGGGCTGACCGTCTCCGCCGGGACGCTGCCGAAGGTCGAGGGCAAGGTCTCGACCGACGCGAGCACGATCATCCCCGGCACGCGGGCGCGCTACCTGGCCGAGATTTCCGAGACCGTGCGCGGTTACCACACGAAGACCGGGCAGCAGGTCGCGGCGATCCGCAAGCACGAGGCGCTGGCGACGGCCCGCGCGGAACTGGCCAAGGTGGACGCGGCCACGGACGCGCTGGACGGCCTGCTCGCCACCGCCGGGTCCGATGTGGACGGCGAGTCGACAAAGCTCCTCGAGCGCTTCCGCGCGCTGGCCGAGGAATACCGCCAGGACGAGCTCGTCGTCAAGATCCGCGACAAGGAGCTGCACACGCAGCTGTGGCGCGAAACGTTGTCCGGCAACCGGATCCCGCGGGTCGCCCTGCCGTGCTACGCCGAGTCCGGCGAGCTGCTCTCGTTCCTGCGCCGCGAGAACCTGCCGGGCTACTTCCCCTACACCGCGGGTGTCTTCCCGTTCAAGCGCGAGGGTGAGGACCCGGCGCGGATGTTCGCCGGCGAAGGTGACGCGTTCCGCACCAACCGGCGGTTCAAGCTGCTCTCGGCCGACTCGGAGGCGAAGCGGCTCTCGACCGCGTTCGACTCGGTGACCCTCTACGGCCACGACCCCGACACGCGCCCCGACATCTACGGCAAGGTCGGCACGGCGGGTGTCTCCATCGCGACGCTCGAGGACATGAAGGTCCTCTACGACGGCTTCGACCTGACCGCGCCGAACACATCGGTGTCGATGACGATCAACGGCCCGGCGCCGACGATCCTGGCCTACTTCCTCAACACCGCGATCGACCAGAAGCTCGACGCGTTCAAAGCCGAGCACGGCCGCGAGCCGTCCGACGCCGAGGCCGCCGAGCTGCGCGAGTGGGCGCTGAAGAACGTGCGCGGCACCGTCCAGGCCGACATCCTCAAGGAGGACCAGGGCCAGAACACCTGCATCTTCTCCACCGAGTTCAGCCTCCGGATGATGGCCGACATCCAGGAGTGGTTCATCGAGCACGGCGTCCGCAACTTCTACTCGGTGTCGATCTCCGGCTACCACATCGCCGAGGCCGGGGCGAACCCGATCTCGCAGCTGGCGCTCACGCTGTCCAACGGCTTCACCTACGTCGAGTCGTACCTGGCGCGCGGCATGGCCATCGACGACTTCGCGCCGAACCTGTCCTTCTTCTTCTCCAACGGCATGGACGCGGAGTACACGGTGCTCGGCCGGGTCGCGCGGCGGATCTGGGCCGTGGCCATGAAGGAGCGCTACGGCGCGAACGAGCGGTCGCAGAAGCTCAAGTACCACGTGCAGACGTCCGGGCGGTCGCTGCACGCGCAGGAGATGAGCTTCAACGACATCCGCACCACGCTGCAGGCGCTCTGCGCGTTGTACGACAACGCGAACTCCTTGCACACCAACGCGTTCGACGAGGCGATCACCACGCCGTCGGAGGCGTCGGTGCGCCGCGCGATGGCCATCCAGATGATCATCAACAAGGAGTGGGGCCTGTCGAAGAACGAGAACCCGCTGCAGGGCTCGTTCGTCATCGACGAGCTGACCGACCTGGTCGAGGAGGCCGTGCTGACCGAGTTCGACCGGATCTCCGAGCGCGGCGGCGTGCTCGGCGCGATGGAGACCGGCTACCAGCGCGGCAAGATCCAGGACGAGTCGATCCTGTACGAGCGCAAGAAGCACGACGGCTCGCTGCCACTCATCGGTGTCAACACCTTCCGCAACCCGCACGAGGGTGAGGAGGACGTCGAGGTCGAGCTGGCGCGGGCGACGGAGGACGAGAAGAAGTCGCAGCTGGCCCGGCTCGCGGACTTCCAGCACCGCCACCACGAAGAGGCCCAGCAGGCGCTGAAGACGTTGCGTGAAGCGGCCACGCGCGGCGGGAACCTGTTCGGCGTCCTGGTGGACGCGGCGCGGGTCTGCTCGCTCGGCCAGATCACCGAGGCGTTCTTCGAGGTGGGCGGGCAGTACCGCCGCAACGTCTAGAGCCGCACGCGCAGGTACGCCCGGTCGTCGAACGAGTTCGCGGCCGGGCGCACCCCTTTGGTCTCCGGTGGGTCTTCGATCATCAGCGGGTCGCGCGCCAGCCGCTCGGCCAGCAGGCGTTCGGCTTCGGCGAGCGTCGCCGCGGGTTCGGGGTAGCCGTCGGTGGTGACGACGACTTCCCTCGTGCCACCGGGCACCGGCACAACCTCGACGAACAGGTCCGGCACGTCCTGGCCGTCCAACGCGCCGGAGCCGTACCGCGGGTCGGGCCGGTTGCGCAGCCCGACCAGCGCGCGCAGCAGTTCCTGCACGGCTTCGCGGCCCGGATCCTCCGCCAGCAGCGTGGCCTCGGGGGCGCCGGCGGCGAGCCGGCTGCGCAGCACGAGGGCCCGCGCCTCGGCCACGGCCCGCTCACCCGACGGCCGGGGCGGCACCGGCGTCCCGTCGAACAGCACCCGCGCTTCGCCGACCCGCCAGATCTCGCGGCGCGTCCGGTGCAGCACGCAGAACGACACCGCGGACCCCGCTCCCGGCTTCGCTCCGGCTTCCGCCAGCAACCCCCGGACCAGGACGGTCGCGCTGTCCGTGGCTTCGCGGGCCCGGCACCCGGCCGCGGTGGCGGCCAGGTGCCCGGCAACGGCTTCGGCGAGCGTGGCGCCGTCCGGCCCCGCGTCCCACGGCTTCTTCGTGGCGCCGTCGGCGACGCCGAGCACGTGCTCACCCAGGACCAGCCGGTCGGCGCAGGGCTCGGCGGCGGTGCGCGCGACCACCGACGTTTCGACGATCACCCGGCCGAACGTACCGCCTTCAGCTGCCAGACCGGCACGAGCACGTGACCGTCGGCGTCGGTGCCCAGCCGGTCCAGTCCGGCGGGTTCCTCGTTCAGCATCGTCCGGACGCTCAGCTTCAGCTCCTCCGGCGTCATCGAAGTCGTGTAGAGCGTCGGCTGGAGGCGCTCGATCGTCCAGTCCTTCCCGACGGTCTCCCGCAGGTTGGCCTCGGTGATCAGGTACGGCGCCGGGAACGCGTCCGGCACCTCGGGGGAGAAGGCGAACAGGTGCAGCCGGGCGCCCGGGCGCGTCGCGCGGGTCAGGGCGGCGACGTACTGGTGCCGCTCGTCTTCGCTCAGGCAGTGGTAGAGGGCGCTGTCGAGGACCGTGTCGAAGCGGCCTTCGTAGCCTTCGAGCTTCGTCGCGTCGGCCACCGCGAAGGTGACGTCCCGTGCGCGCGAACGGGCCTGCTCGACCGCCGAGGGTGCACCGTCCAGGCCGGTCACGTGCAGGCCGCGCGAGGCGAGGAACGCCGAGTTGTCGCCGAGGCCGCACCCGATGTCGAGCACCTCGCCGGTGAACTCGCCGGCGTCGGCCAGCGCGACGATCGCGGGCTGCGGCGCGCCGATGTCCCACGGCATCTTCCGGCCCATCGGCGTGCCGCCGCGGTACAGCTCCTCGAAGTCGAGGTCTTCGACGCTCATGCCCGGGTCCGTCATGTCCACCCCTTATTCAACGTGTGATGAGATAACTCCATCGTGCGACGCACGGTGGCCGGCTGTCAACCCGGGGAATACGGCGGCCGGGCCCGGGGTAGTCGTGGATATGAAATTCGGGATCTCGACGTTCGTGACCGACCAAGGCATCCGCCCGGACGTGCTGGGCGCGGCACTGGAGGAGCGCGGCTTCGACTCGCTGTTCCTGGCCGAGCACTCGCACATCCCCGTGAGCCGGGAAACCCCGTACCCGGGCGGGGGTGAGCTGCCGGAGAAGTACAAGCGCACGCTCGACCCGTTCGTGGCGCTCACCGCCGCGGCCACCACGACCTCCGAACTGCTGCTCGGCACCGGCATCGCGCTGCTGATCCAGCGCGACCTGATCCACACCGCGAAAGAGGTCGCCTCGCTCGACCTGATCTCCGACGGGCGTGCGCTGTTCGGTGTCGGCGTCGGCTGGAACCGCGAGGAGATGCGCAACCACGGCACCGACCCGAAGACCCGCGGCGCGCTGATCGACGAGCAGCTGGCCGCGCTCAAGGAGATCTGGACGAAGGACAAAGCCGAGTTCCACGGCAAGCACGTCGACTTCGACCCGATCTACGCCTGGCCGAAGCCGGTGCACAAGCCGCACCCGCCGATCTACATCGGCGGCGAGAGCGAAGCGGCGCTGAACCGCCTCGCCCGCTACGGCGACGGCTGGCTGCTGCGCGGTCACACGCACTTCGACGAGGCCAAGCGCGTCCGCGGCTGGCTCGCCGACCAAGGACGCGCGGACGTCGAGTTCGCCGTGTTCGGGGGCGACACGAAGGGCAAGGTGATCGACGGCTTCCGCGAGGCGGGCGTCGAGCGCTACACGTTCCTGCTGGAGACGCTGCCGGAGGCCGAGACGCTCAAGGCGCTGGACGAGCTGGCCGAGGTGGTCGCCGCGCACCGCTGACCCCGGGCCACGGGCCCAGCTCCGGGCGGGCGCCGGCCAAGCCGGCGCCGGTGTCCCGTCCGGACAGCCACGCCGCGAGGGCGCGCACGGACCCGCTCACCTCGGTGTCCCCGGCGCCCCAGCGGTGTTCGCCGGCGCGGATCGTCACGCCGGGCGGCAGGCGGTCCTGGAGGAAGTCCACGGCGTGGACGCAGAAGTCTTCGGGCCAGTCGGCGACGCCGATGCCGAGCCGGAGGTCCACGGCGTGGATCCAGACCTCGCGCCAGCGCGCGAAGACCGTGCTGGACAGCTTGCCGTCGCGGTAGTCGACGTGCTGGTCCCAGTCCGTGACGCGGGCCCAGGCGTCCTCCAGCCGGACGGAGTGCCGGAGCAGGGCCCGCCGGTGCTCTTCCGCGGCCCGGCCGGCGGTTGCCTCGATGATGCCGTCCCGGTCGTGCGTCTTCGGGTCGTAGAGCGGGACGAGCACCCCGCGCACGGCGTTCTCGACCAGGTCGGCCAGCGCGCGCCCGGCGTCGGTGACGTGGGCCAGCACGTGGCCGCGCGTCCAGCCGGGCAGCGGTGACGGCTCGGCGACCTGGTTGTCGGTCAGCGGCTCCAGCGCGCGGTGCAGCCGGCTGTGGGCGTCGGCGACCGCGGCCGCCGGGATCACTTGTCCAGCAGCAGGTGGACCGACAGTTCGAGGCGGTTCGCGACGTCGGCGGCCGACGCGCGGCGGGTCACCCAGGCCACCAGGTTCGCCATCCAGACGTCCGCGACGACGTGGAAGATGTCGCGGTCGGCCTCGGTCGGGTCGGAGATGCCCATCGCCTGGGCGAACATGTTCTCCATCAGCAGGCCGACCTGCTCGACCTCGGCGGCGGCGGAGGTGTCGGCGAACATGAAGGCGCGCACCATCGCCTCGGTCAGGTGCGGGTCGCGCTGCATGAGCCGGGTGTTGCGGCCGAGCACGAACATCAGCCGTTCGGCCGGCGTCTCACCGGGGATGGCCTGGCGTTCCAGCTTCTCCTGCGCCCGCTCGAACTCGCGTGCCAGCCCGGAGACGAGCAGGTGGATCTTCGACGGGAAGTACCGGTACAGCGTGCCGAGGGCGACGTCCGCCTTCTCGGCGACGGCCCGCATCTGGACGGCGTCGTAACCGCCCTTCGAGGCCAGCGCGAGGGTTGCGTCGATGATCCGGCGGCGGCGGTCGCGCTGGGCGGCCGAGCCGAGCTCGTCCGCGCCGATCGCGCTCAGGCCGTTCCCGCGTGCCTTCGCCGGCGTCTTGGCTTTGCCGGGCATCGGCATTCCCCCGTCCTTCGGAACTTGTTCCAGTTCACGACGTAGCGTACCTCGCCTGGCGAAACGTTCAACCAATGACCCACTGGCCGAAAAACTGTAACACGTTCTACACTCGCGAGTAGTGTCCCGTACCGCGAGGAGGGTCCATGCCGGTCGCGCTCACCGAGGAACAGGCCGCGCTGGCCGAGGCGATCCACGCCTGGTCCGCCGCGCACCACCCGCGCGAGGCGGTGCGGGCGGCGGAAACCGGTGCTGCCGCAAGTATTCCGGCCGGCTTCGCCGGGCTCGGCCTGTTCGGCGTCGCGCTGCCCGCCGCGTCCGGGGGAGCCGAAGGAAGTATCGCCGATCTCGCCGCCGGGCTCGCGGCGGCGGCGGAAGAACTGGTTCCGGGACCGGTGCTCGGCACCGCGCTCGGCGGGCTCCTGCTCGCCTCCGTGCCCGAAGCCAAGGAGCTGCTCCCGGCCCTCGCCGAGGGTGAGGCGACGATCGCTGTGCTGCTGGACGAGCTCGTCGACGGCGTCTCCGGGCCGGTGCCCGGGGTCGACGCCGGAACCTGGCTGCTGGTGCCGGTCGACGGCGGGCACGTCCTGCTCGCCCCCGGGACGCCTGGAGTGGAGATCGAGCCGCTGGCGGCGTTCGACTTCTCGCGTCCGCTCGCGCGCGTCCGCCTCAGCGGCGTCGACCTCGACGAGGTCCTCACCCTGCCGCCGGTGGCCGAGCTCGCGGCGACGCTGGCCGCGGCCGAAGCCGCCGGGGTGGCCCGGCGGTGCCTGACCGTCGCCGTCGAGTACGCCAAGGTCCGCGAGCAGTTCGGCAAGCCGATCGGCGCGTTCCAGGCGATCAAGCACCTGTGCGCCGAAATGCTCTGCCGCGCCGAAGCCGCCGAAGCGCTGGCCTGGGACGCGGCGTCCGGGCGGCACCCGCTGTCGGTGGCGAGCGCGGCCGTCGTCGCCCTCGACGCGGCCGTCGCCAACGCGAAGGACTGCGTCCAGGTGCTGGGCGGGATCGGGTTCACCTGGGAGCACGACGCACACCTCTACCTGCGCCGGGCCGTCGCGCTGCGGCAGTGGCTCGGCGGGCCGGCGGGGTGGCGGCGGCAGGCGGCTTCGCTGGCTCTCGCCGGGACCGAACGCACGCTCGGAGTCGACGTCGGGGACGATCCGGCGTTGCGGGAGGAGGTGGCGCGGATAGCCGCGCTGCCTGCGGCTTCCCAACGCGTCGCGCTGGCTGACGCGGGCTTGCTGACTCCCCATTGGCCGGCGCCGTTCGGGCGTGGTGCCGACGCCGCCGAGCAGCTGCGGATCGACGCCGCGCTGGCGGCCGCCGGGGTCCGGCGTCCCGACCTGGTGATCGGCGCGTGGGCGGTGCCGACGATCCTCGAACACGGCGACGACGAGCAGCGGCTCCGGTTCGCCCGGCCCACCCTGCGGGGTGAGATCACGTGGTGCCAGCTGTTCAGCGAGCCCGGCGCCGGGTCCGACCTGGCCGCGCTCCGGACGGCGGCGCGGCGCGTCGACGGCGGCTGGGGGCTGACCGGGCAGAAGGTGTGGACGTCACTCGCCCGCGAAGCCGACTGGGGGATCTGCCTGGCCCGCACCGATCCGGACGCGCCGAAGCACAAGGGGATCACCTACTTCCTGGTCGACATGCGCGCCGACGGCATCACCACGCGGCCGCTGCGGGAGATCACCGGCGACGCCGTGTTCAACGAGGTGTTCCTCGACGACGTGTTCGTGCCGGACGACGACGTCGTCGGCGCACCCGGCGGCGGCTGGCGGCTCGCGCGCACGACGTTGGCCAACGAGCGGGTGGCCATCGGGAGCGGGTCTGCGGTCGGTGAGAGCGTGCAGGATCTGGTGTCCACAGTGGACGCCGCGGCGCTGGGCGAGGTGGCGCTGGACCGGCTCGGCGAGCTGGTGGCGTTCGGGGTGGCCGGTTCGGTGCTGGACCTGCGGGCGGCGTTGCGGCGGTTGGAGGGCCAGGACCCGGGTGCGGAGTCGAGCGTGCGGAAGCTGCTCGGCGTGCAGCACCGGCAGGAGGTCGCGGAGTTCGCGCTGGAGCTGGCGGGTGCCGGCGCGCTCGTCGCGGGCGACGCGCGTCAGCACGAGTTTCTCCTGACCCGCTGCTTGTCGATCGCGGGCGGCACGACGCAGGTGCTGCGTTCGTTGACGGCGGAACGCCTCCTGGGCCTGCCCCGCGACTGATGCCCGCCCAATCACGTGTGATGCCCGTCCAATCACGCGAGATGCCCGCCCAGTCACGCGTGATGCCCGCCCAGTCACGCGTGATGCCCGTCCAATCACGCGTGATGCCCGTCCAATCACGCGAGATACGCGCTCAATCACGTGAGTTCCGGCTCCAATCACGTGAGTTCCGGTTTCGATCACGCGAGTTCCGGTTCGGATCACGGGCGTGGCGGGTTCGGGGGCGGCGCGAAAGGACCGTTCGTGCCGCCCGGGCCGAAACTGTCGGGGGCGTGTTCTAGCGTTGCGGTTGTGGAGTTCAGCGCAGACACCCAGGCCACCTACCTTCCCGCGGACCCGCCGCGGGAAGGCGTGCTGGCGTTGTGGGGCGACGACGTGGCCGGCGGGACCACGATCGAGCTCGTGCTGCCCCGGGGTGCGAAGTTCGCGCGGACGAAGGTCGACGCCGAGCTCGTCCCGCTCGAACGCGCCCTGCCCCGGCTCCTCGCGGTGGGGGAGGGGGCGAGCCCGGCTGTCGCGGCGTGGTCGGCGGCCGTCAACGCCGGGGTGAACCTCGTCGCCCGGGGCCGCCTGCGGCCCGCGGCGTCGCCGGGCGGGGCGGCGGCCTGGCGGATCGGCCCGCTCGACGCCGCCGACGAAGAACTGCTGCGCGGCCTGGCCGGCGCGTTGCCTCCGGAGGCGTACGCGCTGCCGCTGACCGGGCTGAAACGCATCCGCCTGCACTCGCCGGACTCCCTGGTGCGTGCGCTCTGGGACGCGACCGCCGACCTGCTGGTGCGCAGCCCCGCGGCGCAGGTCGGGGCCGGTGACCCCGCGTTCGCGGCGCGCGAACCGGCGCTGCTCGGCCCGGACGCCGCCGCCTGGCTGGCCGAGCTGGAGGCGCGGGAACCCCGCGGCGTCCAGGTGCTGCTGCGGGTCGAGGGCCGCGACGACGACTCGTTCGCCGGGGTGCTGGCGGTGCGCAGCATGGCGGAGCCGAGCCTGGTGGTGGAGGCGTCGACGCTGTGGGACGCGCCGGACGCGGTGCTGAACCGCCTCGGCGACCAGGTGGAGACGCAGCTGCTGCTCGGCCTGCGCCGTGGCGCGCGAGCCTGGGCGCCCCTCGGCCGTGCGCTGGCCGAAGCCGCACCCGCGGAGCTGCCGCTGTCGGACGACGACGTGGTCGACCTGCTCACCGACGGCAGCCGCGACCTCGGCGGCGCCGGCATCGAGGTGCTCTGGGCGAAGGGGCTGTTCGCGGGCGAGGTGAAGGCGAAGGCGAGCGCAACCCAGGCCCCGGCGAGCGTCACCGGGCCTGACTTCGCGCTGCGGAGCGTCCTGGAGTTCCGCTGGCAGCTCAGCCTGGGCGGCGAGCAGCTGACCGAAGCCGAGGTCGCGGCCCTCGCCGAAGCGAAGCGGCCCCTGGTCAGGCTGCGCGGCCAGTGGGTCCGCGTCGACCCGCAGCTGCTCGCCCGCGTGCGCGGCCGAACCCGCAAGCTCGACGCGGGCGAGGCCCTGGCTGCAGCCCTCACCGGCGAACTGGAACTGGACGGCGAACGGGTGGAGTTCGCGGCCCCGCCGGTGCTGGGAGGCCTGGCGGAGCGAATTCGCGACCGGGCGGGCGCGGAGGTGCCGGTGCCCGCGGGTTTGCAGGCGACGCTGCGGCCGTACCAGCAGGCGGGCTTGGCCTGGCTGGCCACGATGACGGGGCTGGGCTTGGGTGCGTGCCTGGCCGACGACATGGGGCTGGGTAAGACGATCCAGCTGATCGCCCTCCACCTGCACCGGCGCGGCCTCGCCTTGCCGGTGCCCGGCCCGGCGGATCAGGCGCCAGTCGGGTCGCCCTCGGTCGGCGTTCTGCCCGGCGAACCCACGCGGCCGGGTGCGGGATCGCTCGGCGGGCCGCCGACCGATCCTGCGCGCTCGGCCGCGGCGGCCGACCCCGCCGCGGAACTCCCACCGCTCGCCGCCGAGCGAACCTCGCTCGGCGGCTTGCCAACCGATCCCGCGCGGTTGGCCGCCGTCCCCGCCACCGAACCATCGGCCGACCCCACCGCCGATCTCGCACCACTCGGCGCCGGACCGACTCTCGTTCTCTGTCCGACCTCCCTCCTGGGCAACTGGGAGCGCGAGTTCGCCCGCTTCGCCCCTCACATCCCGGTCCGCCGGTTCCACGGCGGCGGCCGTCACCTCGACGACCTCGCCCCGGACGAAGTGGTCCTCGCCACCTACGGCGTGCTCCGCCGTGACCGTGAAACGCTGTCCGAAGTGGACTGGGGCCTCGTCGCGGCGGACGAAGCGCAGCACGTCAAGAACCCCTTGTCGGCCACCGCGAAGGAACTTCGCAAGGTTCCGGCGCGAGCGAAGGTCGCGCTCACCGGCACCCCGGTCGAGAACCGGCTCACCGAGCTGTGGTCCATTGTGGACTGGACCACGCCCGGCCTGCTCGGCCCGCTCGACCGCTTCCGCCGCACCGTCGCGCGGCCGATCGAGCGTGATCGGGACAAGGCCGTCACCGAACGGCTGGCCGCCACCGTGCGGCCGTTCCTGTTGCGGCGCCGCAAGTCCGACCCGGACATCGCGCCTGAGCTGCCGCCCAAGACCGAGACCGACCGGTTCGTCCCGCTCACCGCCGAGCAGACCACCCTCTACGAAGCCGTGGTGCGGGAGAACCTGGCCGAAATCCGGGAGACGCAGGGCATCAAGCGGCGCGGGCAGGTGCTGCAGCTGCTCACCGAGCTCAAGCAGATCTGCAACCACCCCGCGCAGTTCCTCAAGGAACCACACGGCGCGCTCACCGGGCGGTCCGGCAAGCTCGCGGCGTTCGAGGAGCTGCTGGACGTGATCCTCGACGAGGGCGAGAGCGTCCTCGTGTTCAGCCAGTACGTCCAGCTCTGCCGGCTGCTCGAACGCCGGCTGACCGAACGCGGGCTGCCCACCGAGCTGCTCTCGGGCGACAGCTCGCCGGCGAAGCGGCAGGACATGGTCGATCGCTTCCAGGCCGGCGAGATCCCGGTGTTCCTGCTGTCGCTGAAGGCCGGCGGCGTCGGGCTCAACCTGACCCGCGCGACCCACGTGATCCACTACGATCGCTGGTGGAACCCGGCGGTGGAGGACCAGGCCACCGACCGCGCGTACCGCATCGGCCAGGACCGGCCGGTCCAGGTGCACCGGCTGATCGCCGAGGGCACCCTCGAAGAGCGGATCGCGCAGGTGCTCGAGAAGAAACGCGGGCTCGCCGAGTCGATCGTCGGCGCGGGGGAAGACTGGATCACCGAACTGTCCGACGACGCGCTCGCCGACCTGGTGCGCCTCGGGAGCGGGTGATGGCCCCACGGCGGAACTTCGGCACCACCTGGTGGGGCCGGGCCTGGGTCGACGCGCTGGAGCAGCGCGCGAAGCTCGACCCGAACCGGCTGCCCCGCGGGCGGACGTACGCGCGCAAAGACACGGTCAGCGAGCTGCACGTCGCCGCCGGGGCGGTCAGCGCGCGGGTGCGCGGCAGCCGTCCGCAGCCGTACCAGGTCACCATCACCATGCGCACCTTCACCGACGGCGAGTGGGACACGCTGCTCGGCGTGGTCGGCACCCAGCTCGGGCACGCGGCGGCCCTGCTCGACGGCGAGCTGCCGGGCGCGCTCGCCGAGCAGGCCCGCGAGGCGGGCGCCGACCTGCTGCCGGGGCCGGGCGACCTGCGGCCGCGGTGTTCGTGCCCGGATTCGGCGAACCCGTGCAAGCACGTCGCGGCGGTGTACTACCTGGTCGCCGACGAGGTCGACCGCGACCCGTTCACGCTGTTCCTGCTGCGCGGACGCCCGCGGACGGACGTGCTGACCGAGCTGCGCGCCCGCCGCACACCGGCGCGCGGCGAGAAACCGAAGCTGCCGAAGCCCGTGGACGAGGGGCTCTCCCCGAAAACCGCCTATACGCGGCGCCTGGGCGCGATCCCGGAGCTGCCGTCGCCGCCACGGGTCGCCGGCTCGCCGGCTGTGCTGGACCTCGACCCGCCGGCCAGCACCGGCTGGACGGCGGCAGCGCTGTCCAGCCTCGCCGCCGACGCGGCGGCCCTGGCCCGAGACCTGCTGGTCAGCGGGGTGGCGGCCGCGGAGCTGACGTTCGAGGAAGACCTCGCCCGCCGCGCGGCGGGACGTTCCGGCGCGGACATCGCGGCACTGGCCACGGCCGCCGGAGTGCCACCGCGCGACCTCGTCCGGTGGGCAGAGGCCTGGCGAGAAGCCGGACGCGGCGGCCTGGCAGCGCTGCGGGACACATGGCAGCCCGGCCCCGGCCCTCTGGCGGAAGCCCAGGCCGTGCTGGCCGACGCCGGGTTCTCGGGCGCACCCCGAGCCTGGCGCAACCGCCTCACCCAGGGGGAGCTGCAGCTCCGCTACGGCCGGGACGCCCGCTGGTACCGGTTCGTGCGGTCAGGCACGGAGTGGCGCCTGGACGGCCCACCCTCGGCAAGCCCGGTGGACCTGGCCTACTGACCGGACGACGCCGGTCGATCTGGCCTGCTGATCGGGCAAGCCTGGTGAGCCTGGACGAAGCCGCCGGTGGACCTCGCCTGCGGACCGGGCAGCCCGGCGGGCCCGGCCCACCGACCGGGGGCAAGTCCCTTGGACCTGGCCTACTGACCGGGCAGCCCGGTGGACTCGGCCGACCGACCGGGGGCAAGCCCAGTGGACCGCGCCTACTGACCGAAGCCCCGCCGGGTTGGGCCCGGCAACCGCGCGAGGACCCGGCAGATCGGCGCGACCCCAGCGACCCAATGTGGCGTTGGTTCCGTGGGATGCACCGAACGCCACATTGGGTGCGTCAGGCGCACCCAACGCCACATTCGGGCGCAAGCCCGAGCCGCTCGAGCGTCCTGCGACTACCCGTTCTCCGCCTTCCAGGCGTGGTAAGTGTGGTCAAGAAACCGAGCCACCCCGCGAACCACATGCGCACTCCGCACCGAAGTGAACACGTCGAACGCATGCTGCGCCCCCGCCAGCTCCGCGTAAGCCACCGGATGCCGCGACTTCTCCCGCAGCCGCCGCACGAACTCGCGCGCCTCCCGCACCGGGACCAGTGAATCGTCCCGGCCGTGGATCACGAAGAACGGCGGAGCCTCCGAACTGATCCGGTCCAACGGCGAAGCGGCAACGTAGTCATCCAGGTGGTTCACCGGATCACGATCAGCCGCGAACACCCGCCGGGCGATCAAGCTCTCCAACCGGTACTGACTGGCGCGGGACCCGGAAGTCGCCGCGAAGTCGTACACCCCGTAATGCGGGACGCACGCCTGGACGCTCGTGTCCGCGTCCTCGAACTCCGGCTGCAGCGCCGGGTCGTTCTGCGACAACGCCAGCAGCGCCGACAGGTGGCCGCCCGCCGAACCGCCTGTCACCGCCACAAACCGTGGGTCGCCGCCGTACGAAGCGATCTGCGAGCGGATCCATGCCAGCGACTGCTTCGCCGCGACGATGTGTGCGGGCCAGCGATGCGTGGGGGACAGCGGGTAGTTGATCGCGACGCACACCCAGCCACGCCGGGCCAGGTAGCGCATCAGCGGCCGGCCCTGCTCCTCCTTGTTGCCGATCACCCACGCGCCGCCGTGGACCTGCAGCAAGACCGGCGCGCCGGAAACCGGCGAAGAAGGGCGATACACGTCCAGCAGGAAGCGCTTGCCGCCCGGGGCGTAGGCGATGTTGCGGTCGACGCGGACGTCCGGTGCGCCCATCCGGAACGGCAGCGCCAGCTCGCCCCACGGCAGACCCAGGTCGGAACGGCCCAGCTCGGCCGCGTAGTCCTCGCCCAACGCAGACTTCAGCGCCTTTTCGATCTCGTCGCGGGCGCCGTGGCCCGTCCGGATCAGCGCGGCGAGCCCGGCGGCGGACGCGGCGGCCATCGCGAGCCCGGCCTGCGTCGACCGGTCGCGGACACCGTGACGGGCCGCATGGACCAGCGAGTCCGCTGCCGTCAGGGTCAGGAGCTGGGGCGCGAGCTCGCCCGTCAGCCACCCGGCGAAGAACACCGGGATCGTCGTGGACCGGGCCCGCAGCGGGCGGAGCGCGTTCGCGGTGAGGCCGAGCTGGACCGCGCGACGGATCAGGAAATTCGGCTGCACCAGCGTGATGGTACCGGCGAGTAGGGTGACGCGCCGCCCGCCGGAAGTGGCTTACGCTGATCGTCATGCAGAGACTGAGCGGCCTCGACGCGAGCTTCCTCTACCTCGAGACGCCGTCCCAGGTGCTGCACGTCTGCGGTCTGATGACCCTCGACGGCTCGACCGTGCCCGGCGGCTACACCTTCGCGAAGCTCAAGGCGCGGCTGGAAGAACGGGTCGGGGTGATCCCGGCATTCCGCCGCAAACTGCACAATCCACTCTGGAACCTCAGCCACCCCGTGTGGATCGAGGACGACGACTTCGACCTCGACCACCACGTGCACCGCATCGGCGTGCCGGCCCCCGGCGACCGCGCGGAGCTGGCCGAGCTGTGCGCGCACATCGCCGGGCAGCAGCTCGACCGCGCGCAGCCGCTGTGGCAGCTCTACGTCATCGAAGGCCTGGCCGACGGCCAGATCGCCGTGCTGCTGAAGATGCACCACGCGAGCGTCGACGGCGTGAGCGGCGCCAGCCTGATCACCTACCTGGCCGGGCTGGAGCCGGACGCGCCGATGCCGGAGGTCGAGGAGCGCCACAACTCCGCGATCCCGTCACCGCTGCACCTGCTCCGCACCGGCGTCGAGACCTTCGCCAAGCGGCCGCTGGAGGTCGCGCGGCTGCTGCCGGACCTGCTTGAGCTCGTCCCGCGCTGGCTCGGGCGGGCGGTGCGCGGCAAGGGGATGCCGGTCCCGTTCACCGCGCCGCGGACGTCGCTGAACGGCACGATCACCGGGCACCGCAGCGTCGCGTTCGCCCAGCTCGACCTCGACGAGGTCAAGGACGTGAAGAACGCCTTCGGGGTCACGGTGAACGACGTGGTGCTCGCGCTCGTCGCCGGCGCCCTGCGGCAGTTCCTCGGCGCGCGCGGTGAGCTGCCGGACGACCCGTTGGTCGCGACCGTGCCGGTGTCGGTGCACGACCGGACCGAACGCGAGCACGGCAGCAACAAGGTTTCGGCGTTCTTCGCCTCGCTGCCGACGCACCTGGCCGACCCGGCCGCGCGGGTGTTCTTCCTCGCCGAGGCCAACCGGCTGTCGAAGGACCACCACTACGACATCGACGCCGACATGCTGCAGGACTGGGCGCAGTTCTCCGCCGCGACGGCGTTCGGCATGGCGGTGCGCGCGTACTCCGCGCTGCGGCTGGCCGAGAAGCACCCGGTCGTGCACAACCTGGTCGTCTCGAACGTGCCCGGCCCGCCGATGCCGCTGTACCTGCTCGGCGCGCGGATCACCGGCCTCTACCCGCTCGGCCCGGTCTTCCACGGCGCCGGGCTGAACGTCACCGTGCTGTCCAACGCGGGCAAGGTGCACATCGGCCTGCTCGGCGCGCGGGAGCTGGTCAAGGACCTCTGGCCGCTCGCCGACGCGCTCCCGGAGGCCCTGGCGGAGCTGCTGAAGGCCGCGCCTACCGCGGGCTGAGCACCACGACCGGGATCTCCCGGTCGGTCCAGGCCTGGTACTTCGCGAAGTCGGCGTACAACTCGACCAGCCGCGGCCAGAGTTCGGCGCGCTCCTCCGGCCCGGCCACCCGGGCCATGACGGCGACGTCGCGACGGCCCTTGAGGTGGACCCGGGTCTCGGGGTGCGCCAGCAGGTTGAAATACCACTGCGGGTGCTTCGGCAGCCCGCCCTGGGACCCGACGATCACGACGTCCTCGCCGGATTGCAGGTACAGCAGCGGGGTGGTGAACAGCCGCCCCGACTTGCGGCCGTGGTGTTCGAGCAGCAGCGTCGGCACGGGTTTGCGGAAGCCCGCGCCCACCCGCCACGTGCTGCCGACCCGCCCGCCGGTCAGCTTGAAGACCTTCGCCTGGACCTTCGCCCCGTACTTCATGACCTTGGCCGTCACGGGCGAGTCGAGACCGCCGGGCTTCTCTTCGGGCAAGCTGAAACGTCCCATCGTGAACTCCTTCTCAAGGGGTGTGCACCGACGCGACCGCGGCCAGCAGGGCGGGCACCCAGCGGTCGGCGGCCAGCACGCAGGCCGCGTGCCCGGCCGCGACTTCGTAGGTCGCCGCGCCGGGGATCCGGCGGGCCAGTGACCGCTGGTGGTCGGGCGCGATGAACCGGTCCCGCGTGGTCACGACGACGGCGGTGGGCAGCCGCAGCGTGTGCAGCCAGCGGGTCGAGTCGAACCGGCCGATCTCGTCGACCGCGACCGCGATCTCCCACGGCGTGGTCGACCGGAACTCCCGCAGCGCCCACCGGTGGTCCTCGAGGCGGGCGCGGGGGAGTGCTTCGGCCGCCGGCGGCAGCTTCACGCGCTCGCGAAGCTGCCGCAGCGTGCGGCCGAAGACGTCGAGGGCGACCCGCTGGCGCAGCCCGCGCCCGAAGTTGCTCGCGGTCGAGCAGAGCACCAATCCGGTAACACGTTCTGGTTCGGCGCGGGCGACGAGCTGGCCGACCAGCCCGCCCATCGAGTACCCGGCGATCGCGAACTCGCCGACCCCCAGCGCGTCGGCGACGGCGGTGACGTCCTCGGCGCAGTCGGCCAGCCGGAACTCCGGCGAGCGGAAACCCTGGCCGTGCCACCGCTGGTCGAACACGACGACGCGGTGGTGCCGCGCGAGCCGCGTGAGCGCCGGGTACCAGGTCAGCAAGCCGGTGCAGGCCACCGAATGCAGCAGAACGAGCGCGGGCGCGTCCCGCGGGCCGACGTCGGTCACCACGGTCCGCCCGCGGCCGGGCAGCTCCAGCGGCACCGGGTCGGGCACACCGGCGGTCGGGGGCGCGGTGATCAGCCGCCGGGTCGCGCGCCACCCGGCGCCGCCCGGGTCGGTCACCGCCATCCCACTCCTCCGCGGGGGTTGCCGTGCTGGCCTTTTCCGGTTAAGACTAGAACAGGTTTCAGTATTGCGCCGATCCGGAGGACAGGCGTGGACTTCGCCCTTGACGATACGCAGACGGAGATCGCCGCACTCACCGCGAAGGTGCTCGGCGCGGTCGACGACCCCTGGCGCGCGCTCACCGACGCGGGCCTGCTGGCGCTCGCGCTGCCCCCGGACCTGGAGGGGGACGGCCTCGGTGTGGCCGAAGTGGCCCAGGTGCTGACCGAGGTCGGCCGCGCCGCCGCGCCGGTGCCGGCCTACGCCGCGCTCGCCCTGGGCGTCCTGCCGGTGGAAACCCTCGGCACACCCCGGCAACGCGCGGAGCTCCTGCCGCCGGTCGCGGCAGGGGAAGCCCTGCTCACCGCGGCGCTGCACGAGCCGTCCGCGCCGCTCACCGCCGAGCCCGCGGCGACCGCCCGGGCGGGCGACGGGAAGTGGCTGCTCACCGGGGTGAAGACCGCGGTTCCGTACGCCGCGGAAGCCACCCGGATCCTCACGCCGGTGTCCACCCCGCACGGCACCGCCGTCTACCTGGTCGACCCGCACGCCGACGGCGTCACGCTCGTCCCGGCCCGCAACTCGGCCGGGACACCGGAGTGCACCGTGCGGCTCGACGACGTCGCCGTCGAAGAGTCCGACCTGCTCGCGGACCACGGCGCGATCGCGGCGCTGCACCGGTTCGCCCTGGCCGGATCCCTCGCGCTGGGGGACGGCCTCCTGGCCGGCGCGCTGGCGCTGACCGTCAAGCACGTCGGCGAGCGCACGCAGTTCGGCCGTCCACTCGCGACCTTCCAAGCGGTCGCGGGCCAGATCGCCGACGTCTACGTCGCCGCGCGGACCGTGCACCTCGCCGTGACGTCGGCGGTGTGGCGGCTGGCTTCGGGGCTCGGCGCGGACGCCGAACTGGACGTCGCCGCCTACTGGCTCGCCGAGCAGGCGCCGGTCGCGCTGGCGACCTGCCACCACCTCCACGGCGGTGTCGGGGTGGACAAAACCTATCCGCTGCACCGGTATTCGTCCGCGGTGAAGGATCTCGGCCGGGCGCTCGGCGGCGCCGCGCACCGGCTCGGCCGGCTCGGCGAACGAGTGGCGGGGTGAGCGTGATGCACGTCGAACTGACCGCGGCGCAACAAGAACTACGCACCGAGCTGCGCGAGTACTTCGCCGGGCTGATCAGCCCGGAGGAACGCCAGGCGATGCGGCGCGAACGGCACGGGCCGGTGTTCCGCGAGATCGTCCGCCGGATGGGCCGCGACGGCCGGCTCGGTGTCGGCTGGCCGGTCGAGTACGGCGGGCAGGGCTTCGGCGGGATCGAGCAGCACCTGTTCGTCGACGAGGCTTCGCGCGCCGACGTCCAGCTGCCGTCGGTGACCCTGCAGACGGTCGGGCCGACACTGCAGCAGTACGGCACGGACGAGCAGAAGTCCTTCTTCCTGCCCAAGATCCTGGCCGGCGAGATCCACTTCGCGATCGGCTACACCGAACCGGAGGCCGGCACCGACCTCGCGGCGCTGCGCACGACGGCGGTGCGCGACGGCGACGAGTACGTCGTCAACGGTCAGAAGATCTTCACCACCGGCGGCCACGACGCGGACTACATCTGGTTGGCCGTGCGGACCGCGCCCGACGCGCCGAGGCACAAGGGCATCTCGATCCTGATCATGGACACGAGCGACCCCGGGTACTCGTGGACGCCGATCATCACCTGCGACGGCGCCCACCACGTCAACGCGACGTACTATTCGGACGTCCGGGTGCCGGTGAACCGGTTGGTGGGCAAGGAGAACGAGGGCTGGCGGCTGATCACGACGCAGCTCAACCACGAGCGTGTCATGCTCGGCCCGGCCGGCCGCATCGGCGGCCTGTACGACCGGCTCCACGCCTGGGCGTCGGCCCACGGCCTGCTGGACCTCGCCGACGTGCGGTCCGTGCTGGCCGAGGCGTTCGCGGTGACGCGGGTCAACGAGCTGCTGAACTGGCAGGTCGCCGTCTCCGCGGCGAGCGCGCCGGTGGTCGTCGCCGACGCGTCCGCGACGAAGGTGTTCAGCTCCGAGGTCATCCAGCGGATCGGCCGGCTGATGGAAGAACTCGTCGGACGCCACGGCGATCTGGCCGATCCGGACACCGCGGAGCTGGCGGAATGGCTTGACCTGCAGGCGAAACGCAACATCGTGCTGACGTTCGGCGGCGGGGTGAGCGAGATCCAACGGGAGCTGATCGCGTCGATCGGCCTGGGACTGCCGAGGGTGCCACGATGACCGACAAGATCACCGAAGCCGCCGAAGAGATCGCCGCGCGCGGGGAGTGCGCGCCGCGCCTGGCGCGCGACCCGGTCAACCAGGCCATGGTCAACAACTGGACCGAGGCCATCGGCGACACGAACCCGGTGTACACCGACCCGGAGTTCGCCGCGAAGAGCGTCCACAAGGGACTCGTGGCGCCACCCGCGATGGCGCAGGTGTGGACGATGGGCGGGCTGAACGTCCCGCGCGGGTCCGACGACCCGCTCGGCCTGATGATGGAGCTGCTCGACGAAGCCGGGTTCACCTCGGTCGTCGCGACGAACTCCGAACAGACCTACCACCGCTATCTGCGCCCCGGTGAACAGGTCGAAGCGCGGACGAAGCTCGAGAGTGTGGTCGGGCCGAAGAAGACCGCGCTGGGTGAAGGCTGGTTCGTCACCACGCGGATGACCTGGTACGTCGAGGGTGAACCGGTTGCCGAGATGATGTTCCGGGTGCTGAAGTTCCGCCCGCCCGCGCCGAAGCCGCCGGCGGCGCCGGTGCTGCGGCCGGTGATCAGCAAGGACACCGAGTTCTTCTGGGACGGCCTCAAGGAAAGCGAACTGCGGATCCAGCGCTGGGGTGAGACGCTGCGTCACCCGCCCGGTCCGATGCCACCGGACGGCGACCTGGACGCGAAGCCCGACTACGTCGTGGCGAGCGGCCGGGGCACCGTGTTCTCGTACGTCGTGCACCACCACCCGCCCGTGCCGGGCAAGGACCTGCCGTTCGTCGTGGCCCTGGTGGAGCTGGAAGAAGGGGTCCGCGTCATGGCCGAGCTGCTCGACGCCGCGCCGGCGGAGGTCCACATCGGACTTCCGGTGGTGGCGGCGTTCGTCCGGGTCGACGACGACCTGACGCTGCCCGCGTGGAAGGTGGCCCGATGACCGTCACCGAGGGAACCGAACTGCCGCCGCTGACCATCGAGGCGACCCCGACGTTCGTGGTCAGCACGGCCCTGGCCACCCGCGACTTCCAGGACGTGCACCACGACCGCGACTCCGCGGTCGAGCGTGGCTCGAAGGACATCTTCCTCAACATCCTCACCGACACCGGCCTGGTGCAGCGGTTCGTTTCGGAATGGGCCGGGCCGGAGGCGCTGATCCGGTCGATCAAGATCCGGCTCGGCGTGCCGTGTTACGCCTACGACACCCTGACGTTCACCGGCCGGGTCGTCTCGGCCGACGGCCCGGACGTCGTCGTGTCGGTGTCCGGGGTGGACTCGCTCGGTGAGCACGTCGCCGGGACCGTGGAGGTGACCCTGCCATGACACTCTCGGGCAAGGCGGCCATCGCCGGGATCGGCGCGACGGAGTTCTCGAAGGACTCGGGACGCAGCGAACTGCGGCTGGCGGCGGAATGCATCTCCCACGCGCTGGCCGACGCGGGACTCTCACCGTCCGATGTGGACGGGCTCGTGTCGTTCACCATGGACGGCAACGCGGAGATCGCGGTGGCGCGCGAGCTGGGCATCCCGGAGCTGAAGTTCTTCAGCCGCATCCACTACGGCGGCGGTGCCGCGGCGGCGACCGTGCAGCAGGCCGCGATGGCGGTGGCGACCGGTGTCGCGGACGTCGTGGTCGCCTACCGCGCGTTCAACGAACGCTCGGGGATGCGCTTCGGCCAGGTGTCCTCGGCCGCGGCCGGCCAGGTCAACTCGTCCGGGGTGGACAACGCGTTCCACTACCCGATGGGCATCGCGACCCCGGCGGCGACGGTGGCCATGGTCGCGCAGCGGTACCTCCACGACTACGGCGCGACGAGCGAGGACTTCGGCCGGGTCGCCGTCGTCGACCGCAAGCACGCCGCGACCAACCCGAACGCGTGGTTCCACGGGCGGCCGATCACCCTCGAGGAGCACCAGTCGTCGCGCTGGGTGGCCGAGCCGCTGCACTTGCTCGACTGCTGCCAGGAGAGTGACGGCGGGGTTGCGCTGGTCGTCACGAGTGTCGAACGGGCCCGCGATCTGGCGCAGTCGCCCGCGGTGATCGCGGCGGCGGCGCAGGGGAGCGGGCCCGACCAGTACGTGATGACCAGCTACTACCGCGACGACCTGGCCGCGCTGCCGGAGATGGGCGTCGTGGGGCGGCAGCTGTGGGGCCAGTCCGGGCTCGGACCGTCCGATGTGGACGTCGCGGTGCTGTACGACCACTTCACCCCGTACGTGCTGATGCAGCTGGAGGAGCTCGGGTTCTGCGGCCGCGGCGAGGCGAAGGACTTCATCGCCGACGGCGCGCTGGAGCTCGACGGCGCGCTGCCGCTCAACCCGCACGGCGGCCAGCTGGGCGAGGCCTACATCCACGGGATGAACGGCATCGCGGAAGGCGTCCGGCAGCTCCGGGGCACGGCGGCCAACCAGGTCGAGGGCGCGGCCAAGGTGCTGGTCACCGCGGGCACCGGCGTTCCGACCAGTGGGCTCGTCTTGACGAGCGGCGGGTAGCCGGTCGTCGCCCTTGTGGGTCAACGGGCTTCACCTCATTGACGGCTGGTGTGCGGCCGGGCGGGGTGTCACGGTGGTGGCACCATCCACGACGCACAGTGAGGCCGACATGCGCGAGCCGCTCGAACACATCGTCACCTTCTGCGGTCAGTGCAACTGCGGCTGCCCGGAGCTGTTCCTGGACCACGACGCCGACGAGGAGCGTCGCGTGGTGATCACCGACGACTTCGGCGCGCGGATCCAGATGAGCCTGGCGCAGCTGCACGACCTGGTCTCCGACGTCAAGGAAGGCGCGCTCGACAAACTGTTCGCCTCGTAGGGATGGATTGGGCGCTGACGGCGGCGTTCGCCCTGCTGGCGCTGCCCTGCGTGCTGCGGCTGATCCGCCTCGACTACACGCGGCTGGGCGCCGGCGTCCGGCACGGCGACCTGGCCGAGCTGCTGCTGGTGGTCGCGATGGTGGCGATGCTGTCCCCGGTGGGCGGCCCGATCCCGGCGGCCGGCTGGCAGGCGGTGCTGGTCCTGACGGCGGGCTGGTTCGCGATCGCCTGGTGGCGGGGCGCGGGGTGCGCCCACCACGCCCTGTCGGCGGCGGCGATGTTGTACATGGTGACGGCGATGCCCCACGGCGGAACGGCGCACGGGCCCTGGTTGACGATGTCCACGGTGGATTCGTCGGCCCGGCTGGCGCTGCCGCTGGTGGCCGTGGCGGCGGCCGGGTATTTCGTGGTCGACGCCGCGTGGACGGGGGTGCTCGCGCTGCGGGGGCCGCAGCCGGTCACCGAGACGTCCGGGCAGGCTTCGCGGGCGATCTGCCGGGTGGTCATGGGGGCGGGGATGGGCTACCTGCTGCTGGCCTCGGCCCTGTGACGGCGGTGGCCGAGCTGCGCCGGATGGCATCAACGACTCGTTCATGGCGCCGGACGACATGAACGAGTCGTTCATGCCATCCGAAGCCTGGCGGGTAGTCCTTATCCGGCCGTGAAGCGCCGAACCGCTCCCAGCGTGCTCTCTTCCACCTCCGGCAGCCCCGCCGCCGGGTGGTCCGTCGTCCACCGGGTTGCCGCCGCGATGTCGTTCTTCAGCGCCGTGATCAGGTCCTCCGCCGAGGAGTACGCCTTCTGCTCCCGCAGGTGGGACCCGAGCCACACCACCAGCGTCTCGCCGTACAGGTCGCCGCTGAACTCCAGGAGGTGGGCCTCCAGCAGGCGGTACCCGTCCGCGCCGTAGTACGTGGGGCGGCGGCCGACCGAGATCGCGGCCGGGACGTGGGTGCCGTCGGCTCGGCGGACCCAGCCTGCCCACACTCCGTCGCCGACCGAGCCCGATTGGTCACTCAGTGCGATGTTGGCCGTCGGGAAACCCAGTTCGCGGCCGCGCTGGTCGCCCGGCTCGACCGTTCCCCGCACCACGAAGTATTCCGAAGTCACCCCTCCACGGTAGCGGGCGCCCGGCGGGGAGATCAGATCGTGGACAGCACCGTGTCCGCCAGCACCGGCGCGTCGTCCCGGTCGGCGGCCGACGTCGTCACCAGCAGCCGGCCGGCCTCGCGCCAGACCCGCGTGCGCAGTGTCTCGCCGGGGAACACCACCCCGGCGAACTTCGTGGCGAACGACCCCACCCGGGCCGGATCACCGTCGAGGAACTCGTTGACCAGCACCCGCGCGACGATCCCGTACGTGCACAGCCCGTGCAGGATCGGCTTCGGAAACCCGGCCGCCGAGGCGAACGCGGGGTCGGCGTGCAGCGGGTTCCGGTCGCCGCACAGTCGGTACAGCAACGCCTGCTGCGGCAAGGTCGGCGTCTCCAAGACGACGTCCGGCTCGCGCGCCGGCCACTCGATCTTGTCCGACGGGCCCCGCGAGCCGCCGAAACCGCCTTCACCGCGGGCGAAGATGCTCGACCGGGCCGTCCACAGTGGATCCCCGGCGGACGAGGTCACCGCGACCTCCTGGACGATCACCGCCGCCTTCCCCTTGTCGAAGACGTCCGCGATCCGCGACCGGGCCACCGCCTTGCCCGCCGTCGGGATCGGCTGGTGCAGGGTGATCTCCTGCTTGCCGTGCAGCACCTTCGCCAGGTCGATCTCCACGCCGGGGAACGACAGCGCCGGCGGCTCGAACACGCGCAGGTTGGCCGCGACCGTCGCGAACGTCGGCAGCACCACCAGGTCCTGCTCGTAGGTGTACCGCAGCTCGTCCGGCCCCGCGCCCAGCGCCAGGTGGTACAGCAGCACGTCCGACGACGTCCAGGCGAAGCTCACCTCGCCGATCTCGGCGCCGATGGCGACCGCGGGATCGATGGGCACGCGGAACTCCTATTCGTAGCTGATCGCGACGTCGTCGGTGACCGGCAGCGACTGGCAGCCCAGCACGATGCCGTCGGCGATGTCTTCGGCGTCCAGGACCTCGTTGTGCAGCATCTTCACCTCACCCGACACGACCCGGCACGCGCACGCACTGCATTGTCCCTCACGGCACGAGTACGGCGCGTCCATGCCCGCGTCCAGCAGGTGGTCGAGCAGCTTCCGCTGCCGAGGCCAGGCCATCGACCGCGTCGTGCCGTCCAAGGTCACCGTCAGCGACGCGGGAGCCTCGTCCGAAGCCGGCTCCTCCTCGGCAACAACGTCTTCGAACGGGTTACCAGTGAGCGACGTGAACTTCTCGACGTGCACCCGGTCCCGCGGCACCCCGAGCTGCCCGAGCGCTTCCCGCGCGGCCGCCATGAACGGCGCCGGACCGCAGAGAAACGCTTCGTACGCCGTGTACACCGAAGCCAGCCCGCGCAGCTGTGAGACGTCCGGGAGCCCCTGGACGCTCTCCAGCCAGTGCACGACCACCAGCCGGTCGCCGTAGCGCTTCGCCAGCGAAGCCAGCTCACCCGCGAAGATCACCGAGTTCTCGTCGCGGTTCGCGTAGACCAGCACGACCCGGCCGGAACCCTGCTCCAGCGCCGTTTTCAGGATCGCCATCACCGGTGTGATGCCGCTACCACCGGCGAACAGCAGGAAGTCCTCGTCCACCGACGTCGGGCAGAACACGCCCGCCGGCGCGAGCACCTCCACCGTCATCCCCGGGCGAAGCGAGGAGCAGACCCAGCTCGAGCCGTACCCGCCGTCGGTCCGCTTGACCGTCACCTGCACGCGGTTCTCGTGCGGCGCGCTCGACAGCGAATAACACCGCGCCACGGAACCGGTCCGGTCACTGGGGATCCGCAGGGTCAGGAACTGCCCGGCCGTGTACTCGAAGGCCGCTGTGTGCTCCGCGGGGATCTCGAAGACCACCGACCGCGCGTCCGGCGTCTCGACGACGACGTCGGCGACCGTCAGCGTGTAGACCCGCTCACCCATCGGCCACCGCCAGCGAACCCTCGCGCACCGCGTCGCCGATGCTGTCCGCCAGCTTCGGGCACGTGTCGAGCAGCGCGGACGGCCCGTCGGCGTCGGCGAACACCGGGCACGTTTCCGCCGGCGAAGACGTCCACTGGATGCTCGTGTGCTGGATGCTGTTCTTCTTCACCAGCACGCACGTCCCGCAGCTGCGGCACTCGTGCGGCCGCAGCCCGCCGGTGAGGAACTCGACGGTCTCGGCGGTGGTCACACTTCCGCCTCGGTCTTCTGGCGGGCCAGGTTCTCCGCCACCTCGGCCGCCCACGCCTCGTTGGCCTTCGAAGTGTCCACTTCGAACTCGAACCGCCGGGTCATGTCCTCGGTGACGTCGGCGGCGTCGACGTAGAACTGCTGGTACCAGCGGCGGAGCTGGTAGACCGGACCGTCCTCTTCGCACAGCAGCGGGTTGTCGATCTGGGTCTTGTGCTTCCAGATCTCGACGTCCTGCAAGAAGCCCGCGCCGATGCCCTTCGCCAGCTTCGCCGCGATCTTGTCCGCGTGCTCGTCGGTGAGCCCGTGCTGCTTCTTGACCTTCATGCCGTACTGCAGCACGAACGCCGTGGGCGACACCGGGTAGTGGCAGTTGATGAGCACACTCTCGATCTCGTAACCCTGGAACGAGTTCACCAGCTTGTTGATCATGTACGACGGCCCGAAGTACGACGCCTCCGACCGCAGCAGGTTGTCCTCACCGCCGTAGTTGGACGCCATGCCCATGTCCGGGCGGCCCTTGGTGTTGAGGTACTGCGTGGCGATGTGGCCCTCGAACACGTTCTTGAAGTACGTCGGGTAGGCGTAGTGGATGTAGAAGAAGTGCGCCATGTCGACGACGTTGTCGATGATCTCGCGGCAGTTGGAGCCGTCGATGTAGATCGAGTCCCAGGTCCAGTTGCTCCACTCGGGACTGTCGGCCGCCTCGATGTGCGGGATCGCCAGCTCGTCGGCCGGCGGGTTGCCCTCGGGGTCGTGCCAGACCAGCAGCTGCCCGTTCTGCTCCAGCGCCGTCCACGACCGCGTCCGCGCGCGCAGCGGAACCCGCTTGGCGTAGGGGATCGAGACGCATTTGCCCTTGCCGTTCCAGCGCCAGTCGTGGAACGGGCACGCGACCTCGTCACCTTTGACGGTGCCCTGGGTGAGGTCGCCGCCCATGTGCCGGCAGTAGCCGTCGAGGACGTTCAGCTCGCCTTTCGAGTCGGCGAACACGACGAGTTTCGTGCCGAACGCCGTGACCGCGTGGGGTTTCCCGTCGCGGAAGTCCTCCGCCAGGCCGAGGCAGTGCCAGCCGCGCGCGAACCGGGCCGGTGGCTCACCCGCGTAGATGGTGCGTACCGAATCCTCTGTCATCGCTCGCCTCCCGTGGTCCCTTGATCTTCGTGCGCCAGCCGCGTCGCCGCAAGGTAGCCGAACACCATGGCTGGGCCGATGGTCGCGCCCGGGCCGGCGTACGTGCCGCCCATCACGGCCGCGCTGGTGTTGCCCGCGGCGTACAGCCCGGGCACCACCGTGCCGTCTTCACGCAGGACCTGCGCGTGTTCGTCGGTGCGCAGGCCGCCCTTGGTGCCCAGGTCGCCCGGGACGATCTTCACCGCGTAGTACGGCGCTTTGTCCAGGGGGCCGAGGCTGGGGTTGGGCTTGTTGCGCGGGTCGCCGTAGTAGTGGTCGTACTTGCTGACCCCGCGGTGGAAGTCTTCGTCGACGCCCTTGCGCGCGAAGCCGTTGAAGCGCTCGACAGTCGCTTCGAGGCCTTCCGGCGGGACGTCCATCTTCGCGGCCAGTCCGGCCAGCGAGCCCGACTTCACCGCGATCCCCGCCTTGAACCAGCGTCCGGGCAGCGGCTGGCGCGGCCCGACGCCGGTGAACATGTAGCGGTCCTTGTAGCGCTGGTCGAACACCAGCCAGGTCGGGATGTGCTCACCCGGCCCGTCGCCGGAGCCGTACATCGCGTGCACGGCCTCGACGTAGGGCGCCGACTCGTTGACGAACCGCTCGCCGCGGGCGTCGACCATGATGCAGCGCGGCCGCGATCGCTCGGCCAGCGCGAACCACGGGCCGCCGGTGAGCGGCAGTGTCGGGCCCCACCAGGCGTCGTCCATCAGGTCGAGGGCCGCGCCCAGCTTGAGGCCGGCGGTGATGCCGTCGCCGGTGTTGGCGGCCGCGCCGACGGTCCAGTCGGTGCCGATCGGCGCGCGCTGGTACTTCTCGCGCATCTCGAGGTTCTGCTCGAAGCCGCCGCTGGCGAGGATGACCCCGCGGCGGGCTCCGACAACTCCCTGCTCGGTGACGACCCCGGTGACGCGGTCCCCGTCGACCTGCAGGTCGACCATCGGAGTGTTGAGTCGGACTTCGACGCCGGCCCTGGTCAGGCCCACCCGCAGCCCGCCCGCAAGCGCTTGCCCCATGCTCATCAGGCGCTGCCCGCGCACCCGGCCGACCAGCCACTGCACACCGAGCGACAGCATCCGGACGGCACCGCGGGGGTGCCTTGCCAGGAGGCTCAGCCAGCGGTAGTCCGCCTGGGTGATCGGCACGCCGAGCGGGGGAGCGCTGTACGGCGGTTCGAGGTGGGCCAGGTCGTCACCGAGCAGCTTGCCGTCGAAGGCGACCGGCTCGACCGACCGGCCGCCGGGCCGCCCGCCCGGGGCTTCGGGGTGGTAGTCGCTGTAGTCGCGGACCCAGCGGAACTTCAGCGGCGTGTGGTCGCAGACGAACTTCAGCACCTCGGGGCCGTGGTCGAGGAACGTGTTTCGGCGGACGGCCGGGACGACGTCACCGACGATCGAAGCCAGGTACTCGCGTGCCCGCTCGGGTGGTTCGTCGATCCCGGCGGCCTTCAGCGCGTGGTTGCCCGGCAGCCAGACCCCGCCGCCGGAGCGGGCGGTCGAGCCACCGAAGCAGGCCGCCTTTTCGAGGACGACGACGCTCAAGCCGTTGCGGGCCGCAGCCAGCGCGGCGGTCATCCCGGCGGCGCCACTGCCGACGACGACAACGTCGAACTGCTCCGTCATGCCACCTCACCTGCTGTATCGATGGTTACCGATCCGGCCGACAGCCACGGCGGAAAGGCTGCCGGTGAGCGGGTCGCCGCCGGTCCGTGTCCGCCTGCTTTTCGGCCAGATCGGTAACGTGTTCCACTCGACAAGTATCCAGTTGGGAGCCGCTTTAGCTCACCATAGACGAGAACGTGTTCCAGTTCTAGGGTGGTGCCCATGGACGAACTCGTCGCGGACGTGGTGATCGTGGGGTTCGGGGCGGCCGGCGCCTGCGCCGCCCTGGAAGCGGCCGATGCGGGCGCCGATGTCGTCATCGTCGAGCGGTTTGCCG
Organism: Amycolatopsis sp. NPDC051758; assembly: GCF_044453095.1. Classification (NCBI taxonomy): domain Bacteria; kingdom Bacillati; phylum Actinomycetota; class Actinomycetes; order Pseudonocardiales; family Pseudonocardiaceae; genus Amycolatopsis; species Amycolatopsis sp. NPDC051758. The sequence goes on along the minus strand of NZ_JBITCJ010000003.1, from coordinate 521,025 downwards.
GTGGTGGCGCCAGCGCGGTCAGCGGAGGCGTGGTCTACGCGGGCGGTGGCACCGCCCAGCAGCTCGACGCTCGCGTCGACGACTCCGTCGACGCGATGTACCACTACCTGCGGCTGGAAGCCGGGGACGTCGTCGCCGAGAAGACATTGCGGCAGTTCTGCGAAGGCAGCCGCGAGATGATCACCTGGCTGGAGGGCAACGGCGTGCCGTTCGAAGGCAGCCTCTGCCCGCACAAGACGTCGTACCCCAGCGACAAGTACTACCTCTACTACTCCGGCAGCGAGGCGGCCGGTGGCTTCCGCGACGCCGCGAAGCCCGCCCCGCGCGGCCACCGCGTCAAGGGGCCCGGGACCTCGGGGAAGATGCTGATGACGCGCCTCAAGGAGGCCGTCGCGAAGCGCGGGATCCGGGTGCTGACCCAGACGACCGCGCGGAACCTGGTCCGTGACGACGAAGGCCGCGTCACCGGGCTCGTGGTCGACACGCTGCGGGACGCGCCCGCGTGGGTGCGCGCGCGGCACCAGCGGTTCGCGCAGTACGCCGCGAAGCCCGGGATCTACGTGCCCGCGCTGCGCAAGTCGCTGCATCGGCGGGTCGAGCGCTTCGAACGCAGTCACGGCCGTGAGCTGCGGATAGTCGCGCGCCGCGGGGTGGTGCTCGCCGCGGGCGGGTTCATCGCCGACCGCGAGATGGTGCGCGAGCACGCGCCGGCCTACCGCGGCGGGCTCCCGCTCGGCACGTCCGCCGACAACGGCTCGGGCATCCGGCTCGGGGTCGAGGCCGGGGCGGCGACTGGGGAACTGGGCCGGATCTCCGCATGGCGGTTCGTCACGCCGCCCAGCGCGTTCCTCGGCGGGATCATCGTCGACGCCGAGGGGAAGCGGGTCATCGACGAGTCCCGGTACGGCGCAGCGGTCGGCGAGAAGCTCATCGAGGAGCACGGGAGCAAGGGCTGGCTGCTCGTCGACGCGCCGATCGTGGCGGAAGCGCGCCGGGACGGTCGCGCCCAAAGCCAGTGGTTCCAATGGCTCCAGCTGCGGTACCTGCTGCGCCGCGGGCGGGTGCTCGGTACGACGCTCGACGAGGTCGCGCGCAAGGCCGGGATCAACGCCGAGGGCCTGCGCGCGAGTGTCGAGGCGTACCACGGCGACGCCGACCCGATGGGCAAGCCCGCCGAGTTCGCGCGGCGGCTGGAGAACCCGCCGTACTCGCTCATCGACATCTCCGTGCGGCCCAACCTGGGCTATCCCACGCCGATGCTCACCCTCGGCGGCCTGCTGGTCGACGAGGACACCGGCGCGGTGCGGAGCGCGGCGGGGGAGCCGATCGCCGGGTTGTACGCCGCCGGGCGCACCGCGGTGGGAATCTGTTCCAGGTCGTACGTCAGCGGGCTCTCGCTGGCCGACTGCGTGTTTTCCGGCCGCAGGGCGGGGATCAACAGCGCGCTGGCGCAGGGTGTTCTCGACAAAAACGAGAACGTGTTCTAGTCTTGCGGGAGTGAACGCGAGAGAGGACTGCGCATGAGCGAGCAGGTGATCGCCGGGGTCCGGGACCTCCTGCCGGTCCTGCGGGAACGGGCCCAGGACACCGAGGACGCGCGGAGCGTCCCCGCGGAGTCCGTCAAGGCCCTGCAGGAGACCGGGTTCTTCAAGTTGCTGCAACCGAAGCCCTACGGCGGTTTCGAAGCCGACCCGGTGAGCTTCTACACCGCGGTCAAGCTGATTGCGAGCGCGTGCGGGTCCACCGGCTGGGTCGCCTCCATCCTCGGCGTCCACCCGTGGCACGTGGCGCTGTTCGACGCGCAGGCCCAGCAGGAGGTCTGGGGTGAGGACGAGGACGTGCGGATCTCCTCGTCGTACGCGCCGATGGGCAAGGCGGAGGTCGTCGAGGGCGGCTACCGGCTGTCGGGCCGGTGGAGCTTCTCCTCCGGCTGCGACCACTGCACGTGGGTGCTGCTCGGCGGGCCGGCGTTCAAGGACGGCAAGCCGGTCGACTTCTGCACCTACCTGCTGCCGATCGCCGACTACTCCATTGTGGACGTCTGGGACACCGTGGGCCTGCGCGGCACCGGCTCGAACGACATCGTCGTCGAGGACGTCTTCATCCCGCAGCACCGCGCGCTGAGCTTCATCGCGACGTCGAAGTGCAAGGTGCCGGGCCAGGCCGTGAACCCGGGGCCGCTGTACCGGCTGCCGTACGGTTCGGTGCACCCGTCCACGATCACCGCGCCGATCATCGGCATGGCTCAGGGCGCCTACGACGCGCACGTCGAGCACCAGCGCAAGCGCGTGCGCGCCGCGTACGCCGGTGAGCAGTCCAAAGAGGACCCGTTCGCCAAGGTGCGGATCGCCGAGGCGGCCAGCGAGATCGACGCCGCCTGGCTGCAGCTGACCCGCAACATCGACGAGCTGTACGAGCTGGCCAAGCGCGAGGAACGGCTGCCCAGCGATCTGCGCCTGCGCGTCCGGCGTGACCAGGTGCGCGGCACGGAACGCGCGATCTCCGCGATCGACCGGCTCTTCGAAAACTCCGGCGGCCGCGCGATCCAGCGTGGCACGCCGATCCAGCGCTTCTGGCGCGACGCGCACGCCGGCCGGGTTCACGCGGCCAACGACGCCGAGCGCGCCTACGTCATGTACGGCACCGGGGTCTTCGGGCTCCCCGTCGAGAACGCGATGTACTGATGGCCGGTCCGGAAGGAAAGTACGTCCAGGCGGGCGACCTCAAGCTGCACTACCACGAGGCCGGCGCCGAGCACGCCGAGACGGTGATCCTGCTGCACGGCGGCGGCCCCGGCGCGTCGGCGTGGAGCAACTTCGGGCGCAACCTGCCGGAGTTCGCCAAGCACTACCGGACGATCGCGGTCGACCAGCCCGGCTTCGGGCGCTCCGACAAGCCGACCGAGCACCCGCAGTACTTCCGGCACAGCGCCGACGCCGTGGTCGGCCTGATGGATGCGCTGGAGATCGAGACCGCACACTTCATCGGCAATTCCCTGGGTGGCGGGGCGGCCGTGCGGTTGGCGCTGAACCACGGCAAGCGCGCCGGGCGCCTGATCCTGATGGGGCCGGGCGGGCTGAGTGTCAACGTCTTTGCGCCCGATCCCACCGAAGGGGTCAAGAACCTCGGGAAGTTCGCCGCAAAACCCAGCCGTGAGCGCATGGAAGCGTTCCTGCGCATCATGGTCCACGACCAAGGGCTGATCACCGACGAGCTGATCGACGACCGCTTCGCCGCGGCCAACACGCCCGAGTCGCTCGCCGCGATGCGCGCGATGGGCATGTCGTTCGCCCGGCCCGACACCTACGAAGAAGGCATGCTCTGGCGCGAGGCCCACCGCCTGCGCCAGCGCGTGCTCCTGATCTGGGGCCGCGAGGACCGCGTCAACCCCCTCGACGGGGCACTCGTGGCGCTCAAGACGATTCCGCGCGCGCAGCTGCACGTCTTCGGCGGCTGCGGGCACTGGGCTCAGCTGGAGAAGTTCGACGAGTTCAACCGGCTGGCCCTCGACTTCCTCGGGAGTTCCTGATGGGCATCCGGTCACTGGGCTACCTCCGGATCGAGGCCACCGACATGGCCGCGTGGCGCGAGTACGGGCTCAAGGTGCTCGGCATGGTCGAAGGCAAGGGCGGTGATCCGGATTCGCTCTACCTGCGGATGGACGACTTCCCGGCGCGCCTGGTCATCTCGCCCGGCGACGCGGACCGGCTGGCGACCACCGGCTGGGAGGCCGCGAACGCCGGCGAGCTCGCCGAGATCCGGTCGCGGTTGGACAGTGCCTCGGTGCCCTACAAGGAGGGCACGCCGGAGGAGCTGGCCGACCGGCGCGTCGACGAGCTGATCAGCTTCGACGACCCGTCCGGCAACACCCAGGAGGTGTTCCACGGGGTTGCGCTGCAGCACCGGCGCGTCGTCAGCCCGTACGGCCACAAGTTCGTCACTGGTGAGCAGGGGCTCGGCCACGTCGTTTTGTCTACAAAGGACGACGAGGCGTCGTTGCGGTTCTACCGCGACGTCCTGGGCTTCCGGCTGCGCGACTCGATGCGCCTGCCGCCGCAGATGGTCGGGCGGCCCGCCGACGGGCCGCCCGCGTGGCTGCGCTTCTTCGGCTGCAACCCGCGGCACCACAGCCTGGCGTTCCTGCCGATGCCGACGCCGAGCGGGATCGTGCACCTGATGGTCGAGGTGGAGAACACCGACGACGTCGGGCTGTGCCTCGACCGCGCGATCCGGCGGAAGGTGCCGATGTCGGCCACGCTCGGCCGGCACGTCAACGACCTGATGCTGTCGTTCTACATGAAGACTCCCGGCGGTTTCGACGTCGAGTTCGGCTGTGAAGGCCGGCAGGTCGACGACGAAAACTGGATCGCCCGCGAGAGCACCGCGGTTTCCCTGTGGGGCCACGACTTCTCGGTCGGCGCGCGGCCCCCGGGCGCATGACCTCGGTGGCGGTCGACCAGACCGAGTTCCGCAGTGTGCTCGGGCACTTCTGCACGGGCGTCACCGTGGTCACCGGCCGGGACGGCGACACCCTCGCCGGGTTCGCCTGCCAGTCGTTCGCGGCGCTGTCGCTCGACCCGCCGCTCGTGCTGTTCTGCCCGGCTCGCACGTCGCGCACCTGGCCGGTGCTCGCCGCGGCCGGCCGGTTCGCGGTCAACGTGCTGGCCGAGGACCAGCAGGAGGTCAGCGCGGTGTTCGGTGCGCGCGGTCCGGACAAGTTCGCGCGGGTCGGCTGGACACCCGCGCCGTCCGGGGCGCCGCTGCTGGACGGCGCGCTCACCTGGATCGACTGCACCCTGGACGCCGTCCACGAGGCCGGTGACCACTACGTCGTCATCGGCCGGGTGACCGCGCTGGGCACACCGTCGGACGCGCGGCCGTTGCTGTTCCACCGCGGCCGGTACGCGGTGACCGAGCCGGCGCGGGACGCCCTCGCGGCGCTGATGCCGTGGCCGCGGCCGGACGACTGGCTGTGAGCGTCGGTACTCAAGCCACGGCCGAATGGCTTCGTGGCAACGGTTACGTGCCGCGCGGGGCGGCCTGCTTCTGGCCGGATCGGTAACAGCGGCCGGGGCGCGGGCGACATCCCGGGGAGTCGTCGCCCGAGGAGGACCCCGTGGAGCTGTCCGGTTTCCCGGCCGCCGAGGTCGAGTTCGACCGGGCGGGGCGGCTGACCGGCGACGAGGGTGCCGCGGTCGGCCGGCTCGCGGCCGGAGCCACCGACCTGCTGGTGCTCTGCCACGGCTGGAGTCACCGGCTGTATGCGGCGCTGGCCAAGTCGCTGCGCTCGGTGACCTTGCCCGACCGCAGGATCGCGCTCGCCTGCGTGCGATGGCCGTCACCGGAGGCGCCCGCCGTCACCCTTCCGGAGCAATTGGACCAGCTGCGGGAGCTCCTGCCCGCGGAGCGGCTCACCATCAACGCCGCGGCCGACCTCGTGCCGGCGCTGACCGCCCGCGCGACCGCGCGCACGGCCTTCGCGGCGGCGTTGCTCTCGGTGACCACGCGAGGCGCCGAAGACCGCGAAGACGCGTCGGCCCAGCTGTTCTCGATGCCCGGCGGCACGGTCATGGACCGGCTCGCCAAACCGGCGGCCGAGCACCTGCTCGACTACCTGGTGCACTACGAGCTCAAGGCCCGCGCGGGCACGGTGGGGGAGCGCGGCCTGGGCCCGCTGCTCGACGCGCTCACGCGGCCGGACCTGCGGATCCACCTCGCCGGGCACGGCTTCGGCGGCCGTCTGGTGACGGCGGCGGCGAACACCCGTCCGGCCGGCTCGCTGGCCACCCTGACCCTGCTGCAGGCGATGGTCTCGCAGTACGGCTTCTCCGCGGACTGGGACGACGGGCAGCCCGGCGAATTCCGTCGTGTCCTCGGCGAGCGTGTGGTCACGGGGCCGATCGTGGTGACCCACACCGTCAACGACGTCGCCGCCGAAGTCCCGTACGCGATCGCGGAAATGCTGGTGGTCGGCCCGCACGGCAGCATCGCGCGCAACGGCGCGCGGCGGACCACCGAAGCCGTCACCGCGGAGCTGCTGCCGGTCGGCGGGCGTTACGACTGGCGTCCGGGTGTGCCGCACAACCTCCTGGCCGACCGGTTCGTGCCCGGCCACCCGGACGTCCACGGGGCGGAGGTCGCTCACGCCCTGCAGTCGGCGATCGCGGCGAGTTAGCACGACCGGGTGGTTGTGCAGGGTTTCACAGGTGGGCCGCATCCCATTCACGAGAGAAAGTCCAGCCCCGGCGCGCACACTGTTACCGAGAAGATGTCTTTCGGTGGGGAGAGTGAGTCGCGCATGCGTGGGCCCAGCGGACGGATCACCCGGTTCCGGCGCCGGTTGCACCCCGGCCGCAACCCGTTGACGCGGTTCGGTGACCGCGTCGAGGCGGCTCTGCTGCTGCTGATGATCGCCGGCGCGCTGCTGGCCCTGCCGTTCGCGGGGTCGTTCGGCTCCGAGACCTACGCCGCGCAGACCGCGCGGGCCGAGCAGGAGCGCACCACCCGCCACCCGGCGACGGCGGTCTCGCTGGCCGCGGCGTCCAGCCAGGCCTACAGCGCCGACGGCGCCGGCGCCCCGGCCGACCAGACGACGGTCCCGGCCGCCTGGTTCGATTCCCGCGGCGCCCGCCACACCGGCGACGTCCTCGCCGACGCGGGAAGCCCGGCGGGCACCCACCTGTCCGTGTGGCTCGACCAGCGCGGCGAGCTGGCGTCCGAGCCCCTGACCCCGGCCACCTCGGCGGCCGACGGCGTCTTCGCGGCGATCCTGCTGTGGGTCGCGATCACGGGCGCGCTGGCCGGGCTCTACGGAATCGGCCGGTTCGCGGTGAGCCGCCTCCACTCGGCGGCGTGGGACCGCGCCTGGGCCGAAGCGCGGCACGACAGCCGGTTCTGATCACTTCCACCGGAAGTGCACAAAAACCCGGCCGAAGTTGTCCTTGTCCTTCTCGATGCGGTGGTAGAGCGCCTTGATGTCCTTGCGCTCGAGGAACCGCAGAACGTGCTTCTTCAGCTGCCCGGAACCCTTGCCGGGAATGATCTCGACGAGCGGCGCCTTCTTGGCGACGGCCTCGTCGATGATCCCCTTGAGAGCTCGGTCGATCTCGCCGCCGCGGTTGTAGATGTCGTGGAGGTCCAGCTTCAGCTTCACGCACGCTCCCGTGCTCGAAGGGCCGCGGCCCGCACGCGGCGGGTGCGGCCCCGCTCGGCCGGCACCGCGAGCGCGGCCGGGGCGGCGGGTTCGGCGCACGCGCGGCGCTGGAGCCAGTCGGACGCGCTCGTCAGGTCCTCTTCGCGCCAATCCTCGTCCAGGACGAAGGCCCGCAGCAACACCCACTCCCGCAGCCGCCGGGCCGGGAACCGGTGGTCGTCGACCAGGGAGCCCATCCAGGTCGCCCACACCGGGAAGCCGGGATCGGCCAGCAGCGCCGCCGCTCGCAGGTCGAGGTGCCGGACGACCGCCGACTCGGCCATCACCCGGTCCGGGTCGGTGAGCACCGCGCGGACCAGTTCCGGCTCGCCGGCGTCGGTGACATTGGCGAACTCCAGCAGGTAGTGGGCGTACCGCTGGTGTTCGTCGATCACGACAGGGCCTGCCACCAGCCGTCGACCTGCGGGGGCGCGGTGACGTTGATGCGCTCGCCCGGGCGGGGGATCGCCAGCGCCAGGTCCGCCGCCTTCGCTTCGCGCCACACGCGGTCGGCCGGCTCGCCCCACGGGTGCATGGCCAGCTGGAACGTCGCCCAGTGGACCGGGACCAGCAGCTTCGCGCGGACGTCGATGCCTGCCGCGACGCCTTCCTCCGGGGTCATGTGGATGTCCGGCCACTGCGGGGCGTACGCGCCGATCTGGATCAGGGCCGCGTCGAACGGGCCGTGTTCCGCGCCGATCGTCGCGAAGCCGTCGAAGTAGCCGGTGTCGCCGCTGTAGAACACCCGGTGGGTGGGGCCCAGCAAGGCCCAGGACGTCCACAGCGTGTCGTCGTTCGTGATGCCGCGGCCGGAGAAGTGCTGGGCCGGCGTTGCGATGAACCGGACGCCTGCCACTGTCGCTTCTTCGTGCCAGTCGAGCTCGATGATGCGGTCGGCCGGGACGTGCCAGCGCTCCAGGTGCGCGCCGACCCCGAGCGGGACCAGGAACGGCGCCTCGGTGGCAGACACCAGCGACCGGATCGTGGCCAGGTCCAGGTGGTCGTAGTGGTCGTGCGAAATCACCACGGCGTCGACCCGGCCGAGCCCGGACAGCGGCACCGGCGGCTCGTGCAGCCGTCGCGGTCCGGCGAACGCGGCCGGGGACACCCGGTCGCTCCACACCGGGTCGAGCAGCACGCGCGCGCCGTCGAGCTCCACCAGCGTGGACGCGTGGCCGTACCAGGTCAGGTGCACACCTTCGGCCGTCTCCACCGGGGCGGATCGGACCAGTGGCACCGAGCCGCCCGGTTTGCGCAGTTCGCGGTGCTCGCCGAAGAACATCTGCCGGAAGATGTCCCGCATCGACGCCGCGGTCATCGGGTGCCGCGGCGCGGCGTTGCGGAACACCTTGCCGTCGAACTGCGGCGAGGAGCGGACCCGCTCGGCCCGCGCCCCGGTGGCCTTCGCGCCGAGCGCCGCCGGCAGGTCCCGCAGGGCCGCGATCGTCTTCCTCATGGTCCCGAGTCTACGAACGGTTCCTGAGAGGCGCCCCAGCTTCATGCAGGTGGGTGAGTGCCTGCCGGTAGGAGTCGACCAGGCTCGTCTCCACGTACGGGACACCCAGCTCGGCGCAGTACGCCCGGACGATCGGCTGCGCCCGCCGCAGATGCGGCGACGGCATGCTGGGGAACAGGTGGTGCTCGATCTGGTAGTTGAGGCCGCCGAGGGCGACGTCGGTCACCAGGCCGCCGCGGACGTTGCGGGACGTCAGCACCTGCTTGCGGAGGAAGTCGAGCTCCGGGCGCCCGGTCAGCGTCGGCATGCCCTTGTGGTTGGGCGCGAAGATCGATCCCATGTAGACACCCCAAAGTCCTTGGTGGACGGCGAAGAACAGCAGCGCCATGCCAGGGGACAGCACGGTGAGCAGCGCGCTGAAGTACAGGACGAAGTGCGTGGCGAGCAACGCGGCTTCGAGGCCACGCCGGCGCAGCCCCGGCTTGCGCACCGCGCGGATGCCCGACCAGTGCAGATTCAGGCCTTCGAGGGTGAGCAGCGGGAAGAACAGGAAAGCCTGGTACCGCCCGATGAAACGGGGGACGCCGCGGCTGGCGCGGGCCTGGTCCTTCGACCAGACCAGGATGTCCGGGTCGACGTCGGGGTCGAGCTCCTCGTGGTTCGGATTGGCGTGGTGGCGCGTGTGCTTGTCCATCCACCAGCCGTAGCTCATCCCGATGCCGAGGTTCCCGGCGAGCATCCCGGCGATCTCGGTCGGCCGGCGGCGACGGAACACCTGCTTGTGCGCGAGGTCGTGCGAGAGCAGCGCGATCTGCCCGAACATGACGGCCAGGAACGCGGCGACGGCGAGCTGCCACCACGAGTTCCCGAGGAAGGCGAACGCGACCCAGCCGGCGGCGAACAGCCCGGTCACGACGGCGATCCGGGCGGTGTAGTAGCCGGGACGGCGCTGCATCAGGCCGGCGGCGGAGACGCGGTGGCTCAGCCGGGCGAAGTCGCTGCCGGTGTGCACGAGATTGTCTGTGGTCACGCTCCCTAGTCTTCGCGGCGGCGGGCGTCACCGGAATGCGGTGGGCTCCCGGCCCTTTGCGGGGGCCAGCCCTACCCGTCGTGCTGGTATGGGCGTGGTCAGCCGACGTACTCCGCGAGATACTTGCCGGTCAGCGTCTTCTTCCGGGACTTCACCAGCTCCGCCGGGGTGCCCTCGAAGACGATCCGGCCGCCGTCGTGGCCGGCGCCCGGGCCGAGGTCGATGATCCAGTCCGCGTGGGCCATCACCGCCTGGTGGTGCTCGATGACGATCACCGACTTGCCCGAGTCGACGAGCCGGTCGAGCAGGCCCAGCAGCTGCTCGACGTCGGCGAGGTGCAGACCGGCGGTCGGCTCGTCGAGGACGTACACGCCGCCCTTCTCGGCCATGCGCGTCGCCAGCTTGATCCGCTGGCGCTCGCCGCCGGACAGCGTGGTCAGCGGCTGGCCGAGGGTGAGGTAACCGAGCCCGACCTCGGCGAGGTTGGTCAGGATCTTGTGCGCCGCCGGGGTTTTCGCGTCGCCGTCGGCGAAGAACTCCTCGGCTTCGGTCACCGACATCCCGAGCACTTCGCTGATGTCGCGGCCGCCGAAGGTGTACTCCAGCACGTCGGCGGAGAACCGCTTGCCGTCGCACACCTCGCACGGGGTGGCGGTGCCGGCCATGATGCCCAGGTCGGTGTAGATGACGCCGGCGCCGTTGCAGTTGGGGCAGGCGCCTTCGGAGTTCGCGCTGAACAGCGCCGGCTTGACGCCGTTGGCCTTGGCGAACGCCTTGCGGATCGGCTCGAGCAGGCCGGTGTAGGTCGCCGGGTTGCTCCGGCGGGACCCGCGGATGCCGGTCTGGTCGATCGCCACCACACCCTCGTGGCCGGCGACCGAGCCGTGGATCAGCGAGCTCTTGCCCGAGCCCGCCACACCGGTCACGACCACCAGCACCCCGAGCGGGATGTCGACGTCGACGTCCTGCAGGTTGTGCGTCGAAGCGCCCCGGATCTCCAGCGTCTCCGACGACGTCCGCACGGACTCCTTCAGCGACGCGCGGTCGTCCAGGTGCCGGCCGGTCAGCGTCTTGCTCTTCCGCAGACCGTCCACAGTGCCCTCGAACACCACCTCGCCGCCCCCGGCGCCGGCGTGCGGCCCGAGGTCGACCACGTGGTCGGCGATCGCGATCGCCTCGGGTTTGTGCTCGACGACCAGCACGGTGTTGCCCTTGTCCCGAAGCTGCAGCAGCAGCTCGTTCATGCGCTGGATGTCATGCGGGTGCAGGCCGATCGTCGGCTCGTCGAAGACGTAGGTGACGTCGGTGAGCGACGACCCGAGGTGGCGGATCATCTTGGTGCGCTGGGCTTCCCCGCCCGAGAGCGTGCCCGACGGCCGCTCGAGCGAGAGGTAACCGAGCCCGATCTCGACGAACGAGTCGAGGGTGCGCTTCAGCGCGTCCAGCAGCGGCGCGACCGACGGTTCGGCCAGCTTGCCCACCCAGGCCGCGAGGTCGCTGATCTGCATCGAGCACGCGTCGGCGATGCTGATCCCGTCGATCTTCGACGACCGGGCCTCTTCGGACAGCCGGGTGCCTTCGCAGTCGGGGCACGTGGTGAACGTGACCGCCCGCTCGACGAACGCGCGGATGTGCGGCTGCATCGAGTCGACGTCCTTGGCCAGGAAGGACTTCTGGATCGCCGGGACCAGCCCCGAGTAGGTCAGGTTGATGCCCTCGACCTTGATCTTGGTCGGCTCCTTGTACACCAGGTCGTTGAACTGCTTCTTGGTGAACTTCTTGATCGGCTTGTCCGGGTCGAAGAAGCCGGAGCCGCGGAAGATGCGGCCGTACCAGCCCTCCATGCTGTAACCCGGGATGGTGATCGCGCCTTCGTTGAGCGACTTTTCCTCGTCGAACAGCGCGGTCAGGTCGATGTCGTTGACCTTGCCGCGGCCCTCGCAGCGCGGGCACATGCCGCCGGTGATGCTGAAGCTGCGCCGCTCCTTGATCTGCCGGCCGGCCTTCTCGATGGTGACCGCGCCCGCGCCGCTGATCGAGGCGACGTTGAACGAGAACGCCTGGGGCGAGCCGATGTGCGGCTGCCCGAGCCGGCTGAAGAGGATCCGCAGCATCGCGTTGGCGTCGGTGGCGGTGCCGACCGTGGAGTGCGGGTTGGCGCCCATCCGCTCCTGGTCGACGATGATCGCGGTGGTGATCCCGTCGAGCACGTCGACGTCGGGCCGGGCCAGCGTCGGCATGAACCCCTGCACGAAGGTGCTGTAGGTCTCGTTGATCAGCCGCTGCGACTCCGCGGCGATCGTGCTGAACACCAGCGAGCTCTTCCCGGACCCGGAGACACCGGTGAACACCGTCAGCCGCCGCTTCGGCAGCTCGACGCTGACGTCCTTGAGGTTGTTCACGCGCGCGCCGTGGACGCGGATCAGGTCGTGGCTGTCGGCGACGTTCGGCGCGGGCTTCCTCGTGGGCTTGGTCATCGTGTCTCCCGGTCGGGTGGCGGAGGTCAGCGCAGTTCTTGGATGCGGACGAGGTTGCCGGCGGGGTCGCGGAAGGCGCAGTCGCGGATCCCGTAGGGCTGTTCGGTCGGTTCCTGGACGACCTCGGCGTCGCCGGCCTGGACCCGTTCGAAGGCGCCGTCGAGGTCCTTTGTGGCCAGGTTGACCGCCGCGTAGGTGCCCTTGGCCATCATCTCGGTGATGGTACGGCGTTCTTCCTCGTCCAGTCCCGGCATCGCGGCCGCCGGGGTGAGCACGATCGAGGTGTCGGGCTGCCCGGCGGGGCCGACGGTGAGCCAGTGCAGGCCGTTGTACTCGACGTCGTTGCGGACTTCGAAGCCGAGGGTGTCGCGGTAGAAGTCCAGCGAAGCCTCGTGGTCCAGGTGCGGCAGGAAGGTCTGGTGGATGGTGAGGTCCATGGCGGTCACGCTACTTTCGGCGCGACGGCAGGTGCTTCTCGATTCCTGACCGCCCTGACCGCTCGGGCGGCCCGCTGGTAACCGTGCGGGGACTGGCCGTAGGCGAGCCGGAACCGGCGGGCGAAGTCGCCGGCGGTCAGGCCGAGGCCGAGGGCGAGCGCCTCGACGTCCAGGGATTCCTCGCGGTCGATCCGGTCGCGGACGCGGCGCAGCAGCACCAGTTCACCCAGGTGCTGCCGGGCGGCGACCGTCAGGCTCAGGCACATGGTCGTCTCCCGTCGGTCAGCGCAGCTCCTGGATGCGGAGCAGGTTTCCGGCGGGGTCGCGGAAGGAGCAGTCGCGGACGCCGTAGGGCTGCTCGACCGGCTCCTGGACGACCTCGGCGTTGCCCGCCTGAAGCTTCGCGAAGAGGGCGTCGAGGTCCTTGGTGGCGAGGTTGACCCCGGCGTAGGTGCCCTTGGCCATCATTTCGTTGATGGTGCGGCGCTCGTCGTCGGTGAGGCCCGGGGTCGCGGCCACCGGCGTCAGCACGATGGCCGTGTCGGGCTGGTTCGGCGGCCCGACGGTGATCCAGCTCATTTCGCCGTACTTGACGTTCATCCGGACCTCGAAGCCGAGCAGGTCGCGGTAGAAGCCGAGCGCGGCTTCCGGGTCGTTGTGGGGGAGGAAGCTCGAGTGAATGGTGACGTCCATGGCAGTCACACTATGTGTGCGCCGGCGGCCGCGCTTCTCGATTCCTGATCGGTCTGGTGACCTGTTTGGCCACGCACGCCGGCATGCCCACGGTCGCCTCGGCCTCCTGCTCGCGGTAGACGCTCGGCGGCACGCCCACCAGCTCGGCGAACCGGGTGCTGAAGGTGCCCAGCGACGAGAAGCCGACGGTGAAGCAGACCTCGGTGACGCTCAGCTCGCCTTTCCGCAGCAGCGCCATCGCGCGTTCGATCCGCCGGGTCATCAGGTACGAATACGGTGACTCCCCGTAGGCGCGGCGGAACTGCCGGCTGAGGTGCCCGGCGGACATGTTGACGCCGCGCGCGAGGGCCTCGACGTCGAGGGGCTGGGCGTACTCCCGGTCGATCCGGTCGCGGACGCGGCGCAGCAGCGCGAGGTCACGCAGGTACTGCGCCGTGGCGGCGGTGCTGGTCACGCTTGAATCGTGCCACACCGGACGGCACCGGCGGAGCCCTTGGACGATGGTCGATCCCGAGCGCCCCAAGGCGGCCTTGGTTGCGTCTTGCGCACCGAAGGCCGCCTTGGGTGCGTGGGACGCACCGAAGGCCGCCTTGGGGCGCTCCTCGGGCTCCACTGCGGTCCGGCGCAGGCCAGGGCCCGGGGTCCGGGGTCCGGGCAGAGCGGAGCCCTTCGGCGCGGCGCAGCCGCCGGGGTCAGCGGAGCGCGTCGCGGATCGTGTCGCGCAGCCAGCGTTGTGCCGGGTCGGCGTCGAGGCGGACGTGCCAGCACAGCCGGACGTCCATTTCCGGCAGCTCCGCCGGCACCGGGAACCAGCGCACGCCGAGCGCCGGCCCGTGCTGCTCGGCCAGCCGCTGCGGCACGAGCCCCACGTACCGGCTCGACGCGACCAGCAGGGCCGCCACGGCGAACGTCGGCACCACCGCCGCCACGTGCCGCTGCAGGCCCGCTGCCTCGAGCGCGTCGTCCAGCGGCCCCCGCGCCCGTCCTCGGCGGGACGCCGAGACGTGCGGGTGCCGGCACAGCTGGGCCAGCGTCGGGCGCCGGCCCAGCGGGCTGTCCGCGCGGACCAGGCCGACCAGGCGTTCGCGGTACAGCACCGCCGTGCGCATGTCCGGCGCCGTGACGTCGCCCGCCCCGATGTCCAGGTCGACCGAGCCGTCGCGAAGCGCCTCCGTGCTTTCGCTGCCTTCCGCGACGAAGCGCAGCGTCACGCCCGGGGCGGCCGCCGCCGCGGCCTCGACCGCCGCCGTCGCCAGGGTCGCCGCGACACCGTCGTTGATGCGGATCGTGAACGTGCGCTTGAGGTCGGCGAGCGAGAACTCGCTGTTGACCAGGGCTGCCGCTTCGTCCAGCAGCGAGCGCACCCGCGGGGCGGTGCGGAGCGCGAACGGCGTGGGCGCCATCCCGCGGCCGGCGCGCACCAGGATCGGGTCGCCCATCGCGCGCCGCAGCCGGCCCAGCGCGCGGCTGGCCGCCGGGATCGACAGGTGGAGGCGCTCGGCCGCCCCGGTCACGCTGCCTTCCTGCAGGAGTGCGTCGAACACACGCAGGAGGTTCAGGTCGAGCTGGTCCGCCATGGTTGCATCCTACGCAAAGATCTCTTGCCAAAGTTGCGTGGCGCGGAGCACCAAGCCGTCCTTACCGTCGGGCTCATGGACATCGAGGATCGGAAGACCGGCCTGCTCACGGTCATGTGCGCCTGCGTGGTGCTCGTCGTCGGGATGGTCGCGGCGATCAACCTGGCCGTCCCGATGCTGGCCGCGAGCGCCCTGCACCCGTCCGCGTCTGCGCTGGTCTGGATCGTGGACACCTACGTGATCGTGTTCGCCTGCCTGGTGATCCCCGGCGGCGCCGCGGGTGACCGGTTCGGCCGCAAGGGTGTGCTGCTGGCCGGGCTGGGGCTGTTCGCGGCGGGGGCGCTGGTGTCGGCGCTGGCGCCGGACGTCGTCGTGCTGCTCGCCGGCCGCGCGCTCACCGGCGTCGGCGCCGCCGCGGTGCTGCCCAACTCGCTCGCCGTCCTGCTGCACGCCGTGCCGGCCGCGCGCAAGCCCGCGACGATCGCCACCTGGGCGTCGATGACCGGCATCGGGGGAGTGCTCGGCAACGTCGGCGGCGGGCTGGTGCTGGCCGGCGGCTCGTGGCGCTGGCTGTTCGCCGCCGCGGTGCCCGCCGCCCTGGCCGGAGCCGCGCTGGTGGCCCGGATCGCGCCGGTGTCGTCGCGCCACGACCGGCGGATCGACCCGCTCGCCGCGGTGCTGCTCGTCGGCGCCTCGGTCGCGTTGCTGGTCGGCATCGTCCAGGGCCCGGAGGCGGGCTGGGGGAGCGCGGTCGTCGTGACCGGGTTCGCCGGCGCCGCCGTGCTGTTCGCGGCCTGGACGTTCGTCGAGCTGAGGGCCGCGCACCCGCTGCTGGACCCGCGGCTGTTCCGGATCGCGGGCCTGCGCAGCGCCTGCCTCGGGCTGACGGCGATCTTCTTCGGCATGTTCGCGCTGTTCTACGTCAACGCGTCGTTCCTCCAGTACGCCAAGGGGTTCGGCGTGCTGGGCACCGGGCTCGGGATCATCCCGCTGACCGTCCCGATCATCCTCGGCGGCCGGCACGTCGCACTCCTGACCCGGCGCATCGGCCTCGACCCCACCATCGCGCTCGCATTCGCCTTTGTCGGCGGCGGCCTGCTCGGCCTGTCCACGAGTGACACGCAGACGCCGTACGCCGGTTATGCGGCGTGGCTCGTGGTGACCGGGATCGGCGTGACGCTGGCCCTGCCGACGCTCTCGGGTGTCATCGCGGGCTCACTGCCGCCGGCCCAGGCCGGGGTGGGCACCGGCCTGCAGGCCACCACGCGGGAGTTCGGCAGCGCGCTGGGGGTCGCCGTCATCGGCACGGTGCTGACCGGGAAGTTCGCCGCCGCGCTCCCGGCGGACGTCGGCGGTCACACCGTGGCGCAAGCTCTCGCGGCCGCTCCCGATCGTGCGCACGACGTCGTCACGGCGTTCGTCTCGGGTGCGGACGCGGGGCTGCGGGTGGTCGGTGTCGCCGTGCTCGTGCTCGGCGCGCTCGTGGTCGGGGAGTCGCGGTTTTCGCGTCGGGGCAAGGGAAAGCCGTCCCAGGGGTTCCCGTTTCCCCCGGGACGGCTTCGCACCGGTGCAACCCCGACCCCGACAGAACACCGGCCGTGAAGGTCTTGCCGGCGGCATACCCTTCCCCCGGCAAGACCTTCACGGCTGGCACACCACGACAGCGGTGAGGCCGTCGCGACTCGACCCCCGGGCCCCCGCCCGGCACGCCGGAAGAAGGCCATCCCGGGGGTGTCGGGTTCCCCCGGGATGGCCCTCTCCTGGCCCGCCGGACGCTCGGCCATGCTGCTTTTCGGGGGCTCCGGGTGGCGGAGCCCCCGGCCCGGGGCGAAGCCCCGGTTGTCACAGCACCGGACGCGAGGCGGGCAGGGGGACGTTGGGGGCCGGCCACCACACCGCCCAGCCGCGGAGGGGGTGTGGTGACCGGCAAAGGGACGGGGGCCGCCGCGCGCAGCCCCGCCCCGGCTTTCTACCTCCCCATCGGGATGGCCATGGTCGGCGGCGCGGCCCCGCCGGGCTGCGCCGCGAACGCCGTCGTCGGCGGCGCGGCCAGCGCGGGGAACGCCGTCGTGGGGATGTTGTTGGCGAACTCGCTCTCGAACTCGCGCTCGAAGGCCTGCTGGTCGAAGCCGCTCTCGAACTCCGGCGGCACCTCGGCCGACAGGCCGGCGAGCGCCGGCTCGACGACCGGGACCTCGGGGACCTCCGCGACGGGCGCGGGCTCCGGCTCGGGCACGTACTCGGGTGCCGGGAGCCGGCGGTCGAGCTCGGCCATCCAGTCGAGCATCGCCCGCGGCTTGTCCCAGGCCGAGACGCCGACGAGCCGGCCGTCGCGGATGAAGCCGGTGATGCCGTCCGCCAGCGTCACCGTGTCTTCGGCCAGCGACGGCATGCCGCACATCTGCAGCCGCGTGTCGTACAGCGTCGACCACGCCCGGGGGAGCGGGGTGAACGGCTTGGCGCTGGACTGGCCCATCAGCAGGTTGTCCGCCGCGTGGCGGGCCGACTCGACGGCGTTGATCCAGTGCTCGACCCGCCGCGGGGTCTCGTCGAAGCGCAGGTTCGGCCAGCGCGCGATGTCCCCGGCGATGACGACGTCGGACGCGCCCTCGGCGAACAGCTTCGCGTCGCAGAGCACGCCGTCGCTGATGTCGAGGCCGGAGCCGCGCATCCAGTCGACCGACGGCACCGAGCCGATGGCGAGCACGACGACGCTGGCCACCAGGAGCTGGTTGTTCGTCAGGTGCAGCCCGACGGTGTCCTTCGTGCTGATCCAGTGCCGCACTTCGCTCTTCATCGCGAGCTTCGCGCGGTGCTCGTGGTGCGCCTCGACGACGCCGCTCGAGACACGGTCGCCGAAGCGGTGCAGCGGCGCCTTCGCGTGGCCGACCAGGGTGACGTCCCGGCCGATGTGCCGCATGCTCGCGGCGAACTCGTTGCCGATCAGGCCGGCGCCGATCACGACGGCCGGCTTCTTGCTGGCGTTGAGGCAGCGCCGCACCGCCATCGAGTCCTCGACCGTGCGCAGGATCCGCACCCGCGGGTCGTGCCGCGGCGACCCGGGCAGGTGCCGCGGGTAGACGCCGGTCGCGGCGATCAGGCCGTCGTACCAGAGGGATTCACCGCCGGGCAGGTGCACGACCCGCTCGGTGGTGTCCAGGTGCGTGACCCGCGCGCCGAGGCGCCAGTGCACGTCGAGGTCCGGCAGGTAGTGCGAAAGGCCCACGTCGCTGGGCCGTTCGGTCCCCATCACGAGGGCCTTGGACACCATCGGGCGGTGGTAGGGGCGCCGGGCCTCGTCGCCGATGAGCACGATCTCGCCGTCGAACTTCTGTTCCCGCAGGCGTTCCGCGGCACGCAGCCCGGCGACGCCCGCGCCGACGATGACGATCCGGTCGCCGTCAGCCATCGAGGTCCCCTCTCATCACGACCGCCTGCATCGGGCAGCAGCGGGCCGCCATCTTCGCCTGTTCCATGGTGGTTTCGTCCAGCAGCCGCGTGTGGAAGCGCAGCCGGCCGTCCTGGCCGAGGTCGAACACGTCCGGCGCCTCCATGGCACAGATGCCGTAGAGCTCGCAGCGGTCGTTGTCGACGCTGATCCGGGGCCCGCTACCGGGCAAACGGAGAGGCATGTCAGGCCACCTGCTCTTCCACGAGTCCGATGCGTTCGAGGGTCCGCGCGGGCATGAACCGCAGCAACGACACCGTGACCGCCGGGATGAGCAGCGTGATGCCGCCCAGCCAGACGACCGCGAGGTGGCCGTTGGCGATCGAGCCGAACCACGCGTGCAGCGCGGTCAGCGCGACGGCCGGGTAGGCGCAGCGGTGCAGCCACAGCCAGCGGCGGTAGGAGGTGAAACGCTGCAGGCCCGCGGTGAGCGCGATGGCCAGCATGACCTCGAAGCCGACGATGCCGATGCTGTGCCGGGTCTCCTGGCCGGACAGGAACGGGAGGAACAGGTACTGCAGGCTGTAGGGCTGGATCGTCAGGTAGAAGAAGCCCAGGGCGTGGATGCCGCCGAAGATCAGCGTGCCGGTCGCGAGCACCATGTGCGAGCTGCGCAGGGCCTTGCGGCCGGTGACCGAGCGCACCCAGCCCGTGGCGGTGAGCACGCCCCAGGTGAGGGTCAGCATCATCGCCGCGTAAGACGCCCGGGCCGCGAAGGCCGCGAGGCCCCGCGCCGCCGGGTCGGTCTTCGGCTGGAACTGCTGGGTGAGGAAGAGCGTCGCGTCGTGCCAGGTCTCAACCATGACTGCCCCCGGTTCTGACCGTGGCGGGCCGGGACGAGGTCCGGACCCGGCCGCGGCTGCGGTTGCCCTTGATCTGGCGCAGCACGTAGAACAAGCCACCGCCGACCAGCAGGAACAGGGCCGCCACCACGGCGATCTGGGAGGTGTCGAGGCCGAGGGGGGCGCCGGCGGGCGCCGCGGTGGTCGAGACCGCGGGCTCGGGGAGCGCCGTGTAGTCGACCATCCCGGTGCTCTCGAGCATCGTCATGTGCCGCATCACGGCCTGGTTGCCGACGGTCGCGAACGCGCGGACGTCGTCGTTGCGGGTGCCGGCGCGCAGCTGCGCGAGGACGGCGAACACCTGGCCGTGGGCCGCGCGCAGCCGGTTGGCGAAGACGCGGTCGAACGCCGGCCCGGGGGCCGCGTTCATCTGCTCCAGGAGCCAGCCGCGCTGCTCGTCGGAGGGCTGGTCGGGCACCGGCGAGTTCAGCTTCGCCGACAGCGCGCGGGTCGCGACGTCGAGCCGGCCGTGGTCCATCATGATCGCGAAGCCGACCGCCTTGACCTGCGGGCTGCCCTTCTCCATGGCCATCATGCCGGAGGGCATCTCCCACAGGCCGGCCTGGCGGACCTTGGTCAGCAGCACCGCGTCGGTGTCCGACACCGCGGTGGTCTGGGCGGTCGAGGCCGTGCCGGGCGCGAGCAGCGTCAGCACGGCGAGTACCACGAACAGGATCCGGACCAGTGGGCGGGAGCGCACGAGCACGGACGGCGGGTCGAACTCCAGCGTGGCCAGCTCAGACGCCGAACGCATTTTGCCTCCACTCGTCCTGGGTGAGCGTGATCTTCTTGCCGTCCGGCGCGATCGGGTACCAGGCCTGGTCGGCGCCCTGGCCGGACGTGTCGGCCGGTTCGCTGTCGCCGGTGAAGTGGTACAGCGGCCAGCCGGCGAGGGTGGCCTGCTGCGTGCCGTCGTCGCGGGTGATCTGGCCGATCAGCGACGGGTCGACGTCGATCGGCGCGGGACCGCCCGCCTTGACCGGGACCCACTTCGCCGCGCACGCGTCGTTGCAGTTCGACCGGGACGGGTCGGTCGAGTCGCGGTCGTAGCGGTAGATCGTGTAACCGGTGCCGTCGACGAGCATGAGGCCGAGGTCGAAGGTCTTCGCGCCCCTGAGCTGGCTCTTCATCGGGTCGTTCGGGTTCGCGGTGATGGGCTGGGGCATCGCGAGGGTCATCGGGGCCTGCATACCGGGCATCTGCTGCCCGGCGTAACCACCGGACGTGGTGGCCGCGCCGGCGGTGCAAGCGGTGAGCAGAGCGAGTGCGGTGAGGCACACGGCGGCGGGGACCACCGGTCGGGGAATGCGGATCACTGCTCCTCCGTGGGGCATGACTACGCGCTGTCGCCGAGGGTGCGGCGGAAAAGCGCGCGAAAGATCCACAGTGGACTTTCGGTCCGGAGTGGATGCGGAGCGTTGCGGGGGACAACGCCTTGTCGGGGGTCTTCGGTAGGGGATACGGACACGGTCCGGAAACGGTTCAAAAAAGTTTTGCCCCTCGCGTTGCGGCATTTGGTACTAGACGTAGACCGTCCGGCCCACCAGGATGTCCCGCGTGGGACGGCACACTCGAGCGCTGAGACCCGTCGAAGATCAGGAAGTCGTTGTTGAGCCCAACGACGCCCATGACGATCTCGCGAAGGCGCTCTACCAGGAGTTCGGCGGGTCCCTCATGGCGTTCGCACTACGGCTGACCGGCCACGACCGGCAGTGGGCCGAGGACGTCGTGCAGGAGACCCTGATCAAGGCGTGGCGGAACGCGGACAAGCTGGACCGCCGGCCGGAGATGCTGCGCGCGTGGTTGTTCACGGTCGCCCGGCGTACCGTGATCGACGGCTGGCGCAGCCGGAGTGTCCGCCCCCAGGAGCTCGAGGAGATCGAATCCGACGCGATCGCGGTGTCCGACGAATCGGACCGGACGCTCGCCGCGATGATCGTTTACGAAGCGCTGCAGGGCCTTTCGCCCGAGCAGCGGGAGGCCATCCAGCAGACCTACCTGCGCGATCGGACCGTGAACGAGGTGGCGGCGACCCTCGGCGTGCCCCCGGGCACCATCAAGTCCCGCATCCACCACGCCGTCCGCGCGCTGCGCCGGGCCCTGCGCGAGCGGGGGTGAGCTGAGGGTGGCCGGGTCCGCACACACCGATGTCGCCGCGTACGTGCTCGGCGTCCTCAGCGAGGCCGAGAACACCCAGTTCGAAGCCCACCTGATGAACTGCCCGCACTGCCAGCTCGACCTGATCGAGCTCTACCAGTTGCCGGACGTCCTCGACCTGGTGAAGCGCAGCTGGCCGGAGCCCCCGATGCCCGCGCCCAGCCCGCGCACCCTCTCGCCCGGCCCTCGGGTGCTGCGCGGCCTGATGGAAGAGGCCACCGTCAAGCGCCGCCGCCGCAAGCGGCTCGGCATCATCGCCGGCGTCGCGGCCGCCGCGCTCGTCGTGGCCGGCCCGCTGGTGACCCTCGCGGTCCGGCCGGCCGACGCCGTCCCGCCCGCCTCGCTCGCCGCGCCGAGCGGCAAGCAGCCGCCGCCGGTGACGAGTGTGCCCGCGACGTCCACCGCGCCGCCGCCGGCCGGCACCCAGCCGCAGCCCGGCGGCGGCCAGACCTACGGCCGCGGCAGCGGCGGGTCCGCGGTCAGCGCCCTCGTCACCGTCTCCCCGGTGGAGTGGGGCAGCCGTGTCGACCTCGAGCTGCGCGGGATCGTCGGGCCGTTGAAGTGCCAGCTGGTCGCCGTCTCGACGGCGGGCGACGAGCGTGTGGTGTCCAGCTGGGTGGTGCCCCCCAAGGGGTTCGGCATCCCCGGCTCGTCCGAACCGTTGCGGCTGCAGGGTTCCATCTCCATGGTGATGGACCAGATCGCCCGCTTCGAGGTCCGCGGTGACGACGGCACGGTCCTCGTCATCGTGCAGCGCTGAATCTTTTTTGTCTCGATAACGCGATGACCTGGGTTAATGCTGTCCGGTTGCGTTCCGCTTGATA
Source organism: Amycolatopsis sp. NPDC051758 (assembly GCF_044453095.1). Classification (NCBI taxonomy): domain Bacteria; kingdom Bacillati; phylum Actinomycetota; class Actinomycetes; order Pseudonocardiales; family Pseudonocardiaceae; genus Amycolatopsis; species Amycolatopsis sp. NPDC051758. Next base: position 498,892 of record NZ_JBITCJ010000003.1, on the reverse strand, counting down.
ACGAACAGATAACGGGCCGGTCGCTTTTGAACCTCTCGGCGCTGGGGTCCGTATCCCCCAATGCATCCCCCGATGCACCCCGACGCCGGAACCAGCGGCACCGGGCCAGCAACGCCGGAACGGCCGGCGGCCGGGCCCCGGTGCACGTCCCCCGGGTTCCGAGCGATCTCGACCTCAATTATCGGTAGTTCTTGGCCGGGCTGCTGCGCTGTTCGGCGCGCCCGGAAAAACGAACGAGGTGAACTAGTCCATGCCCCGGAATTCTCGGTCCCCCGTGACGGGCAAGCATCGTGTAGCCCGCCGTACCAAGATCGCCATGGGCGCGCTCGGCCTGGCGATCGCCGTCGGCGCACTCGCCGTCGCGGTCACGACGGGCCGCACGGGCGAGGCCAGTGCCGACCCCGCGGACCCGTCGTTCTTCATCGACATCAACAAGGTTCCCGCCGGCAACAACGTCAACGCGGCCTTGCAGAAGAAGGGTGCCAAGGGTTCCTTCACTGTCGACTGTGGAACGAACGCCGACGGCGCGCACCACAACCCGGACAACTTCATCGCCCAGCCCGGGATCAAGAACGGCGCCCAGCACCTGCACGACTACGTCGGCAACGTCACGACGGACGCCGACTCCAGCCTGAAGAGCCTGCTCGCCGGCGACACCACCTGCAAGAACGGTGACAAGTCCGCCTACTTCTGGCCCGTGATCCGGATCGACCGCGAAGACGACGCGGCCAACGAGAACGAAAACGAGCAGGCCCAGCAGAAGCAGCAGGGCAAGACCGGAGACGTCCAGCAGGACCAGAGCGCCGAGGACGCCCAGGCCGCGGAAGCGGCCGGGGAAGGCCAGGACGCTCAGGATGCTCAGGGCGCTCAGGGCGAAAACGCCGAGGACCCGAACGCGCAGGACCAGAACGCGCAGGACCAGGGTCAGCAGGACCAGAACGCCCAGGACCAGAACGGCGAGCAGAAGCGCCGAAACACCGGTGGTGGCGCGGGCCGTGGTGGTGACCAGAACGCCCAGCAGCAGGACGGTCAGAACCAGCAGGACCAGCAGCAGGCCCAGGACCGCCGTCGTGGCGGTCAGAACGGTGGCCAGAACGGCGGTCAGAACGGCGGCCAGAACGGTGGCCAGAACAACGGCGGCCAGAACGGCAACCAGAGCAGCAGTGCCGCCGCGCCCCCGGCCGAGGAACTCGGCGGACCCCAGGGTGAGAACGAAGAGGTCGGCGACAACGACGGCGAAATCATCGAGCCGGAGTCCGCGACGCTGAAGTTCATCGGTGGTGGCGCCCAGAACGTCGTCGCCATGCCGCTCGGCCTGCGTGTCCTTTACGGTGACGCCAAGCAGAGCACCAACGGCCCGGCCAACGCCCGGCCCAGCTGGACCTGCACCGGGTTCGAGGACCGGCTCACCGACCTCTACCCGATCTGCCCGGCGGGCAGCAAGGTCGAGCGCATCCACGCCTTCCCGAACTGCTGGGACGGCAAGAACACCGACAGCGCGAACCACCGCACGCACATCGTGTTCGCGAACCAGCAGGGCAAGTGCCCGCAGGGCTTCAAGAACGTGCCGCAGCTGCAGGTGACGCTGGTCTACGACGTCCCGCAGGACGTCCAGCAGAACGGCCAGTACAAAGTGGACGCGTTCGCCCAGGAGAAGCACAACCCCCGGTCGGACCACGACGACTTCGCGAACGTGATGAGCAAGAAGATCATGGGCCGCCTGGTCAACTGCATCAACTCCGGCAAGACCTGCGCGGAATGATCCGCCCGCCCTTCTGATACGCAGGAAGGAGAACTTCCGATGAACCGTGCTCGCCCGGTTGCCGCCGTCGTGCTCACCGTCGCCGGACTCGCGCTGGTCGCGGCCTGCGGGTCCAACCCGTACGCCACTTCCGGTGCTGTCCAGCCGGTGGCGCTCGGCGCGCAGCAACCGGCGGGCACGGTTCCGGCCGGCTCCACCGCCGGCCAGGCCCGGCTGATCACCTCCACCGTGGAGGGTCTGGGCCAGGTCCTGACCGACGCGGCGGGCCACACGCTCTACCGCTACGCCAAGGACGGCGCCAAACCGCCGAAGGCGGTCTGCGTCGACGCCTGCGCGGAAATGTGGCCACCGCTGCTTTCCGACGTCCCGGCGCTCACCGACGGGATCGACGACCAGCTCGTCAGCCTCGTCACCCGGCCCGACGGCCGCAAGCAGGTCTCCGTCGGCGGGTGGCCGGTCTACACCTACGCCAAGGACACCGGCTCGGGCACCGCGCTCGGCCAGAACGTCAGCGCCGACTGGGCGGCCGTCACACCGACGGGGGAGAAGGCGACCGCCGGCTCCGCGGCCCAGCCGGCCGAGCCGACCACCGTCGGCGCCACCGAAATCGGCGGCCTCGGGCCGGTGCTCACCGACCGTTCGGGCCGGACGCTCTACCTGTTCACCAAGGACGGCAAGGACTCCGGCGAGTCCACCTGCGACGGGTCCTGTGCGGACAAGTGGCCGCCGGTGCTCGCCGACGGCCGGATCACCGTCGCCGAAAGCGTCGACACGAGCTTGATCGGCCGGATCCGTCGGACCGACGGCGCCCTGCAGGTGACCGTCGGCGGCTGGCCCGTCTACACCTACGCCCAGGACGGCGCGCCCGGCGAGGCGAACGGCCACGGCGCCGGAAACACCTGGTACGCCGTGGAACCCAACGGCTGCAAGGTCGACCCGGCTCGCCGGCCCGACTCCTCGATCACCACCGCTTCCGCAACCGGCGGGTACTGACCCGCCCCACGAACCCCGGCCCGGCGGACACTTCCCTCCACCTCACCCCCCCGTTCGCCGGGCCGGTTGCACCACCGCAAGAACCGCGGGACCCCCGTCCCGCGCCCCGAGCCCCGGTCCGGTGGACACTTCCCTCCACCTCACCCCCCCCGTTCGCCGGGCCGGGATTCTTCACCCAACACCGATCCGGCTCCGCCGGGTCAGCGAAGGAGGAGACGGCGGGAGTCGCTCCCGCCCGCGAGTTCCGGCCCGGTGGACACTTCCCTCCACCTCACCCCCCCCCAGTCCACCGGCCGGAACCCTCCCTCCCACCCACCCACCCCGTGATGCCCCTCCAATCACACGTAATGCCTCCCCAATCACGCGAGATCCCCCTTTAATCACGCGAGTTCCGCTTCCAATCACGCGAGTTACGTTCCCCCATCGCGCGAGCCGACCCTCCGGGCACGCAAACCGACTCCGCAGTTGCACGAGCCGACCGCCCCGCTCCGCGAGCCGACTCTCCCGGTACGCGAACCGACCGTCCAGGTACGAACCGACCGTCCAGGTACGCGAACCGACCGTCCAGGTACGCGAACCGACCGTCCAGGTACGCGAGCCGACCCTCCAGGCACACGAGTTCCGCCCGCAGTCACGCGAGATCCGGCTCGGATCACGCGAGTCACGTTTCCGATCACGCGAGATCCGCGTCCAGTCACGCGAGATCCGCCCCCGAATCTCCCGGCCCGTGACCGCCCCTCGGTCACCGGCCCAGCTCTCCGCAGATCCGCGGAGACCCCCAAGAAAAGAGACCCCGGTCCGGTGGATGCTTCCCTCCACCTCACCCCCCTCATCCCCCGGGCCGGCTCAGGCCGCGGTTCCCGTGCTCCGGCACGGGGACCGCGGCCCAGAAATCCAGCGGCACCCGGCCGGTGCCACGCCCGGCGGGGTCCAGCAGGCGGCCCATCAGCTTGACGCTCCGCAGCGTCACCGCCCTGCCAGTGATCTCCAGCCAGGGCAGCTTCGCCGCCAGCACCGCCTCCAGCGCCACGCTCTCGTGCTGCGAAGGCAGCCACACCACCAGCATCAGGTTCGCCGCTCCGGACAGCGCCGCGCACATCCGGACCTCCGGCAGCATCGCCAGCGATCGCGCCGTCGTCTCGAGCTTGTCCGGGGGCACCCGCAGCCAGAGCGTCAGTGTGACCGGCGCGGGAGAGACGGACCGAGCGATTTCGCACCGCACCCGGATCGCGCCGCGGGCCAGGAGCGTGTCCAGCCGGCGCCGGACGGTCGTCGCGCCGACGCCGAGTTCGAGCGCCAGTGCCGCCGCCGACGCGCGGGCGTCGACCCCCAACGCCAGGATCAGCGCCCGGTCCGCCTCGTCGAACCGCAGCGGCGCGCGGTTCTTCGCCGGCTTCGCGGAGAGGGCCTCGCGCTGACCCGGCGAGATCGCCCGCACCCGCCACCGGCTGCCCTCGGTGAACATCCGCGGGGACAGCACCGTCCGCACGCGGCTCACGCCGGGCACCGTCGTCACCCGGTCCAGGACGTGCGCGCCGAGCTCCCGCAACGTCGGGGTCACGACGTGGACGAGCAGGTCGCACGGCCCGGCCAGGTACTCCACGGTGACCACATGCTCGTCCGCCGCCAGCGCACCGGCGACGTCCAGCGCCGTCCCCGGCTCGCACTCGATCTCGACGAAGGCCAGCGCCAGCTGCGCGGTCAGCTCACCGCCGGCGTAGGCGGTGAGCCAGGCGTCGCCGCGTTCGACAAGCGCGTCCCAGCGCCGGGCGGCGGTCACCGCGCCCAGGCCGAGCGCCCGCCCGAGCGTCGACCAGGACGCCCGCGGCGCCGCCTGGAGCGCGTCGACCAGTTTGAGGTCCTGCTCGGCCAGCATGGCGGATTCTTCGCTCATCAGCCCTCGAAACGGTGGTTCTGAGGATTTTCCACGGCCATTGTGCTCGACACTCGCATGATCGGCGGATGACCCTGCGCTCCGACGCCGCCGCCCTGCTCGACGACCTGGTCACCCTGCGCCGCGACCTGCACCGGATCCCCGAGATCGGCCTGCACCTCCCGCGCACCCAAGAACGCGTGCTCGCCGCCCTGGACGGGCTCGGTCTCGAAGTCAGCCTCGGCAAGAGCCTCTCGTCGATCACCGGCGTCCTGCGCGGCGGCAAACCCGGCGGCACGGTCCTGCTGCGCGGCGACATGGACGCCCTCCCGGTCACCGAGGCCAGCGGCGAGGAGTTCAGCTCGACCCACGACGGCGCCATGCACGCTTGTGGCCACGACCTCCACACCGCCGGGCTGGTCGGCGCGGCCCGCCTGCTCGCCGCCCGCAAGGCGGACCTGCCCGGTGACGTCGTGTTCATGTTCCAGCCCGGCGAAGAGGGCTGGGACGGCGCGGGCCACATGATCGAGGAAGGTGTGTTGACGGCGTCCGGCAAGCACGTCGACGCCGCCTACGGCCTGCACGTCTCGGCCTCGACGTACGCGAAGGGCCACTTCACCGCCCGGCCGGGCACGCTGATGGCGGCGTCGGGCGGGCTGTTCGTGCGGGTGCGCGGCGACGGCGGCCACGGCTCGTCGCCGCACGACGCCCGCGACCCGATCCCGGCGGCCTGCGAGATGGTGACCGCGCTGCAGACGATGGTCACGCGCAGCTTCGACGTCTTCGACCCGGTCGTGGTCACCGTCGGCACGTTCCACGCCGGCACCCGGCGCAATATCATCCCGGACGACGCGGTGTTCGAGGCGACCCTCCGGTCGTTCTCGCCGGAGGTCGCGGCCCGGGTGGGGGAGCGCGCGGTGCAGGTGTGCCAGGGCATCGCCCAGGCGCACGGGCTCGACATCGACGTCACCTACGAGCCGGAGTACCCGGCGACCGTGAACGACGCCGGCGCGTACGACTTCGTCGCCGACACGATCCGCGACGTCTTCGGTGCGGAGCGGTTCACCGAGATGGCCGATCCGATCACCGGTTCGGAGGACTTCTCCCGCGTGCTGGAGCGGGTGCCCGGCGCCTACCTCTTCCTCGGCGCGTGCCCGACGGACCCGGAGAACTCGCCGGACAACCATTCACCCCGCGCCCGCTTCGACGACAGCGTGCTCGGCGACGGCGCCGCGCTGCTGGCCGAGCTCGCCGTCCGCCGGCTCGAGATCCTGGCGGGGTGACGTCGTGCGCAGCTACCACTGGCCGCCGCTGCTTCCGGTCGTCGCGCTGGTCCTGATGCCGTTCCTGCCGTTCGTCAACACCACCGGGCTGTGGCTCGGGCTGCCGCGGATGATCGTGTGGGGCGCGTTCTGGTGCCTGATGTTCACCCCGGCGCTGCTGCTGTCCGAACGCCTGCTGCACACGCGGGAGGACGACGAATGATCCTCGCTTTCACCCTCGCCGGCATCGTCTTGATCGGCGTGCTCGGTTTTGTCGGGCGCCGCAAGCCGGTCGCCGACCTGGCCGAATGGACCGTCGGCGGCCGCCGCTTCGGCGCGCTGACGATGTGGTTCCTCCAGGCGGGGGAGGTGTTCACGACCTTCACCTTCCTCGGTATGGCCGGGCTCGCGTTCTCCGGCGGTGTCGCGGCGATGTACGCGCTGCCGTACGTCCCGATCGCCTACGTCGTGCTGTTCTTCCTGGCCAAGCGCCTCTGGACGCTGGGCAAGGAACGCGGTTACCTCACGCAGGGCGACTTCCTCGAGGACCGCTACTCCAGTCGGGCGCTCGGGACGCTGTCCGCGGTACTGGGCGTGATCTTCGTGCTGCCGTACCTGCAGCTGCAGATCACCGGCCTCGGCCTGATCGTCCGGCTGGTCACCGGCGACAGCGCGTCCGGCACGCTCAGCATGATCACCGGCAGTGTGCTGGTGGTCGCGTTCGTGCTGTGGGCCGGGCTGCGCGGCGTCGCGGCGACGTCCTACTTCAAGGACGGGATCATGCTGGTCGCGCTGGTGGTGCTGATCGTCGCGGTGCCGACGCACTTCGCGGGCGGGATCCCCGCGGTGTTCCACAAGATCGAGCAGCTGCACCCCGAGAAGCTGATCGTCCACAGTGGAGCGAACGACCACGTCTGGTTCGTGACGAGCATGCTGGTCAGCGCCGTCGGCGTCGGGCTGATGACGCTGCCGCATTCGTGGCCGGCACTGATGTCCGCACGCGACCCGAAGGTGCTGCGGCGCAACTACGCCTGGATGCCGGTGTACGAACTGTGCCTGCTGCTGCCGATGATCGTGGGGTTCGCCGCGATCCTCGTGGTGCCCAAGGGGAGTGACCCGAACGGCGTATTGCTGACGCTGTCGAAGGATGCTTTGCCCGGCTGGGTGACCGGCATCATCGTGGTCGCCGCGACGGCCACCGCCATGGTCCCGGCCGCCGGGATCCTGATCGGCATCTCGTCGCTGGTGGCGCGGAACATAGTCCGCGTCCGCAGTGGCCGCAAGCAGTTCTGGATCAACCACGGCACGGTTGTGCTCGCGAGTACTCTTGCCCTCGTGCTCGGCATCTTCCGGCCGGACCTGCTGGCCAACCTGCTGTTGCTCACCTATTCGGGCTCGGTCCAGCTGGCTCCGGCCAACCTGCTCGGCTTCCTCCGGCGGGTGCCCGTCGGCAAGGGCCCGGTGTTCGCCGGGCTGATCGCCGGCGAGCTCGTGGTCGTCTGGCTGACCTTTGTGGACACTCACCTGGCCGGCACGGTGAACGTGGGCCTGATCGGGCTCGGGGTGAACGTCGTGGTGCTCGGGCTGGCCGTCCTGGTGGAACGGCTGGCTGTTTCGGCTTCTTCTGAGGAGGCGGCGTGACGCGCACGGTCTTCACGGGCGGTTCGGTGTTCGACGGCACCGGCGCGGAGCCGGCGGCGGCCGACGTCGTCGTCGAGCACGGCCGGATCGTCGACGTCGGCACGGACCTGGACGGCGACGAGGGGGTCGACTGCGCCGGCGCGGTGCTGCTGCCCGGGCTGTTCGACTGCCACGTGCACGTCACGGTGTCGGAGATCGGGATGCTCTCCCGCGTGCAGAAGCCGTTCTCGTACCAGTTCTACGAGGCCGCGCGGAACCTGTGGGCGACGCTCGGGCTGGGCATCACGACGGTGCGCGACGCGGCCGGCGCGGACCTCGGCATCAAGCAGGCGGTCGACGACGGGCTGATCCCGGGGCCGCGGCTGCAGATCTCGATCGGCCTGATCACCCCGACCGGCGGCCACGGGGACGACTGGTACCCGTCGGGCACGTGCGTGCCGTTGCTGGTGCCGCACCCGGGCCGGCCGGACGCCACCGCCGACGGCCCCGACGAGGTGCGCCGCGTCGCCCGGACGCTGCTTCGCGCGGGCGCGGACGTGCTCAAGGTGTGCACGACCGGCGGTGTCCTTTCCCCGCGTGACGACCCGCGGCACTCGCAGTTCACGCCGGAGGAGCTGGAGGTCCTGGTCACCGAGGCGTCGATGCAGGGCCGCCCGGTGATGGCGCACGCCCAGGGCGCGGCGGGCATCAAGAACGCCGTCCGCGCGGGCGCGCGCTCGATCGAGCACGGCATCTACCTCGACGACGAGGCGATCGAGCTGATGCTCGGCCACGGCACGTGGCTGGTGCCGACGCTGATCGCCCCGGTCAACGTGGTCCGCGCGGCCGACGCGGGCGTCGACCTCCCGGCGGCGGTGGTGGCGAAGGCCCGCGAAGTGGTGGAAATCCACCGCGACTCGGTCCGCCGCGCGTACGCGGCGGGCGTCCGGATCGCGATGGGCACCGACAGCGGCGTCGGCCCGCACGGGACCAACCTCGAGGAACTGGCCCTGATGGCGGCGTGCGGCATGACTCAGGCGGACGTCCTGGAGGCGACCACCTCGTCGGCGGCCCGGCTGATGGGCCTGGACGGCGAACTGGGCCGCGTCGAGCCGGGGCTGCGGGCCGATCTTGTGGTGGTGGCGGGGGATCCGTACGACTTCCCGGCTTTGGCGTCGAACATCCGGGAGGTCTGGAAGGACGGCACCCGGGTGGTCTGACACCGGAGGATGCCTCAGGTGCCCAGCCGGTCGAGATCCACGACGGCCTTGTCGAACCGGAAGACGTCGGCGGGGACGCTCATGAAGTCGTCGTTCTGGGCCTTGCCGCGGCTTCTGAGGTTCGCGTCCCGTTCGATGAGCAGCGCGACGTAGCAGCCGTAGTCGATGGCGAAGCCGTCGTAAAGCTGTCCCGGGTGGCGAGGATCGACGATGCCGCGCCGGAGGACGTGGAGCAGGCGTGCGTCGCACAGAGCGTCGATCGCGGCAGGCCGGTTCCGCACGGACAGAAGGAAGGTCCGGGACTTACGCTGACCGACGACTTCGTCGACCAGGAGGCTCAAGATCCGGTCGGCGTCCTCGTACCTGCTGATCGCGAGCTTCTTGTCCCGCAGGTACCAGTCGCGGGCGGCCCGGCGCACGTGCGGGAGGTCGATCTTCGCAGTGTGGGCGTGCTGAGCGGCGAGCGCGGCGATGTTGATCGCGTCCCGGGGAACTCCTTCGGCGGCTCTGACGAGTTCGGGAAACGCTCCCTCCTGGAACGTCCCGGAGGTGAACTCGTCGATGCCGGGAGCCGCCGTCCGCAGCATCGAAGTCAGGACCGGCCGGACGTGGTTGTAGAACAGCTGCCGGAAGAAAGCTTGAGCTCTTTCCCGCGACTGGTCGAAGACCAGGGCGTCGTCGAGACTGACCGTGGACGCCGCGTCCGAGCCGACCTCGATCCCCAGGTAGTCGTCGTGGAGGGGGACGAAGAACCGGGCGCGGTGTTCGATGGCGGCGATCTTCACCGTGATGCCCCGGATCGGCAGGACACTGCGCCGCAGCAGATCTGCCAGAAACGGCTGCAGGTCGAGCGGAACGCTGCTCCACTCGTCGAGGAGCAGCCACAGCCGCGCCGGCCGGATTCCGTCGGCAACGGCCTGGATCGCTCTGCTCAGCGGACCGAACATGACCCGGTGCTGTTCGATGCCGGTGCGCTTTTGCCGGCTCGACGCGGACTTGGACGCCTTGTGCCGCGCGTACGCCTTGACCCCGCTCTTCCGTCCCAACGACGCTTCGAGCGCGCTCTGCCGCTCGACGGCGTCGCCGAGTGTTTGCTCTTGCTCGGTTTCTCCGACGACCTCGACCTCGGTCGCGGCGGCGACCAGCGCGTCGAGGCCACGCAGAAACCCGTCCTGGTCGGGCACCCGGCCGTCGACCGCCAAGGCGAGGAGCTGGTCGTGGACCGCTTCGAGCGTGTCCACCAGGAGTTGCGTGCCGCGCTGGGCGGGGGTCAGGGCCTCGTTGGCGTACAAGCCCCCGGTCGACCCGATCGTCCGCAGGTCGAGGTAGATCGCGACGTCTCCGGTCTGTTCGACGAGATCGTGGAGGTGCAGCAACCCGTGGGTCTTGCCGGTACCGCGCCGGCCGAAGAGGATCTGGTGGTCCGCGGAGTTGATCATCGCGGAGAAGGACCCCGCGGCGACGTAGGTGGCGGCCAACGTCGACCGGTCGGCGCTTTCCGCTCGGCGCGGGATCCGCATGAGAGCCTGGTTGAGGTGCATCTGGAGGGCCTGCGCCATGAGACTCCCTGGTCCAGGGTGGCTCGCGTGATCTTGGTGGTGAGCGAGGACTTCGACCCCACCCACGTCGCGAGGACCGAGAGGCTCGTTACAGCATCGAGAAAGACACGCCTGAACAGCGCAACGAACGGGGTGAAGGCCCGTCGTCAGAACTCCGGGCTCAGCAGGTCCTTCAACGCCGCCGCGAACTTCGACGGGTTTCGCTGCGGCGCCAGGTGTGCGCCGGGCATCTCGCCGAACGGCAAGCCCAGCTCCAGGGCCAGGATCTTCGCCGGCTGGTAGTGGTAACGACCGCGGCTGCCTTCGCCCGCCACCGGGAAGATCTCCGTACTCGCGCGGCGCAGGGCGCGCAGGTCCGGCAGGTAGTCGAAGAACTCCGTCAGCTCGCGGTCGAACAGCCGGATCCAGTCGGCCTCGTGGGGGAGACGGATCGTCGGCAGGTCGGGCAGGGCCGCGCCCGCGATCGCGTCGGCGAAGCGGGTCACCGCCCGCATCAGCTCACCCGAACGGGCCAGCCGCACCTGTTCGGCGGCCGCTTCGAGCCAGCTACCCGCGTCCGGCATCAGGTGCACCGCCGGGGGTTCGTGCGCGACCAGCGTGGTCACCCGGTCCGAAAACCGCGCCACCAGGTCGAGGCCGATCAGCGCGCCCGCGCTCGAGCCGAACACCAGCGCCGGGCCGTCGGTTGCGTGCTCCAGCACGGCCCGTGCGTCGTCGGCCTGCAGGGCCACCGGCACCGGGCCGGTGGTGGTGTCCGTGCTGCCGAAGTGGCCGCGGCGGTCGTAGGTGATCACGGTGTAATCCGCGTACAGCTGCTTCGCCAGCGCGCGGTACGAGTCACCCGACCCGGTGCCGCCCGCGATCAGCAGCAGCGCCGGACCCTCGCCGCCGCGGCGGACGAGGAGCTCACCGTCCTCCACCGGGCAACGGCTTTCCGAGATCATGCATCGAAGTGAAGCACAACGGCCGCAAGCTAACGTGCGCGGTATGACGGAACGGCGAGCGATCCTCAGCGGGTCGACCTTCGAGGAACAAATCGGCTACGCCCGGGCGGTCGTGCTCGGCGATCGGGTCTACGTCTCGGGCACGACGGGCTTCGACTACACCACGATGACCATCTCCGAAGACGTCGTCGAGCAGGCCGCGCAATGCCTGCGCAACATCGAAGCCGCGCTGAAAGAGGCGGGCTGCACCCTCGCCGACGTCGTCCGCGTCCGCTACCTGCTGCCGGCGCGCGAGGACTTCGAGCCGTGCTGGCCGGTGCTGCGCAAGGCTTTTGCCGACGTCCGCCCGGCGGCGACGATGCTGCAGTGCGGTCTGGCCGACCCGCGCATGAAGATCGAAATCGAGGTGGACGCCCACCTACCGGCCTGACGCGTCAGCCAAAGGTCCAGGTTGAGCGCGAAGTCGAGGCCCGCGCGCGTCGCCCGGTCGGCCGAGGGGCGGTCCAGCCGCTCGCGCAGCCGCGCCGGGTCGAGGTAGGCCCGCCCGGTGACGCCAGCAGATCCGCCGCCTGCGAGCGGATCGCGACGTCGTAGGCCGGGTCGTGGGTCGCCTTGACCCGCTGGGTGACGCTGCGCGGGAGCAGGTCGGCCACCGCCGCCCGGAGCAGGGACTTCTCCCGGCCGTCGAAGGTGTGGTGCGCCCACGGCCCGGCAGCCGGCGGGTCAGGTGCAGGTGGAACACCTCGCGCATCCGGCGCTGCGCCGGGGTTTCCCCCGGCAGCACCGGAACTTCGGCGAGCGCCTGCCGGGGACGTCGTCGAACTGCGGGCGATCGGGGCGGCGATCGGGTCCGGCCGGCCGCGGGGCAGCCGTGCCTGGTCGGCCCGGTGAAGTCGAACATCGGGCATCCGGAGGCGGCGGGCGGGCTCGCCGGGTTGATCAAGACCGCTCTGGTGGTCCGCAACCGGCGGGTGCCCGCGACGGTGCACTGCCCGAACCCGACCTCAGCCGAGTGGCCCTCCCCGGGACGGGCGCTCGCGGGGGTCAGCACCTACGGGCTTTCCGGCACTTTTGTCCACCTGGTCGTCGGCGAGATCGACGACGTCAGAGCCGTTCGATGATCGTCGCGGTGGCGAGGGCGCCGCCGGCGCACATCGTGACCAGGGCCGTCGATGCGTCCCGGCGCTCCAGCTCGTGCAACGCCGTCGTCAGCAACCGCGCTCCGGTGCTGCCCACCGGGTGGCCGAGGGCGATCGCGCCGCCGTTGACGTTGACCCGCGACTCGTCCGGGGCCAGCGTCCGCTGCCACGACAGCGCCACCGACGCGAACGCTTCGTTGACCTCGAACAGATCCGGGTCGGCGATCGTCATGCCCGTGCGGGAGAGCACCCGTTCCGTCGCGCGGATCGGGCCGTCCAGGTGGTAGTACGGCTCGGCCCCGACCAGCGCCTGCGCGACGATCCGCGCCCGGGGACGCAGGCCCAGCGCCGCCGCCCGGTCGGAGTCCATCAGGAGCAGGGCCGCCGCGCCGTCGGAGATCTGGGACGACGTGCCCGCCGTGTGGATCCCGTCTTCCACCACCGGCTTCAGCCGGGCCAGGCCCTCGACCGTCGTCTCGCGGAGACCCTGGTCGCGGGCGACCAGGCGGGTTTCGCCGGTCAAGCCACCGTCGGCGTCGAGGACCGGGGCCTTCACCGGCGCCACCTCGCGGTCGAAGTGCCCGGCTTCCCAGGCGGCCGCCGCCTTGTGCTGGGACGCCGCGCCGAACGTGTCGACGTCGGCGCGGGTCAGCCCGCGCCGGACGGCGATGCGCTCGGCCGCGCCGTACTGGTTGGGCAGGTCGATCGACCACGACGACGGCCGCGGTGAGCCGGTCGCCCGGTTCGCGCCGAGCGGGACGCGGCTCATCGCCTCGACGCCGCACGCGACGCCGGCCTCGATGGCGTCCGCCGCGATCAGGCCGGCGACCAGGTGGGTGGCCTGCTGCGCCGAGCCGCACTGGGCGTCGATCGTCGTCGCGCCCGCCGTCTCGGGCAGGCCCGCGTGCAGCCACGCGGTGCGCGTGACGTTGTTGGACTGCTCGCCGGCCTGCGTGACGCAGCCGCCGATCAGCTGCTCGACCAGCGCGGGGTCGATCCCGGCCCGGTCGAGCAGGGCGAGCTGCGCGGCACCCAGCAGCTCGGCGGCGTGCAGGCCGGCCAGCAGCCCGCCCCGCTTGCCGATCGGGGTCCGCACGGCTTCGACGATGACCGGCACGCCCATGTCGTCCCTTTCGTCGGGGAACGGTGTTCACTGACTCAAAAACTAGAACAAGTTATCGTTCTGTGCAAGCGATCGCAGGGCTGGACCCTTCTTGATCTCTGCTGGCTGAGCGCTCGCTCACCTGCCGTCATCGGTCAAGTTAACGGGTTTCACTGAACGGTCTTCCTTTAGTTAACACCGTATGCTTCAATCCGAGGTAGAACGTGTTTCACGGCGAACCGTGGGAGGCAACGTGGCCGCTCCGCTCATCCCCGCCGGTTTCGACTTCACGGACCCGGACCTCTATGCCCAACGGCTGCCCCTGGCCGAGTTCGCCGAGTTGAGGCGGACCGCCCCGGTGTGGTGGAACCCCCAGAAGACCAACACCGCGGGCTTCGGCGACGACGGCTATTGGGTCGTCTCCCGGCACGAGGACGTCAAGGAGGTCTCGCGCGACAGCGCGCTCTACTCGTCCAGCGAGAAGACCGCGATCATCCGCTTCGACGAGAGCATGACCGAGGATCGCCTCAACGCGAACCGCCTGGTACTGCTCAACATGGACGCCCCGCAGCACACCAAGCTGCGGCGGATCGTGTCGAAGGGCTTCACGCCGCGCTCCATCTCGAAGCTCGAGGACACACTGCGCGAGCGTGCCGAAAAGATCGTCCACGAGGCGCGCAAGAAGGGCACCGGCGACTTCGTCACCGACGTCGCGTGCGAGCTGCCGCTGCAGGCGATCGCCGAGCTGATCGGCATCCCGCAGGAGGACCGGCTCAAGATCTTCGACTGGTCCAACCAGATGGTCGCCTACGACGACCCGGAGTACGAGGTCGAGCCGCTGGAGGCGTCCGCGCAGCTGATCGGCTACGCCTGGAACATGGCCGAGGACCGGCGCAAGTGCCCGATGGACGACATCGTCACGAAGCTGATCCAGGCCGACGTCGACGGCGAAGCGCTCGGCTCCGACGAGTTCGGCTTCTTCGTCATCCTGCTCGCGGTCGCCGGCAACGAGACCACGCGCAACGCCATCACCCACGGCATGAAGGCGTTCCTCGACCACCTGGACCAGTGGGAGCTCTACAAGGACCAGCGGCCGAAGACCGCGCCCGACGAGATCGTCCGCTGGGCCACCCCGGTGGTCGCCTTCCAGCGCACCGCCACCCGCGACACCGAGCTCGGCGGCGCGCAGATCCGCAAGGGTGACCGTGTCGGCATGTTCTACAGCTCCGCCAACTTCGACCCCGAGGTGTTCGACGAGGCGGAGAAGTTCGACATCATGCGCGAGGACAACCCGCACGTCGGCTTCGGCGGCACCGGTTCGCACTACTGCATCGGCGCCAACCTGGCCCGGCTGGAGATCGACCTGATCTTCAACGCGATCTCCGACGTGATGCCGGACATCACCGAAGCCGCGCCCCCGGTGCGGCTGCGGTCCAGCTGGTTGAACGGGATCAAGCACTATCCCGTTCGGTACGCCTGAGGAACTCGAGGACCCGCTGCCGGGTGCGCTCGGCGGCGGGTTCGTCGTGGTCGGGGCCGGCCGCGTCGGTGTAGAAGTGGCCGATGCCCGGGTAGGTGAACACCTGGGCGTCGGCGCCGGACCGGGTCGCGGCGGCCTGCCAGGCCGCGACCTGCGCCGGGGGCGCGATCGGGTCGGGGTCGGCGACGTGCGCCTGGGCCGGCAGGCCCGCGCGGACCGACGCGGGCAGTGCTCCCACGGCGTGCAACAGCAGGACACCGGCCGTATCGGGCCGGTCGGGCAGTACCTCCTGGACGACGCCTGCTCCCATCGACACGCCCATGAGCACGGTTTCCGCGGGCAGGTCTCGCACGGCTTCCCGGGCCCGCCCGACGATGGCAGGCCAGCCGACGGTGTCCTTCAGCACGAAGCCTTCCTCGATCGTCGCGGCGGTCGAGCCGGCGTAGAGGTCGGGCGTGACGACGCGGTGCCCGGCCTCCCGCAGCCGGTCGGCGAGGCCGAGCTCGACGGGCCGCAGCCCCAGTACCGAGTGGAAGAGCACGATGGTGGTCACCGGACCATGACATCATGAGGCGATGGCCTCTCGAGCGACCGTCGACGTCGAATTCTCCGTGCGTGTCACCGAGCCCGGCGCTGCGGCCGTCTCGATCGGGGCGGCGCACGCGGACACCGAAGAACTCAAGGTCTCCTGGCACGGGGAGAGCGAGGGGGTCGAGTTCGAGCACGGGACGCGCGCCGAGGTCTTCGAGCTGCCCGCCGGTGAGCACCGGGTCACCTACCACGCCGAGCGGGCGCTGACCGAGTCCGAACCCGAGCCGCTCACCCGCGGTGACGCCGCGGTGTTCACCCGGCCCAGCCGGTACTGCCCGTCCGACCGGATCGCCGGGCTGGTGCCGCCGGAGCTGTTCTCGCTGGAGCGCGCCAAGGACAAGGTGGACACGATCGTCCGGCACGTCCACGAGCGACTGTCCTATGTGGTCGGCTCCAGCCGGGGGACCGACGACGCGATCGACACACTGCTGGCCGGCGAAGGCGTCTGCCGCGACTTCGCGCACGTCTGCATCACGCTGTGCCGGTTCCTCGACATCCCCGCGCGCTACGTCGGCGTCTACGCGCCCGGGCTGGCGCCGATGGACTTCCACGCCGTCTTCGAGGCCGCCGTCGACGGGCACTGGTACGTCTTCGACGCCACCCACCTGGCGCCGCGGCAGACCATGCTCCGGATTTCGACCGGGCGGGACGCCGCCGACACCTCCTTCCTCGCCACCCTCGGCTGCGAGCTCGACTTCCTGGGCAGCACGGTGTTCGCGACCACGGACACCGCGCTGCCCCAGGACGACTGGACCGAGCTGGTCGTGCTCAGCTGACGCCCCACGTGGTCGGCGTCGCGCTCATCCCGAACCGCAGCACGCCGCCGCCGGTCAGGTCGCGCTGGGTCAGCATCGGCTTCGAGACGGGCTTGCCGTTCAGGGAAAGGGAAGACACGTACGGCGTCGACGCCGAGTTCCCGGGCGAGGACACCACTAGCGGGCGGGAAGAACCGGGCAGCCGCAGGGTCACCTTCGAGAAGAACGGGCTGCCCACCGCGTAGGTGTCCGACGCCGGTGTCACCGGGTAGATCCCGATCGACGAGAGCAGGTACCACGACGACATCTGGCCGCAGTCGTCGTTGCCGGTCAGCCCGTCGGGCTTGTTCGCGTAGTTCGCCGCGGCGATCGAGCGCACCTGGGCCTGGGTCTTCCACGGCTGCCCGGCGTAGTCGTAGAGGTAGCCGATGTGGTGGCTGGGTTCGTTGGTGTGGTTGTTGTGCCCCTCGCCGAAGTGCCGGTCCAGCAGCGCGACGAACTTGTCGCGCCCCATCAGCGAGATCAGCCCGGGCACGTCGTGCATGACGTCGAAGGTGTACACCCACTCGTTGCCCTCGGTCCAGCCGCCGGACGTCCACGCGCCGTCGAAGTTCCGGGCCTGCATGAACCCGGTCGCCGGGTTGTACAGGTTCCGGTAGTTCTTGCTGCGCTCCAAGAAGAACGCGGCATCGTCGGGTTTGCCCACCGCCGAAGCCACCTGGGCCACCGCCCAGTCCTCGTAGGCGTAGTCCAGTGTCCGCGACGCTGCTTCGGCGGTCCGGTCGGCGGCGACCCAGCCGTTCTGCTTGTACGTCGTCAGCCCGGCCCGCGCCTCGACCGGCGTGCCCTCTTCACGGTCGGCGAACCGCAGCTCCGTGTCCCGGTCGGGCGGTGTCATCGCGTCCTTGTAGACGGCTTCGTAGGCCAGCTTGCGGTCGAACCCGGTGAAGCCCTTCGCGATGGCCTCGGCGATGATCGAGTCGGCGTTGGTGCCGACCATGATGTTGGTCTCGGCCGGGTTCTTCCACATCGGCAGCCAGCCGCCTTCGCGGTAGTCGTGCAGCATCGACGTCACCATGTCGTCGACGCGCTCGGGCGCGAACAGCGTCAGGAAGGCGTTTTCGGCGCGGAAGGTGTCCCAGAGGGAGTAACTCGTGTAGCTCACTCCATTGTGGACTCGGTCGTCGTAGGCGCTGTAGTAGCGGCCGTACTCCGACATCTCCGACGGGTACTGCAGCGCGTGGAACATGCTGGTGTAGAACGTCGCCAGCTGGTCCGGCGTCGCGCCTTCGACGTCGACGCGGTCGAGCTTCTCGCTCCACGCCGCCTTGGTCTGCGCCGCGACGCGGTCGAAGCCGGTGCCCGCGGGTACCTCGCGCCGCAGGTTTTCGCGGGCCTGGTCGATCGAGATGAACGACGTCGCGATCCGCACCTGGACCGTGCGCGCCGAAGCGGGGAAGCGCACAAAAGCGCCGAGCCCGGCATCCGTCCGGTCGCGTTCGCCGTCGTGCAGCGTGGTCCCGGTCGACGTCCCGAAGCCGGTCACCGGCGTGTCGAAGCCGGCGACGAAGTAGCCCTTGAAGTTCGGCGCCTTGAACGGCCCGAGCTTCGAATCCTGGCGGTCCGGGTTGTACCCGGAGATCTCGCGCCGCGCCGGGTCGACGTGCACGGCGCCGGTGATGCCGGCCCGCGTCGCGGTGAGGACGAAGTTCGGTGACGCGTCCGCCGGGAAGGTGAAGCGCATGACGCCGACGCGCGACGTCCCGGTCAGTTCGGCGCCGACACCCGTGGCCATCTTCACCGAGTACTTCGAAGGCGACGCGTGCTCGTCGGCGTGGGTGAACGGCATCGACCGCCCCACCTGGACGTCGCCGATGCCCGGCATGCCCGAGACGTAGCCGGAGTCGCCCATCCAGATCGCCGGCTGGTGCGTGCCGATGAACCCGGTGATCGCGGGGTCGTCGTGGTGGTAGGGGAGCCGGCTGACGTAGTTGACGCGCGTCTGCGGTGACCACCGCGTCATCGCGAACGGCGGCGCGGTGCTCGGGATCATCCCGCCGTACTCGGCGGGGTCGGCGCCGGTGGTGCCGATCAGCGGGTTGACCAGGTCGACGTTCGACCGGTGCGGGTGCGCGGCCGCCGGCACCGCGGTGACCAGCGACAGGGCAAGAATGGGAGCGAGAAGCAGGCGAACGCGCATGGAGCTGTCCTCCCAGTGGTGACATCGTTGTCAAGCTCCCCGGAACCCGGTGGGGAACTCGCTCACATCTAGCCGTGAGCGTGAACGGGTGTCAAGACCGCGTGTTGCCTGCACGAGAAGGTGCCCGGCTGGGTAAACAGTGTCCGTGAAGAGTTCCCCGAAGGCGCCGAGCCCCTGGGCGCGGGCGCGCGCCCGGTACCGGTGGCTGGACCACATCGCCCGCGCGACCAACCGCTACATCGAGTGCGGCGGGTACCACTACGTCGCCTCGATCACCTACTTCAGCCTGCTGTCGCTGGTGCCGTTGCTGATGGTGGCGTCGTCGGTCGCCGGGTTCGTGCTGGCCAGCCAGCCGCACCTGCTCGACACGATGGTGCGCGCGATCGTCAGCACACTGCCCGGCGGGCTCGGGACCAAGGCCACCAAACTGCTCACCGGATTTGTCGAGCAGCGGACGAGCGTCGGGGTGTTCGGTCTCGCCATCGGCCTCTACTCGGGCTGGAACTGGATGAACGCGCTGCGGGACTCGCTGACCGCGCTGTGGGGGCAGAACCGGTCGGACCAGTCGCTGCCGCGCCTGATCGCCGTCGACCTGCTCGCGCTGCTCGGTTTGACCGCGGCGCTGCTGGTGTCGTTCACGATCACCATCTCCGGCACCGCGCTGGGCAGCTACCTGCTCCGGCTCGCCGGGCTCGACGACACGAGCTGGGGGCACCAGCTCGTCTCCGCGTCGTCGGTGCCGCTGGCGCTGGCCGCCGACTGGCTGGTCTTCCTGTGGGTGCTGACGCGGCTGCCGCGGCAGCCGGTGGGCGTGCGCAGCGCGATGCGCGGCGCGATCGCCCTGGCCCTCGGGTTCGAGCTGCTGAAGCAGGCCGGCGGGATCTACCTCCGGCTGATCGGGGATTCGCCGACCGGCATCGCGTTCGGCTCGATCATCGGCCTGATCTTCTTCATCTCGCTGGTCGCACGGATGCTCGTCTACGTCACCGCGTGGACGGCCACCGGTTCGGACGCGCCACCGAAGCCGGTCGAGCCGCCCGCGCCGGTGGTGCTGAAGCCGGTGATCGTGGTGGACCCGCCGGTGGCGGTGCCGGCGACGGTCGGAGTGGTGACCGGGGTGGTCGGGACGCTGCTCGCGCTCAGGTGGCGACGTTCGCGAGACTGAAGAGCCGATCCAGCTGGTGGTCGATCAGCGCGATCACCGCCTCCGGCGTCCGCTGGCCCAGCACGATGCTGGTCTGCAGGCCGTCCACGCTCGACAGCAGCAGCTCGGCTTCGGGCATCAGCTCGAGGTCCGGCGCCACCTCACCGCGGTCGCGGCCCCAGGACAGCAGGTCGGCGGTCAGCCGTTCCAGCTCGGGCGGCGCGGAGCTGAACGCCGACGCCAGGCCGGGGTCGGACAGCGAGCGGACGAAGTAGGCGAGGTGCACCAGGTAGCGCGTGCGGCGCTCGTCGTCGATCGGCAGCATGCCGACGAGCAGCGCGCGTAAGACTTCCCGTGGCGTGGTGTCCTCTTCGGGGCCGATCCCCGCGCGGATGCTCTCGCCGGCGTCGGCGTTGAGGATCTCGAGCGCGCCCAGCAGCAGGTCGTCACGCGTGCCGAAGTAGTACTGCACCAGCCGCAGCGAGACGCCGGCCTCGGCCGCGACCTTGCGCAGGGACACGTCTTCCAGCCCGCGCGTGCTCGCGATCCGCCAGACGGCCTCGGCGATCTGACGGCGGCGCTGCTCGTGGTCCGCGAGTCTCGGCATGGTGGGTCGAGCGTATCAACGCGGCTTGGCGGCGCCGACCACCCACATCGAGAAGTACTGCGACCCACCGCCGTAGGCGTGGCCGAGGGCGACGCGGGCGCCGTCCACCTGGTA
The DNA here is from genome assembly GCF_044453095.1 of Amycolatopsis sp. NPDC051758. Lineage (NCBI taxonomy): Bacteria > Bacillati > Actinomycetota > Actinomycetes > Pseudonocardiales > Pseudonocardiaceae > Amycolatopsis > Amycolatopsis sp. NPDC051758. The sequence continues at coordinate 478,527 of NZ_JBITCJ010000003.1, read as the reverse complement.
GTCCCCGGCGCGGCCCATGACCTGCTTCGCGGCTTCGGAGAAGCGAAGCATGCCGGACGCGCCGATCGGGTTGGACGAGAGCACCCCGCCGGAGGGGTTGACCGGCAGCTGCCCGCCGATCGCCGTCTCACCCGCCTCGGTGACCTTCCAGCCCTCACCTTCGGCCGCGAACCCGAGGTTCTCCAGCCACATCGGCTCGAACCAGGAGAACGGCACGTAGATCTCGGCGACGTCCACTTCGGACAGCGGATCCTTGATCCCCGCTTCGGCCCACAGCGCGGCCGCGGCGTCGCGGCCCGCCTGCGGGTTGACCTGGTCACGGCCGGCGAACGTGGTCGGCTCGGTGCGCATCGCCGTCGCGTGGATCCAGGCCGCGCCACCCTCGACGGCGTCCCCGGCGGCTTCGTCGCCGAGCACCATCGCGCACGCGCCGTCGGACGACGGGCACGTCTCGTCGTAGCGGATCGGGTCCCACAGCATCTGCGACGCCTGCACGGATTCGACGGTGATGTCCGCCTGCCGCAGGTGCGCGTACGGGTTGAGCGCGCCGTTGCGCCGGTCCTTCGCCGCGACGATCGCGCCGATGTGCTCGGGCGCGCCGGACCGGCGGATGTAGGAGCGCACGTGCGGCGCGAAGTAGCCGCCCGCGCCGGCGCCGACCGGCATCTGGAACGGCGGCAGGATGGACAGGCCCCACATCGCGTTCGACTCGGACTGCTTCTCGTAAGCCACCGTGAGCACCCGGCGGTGCACGCCGGACTGCACCAGCGAAGCCGCGACCAGCGCCGTCGACCCGCCGACCGAACCCGCGGTGTGCACCCGCAGCAACGGTTTCCCGTTGGCGCCGAGCGCGTCGGCCAGGAACAGCTCGGGCATCATCACACCCTCGAACAGGTCGGGCGCCTTGCCGAGCACCACGGCGTCGATGTCCGCCCACTCGACCTGGGCGTCGGCCATCGCGCGGTCGATCGCCTCGCGCAGCAGGCCCGGCATCGAGACGTCGGTGCGCTTGGCGCGGTGGTGCGTCTGGCCGGTGCCGAGCACGGCCGTGAGCTGCTTGGTCATCGTGCCTCCAGCACGGCCACGAGGTTCTGTTGCAGGGCGGGGCCGCTCGTCGCGTGCGCCACGGCCTTGCGGGATTCGCCCCGGTGGATGCGGGCCGCCGCCTCGCCGATGCGGGCGAGCCCGGCGGAGAACATCGGGTTCGCGGCCAGCGCGCCGCCGGACGGGTTGATCTTCACGTGCTCTCCCAGCCCGAGCGCGCTGCGCAGGATCAGCTCCTGGTGCGTGAACGGCGCGTGCAGCTCGGCGAGGTCGACGCCGTCGAGGTCGAGGGCCTTCGCCGCGATCTCGGTCGACGGCGAGCGGGTCAGGTCGCGGGCGCCGAGCACGGGGGAGTCGACGCGGTGCTCGATCCCGGTGAGCACCGCGGGGTGCTCGACGATGTCCCGGGCGCGTTCCACCGTGGACAGGATGACCACGGCGGCGCCGTCGGTGATCGGTGCGATGTCGTGCCTGCGCAACGGGTCGGCGAAGTACGGCGTGTCGAGCAGTTCGCTGACGTCCTTTTCGGTGCCGCGGGCGGCGACCTCGGCGAGGTCCTTTTCGGACCAGAGCCCGGCTTCCAGGCCCATTCGCGCCTGGATCCCGGCGATCGAGACTGAATCCGGCCACAGCGGCGTGACGACGTACGGGTCGAGCTGCAGGGCGAGCACCCGGCGCAGCTCGCCGGCGCTGGACTTGCCGAAGCCGTAGACGAGCGCGGTCTCGACCTCGCCCATCTTGATCTTCAGCCACGCCTCGTACAGCGCCCAGGCGGCGTCCATCTCGACGTGCGACTCGTGGATCGGCGGGAACGCGCCGATCGCGTCGACCGCGGCGATGAACGAGAAGGCGCGCCCGGCGAGGTAGTCCGACGAGCCGGAGCACCAGAACCCGATGTCCTTTTTGGACAGTCCAGTCTTCTCGAAGACCTCGGCGAAGATCGGGACGAGCATCTCCACGCCGTTGGTGGTGCCCGGGGTCTCGCGGACGTTCGGGGCCTGCGCGAACCCGGCGATCGCGACGTCTGGCATCAGGACCTCACAGGTGGTGGGCGAAGGTTTCGTAGGCCGCGTCCGGTTCCCCGGTCGGCTCGAAGTGGCTGATGTTCTCCAGCGACGTCCACCACTCGTCGCGGGGCTTCCAGGCCGCGCGCACGCGCATGCCCATCTTGACGTCCTTCGCGTCGCAGCCGAGGACGAGGTGGAGGAAGGCGATGTCGGCGCCGTCGAGCAGGATGTACGCGGCGACGTACGGCGGCTTGAGCCGCTGGCCGAGGAACGGGACGTTGACGATGCAGAACGTCGTGACGATGCCGGTGTCGGCCAGCTCGACCTCGTCCGTGGTCGGCACGCCGTCGGTCGGGCAGGCGCCACGCGGCGGGATGTAGACCTTCCGGCAGGCGGGGCAGCGCTGGCCGATGAGCTTGCCTTCGGCGAGTCCGCGCAGGTAGCGGCTCTCCTCCGGCGACGCGGAGTGCTGGTAACGCAGGTGGACCGGCGTGATGACCACGCTGACCGGCGCGCCCTCTTCGCGGTCGGCGACCGGGGGAGCGGGCTCGGTCGGCGTGGTGTCCTCGGCGCCCACGGGGAGGAAGTACGCGATGTCGCGGATGTGCCCGACGGCGTCCTCGGCCCAGCGGACGCGGACCCGCTGTCCACTGTGGATGTTCTCGGGCGAGCCGGCGTCCACGGCGTGCAGCATCGCGGTGTCGGCGCCGTCGAGCCGGACCAGCGCCCAGGCGAACGGGCGGCTCAGCGGCTGGCCGTCGAGCGGGGCCGCGCACCACGACCAGGAGACGACCGTGCCCTCGGTGGCGACCGGCACGAACTCGGTGAGCTGCTCGGCCGTCACCGGGTCGTACTCGACCGGCGGGACGTGCACCCGCCCGTCGCTGCCGCGGATGCCTTCGATGCGGTGCTCGCGCAGCGCGTTGACGAACCGGCCCAGCACCGGGCCCGTCGAGCGGGTGTAGTCGAAGCCGACGTTGAGGGGTGCCGCCAGTGGTGTCTCGGTCACGCCCATGAGTGAAACACGTTCTCGATTCTGCGGCAAGATTCGCCGCCGGGTGGTTGCTCGCATGTGGAACGAGTTCTAGATTTGGGTGATGACGAAGACGCTCGGCCTGTGGAACATCGCCGCCGAAGAGCCGGAGAAGACGGCTGTCGTCGACCCGGTCGGCCGGGTCGTCTCCTACGGCGAGCTGACCGCGAAGGCCAACAAGTACGCGCGCGGGCTCCAGGAGCTCGGGCTCGGAGCCGGCGACGTCGTCGTGCTGCTCCAGCCGAACGGCGACGAGCTGCTCGCGGCCTACTTCGCGGCGATCCAGACCGGGCTGTACGTCGTGGTGGTCAACTGGCACCTGATCGGCCCCGAGGTCGCCTACATCATCGGCGACAGCGGCGCGAAGGCGTTCCTCGCGCACGAGCGCTTCGCCGACGTCGCGATCGCTGCCGCCGACGAAGCGGGGTTGCCTGCTTCGGCGCGCTTCGCGGTCGGCGACGTTCCGGGGTTCCACCGGATCGAGGAGCTGGGGGCCGGCGAAGGTGACGGACGTCCGCCGCGGCGGACGGCGGGCTCGCCGATGCTGTACACGTCCGGCACGACCGGTCGGCCGAAGGGCGTGCGGCGGCCGTTGACCGGCGCCGACCCGGACGAGGTCCCGGTCGCCTCGACGTGGTTCTTCGGCATCTTCGGCCTGGAGCCGCGCGACGGGCACGTGCACCTGTGCGGGTCGCCGCTCTACCACACGGCGGTGCTCAACTTCGTCGTGATTTCCTTGCAGCTGGGGCACTCCGCGGTGCTGATGGACCGGTGGGACGCGGCGGAGATGCTCACGCTGATCGAGCGGCACCGCGTGACGCACAGCCATATGGTTCCGACGCAGTTCCGGCGCTTGCTGGCGCTGCCTTCCGGCGTCCGATCGCGGCACGACCTGAGCTCGCTGCGGGTGATGATCCACGGCGCGGCACCCTGTCCGCCGGAGGTCAAGCGACGGATGCTGGCGTGGTGGGGCCCGGTCGTCACGGAGTACTACGCGGCGACCGAGGGCGGCGGCACGGTGATCACGGGGGAGGACTGGCTGCGCAAGCCGGGCTCGGTCGGGCGGCCGTGGCCGGGCTCGACGATCAAGGTCCTGGACGACACCGGGGCCGAGCTCCCGCCGGACTCGATCGGCACGGCGTACCTGCAGATGGGAGCTTCGGAGTTCTCGTACCACAAGGACCCGGCGAAGACGGCCGCCGCGCGGGTCGGGTCCCTGTTCACCCTCGGCGACGTCGGGCACCTCGACGCGGACGGGTACCTGTACCTGCACGACCGCAAGGCGGACCTGATCATTTCGGGCGGGGTCAACATCTACCCGGCGGAGATCGAGGGTGAGCTGGTGATGCATCCGGCGGTCGGCGACGTGGCAGTGTTCGGTGTGCCGCACGAGGACTGGGGTGAGGAGATCAAGGCCGTCGTGCAGCCTGCGCCCGGCGTCGCGCCTTCGTCCGACCTGACCGCGGAACTGCTGGAGTACGCGGCGACGCGGCTGGCGAAGTTCAAGCTGCCGAGGTCGATCGACTACCTGGCGGAGCTGCCGCGGGACCCGAACGGGAAGCTGTACAAGCGCCACCTGCGGGAGAAGTACGTGGTGTGAGTCAGCCCGTTCGCTGCCGGATGAGCGTCGCGACGCCGTCGAGGATCCGGTCCAGGCCGAACGTGTAGTCGAGCTGCCGGTCCTCCTCCGCGGTGTCCGCCGGGTAGCGGAGCTGCCGCGGGACCCGAACGGGAAGCTGTACAAGCGCCACCTGCGGGAGAAGTACGTGGTGTGAGTCAGCCGGTTCGCCGCTCGATGAGCGTGGCGACGCCGTCGAGGATCCGGTCCAGGCCGAACGTGTAGTCGAGCTGCCGGTCCTCCTCCGCGGTGTCCGCCGGGTAGTCGAACGCGCCCGCGTCGATCGCCGTGCGCAGCGCCGGAAACCGTTGTGCGTCGGCAAGATCGCCGAGCAGGGTGCTGTAGGCGGCGACCGACTCGCCCGACGCGGCCGCCCCGAGTTCGGTGCTCAGCCGGGCGGTGGTGAGCAGGTAGTTGGCGACCAGCAGGACCGCACCGACCTTGTCGCTTTCGGTGAGCCCGGTCCCGCGCAGCGCGCGCAGGGCACGGTCGGTCCAGGTCAGCTGGTTGGGCGTGACCGGCGGCCCGGTGATGGGCAGGTGCACCACCCAGGAATGCGCGCGCAGCATCACCCACTGCGCCCGGCACCAGCGCTCGAGGCCGAGCCGCCAGTCGTCGCCGGGCTGGTCGAGCTCGGCGGGCACGGCCGCGACCGAGTCCAGCATCAGCAGCAGCACGTCGTTCTTGCTCTTCACGTGCCGGTAGAGCGACATCGTGGTGAAGCCCAGCCGCTCGGCGATCCGGGCCATGGACACCGCGCCGAGCCCTTCGGTGTCGGCCAGTTCCACGGCCGCGCGCACGATGGCCGGCACGCTCAACCCCGGCCTGGGTTCTTGCTCGTCGTCGCGTCCCCAGAGCAGGTCCAGTCCGGCCGGCAGCTTGTCGGTCATCGTCCTCGTATCCGTTCGAGAGGCTTGCCTTCCCGTCTAGTATATGCCATAAACTGCTGTGTATGACATACACAGCCCTGATCATCGGCGGCGGGATCGCCGGCGCGTCGAGTGCGATCGCCCTGCACAAGGCCGGGATCCGATCGGTCGTCCACGAGGCGTACGACCGGACGGCGGACAACGCAGGTGTCTACCTGACGCTCGCGGTGAACGCCCTCGACGCCCTGCGCGCGGTGGACGTGGACGTCCGCGGGCTCGGCTTCGACACCCCGCGGATCACGATCAGCAGCGGGTCCGGCCGGAAGCTCGGCGAGCTGCCCTACGGCGCGGCCCTGGCGGACGGCACGGTGAGCCGGACGGTCAAGCGGGCCGACCTCTACCGCACCCTGCGCGAGCAGGCCGTCCGGTGCGGCGTGCCCATCGAGTACGGCAAGCGGCTGGTGGCCGCGGAAAGCACCGCCGACGGTGTGCGAGCCCGGTTCGCCGACGGCACGACGGCCGAAGGCGACCTGCTGATCGGCGCGGACGGCCTGCGCTCGCGCACCCGCGAAATCATCACCCCCGGTGCGCCCGGCGCGCGATACACCGGGCTGCTCAACACCGGTGGTTACGCACGCGGCGTCACGGCCGGTGAGCCGGGCATGATGCACGCGATCTTCGGCCGCCGCTCCTTCTTCGCCCACACCGCGCACCCCAACGGCGAAGTCTGGTGGGTGGCGAACCCGGCGAGCGCCACCGAACCCACGCCGGCCGAACTGGCCGCGATCAGCCCGGAGCAGTGGCGGTCTCGGCTGATCGAGTTGTTCCGGCGGGACCGCGGGCCCGCCGTGGACATCATCGCGGCGACCGAAGAGATCTTCGCGGGCTGGAACACCTACGACGTCCCCACTGTGCCGCGGTGGCACCGCGGCCGGATGATCGTCATCGGGGACGCCGCCCACGCCACCGCCCCGTCGATCGGGCAGGGCGCGGCGATGGCCATCGAAGACACCGTCGTGCTGGCCCGGTGCCTGCGGGACGGCTCGGGCGTCGAGGCCGCGTTCACCGCCTACGAACGGCTGCGTCGCGAACGGGTGGAACGCGTCGTCGAGCAGGGCAACCGGACCGGTGGCTGGAAGGCGCTCGGCCCGCTGGCCCGGGTGCCGCGCGACGTCGTCATGAGCCTGGCGATGAAGCGCATGGCCCGCACCGGCGCCGACCCGAGTCGGTGGATCTACGAACACCACATCGAGTGGGAGGAGACGGTCCGGAGCTGATCGTCAGCGGCCGCGGAACTCCGGCTTCCGCTTCTCCGAGAAGGCCCGCGGCCCCTCCTTCGCGTCCTCCGACGCAAAAACCTCGATCCCGTACTGCGAATCCAGCTTGAAGGCTTCCTCTTCGTGGAGCCCCTCGGTGTCCCGGATCGTCCGGAGGATCGCCCGCACGGCCAGCGGGCCGTTGGCGTTCACCAGCGAAGCCAGCTCCAGCGCGCGGGTGAGCGCCTGGCCGTCCGGGACGACGTGCCCGATCAAACCGATGGCGAGGGCCTCGTCGGCGGTCAGGTGGCGGCCGGTCAGCAGGATGTCCGCCGCGATCGTGTACGGGATCTGGCGGGGCAGGCGCACCGCCGAACCGCCCATCGGGAACAGTCCCCACCGGGCCTCCGAGACCCCGAAGCGTGCGCTCGAACCCGCGACGCGGATGTCCGTTCCCTGCAGGATCTCGGTGCCGCCGGCGATCGCCGGGCCCTCGACCGCCGCGATCAACGGCTTTGTCAGGCGGCGGCCTTTCAGCAGGCCGGGGATGTTGGCCGGGTCGAACTTGCCTTCGTCGAACGACTTCGCGGGCGAGTTCCGGGACATCGACTTCAGGTCCGCGCCCGCGCAGAACGCGCCGCCCGCGCCGGTCAGGATGCAGCTGCGGATCGAGTTGTCGGAATCCACCCGGTCCCAGGCGTCGACCATGATCGACATCATCTCGCCGGTGATCGCGTTGCGCGCCTCGGGCCGGTTCATCGTGACGATGAGCGTCGGCCCGTCCTGCGAAACCAGCGCGTGCGGTTCACCCACGGAAACCTCCTGGAGAAGCAGTGTCATCGGAGCAGTGCCATTGCCCAGAACGATAACATGTTCTACTTTGAGGACGTGGCACTCAACATCGCGGATCTTCTGGAGCACGCCGTCGACGCCGTGCCGGAGCGCGTCGCGGTCGTGTGCGGCGACCGGCGAGTCACCTTCGCCGAACTGGAGGCGCGGGCCAACCGGCTCGCCCACCACCTCGCCGCGCACGGCGTGGGACGCGGATCCCACATCGGGGTCTACTCCCGCAACTCGATCGAGGCCCTCGAGGCGATGATCGCCGCGTACAAGCTGCGCGCGATCGCCGTCAACGTCAACTACCGGTACGTGCACGGCGAGCTCGTCTACCTCTTCAACGACGCCGATCTCGTTGCGCTCGTGCACGAGAGAAGTTATGCCGACAAGGTCGCCGCGGCGCTGCCCGAGGCGCCGAAACTGGAACACGTTGTCGTGATCGACGACGGCAGTGACGGCGACTACGGGAGCTACGGCGGCGTCGACTACGAGGCCGCACTGGAGGCTCAGTCGCCCGAGCGCGACTTCGCCGAGCGGAGCAACGACGACCTCTACATCCTCTACACCGGCGGCACCACGGGTTACCCCAAGGGAGTGCTCTGGCGCCACGAAGACATCTGGCGCGCGCTCGGCGGCGGGATCAACTTCGTCACCGGCGAGTACGTCCCCGACGAATGGACGCTCGCCGAGCAGGGCAAGGCCGGCAGCCTGACCCGCCTGCCGGCCGCGCCGCTGATCCACGGCGCCGCGCAGTGGGCCGCGTTCGGCGCGCTGTTCACCGGCAGCCCGGTGGTCTTCGTGCCGCGGTTCGACGCGCACGAGGTGTGGAAAGCCGTGCAGGACAACAAGGTCCAGGTCCTCACGATCGTCGGCGACGCGATGGCGCGCCCGCTCATCGAGGCCTTCCGTGAAGGCGACTACGACGCTTCGTCGCTCGTTGCGGTGTCGAGCCACGCCGCGCTGTTCTCGCAGTCGGTCAAGCAGGAGTTCGTCGAGCTCGTGCCGAACGCCGTGATCACCGACGCGATCGGCGCGTCGGAAAGCGGCTTCACCGGGATCGGCATGGTGGCCAAGGGATCCGACCACAGCGCCGGCCCCCGGGTGAACTTCGGCAAGGACGCCATCCTGCTCGACGACGACGGGCACCTCGTCGAGAAGAAGCCCGGCGCGGTCGGGCTGATCGGCCGCCGCGGGCACGTCCCGCTCGGCTACTACGGCGATCCCGAGAAGAGCAAGAAGATCTTCGTCGACCTCGAAGGCGTCCGCTACGTCGTCCCGGGTGATTACGCCCGTTACGAAGAGGACGGCACGGTCACGCTGCTCGGCCGCGGCTCCCAGTGTGTCAACACCGGCGGCGAGAAGGTCTACCCCGAAGAGGTCGAAGGGGCGCTGAAGTCGCACCCCGACGTCTTCGACGCGCTGGTCATCGGCGTGCCGGACGACCGGCTGGGCCAACGCGTCGCCGCCGTCGTCCAGCTGCGCGCGGGCGCCGGCACCGACCTCGCCGGCCTCGACGCGCACGTCCGCGGCGAGATCGCCGGGTACAAGGTGCCGCGCACGGTCTGGCTGGCCGACGAGATCGGCCGCTCGCCCAGCGGCAAACCGGACTACCCGTGGGCCCAGCGCTACGCGGCCGAGCACGAGCCGGCCACGGCCCAGCCCGTCTGAGGAGGACACCCCAAGTGCGGACACCGCTCTGCGACCGGCTCGGCATCGACCTGCCGATCATCGGGTTCACCCCGTCGGAGCACGTCGCCGCGGCGCTCAGCCGCGCCGGCGGGCTCGGTGTGCTCGGCTGCGTCCGGTTCAACGACGCCGCCGAGCTCGACCGGGTGCTCACCTGGATGGACGAGAACACCGGCGGCAAGCCCTACGGCGTCGACATCGTGATGCCGGCGAAGATCCCCGCCGAGGGCACCCAGGTCGACCTCTCGAAGCACATCCCGGAGGGCCACCGCGCCTTCGTCGACCGGGTGCTGCGCGACCTCGCGGTGCCGCCGCTGCCGGACGACACCGACGAACGCGCGGGCGTGCTCGGCTGGCTGCACTCGGTCGCCCGGTCGCACGTCGAGGTGGCGCTCAACCACCCGATCAAGCTGATCGCCAACGCCCTCGGCTCCCCGCCGGCGGACGTCATCGGCCAGTGCCACGACCGCGGGGTGCCGGTGGCGGCGCTGGCCGGCAAGGCCGAGCACGCGGTCCGGCACGTCGAGAACGGCGTCGACTTCGTGGTCGCGCAGGGGTACGAAGCCGGTGGGCACACCGGCGAGATCGCGTCCATGGTGCTGGTGCCGGAGATCGTCGACGCCGTCGACGTGCCGGTGCTCGCCGCCGGCGGGATCGGCTCCGGCCGCCAGGTCGCCGCGGCGCTCGCGCTCGGCGCGTCCGGCGTCTGGATGGGCTCGATGTGGCTCGCCACCGAGGAGTACCTGCAGACCATGGGCGAGTCGGTGGCGATGCAGCAGGCGCTGGTCGGCGCGACGTCGTCGGACACCGTGCGGACGCGGATCTACACCGGCAAGCCGGCGCGGCTGCTGAAGACGCGGTGGACCGAGGCGTGGGCCGCGGCCGACGCGCCCGAGCCGTTGCCGATGCCGTTGCAGAACCTGCTGGTTTCCCACGCCCACAACCGGATCCACGCGGCGAATGACCCGAGCGTGGTGTCGATGCCGGTCGGGCAGATCGTCGGCCGGATGAACCAGGTCCGCCCGGTCGCCGACGTCGTCGCCGAACTCGTCGCCGGCTACGAAGAAGCACTGTCCCGCCTGGACAAGACCCGCTGAAAAGCCGTTAAGGCCACCTTACGAGCGTCAGACGCCCGTAAGGTGGCCTTGACGGCATGGGGAGAACTAGAGCGAGGAGGCGGCCGCGGCGATCTTCGACGCGAACGTGCTCACCTCGGTGTAGACGCCGGGCGCGTGCGGCCGGGCGCAGCCGTCACCCCAGCTGACGATGCCGACCTGGATCCAGGCGTTGTTGTTGTCCCGGCGGAACATCGGGCCGCCGGAGTCACCCTGGCAGGTGTCGACGCCGCCGGCGCTCAGGTTGCCGGCGCAGATCTCGGCGCTCGGGATCAGGTCGGGGTAGCTGCCGCCCTGGGCCTGGCAGGTGCTGTCGGACACGAACGGCACGGTCGCCTTCAGCAGGTACCGCTGCTGCGCGCCGCCCTCGGTCGCCGCACCCCAGCCGGCCACGGTGAACGTGCCGGTGTTGTACGTCGAGGTCGTCGCGATCGGCAGCGTCGAGAGGCCGGTGACCGGGCTCGCGAGCTTGATCAGCGCCCAGTCGCCACCGGTCGAGGTGCCGTAGGTGGGCGACTGGTAGACGTAGGTCGACTTGATCTTCTTGGCGCTCGTGCTCTGCAGGTCGACCACGCCGACGGTCGCCGTGATCGACGTGTTCGAACCGGTCCGGCTGACGCAGTGCGCGGCCGTCAGCACGATCTGGTTGGTGTACAGCGCGCCGCCGCAGCCCATCGACAGCCGCACCATGAACGGGAACTCGCCCTGGGCGGCCCGGGTCCCGCCGACGACGTCGGTGGACGGCGGCTGGGCCGCGGTGGCGATCGCCGGGGTGGCCAGCGACGCGGCCGCGGCGACCGCGGCCACGGCGGTGGTGACGTTTCTGAGCAGGGTGAACCAGCGCTTGGGAGCCAAGGGGATCAGTCCTTCCAGTGTCCACAGTGGAAGCCGTTGCCGTCAGCGGCCCCATGACTACACCAGGTGCTCACAACCGGGACAACCAACTTTCTTCGGATGTTTCGGGCGGTTGGGTGATTTCTCACCGGCGGAGGCGTCGAACGCCGTGGGCCGAAGGGCCCGGTAACCGGACTCCGGGTTCCGGACCGCGGTGGCGAGCCCGGCCTGTTCGTCCCGGAATTCACCGACCTTTCCCCGGGCGTAAACCTGCCGATTTCCTGGTGAATCCCGTCCGGGAATCGGCGCCGGGCGCAACCGGGTGATCCTCCGGGTGACAGCCGTGTTACGCGCCACAGCGAACCACGGCGCTGCGGGAACCGAATAGGGTCGATTCCGTGCCTGCCCCCTTACGCCATTCCCGCCTGTCCGCCGACGGTCCCGTCCTCGACGGGATTCCCGAGCACGGCCGTGTGCCGCGGTACTACGCGGTCAAGGTGGAACTGCTGGCGGTGATCGCGGAACTCGGCGAAGGGGCGGTGCTGCCCACGGAACGGGAGCTGTGCGAGCGCTTCGAGGTGTCGAGGGCGACCGTGCGGCAGGCGGTCGGGGAACTGGTGCTCGAGGGCAAGCTCAGCCGCCGCCAGGGGAGCGGCACCTACGTCGCGGGGCCCAAGCTCATCCAGCCGCTGGCCCTGGTCAGCTACACCGAAGGGCTGCGCCGCCAGGGCATCCGGCCGGGCCGGAACGTGATCACGCTGGAGCGGCGGGTGGCCGGCAGCGCGCTGGCCGCCGACCTGCAGGTGACGTCGGACGCCGAAGTGATCCACATCGAGCGGGTGCTGCTCGCCGACGAGGAGCGCGTGGGCCTGGAGTCGACATATCTCCTGGCCGAGCGGTTCCCGACCCTGATGGAGGTGTTCAACCCCGAGCAGTCGCTCTACGCGTGCCTGACCGAGAAGCTCGGCGTGGTGTTCGACGGCGCCGAGGAGCGGGTCGAGACCGTGCTCGCGACCCCGCGCGAAGCCCTCCTGATCGGGACCAACCCGGCCCTGCCCATGCTGCTCATGCACCGCATTTCGTGGGGCCCGGACGGCGCGCCGTTCGAGCGCGTGCGTTCGCTCTACCGCGGTGACCGGCTCAGCTTCATGACCCGCCTGGGCCGCGCCGACTGACTGTCACGTTTTCCCGGGCGTCTTCGTTCCTCCCGCACCTGACCGAATGGGAGGACGAGATGAACACCGCGTTGTGGGCCGGACAGGTCCTGCTGGCCGCGATCTTCGCCCTGTCGGGCGCGCTGAAGTCGACGATGTCGCGGCAGCGGATGCTCGAAACCGGGCAGACGGGCGCGGCGGCCTATCCGCTGCCCGTGGTCCGGTTCACCGCGATCTGCGAGCTCTTCGCCGTGCTGGGCCTGATCCTGCCGGTGCTCCTGGGCATCGCGCCGGCGCTCACCGGCTGGGCGGCGGCCGGGCTGGCCGTGGTGATGGTGGGGGCGATGGTGATGCACGGGCGGCTGGCGGTCGGGCAGCACAAACCGGCCGAGTGGCGGAACGTCGGGATCAACACGCTGATCCTCGCGGTCTGCGTGTTCGTCGCCGTCGGACGGCTTTGACGGTCTCGCTCGCCGAGGCGCGATGCACCCAATGTGGCGTTCGGTGCGTCAGACGCACCCAACGCCGCATTGGGTGCGTCACTGTCGCCGCCAAGCCCTCGCGACAGCCGCGAAGATAAGCCGATCCGGCCGCCGGACGTGGTGAACGAGTCGTTTATGTCGCCGCGCCCGGATCCGTCGGGCGCGAGTTGCCCACGGCTCGCCTCCAAGCCCTCACGACAGCCGCGAAGATAACGGGACGGTAACTCATCCGGTCCAATATTCGATGGTGCTTCACGCCGTGTTCGCCGGGGGGACAGCGGCTGTTGGCGCGCTCCGGAGAGCGTGGGCGGCGTGCGAATCCTCATCGTGGGCGGTGGCGTGCTCGGCACGCTGCACGCCTGGCAGGCCGTCGAACGCGGTCACGACGTCGTCCAGCTCGAACGTGAACCCGAGGCCCGGGGCGCGTCCGTGCGCAACTTCGGGCTGGTTTGGGTCGGCGGCCGCGCCACCGGCGCCGAGCTGGACACCGCGCTGCGGGCCCGGCTGCTGTGGGAGCGGATCGGCGAGCGCGTCCCGGGGCTCGGCTTCCGGGCCAACGGCTCCCTGACCGTCGTCCGGACCGAAGCCGAACTCGCCGTCGCGCGCGAAGCCGGTGAAGGGTCCGAAGCCGCCGAGCGCGGGTACAAGCTGCTCGATGCCACGGAAGCCCGCGAGCTCAACCCGGCGCTGCGCGGGGACTTCCTCGGCGCGCTGTGGTGCGAGCGCGACGCCGCCGTCGAGCCGCGCACCGCTCAGCCCGCCCTGCGCGCCGAGCTGAGCAGGACCGGCCGCTACACCTGGCGGCCCGGCCGGGAGGTCCGCCACCTGACCGGCACCGGCGTGGTCGACGACCACGGTGACCGGCACGAGGGTGACGTCGTCGTGTTCTGCACCGGCGCGTGGACCGGCGGCCTCGTCCGGGAGCTGGCCGGGGACCCGCCGGTGCGGAAGGTCCGGCTGCAGATGGCGCAGACCGAGCCCCTGGGCGAAACGCTCACCACGAGCGTCGCCGACGGTGACAGCTTCCGCTACTACCCGGCCTACCGCGGTCCGGCCCTCGACACCCTCGAAGCCGGGCAGCCGCAGGGCGAGGTCGCGCAGGCCCACCGCATGCAGCTGCTGCTGGTCCAGCGGCTCGACGGCTCGCTGACCATCGGCGACACCCACGAATACGACGAGCCGTTCCCCTTCGACGTCACCGAAGACCCGTACGAGCACCTCGCCGACGTCGCCGGGGCGCTGCTCGGCCGCCCGCTCCCGCGCATCCGGCGCCGCTGGGCCGGGGTGTACGCGCAGACCACCGACACCGGCCGGATCGTGCACCGCGCGCGCGTCGCGGACAACGCCTTCCTGGTCACCGGCCCGGGCGGGCGTGGCATGACCTGTTCGCCCGCCATCGCCGAAGACACCGCCGAGGAGCTGGGCCTGTGACCACCGAACTCGTCGTCCTCGACATGGCCGGCACGACCGTCGCCGACGACGGCCTGGTCGTGCGCGCCTTCACCACCGCGATCAAGACCGCCGGTGTGCCCGACGAGAAGTACCCGGAGATGCTGAAGTACGTCGTCGACACGATGGGCCAGTCGAAGATCACCGTCTTCCGCGCCCTGCTCGGCGACGAAACCCTGGCGCAGCAAGCCAATGCCGCGTTCGAAGCCGCGTACGGCGACCTCGTGCGCGACGGCGCGTGCACGCCGATCCCCGGTGCCGAAGACGTCATCCGCGGCTTGCGCGAAAACGGCGTCAAGGTCGCCTTCACCACCGGTTTCGCCCCCGCCACCCAGCAGGCCATCCTCGACGCCCTCGGCTGGCGCGACCTCGCCGACCTCGCGCTCGCCCCGGGTGCCGGCGTGCGCGGCCGCCCGTTCCCCGACCTCGTCCTCACCGCCGCGCTGCGGCTCGAGGTCACCGACGTGCGGCAGGTCGCCGTCGCCGGGGACACCGCGTCCGACGTCTTGTGCGGCCTGCGTGCCGGGGCGTCCGTCGTCGCGGGTGTGCTCACCGGCGCGGGCCGCCGCGAAGACCTCCTCGAAGCCACCCACGTCCTCGAATCCGTCCGTGACCTCCCCGCCGTGCTCGAAGGAGAAACCCGATGAAGAAGACCCTCGCCGCGCTCGCCGTGGCGCTGACCGGCCTGCTCACCGCCTGCGGTGGCACCGGCGCCGCGAGCGCCGGCGGCAAGACCGTCACCGTGTACACAGTGGACGGACTGGAGGACTGGTACACCGCCCGGTTCGCCGAGTTCGAGCAGCAGACCGGCATCACCGTGCAGGCCGTCACCGCGGGCTCCGGCGAGGTCGCGTCCCGCGTCGAGAAGGAGAAGGCCAACACCCAGGCCGACGTCCTCGTCACGCTGCCGCCGTTCATCCAGCGGGTCGCCGGGCTGCTGCAGCCGTACACCCCGCCGGGGACCGGCCAGGTGTCCGACAAGGACCCGCAGGGCCGCTTCGCCGCGATGATGAACAACTACCTCAGCTTCATCCACCATCCGGGCGCCACCCCCAAGACCTGGGACGACCTGCTCGACCCGAAGCTCAAGGGCAAGGTCCAGTACTCCACGCCCGGTGAGGCCGGCGACGGCACCGCGGTGCTCCTGCAGCTGCAGCACGTCCTCGGTGCGCAGGGCGCGCTCGACTACCTCGGCAAGCTCGAGGCGAACAACGCCGGGCCGTCGTCGTCCACCGGCAAGCTGCAGCCGAAGGTCGCCAAGGGCGAGCTGCTGGTCGCGAACGGCGACGTCCAGATGAACCTCGCCGAGATCGCCAAGAGCGGCGGCTTCGACGTGTTCTTCCCGGCCGACGCACAGGGCAAGCGCTCGACGTTCGCGCTGCCGTACTACGCCGGGCTGGTGACGAACGCGCCGCACCCGGACGACGCGAAGAAGCTCCTCGACTTCCTGTTCTCACCCGAGGTCCAGGCGAAGACCGCCGACGCCTTCGGCATCCCGGCCCGCGCCGACGTCACCGCCACCGGTGCGAACGCGGAGAAGATCAAGGCCGCGCTCGACGGCGTCGAGATCTGGCACCCGGACTGGACCACCGTGCTCGGCAAGCTGGACGCCGACCTGGCCGCCTACAAGAAAGCCGTCGGCCGATGACGCCGGCCGTCGAGTTCCGCGGCGTGTCCGTCCACTTCGGACACACCGTGGCGCTGGACACCCTCGACCTCAGCGTGGCCCGCGGTGAGACGCTCGCGCTGCTCGGGCCGTCCGGCTCCGGCAAGTCGACGGCGCTCAAGGCCCTCGCCGGGTTCGTCCGGCCCAGCGCGGGCCGGGTTCTCCTGGCCGGCGAAGACGTTACCGACCTGCCGCCGCACCGGCGCGGGCTCGGGGTGGTGGTGCAGAGCTACGCGCTGTTCCCGCACATGCGCGTCGACGCCAACGTCGCCTTCGGGCTCAAGGCCCGGCGGACGCCGGGCGCCGAGGTGGCGGCGCGGGTCGCCGAGGTCCTCGAACTGGTCGGCATGGGCGCCTACGCAAGGCGGTTCCCGCGTGAGCTCTCCGGCGGGCAACAGCAGCGGGTCGCGCTCGCCCGGGCGCTGGCGATCCGGCCGGACGTGCTGCTGCTCGACGAGCCACTGTCCGCTTTGGACGCCGCGCTGCGCGAGGACATGATCGCGGAGCTGCTGCGGCTGCGTGCCGAGCTGCCGGACACCACGCTCGTCTACGTGACCCACGACCAGGGGGAGGCGCTTGCGCTCGCCGATCGCATCGCCGTCATGCGCGACTCGCGGCTGGTCGAAACCGGCCCGTGCGAACAGCTCTACCGGCGCCCGGCCGACGGGTTCACCGCGAGCTTCCTCGGCGCGGCCAACCTCATCCCGGTCGACCTCGTGCGTGACGGGCAGCCCGCGACCGTGCGGCTCGGCGGGCGCGAGCTGACCGCCGAGCCGACCGGCGCCCTCGGCTCCGGCCCGGTCGCGCTCGGCGTGCGCCCGCACCGCGTCGGCGTCGGCGAGCCCGGCGCGGACACCCTGCCGGCGCTGGTCCGGGCGGTGCAGTGGCGGGGGACCGGCTACCGCCTGGACCTGGAGCTGGCCGGCGGCGCGGTGATCCGGGCCGAGGTCCCCGACGCCTTCTCCGTCGGGACGGCCGTCGGTGTGTCGATCCCGGACGGCTGCCCGCTGGTCGGGGTCGGCCCGTGACCGGCGTCGCCCTCGAAGCCGTCGTGACGCGGCCCCGGCGGACGTCGGCGCGGCGCACCCGCGGCGGCTGGCTGCTGCCGCCGCTGGTGGTCGTCGTGGTGTTCTTCGGGTATCCGCTGGTCCTGGTGGCCGGGCAGTCCCTGACCACGGACAGTGGGTTCGGCCTCGCCGTGTGGGCCGACGTGCTCGGCTCGGCGGAGTTCCGTGACGCGGCCGGGCAAACCGTGCTGCTGGCGCTGGGCGCGACCACCGGCTGCGTGCTGCTCGGCACGTTCCTCGCGCTGGTGATCGCGTTCGTCCCGTTCCCGGGCGCGCGGACGCTGTCGCGGCTGGTCGACACGGTGCTCGCGTTCCCGTCGTTCCTCATCGCGCTGGCGTTCACCTTCCTCTACGGCAGCGCGGGGGTGTTCGGCGCGGGCGGGTTCCTGTACTCGCCGTGGGGCGTGCTGCTCGCCGAGATCACCTTCTACACGCCGTTCGTGATGCGGCCGGCGCTCGCGGCGTTCGGCCAGGTCCCCGGCGTGCACCTGGACGTCGCGGCCTCGCTGGGCGCGCGGCCCGGGCGGGTGCTGTGGCGGGTGGTGCTGCCCGCGGCGCTGCCGTCGCTGGCCTCGGGGGCGTGCCTGACGCTGCTGCTCGCGCTCAACGAGTTCGGCATCGTGCTGTTCCTCGGCGCGAAGGGTGTCACGACGCTGCCGATGCTGGTGTACGGCAAGGGGATCGTCACGTTCGACTTCCCGGCGGCGAGCGTCGTCGCCCTGGTCGACGTCGCGATTTCGCTGCTGCTGTACGGGAGTTACCGGGTGCTGTCGGGAAGGAGGCGCGGTGCTGCTGTGGACGCGGCGTAGCAAACTGCTGCTGTGGCTGGTGTTCGGCGTGGTGTTCACCCTCGTGGTGGCCGCGCCGCTGGTGATGATCGTGCTCGCGTCGTTCGCCGGGCACTGGACCGGCGTGCTGCCCGGCGGGTTCACGCTCGGGCACTACGTCTCGGCGTTGTCGGGGGAGACGTTCGCGAGCCTCTCGGTGAGCATCCAGACGGGGGTGATCGCGGGTGCGGCGGCGGTGCTGCTCGGCACGTGGGCCGCGCTGGCCGCGGAGAGCGCGCCGCGGCGGCTGCGGCGGGTCGCCGACACGGTGTTCCACCTGCCGATCGCGGTGCCGTCGGTGGTGCTCGGGCTGGCGCTGCTGGTGGCGTTCAGCCGGCCGCCGCTGGCGTTCAACGGCACCCGCTGGATCGTGCTGCTCGGGCACCTGCTGATCCTGCTGCCGTTCGCCTACAGCACGGTCTCGGCGGCGCTCGCCCGCGTCGATCCGCAGCTCGCGCAGGCCGCGGCGTCCCTGGGGGTGTCCCCGGTGCGGGTGCTGCTGCGGATCCGGGTCCCGGTGCTGCTCCCGGCGATGACGGCGTCGGCGAGCCTCGCGCTGGCGATGTCGATGGGCGAGCTGGGCGCGACGATGATGCTGTACCCGCCGGACTGGCGCACGCTCCCGGCGAGCATCTTCGCGCTGACGGACCGCGGCCAGGTGTTCCTCGCCTCGGCGGCGACGGTCGTGCTGCTCGGAGTGACCCTCGCGGGGGTGGTGCTCCTCGGCCTGGTCCGTGGCCGGGCGGCACATCGGTAGGTTTCCGGAGTTGATGCAACCGGGCGGGGGTCCGGTCCGTCTGGCAGGTATGCGCACGACGGTGAAACTGCTGGGGACGGGCCTGCTGCTGCTCACGGTCACGGCCTGCGGGGCGAGTTCCGGCGGCGCTCCGGCGGGCAACCCCGCCCCGGCGACGTCGTCCTCGGTGCCGGGCACGGTCACCCCGACCGTCGGCCCGACGGCCGCCCCGCCGCCGTCCCCGACCGTCGGCCGCCCGACGCAGGGCATCGCCCCGGGTGACGACGTCGTCGCCGAGACGCAGGTCGACGCCCGCACGCTGCCCGAGGGGTACCCGCGCAGCCTGACCCGGAGCCTGGACGGCAAGACGCTGATCCTGCAGGCCGAGGAGGGCGGCTGCCGCCGCATCTCGGCGCACGTCGGTGAGCAGACGGCGCAGCAGGTGGTCGTGCTGGTCGCCGTCACCGCCGCGCAGAAGGGCCAGATGTGCCCGGACTACATCCGGGAGATCACGATCCCCCTGCCGCTGGCCGAGCCGCTCGGGACGCGCACGGTCGTCCTCCGCCAGGGCTGAACACGACAAGAACGCTGGGAGGGCTGCCCCGGGATGCCCGGGGTCGCCCTCCCAGACCACGTCCGGAGCCCTCTCTGCCAGAAATTCACCGAATCGGCCGGCCGTGCAACCCCGCGCCGCCGCGCTCCGTCTTCGGGACATGAGGTACTTAGCGAAGGTGGTCGGAACAGGCGCGATCCTGCTGATGGCGACGGCTTGTGCCGGCCAAGACATGCCCACCGGTCAGCCCGCCGCCGGGGGCAGCTCCGAGACTCCCGCCGGCAGCGTTTCGACGCCGCCGAGCGAGTCGGTGCTGCCGACGTCGCCCGCGGCGAACCCGCCGGGCAAACCCCGGCTCGAGGTGCCCGAGGGCAGTACCCCGGTGCCGCCGAACAAGGTCGACGCCGCGGCGCTGCCCGCCAACTACCCGCACGAGGTGTGGACCGCGAACGGCGGCACGATCCTCAACATCCGCGCCCAGGAGGGTGGCTGTGGTCACGCCCTCGGCGAAGCGACCGAGCAGGCGGGCGACCACGTGGTCGTCAACCTGAGCGAGACCAAGGCGCAGACCGGCCAGATGTGCACCATGGACATCCGGTACCCGGTGATCTCCGTCTCCCTGGCCGCGCCGCTGGACCAGCGCACGGTCGTACTGAAGACGACCAAATGATCTAGGCTCGGGTGATGGGAAGCCGCCAGGTCTCACGCACCGCGATCGTCGCCACGACCCCGGAGAAGATCTTCGGGCTCCTGGCCGATCCGGCCCAGCACCCGCTCATCGACGGATCCGGCACGGTCCGGGCCGCCCAGTCCGGCGGCCCGGACCGGCTCACGCTCGGCGCGAAGTTCGGCATGGACATGAAGATGGGCGCGTCGTACAAGATCCTCAACACCGTGGTCGAGTTCGAGGAGGGCCGCCTGATCGCGTGGCGGCACTTCAACGGCCACCGCTGGCGCTGGCGGCTCGAGCCCCTCGACGGCGGCCGCACCGAGGTCACCGAGACGTTCGACTGGTCGACGGCGAAGTTCCCGCTGGCCATCAGCCTCAGCCCGTTCCCGCGCAGGAACACCCAGGGCATCGAGAAGACCCTGGCCCGGCTCACGGAGCTGTTCCCCGCCTGACGAAGACCACGCCCAATTAGTTGTACGATGCTTAATATTGTCCGTGCAACTAAGTGGGGTAGTCGGTGCCACAGCCGGTCCGGCGGCGGGTGGTCCTCGCCGTCTGCTGCATGAGCCTGTTCATCGTCGGGCTCGACAACACGATCGTGAACCTCGCACTCCCGGCGATCCGGGCGGAACTGGGCGCGTCGGTGTCGGGTCTGCAGTGGACGATCGACGCGTACACGCTCGTGCTGGCCAGCCTGCTCATGCTGTCCGGCTCGACGGCGGACCGCATCGGCCGCCGCCGGACGTTCCAGACCGGGCTCGCGCTGTTCAGCCTCGGCTCGCTGCTGTGCGGGATCGCGCCGAACGTCGGGTCGCTCGTCGCGTTCCGGGCGCTGCAGGCGATCGGCGGGTCGATGCTCAACCCGGTCGCGCTGTCCATCGTCACCAACATCTTCACCGAACCCCGCGAGCGCGCCCGCGCGATCGGCGTCTGGGCCGGCGTGGTCGGCCTGAGCATGGCGGTCGGGCCGGTGCTCGGCGGCGCGCTCGTCGGCTGGGCGGGCTGGCGCTCGATCTTCTGGATCAACGTCCCGGTCGGGGTGGCCGCGATCGTGCTGACGGCGGTGTTCGTACCCGAGTCGCGTGCCCCGCGCCCGCGCCGGATCGACCCGGTGGGACAGCTGCTGGTGATCGTCCTGCTCGCCGGGCTCACCTTCGGGATCATCGAAGGCCAGGGCGCCGGCTGGACCTCGCCGGAGATCATCGGCAGCTTCGCGCTTTCCGCGGTGGCCTTGGCGATCCTGCTGCCCTACGAGCGCCGTCGGCAGGATCCCTTGCTGGAGCTCAGGTTCTTCCGCAGCGTGCCGTTCTCCGGCGCGACGCTCACCGCCGTCAGCGGGCTGGCGGCGCTCGCCGGATTCCTGTTCCTCAACTCGCTGTACCTGCAGGAGGCGCGCGGGTTTTCCGCGCTGCACGCGGGGTTGCTGACGCTGCCGATGGCGGTGGTGACGGCGGTGTGCGCGCCGCTGGCCGGCCGGCTGGTGGGGTCCCGCGGACCGCGGCTGCCGCTGGTCATCGCGGGCGGCGGGATCGCGGTCTCCGGTGTGGTGCTCGCCGGGATCACCCCGACGACACCGATTTCCCTGCTGGTGGTGGGTTACGTGTGCTTCGGCGTCGGGTTCGGCATGCTCAACGCGCCGATCACGAACGCCGCGGTGTCGGGCATGCCGCGGGAGCAGGCCGGGCTCGCCGCGGCGGTCGCCTCGACCAGCCGCCAGGTCGGGATTTCCCTGGGGGTGGCCGTGATCGGCGCGGTCGTGGCGGCGAGCCCGGAGGCGCCGCCCGGGACGGGCCGCGCCGGCTGGACCATCGTCGCCGGGTGCGGCGTACTGGTGTTCGTGCTGGGGCTGGTCACCACCGGCCGCTGGGCGCGGGCGACCGCCGCTCGCGTCAGTGGTCCGGACCACGATGCGGTGCCGGTCGTCTGACCTTCCTGCGAAGCCGTCGAAACTCTTCACAACTCCGGTGAACCGTCCCCGTTACCGAGCCGTGTCATGGATTGAGGTGATGATCAGAGAGGAGGGGCCGCCATGCCCCGGTTGAGTAGTGGTCGGCACCGCAAGCAGGCGACCGTCGGGCTGGCCGCGTTGCTGGGTGTTTCCGGCATCACCGCGGCCGCCATCGCGCTGAGCAGCCCCGCGGGCAACGCGGCCGAAGCGCCCAAGGAGAACTGCGCAGGACTCGACACCGCACTGCAGAACAACCTGAACTTCATCGCCGGCCAGCAGGCGAACCCGGACGCGCAGTCGGCCGCGAGGATCGCCAACCGGCAGGCGGTGGTGGACCTGATCCAGCAGCGGCGGCAGGTCGCGGAGTGCACCGCGAACGTCGTTGCGGACAACGGCCAGGCCGCGCCGGCCCAGGAAGCGCCGGCCCAGCAGGCCCCGGCCCAGAACAGCATGGACAACGGCGCCGCGGCGGGAGATCAGGCGAACGCGGGTGACCAGGCCGGCGCGGGCGACCAGGCCGACGCGGGCCAGACGGGTGACGTGGTGTGCCCCGGATCAACCGTGACGCTCTCGGGTGAGGGTGGCGCGCCGGCGGCGTCGAGCAACCAGTTCCCGGCCGGTACCAAGCTGAAGGTGACGAACCTCGACAACTCGAAGTCCACGACCGTGGAGGTGACGTCGGTGTCGGGCAGCTGCACGCTGCTCAACAACGCGGCGTTCGAGCAGGTTCGGGAACCCGGAAAGTTCCTCATCCGGCGCGCTGTGATCGAGCGCGTCGGCTGAGGGAGCAGGGAAGGAGGGGAGCACTGGCGGCGGGCCGGTGCTCCCTTCCCCGCCCTGAGCACGTGACGGCGCCCCGTTCGTCCACAGTGGACGAACGGGGCGTCTTTCGTGGTCAGCGGAAGCTGATCTGCAGCACCGGGTCGCCGGTGCTGGCGAAGAAGTCGTTGCCCTTGTCGTCGATGACGATGAACGCGGGGAAGTCCTCGACCTCGATCTTCCAGACCGCTTCCATGCCGAGCTCGGCGTACTCGAGGACGTCGACCTTCTTGATGCAGTCCTGCGCGAGCCGCGCGGCCGGGCCGCCGATCGAGCCGAGGTAGAACCCGCCGTGCGCCTCGCACGCGGAGGTCACCTGCTTCGAGCGGTTTCCCTTGGCCAGCATGACGAGCGAGCCGCCGGCGGCCTGGAACTGCTCGACGTAGGAGTCCATCCGCCCGGCGGTGGTCGGTCCGAACGAGCCGGACGCGTAGCCCTCCGGCGTCTTGGCCGGGCCCGCGTAGTAGACCGGGTGGTCCTTCAGGTAATCCGGCATTTCCTCACCGGCGTCGAGACGTTCGGCGATCTTCGCGTGCGCGATGTCGCGCGCGACGACCAGCGGCCCGGTGAGCGAAAGCCGCGTCTTCACCGGCAGCTGCGAGAGCTGCGCGCGGATCTCGGCCATCGGGCGGTTGAGGTCGACGGACACGACGTCGTCGGACAGGTCCTCTTCGGTGACCTCGGGCAGGAACCGGGCCGGGTCGCGCTCGAGCTGCTCGATGAACACACCGTCGGCGGTGATCTTGGCCTTGGCCTGGCGGTCGGCCGAGCAGGACACGGCGATGCCGACCGGGCAGGACGCGCCGTGGCGGGGGAGCCGGATCACGCGGACGTCGTGGCAGAAGTACTTGCCGCCGAACTGCGCGCCGATGCCGAACTGGCGGGTCATTTCGAGGACCTGCTGCTCGAGGCTCGGGTCGCGGAAGGCATGCCCGAGCTCGGAGCCCTCCTGCGGGAGGTTGTCGAGGTAGCGCGCGGAAGCGAGCTTGGCGACCTTCAGGTTGAACTCGGCCGACATGCCGCCGACGACGATCGCGAGGTGGTACGGCGGGCAGGCCGCGGTGCCGAGGCTGCGCAGCTTCTCGTCGAGGAACCGGGCGAGCCGCTTCGGGTTCAGGACGGCTTTCGTTTCCTGGTAGAGAAACGTCTTGTTGGCGCTGCCGCCGCCCTTGGCCATGAAGAGGAACTCGTAGGCCGGGTCGTCCTGGCCGTCCTTGTGGTAGAGCTCGACCTGCGCCGGCAGGTTCGTGCCGGTGTTGCGCTCGTCCCAGAAGTTGACCGGCGCCATCTGCGAGTACCGCAGGTTCAGCTGCTGGTAGGCGTCGAAGATGCCCTGCGACAGCGCGCGCTCGTCGTCACCGCCGGTGAGGACCCCCTCACCGCGCTTGCCGATGACGATCGCGGTGCCGGTGTCCTGGCACATCGGGAGCACCCCGCCGGCCGAGATGGCGGCGTTGCGCAGCAGGTCCATGGCGACGAACCGGTCGTTGCCGCTGGCTTCGGGGTCGTCGACGATCGCCCGCAGCTGCGCGAGGTGTGACGTGCGCAACAGGTGCTGGATGTCGGTGATGGCGGTGCGCGCGAGCGTGGTCAGCGCCGCGGGGTCGACCTTCAGGAACTTCCGCCCGGCGGCTTCGACGGTCTCGACACCCTCGTCGGTGACCAGCCGGTACTCGGTGGTGGTGTCCTTGCCCAGCGGGAGGACTTCGGTGTGCTGAAACGTGGTGGTGGACGGCACTGCCAGGCTCCTTTGCCAGCTCCGGGATCGGTCCACCCTACGCACGCTGTTCGGGAACCGGACAGATGCACCCGGTCACTGTGGGCCACCCCACGCGGTTCCGCTGGTTCGGTGTCCCCGCCACCCCGAAGCTCGATTGTGACTACGGCCGGCGGTGCCGGGTCAAGGCGGGAAAGCGTGCCTTGACCCGGCACCGCAGTTCTGTGTTCGGCCGCTGGTTCGGTGTCTCCGCCACCCCGAAGCTCGATTGTGACTACGGCCGGCAGTACCGCGTCAAGGCGGGAAAGCGTGCCTTGACCCGGCACCGCCGGCCGTGTTCTGGCTTCGGATCGGGGTTGCGGGGGGTCTGGCTGGATGGGGGGTGCGGGGAGGTCTGGCTGGAGGAGGCGCGGGTTGTGCCGCCGGCGTGCGTTTACGGCAGCTGGTCGGGAGGCCGGGTCCACCCCGACGGACCCGACCTCCCGGGGAGAGCGCCCGGGTGCGTGCACACCCGGCCGCGAGGTCTGTGCCGGCGCCGTAAAAGCCGCTAGACGAATGTGGCGTGACGCACGTCATAAGTCAATCCGGCCGAACGGGTGTCGGCGAAAGGTTGCTACCCAGGCATGTTGGCGCCGAAACCCGTTCTTCGTGGAAAATTTTCCATCGCGGCCATTCAAAAACTGGTCGTAAGCACGCAAAAGGGGCGGGTGCCTGGTGGCACCCGCCCCTTCCGGCGAAGCTTGATCAGCTGGCGTACGCGCGCAACCGGTCGGCGCGCTCACCCTGGCGGAGCTTGGACATGACCTCGCGCTCGATCTGGCGGACGCGCTCGCGGGAGAGCCCGAAGTGCTTGCCGATCTGGTCGAGCGTGCGCGGCTGGCCGTCGTCGAGGCCGTAGCGGAGGCGGATGACCTGCTGCTCGCGGTCGTCCAGCGTCGCGAGGACACGGCGGAGGTCGTCCTGGAGCAGGCTCGAGATCACGGCGCTCTCGGCGTCGGTCGCCTCGGAGTCCTCGATGAAGTCACCGAGCGGGGCGTCCTCTTCCGTGCCGACCGGCATGTCCAGGCTTACCGGGTCACGCGAGTGGTCGAGCAGGTCGGAGATCTTGTGGGCCGGGATGCCCGACTCCGAGGCCAGCTCTTCGTGCGTCGCGTCGCGCCCGAGCTGCTGGTGCAGGTCGCGCTTGATGCGGGCGAGCTTGTTGACCTGTTCCACCAGGTGGACCGGGAGGCGGATGGTGCGGCCCTGGTCGGCCATGCCCCGGGTGATGGCCTGACGGATCCACCACGTGGCGTAGGTCGAGAACTTGAACCCCTTGGAGTAGTCGAACTTCTCCACCGCGCGGATCAGGCCCAGGTTCCCCTCCTGGATCAGGTCGAGCAGCGGCATCCCCCGGCCGGTGTAGCGCTTGGCGAGCGAGACCACCAGGCGGAGGTTGGCCTCCAGCAGGTGGTTCTTGGCCACGTGCCCGTCGCGGACCAGGGCGGACAGCTCCTTGCGGCGCTTCGGGGTGAGGTTCTCCCCGGTGTCCAGCATGTGCTGGGCGAAGACGCCGGCTTCGATGCGCTTCGCGAGTTCGACCTCGTCGGCCGCGGACAGCAGCGCCGTCTTGCCGATGCCGTTGAGGTAGACGCGCACGAGGTCGGCGGCGGGGCTCGGGGCGTCGAGGTCGCCGTCGGCGAGCGCCCCCACGCTCACCGGCTCCTCGGACACCTGAGCCGGGATGCGCTCGCGAATCCCGCGCGACTCGCGTTCGAGAGTCTGGACTGACATTCTGCCTCCCCGGTCACGGGCTGAACGTGCTGCTGCGGTGGTCCGCCGGTGCGTACCCGCGGCCCGGGGCCTGTGGAACCCGGTACGCCGGTCCGGCCGGCTTGGCTGGACATCTGGCACAACGCTCCGGGTTCCCAAAACGTTCCCGGCTCGCCTGAAAAGGAGACGACTCCGAGGGTGCTCCGGTTGCTCCACCATTGCTGAGCTTTTGCTGAGAACGCGCGACCGACGGGAAACCTGAGAATCCCGTGTGAATCAGGTCAGGAAGTGAACCGTCCCGCCATGGTCTAGACCTCTACGAGAACCGTGAACGGACCGTCATTGACGCTCGACACGGCCATCATCGCGCCGAACCGTCCGGTTGCCACGGTGGCGCCGCGGCCCCGCAGCTCGGCCACGACGGTGTCCACCAACGGCTCGGCGACCTCGGGCCGCGCGGCCTGCGTCCACGACGGCCGGCGGCCTTTCTTCGTGTCGCCGTAGAGCGTGAACTGGCTCACCACGAGCAGCGGCGCATTCGCCGTGGCGCATGATTCCTCGTCACGGAGCACGCGCAGTTCGTGCAGTTTCCGCGCCATCGTCGCGGCCTTCACGACGTCGTCGTCGGCGTGGATTCCCAGCAGCACCAGCAAACCCGGCTCGGCGATCGCGCCGACGACCTCGCCGCCGACGGTCACCTCCGCCCGGGTGACGCGCGCCGCGACGGCCCTCATCGGCCCGCCGGGACGAGCATCCCGTGCCGGACGAGCTCACGCACGACCGGCAGTGCGGCCGCGGCCAGCTCGTCCGCTTCGAGGCCCTGCGCGGCCGCGAGGAGCTCGATCAGGTCCTCCAGCGGCAGGGCACCGCGGCAGCCCGCGAGCAGCCGCGCGGCCAGGTCGTCGACCTCGTGCTGCCAGCCCGGCCCGTCGGTGCGGTGCAGCCGGCGGACCGTCGTCGCCCAGCCCTCGTCCCCGGGTTCCTCGATGCTTTCCAGCAAAACCGTGTCGGGCACCACAAAACGGACATCGAGCAACGATTCACCGGACTGGCGCAGCCATTCCACCCGGTCGAGCCAGCCCGCGGCTTCCGGGCCCAGCGGGTCGTCGTAGGCCTGCCGCAGGTCCTCGCACACCACCGTCGGCGTGCGCCCGGCCGCGCGCCGCAGCGTGACGAAGCCGAAGCCGATACCCCGGACGTCGTTGGCGGCGAACCAGTCGAGCCACGCCGCCGCCTTGACCCGCCCCTCGGCCGAGCGCGGATCGATGCCCGCGTCGCGCAGCCACGTCCCGACGTAGAGCGCCGGGTCGGCGACGTCGCGCTGGACGAACCACGCGTCGGTCTCGGCGGGCAGCCAGCGGCTCACCCGATCGGCCCAGTCCTCTTTGCCGGTGTGCAGCCAGGAGGCGAGCAGCTGGCCGACGCCGTCGTCGTTCAGGAACCCGGGCAGCTGCCGCACGACCAGCGCGCTCGCGTCGTCGCCGGCCAGCCCGGAGTCGCGGTAGGTGTAGTCCACACGCGCCGGGCCGACCACGAACGGCGGGTTGCAGACGACCTGGTCGAACTTCCGCCGCGCGACCGGCGCGAACCACTCGCCGCGGACGAGCTCGACGTCCAGCTCGTTCAGCCGGAACGTCGCCGCGGCCAGCGCCAGGGCCCGCGCGGAGACGTCCGTGGCGGTGACGCGCTGCGCGTGCCGGGTCGCGTGCAGCGCCTGCACACCGTTGCCGGTGCCCAGGTCGAGCAGGGTGCCGACCGGGCGGCGGGTGGTCGCGCGGATCAGCGACAGCGACGCGTGGCCGACCCCGAGCACGTGGTCCTCGGGCACGGTGGCGCCGAGCACGTCGGCGTCGAGGTCGGAGACCACCCACCAGGAGCCTTCTTCGTCCCCGTGCGGGCGGACGTCGAGGGCGGCGCGGTAGCCGTCCGGGACCGCCGCGAGCACACCCGCGGCGACCGCATCCTCGGGCGCGAGCGGCGCAAAAGCGGCCTTGACCTGCGTCTCCGGCTCGGTCCCGCCGAGCAGGAACAGCCGGATCAGGGTGCCCAGCTCACCCGCGTCCCGGCTGGCGCGGTCGGCCGGCTCCGGCTCGCCGCGGCCGAGCGCCGCGTGCGCGGCCCCGCCGAGGGCGGTCACCACGCCGTCGGCGTCGTAGCCGGTGCGCCGGAAGGCTTCGCGCAGCCGCGCGCAGACTTCGTCGTTCAGGTCGGGCAGTACGCTTCGCGTGCTCACGGTGGGTAATGCTGCCACGATGGCCCTCGTGACCCTTGAACGCGTCCTCGCCCCGCTCGACGCGGCGCTGCCCGAGCTCGAAGCGCTGTACATCGACCTCCACCGCCACCCCGAGCTCTCGTTCGCCGAGACCCGCACGGCGGCGGAGCTGGCCCGGCGGCTGGAGCGCGACGGCTACGAGGTGCACACCGGCATCGCCGGCACCGGGGTGCTGGGTGTGCTGCGCAACGGCGAGGGTCCCACGGTGCTGCTGCGCGCGGACATCGACGCGCTGCCGGTCGAGGAGAAGACCGGGCTGTCGTACGCGAGCACCGCCCGCGGCACCGACGAGCACGGCAAGGACGTCCCGGTCATGCACGCCTGCGGGCACGACATGCACGGCACGTGGCTCTCCGGCGCCGCCGCGCTGCTCGCGAAGGGGCGTGACACCTGGTCCGGCACGCTGCTCGTGGTGTTCCAGCCGGGGGAGGAGAGCGCGGGCGGCGCGTCCGCGATGGTCCGTGACGGCCTGTACGAGATCGCCGGGCCGCCCGACGTCGTGTTCGGGCAGCATCTGGTGCCCGGCCCGGCCGGCTGGGTGCTCACCCGGCCCGGCGTGATCATGGCCGCGACCGACACCCTGCGCATCACGCTGCACGGCCGCGGCGGGCACGGCTCGCGCCCGGAGACGACCGTCGACCCGGCCGTGCTGGCCGCGTCCGTGGTGCTGAAGCTGCAGACGATCGTGTCGCGCGAGATCGCCGCCACCGAGTCGGCCGTGGTCACCGTCGGCTCGCTGCACGTCGGCACCGCGAGCAACGTGATCGCCGACGACGCCGTGCTCGAGGTCAACATCCGTTCGTTCGACCAGGCCGTCCGCGAGCGGGTGCTCGCCGCGGTGGAACGGATCGTCAACGGTGAGGCCGCGACCGCCGGCGCGCCCAAGGCACCCGAGATCGTCCGGTCCGGCTCCTACCCGATCACGGAGAACGACGAAGCCGCGAGCGACGCGCTCACCGAGGTCTTCCTCGGCCACTTCGGCGCCGAGGCCGTACTGCCGGCGCCGCTGGTCACCGGCAGCGAGGACTTCAGCGAGTTCGGCCGCGCGGCCGGCGCGCCGTCGGTGTTCTGGCTGGTCGGCGGCTTCGACCCGGAGACCGTGATCACGGCGATGACCGAAGGCCGGTTCGAGCGCGACATCCCGTCCAACCACTCGCCGCGCTTCGCCCCGGTGCTGCACCCGACGCTGCGCACCGGCATCGAGACGCTTGTCACCGCGGCGCTCAGCCGGTTGTCCCACCCAGGTGACGCATGAGCGCCACAGGTGGGACGATGGGGAACGGAGGTGGTGCAGTGACCACGCCCGCCAAGGACTCGGACCCGGTGCTGATCACCGGGGCGGCCCGGTCGTACGAAGAGCAGTTCGCGGCTCGCAAGCGCAAGTACGTCATCATGATGATGTGCCGCATCCCGTGTCTGATCCTCGCCGGGCTGACCTACCACACGTGGTGGCTGGCGCTGGGGTTCCTGGCCATTTCGGTGCCGCTGCCGTGGATCGCGGTGCTGGTCGCCAACGACCGCCCGCCCCGCAAGGCCGAGAAGGTCAACACCTACCAGGCCGAGCCGACCGCGATCGAGCACACCACCCACCGCGTCATCGACGGTTAGCCGGGCTGCGGTCCGACCTTCCCGACGGCCAGCGCGCCCAGTCGTGTCCCGTGGCGCAGGACGTCCACAGTGGACTCACCGGCCAGCCAGCCGGTGAGGACGCCCGCGTCGAACGCGTCGCCTGCGCCCGTCGAGTCGATGCAGTCCGCCTCGACCGCGGGCACGCTCGTCACGCCGTCCGCGTCGACCCAGCTGGCACCGTCCAGGCCGGCGGTCACGACCACCGCGCCGACCGCGGCGAGCAGCTCCTTCGCCGACACCGGGTCCGCCGAACCGGTCAGCGCGACCAGCTCTTCGGTGTTCGGCATCAGCAGGTCGACCCCGCGGACGTCGTCGAGGAACGCGGCCGGATCGGTGATGTGCGCGGCCGCCTGCGGGTCGACCGACGTCGTCAGCCCGGCTTCCTTCGCCGCGGCCAGCGCCGCGAGACCCGCGGCGCGTGACGGCGGGTCCAGCAGCACGTAACCGGACAGGTGCAGGTGACCCGCCCCGGCCAGGGCCTCGGCGGTGACGTCCTCGGGCGCGAAGCGCTGGTTCGCGCCGCGGTCGGCGAGCATGCTCCGCTGCCCGGAGCCGTCGACCATCACCACGACGCAGCAGGTCGGCGCCTCGGGGTCGACCGCGAACGCGCACCGCACACCCGCCGCCTCCAGCTCGGCCCGGATCAGCCGGCCGCCCGGGTCGTCGCCGATCCGCGCGAGCAACGTCGTCTCGGCGCCGAGGTGCCGCAGCCACAGCGCCGTGTTGGCGCCGGAGCCGCCGCCGGTGAACCGGATCTTCGCGCGGGCGTCACCACCGTGCGGCAACGGCTTGTCGTGCCGGGCGATCACGTCGAGGGCCGCGTCGCCGACCACCACCACGCCGGTCATGCGAGCGCCACCGCGACCTCGGTCGCCAGCTTCGCGTTGTTGAGCACCAGGGCTTCGTTCGCGTCGATGCTGACACCGCCGCTGGCGGTGTGGAAGTGCTCCAGCAGCACCGGCGTGACGTCGGCGCCGTGCACCCCCCGCTCGGCCACCAGCGCGAGGCCTTCGGCGAGCAGCCGGTCGTGCAGCTCTTTGTCCATTTCGGACGATTCGGGGATCGGGTTCGCCAGCAGGACACCGGAATCCGCGTAGGCGCGGTGCGCGGCGACCACGGCGGCGGCCTGCTTGGGATCGTCGACCCGCCAGCCGACGGCGTGCCCCGACGAGCGGAGGTAGAACGCCGGGAAGTCGTCGGTGCGGTACCCCAGCACCGGCACCGAGTTCGTCTCCAGCACCTCGAGCGTCGCCGGGATGTCGAGCACCGACTTCACACCGGAGCAGACGACCACGGTCTTCACCTTCGCCAGCACGCCGAGGTCGGCCGAGACGTCCCAGCTCTGCGCCGCGCCGACGTGCACCCCGCCGAGGCCGCCGGTCGCGAACATGCCGATGCCGGCCGCGGCGGCCAGCGCCGACGTGCTCGCCACGGTCGTCGCGCCGGAGCGGCCGAGCCCGACGGCCGGGCCGAGGTCGCGCAGCGACAACTTGTCCAGACCGGCGTCCGGCGCGCAGACCCGCTCGAGCTCGGCGGGGGAGAGGCCGACGACGACCCGGCCGTCGAGCACCGCGATGGTGGCCGGGACGGCGCCGCCGTCACGCACCACACGCTCGAGGCGGCGGGCGACGTCGAGGTTGCGGCCCGGCGGCAGGCCGTGGGACAGGATGGTGCTCTCCAGCGCGACGACGGGGTGCCCGTCACGCAGCGCGGAAGCGACCTCTTCGTGCAGGTTGAGTGGGGTGGTCACGAGGAACCATCATCGGTGATCGGGTTGCTCCCGGCGCCAGTGGGTCAGCTCGGCGGTGAGGTTCTTCGCCGCGGCGGTCGCCCAGCGTGTCCGCGCGGCTTCGCTGCGGTAGAGCGTCCTGTTCAGCATGCCTTCGAGGACGGCGATGCGGCCTTCGCGCCAGACGTCGTCGGGGTACTTCGCATACTCCTCGCGCACTGCCTTGGCGTACGCGGCGTACCTCGCCTCCGGCGCGCCGAGGATGGCGAGATCGGCGTCGAGGAGCGCGGTGGCGAGGGCGTCGTCGGCCGGGGCGTCGTGCTTGATCGTGGTGAGGATCAGGCCTTCGACCCGGTTGACGTGCTCTTCTCGGACGCCTTCCAGCGCTTCCCGGGCCCATGCGGCACTGGCGCGTTCGTCTTCACCGGGCTTCGCGTCGTAGACGACGTCGTGCGTCCATGCGGCGACGGCGAGCACGGCCCGATCGGTCTCACCGAGGTCGCCGGCCAGCCAGGCGGAGTCCCGTGCGACGGCGGCCGCGTGGTCCAGCGTGTGGTAGCGGCGGTGGGGCTCGCCGTAGCGGGCGACGAGCCGCGGCCAGGCGTCCGGCGTGCCGCCCAGCGCCGTGCTGGCTTCGGCCCACTTCACGGGAACGTCCAGCGGGTCGGCGAGCCCGTGAAGTCCTTCTCCCGCAAG
This sequence comes from Amycolatopsis sp. NPDC051758, assembly GCF_044453095.1. NCBI lineage: Bacteria > Bacillati > Actinomycetota > Actinomycetes > Pseudonocardiales > Pseudonocardiaceae > Amycolatopsis > Amycolatopsis sp. NPDC051758. The sequence goes on along the minus strand of NZ_JBITCJ010000003.1, from coordinate 446,062 downwards.
GCGAACACCTTCTCCGGCCGCAGCCGCATCGACGCGTTGGCGGCGGGGTCGAGGAACTCGGGGCCGTACGACGTCTCGTACTTCGTGTTCATCGTGTCCAGGAACTCCCGCAGGGCGGCCGGGTCGGTGACGACCTCGGCGGCGCCTTCGACGACGACGGGCTCGTACGGGTCGTCCGTCGCGATCGACACCGCCGAGCCGGCGGCGACGTTGCGGGCCTTCACCGACCGAAGCGACGACGAGAACCACAGCGCCTCGCCGGTCCACACCGCCCAGACCGGCATCAGGTGCGGGCGGCCCGCGGGGGTCACCGTGGCGAGCCAGAAGTCGTGCGACGCCCGCAGCCGGGTGTCCGCCCAGGACCAGGGCAGCAGTCCCGACGGATCGGCCGCGATCCCGTAGCCGGGCATGTGCGGGCGCTCCGCGCGGGGCGTGGCCATCAGTCGAAGATGCCGCGCGGGCGGGCGACCTGGTCGAGCCAGTCGTCGAGCTGCTTCTCCCAGTTGACGTCCGGCTTCATGGTGAACATGCCGAGGAAGTCCTGGCCGCGGCCGCCGAAGCCGCCGGACTTGCTCACCCGGACGCGTTTGGTGACCTCCAGGACGACGTCGGTGCGCTCCGACGAGGCCAGGAACGTGACCGCGAGCTGACTGAAGACGCTCGCGAAGCGCGGCGAAGGCGCGAAGCGGATCTCCTGGAAGAAGGCGAGCTGCTGGTTCGCGCCGTTGATCCGGCCCTGCTCGAGGATCGCCTCGCGGAAGACGAAGCCGATCCGGCTCAGCGCGTCGAGGACCCGCTTCTGCGCCGGGAGCGGTTCGATCGCGACGGCGTCGGCGTCGAACGGGTCGGATACTGCTGCGGCCAGGTCGAGCTCGGCCCGCACGCCGACCGCCGTCCCGGTGAGCGGCTTGCCGAAGACGCTGGTCACCGGCGTCTCCCAGGGCAGCGGCAGCTCGAACGGCAGCCGCACCTGCTGGCCGGCGCGGATGGTCTCCGCGCCCACCAGGTGCTGGGAGCCGAAGGGGAGGTCTTCGGTCTTGTCCGCGCCGGGCACCTGGACGCGGGCGAGCAGCGTCACCGAGAGGCCCTTGATCTCCTGGTCGACCTCGCCGCCGGCCAGCAGGACCTCGCCGTGCAGGGGACGGCCGGGGGAAGCGGTCCGGTCGAGCAGGCGGGCGTCGATCTTCGCCCCGCCCGAGCCGAACGTCGCGAGCACCTTCTGGAACATGCCGCAGATCCTGCCAGGTCGGGGGGCTTTCGTACGAGGTTCGGCGGGACTGGGGCACAATGGCCGGGTGAGCACCGAGACGCTGACGAAGCCGGAAACCACGCCCGAGGGCACGGAAACCACCGACGACGACACCCCGAAGATGTTCCACTACGTGAAGAAGAACAAGATCGCCGAAAGCGCGGTCATGGGCAATCACGTGGTGGCGCTCTGCGGCGAGGTCTTCCCGGTGACGAAGTCGCCGAAGCCCGGTTCGCCGGTCTGCCCGGCCTGCAAGGAGATCTTCGACGGGCTGCGCCCGGGGGAGTGATCCGGGCTTGAACCCCGGCGGGTGTGCCCGCCGGGGCTTTCTGCTGTCCGGAATCGGACAGGTTGCCGAACAAATGTGAAAAACCTTCATTCGGCGGGTGTGCCGGGTGCCGGACTCCTGGTAGATCCAGCGGGCCAGGTTCCCTCACCCACCGGAGTCGCACATGCGCAGAACCGGGATCGTCGTCGCCGTAGCCGCCCTGCTGACCGTGTTCGCCCCCGCGCTGGCGCAGGCCGTCACGGGCTGGTCGGAGGTCGGCCGGGACCAAGCCCGCGCCCTCGACGAGAGCCAGGGGCTCGCCACGATCGTCCGCCCGTCGGGCACCACCATCCGCTACACCGGGATCAGCACCATCCCGGCGGACCTGAACTCGCAGGGGTGGAACCACGTCGGCGACCCGGGCTCGGCCCAGGGCTGGTACGCCGAGCCCTACCAGCGTGACGACCGGGGCGCGAAGCTCTTCCGCGTCCAGGCCCCGGACGGCTCGTGGCAGAACTACAAGCACAACCTCGAGTCGTGGGAGGCGAACAACAACTCCTTCGCCGCGGTCTCGCCGGACGCCCGCTGGCTGGTGGCGGGGGAGTGGGGCACGATGGACCGCCTCCTGGTCCACCCGATGCCCGGCGTGGCGGCCACCGACCCGGCGCAGAACCTGCCGCTCGCCGGCACGATCCGGCTCGACCACCCGGTCCGCGACGTCCAGGGCTGCGACTTCCAGACCGCGACCCGCCTCCTCTGCGCGTCCGACGACCCGGACGGCAGCCTCTTCGGCACCACGAAGCCGCTGCTGCAGGTCGACCTGGCGGGTCCGCTGGCCGGTTCGGACGTCGCGGGGCACGTGACGTCGCTGGGTCAGCTGCCGCTGCGCAGCGGCTGCAGCGGCAACTTCGAGGTCGAGGGCATCGACTTCGACGAGCGGGACAACACCCTGCGCGTGATCGTGATGTCGCCGAGCATCTGCATCCTCTTCGACAGCATGACCTACCGCTTCCGCCAGTAGCCGCACCCCACGTGATCAGACCCGTAACTCACGTGATCGGGGCCGTAACTCGCGAGTCACGGCCCCAATCACGCGAGATCCGCCTCGGATCACGCGAGTTACGGGCATCACGCGTGATCGAAGGGGCATCACGCGTGACTGGGCGGGCATCGCCCGTGCTTGGCGAGGCATCGCGCTGATGCCCCGCCAATCACGCGTGATGCCTCCCTGATCACACGTGATGCCCCTTTCAGGCGGTGGGAGCGGGGTCGAGGGACTCCGACTCCGGGGCCTTCGCCGGGGTCCGGCGGGCTTCACGACGCGCCCGGCGGCGCTCCTTGCGGGTCTCGACCATCGTGTAGAGGGTCGGGACCAGCACCAGCGTCAGCAGCGTCGAGCTGACCAGGCCGCCGATCACCACGATCGCCAGGGGCTGGCCGATGAAGCCGCCCTGACCCGTGATGCCCAGCGCCATCGGGACCAGCGCGAAGATGGTCGCCGCCGCGGTCATCAGGATCGGGCGCAGCCGGCGCCGGCCGCCCTCGGTGACGGCGTCGGCGACGCTCATCCCCTCGGCGCGGTACTGGTTGATCAGGTCGATCAGCACGATCGCGTTGGTCACCACGATCCCGACCAGCATCAGCATGCCGATCAGCGCGGGCAGCCCGAGTGCGGTGCCGGTGGCCAGCAGCAGCCCGATCGCGCCGGTCGCCGCGAACGGGATCGACACCAGCAGGATCAGCGGCTGGATCAGGCTCCGGAACGTCGCGACCATGATCAGGAACACGATCGCGATCGCCGCCAGCAGCGCCAGGAACAGGTTCGAGAACGCCTCCTGCTGGTCCTGGCTCACGCCGCCGAGCGAGTACGCCGCGCCGCCGGTGAACGTCAGACCGTCCAGCTTGGACTGGATGTCCGCGGTCGTCTTGCTCAGGTTGTCGCCGGTGTTCTTGGCGGTCACCGTGGTGCTCAGGTCACCGCCGGTGCGGTGCACCGACGCCGGGCCGTCCACAGTGGACACCTTCGCCACCTCGTCCAGCCGGACGACACCCGCGGGCCCCGGGATGGGCAGGCCCTTCACCTGGTCGACAGTCACCGGGGCGGTGCCGGCGCGCAGCACGATGTCCGTGCGCTGCCCGTCGACCGGCAGCTGCGTCACCGTGCGGCCGGCGATCGCCTGGTTGGCGACCTGGCCGATGGTGCTCGCCGACAGCCCGCGCGCGGCGGCCGCGGCGGCGTCCACCTCGACCTGCACCCGCGGCGACCCGACGGCGAGGTCGCTGCTCACCTCGGTCAGCCCGGACACCCCGCCCAGCGCCTGCACGACCTGGTCGGACGCGGGCTTGAGCGCGGCTTCCGACGGCGCGGTCACGGTGACCGACACCTGGTCGGAGTTGAAGCCGGACGCGTCCGCGCCGATCTTGATCTCGCCCAGCTCGGGCCGCGACGTCAGCTTCGAGCGCAGCCGGTCCGACAGCGCGTCGAGGTCGGTGTCCTTCGCGACGGTGACGGAGATGCTGGTCGCCGTGCCACCGCCACCGAAGCCGCCGAACCCGCCGCCCCCGCCGACGCTGACCTGGTAGGTCTGCACCGCGGACTCGGCGGCCAGAGCCTGCTCGACCGCCGTGGCGGCCTTCTCCTTGGCCTCGACGCTGGTGCCCGCGGGCAGCTTCTGCGTCATGTTCAGCGTGGTGCCGCCGGACTGGTCGAGGAAGTTGGTGTTCAGCCGCGTCGCGAGCCCGACCGTGCCGGCGAAGATCAACAGCGCCAGCAGCACGACAGTCAGCCGCCGCTTGGTGGCGAACCGGATCACCGGCAGGTAGGCGCGCTGCAGCAGGCCGCGGCGCTCCTTCTCGACGGCGGCTTCGCGCGCCCGCTCGGCCTCGATGGCGTCCGCCGGGATCGCCGGCTGCTTCAGGAACCAGTACGCGAGCACCGGCACGACGGTCAGCGACACGAGCAGCGACGCCAGCAGCGCCACCGTCACGGTGATCGCGAACGGCGAGAACAGCTCGCCGACGAACCCGCCGACAAACGCGATCGGCAGGAACACCGCGACGGTCGTCAGCGTGGACGACGTCACCGCGCCGGCCACCTCGCGGACGCCGTCGAGCACCGCCCGCTGCTTCTCCTCGCCGTAAGCCAGGTGCCGTTTGATGTTCTCCAGCACGACGATCGAGTCGTCGACCACCCGGCCGATCGCGATGGTCAGCGCGCCGAGGGTGAGCAGGTTGAGCGACAGGTCGCCGGTCCACAGCGCCAGCAGCGCGACGACCACCGACAGCGGGATCGACACCGCGGTCACCAGCGTCGAGCGCACCGACAGCAGGAACAGCAGGATGACGAGGACGGCGAACGCCAGGCCCAGCAGGCCTTCGGTGGTCAGGCCGCTGATCGCGTCCTTCACCGGCGTGCCCTGGTCGAACACGACGCTCATCTCGGCGCCGGTCTTCTTGCCCAGCTCGGGCAGCTTGTCGCGGACGGCGTCGGAGATCGCGACGGCGTTCCCGTTGTCCACCATGGTGATCGACAGGCCGAGGCTCGGCTTCCCGTTGGTGCGCGTGATCGACGTCGGCGGTGCGAACCCGGTCTGGACGTCGGCGACGTCGCCGAGCTTCACCGGCCCGCGCGGCGGCGTGCCTCGCGTGGCGCCGGAAGCGGCACTCGGGGTCAGATACAGGTTGCGGATCGTGTCCACAGTGGTCTGGCTGCCGCCGACCTGGACCGACAGCGTCTTGTCGCCTTCGGTGAGCGTGCCGGCCGGCACCGCGGCGCCGGCGGTCTGCAGCGTGGTGGCGATGGACGTCGGGTCGACACCCGCGGCGGCCAGCTTCGCGTAGTCGAGCGCGATCGTGACACGCGGCTGCTGGACGCCGGTGACGGTGACCGTGCGGACACCGTCGATCTTCCGCAGCTCCGGCGCGACCTGGTCGGTCAGCGCGGGCGCGAGCTGCTGCGGGTCCCCGGCGGTGCCCGCGGCGACCAGCACGACCGGCAGGTCGTCGGTGCTGCCGGCGGACACGGCGGGCGCGGAGTTCTGCGGCAACCGGGGCTGGACCTGGTTCACCACCTGCTGGATCTGCGACACGGCGGCGTCGATGTCGGTCCCGAACTCGAACTGCGCGACGATCCGCGAAACGCCGTCGGACGACGTCGAGTTGAGCTGCTCCAGGCCCTTCAGGCCCTGGAGACCGCCTTCGAGGGGCTCGGTGACCTGCTTGTCGACCGCGTCCGGGGACGCGCCCGCGTACGCCGTGACGATCTGCGCCTGCGGGAACTGCAGCGACGGGAACAACTGCTGCTTGATCTGCGGCAGCGCGAAGGCGCCGAAGCCGACGACGACGAGCGCGAGCAGGCCGATCAGGCTTCGGTTGCGCAGGCTCAATCTGGCCAGCACGGACATGACTTGGGAACCCCCTCGGGAACGACGCGGCGACCGACGCCTGCGTCAGTGACCCGGGCAGCCTTTCACGGCGTTGCTGAGGAGCGACTCAGTCTGCGGGTTGATTTCGCGTACTCCGCGGGGATGAATCGCGACCCTGAACCGCGCTGGGTGCCGGTTCCGGTGCGCTGGGTGACGGTTCGTCCTCTTCGGACGCTTCATCGGCGCCGTTGGGGGTGACGTCTTCGGCGCGCGGGCGCCGCAGCGGTGTGGTCGTGCGCTCCCACAGCTTGCGGCCCTCTTCCGTGCGCAGCCGCTCGGAGGCGCGTTCCATCTCCAGCCGGCGCCACTTGCGGCGCTGCCGCCGGGTCGCCTTCGCCGGCCACAGCTCCTGGAGCGCGCTGTTGAAGTACGCCCCGCCCACCACGGCCAGCCCGATGAAGAACATCAACAGCAGGAACGCGATCGGCGCGGCCAGCGCGCCGTAGGTGTAGCCGGTCTTGGTGATCCAGTTCAGGTAGATGCGCAGGCCGACCGAGGACAGCAGGAACACGACCATGGCGAGCACCGCGCCCGGCAGCCCGCGGTGCCACGGCAGCTTCCGCGGCAGCGCGAGCTTGTACAGCGTGGTCAGCGCGAGGGTGATCATCGCCCCGAGGGTCGGGAAGTAGAGCGTGCTCACCCACGACGTCACGGTCGGGCGCCACTCGGTCGGGAAGAACTCCGGCAGCAGGTCCGGGCCGATCGCCAGCAGCGGCAGGCCGACCACCAGGATCACCAGGCCGCACAGGTACAGCAGCAGCGCGAAGATCCGCTGCCACACGTCGTTGCGGACGCCGTACTGGTCGTGCGCGACGGTGATGGCGTCGACGAACGACGACATCGCCGACGAACCCGCCCACAGCGAGATCAGGAAGCCGACCGAGACGATTTCGCCCTTGCCGACGGTGAGGATGCTGTTGACGGTCGGCTCGATGATGTCGTGGACGGCGTTGTCGCTGAAGACCGTCCGGCAGAAGCCGATGATCCGGTCGTGCACCTGGGTGACGACGTCCTGGCCGAACCATTCGCCCACGAAGCCGAGGCTGCCGAGCAGGCCCAGCAGCAGCGGCGGCAGCGAGAGCGTCTGCCAGAAGGCGGCCTCGGCGGCCTCGGAGAAGATGTTGCCTTCCCACGCCTTGCCGAGCGTGCGCGTGATGAGGCGCCACGGCCCCTTGCGGGCCACCTTCGTCCCTCCGGACGGCTGAACCTCACCCATGACGTGTCCAGCATGGTCCATCCGTGAAGATTTGGCTCGTCACCACCCCTGCACCCGGGCGTGTCGGGGGACATCACCCGTGCCGGTGCCGGGAACTGTCGGACCCGGCCGGTAGACTCGCTCCAGTGCCCTCACCGCAGTCGCCGACGCCGAAGTCGGTACCACAGTGAGGGTTTTCGCACGTCAAAGCACTTGAGCGAGGGGGGACCGGCATGACGGAGACGCAGCTCGGGGCGCCTCCCGCGGAGAAGGACTCGACCGCGCGCCCGCTGCGGGCGTGGCAGCGGCGGGCACTGACCAAGTACCTGACGACGCGGCCCAAGGACTTCCTCGCGGTGGCGACGCCCGGCGCCGGCAAGACGGTGTTCGGCCTGCGGATCGCCGCGGAACTGCTCAGCGACCGCACGATCGAGGCGGTCACGATCGTCACCCCGACCGAGCACCTGAAGCACCAGTGGGCGGCTTCGGCGGCGCTGGCCGGGATCCAGATCGACTCGAACTTCCGCAACACCACGGGCGTGACGTCGTCGGACTACAACGGCGTCGCGCTGACGTACGCGCAGGTCGCGGCGCACCCGACGCTGCACCGGGTGCGCACCGAGAACCGCAAGACGCTGGTCATCCTCGACGAGATCCACCACGGCGGTGACGCGAAGTCGTGGGGTGACGCGATCCGCGAGGCCTTCCACCCCGCCGTGCGGCGCCTGTCGCTGACCGGGACCCCGTTCCGGTCGGACGACTCGGCCATCCCGTTCGTCACCTACGAGCCCGACTCGGGCGGCTTCCAGCGCAGCAAGGCCGACCACTCGTACGGCTACGCCGACGCGCTGGCCGACGGCGTGGTCCGGCCGGTCGTCTTCCTGGCCTATTCCGGCGAGGCCTCCTGGCGCACGAGCGCGGGGGAGGAGTTCACCGCCCGCCTCGGCGAGCCGCTGACCGCGGAGCAGAACGCCCGGGCGTGGCGCACCGCGCTCGACCCGGCGGGCGAGTGGATCCCGGCGGTGCTGCAGGCCGCCGACACGCGGCTGTCGCAGGTGCGCCAGAGCGTGCCGGACGCGGGTGGCCTGGTGATCGCCACCGACCAGGAGACGGCGCGCGCGTACGCGAAGATCCTGGAGCGCATCTCGGGGGAGATGCCGACACTCGTGCTCTCGGACGACCCGAAGGCCTCGGGCCGGATCAAGGAGTTCTCCGAGACGAACGAGCGCTGGATAGTGGCCGTCCGGATGGTCTCGGAAGGCGTCGACGTCCCGCGGCTCGCGGTGGGGGTGTACGCCACGAGCGCGTCGACCCCGCTGTTCTTCGCCCAGGCGATCGGCCGCTACGTGCGAGCGCGCAAGAAGGGCGAGACGGCGAGCGTGTTCCTGCCGTCGGTGCCGGTGCTGCTGGAGCTGGCCAGCGAGCTGGAGGCGCAGCGCGACCACGTGCTGGGCAAGCCGCACCGCGAGCAGGAGGGCTGGGAGGACGAGCTTCTCGCCCAGGCCAACCGCACCGAGGACGAGCCGGGCGAGGAGGAGAAGGCGTTCACCTCGCTGGGCGCCTCCGCCGAGCTCGACCAGGTCATCTACGACGGCAACTCGTTCGGCACCGCGGTGTTCTCCGGGTCGGACGAGGAGCAGGAGTACCTCGGCCTGCCGGGTCTCCTGGAGCCCGACCAGGTCCGCGCGCTGCTGCGGAAGCGGCAGGCGGAGCAGGTCGCGGACGAGAAGCGCCGCAAGCCCGCGAAGGAGGAGGCGCCGCCCCCCGCGGCCCGCCCCGCGTCGGTGAGCGAGCGGCTCGGCGCGTTGCGCAAGGAGCTGAACGCACTGGTGGGCATGTACCACCACCGCACGAAGAAGGCCCACGGCGCAATCCACAACGAGCTGCGGCGGGTGTGCGGTGGGCCGCCCACCGCGATGGCGACGGTGGAGCAGCTCGAAGAGCGGATCGTGACACTGCGGTCCTGGTAGGCCGGGTGCTCGCGCACCACCTGGGGCCCGGTCTGCCCGAGCGCCGGCTCGCGCTCGTGCGGCAGGATCGCGGGGTGGTCGTCGCCACTCCGCGGGGTAGCGCCAAGCGTCGCCTCGGAGCTTCGCGGCCCGACCCCGCGCCACCCCCAGGACCGCTCCCCGTGTCGCCCAGCAGGCTGAAGCTTCCGGTCACTGTCCGTCCCGCCCGGCCCGAACGCACCTTCCACACCAGCGTGACGCTGCGTGCCCGAAATGTCGCCCGTCGCCTGCCCGACCTTCCGTCTCCCGATGGCGGTTCGGGCACGGATACCGCCCGTATCCCGCAAGTCGGCGACCGATTACCGGCACAGGACGTGGACGGAACACGTGTCGCGCTCGGTGTACACCGGAGCCGCCTGTCGGAGTACCTTCAAGCCGTCAAGAAACCTGGATGTAACACAGGGTGAGTGCCGGCGATCACATCGTCAGCGGATCTACTCTTTCCGGGCGAGGTTCAGCTCGTGTTGCCGAACCGTGTCCAATTGGTGTCATTTAATCGATCCAGCTATCTTCCCCGCAGCCGCTCAGCGGCATATGTTGTCGCCCACAACATATGCGCGTCGGTGCGCCGGGCCTCTCCGGATCACCGCCCCGCAGGCCCGAGACACGCAGACCGTCGAGGGCCGCTCGTCACCAATGCTTGGATCCGGAAGGAACGAGGATGCGCAGCAGAACCCTTACCCTCCTCGCCGCGACAGTCAGCACCGGCCTGGTGCTGACCGCTTGCGGTGCCAACAGTTCAGACAGCGGGGGCACGGGGAGCAACTCCGCCTCCTCGTCCGCCCCGGCCGCCGCCGGCGGCGCCAGCGGCAAGGTCGGCGTCATCCTCCCGGAGACCGCCACCTCGGCGCGCTGGGAAGCGTTCGACAAGCCGATGCTGACCGCCGCGCTGACCGCGCAGGGCTTCGAGGTCGACGTCCAGAACGCCCAGGGCGACAACCAGAAGTTCGCCACCCTGGCCGACGGTTTCATCAGCTCCGGCGTCAAGGTCCTGGTCATCGCCCCCGGTGACCCGGCCGTCGGTGCCGCGGTCGAGGCCAAGGCGAAGACCGCGGGCATCCCGGTCATCGACTACGACCGCCCGAGCCTCGGCGGGTCCGCCGACTACTACGTCTCGTTCGACAACGAGAAGGTCGGCCAGCTGCAGGGCCAGGCCATGGCCGACGCGCTGAAGAGCAAGCCGGGTGCGGGTTTCGTCCAGATCGAGGGCGCCCCGACCGACAACAACGCCACGCTGTTCACCAAGGGCCAGGACTCCGTCCTCGAGCCGCTGGTCTCGGCGGGCACGCTGAAGCGGATCCAGAAGCAGCCGATCAACGACTGGGACAACCAGCTCGGCGGCACGACGTTCGAGCAGATCTTCACCGCCAACGGCGGCAAGGTCGACGGCGTCGTCGCGGCGAACGACGGCCTGGCCGGCGCGGTCATCACCATCCTCAAGAAGAACGGCCTCAACGGGAAGGTCCCGGTCACCGGCCAGGACGCGACCGCCGACGGCCTGATGGCGGTCATGCGCGGCGAGCAGTACATGACGGTCTTCAAGCCGATCAAGGAAGAGGCCGAGGCCACCGCCAAGCTGGCCGCCGTCCTCGCCAAGGGTGACACCGCCGGTGCGGACGCGATCGCCACGGCGAAGCTGCGCGACCCGAAGGGCAACCGCGACATCAAGTCCGTGCTGCTGACCCCGACGACGATCCTGGAGAAGGACGTCAAGACCGTCGTCACCCAGGGCTACGTGAAGGCGACCGAGATCTGCGGTGGCGACCTCGCCGCCAAGTGCAGCTCGCTCGGCATCTCCTGAGCCGCCCGCAGTACCCATGAACAGCCGGGCCGGGACGCGCACCCCGACGGCGCGTCCCGGCCCGGTCCCCACTCCCCGCTTGCGGGGATCGCCAGGCCCTAGCGGCGGCACAGGGCATCAAAAATTCGGAGAACTGCCATCCATGAGTGAGCCCATTCTCGAGATCAAGGGCCTGAACAAGAGCTTCGGCCCCGTCCACGTCCTCCACGACGTGGACTTCGACGTGCGTGCGGGCGAAGTGACCGCCCTGGTCGGCGACAACGGCGCCGGCAAGTCGACCCTCGTCAAGTGCATCGCCGGCATCCACCCGTACGACTCGGGGGCCGTGCGGTTCAACGGGCAGGACGCCCACATCCGCGGTCCGAAGGACGCGGCCGACCTCGGCATCGAGGTCGTGTACCAGGACCTCGCGCTCGCCGACAACCTCGACATCGTCCAGAACATGTTCCTCGGTCGCGAGCGCGGGAATTCGTGGAAGCTCGACGAAGCGAGCATGGAGAAGGCCGCCCGCGAAACACTGGCCTCCCTGTCGGTGCGGACCGTGAAGTCGGTCCGGACGCCGGTCTCCTCGCTGTCCGGTGGGCAGCGCCAGACCGTGGCCATCGCCAAGTCGGTGCTGTGGAACAGCAAGGTCGTCGTGCTGGACGAGCCGACCGCCGCCCTCGGCGTCGCGCAGACCCGGCAGGTGCTCGACCTGGTCCGCCGGCTGGCCGAACAGGGCCTGGGGGTCGTGCTGATCAGCCACAACATGGCCGACGTGTTCGAGGTCGCCGACCGCATCTCGGTGCTCTACCTCGGCCGCCTCGTCGCCGAGGTGCACACGAAGGACGTCTCCCACGGCCAGATCGTGGAGCTGATCACCGCCGGTCGCTCCGGTGACCTCGGCCTGGCCCGGCCCGAAGCCGTGGTCCTGTGAGCGGGAAGAAAGAACCGGAAATGACTGAAACTCCTGCCAAGCCCGAGGTCGGCACGCCGGCCGCGGAAGCGCTCGCGCAGACCCAGAACCCCACCGCGGCCATCACCGACTTCGGCATCGACACGACATCGATGTCAACCGGCGAAGCCCTTCGCGACTACTTCGCCCGCCTGCGGGCCGGCGAGCTCGGCTCGCTGCCGTCGCTGTTCGGCCTGCTCGTGCTGGTCATCCTGTTCAGCGCGCTGTCGGACAACTTCTTCACGCTGGCCAACATCGCCAACGTCTTCCCGCAGGGCGCGGGCGTGATCATCATCGCGATGGGCATCGTCTTCGTGCTGCTGCTCGGTGAGATCGACCTCGCCGCCGGTGTCGCTTCCGGCACCGCGGCTTCGGTGATGGCCCTGCACTACGTCCATGCGGGCAACTTGCTGGGCTCCATGGGATCCGGCGTGTTCATCACGTTCATCGCGGTCCTCGCCGCGGCCATGCTGCTGTCGGCCTACCAGCGGATCTGGGCCGGCGCCGCGCTGTCGCTGCTCGGCCTGCTGCTCGTCGCGATCGGCGTCCCCGCCAACGCCTGGCTGGAGATCCTGCTGGCCATCTGCGTCGGCACCGCGATCGGCTGCATCACCGGCTTCCTGGTGTCGAAGATCGGCATGCCGTCCTTCGTCGTGACGCTGGCGCTGTTCATCGTGTGGCAGGGCGTCCTGCTGCAGTTCATCGGTGAGGGCGGCACGATCGGCATCACCAACTCCGACGTCCTGTACAAGATCGCCAACGGCAACCTGAACGTCCTCGGCAGCTGGATCTTCTTCCTCGTCGCCGCCGGCGGGTTCGCGGTGATCACGCTGCTCAGCCACTTCCGGCGGCTGCAGCGTGGCCTGGTCGTCCAGCCGACGGCGCTGGTGGTCGTCAAGGTCGCCGCGCTCGTGGTGCTGTCGGCGCTGGGCACCTGGCTGCTGACGGTCAACCGCTCGCCGAACAAGGCGGTCGTCACGATCCAGGGCATCCCGTACGTCATCCCGATCATGCTGGTGCTGCTGGTGGCCGGGACCTACGTGCTCAACCGGACCAAGTACGGCCGGTACGTGTACGCGGTCGGCGGCAACAAGGAAGCCGCCCGCCGCGCCGGTATCGACGTGCCGAAGATCCGGGCGAGCGTGTTCGTCATCGGCTCGGCGGTCGCGGCCATCGGCGGCATCGTCGCCGCGTCGAAGGTCGGCTCGGTCAGCCCGCAGTCCGGTGGCCTCAACACGCTGCTGTACTCGGTCGGTGCGGCCGTCATCGGCGGCACGTCGCTGTTCGGCGGCAAGGGCCGCGTGGCCGACGCCGTCGTCGGTGGCCTGGTGATCGCCGTGGTCATCAACGGCCTGGGCCTGCTCAAGCAGCCGGCCGCGGTGGTCAACATCGTCACCGGTCTGGTCCTGTTGCTCGCCGCCACGGTCGACGCGCTGTCCCGGCGCCGCGCGGCTGCGTCCACGCGCTGAACCAGCATGGAATGATCAGGCCCGTGACCAGCACACCCGTTGCACGACCGGACGAGGTGCGCCGGCACAACCGCACAACCCTGCTCCGGCTGCTGCACGTCGGCGGGCCGAGCACCCGGGCGACCCTGGCCACCGAGCTGGGGCTCAACCGGAGCACGATCAAGACCCTCGTCGACGGGCTGGCGGAAGCCGGCGTCGTCGAGGAGAAGGTGCCGAGGCCGGGACGAGGGGCGGGCCGCCCCTCGCTCCTGGTCCTGCCCCAGCCGCACGCGGCGGTCGTGCTCGCGGTCGACCTGCAGGTCGAGCACGTCGCGATCGCCCTGGTCGGGCTGGGCGGCCAGATCCTGGGCCGCAACAGCTGGAACCTGCGCGGCCGGATGGGCCAGCCCGACGAGGTCATCACCCACGTCATCGAGTCGACGGCCGTGCTGGCCGGCGACCTCGACGTGACCCCGGTGGCGGCCGGGGTGTCGGTGCCGGGCGTCGTCCGGCGGGCGGACGGGTACGTGCACGAGGCCCCGAACCTGCGCTGGACCGACGTCGCGCTCGGTGAGCGGCTCGGCGCGGTGCTGCAGATCCCGATCCTGGTCGGCAACGACGCCGAGCTCGGCGCGGTCGCCGAGCACCTGCGCGGCGCGGCCCGCGGGTCGTCCGACGTGGTGTACATCTCGGCGGACGTCGGGGTCGGCGGCGGTGTCATCGCCGAAGGCTCGGCGCTGCGCGGCGGCTCCGGCTACGTCGGCGAGATCGGGCACATGGTGATCCGCCCGGACGGGCGGCCCTGCTACTGCGGCAGCAGCGGCTGCTGGGAGACCGAGGTCGGCGAGGCGGCGCTGTGCCGGGCCCTCGGCCTGCCCGAGGACACCCCGCGCGGGGCGATCCTGTTCGAGCTGCGCGAGCTCGGCCGGGACCCCGATGCGGCGCTCTCCCGGCTCGCGGAGTTCGCCGAGTGGCTGACGCTGGGACTGATCAACGTCGTCAACCTGCTGGGGCCGCAGCTGGTGATCCTCGGCGACCTGCTGACGGTGCTGCCGGAGGCGGTGCTGCGCCACGTCGGCACCGAGGTGCGGCGGCGCAGCCTGGTGAGCCGGGCGGTCGGCGGCACCCGGATCATCAGCTCGGCCCTGGGGGCCGACGTGAAGTTGCTGGGCGCCGCGGAAGTCGCGTTCGAAGTCGTGCTGGATTCTGTCTGATTTCCTGTCCGGTTCCGTGTCCGGAATAGGTATCTTCCGTGGCCTTGCCGTGATAACCGCCACGCACTTTGCAAGTTGCAGAAAAACGAAGGCGGCCGGTGCCTGTGCGCACCGGCCGCCTTCGGCGTTTCGGGGTCGTTACCGCTGGATGTCGGCGGACAGTTCCTTGAGCTTGGCCTCGTGCTCGCGGGCGTGGTGCCCGCAGAAGAGAAGCTCGCCGCCCGTGCTGAGGACGGCGCGTACCTGAGCTGCTGCTCCGCACCGGTCACAGCGGTCGGCGGCGGTCAGTTCGGGGCGGGTGAGCGTCGGCGTTGTCATGGGGGTCTCCCTCCGTCCCGGCACCGGTTGCCCGGTGCCATCGATCCAGCTACGCCCACATCGGGACTGATGCCGGCTGCGGCGATCGCCTCCGGCTCCGCGGTGTTCGTGCTTCTACTGTTCCAGACGTTTCGCTGCCCGCAAGTGTTCCCGCGCCGGTGGGACCTGAGTCACGTCGATTTACCCCGGATGCCGTAGCCGCATCCCGCAATGCAGGAGACGAATACCCGGAGAGTTACGTTTTCCGTGGTCAGGCACCATGGAGTGGTGAGTACGGTGACGCCGTCGCGGAGGCTTTCCGCGCCACCCGCTCCGCTGTTGTTCGTTCTCAGCGGAATTTCCATGTACGCCGGAGCGGCCGTCGCGGTCGGCCTTTTCGGCCACGCGACGCCCGCCGGGGTGGCGTGGCTGCGGTGTCTCGGCGCGGCGGTGGTGCTCCTGGCCTGGCGCCGGCCGCCCCGGGCCGCCTGGCGGGGCCGCCGGCTGCTGCTGGCGATCGCCTTCGGCGTCGTGACGGCGGGCATGAACGTGCTCTTCTACGAGGCCATCGCCCGCCTCCCGCTGGGCACCGTCGTCGCCCTGGAGTTCGCCGGCCCGGTGGTCGTGGCGGCGGTCGGCTCGCGATCGTTGCGCGACGTGCTGGCGGTGCTGCTGGTGGCGGTCGGCGTGGTGGCGATCGCGGACGTCCGGCTGTCCGGAAGCTTCCTCGGTGTCGTGTTCGCCCTGGGCGCGGCGGCGGCTTGGGCGGGCTACATCCTGCTGGGCAAGCGCGTGGCGGAGGACGGCGACGGCATCACCAGCCTGGCAATCGGCTTCGCGGCGGCGACGGTGGTGTTGTCCCCGCTGGCGTTCGGCACGGGTGAGGTGTGGTCTTCGCCACGCATGCTGCTGCTGGGGGTGGGCGTGGGGGTGCTCTCGACGGTGGTGCCGTACGCGCTCGACCAGGTGGTGCTGCGGCGCGTGGGGCAGGCGCGGTTCGCGGTGCTGCTGGCGTTGCTCCCGGTGACGGCCGGGGTGATGGGGTTCGTGCTGCTGGGGCAGGTGCCGTCGGTGGTCGAGGCTTTGGGGACGTTGGCCGTGGTGGCGGGGGTCGCGGTGCGCCGGCGGGAGGTGTCGACGCGGCCTGCGCCGGAGCCGCCTGGGTGAGATCGGTCCCAAGGTGGCCTTCGGTGCGTGAGACGCAACGAAGGCGGCCTTCGGTGCGTCGGACGCAACCAAGGCCGCCTTGGGGCGCTCGGGTCGCATGCAGCGAACGCCACTTTGGGTGCGTGGGATGCAGCGAACGCCACATTGGGTGCGTCCAACGCACCCAATGCCACATTGGGTGCACTCGGCCGCACGAGTCGCGCGCCGTCGCGAGCGGTGGCCGGAACGGCCGGCTCGGCCCGTGGCGGCTTCCGCCGGCGAGCCGGGTTGCCCACAGGCCGACCGTGATGTGGACAACCAGGCCCGGGCCGCCGCTTTTCGGGGCTTTGTGTCCGGCACCGCCGATACGCTGGAGCGGGGATGGACCCCCTGGGAGGGCGGGGCGCTGTGCCGGGCGGGGCGCTGTGCCGGGCGGGGCGCTGTGCCGGGCGGGGCGCTGTGCCGGGCGGGGCGCTGTGCCGGGCGGGGCGCTGTGCCGGGCGGGCGCGACCCTCGCCGGAGTCCCTGACGGTCGCCGCGGGCGCAGGATCGTGATGGCCGTCGCCGGGCGTGACCGGGATACTTACCGCGGGCGGTACGGAAGCGGGTGACCATGACCAAGGCGGCGTCGGCGGCGGCGAAGGACTTCGCCGCGGCCGGGGTGGGTGGGGTGCACCTGGCCTGGGCGGACAACAACGGCATCCCGCGCTCGCGCATCGTCCCCGTCGGCGGCCTGGCCGACGCCGCCTCGCGCGGGGTCGGGGCGACCTCGCTCTTCGCCGTCTTCGACAGCCACGACGCCATCACCTACGGGCACGCCGGGCTCGCCACGCCATCCGGGGACGTCCGGCTCGTGCCCGTCGTCGACCGGCTGCGGCGGCTCGCCGGGCAGCCCGCGCTCGCCTGGGCGCCCGTGCGGCAGCTCACGCAGAGCGGCGATCCGTGGCCCTACTGCCAGCGCGCCGTCCTTGAGGCGCAGGTTGCCGAGGGCGCGCGCCGCGGGCTGGAGTTCCGCGCCGGTTACGAACTCGAGTTCGCCGTCGCGCCCGCGGGCAGCGCCGACATCGTGACGACGCCCGGGCACCCCGGCCCCGCCTACAGCCCGCACGCGCTTGTCGGGCTCGACGGTTTCGTCGCGGCCCTCTTGCACGACTTCGCGGCCAACGGCCTGCGGATCGGCCAGCTGCACGCCGAGTACGGCGTCGCGCAGCTCGAGCTGTCGCTGGCCGCCACCGATCCCGTCTCCGCCGCCGACGACCAGCTGCTGGCCCGCCAGACCATCCACGCCGCCGCGCACGCGCACGGCCTCGTGGTCAGCTTCGCGCCGCTGATCGGGCTGGGTTCGGCCGGCAACGGCTGGCACCTGCACACCTCGGTCCGCCGCAAGGGCCGCAACCTGCTCGACGGCGAAGGCGCGCCCGGCGGTGAGGGCGCCGGCTACCTGGCCGGGCTGCTGCGCGACCTGCCGGCGCTGACCGCGATCACCGCGCCGAGCGTCCCGTCGACGCTGCGGCTGCGTCCCGGCTACTTCGCCGGCGCGTACGCGTTCTGGGGCGTCGAAAACCGGGAGGCGCCGCTGCGGTACGTCCCCGGCTCGCCGCTCCTGGGCGCCGACCACGCGAACGTCGAGCTCAAGACCTCCGACGCCTCGGCCAACCCGTACCTCGCGCTGGCCGTGGTGCTCGCCGCCGGGATGGCCGGCATCGAGGACTCGCCCGCGCTGCCCGAGCCGATCGGCGAGGACCCGGGCGGCTGGACGGAAGGCGAGCGGGAAACCCGCGGCGTGTGCCGGCTGCCGGCGGACACCGCCGGACAGGACACCGCGCTGCTGGCCTCGCCCCGGATCGCCGGCGTGCTCGGCGACGACCTGCTCGGGGCCTTCCGCGCGGTCCGGGCCTCCGACGCGGCGTGGGCGGCGGAGCGGAGTGTCGAGGAGATCGTCGCCGCACACCTGTGGCGCTACTGAGGGGACCGATGTCTTCGGGGATCGACGGAGGGCAGCTCGACCTGTCCGGGGTGCGGTGGCTGCCGGGCGGGGCCCGGCTGGCTGCGCTGGCCCAGGCGGAACTGCCCCAGAAGGACGGCCTGGCCGCGGCGTTCTGCGGGCTCGCGGCGTTGCGGGCGGCCGGGCTCGACGTGCCCGACCAGGACGCCGTCGCGGCGGCCGCGGGCACCGTCCGCGGGCCGGTCGTGCGTGCGCCGGGTGAGGCGGGCCGGCCGGACTTCCGGCTGCCGCTGCCCGTCGTCGACGACCCGGCCGCGGCGGGCACCCGGGTTTCCGGGCTGGCGGTGGCGCTCGCCTCGCTGTCGGGCGGTGCGCTCACCGCGGTGCCGGCGACGGGGGAGTGGACCACCGAGACGCTCTTCGACCTGCTGATCGGGCTGTGGGACGTGCCGCGCGTCGCGGTGATCGCCCGGATCGACGGTGCCGAGCTGGGCGCCGCCGACACCCCGGAACGCGCGCTGCTCGACTACCTCGACACCGGTGTCCCGCCACTGTGGACGTCCCGCTGGCGCCCGCCCGGCGGCCACTTCGTGCTCCTGGCGGGCATCCGCATCGGCGCCGAAGGTACCCTGCTGTCCGTTGTGGACACCTACGCGTCGTTGGGGGACAACGGGATCCACGACCAGCCGGTCGAATGGGTGACGGCGGCGCTCGCCGGCCTCGGGGTGCTGGTGGTCGTCGACGCGGACCAAGCCGCCGTGACGCGCGAAGCGGTCTGCGTCGCCGGGCTCACTCCGTCCTTTTGGGACTGACCTCGGTGGTCTCGTCCTGGCCCGCGAAGCGGGAGTGGCGGCGGCCGTAGGCGAAGTAGATCACCAGGCCGATCGCCAGCCACGCGGCGAACCGGATCCAGGTCAGCACGTTGAGGTTGAGCATCAGGTACAGGCACGCCAGCGCCGCGAGCACCGGGACGGCCGGCGAGAACGGCACCTTGAACGGCCGGTCCAGGTCGGGACGGCGGCGGCGCAGCACCGGGACGGCCACCGCCACGATGATCATCGCCGACAGCGCGCCGATGCTCACCATGTCGGCCAGCTCGGAGATCGGGATGAACGCGGCCAGCACGGCGATCAGCGCGGCGCCGCCGATGGTCATCCGGTGCGGGGTGCCCCACTTCGGGTGGGTGCGGCCGAGCGCCTTCGGCAGCAGGCCGTCGCGGCCCATGGCGAAGCCGATCCGGCCGATCGTCACCAGTTCGACCATCATCACCGACGTCAGCCCGGTCACCGCGCCGAGCGAGATCAGCGCGCCCACCCAGTGCTGGCCGACCCGGTCGAACGCGTCGGCCAGCGGCGCGCCCGTGTCGATGTCGGTGAACGGGATCATGCCGGTCAGCACGATCGACACGCCGATGTAGAGCAGCGCGCAGACGCCCAGCGCGCCGAGGATGCCGACCCGGAGGTCCTTGCGCGGGTTCAGCGTCTCCTCGCCGAGGTTCGCGAGCGCTTCGAAACCGGTGTAGGCGAAGAAGACCACGGCGGCGGCGGTGACCATCCCGGCGATGCCGTAGACCGACTGTTCCAGGCCGAGCGCGGCTTGCACGATCGGCTGTTCCAAGACGGTGGAGCCGCCCTCGGGAGCCTTCGCGGGCGGGATGAACGGCGTGAGGTTCGCGCCCTTGACGAAGAACAGGCCCACGGCGAGCACCAGCACGCAGACGGCGACCTTCACGAGCACGAGCACGTTGGTCAGCCAGGCCGATTCCTTGATGCCCAGCACGGCCACCACGGTCAGCACGGCGATGATCAGCACCGCGCCGACGTTGACTTTCGCGTCTTCGCCGAACCACTCCGGTGACAGCCCGAGCAGGTTCGCCAGGTACCCCGACCAGCCGCGCGACACCACGGCGGCGCCGAGCGCGAACTCGAGCAACAGGTCCCAGCCGATGATCCAGGCGAAGATTTCACCGAGGGTGGCGAAGGCGTAGGTGTAAGCGCTTCCGGCCGTCGGCACGCTGGAGGCGAGCTCCGCGTAGCAGAGCGCCGCGAGCCCGGCGACCACCGCGCCGAGCACGAACGACAGCGTGACGGCGGGCCCGGCGTGCGTCTTCGCCTCGACGCCCGCGAGGGTGAAGATGCCGGTGCCGATGATGATGCCGACGCCGAACCCGATCAGGTCGCGCCCGCGCAGCCGCCGCTTGAGCTCACCGGAGTCCTGGCGCTTCAGGACCTCGTCCACGTTCAACGTTCTCCGCACACCCATGAGGAGAAGTTAGAAGGTAACGAGCTTTTTCGCAGAACGGCCCGCGGCCGGGCCATGACGGCGGCGGCCCGCAAGACGGCGCCGCTGCGGCTGAGCATCGCGCCGGTGATCAGCCGCGGAGTACGAGCATCTCCGCAGAACGGCCCGCGGTCAGGTTTCCTCGGCCAGGCCGGTCTCCTGGGCGAGGATCGCCGCTTGGACGCGGGAGCGGAGGTCCAGCTTGGTCAGGACGCGGGAGACGTGCGTCTTCACCGTGGTCTCGCCGATGTGCAGGCGGGAGCCGATCTGGGCGTTGGACAGGCCTGCGCCGAGGCAGCCGAGGACTTCGCGCTCGCGCTCGGTCAGGTCGTCGAGGCCGTGCGGGGCGGGCGCCGGGTCGCGGGTGCTCGCAGCGAACGCCGTGATCAGCCTGCGCGTGACCTGCGGGGCGAGCACGCCCTCGCCGGCCGCGACGAGCTTCACCGCTTCGATCAGGCGGGGCGCCGCGACGGACTTGAGCAGGAACCCGGCGGCGCCGGCCCGCAGTGCGGCGTGCACGTACTCGTCGAGGTCGAACGTCGTCAGCACCAGCACCTCGGTCAGCCCTTCGGCGACCAGTTCGCGGGTGGCGGCGATGCCGTCGGTGCCCGGCATCCGGACGTCCATCAGCGTGACGTCGGGCCGCAGCGCGCGGGCCTGGCGCACGGCGGCGGCGCCGTCGGCGGCCTCGCCGACGACCTGGATGCCCTCGGCGTTGTTGAGGATCATGATCAGGCCGGACCGGATGGCGCTGTGGTCGTCGGCGACCAGGACTTTGACGGTCATGGGGTCCTCCTCGCCGGAGACGGCGTCGTCTCCCTCACGTCGTGCCTCCTACCGGCAGCTCCGCGCGGACCAGCCAGCCACCCTCGGCCGGGCCCGCGGTCAGCGTGCCGCCGACCGCGTCCGCGCGTTCGCGCATGTTCAGCAGACCCGTGCCGGAGCCGTCGGCCGGGGGCGCGTGGCGGTGGTGGACGTCGTTGCGGACCTCCACCGCCAGGACGCCGTCGAGGTAGCGGACGTCGACGTCCACCCGCCCGCCCGGCGCGTGTTTCACCGCGTTGGTCAGTGCTTCCTGCGCGATCCGGTACGCGGTCAGGTCGACCGCCGTCGGCAGCGGCACTTCGTCCACTGTGGACCCGACGCGCACCTCCAGCCCGCTCGCCCGCGCCGACTCCACCAGCTTGGACAGGTCCGCCAGCCGCGCCGGCGCGGTCGTCTCCGCGTCGCCGCCTTCGGCCTTGAGCAGGCCGATCATCGCCCGCATCTCCTCCAGCGCGCTGACGCTGTTCTCCCGCACCGACTCCAGCACCGTCTTCGCCAGCTTCGGGTCCGGCAGTGACAGCGCCGCCTCCGACTGGATCGCGATCGCCGACAGGTGCCCGGCGATCACGTCGTGCAGGTCGCGGGCCATCCGCCCGCGCTCGGCGGCCACCGCCGCCCGCCTGTCGAGCTCCGCGATCTTCGCCAGCTGCCCGGCGTTCGCCCGTTCCGTCTCGGCGATGTCGCGCTGCTGCCGGACGTTCGCCGCCCACCACACCGGCGTCAGCACGAACGGCAGCACACCCAGCCCGGCCAGCACCGCCGTGCGCCACTGCTGGGCCAGCACCAGCACCGCGACCAGCACGACGACGACCGACGCGGCGGCGACGCCGATCATCACCCGGCTCGTCCGCCGCGAGCCGTACAGCGTCGCGGCGTAGAGGAAGTCGGTGAAGACGATCATCACCGGCAGCGACGGGCTCAGCGCGATGTCCACCGCCAGCACCGCCGTCGCCAGCAGGAGCGCGCCGGGCACCCAGCGGCGAAGGAGCTCGAGGCCGCACAGCGCCGTCAGCTCCAGCAGCCGCACCCACAACGGCGCGTGGTCGAACCCCGCCAGCAGCCGGTGGATCCCGGCCGCGTAGACCAGGAAGCCGATCAGCCAGGTGGTCAGCGCGATCAAGCCGTCCTGCTGCCACACCGGGAGCGAGCGCAGGCGTGGGAGGTGCACGAGTTCATCTGATCACATCGCGTGGCGGGTCCGCGTCCTACGAAGTGATGACGCAGCGTCGTGCTCATCGACGACGCGCCCGGGTGCCCGCCCGGGCGAAGGTGGGAACGTGAACGAGATCGGGAAGTTCCTCGCGGAGAATCCGATGGCCGCCGTGATCGCGGCCGGGGAAATCGGGTTCTGGGTGTTCATCGTGGCCGGGCTGGCGGTGCGCTACGCGCTGCACGCCCGGCGGGCGTCGGTGGTGCTGCTCGCCATGGTGCCGGTGGTCGACGTCGTGGTGCTGGTGGCGACCGTGATCGACCTGGCCGGTGGGGCGAAGGCGAACTTCACCCACGGTCTCGCCGCCGTCTACCTGGGCTTCAGCGTCGTGTTCGGGCCGAGCATGGTCCGCTGGGCCGACGCGCGGTTCGCGCACCGGTTCGCCGGCGGGCCGCCCCCGCCGCCCAAGCGGTACGGGCGGGAGAAGCTGCGCCACGAGTGGCGCGAGTTCGGCAAGTGCGTGCTGGCCTGCGGGCTGGCCGCGGTGGCGCTGCTGGCGGCGATCTACGCGATCGGCACGCCGGAGCAGGTCGCGCCGCTGTGGGGCTGGTTCCCGCGGCTGGGGGTGCTGGCGGCGATCTGGCTGGCCACCGGGCCGATCTGGGAAGAGCTCTTCGGCAAGCGCGAGCCGGCCCGCGAGGTGCGGCGATGACCGAGCTGCTCGGGATCCTGCTGGTCGTGCAGGGCGGCGGCGGGCTGCTCAACCGGCTGCTCGGCGCGAACTCGCCGAGCTGGTTCGTCCAGCTGCACCTGCTGCCGCCGTCGCTGCACATCGTGGCGAGCGTGGTGATGCTGCTGGCCGGCGCGGCGGTGCTGTTCGCGGGACGGGCCCGGAAGAGCCCGGGCTGAGGGCCGCCGGCTCAGGGTGACGTAGTCCGGTGTGGATGGCGCGAACGGCCGGGCACCGGAATGCTGGGGCCCGTGCCCGACGACATCCCCGCCCGCAGCGCCCTGCACCGGCTCGCCGACCGCTACGGCGTCGCCACCCGGTACGAGAACTCCGACCAGGTCTGGGTCGAGGTGGCCGACGACGTCGTCGTCGCGATCCTGGGGCAGTTCGGCGTCGACGCGACCAGTGACGAAGCCATCGCCGACGCGCTGACCGCCAAGGAAGCCCCGGCCGCGCTGCCCCCGACGATCGTCGTGACGGAAGGCACCACCCACCCGCTGGGGACCGCCGCCGAGGTGGTGCTCGAGGACGGCACGAGCCGGCACGTCGAGTCGGAGCTGCCCGCGGACCTGCCGCTCGGCTGGCACCGGGTGGTCACCGCCGAGCAGGACGTCGTGCTGGCCGTCGTGCCGGCGAAGCTGCCGGAGGTGCCGCCCGCGTGGGGCTGGATGCTGCAGCTCTACGCCCTGCACTCGGCCGGCTCGTGGGGCATCGGCGACTACGGCGACCTCGCCACCTTCGCCGCCCGGTCGGCCGCCGAGCTGGACGCGGGGGTGCTGCTGGTCAACCCCGTCCAGGCCGTCAGCCCGGCCCACCCGGTGGAGCGCTCGCCGTACTCGCCGGCGAGCCGCCGCTTCGCCAACCCGATCTACCTGCGGGTCACCGCCACCGAGACCTTCGCCCGAGCCGACGCGGCGACGCAGGAGGCCGTCACCTCCCTGGCCCCGGACCGCGACGGTGAGCTGATCGACTACGACGCCGTCTGGACGGCCAAGCGCGCCGCGCTCGAGCTGCTGTGGCCGCACCACGTCGAAGAGCCGCCCGAAGACGGCGACCTGCGGGACTTCGCGCTCTTCTGCGCCCTCGCCGAGCGGCACGGCGCGGACTGGCGCGACTGGCCGGAACCGCTGCGTGACCCGGCCGGGCCCGAGGTCGCGGAAGCGCGCGAAGAGCTCAAGGAGCGGGTCGAGTTCCACGCGTGGCTGCAGCACCTCTGCCGGGTGCAGCTGGAAACGGCCCGCAAGGAAGCGCGTGCCGCCGGGATGACCGTCGGCATCGTGCACGACCTGCCGGTCGGCGTGCACCCCGGCGGGGCCGACACCTGGGCGGTGCGGGACGTCTTCGCCGCCGACGTGCGGGTCGGCGCGCCGCCGGACGCGTTCAACCAGCAGGGCCAGGACTGGAACCTGCCGCCGTGGCGGCCGGACAAGCTGGCCGAGGCGGGTTACGCGCCGTTCCGGGACGTCATCCGGGGGGTGCTGCGCTACGCCGACGGCATCCGCGTCGACCACATCGCCGGGCTCTGGCGGCTGTGGTGGATCCCGCCGGGCGAGCCCGCGCACCGCGGCACGTATGTCCACTACGACGCCGAGGCGATGGTCGGCGTGCTCGCGCTGGAAGCGCACCGGGCCGGCGCGGTGGTGGTGGGGGAGGACCTCGGCACCGTCGAGGACGTCGTCACCGAAACCATGCACGAACGCGGCATGCTCAGCTCGGCCGTGCTGTGGTTCGAGCGCGACTGGGACGCGCCGGGGCAGCCGTTCACCCGCCCCGCGGACTGGGACCCGGACGCGATGGCCAGCATCTCCACGCACGACCTGCCGACGGTCTCCGGCTGGCTGGCCGCCGAGCACGTCCGGGTGCGCGCCGAGCTGGGGCTGCTCGACCGCGACCCCGAAGCCGAAGCGGAGTCGGCCGCCGCCGAACGTGAAGCTTTGTTCGAACTTGTTGCCCGGGAAGGGATTCCGGCCGGCGACCCGGTCGTCGCGCTGCACACCCTGCTCGCGGAAGCCGCGTCACGCCTGGTGCTGACCTCGCCGGCCGACGTCGCGGGCCAGGTGCGGCAGCCGAATCTGCCCGGCACGGTCGACCAGTACCCTAACTGGCGGATTCCCCTTCCCGTCAGCGTCGACGGCTTCTTCACCGCGAAGGGAGTGCGCGCCGCGGTCGCGCCGCTCGCAGCGGCGCGTCCCCTGCCCGGGTAACGGGTACCCGGTGACGCACGACCCCCAGTGATGCGTGTCCGTGAAACGCGGACGCGCCCGGCACGACCCGTGAAAGCTCGAGGAGACACCAGTGCGGCCCTGGCCCGGAACGCCCTACCCGCTCGGCGCCACCTACGACGGAGTCGGGACGAACTTCGCCCTGTTCTCCGAGGTGGCCGAGCGCGTCGAACTGTGCCTGTTCGACGCCGAGGGCAAGGAGACGCGGTACTCGCTCGAAGAGGTCGACGGTTTCGTCCACCACGGTTACCTGCTCAACGTCGGCCCGGGGCAGCGGTACGGCTTCCGCGTGCACGGCCCGTACGACCCGGCGCGCGGCCTGCGGTGCAACCCGAACAAGCTGCTCATCGACCCGTACGCGAAGGCCGTCTCACACGGCGTGAAGTGGGACGAGTCGCTGTTCGGCTACCAGTTCGACAACCCGGAGGAGCGCAACGACGAGGACTCGGCGGGGCGCGTGCCGTACTCGCTGGTGGCGAACCCGTTCTTCGACTGGGGCAACGACCGCCAGCCGAAGCGGCCGTACAACGAGACGGTCATCTACGAGGCGCACGTCAAGGGCATGACGGTGAACCACCCGTTCGTGCCCGAGCCGCTGCGGGGCACCTACGCCGGGCTCGCGCACCCCGCCGTCGTGGAGCACCTGCAGAAACTCGGGGTGACGGCGGTGGAGCTGCTGCCGGTGCACCAGTTCGTCTCCGACCACGGCCTGGAGGAGAAGGGCCTCACGAACTACTGGGGTTACAACACGATCGGGTTCTTCGCGCCGCACGACGCGTACGCGGCGATGCCCGGCGAGGGCGGCCAGGTCCAGGAGTTCAAGGGCATGGTCAAGGCCTTCCACGAGGCCGGCATCGAAGTGATCCTCGACGTGGTTTACAACCACACCGCGGAGGGCAACCACCTCGGGCCGACCCTGTCGATGCGCGGCATCGACAACGAGGCCTACTACCGCTTGGTCGAGGGGGAGCCGGAGTACTACATGGACTACACCGGCACCGGCAACTCGATGAACGTGCGCAACCCGCACACGTTGCAGCTGATCATGGACTCGCTGCGGTACTGGGTGACCGAGATGCACGTCGACGGCTTCCGGTTCGACCTCGCTTCGGCGCTGGCGCGCGAGTTCTACGACGTCGACCGGCTGTCCACGTTCTTCGACCTGGTTCAGCAGGACCCGATCGTGAGCCAGGTGAAGCTGATCGCCGAGCCGTGGGACGTCGGGCCCGGCGGGTACCAGGTCGGCAACTTCCCGCCCTTGTGGACGGAGTGGAACGGGCAGTACCGCGACACCGTCCGTGACTTCTGGCGCGGCGAGCCGTCGACGCTGGGGGAGTTCGCGTCGCGGATCACCGGTTCGTCGGACCTCTACCAGGACGACGGCCGCCGCCCGTACGCGTCGATCAACTTCGTCACCGCGCACGACGGCTTCACGCTGCGGGACCTGGTGTCCTACAACGAAAAGCACAACGAGGCCAACGGCGAGGACGGCCGCGACGGCGCCGACGACAACCGGTCGTGGAACTGCGGGGTCGAGGGCGAGACCGACGACCCCGAGGTGAACGAGCTGCGCATCCGCCAGCAGCGCAACATGCTCGCCACGATCCTCCTGTCGCAGGGCGTGCCGATGATCCTGCACGGCGACGAGATCGGCCGCACCCAGCAGGGCAACAACAACGTCTACTGCCAGGACTCCGAGCTCGCCTGGATGGACTGGGAGCTCGCCAAGGAGAACGCCGACCTGGTGCGGTTCACCGGCGGGGTGACGGCGTTCCGGCACGCCCACCCGGTGTTCCGCCGCCGCCGGTTCTTCCAGGGCGGCCCGGTCGGCAAGGGTGACAAGCTCGGCGACATCGCCTGGTTCACCCCGGCCGGCGAGGAGATGACCGAGCAGAACTGGGACGACGGCTTCGGCAAGGCGGTCGTCGTCTTCCTCAACGGCCAGGCGATCACCGACCTCGACCCGCGCGGGATGGGGGTGTCGGACGACTCGTTCCTGCTCGCGTTCAACGCGCACTACGAGGACATCGACACCACCCTGCCGGGCAACGGGTACGGCGAGGCCTGGACGGTCGTGATCGACACCGCGACCGGCGAGGTCGAGCCCCACGACGCGGAACCCATCGAGGGCGGCGGCAAGCTCACGCTCCCCGCCCGCTCCCTGATCGTGCTGCAGCGGACGGAGCCCGAATGACGGTGCCGGAGTCGACCTACCGGGTGCAGCTGCGCCCGGAGTTCTCCTTCAGCGACGCGGCGGAGATCGCCGGGTACCTGCGTGAGCTGGGCGTCGGGGCGCTCTACGCGTCACCGGTGCTGGACGCGGCGCCCGGCTCGACCCACGGTTACGACGTGGTCGACCCGACGCGCGCGCGGCCCGAGCTGGGCGGCGAGGCGGCCCGGCAGGAGCTGTCGAAGCGGCTGAAGGAGGCCGGGCTGGGCCTGGTCGTCGACATCGTGCCGAACCACATGTCGGTCGAGGTGCCGAAGGTGAACCGCTGGTGGTGGGACGTGCTGAAGCACGGCCGCGGCTCCGAGTTCGCCGCGTTCTTCGACGTCGACTGGGACCGCGGCCCGATCCTGCTGCCGGTCCTCGGTGCCGACGACGCGGTGTCGGAACTGACCGTCGACGGCGATGAGCTCGTCTACTACGACCACCGCTTCCCGCTGGCCCCCGGCACGGAAAGCGGGACGCCGCAAGAGGTCCACGAGCGGCAGAGTTATCGCTTGATCGGCTGGCGCCGCGGCAACGCGGAGCTGACCTATCGCCGGTTCTTCGACATCACGAACCTGGCCGCGGTCCGCGTCGAGGACCCGACGGTGTTCGCCGAGACGCACGGGGAGGTCCTGCGCTGGGTCGCCGACGGTGACGTCACGGGTCTGCGCGTCGACCACCCGGACGGGCTCGCCGACCCCGGTGGTTACTTCCGGCGGCTGCGGGAGAGCGCGCCGAACGCGTGGATCGTGGCGGAGAAGATCCTGCACCCGGGGGAGCCGCTGCCGCAGAGCTGGCCGGTCGACGGCACCACCGGCTACGACGCGCTGCGCGAGATCGCCGGCGTCTTCGTCGACCCGGCCGCCGAGCCCGACTTCACCGTGCTGGCCACGGAACTCGGGGTGAAGACCGGCTACCACCGCGTCGAGGCCGAGGCCCGGCGCCTGGTCACCGACCACATCCTGGTGGCCGAGGTCCGGCGGATCGCGGCGCTGCTGCCCGACGTCGATCCGGAGCAGGCCCGGCAAGCCGTCGCCGAGACGATGATCGCCTTCCCCGTCTACCGCTCGTACCTCCCCGAGGGCGCGGCGCACTGGACGGCCGCGATCGACGGCGCCCGCCGGGCCCGGCCCGACCTCGCCGACGCGCTGGTCCTCCTCGACGCCCACGTGCGCCGGAACCCCGGCAGCGAGCTGGCCACCCGGATCCAGCAGACGTCCGGCATGGTCGTGGCCAAGGGCACCGAAGACACCACGTTCTACCGCTACACCCGCTTCGCCGCGCTGAACGAGGTGGGCGGCAACCCGGACCGCTTCGGCCTGGACGTCGAGGAGTTCCACCGGCTGGCCGCGGCGCGCGAAGCCGGGCACCCGGCGTCGATGACCACGCTGACCACCCACGACACCAAGCGCTCGGAGGACACCCGCGCGCGGATGGCCGTGCTCGCGGAGGTGCCCGGCGAGTTCGCTGCCGCCGTCCGGCGGTGGACCGCGCGCCGCGGCATCAACGAGCCGTCACTGAACCTCCTGGCGTGGCAGACGCTGGTCTCGACCTGGCCGATCGAGCCGCCGCGGCTGCGCGACTACCTGGACAAGGCGGCGAAGGAGGCCAAGCTCCGCACCAGCTGGACCGACCACGACGAGGAGTTCGAGGCCGCCGTCGCCGCCTGGCCCGAAGACGTCATGGACGACGCCGAGCTCGCCGCCGACATCGCGGACTTCGTCGCGCGGATCGAACGGCCGGGCTGGTCGAACTCGCTCGGCCAGAAGCTGGTGCAGCTGACCGCGCCCGGCGTCCCGGACGTCTACCAGGGCACCGAGCTGTGGGACTTCTCGCTGGTCGACCCGGACAACCGCCGTCCTGTCGACTACGCGGCCCGGCGCGAGATCCTGGCGCGCGTGACCGACGGCGAACTCCCGGACGTCGACGCGTCGGGCGCCGCGAAGCTGCTGGTGGTGCACAGGGCGCTGAAGCTGCGCCAGGAGCACCCCGCGCTGTTCCGCGGCTACCGGCCGTTGCGGGCCGAGGGTGCCGCGGCGAAGCACTGCCTGAGCTTCACGCGGTCGGCGGACCTGGTCGTCGCGGTGACCCGGTTGCCGATCGGTCTCGAGGCCGACGGCGGCTGGCGCGACACCGTGCTCCCGTTGCCGGCCGGGCGCTGGACCGACGTCCTGACCGGCCGCGAAGCGAGCCCGGACCTGGCCACCCTGTTCGGCCGTTACCCCGTCGCGTTGCTGGTGCGAGGAGACGCATGAGGTTCAGCCTGTGGGCTCCGTCGGCCCGCCGGGTCCGGGTCACCGTCGACGCCGGGGTGCACGAGATGACCGCCGGTGAGGGCGGCTGGTGGCACGCCGACGCCGAGGGTGTCAACTACGCCTTCCTGATCGACGACGACAAGAAGCCGCTGCCCGACCCGAGGTCGCGGTGGCAGCCCCACGGCGTCCACCAGGAGTCGCGCGTCTACGACCACGCCGAGTTCGACTGGACCGACGACGCCTGGCACGGGCGGCAGCTCGCCGGCGGGGTCGTCTACGAGCTGCACGTCGGGACGTTCACCGAGGGCGGCACCTTCGACGCGGCGATCGACCGGCTCGACCACCTCGTCGACCTCGGCATCACGCACGTCGAGCTGCTGCCGGTGAACTCCTTCGACGGCACCGCGGGCTGGGGTTACGACGGTGTCCTCTGGGGCGCGGTCCACGAGCCCTACGGCGGGCCGGACGGCTTCAAGCGGTTCGTCGACGCGGCCCACGCGCGCGGCCTGGCCGTGGTGCTCGACGTGGTCTACAACCACCTCGGGCCCTCGGGGGCCTACCTCGACCGGTTCGGGCCGTACTTCGCCGGGCAGAACGACTGGGGTCCGGGCCTGAACCTCGACGGGCCGGGCTCGGACGAGGTCCGCCGGTACGTCGTCGACAACGCGCTGAGCTGGTTCCGCGACTTCCACGTCGACGCGCTGCGCCTGGACGCCGTGCACGCGCTGCTCGACCGGCGGGCCGTCCACCTGCTCGAACAGCTCGCCGTCGAGGTCGAGTCGCTGTCCTCGGCGCTGAACCGGCCGCTGACGCTGATCGCCGAGTCCGACCTCAACGACCCGAAGCTCGTCACGCCCCGCGAGCGCGGCGGGTACGGCCTGCACGCCCAGTGGTCGGACGACTTCCACCACGCGCTGCACGTCAAGCTCACCGGTGAGACGTCGGGTTACTACACCGACTTCGCCGCGCAGGACGCGGTCGAGCGAGTGCTGCGCGAGGTGTTCTTCCATGCCGGCACCTGGTCGTCGTTCCGCGAGCGGACCCACGGCCGCCCGGTCGACACCAAGACCGTGCCCGGTCACCGCTTCCTCGCCTACCTGCAGAACCACGACCAGATCGGCAACCGCGCGACCGGCGATCGGCTGTCGGCCACCGTCCCGGCGGGCCGGCTGGCCTGCGGCGCGGCGATCCTGTTCTGCTCGCCGTTCACACCGATGGTGTTCATGGGGGAGGAGTGGGCGGCGAGCACGCCGTGGCAGTTCTTCGCCTCCTTCCCGGACCCGGAGCTGGCCGAGGCCGTCCGCACCGGCCGCCGTCGCGAGTTCGCGCGGCACGGCTGGGGCGAGTCCGACGTGCCCGACCCGATGGACCCGGCCACCGTGGAGCGCTCGCGGCTCGACTGGGCCGAGGTGGACGCGCCCGGGCACCGCGAAATGCTCGAGCTGTACCGGACGTTGATCCGGCTACGCCGCGAACACCCGGAGCTGGCCGGCCCGTGGACGCCTGACCTGCGGGTGGACGCCGCGCCGGACGGTTCTTGGCTCGTGCTGCACCGCGGCGGCCTGCGGCTGGCCGTCAACTTCGGCCCCGGCCCGGTCACGCTCCCGCTGGGAGCCACCGCGACCCTGCTGACCTGGGGAGAGTCCGGCGTGGAGGGCGGCGCCGCGCAGCTGCCGCCGGACGGTTTCGTTCTGGTCGAGACCCGGTAACCCCGGAAGCACACCGCGCGCGAAGCGGCCCGCATCTGGGACGATTCAGGAATGGCCACACGACCCTCCGCCGATCACGTCCTCGCCGGGCGCCCCTTTCCGCTCGGCGCCCACCCGGAGGCCGGCGGCGTGCGGTTCGCGATCACGTCCGCCGTCGCGGACGCCGTCGACCTGTGCCTGATCGACGCCGACGGGTCCGAACGCCGGATCGCGCTCACCGAGCGCACCTTCGGCGTCTGGCACGGCCTGGTGCCGGGGGTGACGCCGGGGCAGCGCTACGGCTACCGCGTGCACGGCCCGTACGACCCGGCCCGCGGCCTGCGGTGCAACCCGCACAAGCTGCTCGTCGACCCCTACGCCCGGCAGATCACCGGCGGCCTCACCGACTTGCGCGCGGCGCAGGGCTTCACCGGCGACCCCGACCGCGGCGCGATGTCCACTGTGGACTCACTGGGCAGTGTGCCGCTGTCGGTGGTCACCTCGCCCGGCGGGCCCGACACCGGGGCCCACCCGGAGGTGCCGTTCGAAGAGGCGGTGGTCTACGAACTGCACGTCAAGGGGTTCACGAAGCAGCACCCGTTCATCCCGGAGGCGCTGCGCGGCACCTACCTCGGCCTGGCCCACCCGGTGGCGATCGAGTACCTGACCCGGCTCGGCGTCACGTCGGTGGAGCTGCTCCCGGTGCACTCGTTCCTCGACGAGCCGTCGCTGCTGCGGGCCGGGCGGCACAACTACTGGGGGTACTCGCCGCTCGGCTTCTTCGCGCCGCACGCCGCCTACGCCAGCGAACCGGGCCACGAGGTCGAGGAGTTCCGGCTGATGGTGGCCGCGCTGCACGCGGCCGGCATCGAGGTGATCGTCGACGTCGTGTTCAACCACACCTGCGAGGGCGGGCCGGACGGGCCGACGCTGAGCTTCCGCGGGCTGAACGCGCCGGTGTACTACCTGCACACCGAGCGTGGCCACATGGCCGACATCACCGGCTGCGGCAACACCCTCGAGGCCGGCTCGCCGACGGTCGTCCGGCTGGTCACCGACTCGCTGCGGTACTGGACGCAGGAGCTGGGGGTCGACGGTTTCCGGTTCGACCTGGCCAGCACGCTCGGCCGGCCGCGCGGCGGCCCGTTCGACGACGCCTCGACGCTGCTCACCGCGATCACCACCGACCCGGTGCTCTCGCGCTGCAAGCTGATCGCCGAGCCGTGGGACGCGACCGGCGAGGGGTACCGCGTCGGCGGCTTCGGCGCCCAGTGGGCCGAGTGGAACGGCCGCTACCGCGACACGATCCGTGACTTCTGGCGCGGCGCGACCGGCGTCCGCGACCTCGCCTACCGGCTGTCCGGCTCGTCGGACCTCTACGACCACAACCTGCGCCGGCCGTGGCAGTCGATCAACTTCATCACCGCCCACGACGGCTTCACGCTGCGGGACCTGGTGTCCTACAACGAAAAGCACAACGAGGCCAACGGCGAGGACAACCGCGACGGCACCAACGACAACCGCTCGTGGAACCACGGCGCCGAGGGGGACACCACCGACCCGGCGATCCGCGCGCTGCGGACCCGGCAGGCGCGCAACCTCTTCGCCACCCTGCTGCTGTCCACCGGCACGCCGATGCTCACCGCGGGTGACGAGTTCTGGCGGACCCAGCGCGGCAACAACAACGCGTACTGCCTCGACGACGAGACGTCCTGGTTCGACTGGACGCCGGACGACCCGGAGGCCGAGGCCATGCTCGCCTTCGCCCGCCGGGTGGTGCGGCTGCGCGCGAGCAGCCCGGCGCTGCGGCAGCCGGAGTTCTTCGAAGGCCGGACGACGCCGACCGGCAAGCCGGACCTGATCTGGTTCCGCCCGGACGGCGAGGAGTTCGGCGAGAACGACTGGTTCGAGGACCGCCGCACGCTGGGCATGTGGATCGACGGCTCGAACAGCCAGGCGCGCAACCGCGAGGGCGCGCTGGTGCCCGACCACTCGTGGCTGCTGTGGATGCACGCCGGCGACGCGCCGACCGAGGTCGTCCTCCCCGGCCGGGAGTACGGCGAGACGTTCAAACCGACGCTCGACACCAGCACCGCCGACGGCAGCCCGGCGACCCCGGGCGCGCTCGAGGCCAAGAGCCGCGTGACGCTCCAGTCCCGTTCGCTCCTCCTGCTCCGCGCCCCGCGCCTGGCCGCGGAACACCCCACCGAAGGCCCCTGACGAACCGGACGACACGCGCACCTGGACAGACGACACGCGAGTCGTCCATCTGCGTACGCGTGTCGTCCATTCGGGTACGGCTGGTGGCCGTTCGGGTCCGCGTGTCGGCCGTCGCGGTGCGTCCCCGGGTCGCCGCGCGGGCGTAACCTGCCGGACATCCGCCGGAAATTCGTTGCGGCGAAAGCGTTTCGTCCGGGGAAGCCTGGGTACACCGCAAGAGAACCCTGCCTCGTGGGCGCTTGATCGAGTCGGGCAGACTGACGTTGCCTGCGTCCAACTGACACACCGAGGGGCGTGCCCATGACCGGCCGGCTCGGCATCGATGACGTCTCCCCCAGCGTGAGCTGCGGCCGGTATCCGGCCAAAGCCGTTGCGGGGGAACACATTCCGGTCACCGCGACCGTCTGGCGCGAGGGTCACGACGCCGTCGCGGCCACCGTCGCGTGGCGCGGTCCCGGCGACCGCCTGACGCGCCAGACGAGGATGGTGCCGCGCGGTCCCGACCACCCCGACGAGTTCGCCGCGGTGGTCGTCCCGGACACCACCGGGATGTGGACCTACCGCATCGACGCCTGGGGTGATCCCTGGGCGACGTGGGAGCACGCCGTCGAGGTGAAGGTCGCCGCCGGGCAGGGTCCCGAAGACCTCGCCAACGACATCGAGAACGGCGCCCGGCTGCTGGAGCGCGTCTCCCGCCGCCCGGACCGCCGCGCGGAAAAGGCGCTGCTGACCGGCGCGGTGACGGCGTTGCGCGACGGGACGCGCAGCCTCGCCGAGCGTGTCGGGCCCGCGCTGTCACCCGAGATCCGCCAGCTCATGCACGAGTTCCCGGTGCGCGAGCTGATCACCAAGGGCAAGCCGCACAAGCTGTGGGTCGACCGCCGGCGGGCCGCGTACGGCTCCTGGTACGAGCTGTTCCCCCGCTCCACCGGCGGGCTCGACGCCGAGGGCAAGGCGGTGCACGGCACCTTCACCACCGCCGCGGCCGCGCTCGACCGGGTCGCGAAGATGGGCTTCGACGTCGTCTACCTGCCGCCGATCCACCCGATCGGCCGGGTCAACCGCAAGGGCCCCAACAACACCCTCGACGCGACCCCGGACGACGTCGGCTCGCCGTGGGCCATCGGCGCCGACGAGGGCGGGCACGACGCGATCCACCCGGACCTCGGCACCTTCGACGACTTTGACGCCTTCGTCGCCCGGTCCGAAGAACTCGGCATGGAGGTGGCGCTGGACTTCGCGCTGCAGGCCGCGCCCGACCACCCCTGGGTGCTCAAGAACCAGGAGTTCTTCACCACCCGCCCGGACGGCTCGATCGCCTACGCGGAGAACCCGCCGAAGAAGTACCAGGACATCTACCCGATCAACTTCGACAACGACCCCAAGGGCGTCTACGAGGAGATGCTGCGGGTCATCACGGTCTGGATCGACCACGGGGTGAAGATCTTCCGGGTCGACAACCCGCACACCAAGCCGCCGGACTTCTGGGCCTGGCTGATCCAGTCGGTGAAGGACGCCCACCCGGACGTCCTGTTCCTCGCCGAGGCGTTCACCCGCCCGGCGCGGCTGTGGGGCCTGGCCCGGCTCGGCTTCACCCAGAGCTACACCTACTTCACCTGGCGGACCGGCAAGCAGGAGCTGATCGACTTCGCCGTGGACCTGCGGGACCACTGGAACGAGGGCCGGCCGAACCTGTTCGTCAACACCCCGGACATCCTCCACGAGTCGCTGCAGCGCGGCGGCCCGGGCATGTTCGCGCTGCGGGCCGCGCTCGCCGCGACGATCTCGCCGACGTGGGGCGTCTACTCGGGCTACGAGCTGTTCGAGCACGTCCCGGTCCGCGAGGGCAGCGAGGAGTACCTCGACTCCGAGAAGTACCAGCTTCGCCCGCGTGACTTCGAGCGCGCGCTCGCCGAAGGCCGGTCGCTGGAGCCGTGGATCGCGAAGCTGAACGCCGTCCGCCGTGCGCACCCGGCGTTGCAGCAGATGCGCACCCTGCACTTCCACCACGTCGACAACGACGCGCTGCTGGCCTACTCCAAACAGGACCCGGCCACCGGCGACACCGTGGTCACCGTCGTCACCCTCGACCCGTACGGGCCGCAGGAGGGCACGCTCTGGCTCGACACCGGGGCGCTGGGCTTCGAGGCGCACGAGCGGCTGATCGCGCACGACGAGGTCACCGGCGACACCTGGGACTGGGGCCAGGCGAACTTCGTCCGGCTCGAGCCGTGGCGGGCGGTGGCCCACGTGGTGTCGGTCCGGCGGCGGCTGGCCGGGTAGCAGGGAAGGAACGGATCGAGGACTGAGGTGGAACACATGGCGGAGGAAGCCCGCCCCGACGCGGCGCTCGGGCTGGAAGGCGTGCCGCACACCGGTGAGGCGATGACCGCGGACGGCATGCTCGTCGAGCCGCAGGCCGGGGACTTCCGCTCGGCGCAACAGGCGCCCAGCAACCCGGAGTGGTTCAAGGGCGCGGTGTTCTACGAAGTGCTGGTGCGCGCGTTCGCCGACTCGAACGGCGACGGCACCGGCGACCTGCGCGGCCTGGCCGGCCGGCTGGACTACCTGGCGTGGCTCGGCATCGACTGCCTGTGGCTGCCGCCGTTCTACGCGTCGCCGTTGCGCGACGGCGGGTACGACATCAGCGACTTCCGCGCCGTGCTGCCGGAGTTCGGCAGTGTCGAGGACTTCGTGTTCCTGCTGAACGAGGCGCACCGGCGGGGCATCCGGGTGATCACCGACCTGGTGCTCAACCACACCTCGGACGCGCACCCGTGGTTCCAGCAGTCCCGCAGCGACCCCGACGGCCCGTACGGCGACTACTACGTGTGGAGCGACGACGACTCCCGCTACGCCGACGCACGGATCATCTTCGTCGACACCGAGACGTCGAACTGGACCTACGACCCGGTGCGCGGCCAGTTCTACTGGCACCGGTTCTTCTCCCACCAGCCCGACCTGAACTTCGAGAACGTCGACGTCCAGAACGCGATGATCGACACCCTGCGCTTCTGGCTCGACCTGGGCATCGACGGGTTCCGCCTGGACGCCGTGCCGTACCTGTTCGAGCAGGAGGGCACCAACTGCGAGAACCTGCCGCGCACGCACGAGTTCCTGAAGCGCTGTCGCAAGG
Source organism: Amycolatopsis sp. NPDC051758 (assembly GCF_044453095.1). Taxonomy (NCBI): domain Bacteria; kingdom Bacillati; phylum Actinomycetota; class Actinomycetes; order Pseudonocardiales; family Pseudonocardiaceae; genus Amycolatopsis; species Amycolatopsis sp. NPDC051758. The sequence goes on along the minus strand of NZ_JBITCJ010000003.1, from coordinate 409,414 downwards.
TCGTCGACGACGAGTACCCGGGGCGCATTCTCCTCGCCGAGGCGAACCAGTGGCCGTCGGACGTCGTCGAGTACTTCGGCGACCCGGCGGTCGGCGGCGACGAGTGCCACATGGCGTTCCACTTCCCGCTGATGCCGCGGATCTTCATGGCGGTGCGGCGGGAGTCGCGGTTCCCGATCTCGGAGATCATGACCCAGACCCCGGAGATCCCCAGCGGCAGCCAGTGGGGCATCTTCCTGCGCAACCACGACGAGCTGACCCTCGAGATGGTCACCGACGACGAGCGCGACTACATGTACGCGGAGTACGCCAAGGACCCGCGGATGAAGGCCAACATCGGCATCCGCCGCCGGCTGGCCCCGCTGCTGGACAACGACCGGAACCAGCAGGAGCTGTTCACCGCGATGCTGCTGTCCCTCCCGGGCTCGCCCGTTCTGTACTACGGTGACGAGATCGGCATGGGAGACAACATCTGGCTCGGTGACCGCGACGCGGTGCGCACACCCATGCAGTGGACCCCGGACCGCAACGCCGGGTTCTCCGCCTGCGACCCGGGCCGCATCTACCTGCCGGTGATCATGGACCCGGTGTACGGCTACCAGGGCCTGAACGTCGAGGCGCAGTCGAACAACGCGTCCTCGCTGCTCAACTGGACCCGGCGGATGATCGAGGTGCGCAAGCAGCACCACGCGTTCGCCGAGGGCGAGTTCGTCGACCTCGGCGGGTCCAACCCGAGCGTGCTGGCCTACAAGCGGCAGTGGCTGCGCCCGGACGGCGGCGAAGACGTCGTGCTCTGCGTGAACAACCTCTCCCGGTTCCCGCAGCCGGTGGAGCTGGATCTCTCCGCGCACCGCGGGTGCACGCCGGTGGAGCTCACCGGCGGCGTGCGGTTCCCCAGCATCGGGGACCTGTCGTACCTGCTGACGCTGCCGGGGCACGGCTTCTACTGGTTCCAGCTGACGAGCCCGGGAGACGAAGGCGAAACGAGGTGAGTCCCTTGTCCGACCCGCGTGAGCTGGTCGACGAACTGGCCGAGGACCTGAAGCGCTGGCTGCCGGAGCAGCGCTGGTTCGCCGGCAAGGACCGGCCGGTGACCGGTGTCCGGCCGCTCGGCGTGACCGAGCTGGTCGAAGGCGACCCGCAGCTGCTGCACGTGGTCGTCGAGGTCGCCCAGGGTGACCGGCGCGAGCCCTACCAGCTGCTCCTGGGCCGGCGGACGCACCCGCCGGAGATCTCGTCGGGCAGCTGGATCGGAGCGGCCGGCGGGGACCTCAACGCCTACGAGGCGGCCGGGGACCTGGACCTCACCGGCGTGCTGCTGGACCTGATGGCCACCGAAGGCCGCGTCGGCTCGCTGATCTTCGAGCGCGAGCCCGGCGTCGAGCTGGAAAGCGGCCTCCGGGCCCGACCGATCACGTCGGAGCAGAGCAACACCTCGCTGGTCTACGGCGGGCAGTACATCCTCAAGCTGTTCCGCAAGCTCACCCCGGGCAAGAACAAGGACCTGCTGCTGCACCGGGCGCTGCAGGGCGTCGGCAGCAAGCACATCGCGCAGGTGCTCGGCTCGATCACCGGCGACCTCGGCGGCGAGCCGACCACGGTCGGCATGCTCCAGCAGTTCGTCGCGGACGCCGTCGACGGCTGGGCGATGGCCACCACCAGCGTCCGCGACCTGATGGCCGCGCCGGAGCTGCACGCCGAGGAGGTCGGCGGCGACTTCGCCGGCGAGGCCGAGCGGCTCGGGCGCGCGGTCGCCGAGGTGCACGCCGACCTGGCCGAGGCGCTGGGCACCGAGGCGGTCGACGCCGACGAGCTGGAACGCACGATGAAGGCGATGGTCACCCGGCTGGAGCACCTCGCCGAGCGGGTGCCCGAGCTGGCGGAGCACGTCCCGGGGCTGAAGGCGGCGTTCGAGAAGCTGCGCATGCTGCCCGCCGACTCGGTGCGGATGCAGTTCATCCACGGCGACCTGCACCTCGGCCAGGTGCTGCGGACCGTCGGCGGCTGGCTGCTGATCGACTTCGAGGGTGAACCGGCGGCCCCGGTGGAGGAACGCCACGCGCTGCGGTCGCCGTTGCGCGACGTGGCGGGCATGCTGAGGTCGTTCGACTACGCGGCCCAGCAGCTGCTGGTCGGCCAGCCGGACGAGCCGGCGCTGGCCGCACGGGCCCAGGAGTGGTCCGACCGCAACCGGGCGGCGTTCTGCGAGGGGTACGCCGCGGTCGCGGCCGACCCGCGCGACCAGGGCGTGCTGCTGCGCGCCTTCGAACTGGACAAGGCGATCTACGAGGTGGGCTACGAGCACGCCAACCGGCCCGACTGGCTGGGTGTGCCGCTCGCTTCGATCGCCCGGATCACTAGCGGAGAGGGATGACGCCGTGAACGCCGTTCCGGAAGGCTTCCCCGCCGCGGCCCCGCCGGCCGCGGACATCGACCGGCTGCTCGCCGGGTCCCACCACGACCCGCACTCGGTGCTGGGTGTGCACGCCGTGGGCCGCGCCTTCGCGGCTCGCGCACTGCTGCCCGGCGCCAAGGCCGTCACGCTGCGGGCGGGGGAGCAGCGGTACCCGATGGAGCCCGTGATCGACGCGCTGTTCGCCGTCGCGGTGCCCGAGCACCCCGGCGACTACCGGCTGGAGGTCGAGTACGACGGGCACACCGTCACCTCCGACGACCCGTACCGCTGGCTGCCCACCGTCGGCGAGCTGGACCTGCACCTGATCGGGGAGGGCCGGCACGAGCGGCTCTGGGAGGCCCTCGGCGCGCACGTCCGGTCGTACGAGACGCCCCACGGCGACGTCGAGGGGACGTCGTTCGCGGTGTGGGCGCCGAACGCCCGCGGCATCCGCGTGATCGGCGACTTCAACGGCTGGGACGGGCGCGGGCACGCGATGCGCTCGCTCGGCTCGTCCGGGATCTGGGAGATCTTCGTGCCCGGCGTCGGCACCGGCACCTGCTACAAGTTCCGCATCCTCGGCGCCGACGGGAACTGGTACGAGAAGGCCGACCCGATGGCGTTCGGCACCGAGCAGCCGCCCGCGACGGCGTCGGTCGTCACCGGCACCGCGCACGCGTGGGAAGACGACGAGTGGGTCGCGCGGCGCGAGGCGACCCAGTGGGCGTCGGCGCCGATGAGCGTCTACGAGGTCCACCTCGGGTCGTGGCGGCCCGGCCTGGACTACCGCGAGCTGGCCGACCAGCTCGGCGACTACGTCCTCGAGACCGGCTTCACGCACGTGGAGCTGCTGCCGGTGTCGGAGCACCCGTTCGGGGGCTCCTGGGGCTACCAGGTGACGTCCTACTACGCGCCGACGTCCCGCTTCGGCTCCCCGGACGACTTCAGGTACTTCGTCGACCGCCTGCACCAGCGGGGGATCGGCGTGCTCGTGGACTGGGTGCCCGCGCACTTCCCGAAGGACAGCTGGGCGCTGGCGAAGTTCGACGGCACCGCGCTGTACGAGCACGCGGACCCGCGCCGTGGCGAGCAGCCCGACTGGGGCACGCTCGTGTTCGACTTCGGCCGCAACGAGGTCCGCAACTTCCTCGTGGCCAACGCGCTGTTCTGGATCGAGGAGTTCCACCTCGACGGCCTGCGCGTCGACGCGGTGGCGTCGATGCTCTACCTGGACTACTCCCGCAAGGACGGGGAGTGGCTGCCGAACCAGTACGGCGGCCGCGAGAACCTGGACGCGGTGAAGTTCCTGCAGGAGCTGAACGCGACCGTCTACAAGCGACACCCGGGTGTCGTGATGGTGGCGGAGGAGTCGACCGCGTGGCCGGGCGTCACGCGCCCGACGCACCTGGGCGGGCTCGGGTTCGGCTTCAAGTGGAACATGGGCTGGATGCACGACACGCTCCGGTACCTTTCGCACGAGCCGATCCACCGCGCGTACCACCACAACGAGATGACGTTCTCGCTCGTGTACGCGTGGAGCGAGAACTTCGTCCTGCCGCTGTCGCACGACGAAGTGGTGCACGGCAAGGGATCCCTGTGGGGCCGGATGCCGGGCGACGCGTGGAACAAGGCGGCCGGGCTGCGCTCGCTGCTGGCGTTCATGTGGGCGCACCCGGGCAAGCAGCTGCTGTTCATGGGCGGCGAGTTCGGCCAGGAAGGCGAGTGGTCCGAGCAGCGGTCGCTGGACTGGCACCTGCTGGAGGAGCCGCTGCACCGCGGCGTCCAGGAGCTGCTGCGGTCGCTGAACTCGGTGTACAAGTCGACTCCGGCGCTGTTCAGCCAGGACACGTCCCCGGACGGCTTCAGCTGGATCGACGCCAACGACTCCGGCGGCAACGTGCTCAGCTTCCTGCGCATCGGCGCCGACGGCTCGCGGCTGGCCTGCGTCGCCAACTTCGCCGGTGTCCCGCACCACGACTACCGGGTCGGCCTGCCGTCGGCGGGCCGCTGGCACGAGGTGGTCAACACCGACGCCGAAGCCTACGGCGGCTCGGGGGTCGGCAACCTCGGCACGGTGGAGGCCGTGGATTCACCGTGGCACGGCCAACCGGCCTCGGCCGTCCTCCAGCTCCCGCCGGCCGGCGTCCTCTGGCTCACCGAAGAGACCCCCGCCGACCCCGATCTCACGTGATCTGAGCCGTAACTCGCGTGATCGAAGCCGGAACTCACGAGTTCCGTCTCTGATCACGCGAGTTACGTGCTCGATCACGCGAGTTCCGGGTCCGATCATGGGGCCGGCGCAAAAATTCTTTCTGACGACGCGCGTCGCGGGCTTACCATCACTTCATGACCGGCGCCGGCGGCGTCCTCGCGAACCTGATCCTGTTCGCCGTGGTCTGCATTGCTCCCACGGTGCTCTTCTGGTGTGCCCTGCGCTTCCCCGCGCTCCTGCGCTGGGTGCGCGAGAAGCGTGTGAAGCCCCAGCCGCAAGGGCCGCCGATCGAACGGGTCGCCGCGGACCTGCGCCGGGTGCACCGGCTGCTGGCCGGTTATCCGTCCGGCACCCCGGCCGCGCGGCGGTTCGGCACGCGGCAGGCCTACGACGAGCTGCTCACCCAGGCCTGCCGCCAGATCGGCGTCCTGCACCGGCTCGAGGAGCTGCCCGAGGGGATGGACCGCGAGATCGAACGCCTGCGCGTCGAGCAGTCGCTGCGGGAGCGCGGCCTGGCCGTCCCCTGAGTTGTACGGGACGTGTACACCCGCCGGGCACGCTGCCGGCATGCGATTCCTGCTCGGCGTAGTGGCGGTCTTGCTGCTCAGCCTGACGACGACGGCCCAGGCCGCCGCGAACTTCCCCCGGCTCGACGCGGCCACCGTCGACGGTTACCGGCTCACCGCGGGGGACACCTTCGCCACCTACGGCAGCCGGGTCGCCGCGCTCGACCAGAAACTGCCGCCGCTCGGCCTCTCGACGCTGCTCGGCGACACCAACCGCAAGGCCCGCCCGCTCTGCCACGGCACGTACCTCGCCGCCGCGCTCAAGCCCGCCGGCTTCTGCTGGGAAGACGCCAACGACGACAAGACCAACGACTGGATCCCGCAGGGCCTCACCGGCTCCGGCGACGCCGAACCGGCGACCGGGACCGTCGGCGGCAAGCGCGTCGTCGTGACGTCGTGGCACACCCCCGGCGACACCATGGTCCGACTGTCCTTTGTGGACGCCACTGGCCTCGGCTACCGGCACGTCCTGCTCGTGGAACCGACGTCCGACAACAACTTCGCCGCGGTCGCCGGGCACGGGCACGGAATCACCTGGGCCGGCAACCTGCTCTACGTCGCGACCACCGGCGGCCTGATCCGCGTCTTCGACACCACGCACTTCTGGAAGGTCGACGCCAGTTCTGCGACCGTCGGCCTGGGCAGCGACGGCAAGTACCACGCCGCCTACTACGACTACGCGATGCCGCAGGTCGGCGCCTACTGGTACCCCGGCGGCGGCGCGTGCATCACGGCGACCGGCGCGCGGCCGTGCCTGTCGACGCTTTCCTTCGACCACACCGATTCCACGTTCGTCACCGCCGAGCACGTCCCGGCCGCGGCGGGCGGCCGGATCCTGCGCTGGCCGTTCGACCCGGCCACCGGCCGCCTGAAGCCGGCCGCCGACGGGCAAGTGCACGCGAAGGAGGGTTTCTCGTCACCGGTGTGGGGGATGCAGGGCGCGGTCTCCCGCAACGGCTACTTCGTGCTCACCGGCGTCTGCCCGGAGTACGCCGGGGTGGCCGGCGACCACCCGTCGTGCCTGCACGGCGGGGTCGGCGGCGTCTCGACGGCACGCCTGTCCGGGCAGGCGCCGGTGAACAGCCAGAACCTGTCCTACTGGCCGGCCACCGGTGAGCTGTGGCTGCTCAACGAGCAGCTCCGCGAGCGCGTGACAGTGCACGTCCCGTGGACGGCGCTCACCGGCCGGCCGTGACCGGCGTCAGAGCACGAGCTCGGCGAGCCGCTCTACACCGTCGATCTCGTCGGTGGCCGGGTTGAAGATCAGCTCGTCCGCGCCGAGGTCGGCGAACTCCTTGACCGCGGCCCGCACGGCGTCCGGTGTGGTGCGAATGTTGTCCACGACGACCTTGGCCATGTCGCCCATGTTGCTGTAGTAGTCGCCGACCTTCTCGCGTCCGGTGTCCGGCTCGCCGAGCGCGTAGTAGACGATGGCGACGAGCCGCGGCTCGCCGTCCCGGCCGCCTTCGCGCCAGGCTTCACGGGCCTTGTCGAACGCTCCGGCGACCATCGCGGGCGGCATCGAGCCGCCGACGTAACCCCGGCCCCACTTCGCCATCCGGGCCAGGGCGTTCGGCGCGAACCCGCCGAACAGCAGTGGCACCTCGCGGGTGCCGGGCGGCACCGCGGGGTTGTCGCCGCCGCCGACGGGTTTGCCGTTCCAGACGTCCCGGTAGACCTCGAGGTCGGCGTCGATCCGCTTGCCGAGCCCCTTCGGGCCGAGGCCATCGGTGACGAAGTCGTCCGGCCGGCCGCCGATCCCGATGCCCAGGGTGAGCCGGCCGCCGGAGACGCCGTCGATGCCGGCGATCTCCTTCGCCAGCAGCACGGGCGGCCACACGGTGCCGAGCAGGACGTTGCTGACCAGGCCGATCCGCGACGTGGCGCCGGCCGCGGCGGCCAGCGCGACGGTGTCCATCACGCCGGGGTAGGCGATCCGGCCGACGGTGCCGAGTGTGGCGAACCCGGCGGCTTCGGCGCGCGAAGCCCACTCGGGAAGGAGGGCCGGGCGCATGTCCCGGACCTGGTTCGGCAGTCCGATGCCGATCTGCATGAATACTCCTCGGAAGGAAAGTCGATCTTCCTTCCAAGATCCCGGAAAACGAAGAACCCCGCCACGATGGTGACGGGGTTCTTCGTTGTTCCGTAAGGAAATCAGTCGAGGTAGTCCCGGAGGACCTGCGACCGCGACGGGTGCCGGAGCTTCGACATCGTCTTCGACTCGATCTGCCGGATGCGCTCCCGGGTCACCCCGTACACCTGGCCGATCTCGTCGAGCGTGCGCGGCTGGCCGTCGGTGAGGCCGAAGCGCAGCCGGACCACACCCGCCTCGCGCTCGGACAGCGTCTGCAGCACCGACTGGAGCTGGTCCTGCAGCAGCGTGAACGACACCGCGTCGACCGCGACGACCGCTTCGGAGTCTTCGATGAAGTCACCGAGCTGCGAGTCGCCCTCGTCGCCGATCGTCTGGTCGAGCGAGATCGGCTCACGCGCGTACTGCTGGATCTCCAGGACCTTCTCCGGGGAGATGTCCATTTCCTTGGCGAGCTCCTCGGGCGTCGGCTCGCGGCCGAGGTCCTGCAGGAGTTCGCGCTGTATACGGCCGAGCTTGTTGATGACCTCGACCATGTGCACCGGGATGCGGATGGTGCGGGCCTGGTCGGCCATCGCGCGGGTGATCGCCTGGCGGATCCACCACGTGGCGTACGTCGAGAACTTGTAGCCCTTGGTGTAGTCGAACTTCTCCACCGCGCGGATCAGGCCGAGGTTGCCCTCCTGGATCAGGTCCAGGAACGCCATGCCGCGGCCGGTGTAGCGCTTGGCCAGCGACACCACGAGCCGGAGGTTCGCCTCCAGCAGGTGGTTCTTGGCACGCTCGCCGTCACGCACGATCCACTTGAGATCGCGGCGCATCTGGGTGACGAGCTTCTCGCCCTCCTCCTCGGCGGTGCGCACGCGCTCGGCGGCGTAGAGCCCGGCCTCGATCCGCTTGGCGAGCTCCACCTCCTCCTCGGCGTTCAGCAGCGCGACCTTGCCGATCTGCTTGAGGTAGGCACGCACGGAGTCGGCCGACGCGGTGAGCTCGGCGTCCTTGCGCGCCTGGCGCAGGGCTTCCGACTCCTCCTCGTCCCAGACGAAGTCCGGGTTGTCGGAGCTCTTGGCCGCGGCCGCCGTGTCGGCGGCCGCGCCGCGACGACGCTGCGCCGGGGTCTCCTCGTCGTCATCGTCATCGTCGTCGGCCGAATCGGCCTCCGGCTCGTCGGTGACCGTTTCGTCGACGACGTCGACCTCGACCTCTTCCAGGTCCGACAGGTCGGGCGTGTCGAGCTCGGCCTCGTCGAGCTCGGCGGGACCGTCCGGCTCGCCGTCGGCGCCCTTGGTCGCAGGCTTCTTCGCCGGTGCCTTCTTGGCCGGCGCCTTCTTGGCGGTGGTGGTCTTGCGCGCCGCTGGCTTCGCCGTCCCGGTGGCTGCCTCTTCGGCGGCCGGCTCGCCGGCTGCGGTCGCTGTCTTCGTCCCGCCTCGGGTTGCGGTTCTTGCGGCTGCCACTTACGCCCTTTCGCAGCGGTCGATCATGACGAGCAGCGGACACGGGGTCGCTGCTGCCTCACATTCGGGGAACACGCCTCGGCCTGCGGTTTTGGCCTCCGCAGCCGTGGGCCGTGTTCCATTGTAACGACGGTACGCGCATGCGTCGCGAAGCGATCACCCTCCGGGCCGCCGGCGGGCCCGGATCGCGCCCCGTGCTAGTGCTCGATGCCCTCGGCCGCGGCCGCCGCGGCGCCCACGATTCCAGCGTTGTTCTGCAGCGTCGCGACCAGCACCGGAGTGCGGAGGTCCAGCAGCGGCACCCATTTCTCGGCCTTCTTGCTGACCCCGCCGCCGACGATGAACAGATCCGGCCAGATCAGGTTTTCGAGCACGGTCAGATAACGGTGCACCCGCTTGGCCCATTCGGGGTAGGACAGGCCCTCGTTGTCCTTCACCGACGCGGCCGCGCGCTTCTCGGCGTCGTGGCCGTCGATCTCCAGGTGGCCGAACTCGGTGTTCGGGACGAGCTTGCCGTCCTGGAACACCGCGCTGCCGATGCCGGTGCCGAAGGTGAGCAGCGCCGTGACGCCCTTGCGCGCGACCGGGTCGCCGAAGCGGACCTCCGCCATGCCCGCCGCGTCGGCGTCGTTGAGCATCGCGACCTGGTCGACGCCGACCCCGAGCCGCTTGGCGAACAGCGCGTCCGCGTCGGTGCCGATCCACTGCTTGTCGATGTTGGCCGCGGTGTGCGCGACGCCCTTCTTGACCACCGCCGGCAGCGTCACGCCGACCGCGCCGGTCCAGCCCGCCTGGGTCACGATTTCGGCGACGACGTCCGCCACCGCCGACGGGGTCGACGGCTTCGGCGTCTCGATCCGGATCCGGTCGCCGATGAGCTGCCCCTTGTCCAGGTCGACCAAGGCACCCTTGATCCCGCTGCCGCCGATGTCGATGCCGAAACCTCGGCGGGTCGCCTCCACCACGGACGTGGTCCCTTCTCGCACGATTCAGAAGCCTGCCTCGGAGACTTTAACCGGATGTGGTGACATGGCGGACGTGGGAGTTGACGAGTCGTTGCTGAAAAGCGTCGCGGAGCAGGTCGCGACGGAGGCCGCCAGGCTGGTTCGCACCGCCTGGGAAGAGATGGCGGGGGGTCGGTCGGTCGCGGTGGACACCAAGTCCGCCGACACCGACGTGGTGACCGCGGTCGACCACGAGTCGGAACGGCTCGTGCGCGCGCGCCTGGCCGAGCTGCGCCCGGGTGAGCCGGTGCTGGGCGAGGAGGGCGGCGGCGCGGCCGGCGACGGCGTGACCTGGGTGGTCGACCCGATCGACGGGACGGTCAACTTCCTCTACGGCCTGCCGTGGTTCGCGGTGTCGGTGGCGGCGCAGGTCGGCGGGGTCTCGCTGGCCGGCGCGGTCGTCGAGCCGGTGAGCGGCCGCGTGTGGTCGGCGGCCCGCGGCCAGGGTGCGTTCCTGGACGGCCGCCGGCTGGCCGTGTCGGCGCCGGCGCGGCTGGAGCTGACGCTCGTGGGCACCGGGTTCGCGTACTCGGCCGAGCGGCGGAGGCGGCAGTCGCGGTTCGCGGCGGAGCTGGTGGGCCGGGTGCGCGACATCCGCCGCAACGGAGCGGCGTCGCTCGACCTGTGCGCGGTGGCGGCGGGCTGGCTGGACGCCTACGTCGAGCACGGGCTGCACCGCTGGGACTGGGCGGCCGGGGCGCTGATCGCGGCGGAGGCAGGCGCGGAGGTGTTCGTCCCGGGTTCGGTGCCGGAACTGGGCGCGGACGCGACGTACGCGGCGGCGCCGTCGATCGCGGACCCGCTGCGGAAGGCACTCGTGGACTGCGGCGCGGCGGAGGTCTGACGGGTTCGCCAAGCGAAACCGGACGACTCGCGTACCTGGACGGCCGACTCGTGTACCCGGACGGACGACTCGCGTACCCAGGGAGTCGGCTCGCGTGCCTGGAGGGTCGTCTCAAACGCCCCAATGTGGCGTTGGGTGCATCTGACGCACCGAACGCCACATTGGGTGCGTTGGATGCACCGAACGCCACATTGGGTGCGTTGGACGCACCCAACGCCACATTGGGGCGCTCGAGGGTGAGGTTCAGCAGGCGACGTCGCGGGCCGAGGCCAGCAGCGTCTGGTCGATGACCGGGGCCTGGCCGCCGGCCGACTGCTCGTTGCTGCCGCCGCCCTGGTGGGCCTTGGACCACTCGGCGAGCTGGGTGAGGATCTGGCGGGCCTCGGCGCGGGGCCGGAGGTCGCCGAAGAGCGTGCCCGTCACCAGGTCGACGCTCGCGTCCTTGCGGTTGTCCTGGACCAGCTCGGCGCACGGCACCACGAGGCTGAGCGTCCGGGCCGCGGTGACGCCGTTCTCGCCGAAGCGGATCTGGCCGCGGCACTTGGCCTCGCGGCCTTCGTAGGCGGGGTCGTTGCCGGGCTCACCGGCGCCGGTGAAGCCGAGCTCCTTCAGCGACGTCGTCGTGATGCCACCCTGGCCGCGGGTGCTCGAGGCGTTGAGCACCTTCACCGCGACCTTGTCGGGCGGGACCGGCGCGCGGTCGTCGAGCGCGGTGTGGGGGAGGGTGTTCAGCGTGACACCCGGCGGCGGGCTGGCCGGCGGGTCGCAGCGGACGGCCTCGTCGACGTCGCCCTTGCCGACGGCGGCGTTGATCCAGACGATGATCGCGCCGAGGGCCAGTACGCCGATCACGATCAGCGCCGGCAGCGGCTTGTGCTTGCGATACGGCCGCGCCCCACGGTCCCCGATGCCGTTCCCCGACGCCACCTGCCCGTCCCTTCCCGAACGCCGAAACCGCACGGTGCGCACCGGCACCGTCGTGGCCGATGAGCCTAGGCGTAACGACCGGCGCCCGGCGTCCCGGGGCACCCCGCTGGTTCCCGGTGTCCTGACCGCGGTCCGAGGCGTCGCCCGGGACCGATCCCCGTGCGGCGATCGCACCACGACGGGGACCGCCGGAGCAAGCGGACACGGGCCGCGCGTGAAGTTCTCCACCCGGGGGCAACCCGAATGGACGACAACGCGTCTTACCTGCGGGTTCCCCCTGTCGGGTGACGATTCCCGGGCAATGTCTGACTCGTTGCAGAACGCGCGGGGCGGTGAGCTACCCTTCCCGGGCTCCGGCCGCAGGAAGAGGCGCAAAAGAAGAGACCTCGGTCACTTCGGCCGTCGGGCACAAACAGCGGCCCTGGAACGTTGACCAGCGGCACGGCGGACTTTCGGGCGCACCCGGGGGTCCGGGAAAACGACTACACAAGCTGATCGCAGGGGTGAGGGACACATGGCTACCGACTACGACGCTCCGCGCCGCAGCGAAGCCGACGAGCTGGCCGAAGACTCGTTGGAGGAGCTCAAGGCCCGGCGGAACGAGAACCAGTCCGGCGTCGTCGACGTCGACGAGGACGCGACCGCCGAGAACTTCGAGCTGCCGGGTGCCGACCTCTCCGGGCTTTCCGGTGAGGACATGACCGTGAAGGTGGTGCCGAAGCAGGCGGACGAGTTCACCTGCTCCGTGTGCTTCCTGGTGCACCACCGCAGCCGGCTGGCCGAGGAGAGCGGCGGACGCCTGATCTGCCGCGACTGCGCCTGACACGCGCGGGATCTCGACCAGGGTTCAGGGGACGAACAGACGCGACGGAGGGCCCTGAGGGACAGGGGAGGGCTCGAAGCGCGCTGGGGACAAGGGGGCCGGCCGGGCAGGCCGGCCCCCTTCCCATGTCCTGGCTCAGGCGCCCTTGAGCAGCTCGGCGACCCGCTCGGGGTGCCGGGTGCTGAACAGCCAGTACGGCGTCGGGTCCTCGGCGTCGGTGAGCCGGATCCGGACGACCGGGCCGACCCAGCCGCGGTGCAGCACGAAGGCGGCGGGGTCGCCGTCACGGCCGAGGGCCTTGCGCTTGGCTTCCTTGTCGAAGATCTCCACCTCGCCGACGTAGCGCAGCGGCAGGTGCGCGTCGCCGACCCACAGCTCCGGCTCGTCACCGCCGGTGACCCGGACCTTCGACCGGCCGAGTGACAGCAGCAGCGCCACGACGACCGGCAGCGCGATCACGTACGGCAGCCACGCCCGGATCCCCGGGTACCCGAGGTCGATCTCGGCGGCCAGCAGGATCGCGCCCAGCACCGGCAGCGGCCAGCCCCACCACGGGACGTAGAGCCGCTCGGAGTGCCGGACCGCGGCGCTCGCGGCCGTCTTCGCTGATTCACCCACGGGTAGAGAGTAATCTCGCCGCCCGTGTCCAGCGTTCAGGTACTCCTCTCCCGGCTCGACCCGGATGTCCCGCTGCCCGCCTACGCCCGACCGGGCGACGCGGGCGCCGATCTCGTCACCACCTCGGATATCGTCCTCGAGCCCGGGGAACGCGGGGTGGTCGGCACCGGCGTCGCGATCGCGCTCCCCCCGGGTTACGCGGGGTTCGTCCACCCGCGGTCGGGCCTGGCCGCCCGGGTCGGCCTCTCGGTGGTGAACACGCCGGGCACGATCGACGCGGGGTACCGCGGGGAGATCAAGGTCTGCCTGATCAACCACGACCCGGTGCACCCGGTGAAGCTCACGCGCGGCGACCGCATCGCCCAGCTGGTCGTGCAGCGGGTCGAGGTCGCCGAGTTCGTCGAGGTCGCCGAGCTCGACGCCACCGAACGGGGTGCCGGCGGCTACGGCTCCACGGGCGGACACGCCACACTGGGAGCAGACGCGCTCGCCGCGAGCGCCGGGGCTGGGGAAGGAACGGAGAAGTAGTGGGGATTTTCGGACGCAAGCGGCGGACCGAGGGCGGGTCCGGCGGAAGGCACGGCGCGCCCGAGGCCGACGACACGATCGAGGACGAGGCGTACGACGAGGAGGACGAGCTGTCGGACGTGTCCGACGGGCCGTTCGACGTCGCGGACTTCGAGGACGACGGCGTCCCGCGGATCGACCTCGGCTCGGTGAAGGTGCCGGTGCCGGACGGCTCCCAGGTGCAGGTCGAGATGGACCCGGAGACCGGGGGCGTGCGTGCCGTGCACGTCGTCACCGAGCAGGGCCAGATCACGGTCAGCGCCTACGCCGCGCCGCGCACGGGCGGGCTCTGGCGGGAGGTCAGCACCGAGCTGGCCGAGCAGCTGCGGGCCGACGGCGCCAAGGTCAACATCGGCCGCGGTGTGTGGGGCCTGGAGATCTCGGCCATCGTCGGCGACGTCTCGCTGCGCTTCGTCGGCATCGACCGGCCGCGCTGGATGCTGCGCGGCGTCATCGCCGGGCCGCAGTCGGAGGCCGCGGCGGCGGTGGAGGTGCTGCGGGGGATCGTCCGCCGGACGATCGTCGACCGCGGCGACGCGCCGATGCCGGTCCGCACCCCGCTGACCATCACGCTGCCGGAAGCCGTCGCGGAGCACATCGCGGCGCAGCAGGAGCAGGGCTGACCCCACCCGATGTCCTGAAGGGCACCTTCACGGCTTGAGACGCCCTGAAGGTGCCCTTCACGGTTTTTGCGCCGCCCGGAGGTAGGCCAGGACCGTCGCGCGGCCCAGGGACTCGCGCTCGGCACCCAGCGCCGTGAGCGTCGTCTCGCCGAGGGCCGCGCGGGGGAGTGCCGCGGCCCACTCCGATGCGACTTTCGTCGGGTGGATCGGGTCGTCGGTGCAGGTGCCGATCCCGGCCGGGACGGCCAGCGCCGCCAGCTCGTCCAGGGTCGGCGCCGGGCGGCTGGCCGCGACCCGCAGACCGGCCGCGAGCCCGTCGCCGTGGCGCCGCCACGCCCGGTCCAGCTCCGCCCGCAGCCAGTCCGGGCTGCCCGCGGTCTGCGCCAGGGCCGCGTCCACCCCGGAACCGGCCACCAGATCCGCGGACAGCGTCGCGGCCAGCGACGCGGGTGCTGAGCCGGGGACGCCGTTCCAGGCCGGGAGCGCGGCCAGCAGGCCCCCGCAACGGCCCGGGTTGCGCACCGCCCACTCCGCGGCCAGGTGCGCGCCGAACGAAATGCCGCCGACGAGCAGTTCGCCGTATTCGTCCGCCAGCGCGTCCAGGGTCGCCAGGTAGCCGTCGGCGAGGGCCGCACCGGCCGGCGGCGGTGGCGCGATGAGCGGGACACCGAGGGCGCGCAGAGGGCCGGCGAAGACCGCCCGGACGAACACCTCGTCCGAGCCGGTGCCGGGCAGGAGCACCGCGGCGGGAACCTTGATTGCGGACGTCACGTTGCGATCTTTGCGCAAAGGCGTTTCCCTGGCGGGGACCGCAGTACGCTGGAATCGCACGGGCCGCAAGCAGTTTGTCGCCGGGCCCCGGAGCACAGGAGCACCTATGTCCGCCAAAGACGGCGGCTACTTCAGCCGGTTGGTACGCAAGCTGACCAGCGACGTCGATGAGCTCGACGCCGACGAGATGTCGATGAGGTCCGGCGCCGAGGGCGCGCAGCGGGCCTGTGACTGCCGTTCCGGCGAAGAGGTCACCGTGATGGGGAGACTCCGCAGCGTGGAGCTCTGCCCGACGAACGAGGCCGCCACGCTGGAGGCGGAGCTGTTCGACGGGACACAGGGCGTGACGCTAATCTGGCTCGGCCGCCGCCGGATCCCGGGCATCGAGCCTGGCCGGACGATCAAGGTGCGCGGCCGGATGGCCGAGCGTGACGGCCAGAAGGTGCTGTACAACCCCTATTACGAGCTCCAGAGCCCAGTGAGTTGATCACCTATCGTGACTGATCCCGCCCCGAGCGAGAAGAAGACCGACAGCGGCGAAGACGAGCCGCAGCCGACCCTGCTGGAGCAGATGGGCGGCGTGTCCGGCCTGATCTACTCCTCGCTGCCGGTGATCGTGTTCGTGCTGGCCAACTCGTTCTTCGGGCTGACCGCGGCCATCTGGACCTCGATCGGCAGCGCGGTGGCCATCACCGTGCTGCGAGTGGTCCGCAAGGAGCCGCTGCAGCCGGCGATCTCCGGGTTCTTCGGCGTCGCGATCGCCGCGTTCATCGCCTACCGGACGGGGTCGGCGAAGGGGTTCTTCCTCTTCGGGATCTACGCCAGCCTGGTCTACTGCGGCATCTTCGTGCTGTCCGTGGTGGTCCGCCGGCCGATCGCGGGTGTCGTCTGGAACATGCTCAACGGCACCGGCCAGGCGTGGCGCAAGGACAAGCCGTCCCGCTACGGCTACGACGTCGCCACGCTGGCCATGGCGCTGATCTTCGCCGCCCGGTTCGTCGTGCAGCGGTGGCTCTACCAGGAGGACTACACCGGCTGGCTGGCCTTCGCGAAGATCGCCATGGGCTACCCGCTCTACGCGCTGGGCCTGCTGGTGGTCGTCTGGGCGGTCCGGCGCTCGGACAAGCGGCTGAAAGCCCTGGCCGAGGACGAGCCGAAGCCGGAGACCGACGCCGAGGTCGAAGCCCGGCTGCGCGAAAAGTACGCAGCCCCCGAAGCCTGAGTCCACGAGAAAGGCCCCCGACGCTCGTCGGGGGCCTTTCTCGTGAGCGTCAGTAACCCAGGGCCGTCCGGATCTCCGGTTCGACGTCCGCGGTGGCCACGAACAGCAGCTCGTCGCCCGGCTCCAGGGGGTCCTCCGGCTGCGGCACGATCACGCGGTCGCCGCGCAGGATGGTCACCAGGGCCGCGTCGCGGGGGAGCTGGACGGCGCTCACCGGCTTGCCGGCCAGCGGGGTCTCTGCCGGCAGGGTGAGCTCGACGAGGTTCGCGTTGCTCTGCCGGAACGTCATCAGCCGCACCAGGTCGCCGACGCTGACCGCCTCCTCGACCATCGCCGCGAGCATCCGCGGGGTCGAGACGGCGACGTCGACACCCCAGGCGTCGGTGAACAGCCACTCGTTGGCCGGGTTGTTGACCCGCGCCACGACGCGCCGGACCGCGAACTCCGTCTTGGCCAGCAGCGAGACCACGAGGTTCGCCTTGTCGTCGCCGGTGGCGGCGATGACGACGTCGCACTGCTCGATCCCGGACTCCTCCAGGGTCGACACCTCGCAGGCGTCACCCAGCACCCAGTCGGCCTCCTCGACGGTGTGCGGCTCGAACTGGTCGGCCTCCCGCTCGATGAGCATCACCTGGTGCCTGCCGTCGATCAGCTCGGCGGCGATGGAACGGCCGACGGCGCCCGCCCCGGCAATCGCGACCCGCATCAGTCCTCGTCCTCCGGTTCGCGCTGCGCCACGCTCGTGACGTCGCTGACGGTGCCCGAGCGCGCGGCCACCCACACGTCGTCCTCGGCCTGGAGCACGGTCTTGGTGTCCGGCAGCACGGCGGTGCCGAAGCGCATGATGAACGCCACCCGCGCGCCGCTGGCCTCCTGCAGGGACCGGACGGAGTGCCCGACCCAGCCCTCGTGCAGCGGCAGCTGCAGCAGCGCGACATTGCCCGACGGGTCCCGCCACGCCGACGCGACGCCGTCCGGCAGCAGGGTGCGCAGGAACCGGTCGGTGGTCCACGGCACGGTCGCCACCGTCGGGATGCCCAGCCGCTCGTACACGGCCGCGCGCTTGTGGTCGTAGATCCGCGCGACGACGTGCTCGATGCCGAAGTTCTCGCGGGCGACCCGCGCGGAGATGATGTTCGAGTTGTCGCCGCTGGAGACCGCGGCGAACGCGCCGGCCCGCTCGATGCCCGCTTCGATCAGCACCTTGCGGTCGAACCCGACCCCGACGACCTGCTGGCCGTGGAAGTCGCTGCCGAGCCGCCGGAACGCCTGCTGGCTCTTGTCGATGACGGCCACCTCGTGGCCGAGCCGCTCCAGCGCAGCGGCCAGGGACGCGCCTACCCGGCCGCATCCCATGATCACCACGTGCACGCCCTGCCTCCTCGTTCGGCGGTTACCCGTCCGTTCCTACCCCGACATGCCAGCGCCGAACCTACCGTGCGCCCGGCCGGTTAGTCTTTCGTGGTGTCGAAGTTCCCGACCGTGCTGAAACGGCTGGTCCTCGGACGTCCCTTCCGAAGTGACCGGCTGGCCCACACGCTCCTGCCGAAGCGCATCGCGCTGCCGATTTTCGCGTCCGACGCGCTCTCGAGCGTGGCGTACGCGCCCGAAGAGATCTTCCTGACGCTGAGCGTCGCGGGCCTGTCCGCGTACGCGCTGGCGCCGTGGATCGGCATCGCCGTCGCGCTGGTCATGCTCGTCGTCGTCGCCTCCTACCGGCAGAACGTGCACGCCTACCCGAGCGGCGGCGGTGACTACGAGGTCGCCAACACGAACCTGGGCGGCAAGTTCGGGCTGACCGTCGCGAGCGCGCTGCTCGTCGACTACGTGCTGACCGTCGCAGTGTCCACTTCGTCCGGTGTGGCCAACATCGGGTCGGCCGTGCCCTGGGTGGCGCAGCACAAGGTGCTGGCGTCCATCGTGATCGTGGCGGTGCTGACCGCGTTGAACCTGAGGGGCATCCGGGAGTCGGGGAAGGCCTTCGCGATCCCGACATACGGCTTCATCATCGGCATTCTGGTCATGGTCGTGTGGGGGCTGGTCCAGGCGGCCACCGGTAACGAGATGAAGGCCGAGAGCGCCGGGTTCACGCTGAACGCCGAGGGGACCTTCGCGGGAGTGGCCTACGCGTTCCTGGTGCTGCGGGCGTTTTCCTCCGGGGCCGCGGCCCTGACCGGGGTCGAGGCGATCAGCAACGGCGTGCCGGCGTTCCAGAAACCCAAGTCGAAGAACGCCGCGACCACGCTGCTGATGATGGGCCTGCTCGCGGTCACCATGCTCGTCGGCATCATCACCCTCGCCACGATCACCGACGTGAAGTTCGCCGAGGACCCGGCCGAGCAGCTCGTCGGCGCGCCCGCCGGCTACGAGCAGAAGACGATCGTCGCGCAGATCGCGCACGCGGTGTTCGCCGACTTCCCGCCGGCGTTCTACTACGTCTCCTTCTCCACCGGCATCATCCTGCTGCTGGCCGCGAACACCGCGTTCAACGGCTTCCCGGTGCTCGGCTCGATCCTGGCGCAGGACCGCTACCTGCCGCGGCAGCTGCACACCCGCGGCGACCGGCTGGCCTTCTCCAACGGGATCCTGTTCCTGTCGGCCTTCGCGCTGGTGCTGATCATCGCGTTCGACGCCGAGGTGACCCGGCTGATCCAGCTGTACATCGTGGGTGTGTTCGTGTCGTTCACGGTGAGCCAGGCCGGCATGATCCGGCACTGGAACCGGTTGCTGGCCAGGGAAAGCGACCCGGGCGTGCGGCGCCGGATGCGGCGCTCCCAGACGGTGAACGCGATCGGCCTGACCATGACCGGCACCGTGCTGGTGATCGTGCTGATCACCAAGTTCCTGCTCGGCGCGTGGATCGCGATCGCCGCGATGGTGGCGATCTTCGTGCTGATGACCGCGATCCGGAAGCACTACGACCGCGTCGCCGACGAGCTGAAGGACCTGGGCGACACCCCGACCGTGCTGCCGTCGCGCAACCACGCGATCGTGCTGGTGTCCAAACTGCACCGGCCGACGCTGCGCGCGCTGGCCTACGCCAAGGCGATGCGCCCGGACGTGCTCGAGGCCGTGACGGTCAATGTGGACGACGCGGACACCCGCCGGCTCACCGTCGAGTGGGACGCGCACAAGTTCAAGGTGCCGCTGAAGGTGGTCGAGTCGCCCTACCGCGAAATCACGAAGCCGGTGCTCGACTACGTGAAGCGCGTGCGCGGGGACAACCCGCGCAACGTGGTCACGGTGTTCATCCCGGAGTACGTGGTCGGGCACTGGTGGGAGCAGGTGCTGCACAACCAGAGCGCGCTGCGGCTCAAGGGCCGCCTGCTGTTCCAGCCGGGCGTGATCGTGGCCAGCGTGCCGTGGCAGCTGGAATCGTCGGCCAAGGCGGCCGCACGCGTCCGGAACGAGCGGCCGGCGGCCGGCGACGTCCGGCGTGGTTTCTCACCCAACGGCACCCCGCCCGTCACCCCCGCGCCGAAACCCAAGGAGCCCGCAGAATGACGAGCTGGCTGGGCCGGGTCCTCGAGGTCGAGGTCGGCGCGGTGGCCCACGGTGGCCATTGTGTGGCCCGTGCGGAAGGCCGGGTCGTGTTCGTCCGGCACGCGCTGCCGGGTGAGCAGGTCCGCGTCGAAGTCACCGAAGACAACGGCGGTTCGTTCTGCCGCGGCGACGCGGTGGAGGTGCTTTCGGCGTCGCCGGAACGCGTCACACCGCCGTGCCCGCTCGCCGCGCCCGGTGCGTGCGGCGGCTGCGACTGGCAGCACGCGTCGCCTGACTATCAGCGTTCGTTGAAGGCGGCGGTGGTCGCGGAGCAGCTTTCGCGGCTGGCCGGGATCGAGCGCGAGGTTGTCGTCGAAGCTCTCGACGGCGGGCCGCTCGACTGGCGCAGCCGCGTCCGGCTGGTCGCCGGGCGCGACGGGCGCGCGGGCCTGCGTGCCCACCACAGCCACCGCGTGGTGGCCCTCGAAGACTGCCCGATCGCGGTGCCCGGGGCGCTCGACGACGTCCTCGCGCGGCGCTGGCGGCCGGGCAGCGAGGTGGAGGTCACCAGCGACGGTGACGGCGGTGTCCACGTGCGGGAGCTGTCGACGGTGCGCGGCAAGGTCCGGGCCCGGCAGCTGGCCGGCGGAGTGGCCGTGCAGCACGCGGCCGGCCGCGACTGGCGCCTCGACGCGCACGGCTTCTGGCAGGTCCACCCGGCGGCGGCGTCGACGCTGGCCGGCGTCGTGGCGAAGTGGGCGGAGGCGCCCGAGGGCGGCTCGGCCTGGGACCTCTACGCCGGGGTCGGGCTGTTCGCGTCGGTCCTGGCCGGCCAGGTCGGCACCACGGGCCGGGTCCTGGCCATCGAGTCCGGGCGGCGCGCGGTCGCCGACGGCGAGAAGAACCTGGCGGACCTGCCGCAGGTGTCCTGGCAGGCCGGGCGCGTCGAGGACGTGCTGGCATCGGCGCCCAAGCCGGTCGACGTGGTCGTCCTGGACCCGCCCCGCAAGGGCGCGGGCAAGGCGGTGGTCGAGTCGATCGTGGCCGGCCAGCCGGACCGCATCGTGTACGTGGCGTGCGACCCGGCGGCGCTGGCCCGCGACGTGGCGTTCTTCGGCGCGCACGGGTACGCGCTGACGGACCTGCGGGCGTTCGACGCCTTCCCGATGACGCACCACGTGGAGTGCGTGGCGCTGCTGTCCTGAGTTTTTTGTCGGTGGTGCGGGTCACACTGTGCGGGTGACTGCTTTGGACGACTTCGACCGGGCCGCCGAGATGGTGAATCGGCGAGTCCGAGCGCCGAGCCTGGGTGGAACTGGCCCGGCGAGACCGCGACGGAATTGGCTTCCTGCGGGGCCGAACCGCCTTTCGCGCCGTCCGTGACCACTCGTGGAATCGGCGTCGAGCTGTGCGAGCCGAGATCAGTCCGCGCCGGCCGGTCGAGCTCGGCGTGCCGCGAACGCCGCCGCCAGGCCGGTTGCCGTCATCGCCACTCCCGAGGCCAGCAGCACCCACGCCCCGGCTCCCGGCACGATGCGGGCCGCCGGCTGGATGCGTGTCACTCCCGGGAGGGTCACCACCAGGTGCCGCAGCACCACGCCCGTCACCACCAAACCGGGCAGGCACGCCAGCGCCAGGGGCTCGTCCTGGCGGCGGGCGAACGTCAGGTACGTCAAGGTGGCCGCCAGCAGCACCGCCGCCGCGCAGACCAGGCGCAGGCCCAGGGCCATTTCCGGGTCGGGGGTGCCAGGGGGCAGCAGCCCCGGGTAGTCGGCCGTGCGCAGCGTGAGACCCGCGATCACCCCGAGCCCGGCCGCGGCCACCACCACGGCTCGCGGCCCTCGAAACTGCGTCACGCAGGCAGCATAAAGCGCGGGAAACGGCTTTCCGATCACCTTTTCCGCGTTGGGCCGTTCGGTCGATCCCGATCGAGGGACGGGCTCAGCCGGCGAACCAGCGCTGCGGCGCCGGGCGCAGGTTCTGGTAGATGTGCTTCGTCTCGGTGTACTCGGCCAGCCCCGTCGGGCCCAGCTCGCGGCCGAACCCGGACTGCTTGTACCCGCCCCACTCGGCCTGCGGGAGGTACGGGTGGAAGTCGTTGATCCACACCGTGCCGTGCCGCAGCCGGTTGGCGACGCGCTGCGCCCGCGCGGCGTCCTGGGTGAACACCGCGCCGGCCAGGCCGTAGTGGGTGTCGTTGGCGATGCGGACGGCGTCGTCCTCGTCGGTGAACGTCTCGACCGTCAGCACCGGCCCGAACGACTCCTCGACCACCGCCGTCGACCCCTGTTTCACCTGGTCGAGGATGGTCGGGAGGTAGTAGAAGCCGTCGGCCAGCGACGGGTCCTCCGGCCGCCGCCCGCCGGTCCGGAGCACCGCGCCCTCGGCCAGTGCGGCCGCGACGTAGGCCTCGATCTTCGCCCGGTGCGCCGCCGAGATCAGCGGCCCGGTCTCGGCGCGGGGGTCGAACGGCCCGCCGAGGCGGATCCGCTCGGCCCGGCGCACCAGCTCGGCGACGAACTCCTCGTGCCACTCGCGCTGCACGATCAGCCGCGTGCCCGCCGAGCACACCTGGCCGGAGTGCAGGAACACCGCGGTCAGCGCGTAGTCGACCGCCGTCTCGAAGTCGGCGTCGGCGAAGACCACGTTCGGGTTCTTACCGCCCAGTTCGAGGGCCACTTTCTTGACCGTGCCGGCGGCCGCGGCGGCGATCGTCCGGCCGGTCGCCAGCCCGCCGGTGAACGACACCAGGTCGACGTCCGGGTGCTCGGCCAGCGGCGCGCCGACCTCGGCGCCCGCGCCCAGCACCAGGTTCGCGACGCCGGGCGGCAGGCCCGCCTCGGTCAGCAGCTTCATGAACAGGATCGCCGTGTGCGGGGTCAGCTCGCTGGGCTTGAGGACGAACGTGTTGCCCGCGGCCAGCGCCGGTGCGATCTTCCACACGGTCTGCAGCAGCGGGTAGTTCCACGGCGTGATCAGCCCGCAGACGCCGACCGGCTCGTGCACGATGCGGCTGAAGGCGTCCGGGTTGCCGGTGTCGACGACGCGGCCGGCCTCCTGCGCCGCGAGCTTGCCGAAGTAGCGCAGGCAGGCGGCGATGTCGGCCATGTCGTAGCGGCTCTCGACCAGGCGCTTGCCGGTGTCGAGCGACTCGGCGCGGGCGAACGCCTCGGCGTCGCGGTCGAGCAGTTCCGCGGTGCGCAGCAGCAGGTCACCGCGCAGGTGCGCGGCCGTGCCGGGCCACGGGCCGGTGTCGAACGCCCGCCGCGCCGCGGCGATGGCGGCCTCGGTGTCCTTGGCGGTTCCCTCGGCGACCGACGCCACCAGGGAGCCGTCGGCGGGGCAGCGGATCTCCCGTCGTGCGCTTCCTGTCGCGTCGACCCATTCGCCACCGATGAAGAAATCCGCCATGCCGACCATTCTCACGGCCACACCGCGTGACCGCCACAGCGCGATGGGGAGACGAGGTTCACCCCGCGTGATGAAGAGCGGTCGCGCTCCGGCTGTGACGCCGGACGCGGCGGGCGGAACCGCACTGGCGGGTCTCCGTAGACTGGCCGGAACGTGGGCGGGTCGAGCAAGTGAGGTGGAGACGGGTGACGATGCTGGAGTCCCTGAGCGGACCGGCGGACCTGAAGCGCATGAGTGTCGAGGACCTCGGCGAACTGGCTGCCGAGATCCGGGACTTCCTCGTCGACAAGGTCCGCCGCGCGGGCGGGCACCTGGGGCCGAACCTCGGCGTCGTCGAGCTGACCCTCGCGCTGCACCGGGTCTTCGACTCGCCGCGCGACGCGCTCGTCTGGGACGTCGGGCACCAGGCGTACGTGCACAAGATCGTCACCGGCCGGGCCGACGGTTTCGACCGGCTGCGCCAGACCGGCGGGGTCACCGGTTACCCGTCGCGCGCGGAGAGCGAGCACGACTGGGTGGAGAGCAGCCACGCGTCGTCCGGACTGTCCTATGTGGACGGCCTGGCGAAGGCGTTCGCGCTGGACGGCGGCGGGCGGCACGCGGTCGCCGTCGTCGGGGACGGCGCGCTCACCGGCGGCATGTGCTGGGAGGCGCTCAACAACATCGCCGCGCACCGCGACCGCCCGGTCGTCATCGTCATCAACGACAACGGCCGGTCGTACTCGCCGACCATCGGCGGGGTGGCCGACCACCTCGCCGCGCTGCGCCTGCAGCCGGGCTACGAGCGGCTGCTCGACGGCGGCCGCGAGATCCTCCGGCACACCCCGGTCGTCGGCCGGCCGATCTACGCCGCGCTGCACGCCGCGAAGGCCGGGCTGAAGGACGCGCTGAGCCCGCAGGCGATGTTCTCCGACCTCGGCCTGAAGTACCTCGGCCCGGTCGACGGCCACGACCAGGTGGCGCTGGAGAAGGCCCTGCACAGCGCGAAGGCGTTCGGCGGCGCGGTGATCGTGCACGTGGTGACCGAGAAGGGCCACGGGTACGCGCCCGCGGTCAACAACGAGCACGACCAGATGCACCAGACCGACCCGATCGACCCGGAGACCGGCCTGCCGCCGGTGAAGGGCCCGAGCTGGACCGGCGTGTTCGGCGACGAGCTGGCGAAGATCGGCGCCGACCGCGAGGACGTCGTCGCGATCACCGCGGCGATGCTGCGCTCGACCGGGCTGGACAAGTTCGCCGAAGCGTTCCCGGACCGCTGGTACGACGTCGGCATCGCCGAGCAGCACGCGGTCACCTCGGCCGCCGGGCTCGCGATGGGCGGGCTGCACCCGGTCGTCGCGATCTACTCGACGTTCCTCAACCGCGCGTTCGACCAGGTGCTGATGGACGTCGCGCTGCACCGCCAGCCGGTGACGCTGGTGCTGGACCGCGCCGGCATCACCGGGCCGGACGGGCCGAGCCACCACGGCATGTGGGACCTTTCGCTGCTCGGCATGGTGCCGGGCATGCGCGTCGCCGCCCCGCGTGACCCCGCGACGCTGCGCGAAGAGCTGCGAGAGGCCGTCGCGGTGTCCGACGGGCCGACCGCGCTGCGGTTCTCGAAGGGCAAGGTCGGCACCGACGTCACCGCCGTCGAGCGGATCGGCACGGTCGACGTGCTGCGCCGCCCGGTCGAAGGTGCCGACGTGCTGCTGGTGACGGTCGGCGCGTTCGCGACCCTGGGCCTGGCCGCGGCCGACCGGCTGGCCGATCAGGGCATCGGCGTGACGGTCGTCGACCCGCGCTGGGTGCTGCCGGTGCCGGCCGAGCTGGTCGCGCTGGCGTCGCAGCACAAGCTGGTGGTGACGGTCGAGGACAGCGGCCGCCACGGCGGCTTCGGCTCGGCGCTGGCGGCGATGTTCCGCGACGCCGAGTGCGACGTGCCGCTGCGGGATCTGGCGGTGCCGCAGACGTTCCACGAGCTCGGGAGCCGGGACGAGGTCCTGGGGCGTATCGGGCTGACGGCTCAGGACGTGGCTCGCCGGGTGACGGAGTGGGCTTCCCGGCTGGGCTCGGTTTCGGAGCCGGCGGCTGAAGAGAAGGACGCTAACCGCAGCTGAGCAAGCCGCAAAGCGGCCCCGGGGAACTCTCCCCGGGGCCGCTTTGCGTTCCGGGACCCGGTGTCGTGGCCACCAAGCGTGACCGAGGGGTTACTGCGACCCCTTCCGATCAAGGACGGAGGCGGCGTACCGTTTGCAACTCGAGTAGACAACTCGAGTAGACAACTCGAGTAGACAACTCGAGTAGACAACTCGAGTAGACGCTTCGAGTAGATGACCGGAGGTGGGACCGATGGTGACCCGCCGGGACGTCGCTCGCAAGGCCGGCACGTCCGAGGCAGTCGTGAGCTACGTCCTCAACGACGGACCGCGCAACGTCGCGCCGGCCACCCGGGCTCGCGTGGAAGAAGCGATCCGCGAGCTGGGCTACCGGGCCAACACTCTCGCGCGTTCGCTGCGGCTGAACCGAACGATGACCATCGGCCTGGTCACCCCGGACTCGTCGCACGAGTTCTACGGATACTTGGCCAGGGCCATCGAAAACGTGGCGTTCGACGCGGGCTACACGACGTTGCTCGGCAACGCGATGGAGAACCTGGACCGCGAGGCCAAGTACGTGAGAACCCTGCTCGACCGTCAGGTCGACGGGCTGATCGTGGCTCCGGTCCCGGGTTCGACGGTGGTGTCGGCGGAGCTCGCGCAGGGGACGATTCCCTTCGTGATCCTCGATCGCGGCTTGGCCGACGAGCACGTCGTCCAGGTGACGGTGGACAACGAAGGTGGCGCTTACGAAGCTACCGAGCACCTCCTCGGCCACGGCAGAAAGCGAGTCGCGTGCCTTGCCGGGCCGGAGACCGCCCACACCATCCACGCCCGGGTGTCCGGGTGGCGGCGATGCTTGGCGGACCACGGAGTCGACCCGGGTGCGATGTGGTTGACCTACGGTGGTTTCCGGCTGGAGGACGGCTACCGTGCCGCCGCGCGGATCCTGGCTTCCGACGAGCCGCCGGACGCGATCTTCGCCACCAGTGATGAGCAGGCGCTGGGAGCCATCCGTGCCGCGGTGGATCGCGGACTCCACGTTCCCGAGGCACTCGCGCTGATGGGCTTCGACGGAATTCACCGGGGACCGTTCAGCGTCCCGTCGCTGAGCACGGTCCAACAGCCGCTGGAGGCGCTGGCCGAGGAGGCGTTCGGCAGGCTCAAGACCCGGATCGACGGCGCGCCGGCGGCGGAGGTCCCGCCCCGGGTGTTCGCGACGGAGCTCGTGCTGCGGGAGTCGTGCGGTTGTTCGGGCGGTCCGTGACCAAAGGCCGGTCAGGGGATCACGCCGGTTTCGGGAAGAGGTGGGCGCGACGATCAGGCGATCGTGCCGCCCGATCGTTCGTGCGTTGTTCGTCAGGAGGCTCCTATGCCTTTTCTGCTGGTTCCGTGTCGTTCGCCGGGACAGGCGGCTCGCTGGCTAGCGGTCATGCTGGCGTTCGTTCCGCTGATCCTCGTGGTGGCCTGCGAAGTCCCGGCAATCGTCGTTTCCCCCTTCGTACCGTCGATGCGGTGTCAGGCGAAAGCCAGGAGCGACCGCTACATCCAGTGGACGCGCACAATCCTCGACGCCCTGGGGACGGCTGCCGCACCGCCGGATCCACCGGTGCTGCCCGTGCAGCGAACCGGTGCCGAGCGCCGTGATGTCGGCCGGCGCCCTTAGCGATCAGGCCTCGGCAGGCACCGTGAGGACGGTTTCCGGCGCCGGCATGGAGGCGAAGACCTCCGGCGGCTCCGGGAACAGCTTCACCAGCACCGGATAAGCCACTGCCGCCGTCACCAAAGTGACCAGCAGACTGACGTCCACACCGCCCGCGACATCCCGCAGCGGACCCGCGATCATCGGCGTGTTCGTGCACAGCAAGCCCAGCGTCGTCGCCGGGATCCACGCCGCCATCGCGCGCCAGTTCACCCCGCGGGCAAACCAGTATCGCCCGCCTCGGCGGCCTTCGTTGAAGACCTGCAGGTCCGCCACGTCGTAGAACCCGCGGCGCTGGAGGAAGCCGATCATCATGATCACCATCCACGGGGATGTGCACAGCACGATCAGCGTGGCGAACGTGTTGATGCTCGACACCATGTCCAGCACGAAGTTGCCGACGAAGATGAACACCACGCTCAGCGTGCCGATCAGCAGCGTCGCCTGTACCCGCGAGAGCCGCGGGAAGATCGAGCTGAAGTCCAGGCCCGTCCCGTACAACGACGTCGTCCCGGTCGACAGGCCGCCGATCAGGGCCACCACGATCAGCGGGATCGCGTACCAGAGCGGGGACATCGCGGTCAGGCCGGTGATGTAGTCGGCCGGGTTCGCCACCAGCGTTGCCGTCGTGATGCCGAAGCCGAACGGCAGCAGCGTTGCCACCTGTGCGAGGAACGGCGCCGCCAGCAGGGAGCGTTTGCTGAACGAAGAAGGGATGTAGCGGGACCAGTCGCCGAGGAATGCGCCGAACGAGATCGGGTTGGCCAGCGCGGTCAGGGCCGCCAGGGTGAACGTCGGCCAGAACGTGCCCAGCGCGTACGTGCCGGTGCCCGCGTAACCCGGGTCGAACGAACCGCCGTACGCGATGATCCCGAGCAGCATGATCGCCGTGCCGAGCACCACCGCGACCCGGTTGACCAGCAGCATGAACCGGTAACCGTAGATGCAGACGACGAGCGTCGCGATCGCGATCAGGCCGTACGCGACCGCCCGCAGCGCCGCGCCGCCGTTGAAGCCGAAGAGCCGTTGCGCCGCGCCGGCGACGGCGTCGCCGCTGACCCAGACCGAGATCGCGAAGAACGTGATCGCCGTCAGCAGCGACAGGAACGACCCGACACATCGGCCGACGACCCCGAAGTGCGCGCCGGACGACACCGCGTTGTTGGTCCGGGTGCGCGGCCCGAACAACGCCATCGGCGCCAGCACCAGCCCGCCGACGACCACGCCGAGCGTGGTTGCCAAAGCCGCGTCGCGGAAGCTCAGGCCGTACGCGATCGGCAGGGTGCCGAGGATGATCGTGGCGAACGTGTTCGCGCCGCCGAACGCCATCCGGAACAGGTCACGCGGGCGCGAAGTCTGTTCCGCCGGCGGGATCGGCGCGATCCCGCGCCGCTCGACCTCGGTGATCTTGTCGCTCATGCGAACCTCGTCATCACGTGCTTGACGCGGGTGTACTCGGCGAAGGCGTACGCCGACAGGTCCTTGCCGTGCCCGGAGTGGCCGAACCCGCCGTGCGGCATCTCGGCGACCAGCGGCCCGTGCGTGTTGACCCACACGCAGCCGAAGTCCAGCTCGGCCGAGACCCGCGCGGCGATCGTGAGGTCGCGCGTCCAGACCGACGACGCCAGCCCGTACGGGACGCCGTTGGCCAGCGCGACACCTTCGTCTTCGTCCGAAAAGGACTGGACGGTGATGACGGGCCCGAAGATCTCTTCCTGGACGATCTCGTCGTCCTGGCGCAGCCCGGAAATCACGGTGGGGGAGAAGGAGAACCCGCGGTCGCCGAACGCCGTGCCGCCGGTCTCGATCCGCGCGTGGTCCGGGAGCCGCTCGATCAGACCCTGGACACGCGCGAGCTGCGCCGCGCTGTTGAGCGGGCCGAAGTCGACACCCGGCGTCTGAGCGGCGGCGGCCTTGGTCAGCTCCGCGACGAAGTCGTCGTGGATCGACGTGTGCACCAGCACCCGGCTGCCCGCGGTGCAGTCCTGCCCCGCGTTGTAGAAGGCGGCGCCGACGATGCCCTCCGCCGTCGCAGCGAGGTCGACGTCCGGGAACACCAGCAGTGGCGCGTTACCGCCCAGCTCCAGGTGGGTGCGCTTGAGGTCGGCGGCGGCCACCGTCGCGACGTCGATGCCCGCGCGCGTCGACCCGGTGATCGACACCAGGTCGGTGGTCGGGTGCTTGACCAGCGCGCGGCCGGTGTCCCGGTCACCGGTCAGGACGGTGAAAGCGCCTTCGGGCAGGAACTCCGCGGCGATCTCGGCCAGCCGGACCGCGGTCGACGGGGTGGTCTCGGCCGGCTTGAGCACCACGGTGTTGCCCGCGGCCAGCGCCGGCGCGATCTTCCAGATCGCCATCATCAGCGGGTAGTTCCACGGCGCGATCTGCGCGCAGACGCCGATCGGCTCGCGGCGGATCACGGACGTGTGGCCCGGGGTGTACTCCCCGGCCGCGGTGCCCTCGAGCTGCCGCGCGGCCCCGGCGAAGAACCGCAGCGCGCTGACGCACTCCGGGATCTCCTCCTCCAGCACGACGGACCGGATCTTGCCGGTCTCGCGGACCTCCAGGTCGGCGAACTCCTCCGCGTGCGCCTCCAGGGCGTCGGCGATCTTCAGCAGCGCCAGCTGCCGCTGCGCCGGGGTGCTCCGCCGCCAGACCTTGAACGCCTGTGCGGCGCCGGCCAGCGCGTTGTCCACATCGGACTGTGTGGCGATCGGGCTGGTGCCGAACACTTCGCCTGTCGCCGGGTTGGTCAGATCGAGTGTCATGACTTCTCCAGGTGGGTCGGCTCGAACATCTTCAGCAGGGCGGGGAGGACCACGACGGACGGCCCGGGTGTGCGCAGTGCCTCGGCGAGGTCGGCGCCGACAGTGTCCAAAGTAGACAGTTTTGCCGAGATCCCGAACGACTCTGCCAAAGCGACGAAGTCCGGCCGGGCCAGCTCGGTGGCCGTCGACCGGCCGAAGGCGCCGGTGAGGTACTCGCGGAGGATGCCGTAACCGCCGTCGTCGACGATCAGCCAGGTGACGTTCAGTTCGTGCTGCACCGCGGTGGCCAGCTCGGCGACGCCGTACATCGCGCCACCGTCGCCGGACACGGCCAGGGTGGGCCCGCCGGTGGCGGCCGCGCCGCCGAGTGCGCCGGGCAGGCCGTAACCGAGGCCGCCCGCGCCCTGGGCGGTGTGGATCGGCGCGCCTTCGGGGTTCCACGCCGACCAGGCCCAGTACGCGGCGATCGTCATGTCCCAGAACGTCTGGGTGCCCTCGGGGACGGCGGCGCGGACGTCGTCGACGAGCTTGCGCTCCAGGGCCAGATCCTGACCGTCCAAACGCGACTTCACGCGCTCCAGAAGCCCGGCGACCGCCGCTTCCGCGCGACCGTCCGTGCGCCGCATCGGCACCCACTCCAGCAGCGCCTGCAGGGTGAGCCGGACGTCGGCGTGGATGCCCAGGCCCGGGTAGTTCGACTCGAGCTTGCCCAGGTCGGCCTCGACCTGGATGACGCGGCCGCGCGGGGCGAACTCGCGGTAGTTGCTGGACAGCTCGCCGAGCCCGGAGCCGAGCACGAGCAGGACGTCGGCGTCCGCCAGGAACTCCGTGCTGTGCCAGTCCTCCAGCCACGACTGCCCGGACAGCTCGTGGTCCCAGCCGAAGACCCCCTTGCCG
This sequence comes from Amycolatopsis sp. NPDC051758, assembly GCF_044453095.1. Classification (NCBI taxonomy): domain Bacteria; kingdom Bacillati; phylum Actinomycetota; class Actinomycetes; order Pseudonocardiales; family Pseudonocardiaceae; genus Amycolatopsis; species Amycolatopsis sp. NPDC051758. The sequence continues at coordinate 378,954 of NZ_JBITCJ010000003.1, read as the reverse complement.
CCGAAGGTGGACAGCACGGGCGCGCGCAGGGCCTCGGCGAGCGCCGTCAACTCGGCGTGCGAACCGGACCGCAACGCGCCGCCGCCGGCCAGGATCACCGGATTCGACGCCGCGGCCAGCAAATCGGCCGCCGCGGTGACCAGTTCGGGCAGCGGGGCCAGGGGAGCAGGCGCGGCCGACACCGACGTGATCGGCGGGACCCCGGCCGGGCCGAGCAGCACGTCCTGGGGGATCTCCACCCACACCGGCCCATAAGGCGCGGTCGACGCCGACGTCCAGGCTTCGCGCAGCGCGGTCGGGATCTGGCTCGCGCGGCGCACGACGTGCACCGACTTCACGACGTCGCGGAAGCTCGCCTGCTGGTCCGGCAGTTCGTGCAGGTACCCGTGGCGGCCGCCGCCGAGCCCGGCCACCGGGATCTGGCTGGAGATCCCGAGCACCGGCACCGAGGCAGCCCGGGATTCCTGCAGGGAAGCCAGCGTCAGCAGCGCACCAGGGCCGGTGGAGACCACGAGCGGGGTCACCGGGACCGGGCCGTCCGGGTTCGCCGCGAGCCGCGCGCGGGCGTGCCCGTCGGCGGCGAAGGCGAGGTTGTTCTCGACACGTCCGCTGATCACGCGCAGGTCGGCGGCACGCCGCAGGGCCTCGAACAGGCCCAACGCGTGCTGCCCCGGCAGGCCGAACACGGTATCGGCGCCCAGGGCTCGGAGGGTCTCGACGACAACATCGCCGCCGATGCGTTCGGTGTCGGTCATGCGCTCTTCCCCAAGGTCAGCAGGCTCACCAGGTCGTAGGCGACGTGGGAGGCCGCGATGGCGGTGATCTCGGCGTGGTCGTAGGCGGGGGCGAGCTCGACGACGTCCGCGCCGACCAGGTTGAGGTCGCGCAGCCCGCGCAGGATCTCCAGCAGCTCGCGGCTGGTCATCCCGCCCGCTTCCGGTGTGCCGGTACCAGGGGCATGAGCCGGATCCAGGACGTCGATGTCGACGGAGACGTACAGCGGCCGGTCGCCGATCCGCTGCCGCAGCGCGTCCACGGTCTCGGTGACACCCCGGCGCATCACGTCGCCCGAAGTCACGATGCCGAAGCCGAGCCGGCGGTCCTCTTCGAGGTCCCGTTTGCCGTACAGCGGCCCGCGTGTGCCGACGTGCGAGAGCGCGCTCGTGTCGAGGATGCCCTCCTCGGACGCCCGCCGGAACGGGGTGCCGTGGGTGTACGGCTCGCCGAAGTAGGTGTCCCAGGTGTCGAGGTGCGCGTCGAAGTGCAGCAGCGCAACGGGTCCGTGCTTCTTGGCCGCGGCCCGCAGCAGCGGCAGCGCGATGGTGTGGTCACCGCCGACGGTCACCAGCCGCGTCCCGTTCGCTGTCAGCGCTTCGGCTTCCTGCTGCAGCGTCTCGATGGCTTCGCCGATGTTGAACGGGTTGACCGCGACGTCACCGGCGTCCACCACCTGCCGCTCGGCGAACGGCGAGACGTCCAGCTCCGGGTGGTACGGACGCAGCAGCCGGCTCGCCTCGCGGACGGCAGCCGGGCCGAACCGGGCGCCGGGGCGGTAGGAGACCCCGGAGTCGAAGGGCACCCCGACAACGGCGACGTCGGCGTGGGTGACCTGGTCGATCCGAGGCAGCCGCGCGAAGGTCGCGAAGCCGGCGTAGCGGGGGATCCGCGACGAATCGAGCGGTCCGATGTTAGGCACTGCTGGGCTCCTGTTCCCGGGTCGAGAGGTGGGTGTCTTCGCCGTTGAGGCGGCGGGTCCAGACGGTGAGGATCGAGTCGGCCGTGCGGGGCGTGGCGAAGCTGACGGCCAGGTAGACCACCAGGCTCGCACCCAGGCCCCAGTAGATCGGCGTGTTGGCGTCGACACCGTCGATGATCATGAAGGCGACCACGAAGACCGTGCCGGCGATCATCGACGCGTAGGCGCCCTGGCGGGTGCCGCGCTTCCAGAACAGCGCGCCGATGATCGCCACCAGCAGGCCGCCGACCAGGATGTCGTAGGCGATGGTGAGCGCGTTGACCACGTCGTCGACGATCATCGCGATGCCGATCGCGACCAGCCCGAGCACCAGCGTGGTGACGCGGTTGCGGCTGACCTCGCCGCCCTTCTTCAGGCCCAGCTTGGTCAGCAGGTCCGTCGTCGTGGTGGTGGAGCAGGCGATCAGCGCGCCGCTCGCGGTCGACATCATCGCCGACAGCGCGGCGGCCAGCACCAGGCCGCGGACCCCGGTCGGCAGCAGGCGTTCGACGATCGTCGCGAAGGCGTCCTGCGCGCTGCCGAGGTCCGGGTAGAGCGCGCGGGCCGCCATCCCGATCAGCGCGCCGGCCACGCCGTAGACCAGGCAGTAGACGCCGGAGGTGATGCCGCCGGACGTCGCGATGCCCGGCGTGCGGGCGGTGAACACGCGCTGCCAGATGTCCTGGCCGATCAGCAGGCCGAAGGTGTAGATGACGAAGTAGGTGATGATCGTGTCGGTGCCGATCGAGGTGAAGCTGAAGAAGCTCGCGTCCAGCTTCTCGCTCATGCCGGAGAACCCGCCGGCGGAGCTGATCGCGACCGGCAGCAGGATCGCCAGGATGCCGATGGTCTTGATGACGAACTGGGCGATGTCGGTGAGCGTGATCGACCACATGCCGCCGAGCACCGAGTAGAGCACCACGATCGAGCCGCCGATCGCGATCCCCGCCCAGTTCGGCAGGGCGAACAGCACCTTGAAGATGGTCGCGAACGCCAGCGTCGAGGTGACCGTGAGCATCAGCGTGTAGCCCCACATGACAACACCGGACACCTTGCTGGTGCGGCCGCCGTACCGCAGGTCGAGCATCTCGCCGACGGTGTAGACCTTGAGCCGGACCAGCCGGCGCGCGAACACCGCGTGCAGCACCAGGATCCCGACGCCGATGGTGAGCACCAGCCAGGCGCCGGAGATGCCGTAGGTGTAGCCGAGCTTCACCCCGCCGACGGTGGACGCGCCGCCGAGCACGACGGCCGACATCGTGCCGGAGTACATGAACCAGCCCAGCCGCCGCCCGGCGACCAGGTAGTCGGACTTCGTCTTCGCGAGCCGGAGGCCGTACCAGCCGACCCCGAGCATGCCCGCGATGTACAGGGCGATGACCACGTAGTCCCCGGTCACGGTGTCCTCCTTGCGTAATGCCGGTGGTGTTCGGGTCACCGTAGGTTCGGTCGCGGGCCGGCGAGCATGGGATGATCGATCCCATTGTCAACGCTCGCGAGGATGAAATGACCCAGAACCTGGATCCGCCGTCCACTGAGGTGACGGTGCCGTTACGGGCGGTTGTCGGCAACCGGGAGCTGGCTCTGGACGTCGTCCGCGAGACGCTGCGGCCGGGCGCGCTGGACGCCCCGGTGCGCTGGGCCCACGTCAGTGAGCTGCGGGATCCCGCGCCGTACCTGCTGGGCGCCGAGCTGATCCTCACCGCCGGGGTGAACCTGCCGACCGGGCCCGGCGAGGTCGAGCGGTACGTGCGCCGGCTGCGGGAGGCCGGGGTGACCGCGCTCGGGTTCGGCCTGACGCCGTCGGTCTCGGAGACGCTGCCGGAGGACCTGCGCGCGGCGTGTGCGCGGCACGGGCTGCCGCTGCTGGTCGTGCCGCGGCGGACGCCGTTCCTGGCGGTCAACCGGGCGGTGTCGGTCGCGCTGAGCGAGGCCGGCCAGCGGGAGCAGCGGCGCATCACGGCGGCGCGCGAGGCGCTGACGCGGGCCGCGGGCGGCGGCCTGGGCGAGCTGACCTCGTCGCTGGCGGCACGGCTGCGGTCCTGGGTCGCGCTGGTCGGGGCCGGCGACGTTTTGGCGTCGGCGCACGACGCGCCCGCCCCGCTGCCGCCGGAGGTGCGCGAGCTGGTGGCGACCGTCCGGGCGGGCAGCGGGATCCGCAGCGCCACCACCGAGGTCGGCGGCGGGTTCGTCGTGGTCCAGCCGGTGTACCCGCAGGCGACGGCGTCGCACCTGGTGGTCGTCGGGCGCGACCGGCGGTTCGACGGCGCCGACCGGGCCATCCTCGCCGTCGGCGCGGCGCTGCTCGGCCTGGTCGGCCGGGCCGGCTCGGACGCCGCGGAACTGGGCGCGGCGGCCACCGGCCTGCTGCTCGGCCGGACGTCGGCGCGCGGGGTGGCCCGGGCCCTGCTCGGCTCGGGAACCGGCCGGCTGGTCGCCGGGACGCCGCACCGCCGTGGCCCCGACGAGGTGGCGCAGCGCCCGGACTGGCTGCGCGCTCGCCTCGACACACCGCTGGTGGAGGTGCGACCGGGGCCGTCGTTCGTGGCGATCGCGGGTGCGCCGCCCTCACCCGAGCTGCTGGAGGACCTGCGCTCGGCCGGGTGGCTGACGGCGGTGGGCTCGCCGGTCGCCGCCGAGCGGCTGGCCGACGGCCTGGCCGAGGTCGAGCTGCTGCTTTCGCGGGCCCAGGCGTTGGGCCGGCCGGTCCAGGCCGGTGGTGGTCCGCTCGACTTCGACGCCGTGGTGACGCCCGGCGCGTCCCGGGAGTTCGCGGCGAAGGCCCTCGAACCGCTTCTCGCGCTGGACCGCGCGGGTGACCGGGAGCTGGTCCGGACGCTGAGGACGTGGCTGGCCCACCACGGCGGCTGGGAACCGACGGCGGCGGAGCTGGACGTGCACCGCAACAGCGTCCGGCACCGGATCGCGCAGGTCGAGCGGGCGCTGGCGGTGGATCTGGCCGATCCGGAGGTCCGGATGCGGCTGTGGTTCGCGCTGCGGTGGGCCTCACCGGACGCACACAGTCCTTAAAGGGCACTCTCAGGAAAATATGGGATTGTGATGGCGTGCGAGTTTTGGTAGTCGAGGACGAAGAACCCCTGGCCGACGCGATCGCCCGTGGCCTGCGCCGCGAGGGCATGGCGGTGGACGTCGCGCTCACGGGTGACGACGGGCACGAGAAGGCCGCCGTCACGCGGTACGACGTCGTGTTGCTGGATCGGGACCTGCCCGGGATGTCCGGGGACGAGCTGTGCCGCGAGATCGTCGCGTCCGGGGAGCTGACCCGGGTGCTGATGCTGACCGCGAGCAGTTCGGTGTCGGACCGCGTGGACGGGCTGTCGCTGGGTGCCGACGACTACCTCGCGAAGCCGTTCGCCTTCCCCGAGCTGGTCGCGAGGGTGCGGGCGCTGGGCCGCCGGGCCACCCCGGCCGCGCCGCCGCTGCTGACCGCGGGTGACGTCGAACTGGACCCGGCGAAGCGCACCGTGCGCCGCGCCAGCGGGCCGGTCGAGCTGACCCGCAAGGAGTTCGGCGTGCTCGAGGTGCTGCTGTCGGCCGCCGGTTCGGTGGTCAGCAGCGAGGAGCTGCTCGAGCGGGTGTGGGACGAGAACGCCGACCCGTTCACCACGACCGTCCGGGTCACCGTGATGACGTTGCGCAAGAAGCTCGGCGAGCCGGGGATCATCGAGACCGTCGTCGGGTCCGGATACCGGGTGCCGGAGCCCGGCGCGCCGCGCGCGTGAACCTGCCGGGCACCCGCAGCCTCCGCGCCCGGATCACCCTCCTGGCGACCGTGCTGGTCGCCGCGGTCAGCCTGCTGCTGCTCTGGCTGGCCTGGACGCTGGTGCGGGATTCGCTCGACGCCGTCCCGCAGATGCCGCCGGGCAGCACGGTGGTCGTAGACGGCGTCGAGGTCGACGCGTCCACGCTCGCCGAGCACCTGCGGGTGCACGCCCGCGACCGGATGCTGCTGTTCGGGTCGATCTCGTTCCTGCTCGTGGTGGCGGCCGCGGCGATCCTCGCGTGGACGTTCACCTCGCGGGTGCTGCTGCCGCTGCGCGAGATCACCGGGACCGCGCGGCGGCTGTCGATCGAGTCGATGGGGGAGCGGATCGGCGGGGTCCGCTCCCGCGACGAGCTCGCCGAGCTGGCCGGCACGTTCGACGACATGCTCGACCGGCTCCAGGCCGCGTTCGAGGCGCAACGCCACTTCGTCGCGAACGCGAGCCACGAGCTGCGGACGCCGTTGTCGGTGATCCGCACCGAGCTGGACGTCACCCTCGCCGACGACGAGGCCGACGAGGCCGAGCTGCGCCGGATGGGCGGCGTGGTCCGCGACGCCACCGAGCGCGCCGGGCAGCTGGTCAACTCGTTGCTGCTGCTGGCCCGCACCGACGGCGCCGGGCTCGGCGTGCGCGAGCCGGTCGACCTGGCGGCGGTTGTCGACCGGGCCTGGCGCGCGACGCGCCTGGAAGCCGAGCAGCGCGGGATCCGCGCTTCGTTCACGATGGCCCCCGCGCCGGCGTTCGGCGATCCCGCGCTGCTGGAGCGCATCGCGGGCAACCTGCTGGAGAACGCGGTGCGCCACAACGTCGAGGGCGGCTGGCTCGACGTCCTCACCCAGCCCGGGCCGCAGTGGTCGACGCTGCGAGTGCGCTCGTCCGGCGGGCTGGTGGACCCGGCGACGGTGGCCGAGCTGTTCGAGCCGTTCCGCCGGGCGGGCGTGGCCCGCACGGCCCGCTCGGGCGCGGGACTCGGGCTGTCGATCGTCCGCGCGGCGGTCCAGGCCCACGGCGGCACCGTCTCGGCGGAGCCGATCGTCGGCGGCGGCCTCGGGGTGACGGTGCACCTGCCGGTGCGCTGAACGGCATCACGCGTGATCCGGCGGGCATCACGCGTGACTGCGCGGGCATCACGGTGATGCCTCTTCGAACACGGGTGATGCCTCGTCCGGTGTTGCGCCGACCGGGTGTTCCGGCAGCCGGCGACCGCGGGTTGTGCTGTGATCTCGCGGTGGAAGAAAAACCGCGGTCGCTGATCCGCGTCCTGGTGCCCGTGGTCGTGCTGGCCGCGGCCGCCGGCGTCGGGCTCGCCTTCCTCGTCGCGGCGCTGGTGCGGCCGCCCGACCTGCCGGTGGACACGAACCCGGCGCCGCTGGACGGGCACACCGTCTGCGCGGGCGTGATGGTGTCCTTCACCACCGACGAAGAGATGCGGCAGGTGGCCGGCACCTTCCACGACGACCCGAAGGCGCGGCGGGTGTTCGTCCAGACCAAGGCCGAGGCGTACACGAAGTTCAAGGAAGTCTTCAAGGACCAGAAGGAGCTGCTGCAGCTCACCTCGCCCGACGCGTTGCCGGCGTCGGTGTCGCTGATCGCCGTGCCCGGCACGGACCTCAAGGCGTGGGCCCAGGAGCTGCACGCCCGTTTCCCGCACGCCGACCGGGTGACCGTCACCGACCTGAACGCGACGATCGACCAGCTGAAGCCCACCGCGCCGCCGCCGCGGTGCCCTCGCGAGGGCGAGTACTGAAGCCGTGAAGGGCGCAGCGATGCGCCCTTCACGGACTTGCTCAGGAAGCCGGGACCGAAGCGACACCCGGGGCGAGGAACGGCTTGCCGTTCACGCGCTCGGAGACGCCGGAGCGGTCCAGGTACGGCGTGATGCCACCGTTCCAGAACGGCCAGCCCGCGCCGAGGATCAGGCACAGGTCGATGTCCTGCGCCTCCGCGACCACACCCTCGTCGAGCATGATCCGGATCTCCTCGGCGATCGCGGAGAGGGCGCGCTCACGCACCTGCTCCGAAGTGGACGGCTGGTCGCCCTGCGTCCACAGTTCGACAACCTCGGGGTCGGGCGACTGGTTGCCCTGGGCGTCCCAGACCCAGACGCCCTTCTTGCCCGCCTTGACGAACTTGGCGAGGTTGTCGGACACGGTGAACCGGTCCGGGAACGCCTCGTGCAGCGTCTCGCCGACGTGCAGCGCGATGGCCGGGCCGACGAGCTGCATCAGCGTCAGCGGCGACATCGGCAGGCCGAGCGGCTCGAGCGCGCCGTCGGCGACCTCGAACGGCGTGCCCTCGTCGACGGCCACCAGCACCTCGCCGAGGAAGCGCAGCAGGAGCCGGTTGACGACGAACGCCGAAGCGTCCTTCACCAGCACGCTGGACTTCTTGAGCTGCTTGCCGACCGAGAACGCCGTCGCGAGCGACGCGTCGTCGGTCTGCTCGCCGCGGACGATCTCCAGCAGCGGCAGCACGGCGACCGGGTTGAAGAAGTGGAAGCCGACGACGCGCTCGGGGTGCTGCAGCTTCGACGCCATCGCGGTGATCGACAGCGACGACGTGTTGGTCGCCAGGATCGCCTCGGGGGAGACGTGCTGCTCCAGCTCGGCGAACACCTGCTGCTTGACGCCCAGCTCCTCGAACACGGCTTCGATGACGAAGTCGGCGTCGGAGAACGCGGCCTTGTCGAGCGAGCCGGAGACCAGCGCCTTGAGCCGGTTGGCGCCGTCCGGGGAGACGCGCTTCTTGGCCAGGAGCTTGTCGATCTCGTCGTGGACGTACCCGACACCCTTGTCGACGCGTGCCTGGTCGACGTCGGTCAGCACGACCGGCACCTTGAGGCGGCGCACGAACAGCAGCGCGAGCTGGCTGGCCATCAGGCCGGCGCCGACGATGCCGACCTTGTTCACCTTGCGCGCCAGGTTCTTGTCCGGCGCGCCGGCCGGGCGCTTGGCGCGCTTGTTGACCAGGTTGAACGAGTACAGCCCGGCACGCAGGACGTCGGACATGAGCAGCTCGGCGAGGCCGTCGGTCTCGGCCGCGTAGCCGCGGTCGAGGTCGTTTTCGCGGGCCAGCTCCAGCAGCTCGACGGCCTTGGTGGCACCCGGCGAGGCGCCGTGCGTCCGGCCGTCCACAATGGACTTTGCGCGCGCGATGGCGTTGTCCCACTCCGCGCCGCGGTCGATCTCACGCCGGGGCGGCGTGATCTCGCCGTTGACCACCTGAGCCAGCCACAGCAGTGACTGCTCGAGGTAGTCCGCGGAGCCGAAGACGGCGTCGACGATGCCGAGCTCGGCCGTCTTCTTGACGTTGAGCATCTTGTTCTGCGCCAGGGCGTTCTCGATGATCACCGTGACGGCGGCGTCCGGCCCGATCAGGTTCGGCAGCAGCTGCGTGCCGCCCCAGCCCGGGAACAGGCCGAGGAAGACCTCGGGGAACGCGATCGCGGCGGTGTTCTCCGAGAGCGTCCGGTAGTGGCAGGACAGCGCGAGCTCGAGCCCGCCGCCCATGACCGCGCCGTTGATGAACCCGAACGTCGGGATCTTCGTCTCGGTGAGGCGGCGGAACACGTCGTGCCCGGTCTGGGCGATCTCCCGCGCCAGCTTGGGGTCGCTCACCGATTCGACACCGGACAGGTCGGCGCCGACGGCGAAGATGAACGGCTTGCCGGTGACGGCGATCGCGGCCGGCTCGGCCTCGAACGCGACGTCCAGCGCGGCGTTCAGCGACACCAGGCCCTGCGGGCCGAACGTGTTGGGCCGGGTGTGGTCGTGGCCGTTGTCGAGCGTGATCAGGGCGACGGGCTTGTCGAGTCCCGGCACCTTGACCAGCCGCGTCACGGCCTTGGTGACAACCTCGTCGGGGAAGGCGGCCTTCGCCTCTTCAGCGGTGAAAGTCATTACTTCGCCCCCTCGAACGCCGGGTTCTCCCAGATCACGGTGCCGCCCATGCCGATGCCGATGCACATCGTGGTGATGCCGTACTGCACGTCGGGCCGCTCGGCGAACTGGCGCGCGAGCTGCGTCATCAGCCGGACGCCGGAGGAAGCCAGCGGGTGGCCGCACGCGATCGCGCCGCCCCACTGGTTCACGCGCGGGTCGTCGTCGGCGATGCCGAAGTGGTCGAGGAAGGCCAGCACCTGCACGGCGAAGGCCTCGTTGATCTCGAACAGGCCGATGTCGTCGATGCTCAGGCCGGTGCGCTTGAACAGCTTCTCGGTGGCCGGCACCGGGCCGATGCCCATGACCTCGGGCTCGACGCCGGCGAAGGAGTAGCCGACCAGCCGCATCGCGACCGGCAGGCCCAGCTCGCGGGCGGTGTCCTCGTCGGCCAGGATCGACGCGGTCGCGCCGTCGTTGAGGCCGGCCGCGTTGCCGGCGGTGATCCGGCCGTGCGGGCGGAACGGCGTCTTCAGCCCGGCGAGGGTCTCCAGCGTGGTGCCCGGCCGCGGCGGCTCGTCCTCGGTCGCGAGACCCCAGCCGAGTTCCTTCGATCGGGTGGCGACCGGAACCAGCTCGGGGCCGATCTTGCCGGTCTTGACGGCTTCGGCGTACTTCTCCTGGCTGCGCGCGGCGAAGGTGTCGGTGCGCAGCTTGGTGATGTCCGGGAACCGGTCGTGCAGGTTCTCGGCGGTCTGGCCCATGACGAGCGCGGTCGGGTCGACGAGCTTGTCGGCGATGATCCGCGGGTTCGGGTCGACGCCCTCACCCATCGGGTGCCGGCCCATGTGCTCGACCCCGCCGGCGATGGCGATGTCGTAGGCGCCGAAGCCGATGCCGGACGCGGTGGTGGTGACGGCGGTCATCGCGCCGGCGCACATCCGGTCGATGGCGAAGCCCGGCACGGACTTGGGCAGCCCGGCGAGCAGTGCGGCGGTGCGGCCGATGGTCAGGCCCTGGTCGCCGATCTGCGTGGTGGCGGCGATGGCCACCTCGTCGACCCGCTCGGGCGGCAGTTCCGGGTGCCGCCGCAGCAGCTCGCGGATGGCGTTGACGACGAGGTCGTCCGCGCGGGTGCCGGCGTAGATCCCCTTGTCACCGGCCTTGCCGAAGGGGGTCCGTACCCCCTCGACGAAGGCGACGGTGCGCACGCCCCGCGCGTTCGGCGCGAGCGGCGTTGCTGGTGCGGCCACGAATGCTCCATGAAGTAGACAGAAATCCTGTCCGCACGATAGCCCTTGTTACCCGCCGGTAACCAGTGGTGTGGCCCGGTCGAGTGGGCTACGGCACACTCTTGGGCGTCAGCGTCTGCCCCTTCAGCAGCCAGGCGGCACCGAACGCCCACACCGCGACGCTCTCCAGCCACAGCGCGGGGTGCCATTCGGGCACCAGCCGGAGCCGGCTGGTCAGCGCGATCAGCACCAGGCACGCCAGGATCACGGCCCCGCAGGTGCGGTAGACGACACCCGTGCCGGGTGGCTGCTCGCCGTCGTGCGGGAACAGGCGGAGGCAGAAGTAGGCCAGGCTCAGGAAGAACACCGCGGCGAACGCCAGGTGCAGGACGCCGGAGGTCCGGTCCCAGGTCGTGGCGGCGGTGCCGGGCGTGGTGGGGAACAGGGCGAGCCCGATCGCGCCGAGGCCGGCGACGGTGCTCACGATGTTGTCGACGTGGTCGTGGCCGTAGTAGGCGAGCAGGAACACGCCGACCGCGCACATCGCGCCGACGAAGACGTTCCCGAGGTCGGTGTAGTAGTAGCCGCTGAGCGACCCGATGAGGTCGCCGCCCTGGACGAGCTGCTTGCCCACGATCAGCACGACGGGCAGGGCGAGGCCGATGAGCCCGATCGCGCGGCGCAGGTACAGGTAGGAGTGGACGAGCGTGCTCTGCGGGGATCGGGTTGCCGTGGTCATGGCTGCCTCCGGGGTCTCACCAAGGTCATCGGCGATCTCCTGCCCCGGGACGAGCGTTGTTATCCGACGGGTGACCGGATTTTCAGCTGATCGTTACGGAGTTCGGGGCTTCGGGTCATCGGATTCCGGGTCGCCTCCGGCACCCCGAAGCCTGGATTGTGACTACGGCCGGCACCACCGCGTCAAGGCGGGAAAGATGCCTTGACCCGGCGGTGCCGGCCGTGTTTTGGCTTCGGATCGGGGTGCGGGAGGGTCTGGGTCCTCGTGCCGCTGCTGTGGCCCCGGTCCGGTCAGCTCAGGTGTGCCAGCCAGCCGCCCTTGGCCGAGATGTCCTCTGCGCCTTCGGTCGCCGCCGGCTCGCACAGGAATCCGGACACGCGCGAACCGTCGGCCAGTTCGACCTTGCCGATCGCCAGCGGCGCGGGAATCTTCGAGACGAACTCGCCGAAGCCGCGCGCCGGCAGGTCCCACACCTCCGCCGCGATCGGAACACCGCCGGACTTGACGCGCACCAGGCCCGGCTTCGGTGGCACCGTGTCCAGCGCGTACAGCCGGTACGACTCCGCCGTGGTGACTTCCGAGACGAACCGGCCGCCGCGGGACGTCAGCTCGTGGTTCAGCGGCTGACCACGCAGGTGGGCGCCGACCACCACGATCGGGACCCGTTCGCCGCGCAACCCGGCCAGCGCGACCAGTTTCAGGTCGTCGTGCGGCGCGCCGACCAGCATCACGCCGAACGGGCGGCCGGCCACCGTGCCCGCCGGGACCGCGAGGGCCGAGAGCCCGAACAGGTTGGTCGAGTTGGTGAAGCGGCCCAGCCGCGCGTTGACCGCGACCGGGTCGGCCGCGACCTCGGCGAGCGTGGGGTGCTCGGTGGTCGTCGGGACCAGGAGCGCGTCGACGCCGGCCAGCACCGCCAGTGCCTGCGTCCGCAGCCGGGTCAGGGTCTCCTGGTCGGCGAACAGCTGGTGGGCGCGGATGTCCCGGGCCGCGGTGATGATGCCGTGCACCACCGGGTCGCAGTCGTCCGGGTGCCGCTCCAGGAACTCGCCGACCGCGGTGTACCGCTCGGCGACAAACGCGCCGCCGTACAGCAGCTGCGCCGCTTCCAGAAAGGTCGACATGTCCACAGTGGTCACTTCGGCCCCGGCCGCGGCGTAGTCCGCGACAGCCGATGAGAAGGCCTCCGCCCAGCCGTCGGCCAGCGGGCCCAGTTCGTCCGGGACGCCGATCCGGAAGCGTCCCGTGTGGACCTGAGCGGGCTCGGCCAGGCAGGTCAGCGCAAATGTCGCTTCCTCGACCGTTCGCGCGAACAGCGTCACGCAGTCGATGCTCCGGCAGGCGGGGACCACGCCTTCGGTCGGCAGCAGGCCGGGGGTCGGCTTGAGCCCGACGATCCCGTTGAACGCCGCCGGCACCCGGCCCGAGCCCGCCGTGTCCGTGCCGAGTGCGAGGTCCACCAGCCCGAGCGCGACGGCCACCGCCGAGCCCGAGCTCGACCCGCCCGAGACGTACGCCGGGTCGACGGCGTTGCGCACCGCGCCGTACGGGCTCCGCGTGCCGACCAGCCCGGTCGCGAACTGGTCGAGGTTGGTGGTGCCGAGCACCAGCGCCCCGGCCGCCCGCAGCCGCGCGACGACCGGCGCGTCGGCGTCCGGTTTGTACGCGTACGCCGGGCAGCCCGCCGTGGTCGGCAGCCCCGCGACGTCGATGTTGCCCTTGACCGCCACGAGCTTGCCGTAGAGCGGCAGCCCTCGTTCCGCCAGCGCGGCGGCCTCGGCCAGCACGTCGGCTTCGGGCCGCAGGTCGATCCAGATCTCGGGCCGGTCGACCTGTGCGATCCGCCGGTACGCGGCCCGCACGCGTTCCGTCAGCGCGTTCATCCGAGCACCACCAGCGGTGTTCCGGGGGCCACCTGGTCACCGGGGGACACGAGCACTTCGACCACCTCACCGCTCGCCGGCGCGGGGATCCGCGCCTCCGTCTTCATCGCTTCCAGCGTCACCAGCGACTGCGCGTCCTCGACCCGCTCGCCCGCCGTGACGTCCACCCGCCACACCGTCGCCGCGAACGGCGCCTCGACCACGTGCCCGCCCGGCGGCGCCTCGACCCGCTTCGGCGGCCGGGTGACCGGCTCCGGCTTCGGGTCGAACTCACCCGCCGCGGCCCACGCCCGCCGTTCCGCTTCGAACGCCGCCGACTGCGTCGCCCGGAACCCGGCGATGCTGTCCGCGTTGTCGGCCAAGAACTTCTGGTAGTCCGCCAGCACGAACGAGCCGTCGGTGGTGTCGAGCTCCAGCTTCCCGGACGAGCTTTGCGCGCGCATGTCCAGCAGCTCCTCCGCCGACACCGGGTACCAGGAGATCCGGTCGAAGAACCGCAGCAGCCACGGCTGGTCGACGGCGTGCTGCCGCCAGCTGTTCCACACCTGCACGGTCCGGCCGACGAACTGGTAGCCGCCCGGCCCTTCCATGCCGTAGATGCAGAGGTACGCGCCGCCGATGCCGACCGAGTTCTCGGCCGTCCACGTCCGCGCCGGGTTGTACTTCGTCGTCACCAGCCGGTGGCGCGGGTCCAGCGGGGTCGCGACCGGCGCGCCGAGGTAGACGTCACCGAGCCCGAGCACCAGGTACTCCGCGTCGAACACCGTGCGGTAGACGTCGTCCACAGTGGACAACCCGTTGACGCGCCGGATGAACTCGATGTTCCAGGGGCACCACGGCGCGTCGTCGCGCACCCCGGTCATGTACCGCTCGATCGCCTCGCGGGTCGCCGGGTCGTCCCACGACAGCGGCAGCCGGACACTGCGGCTCGGCACCACGAGGTCCGCGGTCGGCGGCAGGTCGTGCTCCAGCTCGCGCACCAGGCCGAGCGCCTTGCCGACCGGCAGCGCGTCCGGGTCGACGTGCACCTGCAGGGACCGGATGCCCGGGGTCAGGTCGACGATGCCCGGCACGCCCTCGGCCGCCAGCCGTTCCGCGAGCGCGTGCACTCGCATCCGCAACGCCAGGTCGAGCTTCATCTCGCCGTACTCGACGAGCAGGTTGTCGTCCCCGCTGCGGCGGTAGGTCACCGACGGCTCGTCGTCCGAAGAGGACAGCTGCCCGAGCACCCCGCCGTCGTGACGGCCGGTCCGGCTCGGCTCGACCGCCGCCGCCGGCCGCGTCCGCAGCGCCGCCGCGTGGTCGCCGTCGATCGGCACGAACCGCACGGTGTCACCCGGGCGCAGCTGCCCGAGCTTCCACCGCTCGCCGGTGGCGACCGTCGCCGGGCAGACGAACCCGCCCAGGCTGGGCCCGTCCGGGCCGAGCAGGATCGGCAGGTCGCCGGTGTAGTCGACGGCGCCGATCGCGTACGGCGTGTCGTGGATGTTCGACGGGTGCAGGCCCGCCTCACCACCGTCCGCGCGGGCCCACTTCGGCCGCGGCCCGACGAGCCGGACGCCGGTGCGCGCCGAGTTGAAGTGCACCTGCCAGTCGGTGGCGTAGAACGTGTCGACGTCTTCCGGGGTGAAGAACTCCGGAGCCGCGTGCGGGCCTTCGAGTGCGCCGATCGTCCAGTGCGACGCGAAGTCCGGACGGTCGGCGACCGGGCCGACCACGGGATCCGCCGGGGCCGTGCCGGGCTGCAGGACGTCCCCCGCGGCCAGCGCACGGCCGCCGTGGCCGCCGAACCGGCCCAGGGTGAACGTCGCCGCGCTGCCGAGGAACCCCGGCACGTCGACACCGCCGCGGACCAGCACGTAGCTGCGCAATCCGGCGGTGCACGCCCGGACGTCGAGCGTCGCGCCCGCGGGCACCTCGACGGGTGTCCACAGGGGAACCTCGGCGCCGTCGACGAGCACCGTCGTGGGTGCGCCGGTGACACACACCTCGGTGGTGTGCGAGAACCGCAGCGTCACGCCGTCCACAGTGCACTCCAGGCCGGGCGCGCCCTCGGGGTTGCCCAGGGCGAGGTTGCCCAGGCGCAGCGAGAGGTCGTCCATCGGCCCGCTCGGCGGCACCCCGACGTGCCAGAAGCCGGTGCGGCCCGGCCAGTCCTGCACGGTGGTCATCGTCCCGCCGCGCACGACGTCGATCCGCGGCTCGGCGTCCTCGACGTCGTCCAAAGTGGACGTATCGTGCGTTGCGGCCGTGAACGCCGGATCGGCGGTCGCCGACCGCAGCTGTCCCAGGTTGGTCCGCACGCCGTCGACCCGGGTCACCGCGAGTGCCGTGCGCAAGGCGCCCAGGGCGTCCGCGCGGTCGGCGCCGGTGCAGATCACCTTGGCCAGCAACGGGTCGTAGTGCGTGGTGACGGTGGTGCCCGGTTCGACCCAGGTGTCCACCCGGGTGTCTTCGGGCAGCGTCACCCGGGTGACGAGACCCGCGCTCGGCCGGTGCCCGGCACTCGGGTCTTCGGCGTACACGCGCGCTTCCACGGCGTGCCCGCGCGCGACCGGCAGCGCGCGGAACATCCCGCGGTCACCCTGCGCGAGCCGCAGCATCCAGGCGACCAGGTCGACGCCGTACACCGCTTCGGTCACCGGGTGCTCGACCTGCAGCCGGGTGTTGACCTCGAGGAACGCGGCCTCGCCGCGCTCGGCGTCGTAGACGTATTCGACGGTGCCCGCCGAGCGGTACCGCACCGACGAGCACAGCGCGACGGCCGAGTCGACCAGCTGCCGCCGGACGGCGTCGGGCAGGTCCGGCGCCGGGCACTCCTCGACGACCTTCTGGTTGCGCCGCTGCAGGGAACAGTCGCGGGTGCCGAGCTCCAGGACTTCGCCGTAGCCGTCGCCGAACACCTGGACCTCGACGTGCCGCGCGTGCCGCACGAGCCGTTCCAGGAACACGCCGGAGTTGGCGAAGCTCTTGGCCGCGATGCTCTGCACGGTGTCCCAGGCGGCGCGCAGCTCGTCCGGGGACGCGCACGCGCGCATGCCGATCCCGCCCCCGCCGCCGGTGGCCTTGAGCATCACCGGGTAACCGATGTCCTCCGCCCGCTCCAGCGCTTCGTCCACATCGGACAGCAAGCCGGTCCCGGCCAGCAACGGCACTCCCGCGGCGATGGCCGCTTCGCGCGCGGTGTGCTTGCTGCCGAACACCTCCAGGTGCTCCGGGGACGGGCCGGCGAACGCGAGCCCGGCGTCCTCGCAGGCCCGCGCGAACGCCGCGTCCTCCGACAGGAAGCCGTAGCCGGGGTGGACGGCGTCACAACTGGTGTCGAGCGCGGCAGTGATGATCGCGTCCGCCCGCAGGTAGCTTTCCGCCGCGGGCGCCGGGCCGAGCCGCACGGCCCGGTCGGCGAGCCGCACGTGCGGGGCGAGGCGGTCGGCGTCGGAGTACACCGCGACGGTTTCCCAGCCCAGTTCCTTCGCGGTGCGCAGGATCCGGACGGCGATCTCCCCGCGGTTGGCGACGAGCAGTCTCACTCGTCACTCCCGGGGGAGGTCACGACCATCCGCACCGGCGTCGGGTCGAAGCCGTTGCAGGGGTTGTTGATCTGCGGGCAGTTCGACACCAGGACGAGCACATCGGTCTCGGCGCGCAACCGGACTTCGAGGCCGGGCGCGGAGATCCCGTCGACGATGCCGAGCGTGCCGTCCGCCTCGACCGGCACGTTCATGTACCAGTTGACGTTGCTGACCAGGTCGCGTTTGCCCAGTCCCCACTTCGCGCCTTCACTGAGGAAGTTCTCGACGCAGGCGTGCTGGAACCGAGTGTGCTGGCCGTAACGGAGGCTGTTCGATTCCTTGCTGCACGCGCCGCCGAGCGTGTCGTGGCGCCCGCAGGTGTCGGCGACGACGGTCAGCAGCGGCGCGCCTTCCTGGGTGCGCAGGACACTACCGGTGGTCAGGAAGATGTTGCGCTGCGCGGCGATCGTCGCGGCCGCGCTGTAGCGCTTCGCCGTGTCGGCGGCGTCGTAGCAGAGGAAGTCGACGGCCTGGTTGCCGCCGAGGTCGATGATCGTGAGCTCCTGACCCTGGCGCAGCACCGTCGAGAACGGCGCCCGCGCGGGGACGTCGAAGCTGATCTCCAGCTGGGACTGGTACGCCGTGCTCATGCGATCCCCCGGGCGGTCAGGTAGTCGGCGGTGTTCTCGAAGGCCCGCTGTGCTTCCGGCGTGTGCGTCCACTCGGGACTGTCCGGCGTGGACGGTATGTCGCGCCAGGCGAGCACTTCGAGGTTCGTCGCGGGGTAACCCGGCCGCGGGTCCACCGGGTGCGGCACGTTGGCGATCAGCACGATCGCCGGGAGCTCGATCCGCAGGTCGACCGACTTGCCCGCGCCCGCGGACCCGGTGAACTCCAGGCCGCCGTCGGCCTGCACCCGCACGCCCTGGAAGAACGACAGGCTCGGCGGCAGGTCCCGCGGCCCGAGGCCGTTCTTGGCCGCTGCCAAGGTGAACAGCGGCAGCCCGGCGGGGGAGGGGCCCTGGGGGGCACCGTCGCCGTAACGCTCGGTGTTGCCGTCCACAGTGGACGTCCCGCACAGCGCGTCGTGCCGGCCGCTGGTGTCCGCGACGATCGTGGCCAGCACCCGCGCCTGGTCCGACAGCAGCGCCACCGACGCGCCGAGGTAGGCGTTCCACTGCACCTTCACCGTGTCGGCGACGTTCAGCCGCTCCCACGGGCCCTCGGCGTTGAACAGCAGCAGGTGCGCGCACGCGTCGCCGTCGACGTCGGTCAGCCGCAGCCGGGTGCCGCGGGCCAGCACCTTGTGCGTGTACCCGCCGCCGGCCACGGTTTCGGCCCAGGTCAGCGCCTCGGGCGCAACGCCGGGTGGCGGCGACGGCCACGTGCTCGCCGGGATCGACGGCATCGTCTCGACCACGGTGCCGGCCTGGGCGCGGGCGTGGTCGCGCGCGCCGTGGGTCGTCGCGGTGGTGCTCATGGTCGTCCTCTCTCAGTTCGCGGGTTCGAGGGCGGGGGCGGGGCGCAGCCGCAGCCAGCAGAGCCGGCCGAGCACCAGCGCGCCGCCGACGAACTCTATCGGGAACAGCAGCATCCAGGGCGCGCCCGAACCGGTCACGTCGTAGATCTCCGCACGCGGCCACGCGATGTTCACGATCATGGCCAGGCCGTAGACGACGGCTGCCCCGTTCAGCGGAACACCCCAGCGCCCCAGGGAGAACCGGCCGGGCTCGGCCGGGAAGCGCCCGCGCAGCCGCTGCACCAGCAACGGTCCCGTGACCAGCAGGTACGCCAGGTAGACGACGACCACCGACGTCCCGGTGATCGTGCTGAACAGCGTCGGGTTGCCGACGTTGAGCAGCAGCAGCCCGATCGCCAGCGCGCCGGACAGCAGCGCGGGCGCGACCGGCGTCCCGGTGCGCGGGCTGACCCCGGCCAGGCGGGCGGACGTGGGCAGGGCGTTGTCGCGGGCCATCGCGTAGATCAGCCGGACGGTGCCGGTCTGGATGGTCAGGGTGCAGACGACCACGGCGATCGCGACGTCGGCGAGGAAGATCCGGCCGAGGGTGTCACCGAAGACGGCCGTGATCACGTAGGGCAGGCCGTGACCGGCGAGCTGCCCGTCGGTGAGGCTCGGCGCGGCCATCAGCGCGGTGACCACCACGGCCAGCCCGCCGAGCCCGGACACGAGCACGGCGCGCAGCACCGCTCGCGGAGCCGCCCTTCGCGCGTCCTTCGTCTCCTCCGCGACCGAGGCGGCGGTGTCGAAGCCGTAGAGGACGTACGCCGCCATGAGCGCCGACGCGAGCACACCGCCGATCCCGGCGCTGGTGCCGGGCGCGTCGTGCAGCACCACCTGCGGACCCCGCACGGCGAACAGCGCGAGCCCGGCCACCAGCACCACCACACCGAGCAGCTCGGCCGCAACACCGACGTCGTTGATCCGGGCCATCAACCGGACCCCGGCGGTGTTGACCGCGGTGGTGAAGACGAGCAGTAGCGTGCCGAGCACCACGGCGTTGGCCGCGCCGGTCGGCGACGTCACCGCCGGATCGCCGCCGACCAGCTGGAAGCCGTCCCACACCGAGGGCAGCACGACCTGCAGCGCGATCGCCGCGGCCGCGAGCGCGACGACGCAGCCGAGCAGCATCATCCAGCCGGCGAGCCAGCCGAGGAAGCCCTTGCTGAGCTGTTTCGCCCACTGGTACACGGATCCGGCCAGCGGGAAGCGGGCGGCGAGCTCGGCGAACACGAGGGCGACGAGCAGCTGGCCGGCGAGGACGACCGGCCACGTCCAGAAGAAGAGCGGGCCGCCGAAGGTGTAGCCGAACCCGAAGAGCTGGAAGACGGTCGTGAGGATCGAGACGAAGGAGAACCCGGCGGCGAAGGCGGAGAACCCGCCCAGCGAGCGGCGGAGCTCCTGGCGGTAACCGAAGGGGGCGAGTTCGTCGGGTGGGGGCATGCGGGCTCCTGGCTGCCGTAGTTTCGATCGCTCGACAGAAATTAGGCCGGGAGCACGACGGGATGATCTCCGTCGCGTTAGCGGGCGGTAAACGGCGGCGGCTACCGGCCGTCAATCGCGACATGCGGGCGTAACACCACCTCGGTGCGGGTGTCCGTGCCGCGGACCTGGCAAGATCACCGGCGTGGTCAAAGGGGCGGGGGTCGGCAGACCCCGAGCGAGCGGCGCGGCGGCGAACCGGCCGGACGCGCGCCAAGCCGTGCTCGACGCGGCGGGGGAGCTGTTCACCGGAGCCGGTTACGCGGCGACCACGACCCGGGCGATCGCCGAGCGCGCGGGGCTGCGCCAGGCGTCGCTCTACTACCACTTCCCGGCCAAGGAGGACATCCTCGCGGCGCTGCTGGCCGAGACGGTCCGCCCGTCGCTGGCCCTGGCCGCCCGGCTCGTCGCCGGTGCCGCCCCGATCGAGGTCCGGCTGTGGGCGCTTGCGTACGCGGACATCCGCCTCCTCGGCGGAGCCCGCCACAACCTGGGCGCGCTGTACCTGCTGCCCGAGGTCTCCTCACCCAACCTGGCCCGCTTCCGCGCCGAGCGCGCGGAGCTGAAGGCGGCGTACGGCAAGCTGGTGGCGGCGGCGGGCATCTCGCCGGACGCCGTGGCGATCCGGACGGACCTGGTCTTCGGGCTGGTGGAGAGCATCGCGGTGATCCGCCGGGACGACCCGGCGCTGGACGTCGAGGCCCACGTCCGCGAGGGCGCCGACGGCGTCGTCCGGCTGGCCGGCCTGCCCGAGCCGTCGGACGCACTGCGCGCCGAGGCGCACACCCTGCTGGCGACGCTCACCGACTGAGTCCGGCTGCTCAGCGGGGCAGGCCCTTGACCGGCGCGCCCGCGAATTCGCCGAGATGTCCCCGAACGTCTGGTTCGCGGCACGACGACCGCACGGACGGAGGTGACCACCTCCCGGCCGCGCTGAGAAGGTCGTGGGCAAGGAATGCTCGGCGGAAGGGGTGGCGTGGACACCAACGTGGCGGAAGAGCAGGTCCGCTCGCGGCGGGCCGGTCCCCGCCGGCCGGGGTGGACCACCGCCGACTGGTGGCGCAGCCCGGTGAGCCCCATCTACCTCGCCGGGCTGGTCCTCTCGCTCGGGCGGGGCGCCTGGTTCACCTGCTGGGCGATGTTCTTCATCCGCTCGGTCGGCCTCACCCCCGCGCAGTTCGGGTTCGGCGTGACCGCGGCGGGCATCGTCGGCATGGTCGTCGGGGGGCCGCTCGGCTACCTGTCGGACCGCATCGGGTCGCGGGAAGTCCTCGTCGGCATCGGGGTTGTGCAAGGTGCCGCGATCTTCTCCTACACCTTCATCCACGACTTCTGGCTGATCCTGCTGGCGACCTGCCTCGTCACCGCCGGCGAGCGCTCGGCGCCCGGCATCCGGATCGCCGCCATCTCCGGGCTCACCACCGGTGAGGAACGGCTCAGCAGCATCTCCACCGCCCGCGTCGTGATGCAGGTCGGCACCGTGGTGGGCGCGCTCGTCGGCGGTTTTGTGCTCTCGCTCGACACCCGCACCGGTTACGCCACCTTGCTCGGCATCTACGGCGCGTTGCACGTCTTCTGCGCGCTGCTGCTGGCTTTCCGCCTGCCGCACGTGACGTCGCTGGCCGACCGGAAGGTCAAGCGCCGCACGCTCGTGCTGCGCGACCGCCCGTTCCTCGTCATCACCGGGCTCAACGGCGTGCTCGCGCTCAACTGGGGCATGGTCGACCCGGGCATCCCGCTGTGGATCTCCCACCACACGCACGCTCCACTGTGGATCTGGGCGGTGGTGGTCGGCATCTCCGCGGGCGGCACGGTGCTGTTCCAGAACCGCTTCAGCCGGTGGGGTGCCACGGTTTCCGCCGCCGCCAAGCTCGGCATGTGGTCCGGGATCGCCCTCGCCGCTTCCTGCGTGGTCTTCGCCTTCAGCCACGACGGCGCCGGCCTGCTGGTCGTCGGCGTGCTGATCCTCGCCACCCTCGTCTACCTCGTCGGCGAACTTTTGTTCGTGGGTAGCGGCTTCGGCCTCTCGGTCGGGCTGACGCCGGAGGGCGCGCACGGCGAGTACCAGGGTGTGTTCGGTACCGGGCAGGCGGCGGCCATGATGCTGGCGCCCGGGATCATGACGCTGCTGCTGGTCGAGTGGAGCGTGGCGGGCTGGTTCGTGCTGGCCGCCGTCTACCTCCTCGGCGGGTTCGGCACCCTCTTCGCCGGCCGCTGGGCCCTGCGAGACCGCGAGCGAGAACTGGAGACGACCGCATGACCGCTCAGCCGTGGTTCGGCGTCCGCACTGTTCCGCCCGAAATCGGCCTGGCGCCCGAACGGATCTTCGAGGTGGTCACCGAGGAGCTCCGCGGCTTGCCGCGCATCGGCTTCCCGTACGCCCTGCAGCCGATGGTGGTGCCGCAGGCTTCGTACCGCGAGCTGCTCGTCGCCACGGCCGAGCTGCTTTCCCTGCTGCGCCGGACGGTCGTGGGGCTGGCCGGCGACCGGGCCGGCCGCATCGCCGCGCTCGGCATCGACCCGGCCGACTGCCCGCTGTTCACCCCCGACGAGGACTTCGAGCTCCGGCACTGCGCCGACATGACCCGGGCCGACGTGATCATCGGCCCCGGCGGCCCGAAGTTCGTCGAGTTCAACGTCGGCGGCGCGTTCGGCGGGATGCCGCCCTTCCACCAGTCGCAGAAGGCGTGGGCCCGCATCCGGGCGGAGGCCGGGAGGCCGGCCTTCGTCGCGGCCGACACCTATTCGCGGCAGGCACGCCTGATCGAGGCCACGAGCGCGGAGCTCGGCGTGCCGCCATCGGCGGTCGTCGTCGGCACGCCCCGCGACTGGGGCCCGGACGTCGGCACGCGGATGTTCGACGTCCAGATCGACGCCCTGCGCGGGCACGGCGTCCCCGCCACGCACCTCGACTTCGACGACCTGCTCGACGGCATCGGCCTGCCCGGAGCCGTCGACCGGCCGCTGGGGCTCGCGGCGTTCACGCCCCAGGACGCGGCGGAGATCGGCTACTCCCTCGAACCCGCCCGCGTCGCGCAGGAGGCGGGCCTGGTCCTGATCCCCTCGCAGAGCGCGTGGTTCCTGCACTCGAAGAAGACCCTCGCCCTGCTGTCCGAGGGACAGCCGTGGATGACCCGCCGGGAAACCGAGCTGGTGCAGCAGTACGTGCCGTGGAGCCGCGTGGTGGGTGACCGCAAGGTCCTGTGGCACGGCAGGCGCCACGACCTGCCCCGGCTGCTGGCCGAGCACCAGGAGTCCTTCGTCCTCAAGGGCGCGACCGGCTGGAGCTGCCAGGAGGTGTACTTCGGCTGGACGACGTCACCGCAACGGTGGGCGGAGCTGGTCGACGAGGCGGTGCGCACCGGCTACTACATCGCGCAAGAACGCGTCCCCGCCGAGACCTACCCGCTGGACCTGATGACCGAGACCGGGGA
This sequence comes from Amycolatopsis sp. NPDC051758, assembly GCF_044453095.1. Taxonomy (NCBI): domain Bacteria; kingdom Bacillati; phylum Actinomycetota; class Actinomycetes; order Pseudonocardiales; family Pseudonocardiaceae; genus Amycolatopsis; species Amycolatopsis sp. NPDC051758. The sequence continues at coordinate 355,755 of NZ_JBITCJ010000003.1, read as the reverse complement.
GATCACGCGCATCCGGGCCGAGTCCGTGGTCAGCCCGTTCTGCCTCGGCGGCGACCCGGCCGGCTGCTTCGTGCGGTTCGCCGAAGCCGACAACCAGGCGCTGGCGATCGGCGGCCTCGGCGTCGGCGTGTCCTGCCTGCTGGCCGAGGCGTGAGATGACCGTCCGGCTCGGCGTCCTGGTGCTGCCGGAACACCCAGGCCGGTCGGCGGCGGACGTCTGGCGCCGGGTGGAGGACCTCGGGTTCCGGCACGCCTGGACCCTCGACCACCTGTCCTGGCGGTCGCTGGCCGACCAGCCGTGGTTCGACGCGATGACCACGCTGGCCGGTGCGGCGTGCGCAACCACCACGATCGGGCTCGGTGTGCTCGTGGCGACGCCGAACTTCCGCCACCCCGTGCTCACCGCCAAGCAGGTGATGGCCCTCGATCACCTCAGCGAGGGCCGGTTCGTGCTGGGTGTCGGCGCGGGCGCCGCCGGCCCCGACGACACCGCGCTGGGCGCGGCGGCCCCGACCCGAGCCGAACGGACCGCGCGGTTCGAAGAGTTCGTCACCCTCCTCGACCGGTTGCTGCGGCAGCCGGTGACCACCTTCGCCGGCCGGCACTTCACCGCGACGGACGTCCGCATGGTGCCGGGTTGTGTGCAGCGGCCGCGGGTGCCGCTGGCCGTCGCGGGGAGCGGGCCACGCGGGATGCGGCTGGCCGCCGGGTTCGGCGACTACTGGGTGACCATCGGCGAACCCGCCGCGCCCGGCGCCGAGGACGAGGAACGCGCGTTCGGCACGCTGCGGCGGCAAACCGAGCTGCTGGACCGGATCTGCCGGGAAGCCGGGCGCCCGGCGGGGCAGCTGCGCCGGCTGGTCAACCTGAGCCGGGTCGTGCCCGACCCGTACCGCTCACCCGGCCGGCTCGCCGACCTGGTGGGCCGCTGCGGCGAGCTGGGTTTCACCGACGTCGTCGTGGCGCACCCGCGGGCCGACGGTGTCTTCGCGGGGGACGTCCGCGAGTTCGAACAGGCCGTTCCCCAGGTCGCTGGGGCATTCTGACCAGGAAGGGGACCACCTGATGTGTGGCATTGTCGGCTGGCTCGACTTCACCCGGGACCTCCGCGGTGAGCAAGGCGTCCTCGACGCGATGACCGACACCATGGCCCTGCGCGGGCCGGACGACCGCGGCACGTGGCTCGGCCCGCACACCGGGCTCGGGCACCGGCGGCTGGCCGTGATCGACGTGGCGGGCGGCGCCCAGCCGATGACCGCCACGTCCGCCGCCCACGGCGATCCGGTCGTCCTGGTCTATTCGGGCGAGGTCTACAACTTCCGCGAGTTGCGGGCGCAGCTGTCCGGGCTGGGCCACCACTTCGCCACCCGGTCGGACACCGAAGTGGTGCTGCGGGCCTACCAGGAGTGGGGCGCCGGCTGCGTCGAGCGCTTCAACGGCATGTTCGCCTTCGCCGTCTGGGACGCCGATCGTGAGGAGCTGCTGCTCGCCCGCGACCGGCTCGGCATCAAGCCGCTCTACTACGCGCCCCGGCCGGGCGGGGTGCTGTTCGCGTCCGAGCCCAAGGGCATCCTGGCGAACCCGGCGTTCGAGTCGAGCGTCTCGATCGACGCGCTGCCGATCCTGTTCAACCCGCGGTTCGCCCTGCCCGGCGAGACGGCGATCAACGGCATGCACGAGGTCAAGCCCGGCCACCTCGTCAAGATCGACCGGCGCGGCTGCCACGAGTACCCGTACTGGCGGCTGGTCAGCCGGGAGCACACCGACGACCTCCGCACGACCGTGGGCACCGTCCGCGAGCTGCTGGAAGACATCGTCGAGCGCCAGCTGATCGCCGACGTCCCGCGCGCGTCGATGCTGTCCGGCGGGCTGGATTCGAGCGCCATCGCGGCGCTGGCGGCGCGCAGCCTCGCGCGCTCCGGCGAAGGCCCGCTGCTCACCTACTCCGTCCGGTTCGACGGCGAGGAGGAGCACTTCCGCTCCACGCAGCTGCGGCCGGAACGCGACGCGCCGTACGCGGCGATGGTCGCCGAGCACATCGGCTCGGAGCACGTCGAGGTCGTGCTGAAGGCCCGGGACGTCGCCGAGGCGATCCCGCAGGCCCGCCACGCCCGCGACCTGCCGAGCATCGGGCAGTTCGACACCTCGATGCTGCTGATGTTCGCCGCCCTGCGTGAGCGCTCCACGGTCGCGCTGTCCGGCGAAGCCGCCGACGAGGTCTTCGGCGGGTACCCGTGGTTCCACGACGACGGCACCGTCTGGCGTGAGAAGTTCCCCTGGCTCGGCGACGCGCCCCAGCTCACCGATTACCTCACCGCGGACGCCCGGGCCGCATTGCGCCCGGACGCGCAGACGGCGGACCGCTACGCGACCCTGCGGGCCCAGGTGCCCCGCCTCGCCGGTGAGGACGGCCTGAACGCCCGCATGCGGGAGGTGCTGTTCTTCAGCCTCCACGGGCCGTTGCTGATGCTCCTGGACCGCAAGGACCGGATGAGCATGGCGGTCAGCCTCGAGGTGCGCGTGCCGTTCTGCGACCACCGGCTCCTCGAGTACGTCTGGAACGTGCCGTGGGAGATGAAGGTCGCCGACGGGCGCGAGAAGAGCCTGCTGCGGATGGCGGTGCAGGACCTGCTGCCGGACCCGGTCCTCTACCGGCCGAAGAGCGCCTACCCGGCGATGCACGACCCGGAGCACGACGTCGCGATCCGCGACGCGGCGCGGGCCCTGCTGGACGACTCCGCGTCACCGCTGCGGGACCTGCTCGACCCGGTGGCGCTGCGCGAGCTGGCCGGGAGCGACTCGCGGACGATGACCCACGCCGGCACCGCGCACATGCTGATTCCCGTGGTGGAGCTCGACGTCTGGCTGCGCGACCAGGGCCTCACGATCAGCTGAGCGACACGGAACCGCCGTCCGGAAGGAGTTCCGGACGGCGGTTTCGCATGAGGCTCAAGCGACGGACAGGGTGATGTCCTCGTCCTTGAGCGAGTAGACCTCCCGGCCCAGCACGCTGTTGAGGATCGTCGCGCTGCGCCAGGACGCCAGGCTCAGGTTGGGATCCCCGACGCCGTGGGTCCGCCGCGCGCCGTTCTGCACGTAGATCCGGTTGGCGTCCGGGCCGTCCCAGCGCACCCGGTAGTCGCGCTCGACCTCGTAGGCGTCACCGCTGATGGGCAGCCGCCCGCCCAGCGGCTCCATGAACGCGGGCAGTTCCGCGCGGAACCCCGTCGCGAGCACGACCAGGTCGGCGCTGATCTCCTGCTCGGCCCCGGAGACCGTGTCCAGCAGCGAGCCGCGGAATCCGTCGGGCACCTCGGCCAGGCCCGAAAGTTCCACGCCCGCCAGCAGCCGGTGGCCGAACTGCGCGGTCGTCAGGTAGTCCAGCTCGTAGAGCCGCTTGTAGACCTGCGCCAGCAGGTCCTGGGTGACTCCCCGGATGGCGCCGAGCTGCCGGCCGGACAGGCCGGCGCGCTGGTCTTCGGGCAGCGCGTGGAAGTACTCGACGTAGCTCGGGTTGAACCACTCGTTGGCGAACGGCGAGTCGTCGAGCGGTGAGAGGCCGTCGCGGCCGGTCACCCAGGTCAGCCGGCGTGGCAGGCCGGTGCGGCCGGAGATCAGGTCCAGCGCGACCTCCGCGCCGCTCTGCCCGCCGCCGACCAGCAGCACGTCCTTGCCCTCGACCGGGAGCCCGCGGTCGAGGTGGCGCGACGCGTGCCACAACGCCGGGCTGTCGATCGTCTTCGTGAACGCCGGCGCGCACGGCACCTGGCCCACGCCGAGCACGAGGTGGTCGGCGAACCACCGGCCCCGGCTCGTCTGCACGACGAACCGGGTGCCGTCGTGCTCGACCGCCTCGACCCGCTCGTCGAGGTAGGCGCCGAGCAGCTGCGCCGCCCAGGTGAAGTACTGGTCGAACTCCTTGCGGCTCACGAAGTGCGGGTTCGCGATGAGGTGCCGGTACAGCCGCCCCTGCTCGTGCAGGAAGTTGAGGAAGCTGTACCGGCTGCGCGGGTCGACCAGGCTGACCAGGTCCTTGACGCTGCTCACCTGCAGCCGGGAGTTGCCCCAGAGCAGGCCCGGGTGCCACGCCACCGACGTCCGCGACTCGACGACCGAGACGGCGCAGTCGCCGATCGGCTCGGCCAGCGCGGCCAGGCTGAGGTTGGCAGGTCCGCCCCCGACCGCGAGGATGCCGGTGGAGCGGTGCCTGGACGAGCTCACGACGCGCTCCTGCCCCGCTGCCAGGTCGGCGCTCGGTAGACCGGCGGCTGGAGCGTCACGCCGACGGTCTGGCGGTCGCAGATGAGGCTCCGCACCTCGGAGCGGACGACGGCTTCGCGGGCGAGCTCGCGCAGCGCCGGGTCGAGGATCCCGGCGGCGGTGATGGCGCAGCGGACCTCCTGCATGTGCACGATCGCCTCGGGGTCGGAGTTGAGCAGGCCGCGGATGTCGACCTTGCCGTCGGCGACGACGTGCCATTCCAGCTGCCGGTCGAGCCGGTCGCGCGACAGCTGCCCGAGGTTGGCCGCGATGTCCGAGGCCAGGCCCATCAGCAGGTGCTCCTGCGGGTTGGGGCCCCAGTCGACGCCGGTGAGCTGCTTCGGCGAGTCGATGCGCACGGTCGCGCCCTCACCGTCGGCGGGGTAGGACTCCAGCTGCACCCCGCTGATCCAGCGCACCCGCCGGGCCGCCACCGGCCGCCGGATCCGGGCCACCGCCTCGGCGCCGGGGATCGTCTCGTGCTCGGCGCCGCCCGCCGGGTCCACATAGGACACTTCGAGCGGGACCACCGCGGTCAGCGTCTTGTGGTTCGGGCTGAAGTTCTCGACCTTGCGCAGCAGCTGCTCGATCAGCTCGTCCTGGCCTTGCACCCCGACCTCGAACCGGCAGTCGATGCCGGCGCCGCTCTCGATGTGCAGCTCGAGGGTGTCGAACACGACCCCTTGCGCGCTGCCGCCGCCGACCATGGTCTTCAGCGAGCACGAGCCGACGCCGGTCAGCGCCAGGTCGATCGGGGTGGGCGCCCCGGTGGGCGGCAGGCCCTCCTCGTCGCGCCATTCGTCGTCGCTCAGCTCGAACGAGAACTTCCGGGTGGACTTGACGGTGCCGAGCACCGCCGCCCCGTTCGACGCCGACAGGCCGCGGCGGGGGGAGTACCGCGCCTTGCCGCGGTAGCAGTACCAGGCTTCGGCGACGTCTTCCCGGGTTTCGTGGACGACTTCGCTGAATCCCGCGGTGTTGAAGCTGTTCCTCATCGCACACCTTCCTCGGGCAGCGCGTCGAGCGCGTGGGCGAGGTCCTCGAGCAGGTCGCGGATGTTCTCGATGCCCGCGGAGAGCCGGACGAGTCCCGGGTTGATCCCGATCAGCGCCATCTGCCGGGAGGTCAGCGAACTGTGCGAGGTGTTGCTCGGCATGCTGACGAGCGACTCGACCCCACCCAGGCTGGTGGCGACGTAGGGGATCTTCAGGTTGTTCATGAACGCCAGCGCGGCTTCGTCGCCGCCCTTGACCTCGAAGCTGACCATGCCGCCGTACCCCGCGTAGTCCGCGCGCCGCAGGTTCGCGTACCGGTCGCCGCCGAGGTCCGGGTGGTGGACGTCGGCGATCCGGTCGTGGCCGGCGAGGAACTTCGCGATCTCACGCGCGTTTTCGTTCTGGGTCCGGATGCGCAGCGGCAGCGTCTTCAGCCCGCGCTCGAGCAGGAAGCAGCACAGGGGCTCGAGCGTGCCGCCGAACCGCAGCGCCTGCGCCCAGATCCGGTCGAGGAACTTGCGCCGGCCGACCACCGCGCCCGCGGTCAGGTCGCTGTGCCCGGCGAGGTACTTCGTCGCGCTGTGCACGACGATGTCCGCGCCCTGCGCCAGCGGCTGCGACATCACCGGGGTGAGGAAGGTGTTGTCGACCACCAGCAACGCGTTGGCCTCCCGGGCGATCTCGGCGATCGCGCGGATGTCGGGCGCCTTGAGCAGCGGGTTGGTCAGGGTTTCGAAGAACAGCAGCTGAGTCTCTTCGCGGACCGCGGCGCGCACGGCGTCGACGTCGGTCGGGTCGACGAACGAAACCTCGCGCCCGGCCGAAGGCATGTCCTCGCGCAGCAGGTTGTACGTGCCGCCGTAGACGTCGTAGGCGGAGATGATGTGGCTGCCCGAGTTCGTCAGCGCGTAGATCGTGCTGGCGATCGCGCTCATCCCGGACGAGGTCACCAGCGCGCTTTCGGCGTTCTCCAGCGCGGCGATCTTCTCCTGCACCGACCACTGCGACGGGTTCCCGTACCGCGTGTAGATCGGGACGTCGCGCATCGCGCCGTCGGAGAAGGCGCCGTAGCTGGCGTCGTCGAGCAGGAAGGTGCTGGTCTGGAAGATCGGCGTGCCGACGCTGCCGGTGACCGGGTCCTCGTAGGTTCCGGCGTGCACCGCGAGCGTCTCCGGCGAGATCTCGCGGGGCAGCACCCGGTGCTGGGGCGAGACGGGACCCGCACTGCGCCGCCGCGTGAGCTCGCCGAACCAGCCCGCTTCGGCGGTGCGGCCCTCCTCGAATCCCTTGGCTGTTCGCTCTGTTTGAGCCACTCTGTCCCCTGGTGTCGGATCGCGGTGACGACTGAACCCGGCTCGAACATCAGTCGAAACCATCTTCCGATCCACGGTGATCCACGGGCGTCTTCTGCCCTGCTCGCCGTTCTTCCGGAATGCGCTCGGCCGTAGCCCACGACGGGAGATGCGCGGGTGGATCAGGCGGCGAACAATTCCGGGCATGTATACCGAATCCGCGTCGTGGTACGACCGCCTGCACCGCAACAAGGACTACGCCGCCGAGTCGCGGCGGATCGTCGAGCACGTGCGCCGGAACCACCCGGGCGCGCGGACGCTGCTCGATGTCGCCTGCGGCACCGGCGGCCACCTCCGGCACCTGCGCGAGGAGTTCACCTGCGAAGGCGTCGACGTCGAGCCCGGCCTGCTCGAGGTCGCGCGGGACCGGCTGCCCGGGATCCCGTTCAGCGAAGGGGACATGACCGACTTCGACCTCGGCCGGCGCTTCGACGTCGTCACCTGCCTGTACAGCGCGATCGCCTACGTGCAGACGGTCGAGCGGATGCAGGCCGCGATGAAGAGCCTCGCCCGGCACCTCGAGCCCGGTGGTGTCCTCGTCGTCGAGCCGTGGATCCAGCCGGACATGATCGTCGACCAGGAGGAGAAGTGGGTCGACGGCAGCAGCGCCGTCGTCGTGATCGAAGACCCCGACATGAAACTGGTGCGGGTGCGCATCTTCCGGGTGCACGGCCGGCTGACGGAGCTGATCATGCACTACGTTGCGGCGGCCGACGGCGAGATCACCGCGCGCACCGAGCGGCACAAGGTCGCGATGTTCACCCGGGAAGAGCTCATCGAGGCGGCCGCGCTGGCCGGCGTCGAGGCGGTCTGGGACACCGACGGGCTGACCGGGCGCGGACTGCTCGTCGGCGTCCGCACCGGAGCCGCAGCCGAAGAGACGCAGGCGCGCTCCGTCGCGTGAAACCATCGGAGCCCCGAGAAACTCCGCTCGCGTACCGGTTGGGAAGAGGCAACTCGTGACTGGCGACCAGGAACGGACATGACCGCGGACATCATCGAAGGCGTGAACACCCTGACGGCGTTCGAAGACCGGCTGCGGCTGGCCCTGGACCGCTGCCGGGCGGAAAGCGCTCCCTCAGACGCGTTCAACCCGGGCTTCGACCTCCCCGTCGTGGACGAGAAGCTCCGGGATTTCTTTTCCGTGGCGGAAGCCGGCTTCAGCGAGCTCGGCACCCACGGCGGCTCCCGGCTGGTGCTGCTCGACCTGATGCGCAACCCCCGGACGCGGACCACGAAGACGTTCGGCTCGCTCGTCATGGTCGCCCGCGCGGTGCGCTACATCCGCGAGACCGGCGAGCGCGTGATGATCCTGACGCCGTCGTCGGCCAACAAGGCGACCGCGTTGCGCGACGCCGTGCTGCGGGCGCACCGGGCCGGCCTGGTCACCCCGGAGGAGCTCCAGATCGTCACGCTGGTGCCCGAAGTGGCGCGCGGCAAGCTCTGGTCCTCCGCGCTCACCGCCGACCCGGACCTGGCCGCCCGCAACCCGATGTGCGTGCGGCGCTGCGACCGGCCCGCGGACGTCAAGCTGACCGCGACGGAGGCGTTCCCGGAGGCCGCGGCCGAGCTCAAGGCCGGCTTCGGCGTCAACCTCTGGTACACCCTCGACCTGGCCAACTACCGGGGCGCCGACGCCGCCCGCGCGTTCGCGGAGCGGGAGTTCCTCCCCCAGCGGCCGGGGACCACCCGGACGCACGCGCACTCGGTGTCCAGCGCGTTCGGGCTGCTCGGCCACCACTTCGGCACCACGATGCTGCCGCCGGCGGAGTTCCCCTCGCAGTACTTCCTCGTCCAGCACCTGGCGACCCCCGACATGGTGACGAGCCTGTACGGGACCGAGGTGCCGGAGTACCGGCACGACCCGGAAACCGGGCTGTACCACCAGGACGCGGACCCGTGGTTCCCGGCGACCACCTTCGACCCGGCGGAGAACCTCGAGCCGACGTTCTACACGCGCTCGCCCGCCACGTCCGCGGTGATGAACGAGATCATCCGGCGCCAGGGCGGTGGCGGCATCGTCGTCTCGCGGCAGGAGTGCCTCGAGCGCTACCCGCGGATCCGGACGCTGCTCGCCGGCGCGGGGGTCCGGCTGCCCGCCGACCCGTGGAAGGTGCGGGAGTGGTCGCTGGTGATGGCGCTGACCGGGGTGCTCAACGCGATCGACCGCGGCCTGCTGACCACCGACGAAGTCGTCGTGCACGGTTCAGGGTGCTACTCCGAAGACGACTTCACGCCCATTCCGGAGCACCGGCTCCACCCGGTCGACACCGGCGCGGACCTGAAGAAGGTCATTCTCGCCGCGGCGGCGGGGGAGGCGCTCTGATGGCCGGCTTTTCGCCGCGGAACGCGTGGTTGCAGCTGCGCTACCGGTGGGACCACGGCACCGGCGCCTGGGCGTCGGCCCACCAGCTGGCGGACACCGCGCCGTTCAGCGAACAGCTGGACAGCCTGCTGGTCCGCGAGGAGCCCCGGCTCGCCGTCGGGTACCAAGGCTTCCCATCGGGCGGCCGGCACGTCGTGCCGTTCCTGCGCGAGCAGCTGGAACGCTCCGGCGACGAAGTCACCGTGACCGAGCGGCGTGGCCGTCGCAGGTCCACAGCGGACGGCGCCGACATCCTGTTCACCGGCTGCGGCAGCGGCCAGGCCGCGGCGCTGCCGGCGGAGAACTCCCTGGTGCTCCCGTTCCGGATCCAGCAGATCCTCGAAGTGCTGCCGGACATGGAGGCCATGTCGAAGAAGGTCTCCCGCAACGAGCGGAAGCAGTTCGCCAACCTGCGCGCCAAGAACGACTGGGCGTGGGAGCGCGGCCACACGATGGCCGACCTCGAGTTCTTCTACGAGCGGATGCACCTGCCCACCATGGGTTTCCGGCACGGCAAGGCGACCCGCAGCGCCGACTGGGACACCGCGGTGAACTGCCTGTTCCAGCGCGGGGCCCTGTTCTTCGTCACCGAAGGCGGCAAGCGCGTCGCCGGCGTGCTGGTCCGGCTCGACGACGACCGCCGCATCCTGCGCGCGCGGCTGCTCGGCGTGCTGGACGGCGACGAGAAGCACTACCGCAGCGGAGCCGTCAAGGCGCTGTGGTACCTGGGCATGGAGTGCTCGGTCGGCCACGAGAAGATCGAGCAGATGGACATGTCGGGCGGGGAACCCTTCCCCGGCAAGGGTGTCTTCCAGTTCAAGCGGCGGCTGCACCCGCTCACCGAGCTGCCCACCGACCACTTCCGCGACAAGCGGCTGCACCTGCGGGTGCTGCGCGACACCGACGCGGTGCGGGACTTCCTGGTCTTCACGCCGGTGATCGCCGTCGACGAAGCCGGGAAGCTGACCGCCGTCCACTTCGCCGACGCCGAGCGGCCCGCGCACACCCGGATCGTCGGGACGGGCCCGGGCATCGAGAGCTCCCGGGTGATCGACCTCGACGAGTTCCTCGCCGGCCTGGAGCGCGTCACGACACCCGTCGGGTTCGACCTCGACGAAGCCGAGGCCGCCTGATGACCACCACCGTCCAGGACGTCGACATCGCCGCCGACCTGTGCGCGGAGCTGGTCACCGCCGGCTTCGGCCCGTTCCTCGGCACCCCGTGCGGGATCCTCTCGCCGATGTTCACCGCGCTCGACGACCTCGCGGGCCTGCTCACGGTGGCCCGCGAGGACAACGCGGTGGGGATCGCGGCGGGTGCGTCGCTCGCCGGCCGGCTGCCCGTGGTCCTCATGCAGAACTCGGGGTTCGGGCAGTCGATCAACGCGATCGCCTCGCTGGTCGAGCCGTACCGCATCCCGATGCTGCTCGTGATCAGCATGCGCGGCATCGACCCGGACCCGACCCAGGAGAACCTGGTGATGGGCCGGCTCACCGAGCCGCTGCTGGCGCAGCTGGGCGTCGAGGCCGTGACCCTCGACGCCGACGTCCCGCGGGCGCCACAGGTCGAGCGGGTGCACCGGATCGTGGCGGCCGAGGGCCGGCCCGCGGCGCTGCTGGTGCCGCCGGCGGTGTTCGGGTGGCGGGCATGAACAAGACGTCCGCCGTCGGCGCCGTGATCGCGGCGACGGAGCACGAGCCGGTCATCTTCACGACGGGTTACTCGTGCCGCATCGCACGCGGCATCGCCGACCGGCCCAGCCACTTCTACATGACGGGGTCGATGGGGCTGGCTTCGTCCATCGGCATCGGCGTGGCCCGCGAGACGGGCCGCACGACGGTGGTCGTGGACGGCGACGGCGCGCTCCTGATGAACCCGGTGGGCCTGGTGACCGCGGGGGCGCTGAGCGACCTGCCGCTGGTCCACGTCCTGCTGGACGACGGCCGGTACGCGTCGACCGGCGGCCAGCTGGTGCCTTCGACGCGCACGGACCTGTGTGGCTGGGCGAAGGCGTCGGGGTACGCGCGGGTGCGGAGTACGTCGGATCTGGCGGAGTTCGCGGTGATCGTGCGGGAGGAGATCGCGAGCTGTGCGGCGCCGGTCTTCGTCCACGGGGTTGTCGCGGAGGCCGACCCGCCGGTGGCGGCTCGGATCGATGCCGCTCTGGACGAGCACGCGCTGAGGTTCCGCGCCCACCTCGCTGCCTGAGCGCCGGCTCCGGTCAGGCAGCCGTGGTCTGCAGGGCCTTGCTCAGCGCCGCGGCCGTCAGCTGGATCTGCCACGGCCGGGCCCCGCCCGCCTTCAGGACCTCGGCGACCGCGTCCTCGTCCGTCTCGGCCGGCGGGCGCCAGCACGTGCGGCGGACCAGGTCCGGCAGCAGGAGGTTCTCCACCGGGAGCCGGCGGTCCTCCGCGATCGCGGTCAGGGCCGTGCGGGCGGCCGACAGCCTGGCCGCCGCGTCCGGGTCCTTGTCCGCCCAGCGGTTCACCGGGGGCGGGCCGTCCGTCGGCTGCGAAGGCGACGGCAACTCCGAAGCCGGCAGCGCTTTGGCCGCCTGCAGGTGCCGCAGCCAGCTGGCCGTGTACTTGCGCTGGACCCGGCCGCTGAACACCGGCAGCGCCTGCAGCTCCTCGACCGTCTTCGGGTCCGCCGTCACGGCGTTGATGATCGCGCTGTCCGGCAGGATGCGGCTCGGCGCGCGGTCGCGCTTGCGGGCCAGCTCGTCGCGCGCCTGCCACAGCTCGCGGACCGCCGCGAGGCCGCGCGGGTTGCGGATCTTGTGCACGCCGGACGTCCGGCGCCACGGCTCGGCGCGCGGGGCCGGCGGCGGGGCCGTCCGCACGTTTTCGAACTCCTGCTGCGCCCACTCGAGCTTGCCCTGGGCGCCCAGCTCCGCCTCCAGCTTTTCGCGCAGCTGGATGAGCAGCTCGACGTCGAGGGCGGCGTAGTTCAGCCAGTCGACCGGCAGCGGCCGCTTCGACCAGTCGGCCGCGCTGTGCCCCTTCTCGAGGGTGTAGCCGAGCAGCAGCTCGACGAGCGTCCCCAGCGCCACGCGTTCGTAACCCGCCAGCCGGCCGGCCAGCTCGGTGTCGAACAGCGCCGCCGGGTGCAGGTCCAGCTCGGCGAGGCAGGGGAGGTCCTGGGAAGCGGCGTGCAGCACCCACTCCAGGGAGTTGAGGACGTTCTTCAACGGCGTGAGGTCGTCCAGCTCGGTCGGGTCGATGAGGACCGTGCCGGAACCTTCACGGCGCAGCTGGACGAGGTAGGCCTTGGGCCAGTACCGGTAGCCGGACGCGCGTTCGGTGTCGACGGCGACCGCGCCGGTGCCCGCGGCGAGCTTCGCGCAGGCCTCGGCCAGCGCGGACTGATCGGTGACCACCGGGGGCGTGCCCTCGGCGGGTTCGCGTAGCAGCACAGGGCCGCCCGTGGACTCGATCTCCATCCCGGTGTCCTCGGCCTCTGTGTTTCCCATGGTGTGCGACCCTACGGGACGGGCGTACCGCGCCTGGTGCGCCCGCCCCGCGAGGATGTCGCTCGTGTCAGCGGATGACGCCGGCCCGCATGGCCAGCGCAACCATCTGAGCCCGGTCGCCCGTGCCGAGCTTGCGCCCGATCCGGGACAGGTGGGACTTGACGGTGAGCGCGGAGAGGGAAAGTTCCTCGCCGATCTCCTTGTTGGACTGCCCGTCGGCGACCAGCTGGAGCACCTCCACCTCACGAGCGGACAGCTCGCGCGGGGTGTTGTCGGTGCCCGCGACGCGGGTCCCGGTGGCCAGCACCGGAGCCACGCTCGGGTCGGCGTAAACGCCGCCTTCGAGCACGCGCCGCACGCCATCGGTCACGACGACCGGTGACGCGGACTTCAGCAGGTACGCCTGGGCCCCGGCCTGGAAGGCCGAGCGGACCGCGTACGGGTCGTCCGAGGACGCGAGCACCACTACGCGCGGCCACCCGTGGCTACGGAGTTCCGTAACCAGCTCGATGCCGCTGCCGTCCGGCAGTCCGAGATCGAGAATCGCCAGGTCACAAGGCCCAGTGGCCTGTGCTCGCGCCCTCGCCTCGGCCACCGTGGCGGCCTCGTGGACGGTGCCCGCACCCATCTGTGCGAGTCTTGCTGCGATTGCCTCCCTCAACAGCGGGTGGTCATCGACCACCAGCACGGAAAAAAGCTCTTCCCGCGGATGCGGAACCATGCTCGCCGGCAATGCACCGGCTGGCGTGGATCGGACGGCCTGAGAAATGCCGACGGTAGCCACGTCACTACCTCCCTGGAGTCGGTCGTGCCCCCCGACCGGCACCGGGACCTTCGGCCGTTCAGCCGCGCCAGCTTTAGACCGAAAGTGGTGTCGTCGAAGGCACTGTAGCCGCCCTGAGGCCGTTGCGGGGGGATCGAATGGGTATCTATCTCAAACGAACAGTCACTCAGTGGGTTCGTAGTAACACGATCGGGCTAGTACACGGCCGGTTGCTAACGGATAGCCCAGCGAACACGATGCAAAGAAGTTACCGGCGGCCAAATGGCCGTGCAGATGAGCCGTGCAGCTGCCGGTGCGCGTAGTGACGAGGGTCCGGATGGGGGCCCGGGAGCCCCGGAATGTGGCCCCGGCCGGGGCATGATCAACTTCCGGAAGGCGCTTCGGCGGCGGCCTCGGAGCCGGAAATGGTGACTGTCCGTGTCCTGCGTGGGCGGGCATCGGGGTGCTCCGGCGCAAGTTGATCTTGTAGCGGTGCGTGACCGCCCTCCGTCACGAACGGGGGCACGCACCCGAAGACGTGAAACAGCCTCAGGAACGTCCGGGTGGTCCGGCGGGGTCCGCCGTTGTCCGGACCACTTCGCGCCCGCACGGGCGCTCTCAGGTCGCCATCCGGAGGACGGACCCGATGTTGGACGCGGTTCAGGAGATGTGAAATTTGCTCACATCGGTACAAGGAGCCACCGCGAGGAGGGCCGGCGCCCGGCCACCGTTGCCGATTCGTTGCCGATGATCGCCCGACTGCGGCAGGGTCAAGAGCTCTGGCGCTGCCCGAAGAGCGTCACGCCGACCGGGGGCAGGCCCACGACGCTGGCCATCACCTGGCAGAAGGCCTGCCCGTGCGGCAGCAGCGCGGCGTCCGTCGGCGTCCACGACGCCCGCAGCTCGAGGTCGTCGGTGCGGGCCGGGCCGGAGATGTCGCCGAAGCGGGCCGACGAGGTCTCGGTGACCGTGCCGCCGAGCGCCTTCCAGCTCGCGCCGGACACCTCCAGCGCGTCGGTCAGCCACGACCAGCCGACCGCGGGGAGGAACGGGTCGGTCGCCAGCTCGCGGTCCAGCTCCGCGCGCACGTACAGGACGAGGCGGAGTACGCCGTCCCAGCCGTCCTGGCCGTCCGGGTCGTGCAGCAGGACCAGCCGGCCCGAGGCCAGCACGTCGGCGGGGCCGGAGACCTCGCAGCTGACCGCGTACGACCACGGCGCGAGCCGCTTCGGCGCCCGCATCGGCTCCAGCAGCACCTCCCGGCGGGGCCGGACGGACTGCAGCGCCACAACTGCTTCGCGGAAGAGTTCGGGCACTGGCGTCATCGCGGTCACGCACCGACTTTAGGGCGGGCACGCCCAGTTGCGGGCGCAGGCGCGCCGAGGGAACGGCCCCGGCGGGCTCGTGGCACGATTGACGGCGATGTCTCCGACCACGCCTCTGCCGCAGCAAGCCGCTCCGTCCGGCCGCCGCGAGCTGCCCGAAGCCCCGTTCCTGGCCGCCGCGCGCGGCGACCGCCCGGCGCGCACGCCCGTCTGGTTCATGCGCCAGGCCGGCCGCTCGCTGCCCGAGTACCGCGCGCTGCGCGAGGGCGTGGCGATGCTCGACGCCTGTTTCGACCCCGAAATGCTCGCCGAGATCACGTTGCAGCCGGTCCGGCGGCACGGGGTCGACGCGGCCATCCTCTTCAGCGACATCGTGGTGCCGCTGAAGGCCGCCGGGGTCGACATCGACATCGTCCCCGGCACCGGCCCGGTGGTCGAGGCGCCGATCCGCGACCTCGCCGCCGTGAAAGCCCTGCCGGAACTGGTGCCCGACCAGGTCGCGAAGGTCGCCGACGGCGTGAAGCTGCTGGTCGAGCGGCTCGACGGCACCCCGCTGATCGGGTTCGCCGGCGCGCCGTTCACCCTCGCCAGCTACCTCATCGAGGGCGGGCCGAGCCGCAACCACGAGCACACCAAGGCGCTGATGCACTCCGAGCCGGCGCTGTGGCACGAGCTGGCCGGGCGGCTGGCCGACATCGCGCTGACCTTCCTGCGCGCGCAGCTCGACGCCGGCGTCGACGCGATCCAGCTGTTCGACTCCTGGGCCGGCGCGCTGTCGGAGCGGGACTACCGCGAGTTCGTCCTGCCGCATTCGGCGAAGGTCCTCGACGGCGTCGCCGCGTACGGCGTCCCGCGGATCCACTTCGGCGTCGGCACCGGCGAGCTGCTCGCCGCGATGCGCGACGCGGGCGCGGACGTCGTCGGCGTCGACTGGCGCATCCCCCTCGACGAGGCCGTGCGGCGCCTCGACGGGAACGCCGTCGTCCAGGGCAACCTCGACCCGGCGCTGCTGCACGCGTCCTGGCCGGTCCTCGAGGCCGAGGTCCGCCGCATCGTCGAAGAAGGCCGCGCGGCTCGCGGCCACATCTTCAACCTGGGCCACGGCGTGCTGCCGGGTGTCGACCCCGACGTGCTGACCCGCGTGGTCGGGCTGGTGCACGAGCTGTGAAGCGGGTCGCGGTCGTCGGGGGCGGCGTTTCCGGGCTGACCGCGGCGTACCGGTTGCGGCGGCTGCTCGGCGACACGTGCGAGATCTTCGTGTTCGAGAAGACGAAGACGCCGGGCGGCAAGCTGCGCACGGCCGAGCTGGCCGGCGTGCCCTACGATGTCGGCGCGGAGGCGTTCCTCGTCCGCCGTCCCGAGATGCTCGGGCTGGCCCGGGAGCTCGGGTTCGACGTCGTCCACCCGACGAGGGCCCGCGCGAAGATCCACGCCGGCGGCAGTGTGACCGGCCTGCCGCCGGGCACCGTGATGGGCGTTCCCGCGTCGGCGGAGTCGGTGGCCGGGGTGCTGTCGGAGGCGGGGCGCAAGGCCGTCGAAGCCGAGACGTCGCTGCCGGAGCTGCGGCTGCCGGGTGGTGACCTGCCGCTGGGGCCGCTGCTGCGCGAGCGGTTCGGCGACGAGCTGGTCGACCGCCTGGTGGACCCGCTGCTCGGCGGCGTCTACGCGGGCGGGGCGGACGGCCTCGGCCTGCGCGCGACCATGCCGGGCCTGGCCGCGGCGGTGGCCGCGGGCGCCGGTTCGCTGACCGCGGCGGCCGCGGCGCAGCTGCCCGCGAACCCGTCCACCGCGCCGGTGTTCGGCACCGTTCCCGGTGGTCTGGGCCTGCTGGTCGACCGGCTCACCGAGCTGTCCGGCGCCGAGCTGCGGACCGGGCTGCCGGTCTGCGACATCGAACGGCACGGCGCCGGCTGGCGGCTGCGCATCGGCGCGGCGCCCACCGCGCACGCCCCGGCGGACAACACGGTCGAAGCGGACGCGGTGGTGCTCGCGGTGCCCGCGCCCTCGGCTCGCCGGCTGCTCGCGGACCTGGTGCCGGCGGCGTCGACGGCGCTCGGCGAGGTCGAGCTGGCCTCGATGGCCGTCGTCGCGCTGGCGCTGCCGCCCGGCACGCAGCTGCCCGACGCGTCGGGGATCCTGATCGGCCAGGGCGAGCGAGACGCGTCCGGCGTGCCGTACGCGGCGAAGGCGTTCACGTTCTCTTCGCGGAAGTGGGCCCACTACGGCACCGGCCCGGTGCTGGTCCGCGGCTCGGTCGGCCGGTTCGGCGAGCTGGGCGCGTTGCAGGCCGACGACGTCGAGCTGGTCCGCGTGGTCCGCGACGACCTCGCCCGGCTGACCGGAATCACCACGGCGCCGGTCGAGACGCTGGTGACGCGGTGGGGCGGCGGGCTGCCGCAGTACGGCACCGGGCACCTGGAGCGGGTGGAGCGGATCGAGAAGGCCGTCGCCGAGGTGCCGGGGCTGGCGGTCGCGGGCGCGACGCTGCACGGCGTCGGGTTGCCGGCTTGTGTGGCGACCGCGGAGGCGGCCGCACACCGGATCGCCGCGCACCTTTCCGCGTGAGTGCTCTCACCCGACCCGTGGCGGCGGTCGTGCCGCCGCGGTGACAGGATGGACGCATGGCGCGGGTCAACTTCAACGAGCTCAACGACACCATCCGTTACACCACCTGGTCGGTCTTCAAGATCGAGCCGGGCCGGCTGGGTGAGGACCGGGGAACCGCCGGCCGCGAGACCACCGAGTACCTCGACGGCCTGGAGGCCAAGGGCGTCACCGTGCGCGGTGTTTACGACCTTTCCGCGCTGCGGGCCGACGCCGACTTCATGGTCTGGTGGCACGCCGAGGAGATCGAGCAGATCCAGGCCGCCTACGCCGGGTTCCGCCGGACCCCGCTCGGCCGCGCGTCGACGCCGGTCTGGAGCCAGACCGCGCTGCACCGGCCCGCCGAGTTCAACAAGAGCCACATCCCGGCCTTCCTGGCCGGTGAAGAGGCCCGCAAGTTCATCTGCGTCTACCCGTTCGTCCGGTCCTACGAGTGGTACCTGCTGCCGGACGCCGACCGCCGCAAGATGCTCGCCGACCACGGCAAGGAAGCCCGCGACTACCCGGACGTGCGCGCCAACACCGTGGCGTCGTTCGCGCTGGGCGACTACGAGTGGATCCTCGCCTTCGAGGCCGACGAGCTGCACCGCATCGTCGACCTGATGCGGCACCTGCGCGGCACCGAGGCCCGCCTGCACGTGCGCGAGGAGATCCCGTTCTACACCGGCACCCGCGTGCCGCCCGCCGAGCTCGTCGCGGCCCTGCCGTAGTGGCCGAGACCTCAGTGCGGGAGATCCTGGACGGCGTCTGGCGCACCCTCACCGGGGAGCAGCCGGGACCGGCCGAGCTGACCGGCGCCGAAGACGTGCTGCCCGGCCCGTACCGGGTGGCGGCCGCGGCGACGGCGTCCATCGCGGCCGCGACCCTGGCGGCCGGGGAAATGCTGAAGCTGCGCGAGATCGAGCCCGGCGTGGTCACCGCGGACACCCGCCACGCGGCGGCGGCGTTCCACAGCGAACAGCTCCTGCGGGTGGACGGCACCGGCGCCGAATCGGTCTGGGCGCCGCTGTCGGGCAACTACCGCGCGGCCGACGGCTGGGTCCGCCTGCACTGCAACTACCCGCGCCACGAAGCGGCGGTGTGCTGGGGACTCGGCGTCCCCGGAACCCGGGAAGCCGTCGAAAAGGCGGTCGCCGGGCGGGGCGCGCGGGAGATCGAGCACGCCGTCGTCAGCGCCGGGGGAGCGGCCGCCCAGCTGCGCTCGCCCGAGGAGTGGGCGGCGCACCCGCAGGGTTCGGCGGTGGCTTCACTGCCCCTCGTCGATCTGGCGCCGATCGGCGAAGCGCCGAAGCGGACGTTGTTCTACTCGGACCGTCCGCTGGGCGGCATCCGGATCCTGGAGCTGACCCACGTGCTCGCCGGCCCGGTCGCCGGCCGGGTCCTGGCCGCCCACGGCGCCGACGTCCTGCACGTCGGGGCGGCGCACTTGCCGCGCGTCGAAGCTTTGGTGCGCGACACCGGACAGGGCAAGCGATCCGCGTTCGTCGCGCTGGACACCGAAGGCGGCCGCGCGCGGCTGAAGAAGCTGATCAGCCGCGCCGACGTGCTGGTGCAGTCGTTCCGCCCGGGCGCGCTCGAGCGGATCGGTTTCGGGCCGGCGGAGCTGGCCGAGCTGCGGCCTGGTTTGGTGATCGCCGACTTGAGCGCGTACGGCTGGGAAGGCCCGTGGGCGCGACGGCGCGGGTTCGACAGCCTGGTCCAGATGTCGAACGGCATCGCATGGGGCGCTTCGGGTGACCCTTCCCCACTCCCGGTCCAGGCGCTCGACCACGGCACGGGCTGGCTCGCGGCGGCAGCGGTGATGACGGCGCTGCGTCGCCAGGTGACGGACGGCGGCACCTGGCGGGTCCGGCTGTCCCTCGCGGGCACGGGCCGCTGGCTGGATTCCCTGGGCCGCAAGGATTCCGCTGGTTCGGACGTCGACTACAGCGACTTGCTGGAGGAAGCGGACAGCGGTTACGGCCGGCTGACGCGAGTCCGGATGCCCGGCGGGTTGCCGGGCGCGGAGCCGCACTGGGACTTCGGCACCCGACTACCGGGTGTCGACAAACCGACCTGGACCCCCTGACTCGAGCGCCCCAATGTGGCGTTCGGTGCGTTGGACGCACCCAATGCCACATTGGGTGCGTGGGATGCACCGAACGCCACATTGGGTGCGTTGGACGCACCCAACGCCACATTGGGGCGTTTGCCCCGCGCCGGCGAAAGCCGCGGGCCGTGGGACCTCACCGGCGCCGGAGCCGGGACACCAACCCCCGCTTGGGTTTCGGCAGGTGCCCAGCCGCGATCAGCCACGTCACGAACTCGTCCGCGTACGCCCCCGACCGCTCGGTGTCCCGCTTGGGCCGCAAAGCGGTGAACTCCGCGAACAACGGCCCGAACCGCTCACCGAGCGCCTCGGCCAGCTCCGGCCGCTGGTACGCCAGCACCCGTCCGTGCTTCCAGCGCAGGACCTGAGCCTCCACCCGCAGCCGCGAAGCGTCGAAACCCGACGGGGCCGGGCCGTCCGCGAGCAACGCCTGCAGCAGCTCCGCCTGCCGCCGGGCCAGGTCCGCGCGGCTCACACCGTCACCGCCGCCCGCAGGGCCGCCAGCTCGGCCGCCAGTTCGTCGTCCGACGGGTAGTCGTCGTCGCGTTCCAGCAGCACTCCCGGTGGGTCCGTCCGGCGGCGGAGCTCGGCCAGCAGGTCCAGCACCTCCGGCAGCACCGGGTGCGCGTGCGTGTCGTGGTAGACGCCGTCGCGCTCGATGCCGCCCGCCATGTGCACGTACGCCAGCCGCTCCCACGGGATGCCGTCGAGGAACGCCTCGGGGTCGGTGCCGATGTTGCGGGCGTTGGCGTACAGGTTCGCGACGTCGATGATCAGCCGGCAGTCCGTGCGCTCGGTCAGCTCGGTGAGGAACTGTTCTTCGGTGAGCTCGGCGGCCGGCCACTCCAGCACCGCCGCGATGTTCTCCAGTGCGAACGGGACGTCCACAATGGACTGGGCGAGCTTGACGTTGGCCACCAGCACGTCGAGCGCTTCGCGGGTGCGGGGGAGGGGCATCAGGTGCCCCGAGTCGAGCCCGCCCGCGCGCACGAAGCAGACGTGGTCGCTGACCAGCGGCGCGTCGAGGGCCCGCGCGATCTCCGCGAGGTGCTGGACCCGGCCGGTGTCGAGCGGCTCGGCCCCGCCGAGGGACAGCGAGACGGCGTGCGGCAGCACCGGCAGGCCACGCTCGCGCAACGCCACCAGCGTCTCCGGCAGGTGGTCGTGGTGCAGGTTCTCGGCGACGACCTCCACCCAGTCGACCCCCGGCAGCCGCGCGATGGACAGGTCGAGCTCGTGCCGCCAGCCGATCCCGATGCCGAGCTCACCCACCGCACCCACCTCCGCCGCAGCCACCGCCACCACCGCACGAAGAGCTGCTGCTGCACGACGACGAGCTCGAGCAGGACGACCCGCCCGACGACCCGCCGCCGCCGGCGGAGCCCGCCGTCGGCATCAGGGCCGAGCTGAGCTCTTCGTCCGGGTAGTGCGCCATGCCGCCCAGCGCGACCGCCGCCGCGGCCCCGCCGAGCAGCACACCCCCGGCGAGCATCCCGGCCGGCACCGGCCCGCTCGCCGCGGCGCGCGCCTGGCCGAGCAGGCGGTTTCCCGCCCCCGAAGGGCGCCGGATCCCCGGCTTCGACCGCCGGATCGCGGCCACCAGCGTCAGCACGGCCGCGACGATCACCAGGAACACCAGGATCCCGACCGGGCGGCCGAGCGAGATGCCGTTGACCAGCCGCGCGACGCCGAGCGCCAGCACGGCCAGCTGCAGCACGAGCCCGAACGTCCGCACCTGGCGCTTCGCGGCGGCCGACGCCAGCAGCCCCCGCCGGTCCAGACCGTCCTCCAAGGCCTGCAGCGCCGCCGAGCCGCGGACCTTCGCGCGGATCGTCGACGTCGTCTTCAGCTTCGCCACATCGGCGACCGCCCGTTCCAACGGGTCGACCGGCCGCGTCCCGGCCTTGCTGATCTGCCGGTAGCTGTTCACCCGCAGCTGGCCGCGCTCCACCAGCGCCGCGATCGCGGCGTCGACCGCCCGGTCGGGCCCGCCGGCCAGGAAGGCCAGCTCGTAGACGGTCGGCGGTGGGCCGGGCTGGGCGTTGTCCGCCCGCACCGTGCGGCTCGCGACGACTCCGGCCACGAGGAGCCGGATCAGCAGGACCGCGCCGAGCAATGCGATGTAGAGGACCACGAAATCCGGTCCGGAGATGCCCCACGGGTCGTCCATCGCCCGTCTCCCCTCAGTGAAGTGCGCTTACCGTAGCTTCAGACGCGGCAGGTCGTGTCGGCGTTTCAACCGCCGCAGCCCCCGCCGCCACCACCTCCACCGCCGCCGCAGCCCCCGCCTCCGCCGCCACACGAGCTGCCGCCCCCGCCGCAGGAGCTGCCGCCGTAGTAACCGACCGCGGCGCCGCCCCCGGCGCTCGCCCAGCGCGAGCGGGTGGCGCCGCGGTAGCGGACCGTCGACGCCTGCGTGGCGCGGCTGACGGCCAGCCGCACGTCCTTGTCGGGGTGACCGCCGAGCCCGCCCGACGCGACGGCCCCGGTGGGCCCGGCCACCAGCGTCCCGGCCCGGCGCGCCTCTTCGGCTGCCGCCCGGCCGGCGGCGGTGGCCTTCACCTCGGCTGTCTTCGCGGCCCAAGCCGTGGTGACGATGGCCGCGACCGTCGTCAGCACGAGCAGCCCGAGCAGGAAGCCGGTCGGGTGCCCGGTGGCCGAACCGGCGATCAGCCGGACCACGCCGAGCACGAACAGCGCCCAGTACAAGACGGCCGTGAACACCCAGGTCAGCCGCAGTTTTTTGGCGTCGGTGAGCAGGCCGCGGCCGACCAGCCCGGCTTCGAGCTCCGTCACGGCCGGGTGGTGCCACACCTCGCTGCGCACCCGGTCGACCGAGCTGCCGGTCTTGGCGATCCGCACGAGCGCGGCGCGGCCCAGGTCGTCCGCCGCGGCGCCGGAGACGCGGTTCAGCCGTCCGGTGCCGTCCATCCGGATCACTTTCCGCTCCAGCAGCCGCGCGATGACGACCTCGCCGACGCGCGAGCGCCCGCCGGTCAGCAGTGCGAGCTCTTCGGTCCGCTCGGGCGCGCCGCCGGAGCGGCCGCGCCGCAGCAGGCCGGTGCGCACGACGGCGTACAGCGCCACCAGGAGCAGCAGGCCCAGGTAGAGGCCCGCGAACGCCGGTCCGGGAATGCCCCACGTGTCGGTCATGACTCCGCCCTCCCTCGTCCGTGTGCGGAGATTACGTCCGAGGAAGGGCGGTGGGTTGCCGGCTTAAGGGAGATTTAGGACTGCGGTACCAGTTTCAGCGAAATCGAATTGATGCAGTAGCGCTGGTCGGTCGGGGTCGGGTAGCCCTCACCCTCGAAGACGTGCCCGAGGTGGCTGTGGCAGGAGCCGCAGAGGACCTCGATGCGCTTCATGCCCATGGCGCGGTCTTCGCGCAGCAGCACGGCGTCCGAGTCGGCGGGGTCGTAGAACGACGGCCAGCCGCAGTGGCTCTCGAACTTCGTGTCGCTGCGGAACAGCTCGGCACCGCACGCGCGGCACTCGTAGACGCCGGTGGTCTTGGTGTCGGTGTACTCACCGGTGAACGGCCGTTCGGTGCCGGCCTGGCGGAGCACGGCGTACTCCTCCGGGCCCAGCTTCTCCCGCCATTCCTGCTCGGACTTCACGACGCGCGGGGTGGCTCCGACAACGGGTTTCATACCTTTCACCCGTTCCACGTTACGCCGCGAGCCACGCCAAGGCGTGCACCACGATGTCCCATGCGGCGACTATCACGCCGAGCACGATGAGGACCACGATCAGAGCCGACACCCAGTAGCGCAGCCCGCCCAGGCGGTTGCTGGAATCGGCGAAGTCGGACACGCCGTCCAACGCGGCTTCGATGGTGTAGTTGGGCCCGGATCGCTCGATCCGGTCGAGGTGCTCGGCGAACGCGAGCGCCTCCGGGTCGTACGGGTCCAGGCCGACCAGGTCCTCGTGGAACCGAGGATTCTGGCCCGGCAGCGAAGCTCCGTTGTCGGCCATGCCCTCCACGGTAGGCCATCGGCGCTCGTCAGCCCACCAGCGACGCGTTAAGTCTCAGTAGCCGGAGTTCGAGCTGCCGAGCTTCGTGCTGGAGTCGATCAGCGTCCGGCCACCGCTGTTGACCAGGCGGTAACCCGGCCGCTTGCCGCCGACGTTGACGTTCATGATGAGCGAGCCGTCGGCTTCGTTCCCGCCCGAGTCGGCCCTGGCGACGGTCGGCCCGTTGATGGCCTTCTTGTTCTCGGCCCAGTAGGCCTCGTAGCTCGCCTGGTCGCCGTAGACCTGCTGGGCGGCGGGGGTGAGCATGTCCCAGTGCGCGGCGGGGTCGCTGAAGTACTCGATGATCAGCCCGCCGGCCGCGGAGTAGTTGCTGACCGGGCTGTCCGACGGGGTCTTGCCGAGACCGGCCGGCGCGTTCGTGCCGCTGGTCGCGGTCTTGCTGGGCGCGGTGCCGGAGACGCTCGGCTGGTTGCCCGGCGACTGGCCGACCTGGTTGCCGCCCGTGCCGCCACCGCCGGAGTTGACCACCAGGAACACGATCACCGCGATCACGACGACCGCGGCGCCCGCGCCGGCGAAGATCGCGTACTTGCGCTTGTTGTCCGGCTTCGGGGCGCTCGACGAGTACTGCGGCGCCCTGGCCGTCGGCGCGGCCGCCTGCATCGGTCTGGGCGGCGTGTTCGGCGGGGCGGCCGGGGACCGCATCGGCATGAACGCCGCGGTCGGGCGCGGCGGGTTCGACGGCGCCTTGCCCGCCGGCACCGGCGTGCCCACCGGCGGTGACGACGGCGCGGGCTGGTCGGTCCGCTGCCACGGCGGGCGGTCACCGCTCTCGGCCGGCGCGGCGGGCTTGCGGCCCCCGCCACCGGAGAGCAGCGGCGGTGACGCCGACATGCCGCCCGGCTCGGTCCGGGCCAGCGCGGCGAGCCGCTCGCGGGCCTCGGCCATGGACGGGCGCTCGCCGGGCTCGCTGCGCAGCAGGCTCATCAGCAGCGCGGTGGCCGCGCCGGCCTGCACCGGCGGGTTGATCTGGCCGTTCGCCGCCGCGTAGAGCAGCGCGAGCTGGTTGGTGGTGTTGCCGTACGGCGTGGTGCCCTCGATCGCCTGGTAGAGGGTCGCGCCGAGGGCGAAGACGTCGGAGCTGGGCACCGGGTCGGCGCCGCGCGCCAGCTCGGGCGCCAGGTAGGCGGGGGTGCCGCCGATCAGGCCGGTCGCCGTCAGCGTCATGTCGCCGGCCGCGCGCGAGATGCCGAAGTCGGTGATCTTCGCGGTGCCGGTCTCGTCGATGAGGATGTTGCCGGGCTTGACGTCGCGGTGGACGATCCCGGCGCGGTGGGCCGCCACCAGCGCGGACGCCACCTGCTCGCCGATCCGGGCGATCCGGCCCAGCGGCAGCGTGCCCTGCTCGGACAGGATGGTCGAGAGGCTCGGCCCGTTGAGGTACTCCATCACCAGGCACGGGTCGCCGTTGTGCTCGGCGATGTCGAACACCACGATCGCGTTCGGGTGCTGGAACCGGGCCGCGTTCTTCGCCTCGCGCATGGCGCGCTGGCGCATGTTGTCGCGTTCGGTCTCGGAGACGCCCGGCTGGGGGAGGATCTGCTTGA
Organism: Amycolatopsis sp. NPDC051758; assembly: GCF_044453095.1. NCBI lineage: Bacteria > Bacillati > Actinomycetota > Actinomycetes > Pseudonocardiales > Pseudonocardiaceae > Amycolatopsis > Amycolatopsis sp. NPDC051758. The sequence continues at coordinate 330,948 of NZ_JBITCJ010000003.1, read as the reverse complement.
TCGCGACGTCGCGCTCGAGCCGCACGTCGGTGGCGCGCCAGACCACCCCCATGGCACCGCTACCAATGTGCTCGACGAGGCGGTAGTGCCCGGCGATCAGCTGACCGGTGTCGATGGCGACTGCTCCTGACGAAATTCCCGGTGGTGGTGGCCCTGCTCAGCGCGTTTCCGGTTCGCGCACCCGATCGAGTGTAGCGGTCGGCCCCGTGCTGTTCGCGTCAGCCAGCCGGTCCGGCGGGCTCGGGTGCGGGCGCCGGTGCCGCGGGCGCCCGTTTCCGGAAGACCCGGACCAGGCCGATGGCCCCGGCCAGCGCGAACGCGCCGTAGCAGACGAGCAGCGCGGGCGGCGTGTCGCCGGTCAGCGCGTCCCCGAGGACGACCACGGCGACGGTGCCGGGCACGCTCCCCAGCAGCGTACCGGCCAGGTACGGGACCAGCCGGACGGACGACACGCCGCAGAGGTAGCTGAACGGCGCGAACGGCACCAGCGGGATCAGCCGCAGGGAGGCGATCGCGAGGACACCGCCGCCGGAGAGCCGGTCGTTGACGGTCCGGACGGCCGACCGGTGCAGGTGCCGGGTGACCAGGTCGCGGCCGAGCAGGCGGGCCAGCCCGAACGACAGGCCGGCCGCGATGGTGGTGGCGACCAGGCCGATCGTGATCCCGGCCGCGGTGCCCACGAGCAGGCCGGCGGCGAGGTTGAACACCGTGCGCGGGATCGGCGCCACGGTGAGCAGCGAGTACGCGACGAGCAGCACGAGCGGCGTCGCCGGGCCGGTGGCCGCGGCCCAGGCCCGCAGGTCGGCCGGGCCGGGGATCGGCAGCAGCACCGCGGCCGCCGCGAAGACGGCGAGCACGGCGAGCGCGACGATCAGCTTGGTGCGGCCGGACACCCGGTCGAGCCTACCGGCGGCGCGTTCGTGGGAGCCCGGGGGCGCGATCACCGCTAGCGTGGCCGCATGCCCAAGCACGGTGACCCGGTCGAGTACGAGGTGGGCGGCCGCACGGTCCGCGTCTCGAGCCCGGACAAGGTGTACTTCCCCCAGCGCGGCATCACCAAGCGCCAGGTCGTCGAGCATTACATCACCGTCGGCGCGCCGCTGCTGCGCGCGATCGGCGAGCGGCCGACCACGCTGAAGCGCTACGTCGACGGCGTCGAGGGCGAGTGGTTCTACGCCAAGCGCGTGCCGAAGGGCGCCCCGGACTGGGTCGAGACGGCCGAGATCACCTTCCCGTCCGGCCGCAAGGCGGCGGAGGTCTGCCCGACCGAGCCTGCCGTGTTCGCCTGGGCGGCCAACCTGGGCACGTTCGACTTCCACCCGTGGCCGGTGCGCCGCCCCGACGTCGACCACCCGGACGAGCTGCGCATCGACGTCGACCCGCCCGACCGCGCCGGGTTCGCCGACGCGGTCGAGGTCGCCCAGGTGGTCCGCGACGTGCTGGCCGACGCCGGGCTGACCGGCTACCCGAAGACCTCCGGCGGCCGCGGGGTGCACGTGCTGGTCCGCATCCGCCCGGAGTGGGACTTCATCCAGGTGCGCCACGCGGTGATCGCGCTCGGCCGCGAGGTTGCGCGGCGGATCCCGGACAAGGCGACGATCGCGTGGTGGAAGGAGGAACGCGGCGGCCGCGTGTTCCTGGACTACAACCAGGCGGCCCGCGACCGCACGGTGGCGTCCAGCTGGTCGGTCCGCGGCACCCCGCGCGCCACGGTGTCCACGCCCCTGACCTGGGACCTGCTCACCGAGGTCGACGCGGACGACTTCGACGTGCTGACGGTCCCGGCGTTCCTGAAGGAGCATGGCGACCTGCACGCGCCGATGGACGCCGAGCCGTTCGGCCTGGAGACGGCGCTGGAGTGGTACGACCGGGACGAGCGGGACCACGGGCTGGGGGAGCTGCCGTACCCGCCGGATTATCCGAAGATGCCCGGGGAGCCGAAGCGGGTCCAGCCGAGCAAGGCCCGACCGGAGTGACCCGTCACGGCTTGCGGCAGCTGACCGAGGTCACGGCCGCCTTCGGCACGACCTTGCTGCTCTTGGTGCTGACGACGGTCCGGTCGACGCGGTAGGAGGCGCCGCCCTGGGCGTAGGCGGTCTCGATCAGCTCACCGGACTCGTCGCCCGAGATGCTGTAGGTGATGTCGCACTCCCAGAGCAGGGTGCTCGCACCCAGCGCGTTGAGCTTGGGCTCGACGACCACGTTGCAGCCCGCCGAACCGAAGCACTGCTTGGACTGGACGGCCAGGTCGACCGAGTAGTCCTTCGCGGTGGGCTCCGGGAGCAGCGGTTCCGTCGTGGTCGGCACGGCGAAAGCCGGGATCGACGGGCTGGTCGTAGCCGGTGCGGCGGCATCGCGTGGCCGGGCGTCACCGTCGGCGGAGATCCAGGTGCCGCCCGGTCCGACGCAGGGCGCGTGCTGGGACTTGTCCAGGCACGGGCCGGAAGCGGCTTTGCCCACTGCGAGCGCCAGCACGACGCCCACCGCGAGGGCGGGGACGGCGACGAGCGCACCGACCACCCACGGCCACTTCCCACGCTTCGGCGGGGGAGCAGGTGGCGGGAAGTACGGCGCCGGCGGGCCGGTCGGCGTGGGGATGGACATGGCGGCCTCCAGTGACGGTGTGTGACCACTGAGGACGTGTTGATCAAGAAGCCTGTTACCGGTCGGCGGTTATCGATATCCGCCACCCTCGCCGTGTGAGCAACGGCATGGGGAGACGCGAATCTCCGGAATTCGGCGACCTGACCCGGACAAAACCCGGGCTCGGAACGCGGAGTGATCGCGCGTCCACGTGCTGTCGCCTTTCGGGTCACAAATGTTGCACGGCCGCGTTCGACGTCACGATCATGGTCCCCGACGGCGTAACGTGCGGTCCCGAATCGACGACTCACCGGGACAATGCCTGGGGGGCGGTTCGACGAGAGGAAGGCCCGTCGTGGACGACCTGATCGCATTCCTGGCCGCGCGCGTGGGCGCCCGGCAGGCGTTGATCATGCAGGCCGTCAACAAGGCGCAGGCAGGCGACGCGATGAACCGGGGCGAGACGAAGGTCGCCGTGGAGCAGAAGATCCGCGGGCTGACCGACCTCGACCTCGACGCCGTCAACCAGATGATCAACGAGATCGAGGCGACCCGCCGGATCCTGCTCGCCCACCGCACCACGGTGTCGGAGAAGGTCCCGGGTTTTCCGCTCTACGGCAGCGAATACTGGTGTGAGACCTGCCACGTGCCCGCCGACGAGGCCGGCTCCAACTGGTGCCTCACCCTACGGCTGCTGGCGCTGCCCTACACCGACCACCCGGACTACAGCGAGCGCTGGCGCCCCTGACGGGAATCCCGGCGCACCCTGGGCGTTGCACCGGGTGTGAAGCTTTCCGTGCTCGACCGTTCGCCGGTCCGGCGCGACGGCGGCACCGCGCGGGCGCTGCGGGACACCGTCGCCTTCGCCGCCGACGTCGAACGGCTGGGCTACCACCGGTTCTGGGTCTCCGAGCACCACGGCGTGCCCGGGGTCGCCGGGTCCGCGCCGACCGTGCTGGCCGCGGCCGTCGCCGGCGCGACGAGCCGCATCCGGGTCGGCACCGGCGGGGTGATGCTGCCGAACCACCGGCCGCTGGTCGTCGCCGAGCAGTTCGGCGTCCTGGATGCGCTGCACCCCGGCCGGATCGACATGGGGCTGGGCCGCTCGGTCGGCTTCACCGGCGGCGTCCGCGAGGCCCTCGGGCACGGCAAGGAAGCCGCCGACGACTTCGGTGCGCAGGTGCGGGAGCTCCTCGGGTTCTTCACCGGCGACCACGCCTATCCGGGCGTCCACGCGTACCCGGCCGAAGGGCTGCGCGTGCCGCCGTTCCTGCTGGCCACCGGCTCCGGCGCGGACCTCGCCGCCGAGCTCGGGCTGCCGCTGGTGATCGCGCCAGTACGCGGGGAGCGGGCGCTGGCCGAAGCCGTGACGCGCTACCGCGAAGGGTTCCGGCCGGGCGATTGGGCGCGGGAGCCGTACGTCGTGGTGTCGACGGCGATCGCCGTCGCGGACACTGCGGCGGACGCGCGCCGCCTGCTCGTCTCGGAGGCCTGGGCGACGGTGTATTCGCGCTCCCACGGCGTCTTCCCGCCGCTGGATCCGCCGGCGGAGATCCTGGCGCTGCCGATGACCGACCGGGAGCGACGCCGTCTCGAAGAGACCCTGGACGGCCAGATCTCCGGCACGCCCGCCGAGGTGGCGGACCGGCTGGGGAAGCTCGTCGCGCTCGCGGACGCCGACGAAGTCCTCGCGACGACGGCCGCCTACGACCAATCCGCGCGGCTCGATTCTTTCGCGGCGCTCGCCGAACTGGCCGGCCTCCGGGTCCCTATTTCGTGAGTGGCCGGCGAATTCTTCGATCATCGCGTCAGTGAATCAACACCGAGAAGTCTCGATATCGTGTCGGATCATTACCGTTGGTGTATTTCCCGGCCGCGGCGGCCCGGTTTCCGGGTGACTGCCGGGTCGGCCTCGAGCCTTGAGCAGACGGGGCACCCGGCTGAGCCGGTCAGTCCGCGGCTTGGTACGACTCGATGGTGCGGTGTTCGAGGTTCGGGACGAGCTGCTCGAGGACGAGCTCCCTGAAGTGCGGGGTCTGCCGGTGCTCCTCGAAGGCTTCCGGCGAGGTGTACCGCTCGAGCAGGACGACGCTGTGGTCGTTGTCGAGATCCCGGTAGATCTCGAAGGCGAGGTTGCCCGGCTCGGCGCGGCTGGCCTCGGCGAGCCGCCGGTACAGCGGCAGCAGGTCGGCCGCCTTCCCCGCGGGGAGGGTGTGCCGGGCGATGACTTGCAGTTCGGGCATCAGGGACCTTTCTGCGGGAAGGGTTCCCCTCACCGTAGGCCGCCGGAGGTTCGGCGGGCGGCGAAGGATCACCCGAGCACGAACGGCAGCCGCGCGGCCAGATCACCCAGCTCCGCCGCCTCCGCTTCCGTCGGCGAGCGACGGCCCGTCGCCACCAGCAGCACGTCCTCGTCCGAAAACGACTCCGGGAACACCGCCCCGGCGATCTTCTCCAGCATTTCCCGCGTCCGGGCCAGCCCCTCGGCGGGCGGCCCGGCAACGGACGACACTCCAGCTACCAGGTCGAGGTGGTGCAACGTCCACTCCAGCACGTACGCCGACAGGTAGTCGCCCGCCGTGAGGACCATGTCCTGGGTCGACACCCGCAGCCCCGGGTCGGCGAGGTCGGCCGCGCGCCCGGCCGCGGCGCCGACGTCGTCGAGGTGGAACTTCAGCAGGGCCGGGTCCTCGTACGCCGCCGCCAGGCGGACGATCAGCGCGTCCAGCGGGTCGTCGCCCGAGGGCAAGGAGCCCGACACCGCCCAGTACGACACCGCGTCGTGCGTCACCGGCGAGGAAGCGGGAGTCACCAGCGTGATCAGGACGTCCTGGGCGTCGATCACCAAGTGGCACACCAGGTCCCGGACCAGCCAGCCCCGGCAGCCGGACGGCTTTGCGAAGTCTTCGTCGGGAAGGGCGGCGACCGCGGCGCGCAACGCCGCCCACGTGCGCGAGAAGAGATCCACCCGGCGAAGCTAGCAGGGTCACAGCCTCAGCTGCAGCTGAGTGAGGATGCGCTGCGCGGGATCGGCGAAGTCCACTCCGGACACTTCGGTGGCGCGGCGGACGCGGTAGCGCACCGTGTTGGGGTGGATGTTCAGTGCCCGCGCCGCCGCGCGGACGTCGCCGAACGCGTCGAGCCAGGCCAGCACCGCCGGCACCAGGATCCCACCGTGCTCGGCGTCGTGCGCCACCAGCGACGTCAGGCGCGGGTCGCGGATGCGGGGCTGTTCACCCAGGTAGGCCAGGACTTCCGAGAGCAGGACCTCGGCGCGGACGTCCGCCAGCGACGCGACATCGGCGGCCCAGTTCCCGCGCGCCATCGCGACCAGGACGCGGTCGGCGTCACCCCGAGAGGCGACGGCGTCCGAAAGCCGTGGCACCACACCGCCGAGGGCCGCCCGCACCGGGACGTCCAGGTGCCGTCGCGCGGTGGCCGCGATCTCGCGCGCCAGCGCCAGCACCGCCGCGTCGGAGTGCTCGGGCAGGTCCGGCAGCAGCGCGTAGACGCGGCCGCCGATCACGCTCACCAGTGCGCTGCGCCGGTAGGCCGCGGTGTGGACGGCGATCAGGTGCACGAGCTCGGCGCGTCGCAGCTGCCGGTTGTCCGAACGCTCCAAGGAAAACGCCAGCACCTGCGCCGGCCGGGCCGGGTCCGCGCCGATGTCGTCCGCGACGGACTCGGCGTCCAGCCGGCCTTCCAGCAGGCTCGCCAGGAGGTCTTCGCGCAGCCGCAGTTCGGGGCTGGGCAGCGTGCGGGCGCGGATCAGCTGCGGCGCGAGCGTGCGGCTGGCGCCGAGCAGGGCCGTCTCGGCACGTTCGGTGAGCGGCTGGGCACCCTCCTGGACCCAGATCGTGCCCAGCGGCTGCTTGCCCGCGTGGATGCCCGCCGCGATGCGCCGGCGGATGCCCAGTTCGGGTCGTTCGTCGATCCGGACAATGCCTTCGCCGGCGCGAAGCCGCTGGTAGACGCCCCATTCGCGGAGCATCGCGAGGTAGCGCTCCGGGCCTTCGCGGCCGAGGATCGACAGCCGCCGCAGCTCGTCGACCTCGTCACCCGCCCGCGAATACGCGAGCACGCGGTTCGCCGTGTCCTCGATGCTGACCAGGCCGCCGGTGAGCGTCGCGATCGTCTGGGCCAGCGCGAACAGGTCGCCGAGCACCTCGCCGCTGGCCGCCTCGCCACCCGCGCGGGCCGCTTCGACAACCCCGCGGGCCAGCGACTCCACCTGTTCCCAGCGGGCCTCGGTGCCGACCGTGAGCAGCGCGACGCCCGCGTCGGCGGCGACGTCGGCGCCCGTCGCGCCCTTGACCGCCACCGCGGCCGCGCCGCCGCGCCCGGCCGCGCGGATCGCCGGCGCCGCCGCCCGGCCACGCGCGCCGATGACCAGCACCAGATCGCCGGGTGACGCTTCCAGGGGGTCTTCGGGGTCGAGGATCACGACGTCGGTGACCGGGACGCCCAGGCCGTGCGGCGCCACGACCACCTCGACCAGCGGTTCCCCGAGGGTGGCCAGTACGTGGCGCAACGACGTTATCCGATCGGCCAAGGTCACCCGATCGATTTTAGCCGGTTGAACAAGCCGTCGAGACGTGTCCGGAGTTACCGTTCGGGGCATCACCAGGGAGTAAGCCAGCAGAGGAGCCGCCGTGGACGCCGTGACCCAGACCCCCGCCCCGAAGAACGAGCCGGTGCTGACGTATGCGCCGGGCAGCGCTGAGCGCGCGGAGCTCGAGGGTGCGCTCAAGCGGCTGGGCCAGGCGGAACCCGTCGACCTCACGGTCACCGTCGGGGGCGAGCAGCGCCCCGGTGGCGGCGAGAAGATCGACGTTGTCCAGCCGCACAACCACCGTCACGTGCTGGGCACCATCCACAGCGCCACCCAGCAGGACACGACCGACGCCATCACCGCGGCCGCGAAGGCCGCGCCGGAGTGGCGTGCGCTGTCCTACGACGACCGCGCCGCGATCCTGCTGCGCGCCGCCGACCTGCTGACCGGCCCGTGGCGCGCCACCCTCAACGCCGCCACCATGCTCGGCCAGTCCAAGACCGCGACCCAGGCCGAGATCGACTCCGCCTGCGAGCTCGCCGACTTCTGGCGCTTCAACGTCGAGTTCGGCCGCCGTGTCCTCACCGAGCAGCCGGCCAGCTCGCCGGGTGTGTGGAACCGGATGGAGCACCGGCCGCTGGAGGGCTTCGTCTACGCGATCACGCCGTTCAACTTCACCGCGATCGCCGGCAACCTGCCGACCGCGCCCGCGCTGATGGGCAACACCGTGCTGTGGAAGCCGTCGCCGACGCAGTCGTTCGCCGCGCACCTCACCATGCGGCTGCTCGAAGAGGCCGGCATGCCGCCGGGCGTCATCAACCTGCTGCCGGGTGACGGCAAGGCCGTCTCCGAGGTCGCCCTGACCCACCGCGACCTGGCCGGCATCCACTTCACCGGCTCGACCGCGACGTTCCAGCACCTGTGGGGCACGGTCGGCGCGAACATCGCGGGCTACCGCTCCTACCCGCGCCTGGTCGGCGAGACCGGCGGCAAGGACTTCATCGTCGCGCACCCCTCGGCCGACGTCGACGTCCTGCGCACCGCGATGGTCCGCGGCGCTTTCGAGTACCAGGGCCAGAAGTGCTCCGCCGCTTCGCGCGCGTACGTCCCGCGCAGCGTCTGGAACCAGGTCAAGGACGGCCTGGTCGCCGAGACCGAGGCGCTGTCCTACGGCGACGTCACCGACCTGTCGCACTTCGGCGGCGCGGTGATCGACCGGCGCGCGTTCACCAAGCACGCGGAGCTGTTCGACCGCGTCAAGGGGGACGCCTCGGTGGAGGTGCTCACCGGTGGCACCGCCGACGACGAAGACGGCTTCTTCGTCCAGCCGACGATCCTCGTCTCCGACAACCCGAAGCACGAGATCTTCTCGACCGAGTACTTCGGCCCGATCCTCTCGGTGCACGTCTACGAGGACGGCGACTTCGACGCCGTGCTGAAGCTCGTCGACGAGACCGCGTCCTACGCGCTGACCGGCGCGATCATCGCGAACGACCGCACCGCCGTGGCGAAGGCGTCCGAGGCGCTGCGGTTCGCCGCCGGCAACTTCTACGTCAACGACAAGCCGACCGGGGCCGTCGTCGGCCAGCAGCCGTTCGGCGGCGCGCGGGCCTCGGGCACCAACGACAAGGCCGGCTCGATCTTCAACCTGCAGCGCTGGACGAGCCCGCGCTCCATCAAGGAGACGTTCGTCCCGCCGACCAGCGTCCGCTACCCGCACCAGGGCTGAGGAGGTCCGTCATGTTGCGCGCTCCGTTGCTCGCCGCCGCCCGGTCCCAGGGCATCCGGCGGCTCGTCGAAGCGGTGCCCGCCACGCGATCCGTGGTGCGCCGGTTCGTCGCCGGGTCCGAGACCGCCGACGCCGTCCGCGTGGCCAGGGAACTGGCCGCGGACGGCCGGCGGATCACCCTCGACCACCTGGGCGAGGACACCACCGACGCCGCGCAGGCGACGGCGACGGTCGCGGCCTACGAAGCCGTGCTGTCGGCCCTGGCCTCGGAAGGGCTCGCCGACGGCGCGGACGTCTCGGTGAAGCTGTCGGCGGTGGGCCAGTTCTTGCCGTCGAACGGCGAGGACGTCGCGCTGGAGAACGCGCGGAAGATCTGCGCGGCGGCGGACGCGGTCGGCGCCACCGTGACGCTCGACATGGAGGACCACACCACCACGGACTCGACGCTCGGCATCCTGCGCGAGCTGCGCGGCGAGTACCCGTGGGTGGGCGCGGTGCTGCAGGCCTACCTGCGGCGCACCGAGCAGGACTGCCGGGAGCTGTCCGGGCCCGGGTCGCGCGTGCGGCTGTGCAAGGGCGCGTACGCCGAGCCGGAGTCGGTCGCGTTCCAGGAGAAGTCCGAAGTGGACAAGTCGTACGTCCGCTGCCTGCGCGTGCTGATGGCGGGCCAGGGCTATCCGATGGTGGCGTCGCACGACCCGCGGATGATCGAGATCGCCGCCGCGCTGGTGATCGAGAACGAGCGCCGGGACGACGACCACGAGTTCCAGATGCTCTACGGCATCCGCCCGGAGGAGCAGGGGCGGATCGCGGCCGGCGGGTCGCGGATGCGCGTCTACGTGCCCTACGGCGACGAGTGGTACGGCTACTTCATGCGCCGGCTGGCCGAGCGCCCGGCGAACCTCGCGTTCTTCCTGCGCGGGCTCGCCACCCGGTCCTGAGACACGACGAAGGCCGCTCCGGACCCCGGGGCGGCCTTCGTCGTGTGGTGGTGGTCAGGCCTGTTCGGCCTCGGCTTCGGCGGCCTTGCGCTTGACCTCGGCCATGTCGACCTCGCGAGCCTGCTTGATGAGCTCTTCGAGGGCGGGCTCGGGGAGCGCGCCGGGCTGGGAGTAGATCAGCGTCTTGTCGCGGATGATGGCCAGCGTCGGGATGGAGCGGACGTCGAAGGCGGCGGCCAGCTGCTGCTGCGCTTCGGTGTCGACGCTCGCGAACACGAGGTCTTCGTGCTTCTCGGAGGCCTTCTCGTAGACCGGTGCGAATTGACGGCACGGCCCGCACCAGCTCGCCCAGAAGTCGATCAGGACGAACTCGTTGTCGTTTACCGTCTGGTCGAAGTTCTCGGCAGTCAGCTCAACGGTGCTCATGCCCTGGTCAACGAAGTGGGTGCGGCGGGAATTCCCGGGCCCGGGGTAGCGTCTCCACCGAGCAACCAGCAAGAGGAGGAACACGATGGCCGACGGCGAAATCCTGGGCCGGATCGACGAGCTGATCGCGGAGGAGCACGAGCTCCGGTCGCGCTCGGTCGGCGTGGGGCTGAGCGGCGGCGACAAGGATCGCCTCACCGCGGTCGAGCAGCAGCTCGACCAGTGCTGGGACCTGCTCCGGCAGCGGCGCGCCAAAACGGAGTTCCACGAGAACCCGGACGACGCCGCGGCCCGCCCGGTCTCCGAGGTCGAGTCCTACCGCCAGTAACCCGTCACTCGCGTGATTGAGCACGTGACTCGCGTGATCGAAGCCGGATCTCGCGAGTCACGGCTTCAATCACGCGAGTTCCGGCTCTGATCACGCGAGTTACGCGGGGCAGAGGGTGCCGTCGGCGGGGACCTTGCCGTCGATCAGGAACGCGCGGGCCGCGTCGGTGACGCACGGCGACGCGCCGACCGCGCCGTGGCCCGCGCCCTGCCAGGTGAGGGTCACCGCGGTCGGCATCTGGTCGGCCGCGCGGGTGCTGCCGACCTGGGGGGTCACCGGGTCCGCCGCGGTGGCCGTGACCAGGATCGGCGGGGCGCCCGTCGCGCCCGCCGGCGGCAGCGGCTCGGTCCGCACCGGCCACGGGCCGCACCAGGCCAGCTGCTGGGCGACGACCGTGCCGAACTGCGGGTACTTCGCCCGCATCCCGGCGACGACCTGGTCGAGCTGGTCGGCCGAGAGCCGCGACTGGCTGTCGTTGCAGCGGGTGGCGATGGTCGCGTCGATCCGCGACGGCTGGGCGCGCGTGTCCTGCAGCACCGGCGAAGCAAAAGCGGCCAGCGGCGTGATGTTCCCGGACCGGGCCGCGGTGATCGCGTCCGCCAGCTCCGGCCACCGCGAGCGCTGCGCCAGTCCCGAGTAGACGGCGTACATCGCGACACCCGGGCCGAACGCAACACCGTCGTCGGTCGACGGCGCCATGCGCCGCAGCTGGTCGGTGACGGCCGCCAGGGCCGCCTTCGGGTCGCCTAGGGTGCAGCCGCGGGCCGCGCAGTCCGCGGCGAAGGCGTCCAAGGTGGACTGGGCGCCGGCGGCTACCGCGTCGAGCACCGCCGCGGTGTCCGGGCCCGGGTCGGGCACGCCGTCGAGCACCATCCGCCCGACCTGGCCGGGGAAGCGCACCGCGTACTCCGACAGCACCTTCGAGCCGTCACCGCGGCCGAGCGCGTTGAGCCGCTCCATCCCCAGCTGCTTCCGCAGCTCGTCGAGGTCGCCCGCACCGCGCCAGCTGTCCAACGCGGTCTGCGAGTCGTCGAGCTCGATCGCGCACTGCTGGCCGGCCCTGCGCGCCGCGTCCAGCACCCCCTGCAGGTCACCCTGGGCCGGGTCGGCGTCGATCAGGTCGTGCCGGACGTCGGCGGGCACACACTGGACGGCGCCCGAAAGCCCGGTCCCGCGCCGGTCCACGCCGATCAGCGAGAACTTCTCCAGGAACGCCGGCGGCAGCGCCGCGGCCAGCCGTGCGGCGTACACCGAGCCCGGCTCGCCGTCGATGTCGTTGACGACGACCAGCGGGATCGGCCCGGCGCCGACCTTCACCGCGAGCAGCCGCACCACCGAGCGCCGGGCCTCGCCGGGCGCGTCGAGCGGCGCGGTGACACGCGCGCAGGTGAAGTGCAGCGTGTCCGGGACGGCGGGGGTGCCGATCCGCTGCCGGGTGTCGTCGTCGCAGTCACCCCACCGCAGTGACGGCGACTGCGGTTCGGCCAGCGGCGGCAGCGGCACCGGCGGGGTGCCCGCGGGCGTGCTGCCGGTCGTCTTCCCGTCGTTCTCGACCAGCGCCGGCCGGACCGACGGCCCGGCGGCGCACCCCGCGGCGGCGGCCACGGCGAGCAGCGCGACCAGGAGACGGGAACGGCGGCGGCGCACGGGCGGAGTCCTCACGTCGATCAAGGCAGGGCACGCCGAGCTTTGCACGGCCGGTGTGGGACGAGGGTTAGCGGGTCCGCACCACCTGGCCGCGGAAGACGGCGTCGAGGTCGTAGCGGGCCGGTTCCTCCAGCTGCGTGTAGTCGCACGACGCGGGTTCGCGGTCGGGGCGCCACCGCTTGAACCGCGCGTTGTGCCGGAACCGCGACGGCATGCCGCCTTCGGTGTTCTCGTAAGCGACCTCGACCACCCGCTCGGGCCGCAGCGGCACCCATTCGTGCTCGGTGGCGCGCCAGCGGGTGATCCCGCCGGGGATCCGCTGCGCGACCCCGGTCGCCTTCCCGCCCCAGGGGTGGTCTTCGCCGTCGGTGACCAGCGGCGCCAGCTCCTCGGCCAGCTCACGGCGGCGGTCCTTCGGGAACGACCCGACGGTGCCGACGTGGTGCAGCACACCCGCGTCGTCGTGCAGGCCGAGCAGGAACGACCCGACGAGCTCACCGGGGCCGCCGTCGACGTGCCAGCGCAGCCCGGCGAGCACGCAGTCCGCGGTGCGCAAGTGCTTGTACTTGTGCAGGACGCGCTTGCCCGGCGTGTACGGCTCGTCCAGCGGCTTGCCGATGACGCCGTCGAGGCCGGCGCCTTCGAACAGCTCGAACCAGTGCCGCGCGGTGTCCGCGTCGGTGGTCGCCGGGGTGAGCGGGAAGCGGTCGCCGGCCAGCTCGACGAGCCGTTCGCGGCGGGCCGACGTCGGCTCCTCGAGGAGCAGTTCGTCGTCCAGCGCGAGCACGTCGAACGCGACGAACTCGGCGGGCTGCTCGGCCGCCAGCAGCGTGATGCGGCTTTCGGCGGGGTGGATCCGCTCGGTGAGCGCGTCGAAGTTCAGCCGCCCGTCGCGCGCGACAACGAGTTCGCCGTCCAGTACCACCCGCGGCGGCAGGATCTCCAGCAGCCGCGCGACCGCCTCCGGGAAGTACCGGTTCAACGGCTTTTCCGCGCGGGACTGCAGGTACAGCTCGTCGCCGTCCTTGAAGACGATGCAGCGGAAGCCGTCCCACTTCGGCTCGAACAGCAGGCCGCCGGAGTCCGGGATGGCCTTCGCGGGCTTGGCGAGCATCGGCTTCAGCGGCGGCTGCAGCGGTAGGGGCATGTCGGGCATTCTGCGGAAAAGCGCGGCTCAGCGCACGCGTTTGGCCGGGCTCGTGTCGAGTTCGAGGCGGACGGCCGCGGGCAGCACGTCGAGGCCGAGCGACTCGCGTGCCCGGGTCAGCACCCGCGCGTCCAGCTCCGCCCAGACGCTCTTGAGGTCGGTGCCCTCGTGCAGCCACAGGGTGAGGCGCAGCGCCGGGGCCGTCCGGGAGCCGACCGCGCGGACCCGGGCGCGGCTGACGCCGGCCAGCTGCTCCGCGTCGGCCTGGACCGCGCCGGCGATCGCGGCCGCGGTGACCACCAGCTCCGCGCCTTCGGTGCGGTCGAGGTCCAGGTCCGGGCGCGGTTCGGGACGCAGCGAGCGCAGCGCCCAGCGCAGCCCGAGCACGAACAGCAGGACACCGAGCACGATCGCGGCGATCCGGGCCGGGGTGGCGTGCCCGCCGAGCCAGCCGACGGCGATCGGGTCGAGCAGCGGGCGGCGGCCGCGGAACTCGCCGAGCACACCGAAGCCCACCAGCAGGGCCAGCGCCCCGCCGAGCAGCGCGAAGAGCCCGACGAGGAACGTCAGCGTGCGTTCGCCGGTGTACGACCGGGAAAGCGCCTTCGTGGCGACTGACTTGCTCATCGGCGGCGGTCCTTCGGCGAGTCGACGACGACCGACACCTTCGGCCGCCGCACGAGCGGGACTTCGTCGAGCAACGCGGACACCGTCGCCAGCAACCGGGGCCGCAGCTCGCCCTCGGTTTCGAGGGTGGACTTCGCGCGGACGCGGACCCGCCGGGCGCTCGCGGTGACCGTCGCGCCGGCGACGTTGTCCTGCGCGCGCACGGTCAGCCCGACCAGCCGAGCGAGCGACCGCGGTGACGTCGAGACGCTCACCTCGTCGGCCGGGTCGGTCAGCCGGATCGCGCGGCTCCCGGCGGCCAGCGCGCACACCAGCAGCACCAGGCCCGCGGCCGCGAGCACCGCGGCGCCGACACGCACGGCGTAGGCGTCCCAGCCCAGCGCCGTCAGCTCGGCCTGCCAGCGCGGCCACGGCACCACCAGCGGCCCGGCGGCCGGGCGCCACCAGTGCCAGCCGACCTCGAGCGCCAGCAGCGCCCCGGCGGCGGCGAAGGCCAGGCCGAGCAGGGTGGAGACGATGCGGACGAACGGGCGCACGGCTACCGCACCCTCGGCGGCACGTCCGGCAGCAGCGCCGACACCGTCACGGCCAGCGTCCGCACGTGGTAGCCGGTGACCAGCTCCACCTCTTCGACGACCTTGGCGCGCACGTCACCGACGACCGACCGGACCGCGGCCGGGTAGTTCAGGGCGAGGTCCAGCGCGAGGTCGACGTTGTCGTCCTGCCCGCCGACCTTCGCCTTCGAGCCCTTCTTGCCGTCCTGCGCGGTGCCCGGCACCTGGTCGGCGGCGTGCTGCGCGACCTTGCGCACCACCGCGTGGCCGATGGTGAGCGTGCCGCGCTCGGCCGGTTCGGCAAGTTCCCGCGGCACGTCGAGGACCCGGCTCACTTGTCGCGGCCCTTCCCGAAGAGCTCGCCGAGGTCGAGTTCGCCGTCGAGGACCCGGCCGGCGACCAGGCCGATGATCCCGACGGCCAGGGTCACCAGGAACGCGGTGAACCCCTGGGTCGCGGCCAGGCCGAGGATGAGCCCGGCCAGGAGCCCGGTCTGCGTTGCGTTCACATGTCCTCCTTGGACGGCTTGAACGGGGGAAGCTTGCCCCGGTGACGCGGTCAGCGCACCCGGGGCGGGCGACGGCGGCGCCGGAACCGGGCCACCAGGGCGGCGATCCCGCGGCGGTTGACGACGAAGCTCACCGGGGCGTCGTAGCGGGAGTCCACTTCGGACGCGCCGGCGCGGAACCGGGCCAGCCCGGCGGCGAACTCGGCCGGGTCACCGCCGACGTCGGGGTGGTGGGTGCGCACGAACTCCCGGAAGGCCGCCCGGCCCTCCGGGGTGTCGCGCCCGCCCCGCCCGGTCACTCCACCCGCGTCGATTCGGGCTCTTCCTCGCCCGGCAGGTGGATGTCGTTGACGGCGATGTTCACCTCGATCACCTCGAGCCCGGTGATCTGCTCGACCGCGGTGATCACGTTGCGCCGCACCGCGCGGGCGACGTCGGCGATGCGCGCGCCGTACTCGACGATGACGTCGAGGTCGATCGCGGTCTGCTTCTCGCCGACCTCCACCGAGACGCCGGTGGTGGTGACCGTGCCGGACCCGGGGATCCGTTCGCGCAGCGCGCCGATCGCCCGCGACACCCCGCCGCCGCCCAGCGCGTGCACGCCGGCGACCTCACGGGCGGCCAGGCCGGCGACCTTCTGCACGACCAACGACGAGATCGTGGTGCGGCCGGCGGCGCCCTCCTCATTGAGCGGGGTCACCGTGCCGGGGCTCTCGGTCCGTTCCGGATGCATGCGTGAAGGCTCCTCTCGCGGCGGTCTCTCGCCCTTACGATGCCCGGCGGCGCGAAACCCTCACGCAAGGTCCCCCGATCGGGGGAACGTCAGCCGGGGTGGACGTCCACGACGTGCACGTTCACCGTCGTGGCGACACCGAGCTGGCGGGACAGCTCGGTGGTGATCTCCCGCCGGAGCGCTTCGGCGGCCTCGTCGGCGGTGATGCCGAACCGGACCGACACCAGCACCTGCACGACGTCGTCCTCGACCGCCACGGCCGACACGCGCACGCCGTCGGGCGCCCGGTCCGCGGCGATGGTGTGGGCCAGCCGCCCGACCACGGCTTCGGCGACACGCAGGCTGCCTTCCTCGCCGGGCACCTCCACGGCCGTCCGGCGGCCGCGCGCGACGGCTCGCAGCACGCGTTCGACCAGGCCGGGCGGGGTCGGCACCCGGCGCCGGGCCGCGGCGCGCACGGCGTCCCAGCGGGGGTCCCGCTCGGGGTCCTGAG
The DNA here is from genome assembly GCF_044453095.1 of Amycolatopsis sp. NPDC051758. Lineage (NCBI taxonomy): Bacteria > Bacillati > Actinomycetota > Actinomycetes > Pseudonocardiales > Pseudonocardiaceae > Amycolatopsis > Amycolatopsis sp. NPDC051758. Next base: position 314,680 of record NZ_JBITCJ010000003.1, on the reverse strand, counting down.
GCTCGGTCATCACCGCCCCCTCAACTCGGCGAGCAGCGCCACCCTGGCCCGGTGCAGCCGCGAGCGCAAGGCGCCGACGTTCACGTCGAGCACTTCGGCGACCTCTTCGTAGCTCAGCCCCTCCAGCTCGCGCAGCACCAGCGGCACCCGCTGGGACAGCTCCAGCCGGCCGATCGCGCGCAGCACCGCGTCGACCTCCTCGGCCCGCACGACGCGGCCTTCGGGGCCCGGATCCGCCCCGGCGAGCAGCGCGCTGTCCACAGTGGACTGGCCGTCGGGCTCCGGTGCGTCCAGCGAGATCGTGGGCCGGCGGCGGCGCAGCAGGGCGAGCGCGCTGTTGGTGACGACGCGGTAGAGCCAGGTCGACACCGCGGACTCGTGCCGGAACCCGGGGAGGGCGCGCCACGCGGCGAGCCACGACTCCTGCACGACGTCCTCGGCCTCGGCCGTGCTGCCGGTGATCCGCAGCGCGACGCGGTACATCCGGGGCGTGTGGCGCCGCACGAGCACGCCGAACGCGGCGTCGTCACCACCCGCGGCCCGCGTGACGAGGTCGGTGTCGTTCATCCGGCGGCTCTGCGGTAGCGCAGGAGCGTGAAGCCGTCCTCGACCAGGATCGAGGCCAGCGCGAGCCGCCGGGGCACGGCGGGGGCGGCGCCGGTGGCGATCCGGTCCGCCGTCCCGGCCACGAGCAGCGGCGCGACGGTGAGGCACAGCTGGTCGACCCGGTCGGCGGCGACGAGCTGGGCGAACAGCCGCGGCCCGCCTTCACAGGCGATGCGGCGCAGGCCACGCGCGGCGAGCAGGTCGAGGGCGCGCGGGACGTCGACGTCGGTGTCCCCGGCCCGCAGGATCTCGGCTCCGGCGGCTTCGAGCGGTCCGGTCTCGGCGGTCTCCGTGGTGATCACGATCGGGGGCACGACGGTCTTGGTGAACAGCCGCGAGGCGGGGTCCAGGTCGGCGGTGCGCGTCACGACGGCGATCGGCGGGACCCCGTCGAAGCCCAGCCGGCGACGGCGCTCCAGCCGTTTTGCGCCCGCGACGACCCCGCGGTAGTCCTCGGCGCGGGCGGTCCCGGCGCCGACCAGGATCACGTCGGCGAGGTCGCGCCCGAGCAGGAAGACCTCGCGGTCGGCGGCGTGCGAGAGCCCCGCGGAGGTGGTGTCGACCTCGACCGCGCCGTCGGCGGACGCGACGAAGTTGACCTGCACCCACGGGCCGGTGAGGTCGGCCGGATAGGCGTAGATCTCCTCGAGGTCCACCCCGGTCAGTTCGCCCGTCGAAGAGGGCCACACGCTCCGCACGGGACAATCCCAGCACGGGCGTGAACCACGTCTCTACCGGGGGACAGGCCCGCCCGGACGGGGGTGCGGCGCGGATAGGCTCTGCGACCATGCCCGCGCACCTGACCGACCGCCGACCCGAGCTCGGCGCCGACGAGCTGATCGGCGCGCTGGTGCCGCCGCCGCGGTTCGACGCCGTCCGGTTCGAGACCTACCTCCCGAATCCGGACGAGCCGAGCCAGGCCGCGGCGGTCGAGGCCTGTTCCGCGTTCGCCGCGAAGGTGGGCGCGCGCAAGGAGAAGAAGCGCTTCAAGCTCTTCGGCGGGTCCGCCGAGCCGGCCGGGCCGATGGGGCTCTACCTCGACGGCGGCTTCGGTGTCGGCAAGACCCACCTGCTCGCCTCGACGTGGCACGCGGCGCCGTCACCCAAGGCGTACGGGACGTTCGTCGAGCTGACCCACCTGGTCGGCGCGCTGGGTTTCGCCGAGGCCGTGCGGCGGCTGGCCGAGCACCGGATCCTGGCCATCGACGAGTTCGAGCTGGACGACCCGGGGGACACCACGCTGGTCACCCGGCTGCTGCAGGAGCTCATGGACGCCGGCGTGTACATCGCCGCGACGTCGAACACGCTGCCGGAGAAGCTCGGCGAAGGCCGCTTCGCCGCCGAAGACTTCCTGCGCGAGATCCAGTCGCTGTCGGCCCGGTTCGGCGTGGTGCGCGTCGACGGCCCGGACTACCGCCACCGCGGCCTGCCGGACGCGCCACCGCCGGTCACCCCGGACGTCCTCGAGGAGTCGGTCGCGGCCCACGAAGGGTCCACTGTGGACGACTTCGACGCGCTGTGCGACCACCTGGCTTCGCTGCACCCGTCGCGGTACGGGCGGCTGCTTGACGGCGTGACCCGTGTCCACCTGCGTGACATCCACCCGGCGCCGGACCAGAACGTGGCGCTGCGCCTGGTCGCGTTCGCCGACCGGCTCTACGACCGGGCGATCCCGGTGGTGGTGTCCGGGGAGCCGCTGCCGGCGCTGTTCACCGAGGAGATGGTGAACGGCGGCTACCGCAAGAAGTACCTGCGCGCGGTCAGCCGGTTGACGGCACTGGCGCGGGACGCGGCGCCGACCACGTGACAAGCACAACGGCGATCGCGAAGAGCGTGCCGCCGGCGACGTCGGTGAGGTAGTGGTAGCCCATCCCGACCAGGCCGGCCGCGGCCGCGAGCAGCGCCAGTGCGGCCAGCACCACGACGTAGGCCTTGCGGGTGACCAGCACCAGCACCGTCAGCACCGCGACCAGGCTGACCGTGTGCCCGCTCGGGTAGACGAGGGTGCCGTTCTTCCAGCGGTCGTAGACCGGCTTGAGCAGCCAGCCGTTCAGCAGGATCGCCAGCAGCGGGCCGGCGAGCGCGAGCCCGGCCTCGAACCGCCGTCCGGCCCGCAGGCACAGGCCGATGGCGAGGACACCCAGCGCGAACACGACGTACGGCTCGGTCGTCAGCACCAGGACCCGCGCCGCGCCGGGGCCGAGGTGCGCGACCGCGGTCGCGGCGGCGGTGTCCACGGCGCCGGGCGTGCTGCCGCCGGCGAACGGGAGCCCCAGCAGGAGCGCGAGCAGGCCGCACACCGCGGCGAGCACCCGGATCGTCCTCACCCGCGCGAGGGTAGCCGTGACCGCGTGGTGCGCCCGTCTGCCACGATGCGGGGAGAGTGGTTTTGTACGGAGGAACGGATGCGCATCACGGTGGCGGGGGCCGGGATCATCGGCCTGAGCTGCGCGTACCGGCTGGCCGGTGCGGGACACGAGGTGACGGTCGTCGCGGCGGCCGGCCCGGGGGAGTCGACGTCGGCGGTGGCGGGCGGGGTGCTGTACCCGCCGGTGCGCCGCCCGGACAAGCGGATCGCGCGCTGGACGGCCGAGACCCTGGCCGTGCTGCGCTCGCAGGAGGCGCCTGGTGTGCGCTTCCGCCGCGGCCGGGTCCTGCTGGCCTCGGGCGAGCCGGAACCGCAATGGCTCCGCGCGATGGAGGACCCGGTCCGCGCCGGTGACCAGCTGGTGTTCACCACGGCGCTGGTCGACACCCCGGTGTACCTGACGTGGCTGCTCTCGCGCGTCGAAGCCCTCGGCGTGCGGTTCGAACACCGGTCGCTGACGTCGCTCGTGGACCTCGACGCGGACGTCGTGGTCAACGCGGCGGGCCTCGGCGCGGGCCGCCTGGCGGGCGACGGCTCGATGGTCCCGATCGGCGGCCAGGTGGTGCACCTCACGGACCCGGGACTGCGCGAGTTCGTGGTGGACGAGACGGGCCCGGGAGTCACGTACGTCATCCCGCACGGCGACCACGTGGTCTGCGGCGGCACGGAGGAGCCGGGCCGCGGCGACGTCGAACCCAACCCGGGCGTGACGGCGGACATCGTGCGCCGCAGCCGCGAGCTGGTCCCGGCCCTGGCGGGCGCGGAGATCCTGCGGTCCGCGGTGGGCCTGCGCCCGTTCCGGCCGGTGGTGCGGCTGGAGCGGAAGGACGACGTCGTGCACTGTTACGGGCACGGCGGAGCGGGGATCACCCTGGCGTGGGGCTGTGCGGCCGACGTCGCCGAGCTGGTCGGGTCAGCTCCCTGAGAAGGCGGCGTGGTCGGCCTCCGTCCGGTCGGCGTAGCGGAGGGCGTACGCGCCCATCGCCTCGTCGAGCTCGGAGTCGTCGGCGAAGTAGCCGGACAGGAGCTTCGGGTGCAGTGACCGCGTGTGGGCCCGCGCGAGCAGCGCCCCGGCCAGCCGGCCGTAGTCGTCGAGGTGATCCTTCTCCAGCTCCGCCGGGTTGATGTCGCCCTTGAGGTTCCGGAACTGCCGGACGATGAACGGCACCCCGTCGATCGTGGTCCAGCCGAGCAGGATGTCCGTCTCGGCCTGCACGAGCCGCGCGCCGTCGACGATGCGGCGGCCTTCGTGCTCGGCCGCGGGCAGGCCGAGGTACGGCGCCAGCGCGGGTGGTTGCGCCTGCTTCACCTGCAGCACCAGGTCTTCGTCGTCGTTTCCGTGCAGCAGCGCGACGTAGCTGCGCAGCCCGACGCTGCCGGTGCCGACCACGCGGAAGGCGACGTCGGCGATCCGGTACCGCGAAATCAGCGTGCGCCGCGACTCGCGCAGGGTGTCCACATAGGACGTCAGTCCGGTGGCGACGGCTTCGGCGGTCTTCTCGTCGACGTGGGTCAGCACCGGCGGGTCCTCGACGAACCGGTGCCGCGCCAGGCCGGTGCGGTGGTCGTCGACCCGCTCGGTCCACTTCGCGACGACCTTCGCGCTGTCGTTCTTGCGGGCCTTCTCGGCGGCGTCGGCGAAGTCGTCGATCAGCTCGTCCGCCCGCGCCTTCGACAGCACCGACGAGTCCGGCAGCGCGTTCCACGACCGCAGGAACGGCAGCTCGGCCAGCGCGCGGATGGTCCGGCGGTACGACTTGACGGCGTCTTCGGCGGCCTCACGGCAGCCGGCCTCGCCGATGCCGCCTTCACGGCCGGCGAGCACCAGACTGGCGGCGAGCCGCTTGAGGTCCCACTCCCACGGACCCGGCACGGTCTCGTCGAAGTCGTTGATGTCCATCACGATCTTGCCTTCGGGTGTGCCGTAGAGCCCGAAGTTGGCCGCGTGCGCGTCCCCGCAGAGCTGCGCGGTGAGCCCGGCGTCCGGTGTGCCCGCGAGGTCGGCGCCCATCAGCCCGGCCGCCCCGCGGAAGAAGGTGAACGGCGACACGAGCATGCGTTCCCGGCGCAGCTCGACCAGCTCCGGCAGCCGCCCCTGGTTGCTGGCCTCGAAGTACTGCTTCGGGCTCGGCCGGTCCTTCGCGGCGGCCTCGTGATCGTGCACGGTGACCGGCGCCTTCTCCCGGAGCCGCTTCCCCTGTTCGTACAGCTCGGCCGGGGTGACACTGTCCGTGCCGGCCAGCGGCCGCTCCACCCATTCCCCTGATCCCATACCCGGCACAACGTCCGAAGGGGACGTTCTGCTCCCGGTTGTGCTCCGGATGCCGCCGGGGCGGGAGGCTCACCCGGCGGCATCCGGTGGTTCAGGGGCGGATGACCTCGGCGATCGCGTCGATGCCGCGGTCGAGCTCCTCGCGGGTGATCACCAGCGGCGGCGCCACGCGCAGGGTGCGCTCGTGCGTCTCCTTGCACAGCACGCCGCGGGTGGCCAGCGCTTCGGACGCCGCGCGTCCTTCGGGGCCACCGGGGGCGATGTCGAGGCCTGCCCACAGGCCGCGGCCGCGCACCTCGGACAGCCCGTTCCCGACCAGCGCGTTCAGCCGTTCGTGCAGGTGGGCGCCCAGTTCCGTGGAGCGCTGCTGGAACTCGCCGGTCCGCAGCAGTTTCACGACCGCACGCCCGACCGCGCACGCGACCGGGTTGCCGCCGAACGTCGACCCGTGCTCACCCGGCTTCAGCACGCCGAGCACGTCGCCGCGGCCGGCCACCGCCGACACCGGCAGGATGCCGCCGCCGAGGGCCTTGCCGAGCGTGTAGAGGTCCGCGCGGACACCTTCGTGGTCCAGCGCCAGCACCGTGCCGGTGCGGGCCAGCCCGGACTGGATCTCGTCGGCGATCAGCAGCACGTCGTGGTCGTCACACGCGGCGCGGACGTCGGCGAAGTAGCCCTCCGGCGGCACGATGACCCCGGCTTCGCCCTGCACCGGCTCCAGCAGCACGGCGGCCGTGCGCGGGGTGATGGCGTCACGCAGCGCGGCGGCGTCGCCGTACTTCACCGTGACGAAGCCCGGGGTGAACGGGCCGAAGTCGGCGCGGGCCGTCTCGTCGGTCGAGAACGACACGATCGTGGTGGTCCGGCCGTGGAAGTTCGAGCCGGCGACGATGATCTCGGCGGTGCCGTCCGGCACGCCCTTGACCCGGTGCGCCCACTTGCGGGCGATCTTGACCGCCGACTCGACGGCCTCGGCGCCGGAGTTCATCGGCAGCACCAGCTCGGTGCCGGTCAGCTCGGCCAGCTCGCGGCAGAACAGCCCGAGCTGGTCGTGGTGGAACGCCCGCGACGTCAGCGTGACGCGGCCGAGCTGCGCCACCGCGGCGGCGATCAGGTCCGGGTGGCGGTGCCCGAAGTTCAGCGCCGAATAACCGGACAGGAAGTCGAGGTAGGACCGGCCTTCGACGTCGGTCACCGTCGCGCCTTCGGCCTCGGCGATCACGACGGGCAACGGGTGGTAGTTGTGCGTGCTCCATTGCTCGTCGAGCTCGATGAAGCTCGCGGCGGAGGGGGCGGCGGTCTCCCGGCCGGCGAACGTCGTCATGTGTTCAGGTTAGAGGCAGCAGACGCAGAGTTCAGCCGGGAATCATTGCTTTCACCCGTTGTTCGTTGCGCAATACCCTGCTCGGACCCGCGAATCGCTGCGTCACCACCCGGCCGGGTGCGTCGACGGGAAAGCGGCGTCCCGACTGGCTATCGTCGCGGGATGGCCAAAAAGGACGACGGAAGCCGGATCCGGGACGCGCTGCGCGTCGGCGCGGAGCTGCCGGAGCCGGGCTCGGCCCCGGTCGGGCCCGGCAAGAAGCCCAAGGCCCTCGCCAAGCTGGACGGCGCCGGCGAGCGGCTGTCCGCGCTGCAGGAGGCGCTGTACGCCGAGGGCGTCGGCGGCGGGCAACGCAGCGTGCTGCTGGTGCTGCAGGGCATGGACACCTCGGGCAAGGGCGGCACGGTCACGCACGTGCTCGGCCTGGTCAACCCGATGGGCGTCCGCTACGCCGGGTTCAAGGCGCCCACGCCGGCCGAGCGCCGCCACCACTACCTCTGGCGGATCCGCAAGCAGCTGCCGGTGCCCGGCCAGATCGGCGTCTTCGACCGCTCGCACTACGAGGACATCCTGGTCCCGCGCGTGACCGGGCTGCTCACCGCGGCCGAGCGGCGCCGCCGGTACAGCGAGATCAACGCGTTCGAGAAGGAGCTGGCCGACGCCGGCACGACCGTCGTCAAGGTCTTCCTGCACATCTCGCCGGAGGAGCAGCTCAAGCGGCTCAAGGCCCGGCTGGAGACGCCCGAGAAGCGCTGGAAGTACAACCCGGGCGACCTCGAAGCGCGCTCGCACTGGCCGGCCTACCAGCAGGCCTACGCCGACATCTTCAAGAAGACGTCGACGGACCACGCGCCGTGGCACGTCGTGCCCGCCGACCACAAGTGGTACCGCAACTGGGCCGTCGCCGAGCTGCTCATCGAAACCCTCACGGAGCTGGACCCGAAGTTCCCGGAGCCGGACTTCGACGTCGCCGAAGAGCTGGCCAAGCTGAAGGGTGTTGGCGTCCCGGCGTGAGGGTCTGAAAGAGTGCGGACGTGACCGATGTCGACGACCTCCCGTTCCTCCGCAAGCAGGCCCGGACCCAGCGCTTCACCCTCGGCGCGCCGAAGGAGTTCCGGGTCGCCCCGGACGCCTCGCGTGTGCTGTTCCTGCGCGCGGAGTCGGGCACCGACCCCCGGCACAGCCTCTGGTCGGCCGACCTCGCGACCGGCGCCGAAACGAAGCTCGTGGACGCCGCCGAGCTGCTGCCCGGCGAGGAGGAGCTGCCCGCCGAGGAGCGGGCGCGCCGCGAACGGGCCCGCGAGACCGGCGGCGGCGTGGTGCACTACGGCGTCGACGCGGGCTTCACCGTCGCGGCGTTCTCGCTCTCGGGCAAGCTCCACACCCTCGACCTGGCCACCGGCGAAGTGACCCTGCGCGTCGACGGCGCGGTGATCGACCCGCGGCCCAATCCGACCGGCACGCACGTCGCGTACGTGCAGAACCGGCGGCTGCACGTGATGGAGCTGGCCACCGGCGAAGACCGGGTGCTCGTCGAGGAGGACGGCGAGGACATCGCCTGGGGCCTGGCCGAGTTCATCGCCGCCGAGGAGATGGACCGCACCCGCGGGTACTGGTGGGCCCCCGACGGCCGCAGCATCCTGGCCGAGCGGTCCGACCGCGGCCCGGTGCCGCGCTGGACGATCGCCGACCCCGCCAACCCGCAGCACCCGGCCACCGTGGTCGCCTACCCGGCCGCGGGCACCACGAACGCGCTCGTTTCGCTGGCCGTGCTCGGCCTCGACGGCTCCCGCGTCGACGTCGCCCCGGGCGAATGGGAGTACCTGGCCTCGGTGCACTGGTCGGCCGGCGGCGCGCCGCTGCTGGCCGTCGAACCGCGGGACCAGAAGCGGATGGACGTGCTCGCACTCGACGTCACCGACGGCTCGACCTCGGTGCTCCACACGGCGGCCGACCAGCACTGGATCGACATCGTCGGCGGTGTCCCGGCGTGGACCCCGGACGGGCGGCTGGTCACCGAGGGCATGGTCGACGGTGACCACCGGCTGTTCGTCGGCGGCGAGGCGGTCACCCCGGCCGGGCTGCAGCTGCGCGCCGTGCTCGACGTCGGTGCCGAGATCCTCTTCAGCGCGTCCGAGGCCGACCCGACGCAGATCCACGTCTTCCGCACCGAAGGCGGCTCGATCCGCCGCCTGTCCACTGTGGACGGCGTGCACCACGGGGCCGGGAGCGCGGCGGTCACCGTGCTTTCGTCGTGGAGCCTGGAGCACAGCGGCCCGCGCGTCTCGGTGCTGCGCGATGGCGCGGAAGCCGTGTCGATTGCTTCGTCCACTGTGGACCCGGACATCGTGCCGAACCTGACCTGGCTGACGCTGGGCGAGCGCGGCCTGCGTGCGGCGCTGCTCCTGCCGCGCGGGTACGAGCCGAGCGAAGGCAAACTGCCGGTGCTGCTCGACCCGTACGGCGGGCCGCACGCCCAGCGCGTGCTGCAGAGCCGCAACGCGTTCCTGACGTCGCAGTGGCTGGCCGACCAGGGTTTTGCGGTGCTCGTCGCGGACGGCCGCGGCACGCCGGGCCGCGGCGCGGTGTGGGAGCGCGAGATCGCCGGCCGGCTCGCCGACGTCACCCTGGCCGACCAGGTCGACGCGCTCCAGGCAGCGGCCGCGCAGTTCCCCGAGCTGGACGTCGAGCGCGTCGCCATTCGTGGCTGGTCCTACGGCGGTTACCTGTCCGCGCTGGCCGTGCTACGGCGCCCGGACGTCTTCCACGCGGCGGTCGCGGGCGCGCCGGTCACCGACTGGTCGCTGTACGACACCCACTACACCGAGCGCTACCTCGGCAAACCGCAGGACGAACCCGAGAGCTACGCGCACAACTCGCTGATCGAGAGCGCCGGCGAGCTGAGCCGCGCGCTGCTGATCGTGCACGGGCTGGCCGACGACAACGTGTTCGTCGCGCACGCGCTGCGGCTGTCGTCGGCGTTGCTGGCGAAGGGCCGCTCGCACGTCTTCCTGCCGCTGGCGGGGGCCACCCACATGACGCCGCAGGCCGAAGAGGTCGCGGAGAACCTGGTGCGCACGCAGGTCGACTGGCTGCTGCGCGAGCTTTCCGCCGTGGAGAAGGAGACTGCATGAGCCGCTGGGGCCTCACGATTCCGCTGACCGGGGTGCCGCTGACGGCGCACCGCGAGCTGGTCGAGCAGCTGCCCGACCTGGGCTACACCGACGCGTGGACGGCGGAGACGGCGGGCGCGGACGCGTTCACGCCGCTCGTGCTGGCGTCGCAGTGGGCGCCGCAGCTGCGGCTGGGCACCGCGATCGTGCCGGTGTACACCCGCGGGCCGGGCCTGCTGGCGATGCAGGCGGCGACGGTCGCCGAGCTCGCCCCGGGCCGGTTCGTCCTCGGCATCGGCGCGTCGTCCCCGGTGATCGTCTCGAACTGGAACGCGGCGCCGTTCGAAGCGCCGTTCGCGCGGTCTCGCGACACGCTGCGCTTCCTGCGGTCGGCGTTGGCGGGGGAGAAGGTCAGCGAGAAGTACGAGACGTTCGCCGTCTCGAAGTTCCGGCTGGAGCGGCCCGCCGACCCGGCGCCGTCGATCATGCTGGCAGCCCTGCGCCCGGGCATGCTCCGCCTGGCGGCGCGCGAAGCGGACGGCGCGATCACCAACTGGCTGGCGGCTTCGGACGTGCCCAAGGTGCGCTCGGTGGTGGGCCCGGACGTGGAGCTGGCGGCCCGGATCTTCGTCTGCCCCACGGAGGACGCGGAAGCGGCGCGCGGCCTGGGCCGGATGCTGATCTCGAGCTACCTGACGGTCCCGGTGTACGCGGCGTTCCACGACTGGCTCGGCCGGGGCGAGGCGCTGGCCCCGATGCACGAGGCGTGGGCGGCGGGGGACCGGCAGAAGGCCAACCAGGTGATCCCGGACTCGGTGGTGGACGAGCTGGTGGTCCACGGCAGCATCGAGTCGTGCCGGGAGCAGGTCAAGTCCTATGTGGACAACGGCTTGACCACGCCGATCATCGCGCTCCTGCCGACCGGCGGCGATCCGTTCGAGCAGGTTCGCGGCCTCGCCCCGCGCTGACCCCATGCGCCCCAATGTGGCCTTCGTTGCGTCTCGCGCACCCAAGGCGGCCTTCGGTGCGTCAGACGCAACCAAGGCCGCCTTGGGGCGCTCGGGTCAGGCGAAGACCGCGGTGGCCAGCAGCAGCCCGAGCGCTCCCGAAGCCAGCCCGGCGACCACCGTCACCAGCACGTTGAGCACCGCGTACAACCGCGTCTTCTCCAGGAACAGCCGCAAGGTCTCGTAGCCGAACGTCGAGAACGTCGTCAGCCCGCCGCAGAACCCCACCGCCACCAGCGACCGCACCGACGCGGGCTCCGCGCCGTGCAGGAGCCAGCCGCTCAGGAAGCCCAGGATCAGCGACCCCAGGACATTCACCGTCAGCGTGCCCCACGGGAACGGCGAATCCCGCCACCGCTGCACCCGCCGGTCGGTCAGGTACCGCAGGATCGACCCGGCCGCGCCGCCGGCGGCCACCAGGAGCACCGTCACTCCGGACGTCCCACGTAGCGGATGACCTCGACCTGGTCGAGCGTCACCAGGCCCTCGCCGATCAGCTCGTCCAGCTGCGGCAGGAACGCCCGCAGCTTCTCCTCCGCGTCGACGATCACGATCACCATCGGCAGGTCCTCCGACAGCGACAGGATCCGCGTCGTGTGGATCAGCGACGACGCGCCGTAGCCCTCGACCCCGCGAAGCACCGAAGCGCCCGCCAGCCCGGCATCCCGCGCCCGGCGGACGATCTCGTGGTAGAGCGGCTTGTGGTGCCAGTGGTCGTCCTCGCCGATGTAGACGGTGAGCCGGGTGGCGGGTCCCTCCATCAGTGCCCCTTCCGCAGCGCGCGGGTCGCCGTCAGGCCGGCGGTCACCGCGGCCAGGCACAGCGCCACCGACGCCAGCACGTACCCCAGCGAAGCCAGTATCCGCCCGGTGGTCGCCGCGTCCAGGGTGTCGGCCACGAACGTGGAGAACGTCGTGAACCCGCCGAGCACCCCGACACCGAGGAACGGCCGGGCCAGGTGGTGCGGCCGCGCGGTGGTCGTCAGCACCGCCATCAGGACGCCGATGAGCAGGCAGCCGAGCACGTTGGTGACCAGCGTCGCCACGGCGAACTCCCCGCGGCCGTGCGGGATCGCCACCGACAGGCCGTACCGGGCGAGGCTGCCCAGCGCGCCGCCGGCGCCGATCGCGAGCAGGACGTCCCACCGGGTCGCCGGGGTCGCGGAAATGCCGATCACCTCCTGGCCGGAACCTACCCCGGCCAGGAGGCACCGTCACGCCGGGCGGATGTTCTGGTTGACGTGGAACACGTTCTCCGGGTCGTAGCGCCGCTTCACCTCCACCAGCCGCGCGTAGTTGCCGCCGTAGGACGACCGCACCCGGTCCTGCCCCTCCTCCATCATGAAGTTGACGTACGCGCCGCCCGCCGACGTCGGGTGCAGGTCCGCCCAGTAGTCCCGCGTCCACTCCGAAACCAGGACGGCGTTCTCCGGCGAAGGATCGACCCCCACGATCACACCCGACCAGCCGCCGGAGCGGTGCGGGAACGCCGTCGCGTCCGAAGGAACGCGGCTCGCCGCGCCGTCGATCGGGTACAGGTGCATCGACGAGTGCATCGTCGGCAGCTGCTCGCCGTGCTTGAGGTGGACGGCGATCGCGTCGTCGGAGATCTCGTGGAACACGTCCGCGCGCCAGTACCACTGCAGCCCGGCGGGGTACAGCCCGTCGAACGCGCCCTGCAGCGCGGTGTACGGCATGTCGTGCAGGCCGACCAGCAGCGGTGTCCCGAACTCGCGCACCGGCGCCAGGATCTCGTCCGCTTTGTCGTGCGCACCCGTGTAGCACCAGACGATGCCGCACGCCTTCCGCCCCCACAGCGCTTCGGGGAACGGCGGTGCGGGCGGCACCGTGATCAGGCCGAACCAGCCGCTGAGCTCCTCCGGCAGCGACGGCAGCAGCTCCCGGTACCAGCGCAGCACGTCGGGGGTGTCGTCGAGGTCGTAGAGCACCGGCCCGCCGATGATCGTGCCGCGCTCGCCGATGTCGTGGCACCGGAAGGTGAACGACGTGACGACGCCGAAGTTGCCGCCCCCGCCGCGCAGGGCCCAGAACAGGTCGGTGTGCGACGTCTCGCTCGCGTGCACGAACGAGCCGTCCGCGAGCACGACGTCCGCGCCGAGCAGGTTGTCGACGGTCAGGCCGAACCGCCGGGCCAGGTAGCCGATGCCGCCGCCGAGCGTCAGCCCCGCGACGCCGGTGGACCCGACGATGCCGGACGGCGTCGCCATGCCGAAGGCGACCGTGGCGTGGTCGACGTCGCCCCAGGTGCAGCCGGCGTCGGCGCGCACGGTGTGGTTCACCGGGTCGACCGTGGTGCTGCGCAGCCGCGACAGGTCGATGACCAGCGCGCCGTCGGCGACCCCCAGGCCGCCCGCGTTGTGGCCGCCGCCGCGCACGGCGATGTCGAGGCCGCTCGCGCGCCCGTAGCGGACGCAGGCGACGACGTCGGCGGTGTCGTGGCAGTAGGCGATCGCCGCCGGCCGCTTGTCGATCATGGCGTTGTAGACGGCGCGCGCTTCGTCGTAGCCGGGGTCTGCCGGCGTGACCAGGTCGCCGCGCAGGGCGGCGGCCAGTTCTTCGTGGGGTGCGGCGGTCGTGGTCATGGAGCCCCTCCTCGGGAATGCGTTCCCGACGGAACCTAGGCACGCGGCGTTCGCGCAGCGTTCGGTCCGCTCAGGCGCCGGGGCGAACGCTGCCGGAGCCGGCCGAACACCGGCGGAGCAGGGCGACGCTGCCCTGGGCGCGGGCCAGCTCCGCGGCCGCCGCCAGCCGGGGCGCCGGGTCGGCGTCGTGCGCGGCCCGCAGCCGCAGCACCTCCGGCAGCCACCAGCGGTCGTCCCTGGCCTCGCCGGCCGCGAGCGCGGCGTCGAGCGTCGCGCGGGCGGCCTCCGGCGCGGAGAGCTCGGCGAGCAGCGTCAGCCAGTACGGCATCCGGGCGAACGACCCCTCCGCCTTGAGCCGGTTGACGCCCTCCTGCGCCGCAGCCAGGCCGGGCGCGCCGCCGCGGAACCAGCCGCCCAGCACCAGCGCCCACTCCCGGTAGTACGCGAAGCCGTACCGGTCGCAGAGGGTGTGCAGCTCGGTGACGGCCGCCCACATCGCCGGCCGGTCGCGGCGCATCTGGTGCGTCACACCCGCGTACGCGAGGCCGATGGCGAGGCTGTACGGGTCGTCGACCGAACGGGCGCGCGCGACGGCTTCGGCGGCGCTCGCCACGGCCGCGTCGTCGTCACCGAGGAGCCAGTGCGCGTGCGCCGCCCAGGCCGGGCCGTGCACGTCCGGGCGGGTGCCGATGGGCAGCGAAGCGGCGCCGCGGGTGCGGTCCGCGGCCAGGGCGAAGTGCCGCACCGCCTCGGCCGGGCGGCCGAGGCTGACCGACGAGCCGGCGAAGGCGAAGTGCGCCGTGCCGCTCTGCACCGGGGTCGAGTCCGGTCCGAGCAGCTTCAGCGCGCGTTCGGCCAGCTCGTGCGCCTGCGCGGTCCGGCCCTGGACGAACCGCGACGAGAACAGCGCCAGCAGTTCGATCAGCATCGCCGCGGTGTCCCCGGCCGCCTCCGCGAGTTCGAGCGAGCGCTCGACGGTCCGCTGCAGCTCGGGTGAGGAGTAGCCGTACCGGGCGTTGAGCGGCCCGGCGAGCTCGTCGAGGACGGCTTGTTCCGTCCGGTTGCGCGCGCCGCTCGCCGGCCGCGCGCGGATGAGCGCCAGTGCCTCCTTGAGCAGCCGGATCGCTTCGGCGTGGGCGAAGGTGTGCGCGGCGACGCCCGCCGCCTGCCGGTAGAGGGTGACGGCGCGGTCGGGCCGCCCACCACGGGCGTACTGCTCGGCCAGCTGCGCCGCGACGGCGTCGGTGTCGTCGGCGTGCAGCAGCTCCATGCCCTGGGCCAGCCGCCGGTGCAGCAGCCACCGGCGCGGTGGGCTGACCTGCTGGTAGGCGGCCTCGCGCAGCAGGTCGTGGGTGAAGTCGTAACCGCCGCGGAACTCACGCAGGATCCGGCGCCGCCACAGCTCGTCCACCGCGTCGACCACCGTGTCCGCGTCGAGGTCGCTGGCCTCGGTGAGCAGTTCGAGGGTGAAGTCGCGGCCGGCCGCGGCGGCGAGCCCGGCGACCTCGCGCGCCGCCGGCCCCGGCTGCTCGAGCCGCGCCCGCAGCACGGCGGTCAGGCCGCCGGTGGGCGGGGAAGCGTTGGCGCGCACGGCTTCCACCACGAACAGCGGGTAGCCGCCGGTGGCCGCGTGCAGCAGGTTCCGGTCCGGTTCGGACAGCGGCCGCCCGGCGACCGCTTCGCCGAGCAGCGCCGTGCCGTGGGCGTCGAACGGGCGCAGCGGCAGCTCGGCCAGCCTGCCGTCGTCACGCAGCTGCGTGGTCCACGACGTGACGCCCGGCGCGAGGTCGCCTTCGCGCAGCGTCCCGGCGACCAGCAGCGGCGCGTCCGGCAGCAGGCCGAGGCAGAAGGTGAGGAACGCGCTCGTCTCTTCGTCGCACCACTGCACGTTTTCGAGCACCAGCAGAACGGGCCGCCCGCCGGCGGTCAGCGCCCGGCCGAGCCCTTCGAAGAACCGCAGGCGCTGCCACGCCTCGAGAGTGGGCCGACCGCCGGTCGGTCGCGCGGCCGGCAGCAACCGGCCGACCTCGGCCCGCCAGACCGGGTCGAGCGCCGTCGCGGCCTGCTGCAGCGCGGGCGTGCGCAGCCAATCGGCCACCGGCGCGAGCGCGAGCCGGCCCGGCGTGCCGAAGCAGCGGCCGGCGGCCACGACCGCACCCTCGGCGCGGGCGAGCCCGGCCAGTTCGGCCACCAGCCGCGTCTTGCCGACCCCGGCGTCACCACGCACGAGGACGATCCCCGCCCGGCCCGCCGCGGCCGTCCGCCACGCCTCGCCGAGGCGCGCCAGCTCGGCGGCCCGGCCGACGAGCCCGGGCGCCGCCGCCCGCCGGAGCTCGGGGTCCGGGCGGTCGAGCAGCCGGCGGAGCGCCGCGCGGGTCGCTTCGGCCGGGACGACGCCGAGTTCGCGTTCGAGGACCGACGCACACCGGTGGTAGGTGCTCACCGCGCCCGCCCGGTCGCCGGCGTCGGCCTGCAGCGCCATCAGGGTCCGGTAGCCGTTCTCTTCCAGCGGCCGCAGCCGGATCCGCCGGCGGGCCGCGGCGAGCGCGGCGGCGGGGTCGCCCGACGGCGTCCGGCAGACCAGGTCGCACAGTTCGACACACTGGCGGTCCAGCTCGGCGCGCGCGGCCAGGACCCAGTCGTCGGTCAGGCCGGGCAGCAGCTCGCCGCGGTAGGCCGCGAGGGCGGTGTGCGCCTGGGCGAGCACGGCGCCGGGATCCGCGGCGGCCAGCGCGGCCCGGCGGGCGACGTCGAACTCCCGCACGTCCACGCGGCTCGACGGCGTGTCCCGCCAGCACAGGTCCTGCCCGGTGACGGCCAGCGACGGCGGGTCGCCCAGCACCCGGCGCAGCTGGTGCAGCTCACGGCGGAGGTTCGTCAGGGCCTGCGCGTCGGTCGAGTCCGGCCAGAACAGCCCGGCGATCCGCCGCCGCGGCTGCGCCTGCCCGGCGTGCACGACCAAGTGGCCCACGAGCGCGACCGACCGCGGCGACCGCGTCAGCACGGCGCCGGTCTCGTCGTCGGCGATCACCTGCTCGCCCAGCAGTGAAATCCGCAGCATCCCGGTCGTGGAGGTTAGCCCGGAAGCCGGTCCGCGGGCGGATCTTCACCGCGCAGGGGTTGCGCCGGGGCCGCCGGGTGCGCAGGCTCGACGTCGTGAGCGAGCACGAGTACGACCTCATCGTCATCGGTTCGGGCCCCGGCGGCCAGAAGGCCGCCATCGCCGCGGCGAAGCTCGGCAAGAGGGTGGCGGTCGTCGACCGGCACGACATGGTCGGCGGGGTGTGCGTCAACACCGGCACGATCCCGTCCAAGACGCTGCGCGAAGCGGTGCTCTACCTGACCGGCATGAACCAGCGCGAGCTGTACGGCGCGAGCTACCGCGTCAAGCAGGACATCACCATCGCCGACCTGCTGGCGCGCACCCAGCACGTGGTCGGGCGCGAGGTCCAGGTCGTGCGCGCGCAGCTGATGCGCAACCACGTCGACCTGATCGCCGGCACCGGCTCCTTCGCCGACCCGCACACGGTGCTCGTCGACGGCAGGCACCCCGGGGACCGCCGGACGCTGACCGCCGACTACGTCGTGATCGCCACCGGCACCCGCCCCGCACGCCCGGGCCACGTCGACTTCGACGCCGCCCGCGTGCTCGACTCCGACGAGATCCTGCGCCTGGAGCAGATCCCGTCGTCGCTGGTCGTGGTGGGCGCCGGGGTGATCGGGATCGAGTACGCGTCGATGTTCGCCGCGCTCGGCTCGCGGGTCACCGTGGTCGAGCAGCGTGACCAGATGCTCGACTTCTGCGACCCCGAGATCGTCGAGTCGCTCAAGTTCCAGCTGCGCGACCTCGGCGTCACCTTCCGCTTCGGCGAGAAGGTCGCGGACGTCGCGGTCTCCGACGACGCGACGATCACGACGCTGGTCAGCGGCAAGCGCATCCCGGCCGACGGTGTCATGTACTCGGCGGGCCGCCAGGGCATGACCGGCGAGCTGACCCTGGAGGCGGCGGGCCTGGCGGCCGACGAGCGCGGCCGGCTCGTGGTCGACGAGAACTACCGCACCGAGGTGCCGCACATCTACGCGGTCGGCGACGTGATCGGCTTCCCGGCGCTGGCGGCGACGTCGATGGACCAGGGCCGGCTCGCGGCCTACCACGCGTTCGGCGAGCCTGCGAACGGCCTCGGCGCGCTGCAGCCGATCGGGATCTACACGATCCCGGAGATCTCGTACGTCGGCTCGACCGAGGCGCAGCTGACGTCGTCGTCGGTGCCGTACGAGGTCGGCATCGCGCGGTACCGCGAGCTGGCGCGCGGCCAGATCACCGGCGACAGCTACGGGATGCTGAAGCTGCTGGTGTCCACGAAGGACCGGAAACTGCTGGGCGTGCACGTCTTCGGCACCGGCGCGACCGATCTGGTCCACATCGGACAGGCGGTGATGGGCTGCGGCGGGACGGTCGACTACCTCGTCGACGCGGTCTTCAACTACCCGACGCTTTCGGAGGCGTACAAGGTGGCGGCGCTGGACGCCACCAACAAGATCCGGGCGTTGGACCGCTTCACGTCCTGACGCCCCATCCGCACCACCCGTCCCACCCGGAATCCGCCCTTGGTGAACGGGTTTGACACTCGACTAGAACATATGTTCGACTGACGCCGTGCGATGGGATCGGCAGCGAGCAGGGGAGGGTGAGCCGGCACTGCCCGGGCTGGAGGGCCTGGTGCGTTCCGTGCGGTCACCGGAATTCGACGGCGTCACCTTTCACGAGGTGCACGCCCGTTCGGTGCTGAACAAGGTGCCCGCGGGCTCCGGCGTGCCGTTCGGCTGGACCGTCAACCCCTACCGCGGCTGCTCGCACGCCTGCACGTACTGCCTCGAAGGCGGCACCCGGATCCTGCTGGCGGACGGCCGAACGAAGGCCCTCTCCGAGCTGAAGGTCGGCGACGAGATCTACGGCACCCGCGGCCACGGCGCCGCCCGGCGGCTGGTGCCGACCAAGGTGCTCGCGCACTGGACCACCCTGCGCGAGGCCTTCCGCGTCACGCTCGAAGACGGCACCCGGCTCGTCGCCGGCGGTGACCACCGGTTCCTCACGAGCAAGGGCTGGAAGCACGTCACCGGCAGCAAGTTCGGCGTCGCGCAGCGGCCGCACCTCGAGCCCGGCACCGAGCTGATCGGCGTCGGCCGCTTCGCGCCCACGCCGGACGAAACGCTCGGCTACCGCGCCGGTTACCTCTGCGGGATGCTGCGTTCCGGCGGGTTCGCGGCGGAGACCGACGCCGCCACGCGCGCGTTGCGCTACCTGCCGGACTTCGGCGCGTCGGTCGGGTTCCTCCAGGTGCCCGCGGACCCGGACGCGCACTGGCAGCGCGGTTTCCTCGCCGGCGTCTTCGACCTCGCGGGCGGCTACGGCCGCGGGGTGCTCGCGGTGGCGCACGACGAACCCGAGATCACCGACGCCTTCGCCGCCGCGCTCACCCGCTTCGGCTTCGCCCACCAGCTCGACGAGGTGCCGAAGTTCCCGACCCGCCAGGAGGTCCGGCTGCTCGGCGGGGCGGGTGAGGCGCTGCGCTTCCTGCACGTGAGCAACCCCGCGGTGGCGTGGAAGCGGTCGCTGGACGGCGCGGTGATCGGCGCGAACCGCCGGCTCGTCGAGTCCATCGAGCCGCTGGGGCTGCAGCTCCCGCTGTTCGACATCACCACCGGCACCGGCGACTTCGTGGCCGACGGCATGGTGTCGCACAACTGCTTCGCCCGGAACACCCACACCTACCTGGAGTTCGACGCCGGCCGCGACTTCGACACCCAGGTCGTGGTGAAGATCAACGCACCCGAGGTCCTGACGGCCCAGCTGAAGCGGCCGTCGTGGCGGCGCGAACACGTCGCGATGGGCACGAACACGGATCCGTACCAGCGCGCGGAAGGCCGTTACCGGCTGATGCCGGGCATCATCACGGCGCTGGCGCGGTCCGGAACACCCCTGTCGATCCTGACCAAGGGCACGGTGCTGGCCCGCGACCTGCCGCTGCTGCAGGACGTCGCCCGCGACGTGCCCGTGGGGCTCGCGGTGTCACTCGCCCTGCTCGACGGCGAGCTGCAGCACCGCCTGGAGCCCGGCACACCGAGCCCGCGCGCGCGGCTGGAGCTGATCCGTAAGGCCCGCGAGGCGGGGTTGCCGTGCTCGGTGCTGGTGGCGCCGGTGCTGCCGTGGCTGACCGACTCCGCCGAGGCACTCGACGCGCTGTTCGCCCAGCTGGCCGACGCCGGCGCGTCCAGCGTGACAGTGATCCCGCTGCACCTGAGGCCCGGCGCCCGCGAGTGGTTCGGCCGCTGGCTGGCCGGCTCGTACCCGGCGCTCGTGCCGCGGTACCGGGAGCTGTACGCGCGGGGGAGCTACGTGCAGAAGGCGTACCGCGAGCGGCTGGGCGAGCGAGTGGCACCGCTGCTGAGGCGGCACGGACTGGCCCCGAAGACGGGGTACGACGCGCGTGGGCCGGAGCCGTCGGTGCCCGAGCCGCGGGAGGACGTGCCGGCGGCGGAGCAGCTCCGCCTCCTCTGATGGCGGTTGACGGCAGGTGTCGGGTCGTGTGCGACCGAGACAGCGGCTCTCCAGGCAGCCCGTCGATCGGTCCTTTGTGGACAACCCCACCCCCGGGTGTGTGATCACCCGCCGCGCCGCCGTGTGGGTGAAGGCGTCACCCGGAGCGGCTCGCGCTGCTCCGTTCGCCGTACTCGCGGCCGTTTCGGGGCTCGCAGTCGGGGGGTTGCGGGAAAATGTCCGATCGTGTCGTTGTCGTCCTGCATCGCCGACGCCTAACGTCGAAGGGATCGATCCCGAAGGGAGCCGGACGTTGACGACCTCGCAGACCGACCGTGTCGCGGCCGCCCGGCTCGCGTGGGCCGCGCTGAAGCTGACCCGCGCCGGCCGGCACCCGGTGGGTGTCGACAGGCTGGCCGCGACCGTCGGCGTCGCCCCCGTCGAAGCCCGCCGGCTGGTCGAGCTGATCGGCTTCACCCTCCACCGCGACCTCGTCAGCACCGGCCCGGCGCCCCGCGGCGCCCACCACCGGCTCCAGCCGGCCGAAGGCACCCTCGGCGCGGGCCCCGACGGCTCGGTCGACATGTTCCTGCTGGCCATCGCGACCGGCGAGCGGGTGCACGCGGCCGCGGTCTGCCCGGTCACCGGCACCCACATCCGCATCGACCTCACCGCGCGCACGATCCTGCAGGCCGACCCGCCGTCCGCGGTGGTCGCGGCGCTGGACCTCGGCTTCGGGCTGGAGAACGTCGACGCGATGGCCTGCGCCGGCCAGCCGTTCTTCGCGTCGGCGTCGGCGGCGGCGAACTGGGTGGTGTCCCACCCCGGCGGCCGCATCTACCAGGTCGCGGCCTACCTGGCCCAGGCCCACCGCTTGGTGGCCGCGCTGGAGGCCCGGCCCAAGTTCGTTCTCTGACCTGGCACCGCGGGCAAGTCAAACCTGCCGACGTCGTAGGCTGGGCGGTTCGTTAGCCTTTCCAAGCAGCGCGAACCGCCCATGTCGAAGGAGAGCAGTCGCAGTGCTCCGCACTCACAACGCCGGCACCCTGCGTGCCGAGCAGGCCGGACAGACCGTCACCCTCACCGGATGGGTGGCCCGGCGGCGAGATCACGGCGGCGTCATCTTCATCGACCTCCGCGACGCGAGCGGTGTCGCCCAGGTCGTCTTCCGCGAGGGTGAGATGGCCGAGCGCGCCCACGCGCTGCGCTCGGAGTTCTGCGTCAAGATCGTCGGCGAGGTCGCGAAGCGCCCCGAGGGCAACGCGAACGCCGAGATCCCCACCGGTGAGATCGAGGTCCTCGCGACCGAGCTCGAGGTGCTGTCCGAGGCCGCGCCGCTACCGTTCCCGATCGACGACCGGGTCGACGTCGGCGAGGAGATCCGCCTCAAGCACCGCTACCTCGACCTGCGCCGCAGTGGCCCGGCCGCGGCCATGCGGCTGCGCAGCGAGGTCAGCCGCGCCGCCCGCGAGGTGCTGCACAACCAGGACTTCGTCGAGATCGAGACGCCGACGATGACCCGCTCCACCCCGGAAGGCGCCCGCGACTTCCTGGTCCCGGCCCGGCTCAAGCCCGGCTCCTGGTACGCCCTGCCGCAGTCGCCGCAGCTGTTCAAGCAGCTGCTCATGGTCGGCGGCATGGAGCGGTACTACCAGATCGCGCGCTGCTACCGGGACGAGGACTTCCGCGCCGACCGCCAGCCGGAGTTCACCCAGCTCGACATCGAGATGAGCTTCGTCGAGCAGGACGACGTCATCGCCATCGGCGAGCAGATCGTCTCCGCGCTGTGGAAGCTGATCGGGCACGAGATCCCGCGGCCGATCCCGCGCATCACCTACCACGAGGCGATGGCCAAGTACGGCTCGGACAAGCCGGACCTGCGCTTCGACCTCGAGATCACCGACCTGACGGAGTTCTTCGCCGACACGCCGTTCCGCGTGTTCCAGGCGCCGTACGTCGGCTCGGTCGTGATGGCCGGCGGCGCCGACCAGCCGCGCCGCCAGCTCGACGCGTGGCAGGAATGGGCGAAGCAGCGCGGCGCGCGCGGCCTCGCGTACATCCTCGTGAACGAGGACGGCACGCTCGGCGGCCCGGTCGCCAAGAACCTGTCCGAGACCGAACGCGAGAACGTCGCCGCCGCGGCGGGCGCCAAGCCGGGCGACTGCATCTTCTTCGCCGCCGGCAAGGCAGCGAGCACACAGCCGCTGCTGGGCGCCGCGCGTGACGAGATCGGCAAGCGCCTCGGCCTGATCGACGAGGACGCCTGGTCGTTCGTGTGGGTCGTCGACGCGCCGCTGTTCGCGCCGGTCGAGGACATCGGCGACGACGTCGCGGTCGGCTCCGGCAAGTGGACCGCGGTGCACCACGCGTTCACCTCGCCGACCCCGGAGTGGATCGACAAGTTCGAGCAGGACCCGGGCAACGCCCTGGCCTACGCCTACGACATCGTCTGCAACGGCAACGAAATCGGCGGCGGCTCGATCCGTATCCACCGCGGCGACGTCCAGAAGCGCGTCTTCAGCCTGATGGGCCTCGGCGAAGAGGAAGCGCAGGAGAAGTTCGGCTTCCTGCTCGACGCCTTCGCGTTCGGCCCGCCGCCGCACGGCGGCATCGCGTTCGGCTGGGACCGCATCGTCATGCTGCTGGCCAAGGCCGACTCGCTGCGTGACGTGATCGCGTTCCCGAAGACCGGTGGCGGGTACGACCCGCTGACCGCGGCGCCCGCGCCGATCACGGCGCAGCAGCGCAAGGAGGCCGGGATCGACGCGAAGCCGGCCCCCGCCCCGCAGAGCTAGTGCTGCACCTCCGGGCCGTGTGCCCGCCGGACAAGACCGCCCAGGCGCTCGAGGTCCTGCGGGCCCACGCCGGGACCGCGCACGTCGTGGTGCACCGCGGCGTCGCCGTGGCGCCCGAAGGTGACCTGGTCGAGGCCGACATCGCGCGCGAGGCGGCGGACGAGATCGTCAACTCGCTGTGCGGGCTCGAGCTCGACCACACCGGCGGGATCACCCTCGAAGCGCTCGACACGGCGTTGTCCGACGCCGCCGACGCGGCGGAGGAGGCCGCGCCGGGGGAAGGCGCGGACGCCGTCGTCTGGGAGGAGCTGGTCGCCCGCACGGGCGAGGAGTCGCGGCTCAACGTGACGTTCCTGGCGTTCCTCACCATCGCCTGCCTGCTTGCCGCGGTCGGCGTGCTCACCGACTCCGCGGTGACGATCGTCGGCGCCATGGTCGTCGGCCCCGAGTTCGGGCCGCTGGCCGCGCTCGCGGTCGGCCTGGTGCTGCGGCGGTGGGACCTCGTCCGGCTCGCGGGTGCGGCGCTGGGGATCGGGTTCCCGCTGGCCATGGTCGTCACGCTGGGCGGCGCGCTGCTGGTCCGCGTGACCGACGTCTTCGGTGTGCAGGCGTTCGAGCTGAAACAGCACAACGAGGTCGACTTCGTGTTCTCGGTCGGCGTACCGTCGCTGGTTGTGGCGATGCTGGCCGGCGCGGCCGGGATGCTCGCCATGACGTCGGCGAAATCGGCCGCCCTGGTGGGGGTGTTCATCTCCGTGACCACGGTGCCGGCCGCGGGGTACGCGGTCGTGGCGGCCGTGGCGGGGGAGTGGAACCGATGCGTCCAATCGGTGGGTCAGCTGCTGGTGAACCTTCTCGGAATCGTTGCAGCAGCGGCCATTGTGTTGATCGTGCGCCGGAATGGGCAACGTTCACCGGTGGGCACACGTCCGCTTTCACGGGGATGAAGCCCGTCCGGGCGGGTGCTCCTTCTTGACCGGATGTCAGTAGTCATGGTTGCTCAGTCACGAGTAGGGTCGGTGACAATGACAGTCGACACCTCCTCCACCGGCGATGCTGGGGTCGGGGCAGGAGCCGAGCAGCTCGCTCTCGCCGCGGCGGTCGCGGCGGGCGAGACGGTCCTCTCGCGCCGGTTCGGCAGTCCGATCACGCTGGTCGCGCCCGAGGACCTCGCGGGGAGCGGGCCGGCGACGGTCGTCCGGGCGAGAGTGGTGTCGTCGTCGTTCGCGCTGCCGCGGACGCTGGTGATCAAGCACTACCCGGAAACGCCGGAGCCGGGCGAGGCCGACCCGTTCGCCCAGGAGGCGGTCAGCTACCAGCTGTTCACGGCGCTTTCGCCGGACGAACGGATGTGCCCGGAGCTGCTGGCCCACGACGGCCGCGACCGCGTGCTCGTGCTGGAGGACCTCGGCCGCACGCCGACCCTGGAGGACAAGCTCTACGCCCGCGAATCCCGCACGGCCGAGCGTGCCCTGCTGTCCTGGTCCCGGTCGCTGGGCCGGCTGCACGCGAACACCGCCGGGCGCGAAGCGGACTTCAACGCCCTGCTGCGGCGGCTGGGCGGCCCCGCGAAGGGCGATTCCGGCGGCCGCGAAGACGAGCTCTGCGCCCGCGTGCCTGGCCTGATCCAGGAGCGCCTGGGCATCCCGGCGCCGGACGCGGTGCGCGAGCAGGTCGCCCACGCACTGGAGCAGTCCCGGTCGGCGGGCTTCCGCGCGTTCAGCCCGGTCGAGCTGAGCCCCGACAACAACCTGGTGACCGGCGAGGGCGTCCGCTTCCTCGACTTCGAATACGGCTGCGTCCGCTCCGCCCTGGTCGACGCCGCCCACCTGCGCCTGCCGTTCGCGGCCTGGCCGGACGCGCTGGCCCTGCCGGCCGGCATGAGCGAGGCGATGGTCGCGGCCTGGCGCGCGGAGGTGGTGGGCGTCTGGCCCGCCCTCGCCGACGACGAAGTCCTCGCCGCCCACCTGACGACCAGCGAACTGCTGCGCGTCTGGCTGATCACGGGCGAGGAGCTGGGCTCACTGGATTTGTCCCGCCACGCGGCCCCGGTCAGCCGCGAGGCGGCTCTGGTGACGTGGTGGCGAGACCTGGCCAAGCACGCGGGGTACGTCCGGATGACGGCGGTGTCGGAGTTCTCGTCCCGAGTGGCGGCTGCCTTGGCGGCACGGCTGGGGCCGCACGCGGACCTGGCGTTCTACCCGGCCTTCCGCTGACTCCGTGTGCAGACCCGTCACGAACAGGACTTTTCGGGCCGCCGTGAGGTGAGCGTCAAGAATTAGGCCCGGTGTCGCGGACGCGTTACCTCCTCCTCACCGCAGGTGAGCTTCCGTGTCCGATGGTCGTGGGCGTGACCGTGATGAGTGTCGAAGTCACTCCCGAACCCTCCCGTCCCGCGCTCGTGGCCGTTCCGTCGCCCAAGAGAGCTCGGCGTCTTGTTGTGCTCGGCGATTCCACCGCCGTCGGGCTCGGTGATCCCCTGCCGCGGCGGGGTGGCTGGCGTGGGGTGGGCCCGTTGGTCGCCGCCGCGCTCGGGGTCGAGGACGACGGTTACCTGAACCCGTCGTTCACCGGCGCGCGGATGCGGTGCGTGCTGACCGAGCAGGTGCCCGCCGCCGTCGCGCACCGGCCGGACGTGGCGTTGCTGGTGGCCGGCATGAACGACACCCTCCGGCCGGACTTCGACGCGGCGTGCATCGCCGCCGACCTCACCGAGGTCATCCACCGGCTGCGGGACGTCGGCACCACCGTGATCCCCGTCCGCTTCCACGACCACAGCAGGGTGTTCCGCCTGCCGCCGTCGCTGAAGCGCGCGCTCAGCGCCCGTGTCGCCGAGCTGAACGCGGCGATCGGCGAGGTCGTCACCCGCGAAGGCGTGCCCTGCCTCGATCTCGACCGGCTCCCCGGCGCCTACGACCTGACGTCGTGGAGCGTCGACCGGCTGCACCCCTCCGAACTGGGCCACCGCATGCTCGCGGACGGCTTCAGCGGCCTGATCGCCGAAGCCGGGTTCGACGTGCCGGAGCCGGTCAGCCTGACGTGCAGCGGCGGGGTCGAGCCGAGTCCCGCGGGGCACGTGGGGTGGCTGGTGCTCAAGGGAATTCCGTGGCTGTGCCGACGCGGCCGCGAATTCCTTCCTTACGCAGCAGTCATCATGTGGAATTCGGTCCGCCGCTGAACACTCGCAACGCTTCCGTGTCCGAAGCGGGATTGCGGACGAAGAAGTCCGCCCACTCCTCGATGCCGGGGTAAGCACACTCCGAAACGAGGAACCGGCACACCGCCTCGACGTCATACGAAGTGCGCCGCAGCTGGACGCCGTCGCCGAGCAGGGCCCAGTGTGCACCCGTTGTCCCGTAAGGCATTCCGACACTGCCGGGATTCACGATCAGCGTCCGGTCCGCCAGCCGGGCGAACGGCATGTGCGTGTGCCCGCACACGACCGTCGACGCCGTGACGCCGTCGAGGACCTCCGCCCACCGCTCCAGCGGGCTGTCGACGAGCACGATCTCGGTGTCGTTCCGCGGGGTCGCGTGGCAGAACAGCACGTCGCCCAAGGACACCGTCAACGGAAGCGCGTCCAGCACGGGCAGGTCGGCGGGACGCAGCTGCTTCGCCGCCCACGGGAAGATCGGGTCCGGGACGAACATCCCGTCACCACGTGCGGACGCCGCCAGCTCCCGGTCGGCGTTGCCGCGGACCCACACCGCCCGCTCGCCCAGGGCGAGCAGCCGCTCCAGCGTCTCCACCGGCATCGGCCCGGCGAGCATGTCGCCGAGCAGCACGATCCGGTCCGCCGCCTCGACGTCCGGCTCGGCCAGCACCGCGTCCAGGGCCGGGAGCACCCCGTGGATGTCGGACAGCACCGCCACGTTCATCGGTCCACCCTCGGGCACGGCCGCGCCCCGGGCGAGGGATTTCGCCCAGGGCGCAACCGGTTCACGCCGTGGTGAGCGGCAGCTCCCGCACGCCCGTCATGTTCGGGTTGACCTGGAACTTCGGCGGCTCACCCGGGATCGTCCGCAGCGCGGGGTAGCGGTCGAACAGCACGTTCAGCGCCACCCGCCCCTCCAGTCGCGCGAGGGGCGCCCCGATGCAGAAGTGGATCCCGCGGCCGAACGCCAGGTGCGGGTTCGGGTCGCGCAGCGGGGTGAAGGTGTCCGGGTCGGCGAACACCCGGTCGTCGCGGTTGGCGGCCGCCACCCAGACCATCAGCATCTGGTCGGCGGGCACCGTCACCCCGCCCAGCTCCACCTCGCGGTTGGTCGCGCGGGCCACCGCCGCGAACGGCGACAGGTACCGCAGCGACTCCTCGATCGTCGGCGGCACGAGCGACCGGTCGGCACGGACCCGGTCGTCCCACTCCGGGTGGGTGTCCAGACACAAAACGGCGTTGCCGAGCAGCATCGTGGTGGTGATGTGCCCGGCCAGCAGCAGCACGTTCGCGAAGTTGACAACTTCGTTGCGCGTCAGCTTCTCGCCGTCGAGCTCGGCTTCGACGAGCTTGGTCAGCAGGTCTTCCCGCGGCTGCTTGCGCCGCTCGTCGACGTGCTCGCCGAGGTACTCGATGAGCGCCTTCTGGCCTTCCAGGGAAGTCTTGATCGACTCCTGGCGCGCCTCGCTCTGCTCCTTCAGCGAGAACTGCTCCGACGAGCTGAACAGCTTGTCCACCCAGCCCTTGAACAGGTGCCGGTCGCTCGCGGGGACCCCCAGCAGCTCCGCGATGACGATCACCGGCAACGGGTAGGCCAGGTCTTCGACCAGTTCGAGCCGGCCGTCACCGCCCGCTTCGTCGAGCATTTCGTTCGTCACCGCGGCGATGCGCGGCTCCAGGTCCGCGACGACCTTCGGGGTGAACGCCCGGCTGACGAGCTTGCGCATCTTGTTGTGCAGCGGCGGGTCCAGCTGCAGCAGGTTGCCCGCGGACATCGCCTCCAGGTCGACGTCCTGTTCTTCGATCATCTCCTTGGGGATCAGCCGGGTGGTGTCCGACGAGTACGTCGCCGGGTCGCGGAGGACCTCTTCGGCCTCCGGGTGCCCGTAGACGTTCCAGAACCCCAGCTCTTCCGTGTGGTGCACCCGCTCCTCGGGCTGCTTCCCCCGCAGCCAGAACTGCGATTCGTGCAGTCCCCAGGTGTCCGCCGGTGTGGTGGTCATTTCCGCCCCTTTTCCCTGTGTGGCCCCGGGGTCAGCCGGGTGCCCTGGTGGGATCGTGTGCGTAGATCCCGTTCCGGTAGCTCGAGACGAGCTCCTCGAGCGCCGAACTCAGTTCCGCCGCCACCTCGGCGACCGCGCGGGGGTCCGGTTCCCCGGGCGGCTCGAAGGCGGTGCGGATCATGAACGCGAGGACTTCCGCCTTTTCCTCGGGCGGGATGCCCTCGAACTCGTCGGAAAGCGAGTTGCCGACGTAGAAGCCGAGCGTCGAGGCGTTGAGCGCGAAGGTGAGGTTCGGGACGTCCGAACGGATCAGCCCGTGCCGGAGCATCGTGGCCTCGAACTGCGTGCGCAGCTCGTCCTGCTGCTTGCGCAGGGCGAGGTCGCCGAGCGAGCCGAACATCTCGGCGTTGCCGCGCAGCATCGCCATCAGCAGCGGACGGCGGTGGGTGACGAGGAACGAGGCCGAGATCATCCGATGGGGCAGGATCATCGCCGGGTCGGCCTTGATCGCGGCCAGGATCTCGCCGGTCGTGTCGGCCGACTCACGCATCATCAGCGCCTGGAACAGCAGCTCCTTGTTGCGCCAGTGCAGGTAGACGGTGCCCTTGCCGATGCCGACCGCGCGCGCGATGTCGTCGATCGCGACCTTCCGGTAGCCCATGCGCAGCAGCAGCTCACCGGCCGCGTCCAGGATGCGGTCGCCGCGCTCGCGGTTGGGATGGCTCATGCGTCTCCACCTGCTGCTTTTGTTGAGCGTTTGACCTGTTGACCGGATTCGCACTTTCGGTCAACCAGTCACCACGAAGGTAGCGCGGTTCCGCGGACCGGGGCAAGGGTTCTGTCGGTGGGTTCGGTTAACGTCATCCGTGTGGCACAGGACGAGCTCTTCACCGTGAACGCCGACGTGGCGCCCCCGCCGGAGCGCACGACGTCGAACGCGGGTGAACCGCAGGCGGATCCGGCGAGCTCCCCGCTGGCCGTGCGGATGCGGCCGCGCTCGCTCGAGGAGGTCGTCGGCCAGCAGCACCTGCTGCGCGAAGGCGCCCCGCTGCGCCGGCTCGTCGAGGGCGCCGCGCCGGCGTCGGTGCTGCTCTACGGCCCGCCCGGCACGGGCAAGACGACGCTGGCCAACCTCGTCTCGATCGCCACCGGGCGCCGGTTCGTCGCGATGTCGGCGCTCTCGGCGGGGGTCAAGGAGGTGCGCGGGGTCATCGAGGAGGCGCGGCGCCGCCGCCAGTACAACACCGAGAACACCGTGCTGTTCATCGACGAGGTGCACCGCTTCTCCAAGACCCAGCAGGACGCGCTGCTCGGCGCGGTCGAGGACCGCACCGTGCTGCTGGTCGCGGCGACCACCGAGAACCCGTCGTTCTCGGTCGTCTCACCGCTGCTGTCGCGGTCGCTCGTGCTGCAGCTGCGCCCGCTGACCGACAGCGACATCACCGAGCTGATCGAGCGCGCGCTGGCCGACGAGCGCGGCCTCGGCGGCGAGCTGACGCTGACCGAGGACGCCCGCGCCCACCTCGTCCGGCTCGCCGGGGGTGACGCGCGCCGCGCGCTGACCGCGTTGGAAGCCGCGGCGGACGCGGCGTCGGCCACCGAGGCGAAGACCATCGACCTGCCCATCGTCGAGTCCACTGTGGACAAGGCGGCGGTGCGCTACGACCGCGACGGCGACCAGCACTACGACATCATCAGCGCGTTCATCAAGTCGATCCGCGGGTCCGATGTGGACGCCGCCCTGCACTACCTGGCCCGGATGATCGAGGCGGGGGAGGACCCGCGGTTCCTGGCCCGGCGGCTGGTCGTGCACGCCAGCGAGGACATCGGGATGGCCGACCCGACGGCGCTGCAGTCGGCGGTCGCGGCCTCGCACGCCGTCCAGTTCATCGGCATGCCCGAGGGCCGGCTGGCGCTCGCGCAGGCGACGATCCACCTGGCCACCGCGCCGAAGTCGAACGCGGTGATCACCGGCATCGACGCCGCGCTGGCCGACGTCCGCGCCGGGCTGGCGGGCAGCGTCCCGCCGCACCTGCGTGACGGGCACTACGCGGGCGCCAAGAAACTGGGCAACGCGCAGGGCTACCGCTACCCGCACAACGTGCCGGAAGGCGTGCTGGCGCAGCAGTACCCGCCGGACGAACTGGTCGGCAAGGACTACTACGAGCCGACCCAGCGCGGGGCGGAGCGCACCCTCGCCGAACGCGTCCCGAAGCTGCGCCGGACGATCCGAGGGCAGTGACGCCGGTCCCTCCGTCTGGATCACGGGTCACGGAGTTCAAGATCATCGGGTTGCGTAAGCTTCGCGGCTTGGGGCGGCCTGAAAAGGGGAGGGACGCCCACCGACGGCAGGAGGCGTACCCGTGCCCGCGACGCTGCAGTGCATCGTCCTGGACTGTCCGGAACCGGTTGTGCTCGCGTACTTCTACCAGGCGGTGATGGGCGGTGAGGTGAACCGGCCGGACCCGCGGTGGCGGGTCGACGAGGACTTCGCGACCCTGCACGTCAACGGGATGGTCCTGGGGTTCCAGCGGTCGCCGGGGTACCGGCCGCCGCACTGGCCCGATCCGGCGTTCTCGCAGCAGTTCCACCTCGACTTCGAGGTGGACGACATGCACGAGACGCACCGCCAGGTCCTCCAGCACGGCGGCCGGCTGCTCGACCCGGATCCCGACGGCCGCGGCTGGCGCGTCTACGCCGACCCGGCCGGGCACCCGTTCTGCCTGCTCGGCGACTACTGACCGCAGCTGCCCGGCCGGCCGTCTTCGACGCGGCCGGTGAGCGTGCGCAGGAACGCGGGATCACCGTCGGCGGTGACCCGCACGTCGTACCAGCCCTGCGCGGTCGGCCAGGCCACCGGCACCGAACGGCGGGCCGGCACCCGGATCACCCGGGTGGTGCGGCCGTGGCGCGGTGACGTCAGCCGCAGTGTCACCGCCGAGGCGCCCGGGTTCACGAGCGTGAGCTCCAGACCGCCGCGCACGAACCGCGTCCGCACGTCGACGCCGACTCCGGCGCGAGTGCCGCGGAACTCCCACCAGCCGCGGTTCGGGCCCTGCACGACCACCCGGTGGGCCGCGCCGGGGACCGGGAGCGAGACGTCCCGTGTGCCGAGGACGTCGTGGTGCGCCGGCTCCGGGAGCTCACCCGCGTAGGCGTAGATCGCGAAGTGCGCCGGCGCGCGGCCGCTGTTGGCCAGCTTCAGCGCGAGCTTCCCCGACGCGTCCAGCGTGCCGGACACCGACGCCTGGTACGGCAGCGCGCGGGCGGGCCGCGTGCCCGGCTCCACCGACGGCGGTTCCTGTTGCGCGGGAGCGGCGGGGTGCCAGCGGGAAATCGGCGCCGGGACCGGGCCGGGCTTGGTGAGCCGGGGTGGCCGGCCGGCCCGTCCGAAGTCGAACGCGCCCGTCAGGTCACCCGCGACCGTGCGCCGCCACGCGCTGATGTTCGGCTCGGCGACGCCGGTCCAGCGCTCCAGCAGCCGCAGCACCGACGTGTGGTCGTACACCGTCGAGTCGGCGAACCCGCCGATCGTCCACGGCGAGACGACCGTCATCGGCACCCGCGGCCCGAGCCCGAGCGGCTGCCCGCCGAACCGGTCGTCCACCGCGGAGGCCGGCGGCACTGGCGGCGGGACGTGGTCGAAGTAACCGTCGTTCTCGTCGAAGTTGACGAGCAGCACGGTTTTCGACCAGGTGTCGTGGTCCTGGGCGAGCGCGTCGAGGACGTCGTAGATCAGGTTCGCGCTGCCGACCGGTGTGGACGCGCCGGGGTGCTCGGAGTCGACCGCCGAGGGCACCAGCCAGCTGACCCGCGGCAGCTTCTTCGCCCGGATGTCCGCGCGCAGCCGGG
Organism: Amycolatopsis sp. NPDC051758; assembly: GCF_044453095.1. NCBI lineage: Bacteria > Bacillati > Actinomycetota > Actinomycetes > Pseudonocardiales > Pseudonocardiaceae > Amycolatopsis > Amycolatopsis sp. NPDC051758. The sequence continues at coordinate 283,046 of NZ_JBITCJ010000003.1, read as the reverse complement.
AAACCAGCGTTTCCGGCTCACTGCGGTACATCGCGCGCTCGAACAGCCGCCGCTCGGCGGGCGTCAGCGTGGCGACACCCGCGTCGAACTCGGCCCGCAGCTTCTGCTGCTCTTCAGGGGTCTTCTTGAAGAGCGTGTCGTAGAACTCTTCGGTGGTGCGGAACTTCTCGCTCACCGACGCGAGGATCTTCGTGCCGATCTTCTTGAACGGCACGAAGTACTCGACCGCGTTGTCGGTGAAGTTGTCCCATTCCTGGTAGATCTGCCACGAGACGCCGGACTTTTCGAGGCGTTCCGGGTAGGTCGTCCAGTCGTAACCGGCGTGGTCGTAGGAGTACGCGGCGTTCGTGACGGCGCGCGCGGTGCTGTTCGGCTCGTAGCCGACCGTGCCGGTCCAGAGGAAGTTCCGGTTCGGGTTGGTGGAGCCGAAGATCGAGCAGTGGTAGGCGTCGCAGAGGGTGAAGGTGTCGGCGAGCTCGTACTGCAGCGCGATGTCGCGGCGGTCGTAGTAGGTCATGGTCGCGGGGCTCTTGGCCGCGATCCAGCCGTCGTTCCAGCCGCGCGCCCAGGCCTTCCCGGTGCCGGTCCAGCTGTGGTCGAGGTCACCGAGGTACTGGATGTCGGTGGCGCCGCGGCCTTCGCGTTCGGCCTGCTTGCGCAGCGAGAACGGCAGGACGGTGCCGCCGGCCGGGTTCGGCTGTTCGAACACCGGGCGGCCGGAAGGCAGTTCGAGCGGGTGCGCGTCGCCGAAGCCGCGGATCCCGCGCAGGGTGCCGAAGTAGTGGTCGAACGAGCGGTTCTCCTGCATGAGGACCACGACGTGCTCGACGGCGTCGAGACCACCGCGGCGCATCGGCTCGGCCATCGCCGAGTGCAGGGACGGGGGCAGCAGCGAGCCGGCGAGGGCCGCTCCGGAGACGCCGAGCAGGCGGCGGCGGGACAGTTCGGGCATGACTCCCGACCCTCGTCGCGCGAGGTGAACGGGACAAGGTCCGTTGGATGGCTTTTGCCGGACCTGCGGGGTGCCCGCGCGTTCGGCACGATGGGGAGATGAGCATCGGATTTCTCGGCACCGGGATCATGGGCGCGCCGATGGCGGCCAACATCGCGAAGGCGGGCCTCGACGTCCGGGTCTGGAACCGGACGCGCGAGAAGGCCGAGCCCCTCGCCGACGTCGCCACGGTCGCCGAGTCGGCCGCGGCGGCGGTCGAGGGCGCCGACATCGTCGTGACGATGCTCGCCGACGGTCCCGCGGTCGCTTCGGCATTCGAAGCCGCTTCGCCCGTTTCGGGCACGTTGTGGCTGCAGATGAGCACGGTCGGCCTCGACTGGACGGATCGCCTGGCCGCGGCGGCCGACAAGGCGGGCGTGGTGTTCGTCGACGCGCCCGTGCTCGGCACCCGGCAGCCCGCGGAGCAGGCCCAGCTGCAGGTCCTCGCGTCCGGCCCGGAGGAGGCCCGGCCGGCCGCGACGCCGGTGTTCGACGCGGTCGGCATCCGCACGCTGTGGCTCGGGCCGGCGGGCCAGGGCAGCCGGCTCAAGCTGGTGATGAACGCGTGGGTGCTCGCACTGACCAACGCCACGGCGGAGAGCCTCGGCCTGGCGAGCGCGCTGGGCCTGGACCCGTCCCTGTTCCTGGAGACGATCAAGGGCGGCGGCCTCGACGTCGGTTATGCGCACGCCAAGGGCGGCGCGATGCTGTCCGGCGAGTACCCGCCGTCGTTCCCGGCGGGCTTGGCGGCGAAGGACGCGCGCCTGGTGGTGGAGGCGGCGGGCGACGATGTCGACGTGGCGGGGGCCCGGGCGGTCCTCGCGCACCTGGAGGCCGCGGTCGAAGCCGGGCACGGCGACGAGGACATGGCAGCGCTCTACCGCGCGGTGCTCAAGAACTCCTGACCCGGGCTCGCAAGCGCCCCAATGTGGCCTTCGGTGCGTCTGACGCACCCAAGGCGGCCTTCGGTGCGTCAGACGCAACCAAGGCCGCCTTGGGGCGCTAGTCCGGGAGGAGCGTGGCCAGGCGGTCCACGCCCAGGCCGCTCGTCATCAACCGTTCCTTCGCGTTGCCCAGCAACCGGCGCGTCCACGGCGTGAAGCCGCCGTCACCGACCTCCAGAAGCTCGCCGCCGAAGGACGCGTACACCTTGAAGCAGAGCCCTTCGTAGTACCCGCCCCGCCCACCTTCGCGCTCCGGGAACAGCCGAATCGGCACGTCCACGTCGTCGAGCAGTCCGGCGAACCGCGGGTCCAGCACCGTCACCGCCAGCTCGACCGCCGTCGCCCCCAGCGTGTGGCCGGGCGGGACACCGGTTCACTGGGCTTCGAGCGGGAGCACGTGGCCGAGCACGCGCGGCTGCTGGCCGTCGCCGGCCGGACCGGCGCGGACCCCGAACGGCGGACCGCCGCCTCCAGGGCCAGGCCGGTCGTGGGGTCCGCGGCGACCTCGGTGCCGCGGCCGGTCGGGACCACCCGGTGCTGGGCCGGCCCGGTCACCACCGAATGCGTGCCCAGCGGTGTCGACGGCGCGAGCGTCACCGGTTCGAAGGAGGACGCCGCGGCCGGCAGGATGTCCTCGATCCGCCGCAGCCAGGCGAACGGCAGCGGGCTCGGGCCGGTGAACCGGTCGGTCCCGTACCGGCGCCGGACGTCCGAAGCGGACAGCCGGGCCGCGCGCCGCCGTGCGACCTCCAGCTGGACCGTGGTCAGGTCCGCGCCGGGCAACGCGGCCAGCACGTCGGCCGCGGTGCCGCCCGGCCCGGCGAGCACCCGGCGGCCCGGCCCGGCGTCGTGTCCCATCGCCCAGGTGTACCGCGCCGCGGGGGCGGGCGGCGACGCGTTTTCCGGCCCGCGCGGGGTGACACGGTCGGGGACCCGGCCAGGCGGTAACCTCATCCGCACCCAAGACCCGTGAACCGAGGAGGGCCCGTGTCGGCAGGGCAGATCGCCGCGTTGATCGCCGCAGGAGCATTCGTGGTGCTGGTCGTCCTGCTGGCGATCCCGCTGATCAAGCTCGGCAAGACGCTGGACGCGGCCACCGAGGCGATCGAGCGCACCAACAGCAACACCGACCCGCTGCTGATCGGCGCGAATCAGACGATCACGCACGTCAACACCCAGCTCGAGCGGGTGGACGGCATCACGTCGAACGCGCAGGCCGTCACCGGCAACGTCTCCGCGCTGACGTCGGTGTTCACCGCGACGCTGGGCGGCCCGCTGGTCAAGACCGCGGCGCTGTCCTACGGGCTCAGCAAGGCGATCCGCGCGCGCAAGAAGAAGAGCGCTGCGAAGGCCGCGAAGAAGGCGGGCAAGTGAAGCGGCTGTTCTGGCTCGGCGTCGGCGTGGTCGCCGGCGTCGCGCTGTCCCGCAAGGCCGCCGAAACCGCTCGTCAGGCCACGCCCGCGGGGTTAGCATCGAACCTGGGCGATGCCGTGCGCGAGCTGGCGGGCGCCGTGGGGTCCTTCGGCGCCGAGGTGCGCGCCGGGATGAACGAGCGGGAGCAGGAGCTGCACGACATGGTCGAGGAGCGGACGGGCGTGGTGACGCCGCAGGCGTCCGGCCGGCACGCCGCCGACCGCCGCCCCGTCCGGCGAGCTCGCCGGGCGGAGCGCTGACCGGTCGCGCCCGCGCGACCCGGGGCCGCTCCGCCGCCGTCGTCACCCCCACTCCGGCACCAGCACAAGGACCTTGACCCGTGGACACTCACGAAATCACCGACCGTTTCCTGCGCCATTTCGAGGGCAAGGGCCACACGCGCGTGCCCAGCGCGCCGCTGATCCTCGACGACCCGAACCTGCTGTTCGTCAACGCCGGCATGGTCCAGTTCAAGCCGTACTTCCTCGGTGAGGCGCCGCCGCCGTACCCGCGCGCGACCTCCGTGCAGAAGTGCGTGCGCACCCCGGACATCGACGAGGTCGGCAAGACCACCCGGCACAACACGTTCTTCCAGATGGCCGGTAACTTCTCCTTCGGCGACTACTTCAAGGAAGGCGCCATCGAGAACGCCTGGGAGCTGATCACCAAGCCCCAGAGCGAAGGCGGGTACGGCCTCGACCCGAACCGGATCTGGGCGACGGTCTACGAGGACGACTCCGAAGCCGCGGGCCTGTGGCGCAAGCTCACCGGCCTGCCCGGCGAGCGCATCCAGTCGCGCGACGGCAAGGACAACTACTGGGACATGGGCGTGCCCGGTCCCGGCGGCCCCTGCTCGGAGATCTACTACGACCGCGGCCCGGCGTACGGCCGCGAGGGCGGCCCGGTCGCCGACGAGGATCGCTACATCGAGATCTGGAACCTCGTCTTCATGCAGGACATCCGCGGCGAGCTGAGCCCCAAGCTCGGCCACAAGCCGATCGGTGAGCTGCCGAAGAAGAACATCGACACCGGCATGGGCGTCGAGCGCGTCGCGACGATCCTGCAGGGTGTCGAGAACGTCTACGAGACGGACCTGGTGCGCCCGGTCATCGGCCGCGCGGAGGAGTTCTCCGGCCGCCGTTACGGCTCGAACCACGCCGACGACGTCCGCTTCCGCGTGATCGCCGACCACGCCCGCACCGGCGTCCTGCTGATCGGCGACGGCGTCACCCCGGGCAACGACGGCCGCGGTTACGTGCTGCGCCGCCTGCTGCGCCGCATCATCCGCTCCTCGCGCCTGCTGGGTGTGCACGAGCCGGTGCTGCAGTCGTTCGCGAGCGTCGTGCGCGACACGATGGGCCCGACCTACCCCGAGCTGGTCAGCGGCTTCGACCGGATCAACGAGGTCGTCCGGATCGAGGAGGAGGCGTTCCTCTCGACCCTGACGAGCGGTTCGCGCATCTTCGACATGGCGGCCGAGGAGACCAAGCGCGGCGGCGGTGACGTGCTGGCCGGCGACAAGGCCTTCCAGCTGCACGACACCTACGGCTTCCCGATCGACCTGACCCTCGAGATGGCGGCCGAGCAGGGCCTCTCCGTCGACGAAGACGGCTTCCGCACGCTCATGAACGAGCAGCGCACCCGCGCGAAGGCGGACGCGGCGTCCCGCAAGACCGGCCACGGTGACCTCTCGGAGTACCGGAAGGTCCTGGAGCAGCACGGCGAGACCGAGTTCCTCGGGTACACCGACCTGCAGGCCGAGGCGAAGGTCGTCGCGCTGCTGGCGGACGGCCAGCCGGTCCGCAGCGTTTCCGCGGGCAAGAAGGCGGAGCTGGTGCTCGACCGGACGCCGTTCTACGCCGAGAGCGGTGGCCAGGTCGCCGACACCGGCGTGCTCCTCGGCGACGGCGTCGAGCTGAAGGTCCTGGACGTCCAGAAGATCGTCCCGGGGCTGTACGTGCACCGCGTCGAGGTGCTCGACGGCGAGATCGGCCTCGACTCGAAGGTCACCGGCTCGGTCGACGCGCACCGCCGGCTGTCCATCGAGCGCTCGCACTCCGCGACGCACCTGGTGCACGCGGCCGTCCGCGGCGCGTACGGCAAGCGCGCGGCGCAGGCGGGCTCGCTGAACTCGCCGGGCCGCATGCGGTTCGACTTCACCACACCCGGCTCGGTGTCGGCGGACGTGCTGACCGAGGTCGAGCAGGAGGTCAACGACTACCTGCAGACCAACGTCGAGGTGCAGAGCTTCACCACGACCAAGGACAAGGCCCTCGAGCTCGGCGCGGTCGCGCTGTTCGGCGAGAAGTACGGCAACGACGTCCGCGTGGTCGACATGGGCGAGTACTCCCGCGAGCTCTGCGGTGGCACGCACGTGGACCGGATCGGCCAGCTCGGCCTGGTCAAGCTGGTCTCCGACGCCTCCATCGGCTCGGGCGTGCACCGCGTCGAGGCGCTGGTCGGCACGGACGCGCTGAAGTACGTCCGCAAGGAGCAGCTGCTGGTCTCGCAGCTGGCGAACACCTTCAAGGTGCCCTCGGACGAGCTGCCGGGCCGCATCGAGGACGTCCTGACCCGGCTGAAGAACGCCGAGAAGGAGATCGCCCAGCTCAAGACCCAGCAGGTGCTGGGCTCGGCGGGCTCGCTGCTCGACAAGGCACAGGACGTCAACGGCGTCACGGTCGTCGCCGAGGTCGTCCCGGACGTCGACGGCAACGGCCTGCGCGCGCTCGCGTCGGACATCCGCGGCCGGCTCGGCACGCGGCCCGGTGTGGTGGCGCTGTTCTCGCCGGCCGGCGACAAGCTCAGCTTCGTCGTCGCGACCACGAAGGCGGCCCAGGACAAGGGCATCGCCGCGGGCAAGCTCGTCCCGTCGTTCGCCGAGAAGATCGGCGGCCGTGGCGGCGGCAAGCCCGACATGGCCCAGGGCGGTGGCACGAACCCGGCCGGCGCGGCCGACGCGGTGTCGGCCCTGCGCGCGGCGATTGCCGGCATTGGTTAACCGCGGGAACCGCGGCCCGGATCGGCCCGGAACGTCCGATCCGGGCCGCGGCCGGCGGCTCGGCGTCGACGTCGGATCCGTCCGGGTGGGCGTCGCGCTCAGCGATCCGGCCCCCGTGCTCGCGTCGCCATTGGTTACCCTCTCCCGCGATGCGACCGACGACCGTGATCTGGACCAGCTGGCCGCCCTCGTCACCGAGCACGAGGTGGTCGAGGTGATCGTGGGCCTGCCGAGAACGCTCGCCAACCGGCAGGGTCCGGCGGCCGAGCTGGCGATCGCGTACGCTGAGAGCCTGGCCGGGCGCATCGCGCCCGTGCCGGTCCGGCTGGGCGACGAGCGGTTGACCACGGTCACCGCATCCCGCATCCTCTCCCAGCGCGGGGTCAAAGGCCGCAAGCAGCGTGCGGTGGTCGACCAGGCCGCCGCCGTCGAGATCTTGCAGGCCTGGATCGACGCCGCCGCTGCGCACCGCGCCCGGGAGGGAGACCGATGAACGACGAGCAGCCACCTGAGCCCTCGCGCGGGCGCAGGCGACTCCGCGAGCCGGAACCGCCGGCCCCACCGCCGTCCCGGCCCGCACGGCGTCCGGCCGACCCGCGCTCGAGCGGGTACCAGGAGCTCCCGCAGCCCTCGCGCCACAGCGGGCGGCACGACCTGCCTCAGCCGTCGCGCCGGCCACGGCCCGAGCCGGGCCAAGAGGCGCCGCCCACCGGCCGTCGCCGCCGCCTGGAGCCGCCGGGCACGCTGCCCCCGGCCGACGACGAGTTCGACCCCCGGGACGTCGAGCGCTCGGCTCCGGCCCGGGCCCGCCACGGCCTCGACCAGGGCGCGGACGCGCCGCCGCCGCGCCGCCGGGCCACCCCGGACGCCGGTGAGCCCCGCCGCCGCCGTCCGGCGCCGGACCCGGCCGACACCCGCCGTCGCCGCCCGAGCCCGGAGGAACTGGCCGAAGCCGAAGCGGCGCGCCGCCACCAGGCGATGCTCGACCTCGAAGAGGCCGCCGAAGCGCAGGCAAGCCGCCTTCGGGGTGCCCCGGCCGCCGAGGAGGTCGCCGATCCGGCGGCGTCGCGCCGCCGCCGGGCCGTTCTCGACCCCGACGAACCCCCGCGCCGCCGCCGGGCGGCCCCCGAACCCGTCGAAGCCGCCGAACCCCCGCAGCGCCGCCGTGCGGCCGCCGAACCGCCCCCGCGGCGGTCGGTCCAGCCGGGTGACCGCTCCGTCGGCGTGCCCGAAACCGGCGTCGAGCCGCCTCGGCGCCGCCGTCCGCCGCCTCCGCCGGTGCGCGAAGAGCCGGTGACCGACGTCATCCCCGCGGTGGCGCCGCTGCCTCCGGCCGAGCCGCCGCGCGGGCCCCGCGAGGACCCCGAGGACGACGGCTTCTTCGCCGAGGGTGACGAATACGCGGACTACGACGAGTACGACGACTACGAAGGCGACTACGACGAGTCCGAGTACGACGAGGACTACGACGACTACGAAGAAGAGCCCGAGAAGCCGCGGAAGAAGAAAAAGGGCAAGCGCGCCCTCGGCTGGGTGGCCGCGCTCGTCGTGATCGTGCTGCTCGCGGGCGGCGCCTACTACGGCTTCACCAAGTTTTTCGGCTACGAGGACTTCGAGGGCTCCGGCGACGGGGACGTGCTGTTCCAGGTCGACGACGGCGACTCGACGTCGGCGATCGGCGCGAAGCTCGCCACGGCGGGCATCGTCGCCAGCGGCAAGGCGTTCGTGAAGGCCGGCGAGGACAACACGAAGCTGTCGAAGATCCAGCACGGCTTCTACGTCATGAAGTCGCACATGTCCGGGGCCAGCGCGGTCGACCGGATCGTCTCGCCCACCGCTCGGGTGGGGCAGCTGGAGATCCGGCCCTACACGCAGTTCGACGACATCACCCAGCCCGACGGCAAGGTCACGCCCGGCGTGTACAGCCTGATGGCGAAGGCGTCGTGCGCGCAGCTCAACGGCAAGAGCACCTGCGTCACGACGGACGACCTGCGCAAGACCGTCGACGGGGCCGACCTCAAGACGCTCGGCGTGCCGGACTGGGCGGTCGAGCCGGCGAACAAGGCCGACCGCAAGGACCGCCGGCTCGAGGGCCTGATCGCGCCGGGCCTCTACGACGTCCGCCCCGGCGCGACCGCGCAGGAGATCATCGGGCAGCTGGTGCGCAGCTCGACCGAGGCGATCCAGAACGCCGGCCTGAGCCCGCAGTCGACCGGTCCGGAGATGACGCCGTACCAGACGCTGATCATCGCCTCGATCATCGAACGCGAGGCCGTGAAGGCCGACTTCGGCAAGCTCTCCCGGGTGATCTACAACCGGCTCGCGATCAACATGCGGCTGCAGATGGACTCCACGGTCAACTACGTCCTGGACCGCCCGACCCTGGCGACCAACGACGGTGACCGGGAGAAGGCCGGGGCGTACAACACGTACAAGAACACGGGCCTGACCCCGACCCCGATCTCGGTGCCGAGCGCCGACGCCATCCAGGCGGCGGTGCACCCGGCGGCCGGCGACTGGGTCTACTTCGTCAAGTGCGAGAAGAACGGCCTCTCCTGCTTCGGGGTCACCTTCGACGACCACAAGGCGAACGTCGAGAAGGCCCGGCGGAACGGTGCTTTCTGAGGTCCGCCGGGCCGCGGTGCTGGGCAAGCCGGTGGCGCACTCGCTGTCCCCGGTGCTGCACGGCGCCGCGTTCGCCGCGCTCGGCCTGACCGGCTGGACGTACGAGCGGATCGAGACGAGCGCCGACGAGCTCCCCGGGCTGGTCGACGGCCTCGGCCCGGAGTGGGCCGGGCTGTCGGTCACCATGCCGGGCAAGCGCGCGGCGCTGGACCACGCCGACGAGGTGACCCGGCGCGCGGCGGCGGTCGGCGCGGCCAACACCCTGGTCCGCACCACGAAGGGCTGGCTCGCGGACTGCACCGACGTCGAAGGTGTCACCGGGGCCCTGCGGGCCGCGGGTGGCTACGAGCCGTCACCCGCGGACACCGCGGTCGTGCTCGGCGCGGGCGGCACCGCGGCGGCGGCGGTGGTCGGGCTGGCCGCCCTCGGCGTCCGGCGGCTTTACCTGGTCGTGCGGGATCCCGCACGGGCCACCGAAACCCTGGACGCGGCGAAGCGGGCGGCGCTCGACGTGGACGTCCTGCGCTGGGCAGAGACGGACTTCGCGGCGCTGGGCGCGGGCGCGGCGGTCCTGGTGAACACCGTCCCGCCGGACGCGGTCCTGCCGCACGTGGCCGACCTCGCCGCGGTCGCGCACGTCCTCGACGTCATCTACCACCCGTGGCCGACGCCGCTCGCCGAAGCGGTCGCGGCACGCGGGGGCCGGGTCGCGACCGGGCTGGACATGCTGCTGCACCAGGCGTTCGGCCAGGCCGAGCACTTCACCGGGCGGCCGGCGCCGCGCGCGGAGATGCGCGACGCGCTGCGTGAGGCCACCGGAAACCTGCTGCCGCTGCCGATCTCTTAAATCGCTTGATCCTCGTTGATATTCTGGTCGACTGCCTTGAACAAGGGGGTCCACCGGAATGACCAGTCAAGAAGCACTCGACGACGACCAGCTGGAGAACGCCTGGGTCGGCGGCGAGCCGCCGAAGCTCAACTCGACCGTCACCCTCGTCGACTACGACCCGGAATGGCCGAAGCTCTTCGAGCGCGAAGCCGAGCGGATCCGGGGTGCGCTGGGCGAGCGGGTGCTCGTCCTCGAACACGTCGGCTCGACGTCGGTGCCGGGCCTGTGCGCCAAACCGATCGTCGACATCCTCCTGGAGGTGCCGGACTCCGACGACGAAGACGCCTACGTCCCGGCCCTGGAGGCGGCCGGCTACCGGCTCGTCATCCGCGAGCCGGACTGGGAGAAGCACCGCTGCTTCAAGGGCCTGGACACGAACATCAACCTGCACGTCTACTCGCCCGGCAACGGCCAGACGTCGCGCTACCGGCTCTTCCGCGAACGTTTGCGGTCCCACCCGGAGGAGCTGGCGCTGTACGCGGCGAAGAAGCGTGAGCTGGCCACGCGCGAGTGGAAGTACATCCAGAACTACGCCGACGCCAAGACCGACGTGGTCGAGGAGATCCTCGGCCGCGCCCGGGCGGAGCAGTACGACGCCTACAGCGAGGCTTACGCCGAGCACGCGGAGAAGTCCGTCACCAACGCCCTTTACGACCGGCCCGCGATCGTCGACCTGGCCGGCGACGTCGAGGGCCTGAGCGTGCTGGACGTCGGCTGCGCGGCCGGGCACCTCAGCGCGCTCCTGGCCGAACGTGGTGCCGGTGTCCTCGGCATCGACGCGAGCGCGGGCATGGTCGCCGTCGCGCGGCGGAAGTTCGGTGACGTCGCCCGGTTCGAGCAGGCCGACGTCACCCAGCCGCTCGACCTGGCGGACGGCTCGATCGACGTCGTCACGGCGTCACTGGTGCTGCACTACCTGAAGGACTGGGGCCCGGCCCTCGCCGAGTTCCGGCGGGTGCTCAAGCCCGGCGGGGTGCTCGTGTTCTCCGTGCACCACCCGGGCGAGGACTGGCACTGGTTCGAGAAGGACGACTACTTCCGGCTCGAACTGCTCGAAGACGACTTCGGGCTCGGCGGGATCGAGCACCCGGTGCAGTTCTACCGGCGGCCGCTGAGCTGGACGTTCGACGCGGTCCGGACCGCGGGCTTCGCCGTCGACCGGCTGGTGGAGCCGATGCCGGTGCCCGCGGCGGACGAGGCCGACCCGAAGTGGGCGGCCAACCTCCGGACCAAGCCGCGGTTCCTGTACTTCCGGGTGGTCAGTCCCGCTTAGCCAGGTCCTGGATCAGGTCGACGATCTCCCGGCTGACGGGGCGGAACACCCGCAGCCGGGAGAGCGCGGCCAGCCGGGCCAGCAGCGGGACGCTGCGCTCCACCAGCATCCGGCTGCGCTTCTCCCCGGCGGAGCGGTCGTGGACCCAGAACAGCACCACGCCCATCTGGTAGAGCCAGAGCAGCTCGGGCAGCTGGGCGCGCAGCTCCGGGTCGAGCTTGACGTCGGAGCCGTCGACGACCTCGCGCATCAGCTCGATCGACGCGTCGCGGGCGGCCGAGGACTCCTCGCTGAACGGGCTCAGCGGGGACTCCGGGTCGGCCGCGTTGACGAAGAACTGCGTCCCGAAGCGGTGGTAGGGCTCTGCAAGCTCGAGCCAGCAGAGCAGCACGGCCTTCAGCCGCTCGGCGAACCGGGGCTCGTCCGCCAGGAGATCGCGGGCCGCGCCGAGGTGCAGCCGCGCGATCTCGTCGTAGAAGCCCTGGATCAGCTGTTCCTTCGAGGAGAAGTAGTAGTACGCGTTCCCCACCGAGACCCCGGCTTCGGCGGCGATCGCGCGCATCGTCGTGCGGTCGTAGCCGTTCTCGGTGAACAGGCGCATCGCGGTGGTGACGATGAGGGACCGCGTTTCCTCGCTCTTGGGCACGGTCTGCACGTTAGCGCCGGGCACGTCAGGGCGCGGGGAAGGGCGGGACCTGCGGGCCCGGCGCGCCGGGGTAGGGGATGGGCCGGCCGGCGAACGCGGGTTCCGGCGCGGGCGCGGGCTTCGGGGCCAGGTGACGGCGGCGGATGCCGTTGAACACCAGCACGTTGAACAGGTGCATGACACCGAGCACGAGCGCGACCGTGCCGACCTTGACCGACAGCAGCTCGAACACCTCCCGCGCGGTGGGCACCTGGGCGTGGCTGGTGAGGAACAGCGTCACGAAGCCGAGGCTGATCAGGTAGAAGCCGACGACCAAGAGCTGGTTGACGGCGTTGGCCAGACCGGGGCTGTCGGCGAAGACCTCGGTCAGGAAGGTGCGGCCGTGTTTGCTGAGCGTCCGCGCGACGAGGATGGTCAGCGGGATGCTGATCAGCAGGTAGAGGGCGTACGCCACCACTATGCGGTCCATGGTTCCTCCTTGTTTTGAACGTGTTCAAGCATGACGGTAGCCCTACTTTTGAACGTGTTCAAGAGGCGCGGGTCACGTCGCCCGTTCACCTGGTGCTCACCCGGGTGGCCGGTTTCCCGCATAAGGTGTCGCCCGACCGGGAGGTAAGACCGTGAAACGCATCGCCGCAGGGCTTACGGTGGCCGCGCTCGTAGCGCTCCTCGTGCCCGCGTCCGCTTCCGCGAGCTTCGGGAGCAACGTCCGCTTCGCCACCTTCAACGCTTCGCTGAACCGTGCGGCCGCCGGACAGCTGGTGGCCGACCTCTCGACGCCGGGCAACGCCCAGGCGCAGGAGGTCGCCGAGGTCGTGCAGCGCAACCGCGCCGACGTCCAGCTGATCAACGAGTTCGACTACGTGCCGGGCAACGCGGCGGCGGACCTGTTCCGCAAGAACTACCTGGCGGTCGGCCAGCACGGCGCGAAGCCGATCGACTACCCGTACGCCTACACCGCGCCGGTGAACACGGGCGTCCCGACCGGCTTCGACCTCGACCGTGACGGCACGATCGGCCTCGGCAACGACGCGCAGGGCTTCGGCACGTTCGAGGGCCAGTACGGGCTGCTCGTGCTGTCGAAGTACCCGATCGACCTCGCGCACGTGCGGACGTTCCAGAAGTTCCTCTGGAAGGACATGCCCGGCGCGCTCCTGCCGGACGACCCGGCCACGCCGGCGCCGCACGACTGGTACAGCCCGGCCGAGCTGAACGTGCTGCGGCTGTCGTCGAAGTCGCACTGGGACCTGCCGCTGAAGATCGGCCGCTCGACCGTGCACTTCCTGGTCTCGCACCCGACCCCGCCGAGCTTCGACGGCCCGGAGGACCGCAACGGCACCCGCAACAACGACGAGATCCGCTTCTGGGCCGACTACGTGACCCCGGGCAAGGGCGGCTACGTCCACGACGACCGCGGCCACCGCGGCGGCCTGGGCGCCGGCGAGCGGTTCGTGGTGGCGGGCGACAACAACTCCGATCCGCTGGACGGCGACAGCGTCCCCGGCGCGATCGACCAGCTGCTCGACGCCCGCCGCGTGCTCGAGACGCACCCGGGCAGCCGCGGCGCGGAGCTCGCCGCGCAGGCCCAGGGCGGCGCGAACGTCGGCCAGAAGAGCGACCCGTTCTTCGACACGGGGGACTTCAACGACGTGGCGCCGGGCAACCTCCGGACGGACTACGTGCTGCCGTCGAGGGGCCTGCTGCCCTGGCACGCGGAGGTGTTCTGGCCGGTGCCGTCGGATCCGCTGGCCCGGCTGAACGACGCGTCGGACCACCACCTGGTGCGCGTGGACGTCTTCGTGCCGCGCGGCTGGCCGGCTGCCCACCTACTACGGTGAGCTCATGCGGATCGCGATTCTCGACGACTACCAGGACGTCGCCCTCACCCTCGGGGACTGGGACTCGCTCAAGGCCGACATCACGGTCTTCACCGAGCCCCTGGACGACGTCGTCAAGCAGCTGCAGGGTTTCGACTGCGTGGTCGCGATGCGCGAGCGCACCCGGTTCCCCGCCGAGGTGCTCGACCGGCTGCCCGACCTGAAGCTGCTGGTCAGCACCGGCAAGCGCAACGCGGCGATCGACGTCGCGGCCGCGCGGCGCAACGGTGTTGTCGTGTCCGCCACCGGGTACATCGGCGAGCCGACCGCTGAGCACACCTGGGCGCTGATCCTCGCCGCGTCGCGGAACCTGCCGCAGGAGTTCCGCAACATGCGGGAGGGTGGCTGGCAGACGACCGTCGGGACGATGCTGCACGGCAAGACGCTCGGCCTGCTCGGCCTGGGCCGGCTCGGCGCGGGCGCGGCGAAGATCGGGCAGGTCTTCGGGATGGAGACCATCGCCTGGAGCCAGAACCTGACGCCGGAGAAGGCGGCGCCGCACGGTGTCACCGCGGTGTCCAAGGACGAGCTGTTCGCCCGCTCGGACGTCCTGTCGATCCACCTCGTGCTGAGCGACCGCAGCCGCGGCCTGGTCGGGGCGCCCGAGCTGGCGGCGATGAAGCCGGGCGCGCTGCTGGTGAACACCTCGCGCGGCCCGATCGTCGACGAGGACGCGCTGGTGGACGCGTTGCGGCGCAAGGCGATCCGGGCGGCGATCGACGTCTACGACACCGAGCCGTTCCCGGCCGACCATCCATTGAGGACACTCGAAAACGCGACCCTGACGCCGCACATCGGCTTTGTCGCCCGGGAGGTCTACGAGATCTTCTACGGCGACGCGGTCGAGGACATCGCGGCTTACCAGGCGGGGGAACCCATCCGCGTGATGGAGTAGTGGTGTGCGGCCCGCCGGGGCCCGAGGTCCCCGCACCGGCCCGGCGGCGGGCCCGCACCCCTAGATGACACCACCCGGCCCCCGGCGGCGGCAGGGTCTTTGGACCCTGTCCGGGCCGGGTCGTTGGGCATCACGTCCCGGTCGGCGATTTTCCGTCAGGGAAAGGGAATCGCGTCCGGCGCGCACGTCGTTCCCGCCGCCGGCGCGGCCAGGTCCGTCAGGTAGCGCACCACGGCCGCCGACGCGCAGGCGCTCGGGGCGTCCAGCGAAGTGTGCCCGTAGCCGTCCACGACCAGCACCCGGCCGTCGCCCAGCTCCGCCGCCGTCGCCTGGGCGTTGTGCAGCGGGGTCGCCGGGTCGAACCGGTTGTTCAGCACCAGGACCGGGTTCTTCCGCGCCCGGTTCCACGGTCCGGTGTAGCGGTCTTCGTCGTGCGCGGGCCAGCCGACGCACTGCGCCATCGAGAACACCGAACCCAGCCCGAAGTACGGCTGGCGGGCGCTTTCCCGTGCCGCGAGCGCGGTGTAGTCGGCCGGGGCGGAAGGGTTGTCGCTGTCGACGCACTGGACGGCCAGGAAGCCGGGGGAGTGCGTCGGCACGTACGGGTCCAGCACCGGCGAAGCGGGGCCGGAATCCGCCGGCATCGCGGAAAGGGTCTGGGCGAGCCGCTTCCAGCGGCCGGACTGGTACAGGGCACTGTCGACCGTTTTCATGAGCGAGCCCACGCCCGTGGTGCGCGAAGCCCGCGCGAAGACCCCGGCGAACTTCGCCTTCGGGTCACCACCGGAGAACGCGCACTTCGGCCCGGCCGCGGCGCACAGCGCGAAGAACTGGTCCAGCTCCTGCTGCTGCGCCCCGGCGACGTCGGCGCGGACGTCGACCGGCTCCTTCTCCTGCCCCGGTTTGCCGGTGGCGTTCGCGACCAGGTCGAGCGTGCCGTCGAGAGTCATCGCGCGGACCTTGTCCGGGAACAGGTTCGCGTACGTGCCACCCAGGTAGGTGCCGTAGGAGTAGCCGTAGAAGTTCAGCATCGGGTCGCCGACGGCCTGGCGCAGCAGCTCCATGTCCCGCGCCACGTTCGCCGTCGACAGGTGGGACAGCAGCTCGCCGGACCCGGCCGCGCACGCCTTGCCCGGCGCCGCGCTCGCCGCGAAGAAGGCGTCCGGCTGCCGCAGCGGCGACCCGGCCGGCGGGGCGTGGTCCGCGCCGGGACAGCTGATCGGCGCGGACCCGCCGATCCCGCGCGGGTCGAAGCTCACCAGGTCGAAGCGGGCCTTCACGTCGGCGGGGTACCGCGAGGCGAACCGGGTCAGCTCGCCGACGCCGTCGGTGCCCGGGCCGCCGAAGTTGAAGAACAGCGAGCCGAGCCGCCGTCCCGGATCGCTCGCGGGCAGCCGGATCACCGAGAGCGTGATCGCGGTACCCTTCGGCGCGCGGTAGCTCAACGGCACGGACGCGGGTGCGCACTGGAACCCGCCGTGGCAGGGCGTCCAGTGCAGGGCGGGCACGGCGGCGCCGTTCGTGCCGAGCGCCGGGGGAGCCACGGCAGCGGCCTCGGACGACGGCGGGGGAGCCGGTGTGGCTGCGGGCGCGCTGCAGGCACCGAGGAGGAGCAGGAGGGCGGCGGCGAGCCCGTGAACGGGCTTCACGCGCTCAATTCCGCCAGCACGGCGTCGGTGTAGCGGGGCCAGACTTCGGCGGCCCACGGGCCGAACGCGCGGTCGGCCAGCGCGACGCAGGCGGCGCCCGCGTCTGGGTCGACCCAGAGGAACGTGCCCGACTGCCCGAAGTGCCCGAACGTCCGCGGCGAGCTGGCCGAGCCGGTCCAGTGCGGGCTCTTGTGGTCGCGGATCTCGAAGCCGAGGCCCCAGTCGTTCGGCTTCTGGTGGCCGAACCCGGGCAGCACCCCGGACAGGCCGGGGAACACGACGTTCGTGGCCTCGGTGACGGTCGCGGGGTCCAACAGCTTGGGCGCCTGCAGCTCGGCGGCGAAGGCCACCAGGTCGTCCACAGTGGACACCGCGCCGGCCGCGGGCGAGCCGTCGAGGGTGGTGCCGCTCATGCCCAGCGGCGCGAACAGCGCCTCGGCCTGGTACTGCGCGAACGGGATGCCGGAGTGCTCGGCCAGCGCGTCGGCGAGCTGCTCGAACCCGGCGTTGGAGTAGAGCCGCCGCGTGCCCGGCGCGGCCATCGCCTTGTGCGCGTCGAAGGCGAGCCCGGAGGTGTGGGAGAGCAGGTGGCGCACGGTCGAGCCCTCGGGCCCGGCCGGGGTGTCGAGCTCGACGACACCCTCTTCGATCGCGATGAGCGCGGCGTAGGCGGTCAGCGGCTTGGTGACCGAGGCCAGCCGGAACTTCCGCGCGGTGTCGCCGTGGCTGCCCACGACGCTCCCGTCCGCGGCCACCACGGCCGTCGCGGCGTTGTCCACCGGCCACTCGTCGATCAGGCGCACGCTCTCCATGCGTCCACCCTACGAAACGCCACGAAGGCCTCCGCACCGGTGTCGGGGACCGGTGCGAAGGCCTTCGCGGGATGTTCTACCTCAGGCGTCGAGGTCGGTGGCGACCAGCTGGGCGACCGCTTCCACGGCCTCCTCGGCACCCTCGCCCTCGGCGCTGATGACCACCTCGTCGCCGTAGCCGGCGGCGAGCGTCATCAGGTTGAGCACGCTGCCGGCAGCGACCGGGCTCCCGCCGGCCTTGGCGATCTGCACCGCGACGGGTTGCGCCGCGGCCGCCTTCGCCACCAGCGCGGCCGGCCTGGCGTGCAGGCCCACCTTGCTCGCCACGGCGACGCGTTTCTCCGGCATGTTCGTCCTCTCGCTACAAAGGGGTTACGTCGTAAA
The DNA here is from genome assembly GCF_044453095.1 of Amycolatopsis sp. NPDC051758. Taxonomy (NCBI): domain Bacteria; kingdom Bacillati; phylum Actinomycetota; class Actinomycetes; order Pseudonocardiales; family Pseudonocardiaceae; genus Amycolatopsis; species Amycolatopsis sp. NPDC051758. The sequence continues at coordinate 265,647 of NZ_JBITCJ010000003.1, read as the reverse complement.
AGATGTTACGCGGCGGCGGTCCGCTCGAGGTCCGACTCGATCGAGTCGTCCTCACGGCCCGGCGTGCGCAGGTTGAACTTCGTGATCGCGAAGCGGAAGACCACGTAGTAGATCACCGCGTAGACCAGGCCGATCGGCACGAGCAGCCACGGCTTCTGCGCGGCCGGAGCACCCAGGTTCAGCAGGAAGTCGATGCCACCCGCGGAGAAGTTGAAGCTCTGGTGGATGCCCAAGGCGTTGCAGATCGCCAGCGAGGTGCCGGTCATGACCGCGTGGAACAGGTACAGCGGCCACGCGACGAACATGAACGAGAACTCGATCGGCTCGGTGACACCGGTGATGAACGAGGTCAGCGCGCCGGCGATCATCACACCGCCGACGACCTTCTTCTGCGCCGGGCGCGCCGTCTGCCAGATGGCGAGGGCGGCGGCGGGCAGCGCGAACATGAAGATCGGGAAGAAGCCGGTGGTGAACGCACCCGCCGAGGCCTTGCCCGCGACGAAGTTGTTGATGTCGCCGCCGTCGAAGATGAACCACACCGGGACGTTCAGCAGCTGGTGCAGACCGACCGGGATGAGCAGCCGGTTCAGCATGCCGTAGATGCCGCCACCGACGATCGGGGACGCGGTGACCGCGTCACCGGCGGCCTCGATGCCGCTGTTGACCCAGTGGAAGACCAGGCCGAAGAGCACGCCGAGGATCAGCATGACGAAGGCGGTGATGATCGGGACGAACCGGCGGCCGCCGAAGAACGCCAGGTAGGCGGGCAGCTTGATGCGGTGGTACTTCTGCCACAGGAGCGCGGCCACGATGCCGACCACAACACCGGCGAGCACCGAGTACGGCCACTTGATCGGCGCCAGTTCGGTGGCGCCTGCCTTGTAGCCGGGCAGGTCGGTCAGCGGGGCGAACACCTGGACGACGGCGCTGAAGACGAAGAAGCCGACGACCGCGGCGACGGCGGTCGAGCCGTCACCCTTGCGGGCGAAGCCGACCGCGATGCCGACCGCGAACAGCAGCGGCAGCCAGTTGAACAGCGTGCCACCTGCGGCGCCCAGCACCGAGGCGACCTTGTTCCAGCCCAGGCCGTCCTTGCCGAGCATGTCGTCCTGCCCGAACCGCAGCAGGATGCCCGCCGCCGGCAGCACGGCGATGGGAAGCATGAGGCTACGGCCGAAGCGCTGAAGACCGGCGAGACCGCTGCCGCTCTTCTTCGCCCCTTCCGCGGTGGTGGAGCTCATCTGGATCCTCCATAGTGGGGTGGTTGACCGGGCTCCGGGGTGTTCCGGTCCAACTGCATGGTCACCTGGTAGTGATCTCCCCGGTACCAGGACGTGATGTCTTCGATCGGGTCGCCGTTGGCGCTGGAGACCCGGCGGAACACGAGCAGCGGGCTGCCGGCGCGCATGCCCAGCAGCCGTGCCGTTTCGCGATCCGCTCCTTCGGCCCAGACGGTCTGCCACGCCTGGTCGGGACGCACGTCGTACGTCTCGGCCAACTGCGCGTAGATCGACTGGGTCAGGTCGAGCTCGAGCAGGCCGGGAGCCCGGCCCGCGTGGTACCAGCCCCGCTCGACGGCCAGGGGCACGCCGTCGGCGTGGCGCAGGCGCACCAGGTGGTGCGCGGGGGCGCCTTCGGTCAGGCCGAGGGCGTGCGCCGAGGCGGTGGGCGGGACCGCGGTGGCGGCCGACACCACCTCGGTCGTCGGGGTCAGCCCCCGCCTCCGCATGTCGTCGGTGAACGACATCAGGTAGAGCTGGAGCTCCATCCGCCGGGCCGCGGTGAACGTGCCCTTGCCGCGGACCCGGGCGAGCAGGCCCTCCTCGACCAGCTTGCCGATCGCCGATCTGACCGTGAGCCGCGACACGCCGTAGCGCTGGGCCAACTCGCGTTCCGACGGGATCGGCGCACCCGGCGGGAGCTCTCGCTCCACCGTGCGGCGGAGGATTTCCCGCAGCTGGGCGTGCTTGGGCGTGGGCCCGTTGACGACCCGGTCGGGTGGCGGGACGTGCGCGGCCGCGCTCATCGGCGTCACCCTCCTCGTTCTGGCGTGCACCGGGGACCGGTGCTCGCGTCCGGCCCGGAACATTGGTACGTTCCGGTCTAGACCAATGATCTGATGGGGCAGGATGCTCCGCCGCGCGGACGGGTGTCAACCACCGTTATCCGTTCGTGGCCCGCGGCGGGGTGCATGCCGACGAACGGCGTAGTACAGGTGGACACGCGGTTCGCGTCAGGTTGGGAACAAACAGTGATCAAGGAGACCGCGATGGCGGATGACAGGCCCGAAAAGATCCTCGCGGCACTCGGCGGCGCGGGCAATCTCACCGAGATCGAGGGCTGCATCACGCGGCTGCGCTGCGAGGTCGACGACATGAGCCTCGTCGACGAAGGCGCGTTGAAGAAGGCCGGCGCGATGGGCGTCGTCAAGATGGGGTCGTCGGCCCTGCAGGTGATCGTCGGGCCGGAGGCGGACACGATCGCCAGCGACATCGAGGACCTGCTGTGAGCCTCGAGATCCTCAGCCCGGTCGCCGGGCGCGTGGTGCCGATCACCGAGGTCCCCGACCCGGTGTTCGCGCAGGCCATGGTGGGTCCGGGCGTCGCGGTGCAGCCCTCGGGCGGCCGGTCGGACGCGGTCGCGCCGGTCGACGGCACGGTCGCGACGCTGCACCCGCACGCCTATGTCGTCGCGACCGACGACGGCCAGGCCGTGCTGGTGCACCTGGGGATCGACACGGTCAAGGAGAAGGGCGAGGGCTTCACGCTGCACGTCGTCAAGGGCGAGCAGGTGCGGGCCGGCCAGCCGATCGTCAGCTGGGACCCGGAAGCGGTGACCGCGGCCGGTTACTCGCCGATCGTCCCGGTCGTCGCGCTGGACGCTTCGGCGGACGTCCTGTCCGGTTTGGACGGCGAGCGTGACGTCGCCGCGGGGGACCGGCTGTTCGGCTGGGACGCCTGAGTCTTTTTCGTCACACGAAGGGCCCTTGTGGACGACGACCGTCCACAAGGGCCCTTCGGCGTGCGCCGGCCCGTCAGCCGGTGACGACCTTCCCGTTCTCGACCTTGACCGCCACCGACGGCAGCGGCTTGTTCGCCGGGCCCTGCTTCACCTCTCCGGTGAGCGCGTTGAAGACCGAGCCGTGGCACGGGCAGACCAGGTCGGCGCCCTTCGGGGTGACCGTGCAGCCCTGGTGCGTGCAGATCGCGCTGAACGCGGCGCAGGCCGACTCGGACGTCCGGGCCACGATCACGTCGGAGCCGTCCGGGGCCTTGGCGGCCTTCGCCTCCCCGACCGGGACGTCGGCGAGCGAGACCAGCGGCGTCCCGGCGGCGATCGGCGCCTGCGCGGTGCCCGGCTTGGCGTCGTCCGAGGAGCTGCAGGCGGAGAGCGCGACGGCGCCGACGGCGGCACCGGCGACGGCGGCACCCGTGGTGAGTACGGTGCGGCGGGAGTGCAGTTCGGCAGTCATGCCCCACTAAACGAGATCGACACCGGTTCGGTTCAATCCGCGGTGAACCGGATCGGCCCCTGCACCGTGTATGTACCCGAGTGGGTGTGGAGCGGAGGAAAGATCATGGTGGGTTGGGTTCTGCGCATCGTCGTGGCGGCCGCGCTGCTGGGTTCGGCGGGCGTGCACTACTTCCTGTGGACCGAGGACTACCCGGGCATCGTCGGCCCGTTGTTCCTGCTGGACGCGATCGGCGGGCTGGTCATCGCGATCGCGGTGCTGGCCTGGCGGCACTGGCTGCCCGCGCTGGGCGCGGTCGGCTTCGGGGTGCTGACGCTCGGCGCGTACGTGCTGGCCGCGACGGTCGGGTTCGCCGGCAACCACGACCAGTTCAACAGCCAGCCGGAGTACTGGGGCGTCATCACCGAGGCGGTCTGCATCGTCGGCGGCCTGGCGCTGATGTTCGTGAAGGACCGGCGGCGCACCACGGTCTAGGTCCGCGCCGGTGAAGGAAGTCGCCGAAGACGCGCTGATGCGCGCGCTGCACGAGGAGCACGCGGGCGCGCTGTGGTCGTATGCGCTCCACCTGACGTCCGGGGACCGGATCCGCGCCGAGGACGTCGTCCAGGAGACGCTGCTGCGGGCCTGGCGGTCGACGGCGGTGCTGGACCAGTCGCAGGGCTCGGCGCGAGCGTGGCTGTTCACGGTCGCCCGGCGGATCGCGATCGACGGCTGGCGCTCCGCGTCGGCCCGGTCCGAGGTGGTCACCGACCGGCCACCGGAGCGGTCGGTCGGCGACGGGACCGACCGCGCGGTACAGGGCTGGCTGGTCGCGGAAGCGCTCGCGGAGCTGTCGGAACGGCACCGTGAGGTGCTGGTGCTGTGCTACTTCCAGGGGTACTCCGTCGCGGACGCGGCGGTGCGGCTCGGGGTGGCCGAGGGGACGGTCAAGTCGCGCACGCACTACGCGTTGCGCGCCCTGCGCCTGGTGCTCGAGGAGAGGGGGGTGACCCAGTGAGCGAAGACCCGTTCGCGACGTTCGACGCGGCGTACGTCCTCGGCGCGCTCGCCCCCGAGGACCGCCAGCGCTTCGAGCAGCACCTGCGCACCTGCGACCGGTGCGCGGCTTCGGTGCGCGAGCTGGCGGGGCTGCCCGGGCTGCTGGCCAGGGTCGACGCCCCGGCCGCGGTGCTCGACGCCGGTCCACCGCCGCCTGAGCTGCTGCCGTCGGTGCTCCGGCGCGTCCGGCGCGGCCGCCGGATCCGCAACGCGGTGACGTCGGTGTCGGCCGCCGTGGCGGTGTCGGCGTGCGTCGCGCTGGGAGTGGTGGCGGCCTGGCCCGCGCCCGACGTGCCGCAGGCCATCGCGATGACGGCTCTGGGCCAGTTCCCGGTCCGCGCCGACGCGCGTCTCGACACGTTCGACTGGGGCACGCAGGTCGACATGTCGTGCAGCTACACGGGCGGCCGCAGCGGCGGCGAGTACATCCTGGTGGCGATCGCCCGCAACGGCACGGAGACCCAGCTGGCGACGTGGAAGGCGGTCCCGGACAACACGGCCCGCATCGTGATCGGCACGGCGTTGCAGCGGTCGGACCTGGCGGCGCTCGAGGTGCGCGGCGGCACCGGCCGCCCCCTCCTCCGCCTGACCCTGTGAGGGGCTCGTCCGGGCCGCAAGCGCCCCGGACGAGCCCCTCACCTCACCTCACCCCGCTCCACCCGCCCGCTCCGGTCCCGTCCCATCCGCCCACGCACGAGCCGACCGCCTGAGTGCGTGAGCCGACCGCCCAGGTACGTGAGCCGACCGCCCAGGTACGCGAGCCGACTGCCTGGGTGCGCGAGCCGACCCTCCAGGTACGTGAGCCGACCGCCCAGGTACGCGAGCCGACTGCCTGGGTGCGCGAGCCGACCCTCCAGGTACGCGAGCCGACCGCCCAGGCACACGAGCCGACTGCCTGGGTGCGCGAGCCGACCCTCCAGGTACGCGAGCCGACCGCCCAGGCACACGAGCCGACTGCCTGGGTACGCGAGCCGACCCTCCAGGTACGCGAGTCGTCCGTCCACGTACGCGAGTCGTCCATCCAGGTACTCGTGTCGTCCCTTCAAGCACGCGTGTCGACCTCTCGATCACGAGAGTTGACTCTTCGATCACGCGAGTCGACCCCTCCAGGCGCGCGAGCCGGCCCTCCAAGCCCGCACGTCGCCTCGCCGGACCTACCCTCATCCGCCCTGCCCGTCCACTCACAGGAGTGAAATCCGCCCCGGAACGCAGCGAACGGTCCGTTCGTAACGCCCGCTGTTTGCCCTGCTCAGCCCCACCGCAGCACGCTGGACCCATGACCTCCCCGACGCTCATCACCACCGCGGCAGCAGCCACCGGCGCCGCCACCGCACCCCTCACCGCGACCCTCCTGAAACGCGCCGCCGCGCCGATTCCCGTCCCGGCCACCGCCGTCCTCGCCGCCCTCGGCGTGGCGGCCGTCACCGCGGGCTGGCTCGCCGGCACCCTCCCCGGCTGGTGGGTGCCGGTGCCCGTGCTGCTGACCGTCGTCGCCGTCCCGCTCGCCCTCGCCGACCTGCGGCACCTCCGGCTCCCCGACGTGCTCACCCTCCCCGCCTACCCCCTTTTCGGCGCCGCCGTCGGAGCGGCCGCGCTCGGCGGCGGAGGTCCGTCGCTCGCCGTGCGCGCGGCCGCCGGCGCGCTGCTCTTCGGTGGCGCGCACGCGCTGGTCCACCGCGTCGCACCGGGCAGCCTCGGCGCCGGTGACGTGAAGCTGTCCGGCAGCCTCGGCGCCGTCCTGGGCGCCGCCGGCTGGCATGCCCTCGCGCTCGCGGCCGTCCTGGCGGCGCCGCTCAGCCTGGCCGTCGCGATCGTGCGGAGGCGCGGCCGGGTGCCCCACGGTCCCGCGCTGCTCACGGCCACCTGGCTGTGCGCGATCTTCCCGGCCGCGCCGTGACCGGAGCACTTTTCCGCCCCGGCCCACCCCCGTGACAGGATTGAGGACATGTTGCGCTGGATCACCGCAGGTGAATCGCACGGACCCGCGCTGGCCGCCGTGCTCGAAGGCATGCCCGCCGGTGTGGGGGTCACCACCGCCGACGTCACCGAGCAGCTGGCCCGGCGCCGCCTCGGCTTCGGCCGCAGCCCGCGGATGGGCTTCGAGACCGACCACATCGACTTCCTCGGCGGCGTGCGCCACGGCCTCACCCAGGGCGGCCCGGTCGCGATCCAGATCGAAAACGCCGAATGGCCCAAGTGGGAGCAGGTGATGGCGGCCGACCCGGTCGACCCGCAGATCCTCGAAGGCCTCGCGCGCAACGAACCGCTCACCCGGCCCCGCCCGGGCCACGCGGACCTGCCCGGCATGCAGAAGTACGGCTTCGACGAGGCTCGCCCCGTCCTCGAGCGAGCCAGCGCGCGGGAAACCGCGTCGCGGACCGCGCTGGGCACCGTCGCGCGGAACTTCCTGAAGCAACTGCTCGGCGTCGAGATCCTCAGCCACGTCGTCTCGATCGGCGGGGCGGACGCCCCCGATGGCCCGCTGCCGGTCGCCGCCGACCTGCCCGCCATCGACGAGAGCCCGGTGCGCGCCTTCAGCCAGGAAGGCACCGACGCGATGGTCGCGGAGGTCGACGCCGTGCGGAAGGCGGGTGACACCGTCGGCGGCGTCATCGAGGTCCTCGCCTACGGTCTTCCGCCGGGCCTGGGCTCCCACGTGCACTGGGACCGCCGGCTCGACGCGCGGCTCGCCGGCGCGCTGATGGGTGTCCAGGCGATGAAGGGCGTCGAGGTCGGTGACGGCTTCACCACCGCCCGCCGCTGGGGCAGCCAGGCGCACGACGAGATCGACCGCGGCTCCGGCCCGGTCGGTGTCACCCGGCGGTCCAACCGCGCGGGCGGCCTGGAAGGCGGCATCACCAACGGTGAGCCGCTGCGGGTGCGCGTCGCGATGAAGCCGATCTCGACCGTCCCCAAAGCACTGTCCACAGTGGACGTCAAGACCGGCGAGCCCGCGGTGGCCATCCACCAGCGCTCGGACGTCTGCGCGGTGCCCCGCGCCGGTGTCGTGCTGGAATCGGTGGTGGCGCTCGTGCTTGCCGACGCCGCGCTGGAAAAGTTCGGCGGTGACTCGCTCATCGAGAGCAAGCGCAACGCCGAGGCGTACCTCAAGGCCCTCGAGGAGCGGTGGTGAGCCCTCGCGCGGTGATCGTCGGGCCGCCCGGGTCCGGCAAGAGCACGGTCGGCCCGATGCTGGCGGCGGCGCTCGGCGTCACCTTCCGGGACAGTGACGACGACATCGTCGCGCACACCGGGCGCAGCATCTCCGACATCTTCGCCGAAGACGGCGAACCCGCTTTCCGCGCGTTGGAAGAAGAAGCGGTCGCCACCGCGCTGGCGGAGCACGAGGGTGTGCTTTCCCTCGGCGGCGGCGCGCCGCTCACCCCGGGCACCCGGGCCCGGCTGGTCGAGCACACCGTCGTGTTCCTCAACGTCGGCCTGGCCGCCGGGGTGCAGCGCACCGGCCTGTCCGGCGCGCGGCCGCTGCTGGCCGGCGTGAACCCCCGCGCCACCTTCAAGAAACTGCTCGACGAGCGGGTGCCCGTCTACCGCGAGGTCGCCACCGTCGAGGTCGTCACCGACGCCCGGACGCCCGCCGAGATCGTCGCGGACCTCGCGGCGGAGCTCGTCGTCCCCGCCGAAGCCAAGGAGTGAGTCACCCGATGTCCGACCCGGTGCGCATCCCGGTCGCCACCACCCATCCCTACGACGTCGTGATCGGGCGAGGCCTGCTCGGCGACCTCACCACGCACCTGGCCGACGCCTCGAAGATCGCGCTGATCCACCCGCCCACGCTGACCACGACGGCCGAGGCCATCCGCGAGGAGCTCATCGCGGCCGGCCTCGACGCGCACCGCGTCGAGATCCCGGACGCCGAGGACGGCAAGGCGCTCACCGTCGCCAGCTTCTGCTGGGAGGTGCTCGGCCGGATCGGGCTGGACCGCCGCGGCGCCGTCGTCGGCCTCGGCGGCGGCGCGGTCACCGACCTCGCCGGGTTCGTCGCGGGCACGTGGATGCGCGGGGTCCGGCTGGTCAACGTGCCGACCACGTTGCTCGGCATGGTCGACGCCGCCGTCGGCGGCAAGACCGGCATCAACACCGAGGCGGGCAAGAACCTGGTCGGGGTGTTCCACGAGCCGAGCGCGGTGTTCGTCGACCTCGCGACGCTGGAGTCACTGCCGCCGAACGAGCTCGTCGCCGGCATGGCCGAGGTCGTCAAAACCGGCTTCATCGCGGACCCGCGGATCCTCGAGCTGATCGAGGCCGACCCGGCGGCCGCGCTCGACGCGACCGGGGACGTGCTCGCCGAGCTGGTCCGCCGGTCCATCCAGGTCAAGGCCGACGTCGTGGCCGCCGACCTGCGCGAGTCCGACCTGCGCGAGATCCTCAACTACGGCCACACGCTCGGGCACGCCATCGAGCGCCGCGAGCGGTACCGGTGGCGCCACGGCGCCGCGGTGAGCGTCGGCCTGGTGTTCGCCGCCGAGCTGGCGCGCCTGGCCGGGCGGCTCGACGACGCCACGGCCGAGCGGCACGCCTCGGTGCTGAAACTGCTCGGGCTGCCGACGACCTACGACGCCGACGCGTTGTCCCAGCTGCTGGAAACCATGAAGGGCGACAAGAAGACCCGCTCCGGGGTGCTGCGGTTCGTCGTCCTCGACGGCCTCGGCAAACCCGGCCGGCTCGAAGGCCCGGACCCGTCACTGCTCGCGGCCGCGTACTCGGCGATCGCGGCGGACGCCCCGAAGAACGGCGGGAGTGTGCTGCTGTGAAGGTGTTCGTGTTCAACGGCCCCAATCTCGGGCGGCTCGGCAAGCGCGAGCCGTCGGTCTACGGCTCGACCACCCACGACGACCTCGCCGCGCTGTGCGTCAAGACCGGCGACGAGCTGGGGATCGAGGTCGAGGTCCGGCAGACCGACCACGAAGGCGAAATGGTCGGCTGGCTGCACGAAGCCGCCGACGCCGGCAGCGCCGTGGTCCTCAACGCGGGTGCCTGGACGCACTACTCGATCGCGGTGCGCGACGCCGCGGCGCAGCTGTCCGCGCCGCTGATCGAGCTGCACATCTCGAACGTGCACAAGCGGGAGCAGTTCCGGCACCACAGCGTGCTGTCGGACATCGCGACCGCGGTGATCGCCGGCCTCGGCGTCGACGGTTACCCGCTCGCCCTGCGCTGGCTCGCCGCACACCCGGGATGACGCTGCCGACGCTCACCACGGCGCGGCTGACGCTGCGGCAGCTGGTCGAGGCGGACCGCGAAGCCGTCGTGAAGGTGTTCTCCGACCCGGAGATGAGCCGCTATTTCGCCGCGGACTTCTCCGACCCGGCCGCGGCGAGCGCGATGGTGGACCGGCGCCTGGGCTACCGCGGCCCGGCCGGCCAGGGCCACTGGGTGATCGAGCGGGACGGCGAGGTCATCGGCGTCGCACATCTGCGACCGTCGTCGGAGCTGCCGGGCGGGGTGCCCGAGCTGGGCTACTACATCGCGAGCGCACACGGCGGGCAGGGCTTGGCGACCGAGGCCGCCCGCGCGCTGCTGGACCACGGGCTCGGCGCGCTCGGGCTCCCGGCGGTCTGGGCGCTGGTGCACGAGAGCAACGCGGCGAGCCGCAAAGTGGCCGGGCGCCTCGGTTTCCTCGACGTGGGCAGCGGCATTCACTACGGCGACCTGCACCGTGTGCTGGTCGCGCTGCCCACCGTCCACGGGCGGGCACACCACATCGAGCTGTGGGTGCCGGACCTGGCGGCGGCCGAGCGGAGCTGGGGCTGGCTGCTCGGCGAGCTCGGCTGGCGGGAGTTCCAGCGCTGGTCCGCGGGTGTCAGCTGGCGGCTCGGCGGGACGTACCTGGTGGTCGAGGCCTCACCCGCGCTGAGCGCGCCGGAGCACGAACGCACACGGCCGGGCCTGAACCACCTCGCGCTGCACGTGGCCACCCGCGCCGAGGTCGACAACCTGGCGACGCAGGCGACGGACCACGGCTGGCGGCCACTGTTCGCCGACCGGTATCCGTACGCGGGCGGCGAGGCGCACTACGCGGCCTACCTCGAGAACGACGCAGGCTTCGAGGTCGAGCTGGTCGCGGTCGAAGGCCCACCGCCGGGTAGGTGACCTGCGGTTTCGCGCCCAGGGAGTGTCAGCCGCGGACCCGATCCGGCCGCGCAGCTTTGAAGCCACGCACTTGCGGCAATTCGGCCTTGCGCTCAGGCAAGTTCGCATCCAGGGAGAGTCGGCCGCGGACCCGATCCGGCCGTGCGCGGCTCTGATGCCACGCACTTGCGGAAATTTGGCCTTGCGCTCAGGCAGGTTCGCATCCAGGGAGAGTCGGCCGCGGACCCGATCCGGCCGTGCGCAGCTCTGATGCCACGCACTTGCGGCAATTCGGCCTTGCAGCGCTCAGGCAAGTTCGCGACCTGAGTGCCGGGTCGGCGCCCGACGTGCCCGCACCGGCTGGAGAACGGCGGACGGCTCCCCGCCAGCGCTCCATCGGCCGGCGGGCTGTCGTCCGAAGGTGCCCGCGCAGGCTCTCCCCGCTCGGCGGCCCACCACCCGCCGGGCAACCGGCTCCGCGGTGGCACCCGCTCCGGTCGACCCGACCTGGCTGCCGCTCGAGCGTCGGCACCGGGTCTGACCGGCCCACTCTCCGAAACCCGTTGTCCCGGCCGCGATCTTGCGCGCGACCGGGGGACCGCCGACCGGGAGCGTCGTCACCCGGACGGGAAAGCTCTCGCTACACTCCGATGCCGTGCGCCCGTTTCGTCGTGGGGGTCGGCGACCCGCTCGTGCCTTGCTTGCCAGTGTGCTGGCGGCGCTCCTTGTGGCGGGCTGCACCGAGGGTTACGCCCAGCCGCAGGCGGCGGGGGACCAGCCGGCGATCGCGGGCGGGAAGACCACCGCGCCGCCGCGGCCGGCCGACGTCAAACTCGGATCGGGTGACCCCCGGCAGAGTGGTGGTGTGATCGCCGCCGGTGGGGCGGACGCCGTTTACAACTACGGGCCGTCGGTCATGCTCGACCGTGGGCAGACCCGGATGTGGTGGTGCAGCCAGTACGGCAGCGCCGGACCCGCCGGCGACGACATCCTGTACGCCCAGGCGCAGTCCATCGACGGGCCGTTCACCGCGCCCGGCGGGGGAATTCCGGCGGCCGTGTTCTCCGGCGCGCCCGGGCAGTTCGACGGCATGCACACCTGCGACCCGTCGGTGCTGCGGGTCGGCTCCACCTACTACCTGTACTACACCGGCGCGGCCGGGGACCACGCGCTCGGCAACGCCGTCGGGCTCGCGACCAGCACCGACGGGGTGCACTGGACCCGCGCGGCGAACGGGCGGCCGATCCTCGGGCCGTCGCACGACGTGCACCGCGCGAACGTCTACGGCGCGGGCCAGCCCTCGGCGGTGTACCTCGACGGCTGGTTCTACCTGATGTTCACCGACACCACGGGCCGCGCCGCGGGCTGGAACGGCGCGGGGCAGTTCGTGCTGCGCTCGCCCGACCCCGCGTTCGGGGGCGGGGTGCAGGCCCTGGACGTCGGCGGGTTCGTGCCGGTGACGTCGACGGCGGCGCCGCGCGGCCGGTCGATCGTCGACGGGTTCAGCGCCGACCTGATGTGGGTCGGCGCGCTCGACGCGTTCGTCGTCGCGCACGAGACCGACGCCGGGACCTCGCTCACGTTCTGGACGGCGGACTTCACCGAGAACCCCTACCAGCCCGTGGTGATCGCCGGGCCGTGGAAGGAAGGCCCCGGGCTGGTGCGCCGGGCCGACGGGCACGCGCCGCTGTCCTCGGCCGATCCGTGTGACCGGGTGCCGTTCGACGTCGTGCGCGCGACCGCGATCGGCAGCGCCGGCGCGCCGACGAGCCTGCGGCACTTCGGGCTGGACCTGCTCGACAGCCAGTCCTGCGCGAACCCCGCCCGGGTGGCCGCGACGTTCGACGGGGTCACGATGCCCTCGCCGGAGCGGACGATGGACCTGGTCCGGGACGGCAAGCGGGTCCGGGTCGACCGGCGCGCGGTCGCCGCGGCGCTGGCCGGCGAGCTGCTGGAAAAGGCCCCGCTCGCGGTGGGGGCGCTGCCGGTCGCGGCGCGGCTGCGCTCCGGGGCGGAGGCGGTGCAGGCGCCGGGCCGCGGGTTCGCCCTGGTCCTCGACGACCGCCGGCTGTGGCGAGTGCCGGACCTCGGGGTGGTGGCGGGCAACGCCTCGACGGCACGCCCGGTCACGGCCGCCCAGTGGGACGGCTACCCGCGAGGCGCTTCCCTCGGCGGCTGAGACAGCGACCCGTCCGGTCGGCAAGCGTCACTTTCGCTGAGAAAGTGATCCGGAGTTCCCGCTCCGGGGGGCACTTTCGGGCGAAAGTGGCGAGCTATCCGCGCGGAGCTTCCTTCGGCGGCTGACGACGCCGCACCGGCCGAGGCGGAGTCCCGGAGTCATCAGCCTGACCGCCCGCGGCCACCGGGCGACGGCGAGCGGGCCGAGGCCGAGGCCGCGGCGAAGGCGCCTCCGCCGGTTCCTCGACCGCCGCCTCCTCAAGCGAGCCTTCCGGCTCCTCGACCGGCTCCGACCGCCCGATCCGCCCCCCGACGAACAACCCGAGCCCGGCCGGGATCAACACCAGCAACGCCGAAAACGCGGCACCCCCGGTGAGCGCGCCACCCAGCTCCGACACGCCGGTCTGGTCGACGAACACCGCGCGCCCGATGACGTACAGGATTCCGGCCACCGGTCCCGCGACGAGCGCCGAGATGAACCAGACCTTCCCGCGGTCGGGCAGCCCGCGCCACGCGTCCAGGGCGCTCCACAGCGCGGCGGCGCCGACGAGGACGGCGAGCGCGAGCGACACCACCAGGGTCTGGTCGGTGGGGTGGTAGACGGCGTACTTGGCGAGGAGGGTGATGGCCGCGCCGTGCAGCACCGCCATCCCGAGTCCGCGAATCACCCAGGCGCTCATCCTGGGCAGTGTAGGCCAGGTTACTGGCGAGTCGCTTCCCGGCGCGGGAGCCGCGACGGAAGGCGACGAAGGTTCCACGCGCGCCCCACTAGGGTGGAGAAGTGCCTGAAACCCATGGACGACGCCGGGCGGCGCTGCGCGGGCTTCTGACCGAAGCCGGTGTCGACGCGCTGCTGGTCACCGATCTGCTCAACATCCGCTACCTGACCGGCTTCACCGGCTCGAACGCCGCCGTGCTGCTGCACACCGGCGGCGACGGGAAGACGCTCTTCTGCACCGACGGCCGCTACACCACCCAGTCGGCCGCCGAGGTGCCCGACCTCGAACGGGTCATCGACCGGCCGAGTGCCGCCGCGCTCGCCAAGCGTGCCGCGAAGGGCGAGCGGGTCGGCTTCGAGAGCCAGCACGTCAGCGTCGAGGAGCACGAAGCGCTCCAGGAGCACCTGAAGCTCGAGCGGACCCCCGGGCTGGTCGAACAGCTGCGCCTGGTCAAGGACGAAGCCGAGGTCGAGGCGCTGCGACAGGCGTGCGCCGCCGCGGACCGGGCGCTGGACGACCTGGTCGCCGCGGGTGGGCTGCGGCCCGGGCGGACCGAGCTGGAAGTGGCCCGTGACCTGGAGAACCGGATGCTGGAGCACGGTTCGAGCGAGCCCAGCTTCGCCTCGATCGTGGCCGCCGGCGCGCACTCGGCCATCCCGCACCACCGGCCGACGCACGCCGAACTCAAGCGCGGTGACTTCGTCAAGCTGGACTTCGGCGCGACGGTCGACGGGTACCACTCGGACATGACCCGCACCTTCGTCCTCGGCGAGCCCGCGGACTGGCAGCGGGAGGTGTACGACCTCGTGCACACCGCCCAGGCGGCGGGCACCCGAGCCGTCGCCCCGGGCGCCGATGTGTCCGAAGTGGACGCCGCGGCGCGCGGGGTGATCGCGGAGGCGGGGCACGGCGAGCACTTCGCGCACGGCCTCGGCCACGGCGTCGGCCTGCAGATCCACGAGGCACCGAGCCTGGCCGCGACGGGCGTCGGTACACTGTCCGCCGGTATGGCGGTCACCGTCGAGCCCGGCGTGTACCTCGCGGGGCGCGGTGGCGTGCGCATCGAGGACACGCTCGTCGTGCGGGCTGGGGAGCCCGAACTCCTCACCCTGAGCACCAAGAACCTCGTGGTCGTCTGACAGCGGCCTCGAACCCCGAAGATTCGACACAGGAGACTGCAAGCTCGTGGCCACGACCAACGACCTGAAGAACGGGCTCGTCCTCAACCTCGAGGGCCAGCTGTGGACCGTCACCGCGTTCCAGCACGTCAAGCCGGGCAAGGGCGGCGCCTTCGTGCGCACGACGCTCAAGCACGTGCTCACCGGCAAGGTGGTCGACAAGACGTTCAACGCGGGCACGAAGGTCGAGACGGCCACGGTGGACCGCCGGAACATGACCTACCTGTACAAGGACGGCCAGGACTTCGTGTTCATGGACGGCGACACCTACGACCAGATCACCGTGCTGGCCGCGGTCGTCGGCGACAACGCCAACTACATGCTCGAGAACACCGAGGTCCAGGTCGCGGTGCACGAGAACGAGGCGCTCTACGTCGAGCTCCCGACCTCGGTCGAGATCGTCATCCAGCACACCGACCCGGGCCTGCAGGGCGACCGCTCCACCGGCGGCACCAAGCCGGCGACGCTCGAGACCGGTGCGGAGATCCAGGTCCCGCTGTTCCTGTCCACCGGCGAGAAGATCAAGGTCGACACCCGCGACGGCCGTTACCTGGGCCGCGTCTCCAGCTGATGCCGACTTCGAAGCCCCATCCGAACCGCGGCGGCGCGATCAGCCGGCGGCAGGCGCGCCGCCGGGCCGTGGAAATGCTGTACGAGGCCACGCAGCGGGACACCGACGCGGTGACGCTGCTGGCCGACCGGGTCGGCGCGACGGAGGTCGACCCCGTCGGGGACTACACGATCAGCCTGGTCGAGGGGGTCACCGCCCGCCGGGTGCAGATCGACGAGCTGCTGGCCGAGCACGCGCAGGGCTGGACCCTGGAGCGGATGCCGAAGGTCGACCTCGCGGTGCTGCGGGTCGGGGTCTACGAGCTGCTCTGGGCCGAGGACGTGCCGGACCCGGTCGCGATCGACGAGGCCGTCGGCCTGGCGAAGGAACTGTCCACGGACGATTCGCCGCGGTTCGTCAACGGCGTGCTGGGCCGGATCGGCACGATCGCCGACCGCCTGCGCGCGGTGCTCTGATCTGCTGCGAGCCCCCCGACGAGTCAGTGAGCGTCTCCGGTGCCCCACCGGGGAACGCTCACTGCGTCGGCGCAACACACGAGCGAATCAGTCCTCCTTGGACGGGCGCGCCTCCGGCGGGAGGACACCCCAGTCGATGAGCTGCTCGGTCAGCTCGCCCGGCGTCATGTCGTAGATGATCGCCAGCGACCGCAGGTCCTCGGTCCGGATCGAAAGCACCTTGCCGTTGTAGTCGCCGCGCTGGCTCTGGATGGTCGCGGCGTAGCGGGCCAGCGGGCCCACCTTTTCGGCCGGCAGCTGCTGCAGGCGCTCCAGGTTGATCACGATCTTGGTGGCGGGCTCCGCGCCGGAGGGGACCCGGCCCTCGGGCAGCAGCTCGACCACCGGCACGCCGTAGAAGTCGGCCAGCTCGGCCAGCTTCTGGACGGTGACGGCACGGTCGCCACGCTCGTACGAGCCGACGACGACGGCCTTCCAGCGCCCACCGGACTTCTGCTCGACCCCGTGCAGGGACAGGCCCTGCTGCTGGCGGATCCCGCGGAGCTTGGCCCCGAGCGCCTTGGCGTAATCGCCCATCTGGTCGTTCTCCGTTCTTGACCCCCTCTCCCGGTCGGGGTGACCGGTCCAGGGGACTCGCTGAGTCGAATACTCAGAGTAATGGTTACGCATTGTTGTCACCAGGTCAAGCAGCAGCTTGCCGCGAATCACGCCACACCACCCGTAAGACTGAGCAAAGTGCCTGCTACTGTCGGTGGGAAATCCCCGACCAGCAGGGGAACAGACGTCCTTTAAGGACCCGTCCGGAGAGGCGGGGAAGGAGTCCGAGTGTCGTCACGTCCGCGTGGCGCGGCTGGTTCGGCCGGGGAGCGCGAGCTCCTGACGGCCGGCGATGTCGCGCGCACGATCGCCCGAATGGCCCATCAGGTCATCGAAAAGACCGCGAACGGTGCGGAGAGCACTACCCCGCCCGTGTTGCTGGGGATCCCCAGCCGCGGCACCCCCCTCGCGGCCCGGCTCGCCCAGAAGATCGGCGAGTTCTCCGGCGTCCGCCCGCCGACCGGCGCCCTCGACGTCACCCTCTACCGGGACGACCTGCGCCGCCGCCCGCCCCGCGCGCTCGAGCAGACGCAGCTGCCCACCGGCGGCATCGACGACCGGGTGGTGATCCTGGTCGACGACGTGCTCTTCTCCGGCCGGACCATCCGGGCCGCGCTCGACGCCCTCCGTGATCATGGCCGCCCCCGCGCGGTGCAGCTGGCCGTCCTGGTCGACCGTGGTCACCGGGAGCTGCCGATCCGCGCCGACTACGTGGGCAAGAACGTGCCGACCGCGCGCACCGAGGGTGTGTCCGTCCTGCTGGCCGAGATCGACGGCCGCGACGCGGTCCTGCTCCGAGCGAGCGAAGAAGTCCCTGGAGAAAACTCGTGAAGCACCTGCTCGCCACCGACGGCCTGGACCCGGCGGTCGCCACCGCGGTGCTGGACACCGCCGACGAGCTGAAGCACACCCTGCTCGGCCGCGAGGTCAAGAAGCTGCCGACGCTGCGCGGCCGCACGGTGATCACCCTGTTCTACGAGAACTCGACGCGCACGCGGGTGTCGTTCGAGATCGCCGGGAAGTGGATGAGCGCCGACGTGATCAACGTCTCCGCGTCCAGCTCCTCGGTGAACAAAGGGGAGTCCCTGCGCGACACCGCCTTGACGCTGGCCGCCGCGGGTGCCGACTGCGTGATCGTCCGGCACCCCGCCAGCGGCGCGGCCCAGCGGCTCTCGGAGTGGCTGGCCGAGCCCGGCACCTCGGTGGTCAACGCCGGCGACGGCACCCACGAGCACCCCACGCAGGCGCTGCTCGACGCGGCTACGCTGCGGGAACGCCTCGGGTCCTTGAAGGATCGCCGGGTCGCGATCGTCGGGGACGTCCTGCACAGCCGCGTCGCCCGGTCGAACATCCACCTGCTCGCCTCCCTCGGCGCCGAAGTGGTGCTGGTCGCGCCGCCGACCCTGCTGCCCTACGGCGTGGAAAGCCTGCCGGTGACCGTCTCGCACGACTTGGACGCCGAACTGCCCGCGGTCGACGCGGTGATGATGCTGCGGGTCCAAGCGGAACGCATGCACGGCGGGTTCTTCCCGAGCGCACGCGAGTACTCGATCGCCTACGGCCTCTCGGAAAAGCGGCAGAAGCTGCTGCCGGACCACGCGGTTGTGCTGCACCCCGGCCCGATGCTGCGCGGGATGGAGATCGCGAGCGCGGTCGCCGACTCCCCGGCCTCGGCCATCACCGAACAGGTCCGCAACGGCGTCCACGTGCGCATGGCGGTCCTCTACCACCTCCTGGCCAGTGAAGGAGCCGCCGCGTGAGCACCGTGATCAAGGGCGCCCGCCCGTACGGCGAGGGTGATCCCGTCGACGTCCTGGTCGAGGACGGTGTGATCACCGCGATCGGCGCCGTCGACGTCCCGGAGGACGCCGAAGTCATCGAAGCGAACGGCCAGGTGCTGCTGCCGGGCCTCGTCGACCTGCACACCCACCTGCGCGAACCCGGCCGTGAGGACACCGAGACGATCGACTCCGGCTCGGCCGCTGCGGCGCTCGGCGGGTACACGGCGGTGTTCGCCATGGCCAACACCGACCCGGTCGCCGACAACGCCGTGATCGTCGAGCACGTGTGGCGGCGCGGCCAGGAGGTCGGCCTGGTCGACGTCCACCCGGTCGGCGCGGTCACCGTCGGGCTCAAGGGCGAGAAGCTCGCCGAGCTGGGCACGATGGCGGCGTCGCAGGCGCGGGTCAAGGTGTTCTCCGACGACGGCCTCTGCGTCGCCGACCCGCTGCTGATGCGCCGCGCGCTGGAGTACTCGACCGCGCTGGACGTCGTCATCGCGCAGCACGCCGAGGAGCCGCGGCTGACCGTCGGCGCCCAGGCGCACGAGGGCGAGCAGGCGGCCCGGCTCGGTTACACCGGCTGGCCCGCCGCGGCGGAAGAGTCCATCGTGGCGCGCGACTGCCTCCTGGCGCTGCACGCGAACGCGCGGCTGCACGTCTGCCACGTGTCCACTTCGGGCACCGCGGACGTCCTGCGCTGGGCGAAGGACCGCGGCACGAAGGTGTCGGCCGAGGTCACACCCCATCACCTGCTGCTCACCGACGAGCGACTGTCCACCTACGACCCGGTGAACAAGGTGAACCCGCCGCTGCGCACCGAGTCCGACGCCGAGAGGCTGCGGGCCGCGCTGGCGGAGGGCGTCATCGACTGCGTCGCCACCGACCACGCCCCGCACGCGATGCAGGACAAGGACACCGAGTGGAGCGCCGCGCGGCCGGGCATGCTCGGGCTGCAGACGGCACTGTCCATCGTGGCCGGGACCATGGTCCGGACCGGGCTGCTCGACTGGCGCGGCGTCGCCCGCGTCATGAGCGAGCGGCCCGCCGAGATCGGCAACCTGGCCGACCAGGGCCGCCCGATCGCGGTCGGCGAGCCGGCGAACCTGGCGCTGGTCGACCCGGAGGCCGAGTGGACGGTCCGGGGCGCGGAGCTGGCCAGCATCGCCGCCAACACCCCGTACGAGGGAATGCGGCTGCCCGGCGTGGTGACCGCCACCCTGCTGCGCGGGCGGGTCACCGCCCGGGACGGGAAGATCTGCTGATGGAACGCCTGTGGCTGGTGCTGGCGATCGTCGCCTTCTTCCTGCTCTGCCTGTGGGGCATGTACGTCGGCTGGCGGCGCAAGGCGCGCTCGCAGAGCGTGCAGGTGCCACCGTTCGAGCAAATCCCCAGTGACCCCGGTGCGATCCTGCTCGAGTCCACCGGCGTCTACGTCGCCACCACGATCGCGGGGGAGTGGCAGAACCGGGTCGTCACCCGCGGCGCGGGCCTGCGCACCGGCGCGGTCTGGCGGCTCCACGAAGGCGGCGTCGCGGTCGAACGCGGCGGCGCCCCCGACTTCTGGATCCCGCGCGAGGCGGTCACCGGGGTCCGGCCGGACTCGAAGATCGCCGGGAAGGTGATGGGCACCGACGCCCTGCTGGTGCTCACGTGGCGGGCCGGAGAAACCGAGCTCGACACCGGCTTCCGCGGGGACGAGCTCGACGACTATCCACACTGGATCGAACAGCTGAAGATCAAGGGAGGTGCCCAGTGAACGCGCGCGCTCAGGCCGCACTGGTGCTCGAAGACGGCCGGGTGTTCCGCGGCGCGGCGTACGGCGCGCAGGGGCGGAGCCTCGGCGAGGCGGTCTTCTGCACCGGCATGACCGGCTACCAGGAGACGCTGACCGACCCGTCCTACCACGGGCAGATCGTGGTGCAGACCGCACCGCAGATCGGCAACACCGGCTGGAACGACGAGGACGACGAGTCCTCGAAGATCTGGGTCAACGGCTACGTGGTGCGCGACCCCGCGCGCACGCCGTCCAACTGGCGCTCGAAGCGCTCGCTCGACGACGAGCTGGCGAACCAGGGGATCGTCGGCATCGCCGAGGTCGACACCCGCTCGCTGACCCGCCACCTGCGCGAGCTCGGCGCGATGCGCGCCGGGGTCTTCTCCGGTGACGCGCTCGGCACGGTCGACGAGATGGTCGCCGAGGTCCTCGCCAGCCCGAAGATGGAGGGCGCCGACCTGGCCGGCCAGGTTTCGACGCCGAAGCCGTACGTCGTCTCGCCCGAAGGCGAGACCCGCTTCCGCGTCGTCGCGCTCGACCTCGGCATCAAGTCCAACACCCCGCGGCAGATGGTCAAGCGCGGCATCGAGGTGCACGTGCTGCCCTCGACCAGCACCATCGACGACCTCCTGGCGATCGAGCCGGACGGCGTGTTCCTCTCCAACGGCCCGGGCGACCCGGCCACCACGGTGCACGCCACCGAGCTGACCAAGCAGGTCCTCGGCCGCGAGATCCCGCTCTTCGGCATCTGCTTCGGCAACCAGGTCCTGGGCCGCGCGCTCGGGCTGGGGACGTACAAGATGCGCTACGGCCACCGCGGCATCAACATCCCGGTGATCGACGTGGTGACCAAGCGGGTCGCGATCACCGCGCAGAACCACGGCTTCGCCCTCGAAGGCGAGCCCGGGCAGCGCTTCGAGTCGCCCTTCGGCGCGGCTCAGGTCAGCCACTACTGCGCCAACGACGGCGCGGTCGAGGGCCTGCGGGCCTTCGACGTCCCGGCGTTCTCGGTGCAGTACCACCCCGAAGCCGCGGCCGGCCCGCACGACGCGGCCCCCCTGTTCGACGATTTCGTTTCGCTCATGGAGAAGAAGGCCTGATGCCGAAGAGGACGGACATCCAGCACGTGCTGGTGATCGGCTCCGGGCCGATCGTGATCGGGCAGGCCGCGGAGTTCGACTACTCCGGCACCCAGGCCTGCCGGGTGCTGCGCAGCGAAGGCCTGCGCGTGTCCCTGGTGAACTCGAACCCGGCGACCATCATGACCGACCCCGAGTTCGCCGACGCGACCTACATCGAGCCGGTGACGCCGGACTTCGTCGAGAAGGTCATCGCGGCGGAGCGGCCGGACGCGATCCTCGCCACCCTCGGCGGGCAGACGGCGCTCAACTGCGCGGTCGCCCTGCACGAGCGCGGGGTGCTCGCGAAGTACGGCGTCGAGCTGATCGGCGCCGACATCGACGCCATCCAGCGCGGCGAGGACCGGCAGAAGTTCAAGAACATCGTCGCCGAGGTCGGCGCCGAGACCCCGCGCAGCCGCGTGTGCAACACCATGGACGAAGTCCGGGACACCGTGAAAGAGCTGGGCCTGCCGGTCGTCATCCGGCCGTCGTTCACCATGGGCGGGCTCGGCTCCGGCATGGCGCACACGCCCGAGGACCTCGAGCGGCTGGCTTCCACCGGGCTCACCGAATCTCCCGTCACCGAGGTGCTCATCGAGGAGAGCGTGCTCGGCTGGAAGGAGTACGAGCTCGAGCTGATGCGCGACAAGAGCGACAACGTCGTGGTCGTCTGCTCGATCGAAAACGTCGACGCGATGGGCGTGCACACCGGCGACTCCGTCACCGTGGCGCCGACCATGACGCTCACCGACCGCGAGTACCAGGTGATGCGCGACGTCGGCATCGACGTGCTGCGCGCGGTCGGCGTCGACACCGGCGGCTGCAACATCCAGTTCGCGATCAACCCGGCCGACGGCCGGATGGTCGTCATCGAGATGAACCCGCGCGTCTCCCGGAGCTCCGCGCTGGCGTCGAAGGCGACCGGCTTCCCGATCGCCAAGATCGCCGCGAAGCTCGCCATCGGCTACACCCTCGACGAGATCACCAACGACATCACCGGCGTGACCCCGGCGGCGTTCGAGCCGACCCTGGACTACGTCGTGGTCAAGATGCCGCGGTTCGCCTTCGAGAAGTTCCCGGGCGCGGACCCGACGCTGACCACGACGATGAAGAGCGTCGGCGAGGCGATGTCGTTCGGCCGCAGCTTCCCCGAGGCGCTCGGCAAGGTGATGCGCTCGATCGAGACCAAGGCGACCGGGTTCTGGACGCTGCCCGACCCCGAGGGTGCCACGCTGGAGTCCACTTTGGACGCCCTGCGCGTGCCGCACGAGGGCCGGCTGTACGAAGTGGAACGCGCGCTGCGCCTCGGCGGCACCGTGCAGCAGGTGCACGAGGCCTCCGGCATCGACCCGTGGTTCATCGACCAGATCGCCCTGATCGGCGAGGTCGGCGCCGAGGTCCGCGACGCGCCGGTGCTGGACGGCGACCTGCTGCGCCGCGCCAAGCGCACCGGCCTGTCGGACCGCCAGGTCGCCGCGCTGCGGCCGGAGCTGGCCGGTGAGGACGGCGTCCGCGCGCTGCGCCACCGCCTCGGCGTGCGGCCGGTGTTCAAGACCGTGGACACCTGCGCGGCCGAGTTCGCCGCGACCACGCCGTACCACTACTCGGCCTACGAGTCCGACCCCGAAGCGCAGTCCGAAGTGGCCGCGCAGACCGAGAAGCCGAAGGTGCTCATCCTCGGCTCCGGCCCGAACCGGATCGGCCAGGGCATCGAGTTCGACTACTCCTGCGTGCACGCGGCGATCGCGTTGCGGGAGGCCGGCTTCGAGGCCGTCATGGTCAACTGCAACCCGGAGACGGTGTCCACCGACTACGACACCTCCGACCGGCTGTACTTCGAGCCGCTGTCCTTCGAGGACGTCCTCGAGGTCGTGCACGCCGAGCAGGCGTCCGGCACGGTCGCCGGCGTGATCGTCCAGCTCGGCGGCCAGACCCCGCTGGGCCTGGCGAAGCGGCTCGCCGACGCCGGTGTCCCGGTGGTCGGGACGCCGCCGGAGGCCATCAACCTGGCCGAGGACCGCGGCGCGTTCGGCGAGGTGCTCACCGACGCCGGGCTGCCCGCGCCGCGGTACGGCACGGCGACGTCGTTCGAGGGCGCCAAGCGGATCGCCGACGAGATCGGCTACCCGGTGCTCGTCCGGCCGTCGTACGTGCTCGGCGGGCGCGGCATGGAGATCGTCTACGACGAGGAGACCCTGGCCGGCTACATCAGCCGCGCCACCGAGATCACCCCCGAGCACCCGGTGCTGGTGGACCGGTTCCTCGACGACGCCATCGAGATCGACGTCGACGCGCTGTTCGACGGCGAAGAGCTGTACCTCGGCGGTGTCATGGAGCACATCGAGGAGGCCGGGATCCACTCCGGCGACTCGTCGTGCGCACTGCCGCCGATCACCCTCGGGCACACCGACCTGCAGGCCGTCCGCCGCTCCACCGAGGCGATCGCCCGCGGGGTCGGCGTCCGCGGGCTGCTGAACGTGCAGTACGCGCTGAAGGACGACGTCCTCTACGTCCTGGAGGCCAACCCGCGCGCGTCGCGGACGGTGCCGTTCGTGTCGAAGGCCACCGCGGTGCCGCTCGCCAAGGCGGCCGCGCTGATCATGACCGGCTCGACCATCAAGGACCTGCGGGAGAGCGGTGTGCTCCCGGCCGACGGCGACGGCGGGCAGATGCCGGCCGACTCGCCGGTCGCGGTGAAGGAGGCCGTGCTGCCCTTCCACCGCTTCCGCACGCCCGAAGGCCACGGTGTCGACTCGCTGCTGGGCCCGGAGATGAAGTCCACCGGCGAGGTGATGGGCGTCGACGTCGACTTCGGCAAGGCGTTCGCCAAGTCGCAGAGCGCGGCCTACGGTTCGCTGCCGACGGCCGGGCGGGTGTTCGTCTCGGTCGCCAACCGCGACAAGCGCTCGATGGTCTTCCCGGTGAAGCGGCTGGCGGACCTCGGCTTCGAGATCCTCGCCACCTCCGGCACCGCGGAAGTGCTGCGGCGCAACGGGGTTGCGTGTTCCGTGGTGCGCAAGCACTACGAGGGCTCGACCGAAGCCGAGCCGAACATCGTGGACGTCATCCTCAACGGCGACGTCGACATGGTGATCAACACCCCGTACGGCAACAGCGGTCCGCGCGTCGACGGCTACGAAATCCGCACCGCCGCGGTGTCGCGCGACATCCCGTGCGTGACCACCGTGCAGGGCGCCGCGGCGGCCGTGCACGGCATCGAAGCGCTGATCCGCGGCGACATCGGGGTCAAGTCGCTGCAGGAGCTCCAGGCGGCGCTGAAGGCGCGGTCGTGAGCGCGGGGGAGCGGTTCGGGGCGCGGCTGGCCAAGGCCGTCGCGGCCCGGGGCCCGCTGTGCGCCGGGATCGACCCCCACCCGGGCCTGATCGAGGCCTGGGGGCTCCCGGTGGACGTCTCGGGGCTGGAACGGTTCGCGCTGTCCGCCACGGAGGTCCTGGCGGCGCGCACGGCGATCGTGAAGCCGCAGTCGGCGTTCTTCGAAAGTTTCGGAGCGGCGGGCATCCGGGTGCTGGAACGGGTCGTCACGACCGCGCGCGAAGCCGGCGCACTGGTGCTGCTGGACGTCAAGCGCGGCGACATCGGCTCCACGATGGCGGCCTACACCGCCGCGTACGTGGCCGACGGCGCGGCGATCGCCGCCGACGCGATCACCGTTTCGCCGTACCTCGGGTTCGGCTCTTTGGCCCAATGCGCCGAAACGGCGGTCTCGGCGGGGCGCGGCATCTTCGTGCTTGCGCGGACTTCCAACCCCGAAGCGGCCGCGGTGCAGAACGCGAAGCTGCCCGACGGGCGCACGGTGGCGCAGGCGATCGTCGACGAAGCGGCGGCGTTCAACGACGAAGCGGGGCCGTTCGGCGATGTGGGTGTGGTGGTCGGGGCCACCGTCCGGCCGGGAGAACTTGATCTCTCGCGGCTGAACGGAGCAGTCCTGGCGCCCGGTTTCGGGGCCCAGGGGGCCACTGTGGCCGATTTGCGTGCGCTTTTCGGGCCCGGACTGCCCGGTGTGCTGCCCGCGTCGTCCCGCGACCTCCTGCGGCACGGACCGGAGCAAGCCGCTTTGCGCCAAGCGGTCGAACGTGTCGCCGAAGTGCTGGCCGACCCGCAGGAAAACGGCCAATAGCAGGCCCCGGAATCGGGTCCCACCAGCCACCCCCGCATTGTGGCCGGTGCTCACGGGTGGGTACCGTCGCGTCACCCACCCAGATTTGAGAACTACCGGAGGAAAACGTGGCACTTCCCCAGCTGACAGAGGAACAGCGCGCTGCGGCGCTGGAGAAGGCCGCCGCTGCTCGCAAGATCCGTGCTGAGCTGAAGGAGCGGCTGAAGCGGGGCGGTACCACTCTGGTCGACGTGCTGAAGCAGGCCGAGGAGAACGAAGTCCTCGGCAAGATGAAGGTTTCGGCTCTGCTCGAGGCCCTTCCGGGCGTCGGCAAGGTCCGCGCTCAGCAGACCATGGAACGACTGGAGATCGCCCCCAGCCGTCGTCTCCGCGGCCTCGGCGACCGGCAGCGCAAGGCGCTGCTGGCCGAGTTCAGCGGCGAGTGAGCGGCGTCGGTCAGGACTACCCGGTGAGCCGGGGCGCCGACCGCGGCAGTGAGCCGGTGGCGGGGGACTTCCCCCGGCACCGGCTCACCGTCGTATCGGGGCCTTCGGGGGTCGGGAAGTCGAGTGTGGTGGGCGAACTGCGGAAGCTGGAGCCCGACGTCTACTTCAGCGTCTCGGTGACGACGCGCAAACCGCGGCCCGGCGAGGTCGACGGAGCGCACTACCACTTCGTCGACCGTGCCGAATTCGACGCGATGGTCGCCGACGGCCGGCTGCTGGAGTGGGCCGAGTTCGCCGGCAACTGCTACGGCACCCCGCGCGAGCCGGTCGAGAAGGCCCTCGCCGAAGGACGCCCGGCCGTCCTGGAGATCGAACTCCAGGGCGCGCGCCAGGTCCGCGTGGCGATGCCGGAGGCCCGGCTGGTGATGCTGATGCCGCCGTCGTGGGAGGAGCTGGTCGGCCGGCTCACCGGGCGCGGCACCGAAACCGAGGCCGCCGTGCAGACCCGGCTGGCGGAAGCGGAGCGTGAACTGGCCGCCGCCGGCGAGTTCGACCACCGCCTCGTCAACGCCGACGTGCGAGAGGCCGCCGAGCACTTGCTAAACTTGATTACCGGCGAGCAGTTTGCCGCCGGTAGTCCAACGGATTCGGAGCACCACGAGTGACGACTCAGGCGACCCTGCACGAAGAGCTCGAGGGCATCACCAACCCGCCGATCGACGACCTGCTCGAGAAGGTCAGCTCGAAGTACGCGCTGGTGATCTACTCGGCCAAGCGTGCCCGCCAGATCAACGACTACTACGCCCAGCTGGGCGAGGGCCTGCTCGAGTACGTCGGCCCGCTCGTCGAGCCGGGCCCGCGCGAGAAGCCGCTCTCGATCGCGCTGCGCGAGATCCACGGTGGCCTGCTCGAGCACACCGAGGGTGAGTAAACCCCGCGTCGTCCTGGGCGTGGGCGGCGGCATCGCCGCCTACAAGGCCTGTGAGGTCCTGCGAGGGCTGACCGAATCCGGTCACGACGTCCGCGTGGTACCCACCGAAGCCGCGCTGAACTTCGTCGGCGCGGCCACCTTCGAGGCTCTCTCGGGGCACCCGGTGCACACCGGCGTGTTCACCGAGGTGCCCGAAGTGCAGCACGTCCGCGTCGGCAAGGAAGCCGACCTCGTCCTGGTCGTCCCGGCCACCGCGAACCTCCTGGCCAAGGCCGCGCACGGCCTCGCGGACGACCTGCTGACGAACACCCTGCTCACCGCCCGGTGCCCGGTCGCCTTCTTCCCGGCGATGCACACGGAGATGTGGGAGCACCCCGCGACCCGCGACAACGTCGCCCTGCTGCGCTCGCGCGGCCTGATCGTCGCCGAGCCGGATTCGGGCCGCCTGACCGGTGTCGACACCGGCAAGGGCCGCCTCGCGAACCCCGCCGAGATCGTCGACCTCGCCCGCCTGCTGCTGGCCAAGCCCGGCGCCCTGCCCCGCGACCTCGAGGGCGTCCGCGTCGTGGTGTCCGCGGGCGGCACGCGTGAGCCGCTGGACCCGGTCCGCTACCTGGGCAACCGCTCGTCCGGCAAGCAGGGGTACGCGCTGGCGCGCGTCGCCGCCCAGCGTGGCGCCGAGGTCACCCTGGTCACCGCCCACACGGTCGCGCTGCCGGACCCGGCGGGCGCGGTCGTGCAGCACGTGTCGACGGCCGAGGAGCTGCGGCAGGCGGTGCACGCCGCGGCCGAGACCGCGGACGTCGTCGTGATGGCCGCCGCCGTCGCCGACTTCCGGCCGGCGAACCGGGCCGACCACAAGATCAAGAAGTCCGACGACCAGCCGGACCCGGTGATCACCCTCGAGCGCAACGCCGACATCCTGGCCGAGCTGGTGCGGGCCCGGCGTCCCGGGCAGGTCGTCGTCGGGTTCGCCGCGGAAACCGGCGACGAGCACGGCAGCGTCCTCGACCACGCCCGCGTCAAGCTCAAGCGCAAGGGCGCCGACCTGCTCATGGTCAACGCGGTCGGCGACGGCAAGGCCTTCGGCACCGAGGACAATTCGGGCTGGCTGCTCGGCTCGGACGGGACCGAAATCTCCGTCCCCCTGGGCGCGAAGGCCGAGCTGGCGTCCACATTGTGGGACGCTGTTGTGAGCTTGATGAAGCGTTGACTGCGCCCACAGCGATAGTAAGTACGCTTGAGCCTTAATAAGGGGTGCCTAACTTTCGGGGCATCCGACGTCTAGGTGAGGAAGTGACGGCCACCGTGACCGCGTCTAGCAGCAGATTGTTCACCTCGGAGTCGGTGACCGAAGGGCACCCCGACAAGATTTGTGACGCCATCAGCGACTCGATCCTCGACGGGCTGCTGTCGAAGGACCCGCGCAGCCGCGTCGCGGTCGAGACCCTGATCACCACCGGCCAGGTCCACGTGGCCGGCGAGGTGACCACGGAGGCCTACGCCGACATCCCCACCATCGTCCGCGACGTCATCCTGCGGATCGGCTACGACTCCTCCGCCAAGGGCTTCGACGGCAACTCGTGCGGCGTCAACGTCGCGATCGGGTCGCAGTCGGCCGACATCGCCCAGGGTGTCGACACCGCGTACGAGTCCCGCGTCGAGTCCGACGAGGACGAGATCAACCGCCAGGGCGCCGGCGACCAGGGCCTGATGTTCGGCTACGCCTGCTCGGACACCCCCGAGCTGATGCCGCTGCCGATCGCGCTGGCGCACCGGCTGTCGAAGCGGCTGACCGCGGTCCGCAAGGACGGCGTGCTGCCGTACCTGCGCCCGGACGGCAAGACCCAGGTGACCATCGAGTACGCCGGTGACCAGCCGGTGCGCCTCGACACGGTCGTCGTGTCCTCGCAGCACGCCGACGGCATCGACCTGGACCGCATGCTCAGCGTCGACGTCAAGGAGCACGTCGTCGGCCCCGAGCTCGAGGGCCTCGGTATCGACACCTCGGGTGCGCGGCTCCTGGTCAACCCGACTGGCCGCTTCGTCATCGGCGGCCCGATGGGTGACGCCGGCCTGACCGGGCGCAAGATCATCGTCGACACCTACGGCGGCATGGCCCGCCACGGTGGCGGCGCGTTCTCCGGCAAGGACCCGTCCAAGGTGGACCGCTCCGCCGCGTACGCGATGCGCTGGGTGGCGAAGAACGTCGTCGCGGCCGGGCTGGCCACGCGCACCGAGGTCCAGGTCGCCTACGCGATCGGCAAGGCGGCCCCGGTCGGCCTGTTCGTCGAGACGTTCGGCACCGAGACGGTCGACCCGTCGAAGATCCAGCAGGCCATCACCGAGGTCTTCGACCTGCGGCCCGCGGCGATCATCCGCGACCTCGACCTGCTGCGCCCGATCTACGCCCCGACGGCGGCGTACGGCCACTTCGGCCGTCCGGAGCTCGACCTGCCGTGGGAGAGCACGGCCCGCGCCGAGGCCCTCAAGGCCGCGGCCGGCGCCTGATCTGTTCGCCGTGAAGGGCACCTTCAGGGACAACATGTCCCTGAAGGTGCCCTTCACGGCATTCTGGCGTCCGGGCTGTCGGAGGGGTCTGGTAGAGATCACGGCGTGAGTAGCTCCGAGCCCGCCGCCCTCTGGGATCTCCCGGAGAAGCCGTCTTCGCCGAAGGCGGCTCCCTCGCGTGCCCGGAAATCGAAGGCGCCGAAGCCGGGCCAGAAGGCGAAGGGCGCCCAGCAGCCCGCGCCCGAGCGGCCGGTCGCGCGGATCGTCGTCGACATCCCGCTGGCGCACCTGGACCGCACCTTCGACTACCTCGTGCCCGAGAAGCTGCACGAGACCGCGGTGCCGGGCTGCCGGGTGCGCGTCCGGTTCGCCGGGCAGCTCGTCGACGGTTACCTGATCGAGCGCGGCGAGACCAGCGACTACGGCAGCAAGCTGGCGTTCCTCGACCGCGTGACCTCGGCCGAGCAGGTGCTGCCGCCGTCGTTGCACACGCTGTGCCGGGCGGTCGCCGACCGCTACGGCGGCACGCTGTCCGACGTCCTGCGGCTCGCGATCCCGCCCCGGCACGCCAAGACCGAAGGCGAGCCGCCGCTCGCCCCCGCGGCGCTCCCGGACGCCCCGGACACCACGGCCTGGGCGCGCTACCAGCGTGGCCCGGCGTTCCTGGAGGCCCTTGCCGAGGGCAAGCCCGCGAACGCCGTCTGGCAAGCCTTGCCGGGCGAGGACTGGCCGCGCCGGCTGGCCGAAGCCGCCGCTTCCGTGGCCGCGGCCGGACGTGGCGCGGTGCTGGTGGTGCCGGACCACCGAGACCTGACGCGCGTGCACGAGGCCTGCGCCGAGCTGGTGGGCGAAGAGGCCGTGGTGGCGCTGATCGCCGGCCTCGGGCCCGCCGAGCGGTACCGGCGCTGGCTGGCCGTGCTGCGCGGCTCGGTGCGGGTGGTGGTGGGGACCCGCGCGGCGATGTTCGCGCCGGTCCACGACCCCGGCCTGTTCGTCGTCTGGGACGACGGCGACGACCTGCACCTCGACCAGCACGCGCCGTACCCGCACGTCCGGGACGTGCTGATGGACCGCGCACACGCGGCGAAGGCGTCCCTGGTGGTCGGCGGGTTCGCCCGGACGGCCGAGGCGCAGCTGCTGGTCGAGTCCGGCTGGGCCGCGCCGGTGCTCGCGGACCGGACGGCCCTGCGGTCGGCCGCCCCGCGCGTCACCCCGGTCGGCGAGGACTTCGACGTCGCCCGCGACGAAGCCGCCCGCGTCGCCCGGCTGCCCGCGGTGGC
Organism: Amycolatopsis sp. NPDC051758; assembly: GCF_044453095.1. Classification (NCBI taxonomy): domain Bacteria; kingdom Bacillati; phylum Actinomycetota; class Actinomycetes; order Pseudonocardiales; family Pseudonocardiaceae; genus Amycolatopsis; species Amycolatopsis sp. NPDC051758. Next base: position 235,388 of record NZ_JBITCJ010000003.1, on the reverse strand, counting down.
GTTCGAGGCCGCGCGGCAGGCGTTCGCGGCGGGCGTCCCGACGCTGGTCCAGGTGCCGCGGCGCGGGTACGTGCCGGGCCTGGCCTGCGGCAACTGCCGCACCCCAGCCCACTGCCGCCGGTGCGCCGGGCCGCTGTCCCTGCCGGGCGGTTCGATCGACGGGCAGCCGAAACCGCCGGCGTGCCGCTGGTGCGGCGTCCCGGAGACGGCGTTCCGCTGCTCCGCCTGCGGTTCGGTCCGGCTGCGCGCGGTGATCGTCGGCGCGAAGCGGACGGCGGAGGAGCTGGGGCGAGCGTTCCCGGGCGTCTCGGTCCGCACGTCCGGCGCGGCGGAGGTCCTGGCTTCGGTACCGGGTAAACCGGCGCTGGTGGTGTGCACCCCGGGCGCGGAGCCGGTGGCGGAAGGCGGCTACGGCGCAGCGCTGCTCCTCGACGGCTGGGCGCTGCTCGGCCGCCAGGACCTGCGGGCGGGCGAAGAGACCCTGCGCCGCTGGATGGCCGCGGCGGCCCTGGTCCGCCCGGCTTCTTCCGGCGGCCGCGTCATCGTCGGGGCGGAGGCGGGCATGCCGGTGGTGCAGGCGCTCGTCCGCTGGGATCCGGCCTGGCACGCGGCGCAGGAGCTCGCCGAGCGCCAGGAGCTCGGCTTCCCGCCGGCGATGCGGATGGCGAGTGTGGAGGGCAGTCCCGACGCGGTGGCGGGCCTGCTCGCGGATCTCCCGTTGCCTTCGTCGGGCGAGGTGCTGGGCCCGGTGCCGCTCGGCGAGGTCGACGAAGAGGGCAACGCGGAGCGAGAACGGGCGCTGGTCCGGGTTTCGCGCGCCGAAGGAAAGACGCTGGCCGCGTCGATCCACGCGGCCGCGGCCCGCCGCGACGCGAGGAAGGCGACCGAACCGATCCGCATCCAGCTGGATCCGCTGGACCTCATCTAGCTCTTCGTGTCGACCCTCCAAACACGCGTGATGCCCGCTGGATCACGCGAAAAGCCCCGCGGTGCGGGCGGAAACTCCGATCTCGCGTGTCCGGGGACGGGACTCGCGTGATCGAAGAGCGATCTCGCGTGACCAGAGGGGCATCACGTGTGATTGAAGGGGCGACACGGGCGCGGTCAGCCGCCGAGGACGGTGCCCGGTAGGGATTCCACTGCGGCGCGCGGGGATTCCGTTGCCTGCGGCGGGTTTGCCGTGTCCGTGCCGCCCGCTGCGGCCGTGGCCAACGTGATCACCTGGGCCGCGATCGCCTGACGACGGGCCTCGAAGTCCGCGTCCGTCAACGCCGCCGGATCCTTCGGCTGGCCCAGCACCGGCGTGTGCAGGTGCCCGCCGGCCACCGACGTCAGGCCGAGGCCGACCCGGACGCGGTTGCTGCGGAACATCGACTCGTTCGACAAATAATTTCCGCCGCCGCCCGACGCCGCGATCTCGCCCGGCGCCGGAGCGTCCGAACGGCACACCGGCGTCCCCACGCCCGGGTGCGACGAATCGGGCCACACGCAGAACGCCTGGTTGAAGTTGACCGGGTACGCGCCGGCCGGTGCGGCCAGCATCCGTTGGTACGGCAGGGTCGTCTCGATGAACTGGACGTCCGGCTGCGGCCAGCCCGCCGCGGGCGGGACGCCGCCGGTCACCGAAACGTTGTTGTTGTCCGGGAAACCGCCGCGCCAGGCGCCGGCCCAGCGTTCGATGTCGAAACGACCGGGGCGGCCCTGGCTGATCGTCATCAGCACGTCCGGCCTCCGGGCGCGGTCGCGCAGTGCGCTGCCGTACGCCGACTCGACGATGCCCTGGTCGAAGTAACCCCAGACGACCGGGAAGCTCACCGCCTGCACCACTGCGCGCCCGGACGGCGTGTCCAGCACGCGCCCGTCCAGCTGCAGCGCCGACGCGCCGGCGGGGTTCGAAATGGTCAGGCCCGGCCCGTCGAGCTGGAACGGGTCGAAGCCGCTCACCATCAGCCGCCGGGTCTTGCCCAGGGGGAACTCGACGTCGTCGAGGCCGCGCGAGCCGCGGTCGAACGCCGTCAGCAGGGAAGCGCGGCCGGCGAGCGGGAACGACGGCGTCCACTGCCGGATCGCGCTGCTGAGCTGCAGCCGTGCCCAGTAGAGCGGCCGGTCGTCGAAACGGTCGAGCGTCCCGAGGCCGGGACGCCGGCCCTGCGCGCGGTCGACGGCCGTCCGCCACAGCCGGTCTCCGGCCTGGGTGACCACCCGAACGGCCCGGCGCGGGGTGCGTGCCGCGCAGAGGTCGTGCTTGACCTCGGCGACGAGCGGATCGAGCCCCGCCAGCCGCACGAGCTCGGGCCCGACGGCCGGGCCACCTGCCGGCAGGGAAGCGGTCAGGCGCTGTTCCTCGACGGTCAGCGGCGCGGCCGGGTCGAAGCAGCCGGGCGCGGCCGTGGCCACCCCGGGGAAGGCGATCAGCGGAACGGCGGCGAGCAGGGGGAGCAGGGCGGTCAGGCGCACGGGTTTCCCTCCACGGCGTGGGTGACGCGGCCGAGTCTTCCGTCGACCGCGCCACCCACGTAACCCGCGTAAGTCGGGGATCAGCCGGTCGCCAGCACCTTCAGGCGCGAGATGTCCGCGCTGAACTGGTCCTGGTCGATCGGGGAGGAGCTGTACTGCCAGAACGTGTAGAAGCCCCAGTTGAACGGCAGCGTCCCGGCCGACGACGCGTACCGGGCGACCCACAGCGGGTTCGTCGAGCTGAAGTCGCCCTTGTTGCCGGTGCACTCGGTCCACCAGCTCGTCGCCGTGTAGATGACCGGCCAGCGGGTCGTCTTCGCGTGGTACTCGTCGCTGAACGCCTTGATCCAGGACACCATCGCCGCCTGGCTCAGGCCGTAACAGGTGTTGTTCGGGCCCCACTCGATGTCGAGCGTGCCCGGCAGGGTCTTGCCGTCCTTCGACCAGTTGCCGCCGTGGGCGACGAAGTAGTCGGCCTGGGCGGCGCCGCCGGAGAGGTCCGGGCGGCCGTAGTGGTAGGCCCCGCGGATCATGCCGACGTTGTACGAGCCCGTGTACTGCTGGCTGAAGTACGCGTTCTGGTAGCCGGTGCCCTCGGTCGCCTTGACGTAGGCGAACTTCTTGCCCGCGCTCCAGTACGACGCCCAGTTGACGTTGCCCTGGTAGGAGCTGACGTCGATGCCGGGGACGCTCGCGTCCACCGACGCCGGCGCCAGGCCCGCCGGGGCGACCCCGTCGTGGGCGCGGATCGACGCCCCCATTTCGTGGTTGCCGGTCGCGTCCTGGTCTGGCAGGCCGGGCGCCGCTTCGGCGCCGGCGGCGGTCACGACCAGCAGGGAGGTCGAGACCGCGAGCGCGGCGCCGAGCAGGCGGCGCCAGCTTCGTGGTGCAGTCATCTTGAGTTGTTCCTTTCGGATTGCCCTCGCTGTGCGCGGCTGTGCAGGGCCGCGCGGCACTGAGTCTGTTACAGCGATGCAGGTCATGTCACTGCTCCATGTGATTCAATTTCCTGCTGTCGCCGAGTCCGTGAATGAGTAACAGAACGGACGAATCGGATTCCCCGCGCCTCGTTGGCGTCTTGAAGGCGGCTGACGCAAGGAGCAGACTCGCCCCCATGCCCGCGCACAGATGCCGCCGTGTCCTCGTTGCCGCCGCCACCGCCGTGCTCGCCACCGGCGTGGCGGCCGGACCCGCCACCGCCGCCACCCCCACCCCGAAGTCGCCGGTCGCCGTCGGCTTCGGCGGCGCCGTGGCCAGCATCGACGCCGACGCGACCGCGATCGGCACCAAAATCCTGCGTGACGGCGGCAACGCCGTCGACGCGGCCGTCGCGGTCGCCGCCGCGCTCGGCGTGACCGACCCGTTCTCCGCCGGCGTCGGCGGTGGCGGGTTCTTCGTCTACTACGACGCGAAGACCCATCGCGTCCACACTCTGGACGGCCGCGAGACCGCGCCGAAGACCGCCGACGCGAACCTCTTCGTCGAAAACGGCCAGCCGCTGCCGTTCAACGACGCCGTCACGAGCGGGCTGAGCGTCGGCGTCCCGGGCACACCCGCGACCTGGTCCGAAGCGCTCCGCAAGTGGGGGACGCGCTCACTGGCGAAGTCCCTGAAGCCCGCCGAAGAGCTGGCGCGCAAGGGATTCGTCGTCGACCCGACGTTCCAGACACAGATCGCGAACAACGCCGCACGGTTCGCCGCGTTCCCGTCGACGCGGTCGCTGTACCTGCCGAACGGGGCGCCGCCGTCACCCGGGACCGTCTTCCGGAACCCGGACCTCGCGGACACCTACGCGCAGCTCGAGCGTCGCGGTGTCGACGCGCTGTACCAGGGCCCGATCGGCGCGGACATCGCCAAGACCGTGCAGACGCCACCGAAGGACCCGGCCTCGACGCTGAACGTGCGGCCCGGGAAGCTGACCACCGGGGACCTCGCCGCCTACCGGGCGATCGAGCGCACCCCGACCCGCGCGAGCTACCGCGGCCTCGACGTCTACGGCATGCCGGCGCCGTCGTCGGGCGGGCTCACGGTGGCCGAAGCGCTCAACATCCTCGAGAACTTCGACCTGAAGCACGCGAGCAAGGCCGACTACCTGCAGTACTTCCTGGAGTCGACGCGGTTCGCCTTCGCCGACCGCAACCGCTGGATCGGCGACCCCGCCGTCATCGACGTGCCGGCCAAGGAGCTGCTGAGCCAGCGCTTCGCCGACTCGCGGGCCTGCCTGATCTCGAAGGACAAGGCCGCGACCAGCCCGGTCGCCCCGGCCGACCCGAAGCACCCGGTGCCGTGCGCGGCGGGCACCGCGGCCGCGCCGACGCCGTACGAGGGGGAGAACACCACGCACCTGACGGTGGCCGACAAGTGGGGCAACGTCGTCGCCTACACGCTGACCATCGAGCAGGAGGGCGGCAGCGGCATCGTGGTGCCGGGCCGCGGGTTCCTGCTCAACAACGAGCTGACCGACTTCTCGTTCACCCCGGTGACGCCGGGCGTGCCCGACCCGAACCTGCCCGGCCCCGGCAAGCGGCCGCGCTCGTCGATGGCCCCGACGATCGTGCTGAAGGACGGGCGGCCGTTCTTCGCCACCGGCTCGCCGGGCGGCGCGTCGATCATCACGACGGTGCTGCAGGTCGTGACCGGCCGGATCGACCGCGGCCTGTCCCTGGAGGACGCCATCGCGGCGCCGCGGGCGTCCCAGCGCAACTCGGCGGCCGCCCAGGTCGAGCAGGAGTTCTTGAACCTGCCCGAGACGGCGGTGCTCAAGGCGCGCGGCCAGGGCTTCTCGACGGCGCCGGCGGAGATCGGCGCGGCGACCGGCGTGGAGCGGCTGCGCGACGGCCGCTGGCTGGCGGCGGCGGAACCGGTCCGGCGTGGCCAGGGCGCGGCCCAGGTGGTGTGGCCGGTGCGCTGGTAGCACCGCGCCCGGCGGGGGACCGGCGTTTCGGCCGGTCTCCGTGCTGGACCGGGCTGGTCGGTTGCGGGGGAGCTGATGTGGCGTGCCGGCTCGGCTGGAATGCGGAGAAGGACTGCCGTTTCGGTCGGTCTCCGTGCTGATCCGGGCCGGCCGGTCGCAGTGGAGCCAGCCCGGTCTGGGGCAGGCTCGGCCCGGGTGGCGCCGCCGGTCGACCGGCGGCACCGGGCGTGGCGGCGGACCGGCATACCGGCCACGCTCCGCGCCGAACCGGCTGTGCACTCGAGAGGACACGTGCAACTCCTGACCTTCCGGTGGTGAAAACCGTCCTGGAGCCGCCGTTTCCGCGGCCCGCATCCTGTCTACCGCGGGCCCCCGGCGGCCCGGCCGGAAAGGCCGTGGCCGGAGCCGGGTTGTCCACATCACGGCGGGGCTGTGCACAACTTCGGGCGGAGGCGGGCGCGAGCGCGCCGTGATCATCGGGGCCTTCTAGACTCAAGCGCGATGTTCCAGCCACGTGAATCCCTGCTCCCGCCGGGGGTGGGCCGATGAAGCTCGTCTTCGCCGGCACCCCCGAACCGGCGGTCCCCGCCCTGCGCGCCCTGCTCGACTCCGGGCGGCACGAGATCGCCGCCGTCGTGACCCGGCCCGACGCCCAGGCCGGCCGCGGCCGCCGCGTCGTCCGCTCGCCCGTCGGCGCGCTCGCCGACGAGCACGGCATCGAGGTCCTGACGCCCGCGCGGGCGAGTGACCCGGCCTTCCTCGCGCGGCTCACCGAACTCGCGCCGGACGCCTGCCCGGTCGTCGCCTACGGTGCGCTGCTGCCGCAGGCCGCCCTCGACATCCCGCGCCTCGGCTGGGTGAACCTGCACTTCTCGCTGCTGCCCGCGTGGCGGGGCGCCGCGCCGGTGCAGGCCGCGATCCGGGCCGGGGACGAGATCACCGGCGCGTCGACCTTCCGGATCGTCAAGGAGCTGGACGCGGGCCCGGTGTTCGGCGTCGTCACCGAGGCGATCGGGGCCACCGACACGGCGGGCGGCCTGCTCGGCCGGCTCGCGGAGTCCGGGGCCAAGCTGCTGCTGTCCACCATGGACGGCCTGGCCGACGGCTCCCTGCGCGCGCAGGAACAGCCCGCCGAAGGGCTCAGCTACGCGCCGAAGGTGACGGTCGAGGACGCGCGGGTGTCCTTCGCCGACCCCGCCTCGGCGGTCGACCGGCAGATCCGGTCGGTCACGCCGGAGCCGGGCGCGTGGGCGGAGTTCCGCGGCGAACGCTTCAAGCTCGGCCCGGTCACGGTGCTCGACGAACCCGGCCCGCCGCCGGGCGAGATCGTGGTCGAACGCAAGCGGGTGCTGGTCGGCACGGCGACGAAGCCACTGCGGCTCGGCGACGTCCAGGCGCCCGGCAAGAAACGGATGGCGGCCACCGACTGGGCCCGCGGAACCAGGATCGACCAGGGAGAACGCCTCCGGTGAACGACCACAGGGAACGCCGGCCGTCACGGCCGATGCGGGGCCGCCCGGCCCCGCGCAAGGAAGGCCCGCGCCGCCCGCCGGAGGTGGACCCGGCCCGGCAGGCCGCGTTCGACGTCCTGCGCGCCGTGCGGGAGAAGGACGCCTACGCCAACCTCGTCCTGCCGGACCTGCTGCGCGAGCGGCGGATCAGCGGCCGGGACGCGGCGCTGGCCACCGAACTGACCTACGGGACGGCGCGGGCCCAAGGCCTGCTCGACGCGATCATCCAGTCGTGCGCCGAGCGGCCGCTGGCCAAGACGGACCCGGCGGTGCTGGACGCGCTGCGCCTCGGCGTTTACCAGCTGCTGCGCACGCGCATCCCGGAGCACGCCGCCGTGACGTCCACTGTGGACCTCGTGCGGTCCGAAGGTGGTTCGTGGGCCACCGGGTTCGCGAACGCGGTCATGCGCAAGGTGTCCGAAAAGGACGAACAGACCTGGCTCGACGAGGTGGCGCCGGACGAGGCCACCGACCCGATCGGGGCCTACGCGCTGCGCACCGCGCACCCGCGCTGGATCGCCCGGTCGTTCGCCGAAGCGCTGGGGGACAAGGGCGCCGGCCTCAAGGCCGCCCTGGAGGCCGACGACGCGCGGCCCGAGGTGCACCTGGTCGCCCGGCCCGGCGAGATCAGCGCCGACGAGCTGGCCGCGATCACCGGTGGTGACCCGGCGCCGTACTCGCCCTACGGGGTCCGGCTGCCCGCCGGCGCCGGCGACCCGGCCGACGTCGAGCCCGTCCGCGAACGCCTCGCCGCGGTGCAGGACGAGGGCAGCCAGCTCTGCGCGATCGCCGCGACGAAGGTCCCGGTCGAGGGCACCGACGAGCGCTGGCTCGACCTGTGCGCCGGCCCCGGCGGCAAGGCCGCCCTGCTCGGCTCCCTCGCGGCGTTGAGCGGGGCGAGGGTGGACGCCGTCGAGAAGGCGCCGCACCGCGCGAAGCTCGTCGAGAAGGCCACCACCGGGCTGCCGGTGAAGGTGCACGTCGCCGACGGCCGCGAAAGCGGCCTCGAGCCGGGCTACGACCGGATCCTCGTCGACGCGCCGTGCAGCGGGCTCGGCGCGCTGCGGCGGCGGCCGGAGGCACGCTGGCGTCGTCAGCCGTCGGACGTCGCGGACCTCACGAAGCTGCAGGGTGAGCTGATCACCGCGGCCTACGCCCTGCTGCGGCCGGGCGGCGCGCTCACCTACGTCGTCTGCTCGCCGCACCTGGCCGAGACCGAAGGTGTGCTGACGGAAACCGCGCGCCGGCTGAAGGCCGAAGTGGTGGACTCGCGGGAGTTCTTCCCGGGGGTGCCGGAGCTCGGTGACGGGCCGTACGTGCAGCTGTGGCCGCACCGCCACGGCACGGACGCGATGTTCTGTGCCGTGCTGCGCAAACCGTGAGAGATCTCGGGCTGGTCGCCGGCTCGTGCGGCGGATTGGACACCCGGTTCGCCGCCGAGCTGGTGAAACCCGCCGCCGCGCGAGGCTGGCGGCCGGCGATCACGCTGACGCCGACCGCGATGCGCTGGCTCGAGTCGACCGGCGGGCTCGACGACGTCGCCGCGGGCACCGACCTGCCGGTGCGCAGCGTCTCGAGACTGCCGGGGGAGCCGCGGCCGCACCCGGACCCCGAGGTGTTCCTCTTCGCCCCGGCGTCGGCCAACTCGCTGGCCAAGCTGGCGCTGGGCATCGCGGACAACCAGGCGCTCACCGTGCTCGGCGACGTCCTCGGCGCGCCCGGGATCACGATCGTGGTGGGGTACCAGATCCAGGACACCCGGGTGCACCACCCGGCGTGGCAGCGCCACCTCGACACCCTCGCGGGCGCCGGGGTGACGCTGCACCGCCTCGACATCCGGCGGCCGTGGACCGAGGTCTTGGACCTGCTGCCCTGACCGGGCCGCCGCAAAACTGGGGTGGGGATACGACGGAAGTGCAACCCGGAGTTTCTTCGGCCATCGGCATGCCGGCCGCGAACTGTCCGGTCGACTTCACTTCTTCGGCGCTGGAGATCGGCCGCGCGGTCCGCATGGGAAGCGTGATAATCGTCGACTTCGCGCACAACCGCCGGAAGCACGGAATCCGAATGACAGCTGATCGTCGTGCTGCCGGCGGGTGAGTCGTCGTGCTGCCGGCGGGTGAGTCAAGGTCGACCTTTGTGAGTTCTCAGGACTTACTTCCCTGAGCAGAGTGCCGCGTCGGTGGCGGCGAGCATGTGCTGGTTCGCCGCGGCGGGTGTCGGGTTCTGGTTCAGCACCACCGTCACCCGGCGGCCTTGCGGGCCCACTCCGGCGAGGTTGGTGAAGCCGAGGATCCCGCCTTCGTGCCCCCAGAACTCCCCGCAGGACAACGGAATGCTGCCCAGGCCCAGGCCGTAGCGGGCGCCCGGGATGCCGAGGCCGGCCGGGACCGTGCGCTGCATCTCGGCGAGCTGGGCCGGGCGCAGGAGCTGCCCGCCGAGCAGGGCGCCGTAGAAGCGGTCGAGGTCGGCCGGGGTCGAGACGAGCCCGCCCGCCGCCCACGCCATCGTCGTCTCGTAGTCGCTGAAGTCGACCAGGTTGCCGTCGACCCGCACGTAGCCGACGGCGTGCGGCTCGGGCAGCTTCTCGTCGCCACGGCGCGGGAGGTAGGTGTCGCGCAGGCCCAGCGGCCGGGTGATCCGGCGGCCGATCTCGTCGGTCAGCGCGTGCCCGGTGACACGTTCGGCGATCATCCCGGCGACGATGTAGTTGGTGTTGGAGTACGACCAGTCCGTGCCGGGCGCGAACAGTGGCGGGTGCTTCAGCGCCATCACCACCAGCTCGGCCGGGTCCGCGCCGAGGTGGCGCAGCGACTCCGGGTCGTTCAGCGGCAGGTCGTCGGTGTAGTTGTACAGCCCGCTGGTGTGCTGCAGCAGCTGCCGCACGGTGATCCGCTTGTCCGGCAGCAGGCCCGGCAGGTACCGCTCGACCGGCGCGTCCAGCTTCACCCGGCCTTCGGCGACGAGCTGCAGCACGACGGTGGCGACGAACGTCTTGGTGACGCTGCCCGCGCGGAAGGACCCGTTGCGCGGGAACGGCTTCCCGGTGGCGACGTCACCGCGGCCGCTGCGCACCACGCGCGTCCGGCCGTGGTCCTGGATCACCGCTTCGGCGCCGGGAACGCCGTCCTGCGCGGTCAGCGCGTCCAGGCTCGCCTGGACCGGGCTCGTGGTGGTGGTGGCCGACGCCGGCGCCGCGGTGGTCGCCGCGAGGAGCGCGACGAGCGTGCCGCAGGCGACGATCCGCTTGCCGGGCAAGGACTTCCGCATGAAAGAACCCCCTGGTGTCTTGGTGTTCCCCAACCTAGGGAGCCGAGACGCCAGGGGGCATGGGGCAGGCCGCCCGAACGATCCGGGGGCCTGCCCCACCACGGTCAGCGCAGGCGAAGAGCGCGCTTCAGGGTGCCGAACAGGTCGGTCTGGTTGGTCAGGCCGACGACGTTCGCGGCCTGCGGGCCCATGGCCGCGATGCGGACCTGGGTGCCGGTGTGCGACTGCGAGCCGCCGGTCTCGGCGGTGCCGTAGGCCAGAGTCATGTTCGCGCCCTCGTTGGTGACGAGCGTCGCGGTCAGGCCCGGGGTGGCGGTCGGCTCGACGATCTGGCTGCTGTGGCCGTGGTCGGCGGTCACCAGCACCAGCGTGTCGGGGTGGCTGCGGGCGAACGCCGTGCCCGCCGCGATTGCCGCGTCGAAGTCGATCACCTCACCGATCTGGCCGCACGGGTCGGCCGCGTGGTCCTGCTTGTCGATGCTCGCGCCCTCGACCTGCAGGAAGAAGCCCTTGTCCGAGTGCCGGTCGTCGAGCAGCTCCAGCGCCTTGCGGGTCTGGTCGGCCAGCTTCGGCTGGGTCTTCGGCAGCGCCTGGTTCGGGGTGCAGCGCGACGGCGCGGTGCCGCCGTGGACCGCGGCCGGGCCGGTCCAGTTCACCGGCATGTTGTTCTTGGCGAACAGGCCGAGGACCGGCTTGCCCTTCTTCGCCGCGGCCAGGTCCGCCGCGGTGTTCACGACGTTGTAGCCGGCCGCCTTGGCCTGGTCGAGAACGGTCTTGCCCTTGAACTTGCCGGCGGTGACCGTCTGGTCGAAGTACGCCGAACCGCCGCCCAGCAGGACGTCGGGGCGGGTCTGGACGAGCTGCTCGGAGATCGAGCCGGCGCCGCCCTTCTCCTTGGCGTTGACCGCGCACTTGGCGGTCGTCTCGACCGGGCCCTTGCAGTCGCGGCTGACGACGTGCGCGCCGAGCACGGCCGGGGTGGCGTCCTGGACCTCGGCGGTGGTGACGTCGCCGGTGCGCAGGCCGCCGCGCTTGGCCAGCTCGAGGATCGTCGGCACGGGGTTGCCGTACGCGTCGACGGAGATCGCGCCGTTGTAGGTCTTGACGCCGGTGGCCCAGCCGGTGCCGGACGCGGCCGAGTCGGTCACGTAGTTCGGCTTGCCGGGGTTGTTCTGCTCGACCGCGTAGGTGGTGTAGTCGCCGGTCAGCGGCAGCTCGTCCATCGCGAGCCGGCCGGCGGCGCCGCGCTCGTAGTTGCGCGCGGAGGTGATCTCCGACTGGCCCATGCCGTCACCGAGGAACAGGATGACGTTGCGGGCACTGCCGCCCTGGATCGCGGAGCGGACGTCGTTGGTGCGGTCACCGGTGCCGGCCGACGAGCGCGCGTTGTCGCTGTTGGCGCTGTCGGAACCGCTGGTGGCCAGGGCGACCGGGGCGGCGGCGACCAGTGCGGCGCCGAGCGCGCCCGCGACCAGCCACCGGCGGCGGCCGGTGAGCAGCGAAGCCATGTTTCTCCTCTTCGGGGACTTCGGGAAGTAAAAGTCCGGATTCCGGACACGGGTTATTAGTCCGCTTGCATGTGTGCCGAGGAGGGACGCCGGGTGAGCGTCAGGTGACCGGTGGCCGAACTCATGGCTTCACGGAGGTGACCGGGAGCACGTCGGTTATTGACCGGCGAGGTGGCCCGGCGCGACGATGCCCGATTCGTACGCTATGACCACTGCCTGGCTGCGGTTGGCCGCGCCGAGCTTGCCGAAGATGTTGCCCACGTGGGTCTTCACCGTCTCGAGGCTGATCACGAGCGCGGCCGCGATGTCCTGGTTGGACAGTCCGGTGGCGATCAGCCGGAGCACCTCGGCCTCACGCCGGGTGAGCGTCTTCGCGGCGCGCGTGTACTTCCCGCCGGGCGGCCGCCCGCTCACCAGCCGGCGGATCGCTTCGGGGAACAGCAGCGACTCGCCGGCGGCGACCGTCCGCACGGCGTGCGCGATCTCCTCCTTGCGGGCCCGCTTGAGGATGAACCCGCTCGCCCCGGCCAGCAGCGCTTCGTGCACGTAGTCGTCGTTGTCGAACGTCGTGACGACCAGGACCTTCGGTGGGTCGGCCAGCGCGGCGAGCAGCTGCCGGGTGGCTTCGATGCCGTCGGTGCCGGGCATCCGGACGTCCATCAGCACGACGTCCGGGGCGGTCCGGCGCACCGCGGGCAGCACCTCGGCGCCGTCGGCGGCTTCGCCGACCACGGTCAGGCCCTGCTGCTCCAGCAGGGCCCGCAGGCCGGTGCGGACCAGCGGCTCGTCGTCGGCCAAGAGCACGGTGGGCGTCACGCGCCCGCCCGCAGCGGGATGGTCGCGCTCAGCCGCCACCGCTCGCCGTCCGGGCCCGCCTCGAGCTCACCCCGCAGGGCCTCGACCCGCTCCGCGAGCCCGGCCAGCCCACGCCGCCCGGGCCGCGGGCCGGCCCCGGCCAGCGTGTTGACCACCGCGATCTCGAGGTGGTCCGGCCGGGCCTCGACGCGGACGTCCACCCCGCCGGGCCCGGCGTGCCGCAGCGCGTTGGTCAAGCCCTCCTGAACGATCCGGTAGCCCTCCCGCGACACCGCGGCGGGCAGGACGGCGACCGGGCCGGTGACGGCCAGCCGCACGTCGAGCCCGGCTTCGCGGGCGCGCACGGCGAGGACGTCGACCTCGGTGAGCGTGCGCGTCGGCTCCTTCGCGGCGGGCTCCTCGCGAAGCAGGCCGAGGACGTGGTCGAGGTCCTCGAGTGCACTGCGCGAAGCTTCTTCGATCGTGCCGAGTGCGCGCCGCACCTGGGCCGGGTCGGCCTCGACCAGCTCGGCGGCGGCCGCCGCGTGCAGGGTCGACGTCGTGAGCGTGTGCCCGATCGAGTCGTGCAGCTCGCGGGCCAGCCGGTTGCGCTGGGCGAGCACGGCCGCGCGGCGTTCGGCCAGCGCCGCGCGCTCGGCCGCGGACGGCCCCAGCAGCGCCGCCGCGCCGGCCCGGAAGCCGCGGGTGGCGGCGGCCGCGAGCAGCAGCGCGGCCACGAGCATGACCAGGGCGACCGGCACCGTCCAGGGCCCGGCGTCGGTGGTCGCGCCGAAGAACGAGAACTGCCCCTGGTCGCCGTTCAGCCACATCACCGGCATGAGGACACCGAGCAGCAGCATCCCCTCGACCATGAGCAGCAGCCCGCCCAGCGCGCCGTGCAGCACCAGCCAGGCGGCCGAGCGCAGCCGGTCCGGCCAGGCGGGCCGGGCGCGTCCCGGCGAGGGCAGGTCGGTCCCGAGCATGGCGTTGGCCACGGCCACGCCGAAGCGCCGCGTGGGCCCGGCCAGCCCGGCGAGCCCCAGCACGAGGGCGACGACGGCCAGCGCGAGCACGAAGTGCAGCTGGGGCGGGCCCGGGATGAGCACCACGACGAGGGCGAAGGGGAACGCGGGCAGCGTCAGGGCGGTCCCCAGCAGGGCGTAGGGCACGCTGAGGTAACCGCCGGGACGCAGCAGGGAACGTGGGAAACCGGACATGACGCCGAGGTTATGGGCACCGGGACCCCGGGTGCTTCCCCCTGCGGAGCCAGATCGGGTGGCGAGACCGGTCACAACCGGTTAGTGGGCGTTAGCAGCGTCCTCCTACACTCAGGACGTGGCAGACCGACCCCTGATCGCCCCCAGCATCCTGTCCGCGGACTTCGCCCGGCTCGGCGAGGAGATCGCCGCCGTGGCCGGCACGGGGGAGACCCGCGCCGACTGGGTCCACGTCGACGTGATGGACGCGCACTTCGTGCCCAACCTGACCCTCGGCCTGCCGGTGGCCAAGGCCCTGATCGCCAGCACCGACCTGCCGATCGACTGCCACCTGATGATCGACGACCCGGACCGCTGGGCGGTCGGGTACGCCGAGGCCGGCGCCTACAACGTCACCGTGCACGCCGAGGCCGCGAAGGACCCGGTCGCGCTGGCCAAGAACCTGCGCGCCGCGGGTGCGAAGGCCGGCCTGTCGATCAAGCCGGGCACCGCGCTCGAACCGTGGCTCGAGGTGCTCAAGCACTACGACACGCTGCTCGTGATGTCGGTCGAGCCGGGCTTCGGCGGGCAGTCGTTCATCGTGGACGTCCTGGAGAAGGTCCGCGCCGCGCGGCGGCTGGTCGACACCGGGCACCTGAAGCTGATCGTCGAGATCGACGGCGGGATCAACACCGACACCATCGAGCAGGCCGCCGAGGCGGGGGTGGACTGCTTCGTCGCCGGGTCCGCCGTCTACGGCGCGAGTGACCCCGGCAAAGCGGTCGCCGCGCTGCGCGAGCAGGCGGCCCGGGGCCGGGCCGGCTGACGCCGCGGCGGCACCGGAGAAGCCACGGGGCCGCGGCAGGTGTTGGATGGAAGGACCGGCTCACAAGGAGGCAGCGGACGTGTTCACCGGCATAGTCGAGGAGATCGGCGAGGTCACCGCGGTCGAGCAGCTGACCAACGCGGCGCGCCTGCGGGTCCGCGGGCCGCTGGTGACGAGCGACGCCGGGCACGGCGACTCGATCGCGGTCAGCGGCGTCTGCCTGACGGTGGTCGAGGTGGCGGGCGGCGAGTTCACCGTCGACGTCGTCCACGAGACGCTGCAGCGGTCCAGCCTGGCCAAGGTCGCGGTCGGCGACCGGGTCAACCTGGAGCGCGCCACCCCGGCCGGCGGCCGGCTCGGCGGGCACATCATGCAGGGGCACGTCGACGGGACGGGCGTGTTCCTCTCCCGCGACGAAACCGGCGTCACGTCCTTCGCGCTGCCGGGGCACCTGGCCCGGTACGTGGTCGAGAAGGGGTCGATCGCGGTCGACGGGATCTCCCTGACCGTCGCGGCGGTCACCGCCGACCAGTTCAAGGTGGCGCTGATCCCGACCACGCTGGAGGTGACCACGCTCGGCGGCCGGGAGGCCGGCGACCTGGTCAACCTCGAGGTCGATGTGGTCGCGAAGTACGTCGAAAAGCTGGCCGAGGCACACATCCGCGACCAGGTGCACAATCGGGACGGCGGCACGGAGGAGCAGCGGTCATGAGTGAGACGAGTGCGGCAGAGCCCGAGGCGGGCTGGACCCCGTGCGGCACCGGGGCGGTGTTCGACGCCGACGCCATCGAGCGGGCGATCGCGGACGTCGCGGCGGGCCGCCCGGTCGTCGTGGTCGACGACGAGGACCGCGAGAACGAGGGTGACCTCATCTTCGCGGCCGAAAAGGCGACACCGGAGCTGCTGGCCTTCATGGTGCGCTACACCTCGGGCTACGTCTGCGTGGCGCTGACCGAGGGTGAGGCGGACCGGCTGGACCTGCCGCCGATGTACCACACCAACCAGGACGCGCGGGGCACCGCGTACAGCGTCACGGTCGACGCCGCCGACGGCATCAGCACCGGCATCTCCGCCGCCGACCGCGCGCACACGATCCGGCTGCTGGCCGACCCGGCGTCCACTGCGAAGGACTTCCGCCGTCCCGGGCACGTCGTGCCGCTGCGGGCCAAGGGCGGCGGCGTGCTGCGCCGGCCCGGCCACACCGAGGCGTCGGTCGACCTGGCCCGGATGGCCGGCCTCGCGCCGGCGGGCGTGCTCTGCGAGATCGTGTCGCAGAAGGACGAAGGCGACATGGCGCGCCGCGACGAGCTCGAGGTCTTCGCCGCCGACCACGACCTGGCGATCATCACCATCGCCGACCTCATCGCCTACCGCCGCCGCACCGAGAAGCAGGTCGAGCGGGTCGCCGAGGCCCGCATCCCGCTGGCCGCGGGCACGTTCCGCGCGGTCGGCTACGACTCGCTGCTCGACGGCATCGAGCACGTGGCGTTCGTCTACGGCGAGATCGGCGACGGCCAGGACATCCTCGTGCGCGTCCACTCCGAATGCCTGACCGGTGACGTCTTCGGCTCGCTGCGCTGCGACTGCGGCCCGCAGCTGGAGGCGGCCCTGGAAGCGGTGGCCGCCGAGGGCCGTGGCGTCGTGCTCTACATCCGCGGTCACGAAGGCCGCGGCATCGGCCTGCTGCACAAGCTGCAGGCCTACCAGCTGCAGGACGACGGCGCCGACACCGTCGACGCCAACCTCGCGCTGGGCGTCCCGGCCGATGCCCGCGACTACGGCACCGGCGCGCAGATCTTGTGCGACCTCGGCGTCCGGACCATGCGGCTGCTGTCGAACAACCCGGCCAAGCGCATCGGCCTCGAGGGCTACGGCCTGCGCGTCACCGGGCGGGTGCCGCTGCCGATCTCGCCGAACCCGGAGAACCTGCGCTACCTGCGGACCAAGCGCGACCGGATGGGCCACGACCTGGCCCAGCTCGAGCACTACGACCAGGTCGGCGCCGGCACCGAGCACCCCGACGGAGGAGCACTGTGAGCGGCGAAGGCCGTCCCGACCTCAAGCTGGACCTCTCCGACTGCAAGGCGCTGAAGCTCGGCATCGTGTCCACCAAGTGGAACGCGGCGATCACCGACGTCCTGCTGGAGCGGGCCCTGGCCGCGGCGAAGGAAGCGGAGCTGGAGGAGGAGCCGACGGTCGTCCGCGTCGCGGGCGCGATCGAGCTCCCGGTGGTGGCGCAGGCGCTGGCCCGCAACCACGACGCGGTGGTCGCGCTGGGCGTGGTCATCCGCGGCGGCACCCCGCACTTCGAGTACGTGTGCGACGCGGTGACCGCGGGCCTGACCCGGGTGGCGCTCGACGAGAGCACCCCGGTCGGCAACGGCGTCCTCACGTGTGACACCGAGGAGCAGGCCCTGGACCGTTCGGGCCGCCCGGGGGCCAAGGAGGACAAGGGTTACGAGGCGACCGTGGCCGCGCTGGACAGCGCGCACGTGCTGCGGAGCCTGCGTCAGCCGTGGACCGAGCGAGGTTTTGTGTGAGCGTGGCTACTTCCTCTTCCCCGGTCCTGGTGGTCCGCCCCCGGCGCACGATGATCATGTGCTGCGTGCTGGCGGTGGCCCTGCTGGCGGTGTTCATCGTGGTGGCGGTGCTGCTGCGCAACGGCGACACGGGTGTCCGCTTCCAGCGCTCCGACCAGGCGGCGATGGTCGGCATCGGCATCCTGCTGGCGTGCGGCGTGATGCTGTTCGCGATCGCCCGCGTCCGCGCGGACGCCGACGGCATCGAGGTCCGGAACGTGCTGATCACCCGGCGCTTCGAGTGGAGCGAGGTGCTGTCGGTGAGCTTCCCGGACGGCGCGTCGTGGGCGCGGTTGGAGCTGCCGGACGACGAGTACCAGGCGGTGATGGCGGTGCAGGCGGTGGACCGGGACCGCGCGGTGGAAGCGGTGCGGGCACTGCGAAAACTGCACCGCGCGGCCACCGGCGGCTGACGGGTGGCCTGGGCCGTCAGAGGTCCAGGTCCACCACGATCGGCGCGTGGTCCGAGGGGCCCTTGCCCTTCCGCGCCTCACGGTCCACATAGGAATCCGTCACGGCGTCCGTGAACGCCGCGTTCCCGTACACCAGGTCGATCCGCATGCCCTTGTTGTTCGGGAAGTTCCCCGCCCGGTAGTCCCAGTAGGTGAACGGGTGGTCGTACTTCAGCGGCCGCGGGAAGACGTCCGACAGGCCCAGCTTCCGCAGCCGTGCCAGTGCCTCGCGTTCCGGCGGGGTCACGTGCGTCGACTCCGCGAACAGCGTGATGTCCCAGACGTCGTCGTCGGTCGGGGCGACGTTGAAGTCACCCAGCACCGCGAACGGCCCGCCCGAAGAAAGCTCCGACGAAACCAGCGACCCCAGGGCTTCCAGCCACTCGAGCTTGTACGCGTAGTGCGGGTTGTCCGGCTCGCGCCCGTTGGGCACGTACACCGACCACACCCGGACACCGCCGCAGGTCGCGCCGATCGCCCGGGCTTCGGCGGCGCCGTCGAACTCCGGCTCGTCCGGCAGTCCGCGCACGACGTCGGAGAGCCCCACGCGAGACACGATCCCGACGCCGTTCCAGCGCCCGAGGCCGTACGCGGCCACCTCGTAGCCGAGCGCCTCGACCTCGGCGACCGGGAACTTCTCCGTCGTGTTCTTCAGCTCCTGCAGGCACAGCACGTCCGGCGCGGTCTTCTCCAGGAACTCCAGCACGCGCGGCAGGCGGGGGACGATGGAGTTCACGTTCCAGGTGGCGATCCGCATGCCCGCGAGTTTCCCACACCCCACCGACAAGAAAGGGGCGGCACAGAGTGCGCCGCCCCTTTCGGGAGAACCCGTCAGACGCCCGCGGTCGTCCGGATCCAGGACCGGCTCGACGCCACGCTCGCGTAGTTGTTCGTGCCGCGTGTGTTCGTCCCGCTCTGGTTCTGGACCGTCGACGCGACGCCGACCTGCACGCCGCTCGCGACCTGGGGGCCGCCCGAGTCGCCCTTCCACGCCGAGCCGTCGACGCCGCGGCTCTGGATCGCGCGGCCGCCGTAGGCGTCCGTGGACCGGCCGGTGACCTGGACGTTCGCCGTCTTCAGGGCCGACGCCGGCGGGCCGGTCGGGGTGGTGCGGCCCCAGCCGTAGATCTGGTTGGTGCTGCCGGTCGACGGGTCGGCGCTGCCCAGGCCGATCGGCGCCGCACTGGTGGCCGAGGCCAGGTGCAGCAGCGCGATGTCGCCGTTCGGGGACTCGTACTTCCCGTCGACGGCGATCTCGGTGCCGGAGAACAGCGTGTTGCTGCCGACCTTGACGTGCATGCCCGAGCCGTCCTGGTCGAGGCAGTGCACCGCGGTCAGCACCCAGCGCGCGGCGATCACCGAACCCGAGCAGTTGAAGCCCTGGAAGTCACGGCCGGGCGTGTTGACGTAGACCTGGGCGCCCCAGGAGACGGCCGGGGCGGTGGAGCCGCCGACGATGTTCGGCTGGACGCCGGCGGAGGCGGCCGCGCCACCGGCGAGGGTCAGCGCGACGGCGGCCGCCGAGGCGGCGCCGAGGATACGAAGAGAGCTCACGGTGGTGATCCTTTCGGACGGGGGCCGGATCGGCCGGTCGGAAAGTAACCACCGCGTCACCCAGGGGGACACCGACGAAGGTCGCAACCGGACGAACACCCTACTTCCGGCGGGCAGCACGGGGGGCCGCGAGAACTGTCGGTGCCGAGCCATAGGCTGGGGAGCGTGGCTGACCCGACCACCTACCGTCCCTCGCCGGGGAGCATCCCGGACGCCCCTGGCGTGTACAAGTTCCGCGACGCGACCAAGCGGGTCATCTACGTCGGCAAGGCGAAAAGCCTGCGCAGCAGACTGAACTCCTACTTCGCCGACCTCGCGGGCCTGCACCCCCGCACGCGGCAGATGGTGACGACGGCCGCGAGCGTCGAGTGGACCGTCGTCAGCACCGAGGTCGAGGCGCTCCAGCTCGAGTACAACTGGATCAAGGAGTTCGACCCCCGGTTCAACGTCCGGTACCGCGACGACAAGAGCTACCCCGTCCTGGCGGTGACGCTGAGCGAGGAGTTCCCGCGCCTGCACGTCTACCGCGGCGCGCGCAAGAAGGGCGTCCGGTACTTCGGGCCGTACGCGCACGCGTGGGCCATCCGCGAGACGCTCGACCTGCTGCTGCGCGTGTTCCCGGCGCGCACCTGCTCGGCCGGGGTGTTCCGGCGGCACGGCCAGATCGGGCGGCCCTGCCTGCTCGGCTACATCGACAAGTGCTCGGCGCCGTGCGTGGGCCGCGTCTCGGCCGACGAACACCGCGACATCGTCGAGGACTTCTGCGACTTCCTGGCCGGCAAGACCGACGCGATGATCCGGCGCCTCGAGAACGAGATGGCCGCGGCGTCGGACGAGCTGGAGTTCGAGCGCGCGGCCCGGCTGCGTGACGACCTCGGCGCGCTGCGGCGGGCGATGGAGAAGCAGGCCGTGGTGTTCGGCGACGGCACCGACGCCGACGTCGTGGCCTTCGCGCACGACGACCTCGAAGCCGCCGTCCAGGTCTTCCACGTGCGCGGCGGCCGGGTCCGCGGCCAGCGCGGCTGGGTGATCGACAAGGCCGAGGAGATGGACGTCCCGGCGCTCGTCGACCACTTCATCACCCAGTTCTACGGTGAGCAGGCCGAGCTGGACGCCCGCGACGACGTCGACGCCGGGCCCGTGGTGCCGCGCGAGGTGCTGGTGCCGGAGCTGCCGGCGGACGCGCCCGCGCTCGCGGAGTGGCTGACCGGGCTGCGCGGCTCACGGGTGCAGGTGCGGGTGCCGCAGCGCGGTGACAAGAAGGCCCTCGCCGAGACCGTGGAGCGCAACGCGGGGGAGGCGTTCACCCAGCACAAGCTGCGGCGCGCGGGCGACCTCACGGCGCGCTCGGCAGCGCTCACCGAGCTGCAGGAGTTCCTCGCCCTCGACACCGCGCCGCTGCGCATCGAGTGCATCGACATCAGCCACATCCAGGGCAGCGACGTCGTGGCGTCGCTGGTCGTCTTCGAGGACGGGCTCGCCCGCAAGTCCGAGTACCGGCGGTTCGCGCTGCGCGAGGCGGCCGAAGAGGGCGACGTCGCGTCGATCGCCGAGGTCGTGCGCCGGCGCTTCTACCGCTACCTGAAGGAAACCGCGGAAGAGGCGGACTCGTCGAAGCCGGGTCTCGACCCGGAGACCGGGCGGCCGAAGAAGTTCGCCTACCCGCCGAACCTGCTGGTCGTCGACGGCGCGGGCCCGCAGGCCACCGCGGCCGCCGACGTGCTGGCCGAGCTCGGCATCACCGACATCGCCGTGGTGGGGCTGGCCAAGCGGCTCGAAGAGGTGTGGCTGCCCGCCGACCCCGACCCGGTGATCCTGCCGCGGACGTCGGAGGGGCTGTTCCTGCTGCAGCGCCTGCGTGACGAGGCCCACCGCTTCGCCATCGCCTACCACCGCGAGAAGCGCTCCAAGCGGCTGCAGACGTCCGAATTGGACAGTGTGCCCGGGCTGGGGCAGGCTCGGCGCACCGCGCTGATCAAGCACTTCGGCTCGGTGAAGAAGCTCAAGCAGGCCCGGATCGAAGAGATCGAGGCGGTGCCCGGCTTCGGCAGGCGCACCGCGGAGGCCGTGGTCGCCGCGCTGGCCGGGGAGTCCGGCGCGGACCCGGGCACGAGGACAGGGGAGTAGGAAAGACAGTGAGTGCGCAAGAAGAGATCCGCGGCTCCGGCATGGAGGTCGCGGTGGTGTCCGGGCTGTCCGGGGCGGGCCGCAGCACCGCGGCCAAGTGCCTGGAGGACCTGGGCTGGTTCGTCGTCGACAACCTGCCCCCGGAGCTGATCGCCACCATGGTCGAGCTGGGCGCGCAGGCGCGCGGCGCGATCACGAAGGTGGCGGTCGTGATGGACGTGCGCTCGCGCGCGTTCACCGACGACCTCGCCTCGGTGATCAAGGACCTGGACGCGCGGGGTTACAAGCCGCGCGTGCTGTTCCTGGAGGCGACCGACGCCGTGCTGGTGCGGCGCTTCGAGGCCGTCCGGCGCGGTCACCCCATGCAGGGGGACGGCCGGCTCGCCGACGGCATCACGGCGGAGCGGACGCTGCTGGAGCCGCTGCGTGAAGAGGCCGACCTGGTGCTCGACACGTCGTCGCTGTCGGTGCACGACCTGCGCGCCAAGATCGAGGACGCGTTCGGCTCGGAGGCGAGCACCCAGACCCGGGTCACCGTGCTGTCGTTCGGCTACAAGTACGGCCTGCCGATGGACGCCGACCTGGTGATGGACGTCCGGTTCCTGCCGAACCCGTTCTGGATCCCGGAGCTGCGCGAACACACGGGCCTCGACGGCGAGGTCCGCAACTACGTCCTCTCGCAGGAAGGCGCGGAGGAGTTCCTCGACCGCTACCACCAGCTGCTGCGGCTGATCGGCGCCGGGTACAAGCGCGAGGGCAAGCGGTACCTGACGCTCGCCGTCGGCTGCACCGGCGGCAAGCACCGCAGCGTGGCGCTGTCCGTGGAGCTCGCCCAGCGTCTGTCCAAAGAGGACGGTATGGCCGTGAAGGTGGTGCACCGCGACCTTGGTCGTGAATAACGTGCGCGCGGTCGCCCTCGGGGGCGGCCACGGTCTGCACGCCACGTTGTCCGCGGTGCGGCGGGTGACCCCCGACGTCACCGCGATCGTCACCGTGGCCGACGACGGCGGGTCGTCCGGCCGGCTGCGGCGCGAGCTCGGGCTGCTGCCGCCGGGCGACCTCCGGCAGGCGTTCGCCGCCTTCGCCGCGGAAGACGGCGGCACGCTGTGGGCCGAGGTCTTCCAGCACCGCTTCGGCGGTGACGGCGCACTGGCCGGGCACGCGGTGGGGAACCTGCTGCTGGCCGGGCTGTTCGAGGTGCTCGGCGACCCGGTGGCGGCGCTCGACGAAGCGTGCCGCTTGATGGGCGTCTCGGGCCGCGTGCTGCCGATGTCACCGGAGCCGCTGGAGATCGAAGGCCAGGTCAGCGGCCTCGACAGCGAAAACCCGGATGCGCTGCGCACGATCCGCGGGCAGGTTGCGGTGGCGTCGACACCGGGTCAGGTGCAGCGCGTCAGCCTGCGTGCGCCGGGCGGTTCGGGACGGCCGCCGCTGGCGTGTGCGGAAGCGGTGGAGGCGGTGCTCGGCGCCGACGTCGTTTTCCTCGGTCCGGGCTCGTGGTTCACGAGCGTTTTACCTCATCTGCTCGTGCCCGGTCTGCACGACGCGCTCGTGAAGACCACCGCGACGAAGGTGCTCGTGCTCAACCTTGTCCCCCAGCCGGGGGAAACCGCGGGATTCTCGCCGGAGCGGCACCTGGACGTACTCTTCGAGCACGCGCCCGATCTGCGGGTCGACGCGGTGATCGCGGACCGCGATTCCGTGCCCGACCCGGCGAATCTCCGGCGCGCGGCGGAACGGCTCGGCGGGCGCGCGCACCTGGGGGCGGTGGGCGACCCGGAAGTGGCGGGACGGCATGATCCTGATGCGCTCGCGCGATGCATGCGGGAGGCTCTCGGTCTCGGCAGGGGCGGGGAGCACGGGGGAGGAGCGAAAGGCAGGGAGGGGCAGTAATGGCGATGACCGCCGCGGTGAAGGACGAACTGAGCCGGCTGGAGATCACGAAGATCGGGCCGCGCCGGGCGGAGGTCGCGTCGCTGCTTCGCTTCGCCGGCGGGCTGCACATCGTGGCCGGCCGGGTGGTCGTGGAGGCGGAGCTGGACACGGGTTCGGTTGCCCGGCGGCTGCGCAAGGAGATCCACGAGCTGTACGGCCACCATTCGGACGTCCACGTCATCACCGCCAGCGGCGGGCTGCGCAAGGGCACGCGGTACGTGGTGCGCGTGGTGAAGGACGGTGAGGGCCTGGCCCGGCAGACCGGGCTGATCGACCAGCGCGGCCGGCCGGTGCGCGGGCTGCCCGCGGCCGTGGTGTCCGGCGGTGTGGCCGACGCGGAAGCGGCGTGGCGGGGCGCGTTCCTCGCGCACGGTTCCCTGACGGAACCGGGCCGTTCGTCGTCGCTCGAAGTGACGTGCCCCGGACCGGAGGCGGCGCTGGCGCTCGTCGGTGCGGCCCGCCGGATGGGCATCCAGGCGAAGTCCCGCGAGGTCCGCGGCGCCGACCGCGTGGTGGTCCGCGACGGTGACGCGATCGGCGCGCTGCTGACCCGCCTGGGCGCGCACACGAGCGTGCTGCAGTGGGAGGAACGCCGCATGCGCCGCGAGGTCCGCGCGACGGCGAACCGCCTGGCGAACTTCGACGACGCGAACCTGCGCCGCTCGGCCCGCGCGGCCGTGGCGGCGGCGGCCCGCGTGGAGCGCGCCCTGGAGATCCTCGGCGACACGGCCCCGGACCACCTGCTGGCGGCGGGCAAGCTCCGGCTGTCCAACCGGCAGGCGTCCCTGGAGGAGCTGGGTCAGCTGTCGGACCCGCAGATGACGAAGGACGCGGTGGCCGGCCGCATCCGGCGGCTGCTGGCGATGGCGGACAAGCGGGCGAAGGACCTGAGCATCCCGGACACCGAGTCCGCGGTCACGCCGGAGATGCTCGAAGAAGAAGACGCCTGACGGCACGGGCCGCGGAGCGCGGTCAGCTGTCGTCGGCGGAGTGGCGCGCGTTCCAGGCCAGCCGCATCGACTCGTGCCGGCTCCTGGCCCGCGCGGTGCGGCGGGCCTGCCAGGCCGAGGGGGCCAGGCGCCGGGTCACCAGCAGCTCGGCGGGCGTGTATTCGTTGCCGCTGCCGGTGACCTCGAGCCCGGCCGCGGTGAGGATCTTCTGCATCGCTTCGCTCATCGCCGTACCGACCTGGGACAGCAGCCGCGAGAACTCCGGGGTTTCGGCGCCTTCGCGGTGCGGGTCGTCGCCCCAGGCCTCCTGCGCCCCGTCCACGAGCAGGGCGTGCGGCCGCCACTCGACCAGCACCCCGTGCAGGTCCGGCAGATCGACCGACACGAGGGCGCCGGCCGCGCCGACCGGGCGCTCGCGCGGGACGACGGGCAACCCGGCGGCCGCCAGCTCCTCCTGGACGATCCGCGTGAGGACGTCGAGCTCCTGCCGCCGGTCCGGTCCGTGCTCGGCGGGTTCTTCCGTCATACCGCCCCTTCCCCTGGTGGCGGCGGAATCGTACCCGGGTGCCGGGACCCTCACCGCCACCAGGCGCGCCGCCGCCGGTCAGCCGGTTTGCGCCGGGGCGGTTAACGGGATCGGTGCCGCCGGGCCGATCTCGTAACACCGCGGTAGCACCGGGGAGCGGCCACCGAAACGCGGCGCGTCGAACCTCGGGATGGATACGCCGAACGAGGGAAGGGGTACCCATGCGCACGAGCACGAACGGCGCGCGGCTGCAGGTTTCGCCGGAGGTCGGCACCTGGCTCGCCCGGCGCAGCAGCAAAGCGGGGGACTGGACGGCGGAAGACCTGGTCGCGGCCAAGCGCGGCACGACGGTCTCGGTCGTGATCCCCGCGCGCAACGAAGAAGCCACCGTCGGCGCGATCGTGACCGCGATCCGCGAGGAGCTCCAGGAGCACCACCGGCTGGTCGACGAGATCCTCGTCGTCGACAGCCACTCGACCGACACCACCGCCGAGGTGGCCGCCGCGGCCGGGGCGCGGGTCGTCGCGCAGGACGCCGTCTTCCCCGCCCTCGAAGGACTGCAGGGCAAGGGGGAAGCCCTCTGGAAGGGGGTTGCGGCCACCACCGGCGACCTCGTCGTCTTCGTCGACGGCGACCTCTACGACTTCACCACCAGCTACGTCACCGGGCTGCTCGGCCCGCTGCTCACCGACCCGTCCGTGGCCTACGTCAAGGGCTTCTACCACCGCCCGCTCAACGGCGCGGCCGGCAGCGAGCCCGAGGGCGGCGGCCGGGTGACCGAGCTCGTCGCACGGCCGCTGCTCAACATGTTCTGGCCCGAGCTGGCCGGGTTCGTGCAACCCCTCGCGGGCGAGTACGCGGGACGGCGCGAGGTGCTGGAGAGCATCCCGTTCGTCGTCAACTACGGCGTCGAGATCGGGCACCTCATCGACCTGGTCGAGCTGGGCGGCCTCGACGCGCTGGCCCAGGTCGACCTCGGCCACCGCGTCCACCGGCACCAGAGCACGCAGGCGCTGGGCCGGATGTCCGGGCAGATCATGCAGACGCTGTTCGACCGCCTGGAACGCTACGACCGGCTGGTCACGGCCATCCCGCCGGCCACGATCCTGGCGCAGTTCCAGCGCGGCGCGTCTGCCGACGGTGTCGAGCGGGAACTGGTGCTGACCGACTTGACGTCGCAGCAGCGCCCGCCGCTGGCGAGCCTGCCGGTGACGCTGCGGCCGGAGAACGAGCGGACCCTGCAGGACACCGCGTAAGTCACTCGACGAGCGCGCGGGCTGCGACCGGCTGCCACCCCGGCGGCCCGAGCACGTAGCCCGCGCGCTCGCGCCACGTCCGCGCCTCGCGGAGGTCGCGCAGGATCGAGCCGTACTCGTGAAAGCCGACCTTCAGCAGGTTGTACGTCCCGATGTTCTTCGTCAGCCCGTAGGTCGGTCGCTTGCCCTCGGGCACAAAACTGCGGAACAGCCGGTCCCAAATGATCAAGATGCCGCCGTAGTTCGCGTCGAGATATTCGGCGTCGCTGCCGTGGTGGACGCGGTGGTGCGACGGGGTGTTGAAGACGTACTCGAACCAGCGCGGCAGCTTGCCGACCTTCTCGGTGTGCACGAAGAACTGGTAGACGAGATCGATCGACAGGCCGGTCAGGATCATCCACGGCGGGATCCCGCACAGCGCCAGCACCGACCAGAACGGCAGCTGGAAGTACGGCGTCCACTTCTGCCGCAGCGCCGTCGAGAAGTTGTAGTGCTCGCTCGAGTGGTGCACCTGGTGCCCGGCCCACAGCAGCCGCACGCGGTGGCTGGCCCGGTGGTAGGCGTAGAAGACCAGCTCCTGGCCGAGCAGCATGAGCACCCACGTCCACCAGTCGTGCGGGTCGAGCTTGACCGGCGCCAGCTCGAAGAGCGCGGCGAAGACGAAGAGCATCACCAGCCGGAACAGCGCGTTGACGCCGACGGCGACGGTGCCCATCAGCATGCTCGTGCGGGTGTCGGCGGGGCTGTAGCCGATGACGTTGTCGTCGTGGCCGAGCACGTGCACCGCGACGATCTCGATCGTCACGAACAGCAGGAACACCGGGGTTGCGAACAGCACGGGGTCGCGCAGGTGCGCCAGGAACTCGGCCACGTCGCCTCCTCTATCTGACCTGACGGTAACTTACCCTAGGGTCACTTTACGCACGGTAGGCTCTCGATCGTGACGGAGTCAAGGGCGGTCGGGACCAAGGGCATGCCGCGCGAAGAGCGCGAAGCCCAGCTCGTCGTGGCCGGCACCGAGGAGTTCGGCCGGGCGGGTTACGCGGGCGCGTCGATGGTCGAGATCGCGCGCCGGGTCGGGGTCACGAAGCCGTTGCTGTACCAGTACTTCGGCTCGAAGGACGGGCTCTACCTGGCTTGTCTGCACCGCGCGGGCGACCGCCTCACCGAGGGCGTCGCGACGACCATGGCCGCGGGCGGCGAGCCTGAGCAGATGCCGCTGAAGGTGCTCTCGGCGATCTTCACGACGTTCGACCACGACCGGTATGCGTGGCGCCTTTTGCGTGACGAGACGGTACCGGGCAGCGGCGACATCGCGGCCGCGGCGGCGGACTACCGGCGCCGCCTGGACGCGTTCGCCCTGCTGGGCGCGACGCAGCTGATGACCGCGCGCGGCCTGGCCGACCCGGTGGACATCGAAGCGATCGCCCAGGTCTGGACCGGCGTCGTCGACTCGCTGATCAGCTGGTGGATCGACCGCCCGGACGAGGACGCGGTGGCGATGACCGCCCGGTGCGCGCGGATCATGGAGCGCCTGTTCGGCTGGTGAGCCAGCCGCACGAAAGTGTCCACAGTGGACATGAACACCGGTTCACGGCCCGTTCGGCCGCCGACGACCACGGACAGTTCCGAAATCCACCGGATTCGTCCCGCTAATGGCGTAGCGAAACCGGGCCCCGCTGCGACTAAGAGGGGAAGCCGTCCCGTCGAGAGGTGTCCCATGCCCCCATCCGCCGATCCCGTCGACCAGCGCCTCGCCGCGCGGTTCACCGAGGACCTGCTCGACGGCTGCCGGGTCCTGGCCAGGGACTACGGCTACCGGCCGGCCCAGTTCGAGCGCATGGTGCGTGAGCACGGCGGGGTCGAGGCGGCCCGGCTGCTGCTGCGCGGGGCGGGCACCGCGGGCGGGTTCACCGTCCTCTGGGAGAAGAACCAGCTCGGCCTCAGCTCCGAGGCGACGATGCTCCGGCCGGCGTACGCGAGCCTCTTCACCCCCGACGAAGTCCTGCTGGCCCGGCGGCGTCTCGAGGAGCACGGCTTCGACGTCGACGCCCACCTCCGCAAGGTGGCCGGCGAGGCGGACCAGGTCGTTTAGAAAGAGTGCGGCAGGGGTGACCGGCGCCGCTCCGGTCACCCCTGCCGCGGCTTCTAGGCCGCCGCGCTGGACTTGCCGCGCAGCTTCACCGTGGCCGTCGACGCGCCCTTGATCGCGGTTTCGATCTGGGCCATCGTCGACGACGAGCTCAGGCCGGGGACCGTCGAGGTGTTCAGCGCGTAGAGCGTGAACGAATACGGGTGGCTGGACCCGCCCGGACAGGGGCCGAAGTACTTCTGCGCGTTCGCGCCACTGCCCATGGCCTTCTGCTTCGCGCCACCCTGGTTCGGCACGGTGTACCCCGCGCCGAGCCCCTCCGGCAGCGCGCGAGCCGCCGCCGGGACGTCCCAGATGGCCCAGTGCAGCTTGTTGCCGTCGTTCGCGGTGTCGGCGAACACGACGGCGTAGCCCTTCGCCCCGTCCGCGGGTCCCCACGCGAGCGGCGGTGACGGGTCCTGGCCCGCCGTGCCGTCGCCGGCGCAGGTGTACTTGTCCGGAATGGTGGCATTGTCGGCAAAGGCGGAGCTCGTCAGCTTGAAGTCACCCGGCGTGGCACCACCGGGGAACTTCAGCCGCACGATCACGTTGTCCAGCGTCGACGGTGTGCCGCCGTTCTTGTCGTTGTTCGTCGACGTCAGCCACAGCCCGCCGTCCGGCGTCTTCGTCACCGAGCGCAGGCGGCCCCACCGGCCGGAGAACAGCGTCGACACGGTGCCGACCCCGGTGCCCGCCGCGTTGATCTGCGTGGCGAACATCTGCTCCCCGGTGACACCGGCGATGTAGATCCAGTCGTTGACGATCTCCAGCCCGGACGGCCCGGCCTGCGACGTCGACCACGTCTTCTTCGGCGCGATGAAGCCGCTGCAGCTGCCCTGCGTGCCTTCGCAGCTCGGCCAGCCGAAGTTGCCGCCCTTCTGGATCAGGTTGAGCTCGTCCTGGCTGCTCTCGCCGAACTCCGCCGCCCACAGCTGCCCGCGGGAGTCCCAGGCCAGGCCCTGCGGGTTGCGGTGGCCGTAGCTGTAGACGTACCGCGCGTTGCCGCCGGTGGCGTAGAACGGGTTGTCGCTCGGTGCCGAGCCGTCGGCGTTGAGCCGCAGGATCTTCCCGTTGAGCGAGCTCTTGTTCTGCGCGTTGTCACTGTTCTTCGCGTCGCCGACGGTGGCGTACAGCTTGCCGTCCGGGCCGAACTTGATCCGCCCGCCGTTGTGGTAGCGGTTCTTCGCGATCCCGGTCAGCACCGGCGTCGACGTCGACGACAGCGTGGTGCCGTCGTAGGTCATCTTCACGATCCGGTTGTCCCCGGAAGCGGTGTGGTAGAGGTAAACCGCGTGGTCGGACGACCAGTTCGGCGAGATCGCCAGGCCCAGCAGGCCGCCTTCGCCGTTCGTGCCGACCGCGCCCGGCACCTTGCCCAGCGTCGTCTTCTGGCCGGACGGCGTCACCAGCAGGATCTCGAACCGGTCCCGCTCGGTCACCAGCGCGTTGCCGTTCGGCAGGAAGTCCACCGACCAGCCGAGGTCGACCTTCGTGATGTCCTTGTCGTACTCGGGGATCCCGCCGTTGCCGGTCGCCGCGGTCTTCGCCGTGACGGCGTTGCTGGCGGCCGAGCTGTTGCCGTCGGGGTCACGCGCCTTGACGGTGAACGTGTACGA
Organism: Amycolatopsis sp. NPDC051758; assembly: GCF_044453095.1. Lineage (NCBI taxonomy): Bacteria > Bacillati > Actinomycetota > Actinomycetes > Pseudonocardiales > Pseudonocardiaceae > Amycolatopsis > Amycolatopsis sp. NPDC051758. The sequence goes on along the minus strand of NZ_JBITCJ010000003.1, from coordinate 205,785 downwards.
GGTGTTCGGGCTGAGGTTCGTGACCGTCGTCCCGAGCGACGTCGTGGTCGCCACCTTCGTGGCGCCCTGGAAGACGTCGTAGCCCGCGATCGTGCCGCCGTCGTCGGTGGAGGCGTTCCACACGAGGGAAACGCTGTTCGCGGTCACGCCGGTGGAGCGCAGGTTGCCCGGCACGCTGGGCGGGGTGGTGTCGTCGCTGGGCGGGGTGGTGAAGGTGACCACGTTGCTCTGCTGCGACGGGTTGCCCGCGGCGTCGAACGCACCGACCGAGATGTCGTAGGCGGTGTTCGGGGTCAGGTTGTCGACGGTCGCCGTGGTGGTGTTCCCGTCGACGGTCTTGAGGATGTTGCCACCGCGGTTGACCTCGTAGCGGACGACGCCGACATTGTCCGTCGCGGCGGTCCAGGTGAAGGTCGCGGCGGTGGGGAGGATGTTGCTCGCTTTGAGGTTCGACGGCGGCGACGGCGGTTCGGGGTCCACCGGCGCGGTGAAGGTGTCGGTGAGCTTGTCCGCGTTCGGGCCGCCGTTGGCGGTGGTCGCGGTGGTGCGGATCTTGTTCACGCCGGCGGTCAGCTGCACCGTCGTGGTGACGGTTTTCCACGTCGTCCACGCGCCGGTGCCGGGGAAGTCGACGGTGCCCTTGTCGCCGCCGTCGACGATCAGCTTCACCGGCCGGTTGTCGGCGGTTCCGTTGGCGTAGCGGAAGGTCAGCGTGTGAGTGCCCGCCTGCGCGGCGTTCACGGAGTATTCGACGTAGCTGCCGACGACGTTGTCGAAGTTGACGAACCCGGTGCCGGAGTAGCCGGCGTGGTTCGATTCGACGACGCCCTGGGAGATCACGGCGCTTTCGGACTCGTAATCGGTTGCCGCGGCAGCGAAAGCGCTTACCGGGGAGAGCGCGGTCAGGCCGAGCGCCGCGACGGCGGTACCGGCCAGGACCACGCGCCACGGTGGACGGGGTGCCACTGGGAGCCTCCTGCGTGGGTCGGGGGACAGGGGGTGACCGGGGCGGAATGGTCGGCGGACCACCGGCGGCAATAGTTAGGAAACTTTCCTATCTATGGGACAGATCACACACCCTCCGAGCGGGTCGTGTCAATACCGGACACGACCACTCACCCATCGTGAAAATCCTTTCCCGCTCAGCGGGGCGGATGCGCCCGGACGGCGCAATGCGGACCCGGTTTCCGGCACCGCGGCTTCGCCCGTCCCGAGCGCCCCAATGGGGCCTTCGGTGCGCGTGACGCACCCAAGGCCGCCTTGGGGCGCTTGCGCGTCAGCCCGCCAGCGGGGTGCCGGAGACGGCGGCTTCGCCCGCCCAGTCGCGCGGCACGAGGAACCCGGCGAGCGCTGCCTCGGCACTCCCCGGCTCCGGCGTGTACTCGAACTCCCACCGCGCCAGCGGCGGCAGCGCCGTCAGGATGGCCTCGGCGTACCCGCCGGTCTGCAGGCCGGACCGCGTCCCGTGGTCGTGGACGAGGGTGAACTCGACGTACCGGCCGCGGCGGTAGAGCTGCCACTGCCGTTCCCGTTCGCCGTACGGCAGGTCGTGGCGCCGCTGCGCCAGCGGGAGGTACGCGGGCGCGATCGTGGCGATGCCGGCCGCGGTGAACGCGGCCGTGCGGCGCCAGCCGTCCGGGCCCGGCAGGTGCAGGTGGTCGAAGAAGATGCCGCCGATCCCGCGGGTCTCGCCGCGGTGCGGCAGCCGGAAGTGGTCGTCGCAGGCTCGTTTCGCCTGCGCGTGGAACGCCGGGTCGAAGGTGTCGCAGTAGTTCTTCAGCACCCGGTGGAAGTGGGTGGCGTCCTCGGCAAAGCCGTAACACGGTGTCAGGTCCGCGCCGCCGCCGAACCACCACGTGCCGCCGGACTCGAAGTACCGGAAGTTCGCGTGGAACGCCGGCACGTACGGGTTGCGCGGGTGGATCACCACCGACAGCCCGGTTGCGAAGAACCCGCCGTCCGGGTCGAGCCCGTGCTGCGCCGCGACCGCTTCGGGCAGCCCTTCGCCATGCACGGCCGAGTAGTTGACGCCGGCGCGCTCGAAGACGTCACCGTTCTCCAGCAGCCGCGCCTGGCCGCCGCCGCCTTCGGGCCGCTGCCACGCGGACCGGCCGAACCGGGCCCCGCCGTCGAGCCGTTCCAGCTCCGCGACCAGCTCCCGCTGGCCCGAAGTCATCATCGCCTTGACGGCGTCGCGTCTGCTGTCCTCACCCGAAAGCATGCCCCCACCCCCGCGGCGAGGGTACCAGCGAACCGAGGTCAGCCGGCGATTTCCGCCCGCCCGACGACCTTGGTGATCTTCGCCCGGACGAGTGCTTCTTCGGGGACGGCGTTGCGCTTGCCGTACTCCTCGGCGCGCTCGGCGCCCATGTACCGGGCCCCGAGCCGGGTCGCCCACTCGAGGGTCTCGGCGTGGTCGTGGGTGAGCCGCGCTTCGGCGGTGAACTGCACGTACGAGTACGGCGGCTCCTGGTCGTCGACGACGAGGGAGATCCGCGGGTCGCGGCTGATCGCCTTGCCCTTGAGGGTCTCGGTGCCGGTGTTGAAGATCAGCTCGTCACCGTCGGGGCCCTCGTTCAGCAGGAACCAGATCGGGGCGACGATCGGGGCGCCGTTGGCGCGGACCACGGCGAGCTTGCCCGTCCGGGTGCCTTCGGAGGCGAACTTCCACCACTCATCACGGCTCATCTCACGCATGAGGGGGACGTTAACCTGTCACCCGCGCGTGCGCAGAGGGTGGCCGACTAGCCTGGCCTGCTGTGCGAGACGACGAGACCGGCGGCCCGGGCCTGGCCGACGAGGGGCTGACGCGCCGCCTCAAGGCGCTGGCCTGCACCGCGCCGCTGCACGACCTGGACGCGCGGAAGGCGAAGCTCGACTGGGCCGACGCCACGATCTACCAGATGGCCGAGATCGCGCTGCACACGATCGACCAGGTCACCATCGCGATGGACTTCGACACCGGCGCCGGCCACGACGAGGTCATCGACCGACTGCTGCCGTTCATCGCGGCGCAGGCGCCGTCGCGGATGCCCGAGGAGCACGTCCGCGTCGCGAAGTGGGTCCTGGACAACCTGATCAACGTCGGCACCACCGACCGCGGCTTCCGGCGCGTCTACGGCTCGATGGGGCCCGGCGGCTACCAGCGGCGTCAGTTCGACTTCAAGCTGCTCGTCGAGCTGGCCGCCCCGGACGGCGAGGTCTACCTGCGGGCCACCGACGAGGCGATCAACGTGCTCGTCGGCGCGCTCGACACCGATGTCGAGTCCGCGCAGATCGCCGCCGAGGTCAAGCTCGAGAACCTGATCAACCGCGGGCGGCTCGCCGACGCGAAGCTCGCCGCCGAGCAGGCCCGCTACCGGACCGTCCAGTACGGCGAGACGCTGCGCGCGAAGCTCGACGCGACCCGCCGCGACGTCCGGTCCGTCGACTGGGAACGTGAGGTCCCCGAGCTGCTGGACAGCGCGCTCAGTCACATCGAAGCCCGCTTCCGCGCCGAGAACGCGATCCTCAAGAACATCACCACCGCCCGCGACGAGACCGAGGACCTCGACCGCAAGCGCCGCGCCGCCGAGCTCGTCGACATCGTCGGTGACTGCATCCGGCGGCACACGCGGCTGCAGTCCCGGCTGGCCGACGCGGGCGCGGTGTTCCGCGCCGAACAGGACCGCCAGCAGTTCTCCGGCCCGCCCCAGCGCGCCACCCTCGACCTGTTCGGCCAGCTCCTCGTGCCGACGCTCGGGTTGCCGCTGGCCGACGCCGTCGCCCCGGCCGAGCACTTCTTCCACGCCGTCGCCGGCATCTCCGCCCCGGTCGTGCCGTCGCTGTCCGCCCTGGTCTCGCTGCTGCTGCGGCCCGCGCCGGAACGCGACCAGCTCGTCGGCGAGATCCCCGAGCCGGAGCTGATGCCCGCCGACATCACCGACAAGTTCGGCGACGACGTCTGGCGCGCGGCCGACCACCTGCTCGACCTGCCCGAAGTCCCGCGACGGCTCTCCGGCCTGCTCGAAGAAGCCCGCCGCAGCCGCCAGCCCGGGCTCGCGGCCCTGGTCGCGCTGCGCGCGGTCCACGCCTACAGTCCCGGGGTCGGCGCGGCCCGGCGCCAGGGCGACCGGCAGGTGCTGCTCGCCGTCGACGACGGCACGCTGCTCGACGACCCGGACTTCGGCGGCGCCGACCTGCTGCTGTCCACGGCGGCCGTCGAGCGCGCCGACGAAGAAGAGAACGAGGAGGTCGCCTGACATGGCGCTGTCCCACAGCAGTGTGGACGCCGAGGCCGCGGCCCGGCTGGTCGCCTTCGGCATGCGGCCGAAGCAGCTGCCCGCGCGTGACGTCGTCTACGGCGACCTCGTGCGCCGCTACGGCGAGGACAACGCGTTCAAGGCGCTCACCCACGCGGTCGCCGCCGGGCTCGGGCTGATGGTGCTGGAGGTCAACCAGCAGGCCGGCGCGGTGCTCGCGGCGACCGACGAGTCCGTCTTCGAGATCAAGATGGACTCCTACGCCCGCCAGGCCAAGATCCGCGAACGCCGTGAGACGGAGAAGGTGCTGCACGGCCTGATCCACCTCGCCACCGCCGCGCTCGGCTACCCGCGCCCCGACGACCTCGCCAACGACACCTACATCGGCCGCGTCAGCGTCGAGCAGGTCGACGCGATGGTCCGCGAAGCCGCCCGCATCCTCGACGAACGGGCCGCGGCGGCCGAGGCCAACAACGACCCGCTGGCCGACGCGCCCGAGCTGGAACAGGCCTGGCGCGCCTACGCCCGGCGTCCCGCCGCGGCGGCGACCAAGGACGGCCGGCTCGCCGCCGACACCACCCGCGGCATGGTCTCGCGCGCCCTGCGCTTCCTCGCCGACCAGGGCTTCCTGGTCCCGGTGAGCGACGAGCAGGGCGGCACCTACCGCACCACACCGCGCTACCAGATCCAGGTCCGCGAACTCGCCGCCGACGCCGCCTTCGACGACCTGCTCGCGCTGGACGTCGTGGCCGTCGCGAGCGACGGCGGCTCGTTGCGTGCGGCCGCGTCGGACACGCTGTAAAAGGGGAGTAGATGTACGAGCTTTCGCGGGTCCGCCTGCACTCGGTCGGTCCGGCGGGTGCCCGCTACCAGGACGTCGTGCTCGACTTCAGCGGCGTCGGCGCCAAGATCACCGCGCCCCAGCAGGACGCGTTGTTCAGCGCCGGCATCCACGCGACCGGCCCCGCCGAACTGCGGCGGCCGTCCCCGGCGAGCGTGCTGTTCCTGGAGAACGGCGGCGGCAAGTCCGTCCTGATCAAGCTGATCTTCTCGGTGATGCTTCCGGGCCGCCGCCAGGTCGTCGGCACCACCAGCACCAAGGTGCTCGAGAAGTTCGTCGCCGCCAAGGACGTCTCGCACGTCGTCCTCGAGTGGCTGCACGTCGAGAGCGGGCACCGGATCATCACCGGCAAGGTCTCCGAGTGGCGCGGGCACGTCGTGTCCGCCGACTCCGAAAACCTGGCCGACTCCTGGTACTGCTTCCGCCCGACCTCGGCGCTGGCGCTCGACTCCCTGCCGATGACGCAGGACGGCCGGCTGCTCACCATGTCCGGCTTCCACGACAAGCTCGCCGCGGCCCAGCTGGCCGAGCCCGAGCTGGAACTGTCCTGGACCCGCCGCCACCACGAGTGGACCGGCCGGCTCGACACCCTCGGCCTCGACACCGAGCTGTTCCGCTACCAGCGTGCGATGAACGCCGGCGAGGGTGAGGCCGCCGACGCGTTCGCCTTCGGCACCGACGATGCGTTTGTCGAGTTCCTGTTGAAGGCGGTCATTTCCGAGGACGAGCCGAAGGATCTCGCCGAGGTCGTCTCGACCTACGCGCACAACTTGGCGCAGCGCGGGGATCTGTTGTCCGAGCGCGACTTCGTGGCGGGCGCGCTGGATCTGCTGGGGCCGCTGGCCGCCGAAGAAGGTGTTGCCGCCGAGTCGCGCAAGATCGCGGAGACCGCCAAGACCGCGATGGCCGAGCTGGCCGGCCGGGTCGTCGCACGCAACGAGCTGGAGAACGCGCGGCTGTCGGGGCTCGAGGACCACGTCACCGAGATCAAGTCCGCGGAGAAGCTCGCCGAGGGTGACCACCGGCGGCTCGCCGCGGGCGTCACGGAACTGCGGCGCCTGGTCGCGGTGCTGCGCCTGGACGAGGCCCAGGAGGCCCGCAAGCGTGTCGACGCCGAACTCGCCGAGGCGAAGACCGCGGCCGAAGCGTGGCGTGAGACGGCGACCGTGCTCAACCAGCTGAACGCGGCTCGCAAGGCGAAGGACCTGCGCGAGCTCGTCGGCAGCCGCGAGGAGAAGGCGCGACCGGCACTGCAGGCGCGCAACAACGCGGCGTCCGCGCTGGCCCGTGGGCTGCACTCGCTGGCGCAGGACGCCCAGCGCCAGGCCGACAAGGCCGAGGCGCACGCGGGTGCGTTGCGCGCCGAGGCGGAGAAGGCCCAGACCGAGCGCGACGAGGCCGCCAACCTCGCGGCCGCCCGTCGGGCCGAAGCACGCGGGCTCACGACGCGGATCACCGAGCTGCGCGAAGAGGTCCAGAACGCCGTCCGGGCCGGGCTGCTGCCCTCGGGTGCCGACGTCGCGGAAGCTTCACGGACCGCCCGGACCGCGGCCGAATCCGCGGCCGCCGAGCTGACCCGGCGCGAGCAGGAGCTCGACCGCGTCGCGGCGGATCTCCAAGCGGCGCAACGGGCCGTGAACGAGGCGCACCAGCTCGCGGGCACCACGCAGGACCGGTTCGAACGCGCCACCGAGGACCTCGACCGGGCGCACCGCCGCACCGACGCGCTCGCCGCCGAGGGCCGGCTGGTCGAGCTGCTCGGCGCGGACGACGTCGCCCTCGAAAGCGACCTGCCGGTGCTGCTGGAACGGCTGCGCGAAGCGAGCGCGTCCGTCGAGAAGGAGCAGACCGCGCTGCGGATGGAGGAGTCCGCCGACGAGCGGGCCCTGGCCGCGCTGGGCTCCGGCGGGCTGCTGCCGCCACCGGAAGACGTCCAGGCCGCGCTGGACGCCCTGGAGGAAGCCGGGATCACCGCGTGGTCCGGCTGGCGCTATCTGTCCAAACTGGACTCCGACCGTCGGGCCGAGGTGCTGGAAAACCTGCCGCAGCTCGTTTCCGGTGTCCTGCTCAACGACACCGCGCACGCGGACCGCGCCCGCGAGGTGCTGACCAAGCGGCGGCTGCTGCCGAGCGCGATCATCGCCGTCGGCACCACCGAAGCGCTGCTCGCCGAGGCGGCCACCGCGCCCGGTGTCGAGTTCCTCGTGCCGCCGAACCCCGCGATGTACGACGAAGAAGCCGCCGACGCCGAGCGCGAAGCCGTGGCGCGGCGGAACACCGAGCGGCAGCGGCGGCTGGAAGCCTTGGCCGCCAAGCTGTCCGCGGACGGCGCGTTGACGTGGAAGCTCACGACGTGGCGCGAGGACTACCCGCCGGGTGCCGTCGCGACGCTCGCCGAGCAAGCCCAGGCGGCCCGGACCGCACGGGAGACCGCGCGCACCGCGCTGGCGCAGGCCGACGCGGAATTCGTGCGGCTGAGCGAAAAAACGGCGTTGCTGCGCGAACGCGTCCCGGAACTCCGGGCGGCCGCGGCCGAGGCCGAAGAGCGGGCCCGCCGGCTCGGCGAGCTGGGGACCCGCAGCGCCCGGATCGCGGAGTGGACCGAGGAGGTCGAGCGCGCCACCGAGGTCGCCGAGCGCGCCGACCTGCAGGCCGCCGACGCGGCGGGCAAGGCCGCGCGGCTGCGTGAGCAGGCGGGTGAAGAGCAGCGCACCGCCGACGGGCACCGCCGGACCGCGACCACCGCCCGTGCCGAGCTCGCCGAGGTGCCGGGCGCGGCCGACGCCGCCGAAGGCCCGGTGCCGGCGGAACCGGTCGACGCGCTGCGCCGGACCTACCTTTCGGCGTCCGAGTCGTACGCGAAGGTCGAGGTCGGCAGCGACCTGCGGGCCGAGCTGGAACAGGCCGAATCGGCCGAAGCGGCGGCCGGCTCGGCCGTCGAGTCGCTCGACGAAGCCGTCCGGGCGACGGCGGCCGAGCTGCTGGAAACCCCCGACGGCTCCGACGCCTCGGCCCGCGCGGCCGCGTTGGCCCGCGCCCGCCGGGTTGTCGACGGCCTTGAGGACGAGCGCACCGAAGCCATCGGGCTCGTCTCGACCCGGCGCGCCGAGCTGGACGCGCTGCCCCTGCAGAACGGCGCCACCGGGGAAAAGCCGCGCGACATCGAGCACGGCCTGGAGCTGATCGACGCCGCCGGACTCGAGGTGTCCGTGGCCGCGCGCAAGTGGGAAGAGCTGCAGGAACGCCGGGCCGCGGCGGAAGCCACCCTCGAATCCGCGAAGAGTTCGGCGTCGGGCTTCTCGCTGCTCGCCGAGTCGATGGCCCATTTGGTGACGGACACGGACGCGGTGGCCTACGACGGCGACGTCGAGACGGCCCGCGCGCAGCACACGCGCCTGAACGCGACGCTTTCGGAAGCGCAGGAGGCCGCCGACGCGGGGGACCGCCGGGTACGCGCGGCCGCGGACCAGCTCGCGCAGTACGCGACGGAGAAGCGGTTCGAGAAGCTGAGCACGCCGGTGCGGCAGCAGGTCATCTCGGTCAAGCGCGACCAGCTCCCGGCGCACGCCGCCGAGTGGGCCGAGGCGCTGCGGCCGCGGCTGCGGTCGCTCACCGACGACCTCGCGCAGATCGACCGGCACCGCGGCGGCATCATCACCCGCCTGCAGGGCATGGTCGACGGCGCGCTCCGGCAGCTGCGCTCCGCCCAGCGCGTCTCCCGGCTGCCGGACGGCCTCGGCGACTGGTCCGGGCAGGAGTTCCTGCGCATCCGGTTCACCGAGCTGGAGGACAACGCGCTCACCGAGAAGCTCGGCGAGGTCGTCGACGAGGCCGCGGTGGGCAAGACCGCCGACGGCCGCGACGTCAAGCGCGACGGGCTTTCCTTGGTGCTGCGGGGAGTCCGGGCCGCGGCGCCCAAGGGGTTCCGCGTCGACATGCTCAAGCCGGACTCGGTGCTGCGGACCGAACGCCAGCGCGTCTCGGAGATCCGGGACGTGTTCTCCGGCGGCCAGCAGCTGACCGCGGCGATCATCCTCTACTGCACGCTCGCGGCGTTGCGCGCCAACAACCGCGGCAAGGTCCGCAACCGCCACTCCGGCGTGCTGTTCCTGGACAACCCGATCGGCCGCGCGTCGGCCGGGTACCTGCTGGAGCTGCAGCGGGCGGTCGCCGAGGCGCTGGGCGTCCAGCTGATCTACACGACGGGCCTGTTCGACGCGGGCGCGCTGTCGGAGTTCCCGCTGATCGTGCGGCTGCGCAACGACGCCGACCTGCGGGCAGGCCGGAAGTACCTGTCGGTGGACTCGACGATCCGCAACTCGCTGGAGGACCTGGGCGAGCCCGACGGCGTCGCGCGGCTCTCGGCGACGCGGATGTTCTCGCGGCCGTCCGAAGCGCCGGCGGATTCCGCCGAGGACGAACAAACGGCGTGACGGGAACAACCCGGCCCGGTTCGAGGTTGCCCGGCGCATGACGAAACTGGGGCCGCTGGGGGCCACCCACACCGCGTTGAACACCGCCGAGCCGGCCGCCGCCGTCGCGACCGCCACCGAGCTCGAAGAACTGGGCTACACCACGCTCTGGCTGGCCGGCGGCCAGGGCAACAACCTCCCGCGGATCACCGAGGTGGTCCGCGGGACTTCGCGGGTCCAGGTGGCCAGCGGAATCCTGCCGGTCGACCAGGTGCCGGCCGCCGAAGTCGCCGCGGCCTACGCGGACCTGCCCGCCGGGCGGTTCGTCGTCGGGCTGGGCGGGGCGCACGGGGCGCGTCCGCTGGGCACGCTGAACGCCTACCTGGACGAGATCGACACGGCCGTGCCCGCGGCCGACCGGATCCTTTCGGCGCTCGGGCCGAAGATGCTGGAGCTGGCGCGGGACCGGGCCTCGGGCGCGTACCCGTACCTGGTCACGCCGGACTACATCGCGTCGGCGCGGGAGATCCTCGGGGCCGGCAAGCAGCTGGCGGTGCTGCTGAACGTCGTCGCGGAGACCGACGCCACCGCGGCGCGGGACGCCGTCCGCGGCGCCGGGCTGCGGTTCCTCACCGGGATGCCGGCCTACGCGGCGAACCTCCGCCGCATGGGCTTCTCCGACGGCGACCTCGCGGACCTGTCCGACCGGCTCGTCGACGGCGTCTCCGTCTGGGGTGACTTCGACACCGTGGTGGCGCGGCTGGGGGAGTACCGGGCCGCGGGCGCGGACCAGGTCGTCGTCCAGCTCGACGGGCTCCCCCGCGAGTGGTGGCCACGCCTGGCCGAGGCGGTGCGGTGACCGCCCGGGCCCGCGGGCTCACGCACGCGCTGCCGGCGGAGGTGTCCCTGCAGGACGCCCTCGCCGCGGTCGCGGATCCGGTGCGCCGCAGTATCCTGCGTGAGCTCGCCGAGGTCCCGGAGTGGACGAAGGCGTGCGGCACGTTCGACCTGCCGGTGGCGAAGGCGACGCTCAGCCACCACTTCTCGGTGCTGCGCGCGGCGGGCCTGATCGAGCAGCGCGACGCGGGCCCGCGACGGCTGAACCGCTTGCGGCGTCCGGAGTTCGACGCGGCGTTCCCGGGGTTGCTGGACTTGGTGCTCAGTCACCCCGGCCGGTGAAGGCGAGGGTGGTGCCGAGGCCGATCATGACGAGGCCGCCGGTGCCGCCGACCATCTCGAGGCGTTTCGGTGAGCGGGCGAACCACGCCCGGGCGGTGCCCGCCACCAGCGCCCACGCGGTGTCGGTGGCCAGCGCGATCGCCGGCAGGCACAGGCCGAGCAGCAGCATCTGGACCGCGACGGACCCGGCGGCCGGCTCGACGAACTGGGGCAGCAGCGCGGCCAGGAACACGATCGACTTCGGGTTCGCGAAGCCGACGACGAATCCGTCGCGCAGCACGGTCAGGACGCGGCCGGGCTTGGCGGGCACCTTCGCCGCCATCGCGTCGGTGAGCTTCCGCCGGTGCCGCAGGGCCTGGACGCCGAGGTACACGAGGTAGAGCGCGCCGGCGATCTTGATCGTGGTGAACACCGCGGCCGACGTCGTCACGAGCACGCCGAGGCCGAACGCGACCGCGACGACCTGGGTGTAAACGCCGATGGAGTTGCCCACGACGGTGAGCAGCGCGTCGCGCCGCCCGACCGTGAGCGCGCGGCTGATGGTGAAGAGCACGCTCGGACCGGGGACGACGACCATGAGGAACGTCAGAGCGGCGAAGGCCGCGAAGTGCGCACCGGAGACCATTCCGCGAGCGTAAGGGCGGCACGGCCGGACGACCAGGCGTTTTTGTCGGTGCCGGGTGGTATCAACAGCGGGTGCCTCCGAAGATCAGCACCGAACAGCGCCGGGCCCGCCTCGCCACCCGGCACCACCTGGCCGCGCCCGCGGCCACGGTGGCGGACGCCGTGGCCGGGGTGGTCGCGCTGCACGCCACCGACCCGGCGACCGTCCACCTGTCGGCGTGCGCGCGGCTCGCTGCACCGGCGATCGCTTCGGTGGAACGAGCTCTGTACGACGACCGCACCTTGCTGCGGCTGCTCGGCATGCGCCGCACGGTGTTCGTCACCGGGCTGGAGACCGCGGCCCTCGTGCAGGCCGGGTGTTCCGCGGACATCGAGGTCAAGCAGCGGAAGCTGCTGGAACAGCACCTCGGGCAGCAGGGGCACCCGGAGAACGTACCGGAGCCGGGGGAGTGGCTGGCCGACGTCGAAGCGTCGGTGGAGGCGGCCCTGCGCGCCCGCGGCTCGGCGACGGCGCAGCAGCTGAGCGAGGACGAGCCGCGGCTGCGCCAGCAACTGCTGATGGCCGCGGGCAAGCCGTACGAAGCGATCGGCAACGTCACCAGCCGGGTGCTGTTCCTGCTCGCGGCGGGCGGCCGGATCGCCCGCGGGCGGCCGCGCGGCAGCTGGATCAGCACCCAGTACGTCTGGCACCCCTTGGACGAATGGGTGCCGGGCGGGCTGGCGCACTGGGAGCCCGAAGCGGCGCGGGTGGAGCTGGCGCGGCGCTGGCTGCGCGCGTACGGCCCGGCGCCGGTGACGGACCTGCGCTGGTGGACGGGCTGGACGGCGGGGCAGACGAAGAAAGCCCTGTCCGTGGTGGAGCCCGCGGAGGTCGACCTGGACGGCGTGCCCGGGGTCGCCCTGCCGGACGACGTCGCACCGGTGCCGGCGCCACCACCGTGGGTGGCGTTCCTGCCCGCGCTGGACCCGACCCCGATGGGCTGGCAGGACCGCGACTGGTTCCTCGGCCCGCACCGCGCGGCGCTGTTCGACCGCAGCGGCAACATCGGCCCGACGATCTGGCTGGCCGGTCGCGTCGTGGGCGGCTGGGCCCAGCGCGCGTCGGGCGAAATCGTGTTCCGGCTGCTGGAAGACGTGGGCGCGGACGCGAAATCGATGGTCGAGGCGGAGGCGGGCCGGTGCGCCGGCTGGTACGGCGAGGTTCGGGCGACACCCCGGTTCCGGACCCCGCTGGAGCGGGAGCTGGTCCGGTGAGCCGTCGCTGGATCGGTCGAGTCATCGACCTCACGCCCCGGCCCGCGGGCCCTTTCGGAACCCCTTCCAAGCCTCCTTTTGCGGAAGATCCACTGAATCGTTCCAGGGGGACGCGGGGGTCGCCGTCACGACTCTCTCGGCACCTGCCGCTCCCAGGCAGAACCGGTGAACCGCCAGGGGCACCGGTCCGCCGTGGTCCAGGTGTCGGGCAGGTGAACAACACCCCGCTCGCGGCCCCGGCTTCTTAATCGATTCTTGACCCGTTCGCCAAGTGGTGGAAGTCTCGTCAGGGCAGTCAGGGACGCGCATGCCCGCACGCTAGGGTTGCCGCGAGCCCGCAAGTCACGGCCGGGACTCCCGGCCGATCCTCAGAGGAGTGGCAGCAGTGACCGTTCGCGTAGGTGTCAACGGCTTCGGCCGCATCGGCCGCAACTTCTTCCGCGCCGTGCAGGCCAGCGGCCACGACATCGAGGTTGTCGCCTTCAACGACCTCGGCGACGTCGCCACCATGGCCCACCTGCTGAAGTACGACTCCATCCTGGGCCGGTTCCCGGGTGAGGTCAGCGTCAGCGACGAGGGCATCGTCGTGGACGGCAAGACCATCAAGGCCCTCGCCGAGCGCGACCCGGCCAACCTGCCCTGGGGCGACCTGGGCGTGGACGTCGTCGTCGAGTCCACCGGCTTCTTCACCAACGCCGACGCCGCCAAGGCGCACATCGCCGGCGGTGCCAAGAAGGTCATCATCTCCGCGCCCGCCAAGGGTGAGGACCTGACCGTCGTCCTCGGCGTCAACGACGAGAAGTACGACGGCTCGCAGAACATCATCTCCAACGCCTCGTGCACCACCAACTGCCTCGGCCCGCTGGCCAAGGTCCTCAACGACGCCTTCGGCATCGAGCAGGGCCTGATGACCACGATCCACGCGTACACGCAGGACCAGAACCTGCAGGACGGCCCGCACAAGGACCTCCGCCGCGCCCGCGCCGCCGCGCTGAACGTGGTGCCCGCCTCGACCGGCGCCGCCAAGGCGATCGGCCTGGTGCTGCCGGAGCTGCTGGGCAAGCTGGACGGCTACGCGCTGCGCGTCCCGGTGCCGACAGGCTCGGCCACCGACCTCACGGTGACCCTGAAGAAGGCCGCCACCGTCGACGAGATCAACGCCGCCTACCAGGCCGCCGCCGAGGGCCCGCTCGCCGGCATCCTGCGCTACTCGGTCGACCCGATCGTGTCCTCGGACATCGTCACCGACCCGGCGTCCTGCATCTACGACTCGCCGCTGACCAAGGTCATCGGCAACCAGGTCAAGGTCGTCGGCTGGTACGACAACGAGTGGGGCTACTCCAACCGCCTCGCGGACCTGATCAAGCTCGTCGGTTCGAAGCTCTGAGCCGGATGACCGTCAAGAACCTCGACGACCTGCTGGGCGAGGGCGTTCAGGGCCGCTACGTACTCGTGCGTTCCGACCTGAACGTCCCGCTCGACGGGGATCGCATCACCGACGACGGCCGGGTCCGCGCCGCGCTGCCGACGATCAAGAAGCTCGCCGACGCGGGCGCGAAGGTCGTCGTCACTGCGCACCTCGGCCGCCCCAAGGGCGAGCCGGACCCGAAGTACACCCTGGCCCCGGTGGCCAAGCGGCTCTCGGAGCTGCTCGGCGCCGAGGCCACGCTGGCCGGTGACCTCGTCGGCGAGTCCGCCAAGGCGCTGACCGCAGGCCTCGCCGACGGCGGCGTCGTCCTGCTGGAGAACGTGCGTTTCGACGCGCGCGAGACCAGCAAGGACGCCGTGGACCGCTCCGAGCTGGCCGCCGAGCTGGGCGCGCTCGTCCCGGGCGGCGCGTTCGTCTCCGACGGCTTCGGTGTCGTGCACCGCAAGCAGGCGTCGGTCTACGAGGTCGCTTCGGTGCTCCCGGCGTACGCGGGTGGCCTGGTGCTGGCCGAGCTGGACGTGCTGAAGAAGCTGACCGACGACGTGCAGCGGCCCTACGTGGTCGTGCTCGGCGGCGCGAAGGTGTCCGACAAGCTCGGCGTCATCGCGAACCTGCTGACCAAGGTCGACCGGCTGCTCGTCGGCGGCGGCATGGCGTACACCTTCCTCAAGGCCCAGGGCCACGAGGTCGGCCAGTCGCTGCTGCAGGCCGACCAGCTCGACCAGGTGAAGGGCTTCCTCGCCGAGGCCGAGAAGCGCGGTGTCGAACTGGTGCTGCCGGTCGACGTGCTGGCCGCCACCGAGTTCGCGGCCGACGCCGAGAACGAGGTTGTCGACGCCACCGCCATCCCGGCCGACCGCCAGGGCCTCGACATCGGCCCGCGTTCGCGTGAGCTGTTCGCGAGCAAGCTGGCCGACGCCAAGACCGTGTTCTGGAACGGCCCGATGGGCGTGTTCGAGTTCGAGGCGTTCTCCGGCGGCACCCGTGCCGTCGCCGAAGCCCTGGTCAAGAGCGACGCGTTCACCGTCGTCGGCGGTGGCGACTCGGCCGCCGCGGTGCGGCAGTTGGGCCTGCCCGAGGACGGCTTTTCGCACATCTCCACCGGAGGCGGGGCCTCGCTCGAGTACCTCGAAGGCAAGGAACTGCCGGGCGTGACCGCCCTGGAGGAGAAGAACTAGTGGCACGCAAGCCGTTCATCGCCGGCAACTGGAAGATGAACCTGAACCACCTCGAGGCGATCGCGCTGGTGCAGAAGATCGCCTTCGCGCTGCCGGAGAAGTACTACGCGAAGGTCGACGTGGCGGTGCTGCCGCCGTTCACCGACATCCGCAGCGTGCAGACCCTGGTCGACGGCGACAAGCTGTCGCTGACGTACGGCGCGCAGGACCTCTCGCCGAACGATTCCGGTGCCTACACCGGGGACATCTCGGGCGTGATGCTCGCGAAGCTGGGCTGCAAGTTCGTCGCCGTCGGGCACTCGGAGCGGCGCGAATACCACGCCGAGACCGACGAGCTGGTCAACAAGAAGGTCAAGGCCGCGCTCAAGCACGGCATCACGCCGATCCTCTGCATCGGGGAGAAGCTCGAGGTCCGCGAGGCCGGCGAGCACATCCACCACACCACGACGCAGCTGATCGACGGCCTGAAGGGCCTCAAGGCCGAGCAGGTCGGCAGCGTGGTCGTCGCGTACGAGCCGGTCTGGGCGATCGGCACCGGCAAGGTCGCCTCTTCGGCCGACGCCGAAGAGGTCTGCAAGGCCATCCGCGCCACCCTCCAGGAGAAGTACGGCGACGACGTCGCTTCGTCCGTCCGGGTGCTCTACGGGGGATCGGTGAAGTCGGGCAACATCAGCGAGCTGGTGGGCTGCGAGAACATCGACGGTGCCCTGGTCGGCGGAGCGAGCCTGGATGGTGAAGAGTTCACGAAACTCTGCGCACTCGCCGCGGGCGGGCCGCTGCCCTGATCGAGGCCACGACCGGGTAGCCTGTGTATCCGGTCCGTCACACAGCAGTGGACGAGTCCAGGGGTACGGTGGAGGTCGGAAACGACCATGCCGTACCCCTGCATTCTCCGAGAGCCCAAGGGATGACATGAAGCTGTTCCTGCAAATCCTGTTGATCGTCACCAGTGTCTTCCTGGTGGTCGCTGTGCTGCTGCACCGTGGCCGGGGCGGTGGCCTGTCGTCGCTGTTCGGCGGCGGGATGCAGTCGAGCCTGGCCGGGTCGAGCGTGGCCGAGAAGAACCTCGACCGGATCACCCTGCTGCTGGGCGCGGTCTGGCTGATCAGCATCGTGGGCCTGGGTCTGCTGCTCAAGGTGTGAGGCGTCCGGCGCCCCACCGTCGATCGCGACCGGGTCACGACGGCAGGGCGCAGTGATTCGGCGTGCCTATTGGGGGGCGCGCCGCCGATTCCTAGGTGTGAGGATTCATGGTTGGCGGTAACGCGATTCGGGGCACCCGGGTGGGTGCTGGTCCTACGGGCGAATCGGAACGAGGTGAATCGGCGCCGCGGCGCCGGGTGGGCTATTGGTGTGCCAACGGGCACGAGGCCCGGCCGTCGTTCGCGCTCGACGCGGAGATCCCCGACGAGTGGGACTGCCCCCGCTGCGGGCTCCCGGGCGGGCAGGACGAAAAGAACCCACCGGCCGCACCGCGGACCGAGCCCTACAAGACGCACCTGGCCTACGTGAAAGAGCGGCGCAGCGACGCCGACGGTGAGGCCATCCTCGCCGAGGCGCTCGAGCGCCTGCGTCAGCGCCGGGAGATCATCTAAGCGTCGCCGGCCGGAGACCACCCCGAGGGAAGTTCAGTCCTCGAGGTGGTTTTTCGCGCGTCCGGTGTTGAGCAGCCCCCGTTTTCCACGCTATCGGCAAGCCCCGACAATTTTCGGCCGCAGAACCCGCGAACGGCGGATTTCGGACCAAAATGGCCCGGAATCCGCCGTTCGCGGCTTCGGCAATTCCGAATTCGTCAGTGCCCGCCGCTAGAATGGAAATCGGGGGGCGGCGGCCTCGGTTTCCGGCCTCAGCGGTCCAGCGGATACCGGGCCCGCACCCGGAAACCGCCGTCCTCGGTCCCGGACGTCTCGAAGCTGCCACCCAGTAGCCGGGCCCGCTCGGCGAGGCCGGTCAGCCCGTGGCCGCCCGACGGCAAACCCTCGCCGGGCCGGCTGGCCCGCTCGTTGCGGACCTCGATCTTGAGCGCCCCGTGCTCACCCTGGATGCGGATGGTCGCCGTCGCGCCCGGCGCGTGCTTGTGGACGTTCGTCAGGCACTCCTGCACCGTCCGGTAGGCCGCCGCGGAGACCTGGTTGGGCAGCGCCTCCGGCAGGTGCTCCACGGTCAGGTGCACCGGGACGTCGGAGGTGCGGATCAGCCGGTCGAGCTCGTTGATGCCGGCGTGCGGACCGTCGTCGTCCGAACCGGCCCTCAGCACGCTGACCAGCGAACGCAGCTCCTCCAGCGTCCGCTTGCTGAGCGTGCGGATGACCTGCGCGGTCTCCTGCGCCCGGTCGTCGGTGGTCTGGGCCTGCAGCGCGCCGGCCTGCATCGCGATCAGCGTGATCTGGTGCGAGACGACGTCGTGCATCTCGCGCGCCAGCCGGGCGCGCTCTTCCGCGCGGACGGCGTCGGCGTGGAAGCGGCGCTCGCGGTCGCGGCTCGTGGCCAGCTCGGCGAGCTTGTTCGAAACCTCGGCCCGCGCTCCGATGAGCAGGCCGATCGCGATCGGCATGCCGGCGACCAGCACGCCGTAGATGCCGTCGAGGATGTGCTCGCGCCAGCTGAGCTCGGCGAAGTCCTCCAGGGGCCACTGCACGAACCGGCAGATCCACACCAGCCCGGCGCCGACCCAGACCTGCCAGTGCAGCTGACGGCGGGTGGCGAGCATGCCGAGCGTGATCATCGACGCGAGCTGCGCCCAGCCGGCCAGGAAGCCGGGGACCGCGACGAGCACGGCGAGGAACGGGAACTTCCGGCGGAACACGACCGCGAGGCAGGCGGCGCCGGAGAGCCAGATCGAATAGGGCTGGGCCTTCTCGGGGATCACCAGCCAGACGTCGAGCACGGCCAGGATGACCGCGGCCGCCTCGATGGCGAACGTGACCACGGCGGGCCGGGGCACCGAGCCGAACAGGCTCAGCCCGCGCTTGCGCACCCGCTCGGCGGCCGATGGCCCCGAGCCGGCGATCGAGATGCCTGGAATCGAGAGTCCCTCTGTACTCATCGCTGGCGACCCCATTCGTCTTGTGGACTTGATGGTGAGAGGTGCTCAGGGCCCGATCGGGACGCGCAGCAACGGACAAATGTGCGGATGCTAACGAGGTGGCGTACGAAGACGGTAAGTTTCACCCGCCGTCGGCGTTCCGGCGTCCGGATTTCGCAATCGACTGGTCCATCCGGGGGATAACCACGGACGGGTGCTACCGAGAGTGGGAGCTCTGCTTCCCAGTGTGCACCAAGACGACCACATCGTGGGAATCATGTTACCCACGTGTGGTCGTCCGGCGGAAGGTTCGTCAGGCGGCCATCGACCGGAGGTCGTCACTGAGCAGGTCGTGCAGGCCGGTGGCGCACGCCTTCGCCGTCTCGATCGACCGCGGCAGCATGCCGGCCTCGTACGCCCGGACGGCTTCCCCGACGCTCGGTGCCGTGGCCAGCGCCGTGGCGAGCTCGGTGCCGTCGAGCAGGGCGAGGTTCGCGCCGACCCCGAGCGGCGGCATCAGGTGCGCCGCGTCGCCGAGCAGCGTCAGGCCGGGTGTGTGGGTCCACGCGTGCGGCACCGGCAGGACGTACAGCGGCCGGGGCGTGAACCCGCCGTCGAGGTCCCGCAGGAAGCCGAGCAGCTCCGGGTGCCAGCCGGCGTAGCGCTCCAGCAGGTTCGCGCGGACGGCGGCCGTGTCGGCGAAGTCGATGCCGGCGGGCCACTCCTCGGGCGCGTAGAACACGGCGTAGCAGCGGATGTGGCCGTTGCTGTTTCGCTGGGCGAAGAGCGCCTGGCCGCCGACCTTCGTGACCATGGTGCCCTGGCCGGTCAGTGCGGCCAGGTCCGGGTGACGGCGGTCGGCGTCGTCGAGGCCGAACTCGATGAACGTGACCCCGCTGTACTCGGGCCGGACGCCGGTCAAGGCCTGGCGGACGCGCGACCAAGCGCCGTCCGCGCCGACGACCAGGTCGAAGTCCTCGGTGGTGCCGTCGGTGAAGGTCAAGGCGCCGGGGGCGACCTCGGCGACCGATCGTCCCCAGCGGACGGTGCCGGGCTTCAGCGAATCGAGCAGGAGCCCGCGCAGCTGCCCGCGGTCGATCTCCGGCCGGAATTCGTCGCCTTCCGCGGGGATCTCGTCCATGACGACTTCGGCGCTGAGCGGGTCGAGCGCGCGCATCTGCTGGCCTTCGGGGCGGGCGAGGGCGCGGAACCGGTCGTGCAGGCCGGCGGTGCGCAGCGCGACCTGGCCGGTGTCGCCGTGCATGTCGAGGGTGCCGCCCTGGGGGCGCGCGCCGGCTGAGGTTTCTTGTTCGAACAGGATGACGTCGAGGCCGTGGAGCTGCAGGACGCGGGCGCAGGCGAGCCCGCCGAGGCCGGCGCCGACGATGGCGATGGAGTTCATGGCTTCCCCCTGGAAGTCGGGGCCGCCGGCGGTTCCGGCGGCGCGTTTCCAGAAAAGCACAGTGACTCAAAAAGTGCAACGACTCAACTTTTGTAGTGAGTTCACCATCACGTAGGCTGGGGTGCATGACCGAAGTGATGGGGCGCCGCGAGCGCAAGAAGGCGCAGACCCGCAAGGCGCTGGCCGACGCCGCGCTCGAGCTGTTCCTGGAACGCGGTTACGACCAGGTCGGGGTCAAGGAGATCGCGGATGCCGCGGACGTCTCGGTGACGACGTTGTTCAAGTACTTCCCGAGCAAGGAAGCGCTGGTGTTCGACCAGGACGACGACATCGAGGCGGCGCTGGTCCAGGCGGTGCGCGGGCGGCCACCGGGGCACACGATCGTGGACGCGCTGCGCGAGCACATGCTGCGCGACAGCGCCGACGGCGGCCCGAACGCCGAGTTCGTCCGGTTGATCGAGAGCACCCCGACCCTGCGCGACTACGCCCGCCGCATGTGGATGCGCCACGAGACGGCCCTCGCCCGCGCGATCGCCGAGGAAACGGGCGCCCCCTCGGACGACGTGCCATCCGCGGCACTGGCGCGGTTCGCGCTGGCGTCCCGCGAGCTGATCGTGGACAACGCCGACCCACGCCGGGCAGCGGAGGAGATCTTCGGCTGCCTGGGCCGCGGCTGGCGAGTGAAGTGAGTCCGGCACCCCGGAGAAAGGCCCCAAAGCCGTGAAGGCCTCCTTACCGGCCATAAGAGCCGGTAAGGAGGCCTTCACGGACCACAAAATCAAGCCGTAGGCGGGTGATAAACCTTCGTCAGCTTCCCCGCCGCGGCGCGGTCCAGGAGCCACAGCGTCCGCCGGTGCCCACGAGCCCCAGCCACCGGAAGCTGGACTTCCCCAGCCCCCGACAGAGCCAACGCCACCGCGTCCGCCTTCGCCGCGCCGGCCGTCATCAGCCACACGTCGCGAGCCCGGCGGATCGCCGGCAGGGTCAGCGAAACGCGGGTCGGCGGTGGCTTGGGGCAGTTGCGCACCGCCACCACCGAACGCTCCGTCTCGTACACCGCCGGGGACTCCGGGAACACCGATGCGGTGTGCCCTTCGCCGCCCAGGCCGAGCAGCATGATGTCGAACGTCGGGACGTCGGCGTGGTCCTCCGGGCTCGCGTTGTCCGCCAGCACGTGGGCGTAAGCCGCAGCCGCCGCGTCCGGGTCGTCGCCGAACTCGCCGTCCGAGGCCGCCACCGCGTGGACGCGCTTCGGGTCGAGCGGGACGTGGTCGAGCAGGGCCTCGCGGGCCTGCTTCTCGTTCCGCTCGTCCGAATCGGCCGGCACGAACCGCTCGTCGCCCCAGTAGATGTCCAGGCGCGACCAGTCGATCGCGTCCCGGGCCGAGGACGCCCGCAGCTCGGACAGCACCGCGATGCCGGTGCCGCCGCCGGTGAGCACGAGTGACGCCGAGCCCTTGGCCGCCTGGACGTCCACCAGCCGCGTGACCAGCCGGGCCGCCGCCGCGGCGGCCAGGATGTCCTGGTTCGCGTAGACGACGACCTCGGTCTTGCTCACGACGCGCTCTTCTTGCCGTTGCCCGCCTTGGCCGGAGCCTTCGTGGCCGCCGCAGCGGCCGCCGGCGAGGTGACGTCGGCCTTGGCCGGCGGCGTCGCGGCCGGCTTGCCGTTGGTGCCGGACGTGATCTTGCCGAGGCCGTGCAGCGAAGCCTCGTAGACCTCGTCCGGGTCGAGCCGGCGCAGCTCCTCGATCAGGCAGTCCTGGGTGCTGCGCCGCTGCAGGGCGATCCGCCGGGTCGGCTGGCCCGGCTGGGTCAGCGTGCCGACGCGCCCGTCGGGCCGGTGCAGCTCCACCGGGCCGGAGCGACGGTCGAGGGTCACCGAGATGATGCCCGCCGCACCCGAGCTCTTGACCCGCTTGACCGGCACCTTCAGGTACTCGGCCAGCCAGGCGGCCAGCAGCTCGGTCGACGGCGAGTCGGCCTCGCCGGTCACCGTCGCGGCGGTGATCTTCTCGTACGGCGGCAGGTCCAGCGCCGAGACGAGCTGGGCCCGCCAGTGCGTCAGGCGCGTCCAGGCCAGGTCGGTGTCACCCGCGGTGTACGCCTTCGCCCGCGTGGTCAGCGCCCGGACCGGGTTCTTCTCCGCGGCCGAGTCGGTGATCCGGCGCTGCGCCAGCTCACCGAGCGGGTCCTTGTCCGGGTCCTTCGGGCCGGCCCCGGGCCACCAGGTGACGATCGGCGCGTCCGGCAGCAGCAGCGGCACGACCGCGCTCTGGCCCTGGGCGGCCAGCGGGCCGTAGAGCCGCAGCACGATGACCTCGCTCGCGCCGGCGTCACCGCCGACGCGGATCTGGCCGTCGATGCGCGGGGCCGCGGTGCGCGCCCCCTTGGCGACCACGATCACCCGCGACGGGTGCTCGCGGCTCGCGCCGTTGGCCGCTTCGATGGCCTCTTCGAGGTTGGCGTCGTCGTCGGCCACGATCACCAGCGTCAGCACCCGCCCGAGCGCGACTTGCCCGCCCTGTTCGCGGATCTCCACCAGCTTCTTGTTGAGTGCCGAAGTCGTGGTGGACGGCAGGTCGATGATCACGGGCGCCTCCATTTCCGGCCGGTGCGCTCCAGCATTTCGTCCGCGGACTGCGGGCCCCAGGTGCCCGGCGGGTACTGCTCCGGCGAACCCTCCTTGGCCCAGTGCTCCAGCACCGGGTCGAGGATCTTCCACGAGAGCTCGACCTCTTCGTTCACCGGGAACAGCGACGGCTCGCCGAGCAGGACGTCGAGGATCAGGCGCTCGTAGGCCTCGGGGGAGGACTCGGTGAACGCGTGCCCGTAGCCGAAGTCCATGGTGACGTCGCGGACCTCCATCGTGGTCCCCGGCACCTTCGAGCCGAACCGCAGCGTGATGCCTTCGTCCGGCTGGACCCGGATGACCAGGGCGTTCTGCCCCAGCTCCTCGGTCGACGTCGAGTCGAACGGCAGGTGCGGCGCCCGCTTGAACACCACGGCGATCTCGGTGACACGGCGGCCGAGCCGCTTGCCGGTGCGCAGGTAGAACGGCACCCCGGCCCAGCGACGGCTCTGCACTTCGAGCGTCACCGCCGCGTAGGTCTCGGTCTTCGAGTCCTTCGCGAAGCCCTCTTCCTGCAGCAGGCCGGGCACCTTCGTGCCGCCCTGCCAGCCGCCCGCGTACTGGCCGCGTGCGGTGGTCTGGCTCAGCGGCCCGATCGGGTGGGTCCCCGACAGCACCTTGATCTTCTCCGCGCGCAGGGCCCGCGGCTCGAACGACAGCGGCTCCTCCATCGCGGTGAAGGCGAGCAGCTGCAGCAGGTGGTTCTGGATGACGTCGCGGGCCGCGCCGATGCCGTCGTAGTACCCCGCGCGACCGCCGAGGCCGATGTCCTCGGCCATGGTGATCTGCACGTGGTCGACGTAGTTGGCGTTCCAGATCGGCTCGAACAGCTGGTTCGCGAAGCGCAGCGCCAGGATGTTCTGGACCGTCTCCTTGCCGAGGTAGTGGTCGATGCGGAACACCGACTCCTCGGGGAAGACGTCGTTGACGATCGCGTTCAGCTCTTCGGCGCTCTTCAGGTCGTGCCCGAACGGCTTCTCGATGACGACGCGGCGCCAGGTGTTCGCGTCCGCGTTGGCCAGCCCGGAGCGGGCCAGCTGCTTGGTCACCACCGGGAACGCGCCGGGCGGGATCGACAGGTAGAACGCCGTGTTGCCGCCGGTGCCGCGTTCCTGGTCGAGGTCCTTGACCGTCTGCGCGAGCCGGTCGAAGGCGTCGTCGTCGTCGAAGGTGCCCTGCACGAACCGGATGCCTTCGGCGAGCCGGTTCCAGACCGACTCCTTGAACGGCGTGCGCGCGTGCGCCTTGACCGAGTCGTGCACGAGCTCGCCGAAGTCCTGGTGTTCCCAGTCGCGGCGGGCGAACCCGACGAGCGAGAAGCCGGCGGGCAGCAGCCCGCGGTTGGCCAGGTCGTAGATGGCGGGCATCAGCTTCTTGCGGGCCAGGTCGCCGGTGACACCGAAGATCACCAGGCTGGACGGCCCGGCGATGCGCGGGAGCCGCTTGTCCCGCTCGTCGCGCAGCGGGTTGCTCCAGGTCATGCGCCGACCTCCTGTACCGCGCGGACGACGGCCGCGAGCCCCGCGGCCCGGTCGGTCAGGTGCAGGCGCAGCACCGGGCGGCCGTGCTCGGCGAGCACCTGCCCGTCACCGAGGGCCTGCGCGTGCTGCAGCTGACCCAGCGTGTACGGCCGCTCCGGCACGTCGAGGTCGTGCTCGACGGCGCCGGTGAGCTGCAGGAACACGCCGTTCTGGTGCCCGCCCTTGTGGTACTGGCCGGTGGAGTGCAGGAACCTCGGGCCCCAGCCGAACGTCGTCTGCAGGCCGGTGCGCTTGGCGATCTCGCCGCGCAGCAGCTCGGTCGACGCGTCGTCGAGGCGGTCCAGGTAGGCCTGCACCGCGATGTAGCCGGCTTCCGGCGCGGAAGCGAAGAACGCGCGGAGCACGTCGGTCAGGCTGCCGTCCGTGGAAACCCCGTCGCTGCCGAAGATCTCGACCGGGCCGTCCACATTGGACGCCGTCTCGCCGCCCTTGAGCTTCTCCGGGTCGTCCAGCAGCGCACGCGCCGCCTTCTTCGCCGTCTCGACGTCGGGCTGGTCGAACGGGTTGATCCCGAGCAGCCGGCCGGCCAGCGCCGTCGCGAACTCCCAGAGCAGGAGCTGCGCGCCGAGCGAGCCGGTGACGGCGATCTTCGCCGCGCCCTTCGGGGCGCCGACGGCGACCGCGGTGGCGTCGGCCTTGGCGTCGGCGAAGCCGGGTGCCTCGGTGCCTTCGACCGCGACCGGCAGCAATCCGGTGCCCTGCTTGCCGGTGGACTCGGCGATCAGCTGCTCGGCCCAGTCCGGGAAACCCTTGATGCCGGAACCGGAGTCGGCCAGCACGACCTTCTCGGCGCCGGCTTCGTGTGCGGCGGCCCACGCGGCGGCCAGCTTGACCGCCGGGTTGTCCACCGAGTCCGCGGCCAGCTCCTCGGCCACCGAAGCGGCCTGGTCGAGCAGGCGGGCGACGTCCGCGCCGGCGAGGCCGGCCGGGACGAGCCCGAACGCGGTCAGCGCCGAGTAGCGGCCGCCGACGTGCGGGTCGGCGAGGAAGGTCTTGCGGTAACCCTCCTTTTCGGACAGTTCCTGGAAGGGCGAGCCCGGGTCGGTGACGACCACGATCCGCCGTGCCGCGTCGATCCCCGCGTCGGTGAAGGCTTTCGCGAAGATCCGCCGGTGGCTGTCGGTCTCGACGGTGCCGCCCGACTTCGACGACACCACGATCACCGTGCGCTCGAGGTCACCGGCGAGTGCGTCGGCGACCTGGCCCGGGTCGGTGGTGTCGAGCACGGTCAGCGCGACGTCGTCGGTGCCGGTGATGACCTCCGGCGCCAGCGACGAGCCGCCCATGCCGGCGAGCACGACGCGGTCGACGCCCTCGGACCGCAGTTCGGTCCGCAGCGCCTCGATCTCGCCGATCAGCGGCCGTGACGACTTGTGCAGCGTCGTCCACGAAAGCCGGATCGACGCCTCGGACTCGGCGTCCGGTCCCCAGAGCGTGGGGTCTTGCGCCGCCAGCTTCGACGCGGCCTGGTCGGCGACCAGCCGCTCGGCCAGCGGCGCGGCGCGCTCCGCCAGTTCGGCGTCCACGATCTCGACGCCGGTCTTTTCCCCTGTCGTCATGTCGTGCTTCAGCCCTTCGCCTTTTCGAGCTGGCCGTTGACGGTCTCGAGGAGCTCGATCCAGGACTTCTCGAACTTCTCGACGCCCTCGTTCTCCAGGACGAGGAACACGTCGGTGATGTCGATCCCGACGGCCTCGAGCTTGTCGAAGACCTCCTGCGCCTCGGCGGCGCGCCCGGAGACCTGGTCACCCTTGAGCTCGGAGTGCTCGGCGACGGCGTCGAGGGTCTTCTCCGGCATGGTGTTGACGGTGTCCTTCACGACGAGGTCGTCGACGTAGAGGGTGGGGGAGTAGTCCGGGTTCTTGACCCCGGTCGACGCCCACAGCGGGCGCTGCGCGTTCGCGCCGTCGGCCGCGAGGGCCTTCCAGCGGTCCGTGGCCGACAGCTCTTCGAAGGCCGCGTAGGCGAGGCGGGCGTTGGCGACGGCCGCCTTGCCGCGCAGGGCCTTGGCCTCGTCGGTGCCGATCGCGTCGAGGCGCTTGTCGATCTCGGTGTCCACCCGGGACACGAAGAACGACGCGACCGAGTGGATGCCGCGCAGGTCGTGGCCGTTGGCCTTCGCCTGCTCCAGGCCGGCGAAGTAGGCCTCGATGACCTTCTTGTAGCGCTCGACGGAGAAGATCAGCGTGACGTTGACGCTGATGCCCTCGGCGAGCGTGGCGGTGATCGCCGGCAGGCCCTCTTCGGTGGCCGGGATCTTGATCAGCGTGTTCGGCCGGTCGACGGTCTTCCACAGGTCCTGGGCTTCGGCGACCGTGCGGTCGGTGTCCTTGGCCAGGCGCGGGTCGACCTCGATGGAAACGCGGCCGTCGACGCCGTTCGTGGCGGTGTAGACGTCGCGGAACAGGTCCGCGGCGTTGCGCACGTCGGTCGTGGTCAGGTCCCGGATGGTCGCCTCGACGTCGGCGCCCTGGGCGGCGAGCTCCTTCGTCCGCTCGTCGTAGGCGTCACCCTTGGACATCGCGTTGGCGAAGATCGTCGGGTTGGTCGTCACGCCGACGACGTGCTTGTCGCGGACGAGGGCCGCGAGGTTGCCGGTGTTCAGGCGTTCGCGCGAAAGGTCGTCCAGCCAGATCGACACACCGGCCTCGGACAGCGCCGCGAGCTTGTCTGTGCTCATTACTGTCATCCCCTTCAGTTCTTGGTGTTGGCGATCGAGCGGCGGGCCGCGTCGACGACTGCCTCCGTGGTGAAACCGAACTCACGGAACAGTGTGGCGGCATCGGCGGAGGCGCCGAAGTGCTCGATCGAAACGTTCACCCCGGCGTCACCGGTGAAGCGGTGCCACGACTGGGCGATGCCCGCCTCGACGGACACACGGGCCTTCACACCGGCCGGGATGACGGATTCGCGGTAGGCCGCGTCCTGCGCGTCGAACCACTCGACACACGGCATCGAGACGACGCGCGCCTTGACGCCGTCGGCCTCGAGGACCTTCTTCGCCTCGACGGCGAGCTGGACCTCGGAACCGGTGCCGATCAGCACCACGTCCGGGGTGCCGTCCGAGTCGGCCAGGACGTACCCGCCCTTCGCGACGCCCTCGGCGCTGGTGCCCTCGAGCACCGGCACGTTCTGGCGGGTGAGCGCCAGGCCGGACGGGTGGTGGATGTCCTCCAGCACGGCCTTCCACGCGTACGCGGTCTCGTTGGCGTCCGCCGGGCGGACGACGTTGAGGCCCGGGATCGCGCGCAGCGCGGAGAGCTGCTCGATCGGCTGGTGCGTCGGCCCGTCCTCGCCGAGGCCGATCGAGTCGTGCGTCCAGACGTAGGTGACCGGCGCCTTCATCAGCGCGGCCAGCCGGACCGGCGGGCGCATGTAGTCGGAGAAGATGAGGAACGTCGCGCCGTACGGGCGGGTGCCGCCGTGCAGCGCGATCCCGTTGAGGATCGAGCCCATGGCGTGCTCGCGGATGCCGAAGTGCAGCGTCCGGCCGTACGGGTTGGCCTGCCACATGTCGGTGGCGGCCTTCTCGGGACCGAACGAGTCGGCGCCCTTCATCGTGGTGTTGTTGCTCTCGGCCAGGTCGGCCGAGCCGCCCCACAGCTCCGGCAGCGGGTCGGCGAGAGCGTTGAGCACCTCACCCGAGGCCTTGCGGGTCGCGATGCCCTTGGCGTCCGGCTCCCACTTCGGCAGGTTGTCGGCGAAGCCCTCCGGCAGCGTGCGGGTGGACATCCGGTCCGCGATCTTCTTGCGCTCCGGGTTGGCCTTGCCCCACGCCTCGAACTTCTCCTGCCACTCGGCGTGCGCGGTCTTGCCGCGCTCGAGCGCCTGGCGGGTGTGCTTGAGGACGTCGTCCTCGACCTGGAACGACTGCTCCGGGTCGAAGCCGAGGATCTTCTTGACCGCGGCGACCTCTTCGCCGCCCAGCGCGGCGCCGTGCGCCTTGCCGGTGCCCATCTTCTTCGGCGCCGGGTAACCGATCACGGTCCGCAGCGCGATGAAGGACGGGCGGCCGGTCTCGGCCTTCGCGTTCTTGATGGCCTCTTCGATCGCGACGACGTCTTCGCCGCCTTCGACGACCTGGGTGTGCCACCCGTAGGCCTCGTACCGCGCGACCGTGTCCTCCGAGAGGGCGATGTTCGTGTCGTCCTCGATGGAGATCTTGTTGTCGTCCCAGAAGACGATCAGGTTCCCCAGCTCCTGGCGGCCCGCGATGGACGAGGCCTCGGAGGTGACGCCCTCTTCGATGTCGCCGTCGGAGGCGACGGCGTAGATGTAGTGGTCGAAGATGCTCTCGCCGGGAGCGGCGTCCGGGTCCAGCAGGCCGCGCTCACGACGGGCGGCCATCGCCATGCCCACGGCGTTCGCCAGGCCCTGCCCCAGCGGGCCGGTGGTGGTCTCGACACCGTCGGTGTGCCGGTACTCCGGGTGACCCGGGGTCTTCGAGCCCCACTTGCGCAGCTGCTTGAGGTCCTCGAGCTCGAGGCCGTAGCCGGCGAGGAACAGCTGGATGTAGAGCGTCAGGCTGCTGTGCCCGGCCGACAGCACGAACCGGTCGCGGCCCGGCCAGTTCTGGTCGTTCGGGTCGTGGCGCAGCGTGCGCTGGAAGAGCGTGTAGGCCAGCGGCGCCAGGCTCATCGCGGTGCCGGGGTGGCCACTGCCACAGTTCTCGACCGCGTCCGCGGCGAGTACCCGGACGGTGTCCACGGCGCGGGTGTCGGTGTCGGTCCAGTCGGCGGGCGTGTTGCGCCGGAGGAGTGGGTTGTTCTCGCTGGTAGGGGCGGTATCGGACACTGAACTCCAACTCCCGGTCATGATGGTTGCGGCTGGTCTTCCTCGTTCCGGTTACCCGTGCGCGGGGTCCTCTATCTCAATCGATCCCGAAGGGACGATATTCCTGCTCGCGACCCTGCGCAGGGGCAATCGCGGCCCGACCCGGCCAGCCTAGTGCTTGGACCCGTTCCAGACCCGCGATCACCCACGGGATTCACCACGTCTAACATCGTTCGAGGGTTCAGCCCGGCGGTTTTCAGCGGCTCCACCACGTCCGCCGGAGCAGGGCCCACCCGAACCTGACGCAGGGAGTGAAATGTCGTTGGTGAACGCTGCGCACGGACGCAGTGAAGACACCAGCGCCGTGCACCCGACCGGTGAACGACCGCACGGTGGCCGGCGAAGCATCCGCCAGGTCGTCGGCGCCTACGCCGCGCTGGCGAAGCCGCGGGTGATCGAGCTCCTGCTGGTGACCACCATCCCGGCGATGTTCCTCGCCGGCCGCGAAATCCCGTCGCCGTGGCTGGTCCTGGCCACGCTGGTCGGCGGGACGATGGCCGCGGGCAGCGCGAACGCGCTCAACTGCGTGATCGACGCGGACATCGACAAGGTGATGAACCGCACGAAGCGCCGCCCGCTGGTGAAGGACTCGGTGCCCCGCCGCGGCGCGCTGATCTTCGGTCTGGTCATGGGCGTCGCGTCGGCCGTGGTGCTCTATTTCACGGTCAACCTGCTGTCGGCCGTGTTGGCCGTGGCCACGATCCTCTTCTACATCTTCGTCTACACACTCGGCCTGAAGCGGCGCACGTCACAGAACGTCGTCTGGGGCGGCGCGGCCGGCTGCATGCCGGTCGTCATCGGCTGGGCGGCGGTCACCGGCACCGTGCAGTGGCCGGCGTTCGTGATGTTCGGCGTCATCTTCTTCTGGACCCCGCCGCACACGTGGGCGCTGGGCATGAAGTACCGCGACGACTACGAGCGCGCGGGCGTCCCGATGCTCCCGGTCGTGGCCACGGCGCAGCACGTCGCGCGCCAGATCGTCATCTACTCGTGGGTGATGGTGGCGTGGACGCTGCTGCTGCTCCCGGTGACTTCCTGGCTGTACGGCACCTTCGCGATCCTCGCGGGCGGCTGGTTCCTCTTCTACGCGCACAGCCTGCAGGCCGCGGTGCGGCGCGGTGAAGAGACGAAGCCGATGGCGCTGTTCCACCGGTCCAACACCTACCTGATGATCGTGTTCGTGGCGCTGGCCGTCGACTCGGCGATCGGCCTGCCCACCCTCGGTCTCCCGTTCTGAGCCCGGCGGAGTTCTTCGCCGACGTCATCGAGTCGGGCACCGTGCTCGGCGCCGACCACACCTGGTCACCCGAGCGGGTGGCGGAGCTGCTCGGTGACGACTACGGCGACAACCCCTCGAAGCGCTCCCTGGGCCGCGACCACGGTCTCGTCGAGTTCTTCTGGCAGCGCCCCGGTCCCGGGCAGCCGTGGACCGGGACGCACTTCTCGGTCCAGGCACACCGGCTCCGGCACCGCGACCCCGAGCTGGTCAACGGCTTGATCCGCGAGCGCTACGGCACCTTTCCCGGTCCGGTGACGTTCGACGAGGTGAGCGCGCTGCTCGCCGATCGAGGCGTGCCGCTTTCCGAGGTGCCGTACCCGGCGGATCCGGACGAAATGCGCACGTACTGGCAGGCGGGCTCGCGGACCCTGGTCTACGTGGTGGCGGGGACCTACTACGGCACCGCCGGCGATGTGTACAAGGTGATCAACCCGGGCTCACCGTGATGCCGCGCCTGGGCAAGGACCGGGTGCTGGTGGTGCTGGCGGCCGTCGTGGTCCTCGGCCTGCTGGCGTTCCTCGGCCGCGGAAAGGTGTCGCTCGACACGAACGAGCTCCTCGGCAGCGGCTGCGCCATTCCCGCCCGGATCACGGCGATGCCGGGTACCGCCCCGGACGGCGGGGTGGTGCGGGTCGCCGAACAGGGGCCGGGCGCCGCGGTGCTGGAGAACACGAGCGCGCTGGCCGCCTACCGCATCGTGGTGACGTCCGGTTCGCGGTCCGTCGAGGTGCCGCTGCTCACTCCCGGGCAGCGGGCCGGCGTCGCACTGGACCGGCCCACGCCGGGCCCGGCGGTCTGGCTGGCGCCCGAGGCACTGGGCGGTTTCACCCCGGTGACCGCTACGGCCGTCCCGGGCGGCGTGCGCTACCACTCGGCGAACTGCCGCGCCCTGACCAGCCGCGGAGCCGCGGTGCTCCACCGCGACGCGGCCGGCCGGATCACCGGCGGCGAGCAGCTGCCGGCGGCGAGCGTGTCGTGCGCGGTGGGGGAGAAGGAGCTGCCGGCCGCCCTCGCTCCCGGCAGCGAGGTCTCCCCGTACTGCGACCTCGCGC
Source organism: Amycolatopsis sp. NPDC051758 (assembly GCF_044453095.1). Taxonomy (NCBI): domain Bacteria; kingdom Bacillati; phylum Actinomycetota; class Actinomycetes; order Pseudonocardiales; family Pseudonocardiaceae; genus Amycolatopsis; species Amycolatopsis sp. NPDC051758. Next base: position 174,864 of record NZ_JBITCJ010000003.1, on the reverse strand, counting down.
CGGAATGATCGCGCCGCGTGCGCCGTTAAACTTGGCTGGCTCTTTTCCTTGAGGCGAAAGCAGGATCCTCTTGTCCGTGTCCTCGGACGGCTTCACCGCCGAGCTCGCCCGTGAGCAGGCGTACGTCACCACGCTGTACACGAAGCTCGACGCCGAGCGCGTCGACGCCCAGCGCCGCCTCGACGAGACGTTGCGCGGGACCGGCGGGACCCCGCAGGCCCGCACCGAGCGCGACGTCGCCACGACGCTGTACACCGATCGGCTCGCCCAGCTCGGCTCGGTCGAGCAGGGCCTGGCCTTCGGGCGGCTCGACTTCGTCCCCGAGAGCGCCGAGGAGACCACCTACATCGGCCGGCTCGGGCTCTTCGACGAGGACGACGACTACCGGCCGCTGCTGGTCGACTGGCGCGCGCCGGTCGCGCGGCCGTTCTACCTCGCCACCGCGGCGTCACCCGAAGGGGTGCGGCGCCGCCGCCACCTGCGGTCGCTGACCCGCAAGGTCACCGGCTTCGACGACGAGATCCTCGACCTCACCGCCGCCGACCAGGGCCAGGACCTCGGGCTGGCCGGCGAGGCCGCGCTGCTCGCCGCGCTCGAACAGCGGCGCACGGGTGAGATGAGCGACATCGTCGCGACCATCCAGGCCGAGCAGGACCGGATCATCCGCGCCCCGCTCGGCGGCGTCATGGTCGTGCAGGGCGGGCCGGGCACCGGCAAGACCGCCGTCGCGCTGCACCGCGCCGCCTACCTGCTCTACACGCACCGCCAGCAGCTCACCACGCGCGGCGTGCTCGTCGTCGGGCCGAACAGCACGTTCCTGAGCTACATCGGCCAGGTGCTGCCGTCCCTGGGCGAGACCGGCGTGCTGCTTGCCACCATCGGGCAGCTCTACCCGGGCCTGAACGCCGAGGGTGTCGAGGCGCGCGAAGCGAGTGAGGTCAAGGGCCGGCTGGTGATGGCCGAGGTGCTCGCCAACGCCGTCCGCGACCGCCAGCGCGTGCCCGAGCCGGTCATGGAGATCGAGTACGAGCACGACATCCTCCGGCTCGACCGCAAGACCTGCGCCGACGCCCGCACCCGCGCCCGCCGGTCGCGGCGCCCGCACAACCCGGCGCGGCGCCTGTTCGTCTCCGACGTCCTCGACGCGCTGACCCGCCAGGCCGCGCGGAAGCTGGGGGATGACCTCCTGGACGGGCAGGACCTGCAGGACATCCGGGCCGAGCTGGCCGCGGACGAGCACATCGTGGCGGCGTTGAACGAGCTGTGGCCGGTGCTGACGCCCGAAAGTGTGCTCGACGACCTGTTCGCCGACCGCGAACGCCTCGCCAGCGCCGCCGGGAAGCGCCTGTCCGCCGATGAACGCGCGCTGCTGGAAAGCGGCCGCGAGGCGAAGTGGACCCCCGCCGACGTGCCGCTGCTCGACGAGCTGGCCGAGCTGATCGGCGTCGACGACACCGAGGCCCGCGTCGAGCGCAAACGCCGTGAGCGCGAGGACCGCGCGTACGCCGAGGGTGTGCTCGACATCCTCGAACAGGACGAAGAGATCATCGACGAGGAGCTGCTGCGCGTCTCCGACGTTCTCGACGCCGAGCTGTTCGCCGAGCGCCAGGTGGAGCGCAGTGAGCTGACCGCCGCCCAGCGCGCGGCTCAGGACCGGACCTGGACGTTCGGGCACGTCATCGTCGACGAGGCGCAGGAGCTGTCGGCGATGGACTGGCGGCTGCTCATGCGGCGCTCGCCGAACCGGTCGATGACGCTCGTCGGCGACGTCGCGCAGACCGGCGCGGCCGGCGGCGCGCGGTCGTGGGGCGAGGTGCTCTCGCCGTACGTCGAGGACCGGTGGCGGCTCGAGCAGCTGACCGTGAACTACCGCACACCCGCCGAGATCATGGCGGTCGCGGCGCGGGTGCTGGCCGAGGTCGACCCCGCGTTGACGGCGCCGTCTTCGGTGCGGGAGACCGGTGTCCCGCCGTGGTCGGCGCGTCCGGCTTCCCTGGCCGACGAGCTGCCCGCGCTGGTGGCGGCCGAGCTGTCCGCTGTGGACGGTGGCACGGTGGCCGTGCTGGTGCCCGCCGGCCGGTTCGACGAGGTTTCGGGGTGGCTCGGGGCCCACGACGAGCGGCTGAGCGTGCTGACGGTCGAGCGGGCGAAGGGCCTGGAGTTCGACTCGGTGGTGCTGGTCGCGCCGGACGAAGTCGTCGCGGGGTCACCGCGCGGGCTCAACGACCTGTACGTGGCCCTGACGCGGGCGACCCGGCGGCTCGGCGTGGTCCGGACCGGTGACGAGGTTCCGGCACTCTCCGTGCTTGGCTAGGGTGCCCGGCATGCAGAAAATCGGGAAGATCGTGGTCGCCGTCGCGGCGGCGCTGACCCTGGCCGCGTGCGGCGAGGACGCCAAGCCCCAGACGGCCGCCCCCGCGGGCCCGCCGGTCCCGTCGTCGGACGCCGCCCAGGCGACTCAGAGCAAGGGCCGCGAGTGCACCGCGGACGACGTCAAGACGACGGGGAAGTTCGGCGAAGCGCCGACGATCACCATTCCCGACAACTGCGACCCGCCGAAGAAGCTGATCGTCAAGGACCTGTCCGACGGCACCGGCAACGGCGCGAAGGCCGGCCAGAACCTGAAGATGAACTACTCGCTGGTGACGTGGTCGGACAAGCAGAAGCTGGACAGCTCGTTCGACCGCGGTGAGCCGTTCGACCTGCAGCTGGGCGCCGGCATGGTGATCCCGGGCTGGGACCAGGGCCTGGTCGGCATCAAGCAGGGCGCCCGCCGCCTGCTGATCATCCCGCCCGACCTCGGTTACGGCCAGGGCGGCCAGGGCATCAAGCCCAACGAGACGCTGGTGTTCGTCACCGACGCCGTTTCGGTCCCGACCGACAAGGGCTGAGCTCCACGCACCCGATGTGGCGGGGGGGGGGGGGGGGCGGCCCCCCCCCCCCCCGGGGGGGGGGGGGGGCCCCCCCCCCCCCCCCCCGCCACATTGGGGCGCATGGGTCAGGGGATGAGCAGGAGCTTGCCGGTGGTGCGGCGGCCCTGAAGGTCTTCGTGCGCCTTCCGGGCGTCGGCCAGCGGGTACTTGCCGCCGATCCGGACGGTGAGATCGCCCGCGAGGACCGCGTCGAACAGCTCCTTCGACCGCCAGTCGATCTCCTCGCGGCTGCGCGTGTAGTGCGCGGACGTCGGGCGGGTCAGGTACAGCGAGCCGCCGGAGTTGAGGCGCTGCGGGTCCACCGGGGGCACCGGCCCGCTGGAGGCGCCGAACAGCGCGAGCAGACCGCGGGTTTTCAGGCTGGCGAGGCTGCCGTCGAACGTGTCCTTGCCGACACCGTCGTAGACGACGTCGACCCCCGCGCCGCCGGTCAGGTCGCGGGTAATCTTCGAGAAGTCGTCGCGGTCGTAGCGGATGACCTCGTCGGCGCCGGCTTCGCGGGCCAGCTTCTCCTTCTCCTCGGTCGAGACGGTGCCGATCACGCGGGCCCCGCGCGCCTTCGCCAGCTGGACGAGGAGCAGCCCGACTCCGCCGGCGGCCGCGTGCACCAGCACGTCGTGGCCCGGCTTGACCTCGAAGGTCGACGCGACCAGGTAGTGCGCGGTCATGCCCTGCAGCATCGTCGCGGCGGCGGTCTCCAGGGAGACGCCTTCGGGCACCTTGACGGCGATGGACGCCGGCACCAGCTTGCGGGCCGCGTAGCTGCCGAGCGACCCCTGCCAGGCGACGCGGTCACCGGGCGCGAACCCCGTGTCGGCGCCGGCTTCGACCACCGTGCCCGCGCCCTCGAGCCCGAGCACGAACGGCAGGTCGATCGGGTAGATGCCCTGGCGCTGGTAGGTGTCGATGTAGTTCACCCCGGCGGCGGCGACGTCGACCAGCAGCTCGCCGGCCTGCGGCGCCGCGACGTCCACTTCGGCCGGGACGAGCACTTCCGGGCCGCCGGTCTTCGTCACCTGCACTGCGGTGGGCATGGGTCCTCCTCGGGTCGGGTTCTCCCAGCACAACTATGGCCGACGCCACGCTGTTCCGCGTTCCGGCGGGATCTTCGTTATCGTGCGGGACGTGGCTGAAACTGCTGACAACGTCGTCCCGCCGTCGAGCGCCCAGCTGGCCGCGGCACGCAAGTTCGTGAAGGCGCACGGCAAGCCGTCCCGCGCGGTGGTGGAGAACATCGGCCGGGTAGGCGCCCGGGTCGTGCTGGTCGGGGCCGACGGCGCGCTCGGTGACGTCGTGGTGCCCAGCGTCGCGACCGGCGAGGCGCTGATCGAGGCCGTCGAGGACCTCGAAGCCGCTTCGTGGGACGCCGAGACGGTACAGGCCACGAAGATCGGCCCGGAGCACCGCCGCAAGATGGCCGGCCGGTGAGCCGCACCGCGATCCTCGTCAGCTGCGCCGAGCTCCCTTCGGGTGACGGCGATGACGACGCCGTCGTGCCCGCTTTGTCCTCGCTGGGCTTCTCGGTCTCGTGGGCGCCGTGGGATTCTTCGTTCGACTTCTCCTCGGCGGACGCGGTCATCCTGCGCGCGACCTGGGACTACGCCGCGCGCCGCTCGGAATTTCTCTCGTGGTGCGAGTCGGTGCCCGCGTTGTACAACTCGGCGGCTGTGGTCCGGTGGAACACGGACAAGTCGTACCTGGTCGAACTGCTGGACGCAGGCTTGGCGGTGGTTCCGACTTCGCTGGTCTCGCCTGGCGACACTGCCCGGTTCCCGTCGTCGGACTTCGTGGTGAAGCCGTCGGTCGGCGCAGGTTCCCGCGGAGCGGCCCGTTTCGACGCTGGCGCCGACGCCTCCGCGCACGTGGCCGCGCTGCACGCCGATGGTCACACCGCGCTGATCCAGCCGTACCAGTCCAGTGTGGACACTTCCGGCGAGCTGGCCCTGGTCTACCTGGGCGGAATGTACTCCCACGCCTTCACCAAGGGCGCGATGCTCGGGTCCACAATGGATTCTTCCGGCCTGTACCTTTCGGAGAAGCTGGCATCAGCCGAACCTCCGGCTGACGCGGTGGCCCTCGCCGAGGACGTCCTCGATGCGGCTTCGGCGTTGCTGGGGATTCTGCGAGCTGAGCTGTTGTACGCGCGGGTGGACCTGGTTCGTGGTGCGGACGGGAAGCCGTTGCTGCTGGAGCTGGAGCTGACGGAGCCGTCGCTGGGCTTCCGCCAGACGGACCCGAGCGCGGCGATGCGCTTCGCCTCGGCGGTGCGGCAGCAGCTGGCGTAGTCACCGGAACGTCTGCAGGGCCACCAGGACGAGCGCTACGACCGCCCCGATGGTGGTCACGGCTAGCGAGCCGGTGACGACGTAGAGCCCGCCGATCCCGGCAAGACCCGCTTTGATCAGTTCCCGTACGCCCAGGTCGTGGTCGCGGCGAGGCGGCGGCGCATCCGATCTGCCGGCGACTTCCTTGGCCATTGTTCTACCCCTCTTGATGGTGTACTAGTACGCCTAGTGGGTAATGGTGACCGGTGGGCGGCCGGACGGGAAATGATCTCTTGTTTCCGGGGCGAGTTTCTCGTCGCCGGACGGTTGTCCTCGCGGTTCTCGCCGTTGTCCGGGGTTGTCGGGAATTGTCGATCATCGTCGGCGTGGTGGAGGGTGCCGTGACCATTCGAATGGACGGGGTCCCCGTCGAGGAGGCGACTTCGCCCTCGGTGATCGAAATCGCGTTGCGCTGGCTGGCGACCCGCAAAGACGGCGAGCCACTCCGCTTCCTCCGCTACGCGATCGAAGAACCGGTGAGCGAGTCGGCGACTTTTCTTCGCCCGCTGGTGGCGCCGACGGCTTCGCTGATCGCCGAGACGGCCGAGTCGCGCGCGTTCGCGGTGCTGGGCTTGATCGCCGACGAGATCGGCAAGCTCGGCTCGGCCGGGGATTCCCGTCGCCGCAACACCCTGATGGCGGCGTTCCGGATACCGCCGGCGCCCGGGGAAACTGCCTGGAAGGGGACACTGGACGACCGCTTCAGGCAGCTGATGCGGCTTCGGGGCGTCTTCGGTGATCCGCCGCCCAGCACCACCACGCCGATGCACAAGGCCTGGCGCCGGGCGGTCGTCGGGTTGGCCGGCTGCCTGACGGAGAAACTGGTCTCCCTGGACGAGCCGGGCTGGCGATCCTACATCGACATCGGGCGCGCGGTAGCCGAAGTTCCGAGCGTGCGCCCCGGCTGGCGAGCCCGGGAGGCTTCCCAAGGGGCTCAGCCCGTGTTCGTGGAGCGCATGGTCGTCACGGCGATCATGCATCGCAGAACGGTGCAGCGCCGGATCACCGAACGCGACATCGTCGCCTGCGAAGACGGTGTCGATGGTTATGGCGTACACGCGCTGACCGGGTGGACGCACGAACCTGAGGAGATCCCGGTGACGGCTCTTTGGGCGTGCCGCCTGGTCACTTCACCGGGCTCGCACCCGGGCGACCCCATGGTGGCGCGCCTGCGTTTCCGTCGGACGTTGCGCAGGGGTGAACGATACGCTTTCGCGTCGGAGGCGCTCGATGGGGAACTCGACGAGGAACGCTGCTGGGTCAACGTTGACGTCGACCACCACGGGATCGCGCCCGGTGTGTGCGCTCCGGACAGCCGGCCGGTCGCCGGTCTGACCATTCAGATCACTTTCGACGAGAAATGTCTTCCCGAAGCTTGCTGGTGGTATGCAGAGCAAACCGAATACGAACGGCGGTGTCGTCCGCCGGACGGTGATGCGCATTTGCTCCCCGTCGAGGATGGTTTTGTCCAGCACACCTTCCTCGACGGGTGCCACCCGCGAGAGAACTACGGCATTGCCTTCAGATGGAAATCTTCGTGACCGAGGTGAAGTCAGTACCCGATATCCACGCTGTTGCCGGTGTTGCCGCCACCGCCGCCATTAGCGGCAATATTGCCGGTGTTGCCGCCACCGTTGCCGCCGGAGAACGCAGCCGCTACGAGCAGCGCGAGCGTTGCCGCGCCCAAGGCGAGCTTTTGCCAGTATTTATTGTCGGAGTCCACCGTGAATCCCTTCGTGCTGTGGAATTCGGGTCACGGTAAGACGACGCGGCCGACACGATCGAGAGCCCTACTTCTCATTCGTGTCAACGGTGCTGCACTAAGGTAAAGGGGTTCCTTGCTGCTAGGCGCTCGCCCGCTTGGCCGCCAGCCGTTCCATCCTCGGCCACCGCACATCGGTCGCCCAGCCCAGGCGCTCAAAACCCCAGATCACCCGCGCCGACACGTCCACCTGACCCCGCAGCACCCCGTGCCGCGCGCAAGTCGGATCGGCGTGGTGCGAGTTGTGCCAAGACTCGCCCATCGACAGCACCGCCAGCGGCCAGAAGTTCGCCGCCTTGTCGCGGCTGGCGAAGGGGCGCTCGCCGATCAGGTGGCAGATCGAGTTCACCGACCACGACACGTGGTGCAGGAAAGCGATCCGCACCAAGCCGGCCCAGAAGAACGCCGTCACCACGCCCCACCACGACCACGAAAGCAAGCCACCCAGGACCGCCGGCAGGGCCAGGCTGAGCGTGATCCACAGCCAGAAGTAGCGGTTCACCACGCGCAGGTCCGCGTCCGCGACCAGGTCCGGGGCGAAGCGGTCGGCGTTGGTCACCTCGCGGCCGAACATCCAGCCCATGTGCGCGTGCCAGAAGCCGCGCAGCAGCGCCGACGGCGATGTGCCGAACAGCCAGGGCGAGTGCGGGTCGCCCTCACGGTCGGCGAACGCGTGGTGGCGGCGGTGGCTCGCCACCCAGAAGATCACCGAGCCCTGCACCGCCATGCTGCCCGCGACGGCCAGCATGATCCGCAGCGGCCGGTTCGCCTTGAACGCGCCGTGGGTGAAGTAGCGGTGGAAGCCGACGGTCACCCCGAGCGTCGCGAACACGTAGAACACCGCGGCGAGGATCAGGTCGACCCAGGTCATGCCCCAGCCCCAGACCAGCGGGACCGCGACGAGGAGCGCCACGAACGGCACCAGGAGGAACGTCTTGAGCACGATCATCTCGCCGGTGCCGCGGCGGTGGGAGATCAGCGGCTTGGGGGCGGCGCGCGAGGTCATGGCCCAGACCGTAGCGGTATCGAGTTACGACGGCGTGGCCGCCGGTTGCTCAGGTGGTGGCGAGTTCCGGTTCCTTCGGCGCAGCGGTCAGCGAGACGACCGGGCCGCGGTCGCGGCTGCCGGTCCACAGCGTCGCCGTCGCGATGATGACCGCCATCGCGCCGAGGACGTGGAAGGAGACCATCGCCTCCGGCACGCCCAGCGCGTACTGCAGCGAACCGAGCCCGCCCTGCGCGACCGCGACCACCCAGACCCACGTGTAGCGCTGCCACAGGCTCTTCGGCGCGTTGACCCGCATCAGCTGGAGGCCGAACACCGCGAGCAGCAGGAGGTACAGCACGAGCAGGCCGCCGTGGACCTGGGCGAGCGCCTCGACCGGGACGGCCAGGCGGTGGGTGTTGAGGTCACCGCTGTGCGGGCCGGCACCGGTCACCGTGGTGCCGGCCGCGAGGACGAGCCACATGACGACGGCGAGCGCGACCAGCAGCTTGCGGCCGGACGCCGGGACCAGCGACCGCGCGGGCTCGTCGCCTTCGCGGAACGCGCGCAGCAGCAGGACGGCCAGCCAGACCAGGGGAGTGGTGGCGAGGAAGTGGATCGCGACGGTCCACCACTCGAGCTTGGCGAGCACGGTGATGCCGCCGACGACGGCCTGCAGCACAACGCCGCCGGGCATCGTCCAGGCCAGCTTCACGAGGCGCTTGCGGGACGGGTGGTCGATCTGCACGCGCCACGCGGTGATGACGGCGATCGCGGCGACGGCGATGACCACGCCGGTCAGCATCCGGTTGCCGAACTCGATCCACTGGTTGAGCGCGTGGATGCCGGGGTGGTTCACCGGGACGAGGCTGCCGGCGACGCACTGCGGCCAGGTCGGGCAGCCGAGGCCGGAGCCGGTGACCCGCACGATGGAGCCGGTGACGCCGATCAGCGCCTGCGCGAGGACCGCGGCGATCCCGACGGCCCGCTGCACGGCGGCGGACGGAAACGGCAGGCGGGCGACGAGGCTGGTGAACGGCACGGCATCGATGGTAGAGCGCGCGAAAACGCGGCTTTCGGCAGGTCCCGGCGCCCGGAACGGGACGGTGGCCGCAAGGGACCTAGGTCATCGGTGACCGGCGCCGAAGGTCAGGCGTGGCCCAGCGGGCCGGTCACGTCGTGGTCCGCGATCGCCCAGCAGACCGCGGCCGTTTCGCCCGTCGGCCAGTCCTGGGGCAGCGGCAGGATCGCCGTCGAGGTGACTCCGGGCCGGCGCCCGCCCAGGTACGCGATCACCTTCTGCTCGCAGTGGCTGATCGCCTTTCCCACCAGCGGGCCGTTCAGGTCGATCGGCGGGTCGGTCGCCTTGCCCAGCTGCAGCACCCCCGGGACCGCCTCCGAGCGGTGCGGGCCGCCGCACGGCACCACGTGGACCGGGCTCTCCTTCAGCGGCTCACCCGCCCGGCACTCCTGGAACCGGCCGAGGCCGTGCGCCAGCGCCGCGGCCAGCCGGCCTGGCTGCTTCACCGGCTTGTTGTCACCGCCGCGGGCGGTCACCAGGCACGCGTACCAGCGCTCGCCCGCACCCCACGGCTGCTCGCCCGGCCAGAGGGTGAACGCCTCCAGCGTGCTCGCGTCCGCGTCCGGGTTGCCCAGGTACGCCGGCAGCGCCGTGTGGCAGGCCGGGCGCGCCAGCCGCTTCACGTCCGGCGGGTAGGCGGCGGGGACCTCCGGGGCGAAGTTCGCCGACAGCATGACCTCGTACTCGTGCGGCCGGTCGCAGCTCACCTTCGTGACGTCGGGGAGTTCGACGCAGTCGCCGCTGCGGTAGGGCCCTGCGCCGGTGCCCGGCCGTGGGACTCTCGGTGTGGTCGGGACGACGGTCGCGGGCGTCGCGCGGCCGCCGGCGACCGTTGTGCAGCCGGCCAGCAGCAGCGGCAGGGCCAGCAGCACGAGGACGCGACGCATGGGACAAAACGTAGGGCGGCGGCCCGGGGACCGGTCCCGGAGTCAGGTGAGCTTGGTCGTCCGCGAAGCCAGCGCGCCCGCGAGAACCGCCCACACCGCCAGCACCGCCATCGGCCCGGGCGCGAAAGCCCCGTCGACCAACGCCGCCCGCATCCCCTCGGCCAGCGCGCCCGACGGCAGCAGCTCGACGACCACAGCGAGCCCCGAAGGCAGCGCGGACGGCGCCAGCAGGATCCCGCCCGCCAGCAGCAACACGAACCAGACGATGTTCGCCAGCGCCAGCACGGCTTCCGCCCGCAGCGCCCCACCCAGAAGCACACCCAGCGCGCCGAACGCCAACGTCCCCAGCACCAGCAGCAACACCGCCGACGCCAAGCCGGACGCAGAAGGTGACCAGCCGAGGAACGCCGCCACCACGCCGATGATCACCGACTGCAGCACGACGACCACCAGAGCCGCCGCCACCCGGCCCGCCACCAGCAGCCAGCGTGGCAGTGCCGTCGCCGAGAGACGCTTCAGCACCCCGTAACGGCGGTCGAAGCCGAGGGCGATCGCCTGGCCGGTGAACGCCGAGGACATCACCGCCAGCGCCAGGATGCGGGGCGTGATCCAGTCCACTTTGGACGTCGAGCCGAGCTGGGCCGCCGGGAGGATGTCCAGCAGGGACAGGCCGATCAGCAGGGCCAGCGGGATGAGCAGGGTCAGCAGCACCTGCTCGCCGTGGCGCAGGGTCAGGCTCGCTTCGATCCGCGCGTGCGTGCGCAGCATGCGGCCCAGCGAGCCGCGCCCGGGGGCCGGGGTGAACGTGCCCGGCTCGAAAACGCTCACGCGCGCAGCTCCCGTCCGGTCAGCTCGAGGAAGACCTCTTCGAGCGTCCGCTTGCCGACCTGCAGCTCCTCCGGCAGGACGCCCTGCTGCGCGCACCACGCCGTGACCGTCGACACGACCTGCGGGTCGACCGAGCCCATCACCACGTACGTGCCCGGCGCCGACTCGCGCACGGTGTAACCCTCGGGCAGCGCGGCGGTCAGCAGTGCGGTGTCGAGCCGGGTGCGGGCCTTGAACCGCAGCCCCGCGTTGCCGCTCTCGTCCACCGTGAGCGTGTGCGGCGCGCCGGAGACGACGACCTTGCCGTGGTCCATGATCACCACGGTGTCGGCCAGCGCTTCGGCCTCTTCCATCAGGTGCGTGGTCAGCAGCACCGAAACGCCGTCGGCGCGCAGCGCGCCCAGCAGGTCCCAGACCAGCCGGCGGGCCTGTGGGTCCATGCCCGCCGTCGGCTCGTCGAGGAACACCAGCTCCGGTCGGCCGATCAGGGCGCACGCCAGCGAAAGCCGCTGCTGCTGCCCGCCGGAAAGGCGCTTGAACGGCGTCCGCCGCACCGAAGCCAGCCCGAGGATGTCCAGCAGCCAGGCCGGGTCCAGAGGGGACGCGGCGCACGAAGCCACCAGGCGAAGCATCTCGTCGGCTCGCACACCCGGGTAGGCGCCGCCGCCCTGGGGCATGATCCCGACGCGGGGGCGCAGCGCGGCCGACTGCCGCACCGGGTCGAGGCCGAGCACCCGGACCGTGCCGGCGTCAGGCCGCAGGAAGCCTTCGCAGACCTCGACGGTGGTGGTCTTGCCGGCCCCGTTCGGGCCGAGCAGGGCGAGCAGGCTGCCGCGCTCCATCCGCAGGTCGAGACCGTCGACCGCGCGGGTGGAGCCGTAGCTTTTCACCAGCCCGGTGATCTCGACGGCGGGGGCACTCACGTCGGGTCACGATACGGCGTCGGCATGCGCGGGCAGCCGCGGGGACGGCCTGGAGAGCAACACGGGAGCCAGCCGCCGCACGATCAGCATTCCCGCGCCGCACACGACGATCGCCGCGACGTAGGCGAACGGCAGCACGTACGGGCGGCCGTCGAAGGTGCTGCCGGTCGGCGGCAGCAGGAACGGCAGGGCGGCGGACAGCACCGTCGCGGCCACCCGGAACCGGGACGTCCCGGCGGCTGCGGCGAGCGGGATCACCGCCCACAGCACGTACCAGGGCTGCAGGTTGATCTGCAGGATCATCACCGCGCCCAGCGAGACGCCGAGGCCGATGATCGGCCGGTAGCGCCACTTGAAGCTGTCCCAGAGGAACTTGAAGGTGATCGCGACGGCGACGAGGTAACCGAGCGCGCCGAGGATCGGCACCAGGCCGTTGGTGTGGTTGCCCAGCCCGAGCGCGATGCCGAGCACACCGGAGAGGTTGGCGAGCTCGGCGGTGGGGGAGATCCACGACCGGACGAGCCCGGGCGTGTTGAACGTCGCACCCACCCAGCCGAAGCCGAGTCCGGTGCCGAAGCAGACGGCGACCAGCACGACCCCGAACCACGCCGCCATCGGCGCCCCGGCCAGGAACAGGTCCTTGAGCCGGCCGTGCCAGCGCCGCGCGACCATCACGGCGAAGAACGGCAGCGCGAACACGGCGGGCAGCTTCACCGCGACGCCGAGCGTGATGATCGCGACGCCCAGGCCGATGTAGAGCAGCTCGCCCCGGGCCAGCGGGGGTGGTGTGTCGCCCTTGACCCGGATCGGCAGCCGCCGGATGCCCACCTCCAGCCCGGCGAGCATCAGGCCGACGGCGAGCGCGTCGTTGTGGGCGCCGGCGACGAAGTGGAAGATCAGCAGCGGGTTCAGGGCGCCGAGCCACAGCGCGGTCGCGGGCTGGACGCCGAACCGGCGGGCCAGCCGCGGCAGGGCCCAGACGATCAGGACCACGCCGGCCAGCGCCAGCACGCGCTGCAGCAGCACGCCGACCGCGATGCTGTTCCCGGCGAGCGGGGCGAGCCAGCCGCCGAGGCGCAGCACCAGCGGCCCGTACGGCGCCGGCGTCTCGCGCCACATGTTCGACACCCCCGCGGTGTACGGGTCGGCGACGCCGAGGGCCTGCGCCGGGCCGAGGACGTACGGGTCCATCCCGCGGTGCACGATCTCGCTCTGCGCGAGGTAGCTGTAGACGTCGCGGGAGAACAGCGGCGGGATGACCAGCAGCGGCAGCACCCACAGCGCGATGGTGCGCGCTAGCTGGCCCTGCGACGCGAGCCGGGCGCGGTCGGGCCGGGCGAACTTGCCGAGCATCAGCCAGCTCAGCACCAGGATGCCCATCCCGGAGATGGCGATGGCCAGCGAGACCGTCGGGATCCGGGTGAACAGCCGCAGCACCGGGATCTCCTGCACCGGGTTGATCACCGGGGCGGCGCCGGCGCCGAGGGAGCCGAGCGCGAGGAAGAGCGACCCGATCGTGCCGAACCGGCGGACCACGTTCAGCCCGCGCTGCTCGTCGGCCTCCAGCGGGAGCGCTTCGCGCGGGTGGACGGGCGAAAGCGTCACAGGGTGCGCACTCCCGGTTTCGAGCCGTGCCACCTGCTGCTCCTGCTGCCCAGGATGTTCTCCCAGTTCACCCACTGCCACGCGTGCAGGGTATCGGGCCGCCCCGGAGTGAGTCGGGTCACTGCCCGACACCCCGCCTTTGCCGACCGCCGGGAAATAAGACACACTTGTGTTGTGAAAAAGACGGAGGCGGGTGACCAGGCGGGCGGCGACATGCCGCGTGCCCTGATCAACGCTGTCCCGTCGCAGGTCAGCGCCGAGGGCAAGACCCGTAACGAGGTCGCCCGGCTGCTCCTGGAACAGGGTCCCATGACCGCCGTCGTGGTCGCCGAGCAGCTCGGGATCAGCCCGGCGGCGGTCCGCAGGCACTTGGACGCGCTTCTTGCGGATGGCGAAGCCGAAACGCGTGACGCGTCGCGCCGTGGACCCCGAGGTCGGGGTCGTCCGGCCAAGCTCTTCCTGCTGACCGAGTCCGGCCGCGCCCGCTTCGGGCACGCCTACGACGACCTGGCCGTGTCCGCGATCCGCTTCCTCGCCGAGCACGCCGGTGAAGACGCCGTACGCGCCTTCGCCGAGCAGCGCATCGAGAAGCTCGTCGGGCCACACCGCTCCGCGATCACTGGATCGAGTGATCCGGCGGCGCGCGCCGAGGCCCTCGCGACCGCCCTGAGCAGGGAAGGCTACGCTGCGTCGACCCGTCAGGTCGGCGCTCCGACACCCGGTCAAACCGTCGGCGCGCAGCTCTGCCAGCACCACTGTCCGGTCGCCCACGTGGCCGCGGAGTTCCCGCAGCTGTGCGAGGCCGAGACGGAGGCGTTCGCGAAGCTGCTGGGCACCCACGTCCAGCGGCTGGCGACCATCGCGCGCGGAGACTCCGCGTGCACCACCCACGTACCCGCTTCGGCGGGTCAGCCGGCCCATCCCGAGCCGGTCAGCACGGTGCCCTCTGGGCGCACAGCACGGATCCCGAATGGAGGGAAACCCGCATGACTGCCGCTGCCGAGCAGCGCACTCCCACCACCGCGCCCTTGAGCCAGGAAGAGACCATCGAGTCCCTGGGCAAGTACGCGTTCGGCTGGGCCGACTCCGACGAGGCGGGCGCCAGCGCCCGTCGCGGGCTTAACGAAGATGTCGTCACCGACATCTCCGGGAAGAAGTCCGAACCGGAGTGGATGCGCGAAGCGCGACTGAAGGCGCTCAAGCTCTTCGAGAAGAAGCCCATGCCCAACTGGGGGGCCGACCTCTCCGGGATCGACTTCGACAACATCAAGTACTTCGTCCGCTCCAGCGAGAAGCAGGCTGCGAGCTGGGAAGACCTGCCCGAAGACATCAAGAACACGTACGACAAGCTCGGCATCCCCGAGGCGGAGAAGCAGCGCCTCGTCGCCGGTGTCGCGGCCCAGTACGAGTCCGAGGTCGTCTACCACTCGATCCGCGAGGACCTCGAGAAGCAGGGCGTGCTCTTCCTGGACACCGACACCGCGCTGCGCGAGCAGCCGGAGCTGTTCGAGGAGTACTTCGGTTCGGTCATCCCGGCCGGCGACAACAAGTTCTCCGCGCTGAACACGGCGGTGTGGTCCGGCGGCTCGTTCATCTACGTGCCCAAGGGCGTCAAGGTGGACATCCCGCTGCAGGCCTACTTCCGGATCAACACCGAGAACATGGGCCAGTTCGAGCGCACCCTGATCATCGTCGACGAAGACGCCTACGTGCACTACGTCGAGGGCTGCACGGCGCCGATCTACCAGTCCGACTCGCTGCACTCGGCGGTCGTGGAGATCATCGTCAAGAAGGGCGCCCGCTGCCGCTACACGACCATCCAGAACTGGTCGAACAACGTCTACAACCTGGTCACCAAGCGCGCCAAGTGCGAAGAGGGCGCGACCATGGAATGGATCGACGGCAACATCGGTTCCAAGGTGACCATGAAGTACCCGTCGGTCTTCCTCATGGGCGAGCACGCCAAGGGTGAGGTCCTCTCGGTCGCGTTCGCGGGCGAGGGCCAGCACCAGGACGCGGGCGCCAAGATGGAGCACCTCGCGCCGTACACCTCCTCGACGATCGTGTCGAAGTCGGTGGCGCGCGGCGGCGGCCGCACCTCGTACCGCGGCCTGGTCCGCGTCGCGAAGCGCGCGCACCACTCGCGCTCCAGCGTCGTCTGCGACGCGCTGCTGGTGGACACCATCTCGCGGTCGGACACGTACCCGTACGTGGACATCCGCAACGACGAGGTGTCCATGGGCCACGAGGCCACGGTGTCGAAGGTCAGCGAAGAGCAACTGTTCTACCTGATGTCGCGCGGCCTCGACGAGGCCGAGGCGATGGCGATGATCGTGCGCGGGTTCGTCGAGCCCATCGCGCGTGAGCTGCCGATGGAGTACGCGCTCGAGCTGAACCGCCTGATCGAGCTCCAGATGGAAGGGTCCGTCGGCTAGTCATGTCGGTTACCGAGAACAACGTTTCCGAAGCTCTTCGCGAGGGGGCCGTCATTCCGGCGGCCTCCCGTGCGGAGCGCTTCACCTCCTACGACGTCGAGGCCTTCGAGGTCCCGGGCGGCCGTGAGGAGAACTGGCGCTTCACGCCGATGAAGCGGCTGCGCGGCCTGCACGACGGCAGCGCGCCCGCGACCGGCGAGATCACGCTGGAAGCCGACGCCGCCCCCGAACTCACCATCGAGACCGTCGGCCGTGACGACTCCCGCCTCGGCCAGGCCGGCGTGCCGAGCGACCGCATCGCCGCGCAGGCCTACTCCTCGTTCACCAAGGCCACCGTCGTGACGGTGCCCAAGGAGACGAAGGCGTCCAAGCCGTCCGTGCTGCGCATCCACGGCCCGGGGGTGGACCAGGTCGCCTACGGGCACCTGCAGGTCCGCGCCGAGGCGTTCGCCGAAGCCGTCGTCGTTCTCGACCACGTCGGCTCCGGCACCTACGCCGACAACGTCGAGTTCGTCATCGGCGACGGCGCCAAGGTCACTGTGGTCAGCGTCCAGGACTGGGCCGACGACGCGGTGCACGTCTCCGAGCAGCACCTGAAGCTGGGCCGCGACGCCGCGCTGCGGCACACCGTGATCACCCTCGGCGGTGACCTGGTCCGCGTCTCGCCGACGGCGACCTTCACCGACAAGGGCGGCGACGTCGACATGCTCGGCGTCTACTTCGCCGACGGCGGCCAGCACCAGGAACACCGCCTCTTCGTCGACCACGCGGTGCCGAACTGCAAGTCGCGCGTGGGCTACAAGGGCGCGCTGCAGGGCGAGGGCGCGCACACGGTCTGGATCGGCGACGTGCTGATCCGCGCCGCGGCCGAGGCCACCGACACCTACGAGTTCAACCGCAACCTGGTGCTCACGCCGGGTGCGCGCGCGGACTCCGTGCCGAACCTGGAGATCGAGACCGGCGAGATCGAAGGCGCCGGCCACGCGAGCGCGACGGGAAGGTTCGACGACGAGCAGTTGTTCTACCTCCAGTCGCGTGGGATCGCCGAAGAAGCCGCCCGACGCTTGGTCGTGCGCGGGTTCTTCCACGAGATCCTGGTGAAGATCGACGTCCCCGAGGTGCGCGAGCGCCTCGAAGCCGCGATCGAGGCCGAGCTCGAAGCCGTTGGCGCCTGACGCCGTCCACCGCAGACTTTTAGGAAACGAAGAATGGCTACCCTGGAAATCAAGGACCTGCACGCCTCCGTCGAGACCGACGAAGGCGCCAAGGAGATCCTCAAGGGCGTCAACCTGACGATCAAGTCGGGCGAGACGCACGCGATCATGGGCCCCAACGGCTCCGGCAAGTCCACCCTGTCCTACGCGATCGCCGGTCACCCGAAGTACCAGGTGACCTCCGGCGAGGTGCTGCTCGACGGCGAGAACGTCCTCGAGATGAGCGTCGACGAGCGCGCGCGGGCCGGTCTGTTCTTGGCCATGCAGTACCCCGTCGAGGTGCCCGGCGTGTCCATGTCCAACTTCCTCCGCACCGCGGCCACCGCGGTCCGTGGCGAGGCCCCCAAGCTGCGCCACTGGGTCAAGGAGGTCAAGGAGGAGATGGGCAAGCTCGAGATCTCGCAGGAGTTCGCCGAGCGCTCGGTCAACGAGGGCTTCTCCGGCGGCGAGAAGAAGCGCCACGAGATCCTCCAGCTGGCGCTGCTCAAGCCGAAGTTCGCCATCCTCGACGAGACCGACTCCGGTCTTGACGTCGACGCCCTGCGCGTCGTCTCCGAGGGGGTCAACGCCTACAAGGCATCGAGCGAGGTCGGCGTCATGCTGATCACGCACTACACCCGGATCCTGCGGCACATCACGCCGGACTTCGTGCACGTGTTCGCCGGCGGCCAGATCGTCGAGTCGGGCGGCAAGGAGCTGGCGGACGAGCTGGAGGAGCACGGCTACGTCAAGTACGCCGGCAAGCCCGAGCCGGCCGCGCTCTGACGTTGCCCACCCCAGGACTACACCGAGAGAAAGAGAGGAGCCGGCCCGATGACCACCACCTCGGCTAGCTCTGTTCCCTTGGACGTCGCCGCGCTGCGCGCCGACTTCCCGATCCTGTCGCGCACGGTTCGCGACGGGAAACCCTTGGTGTACCTGGACTCCGGGGCGACCTCGCAACGCCCGACCGCGGTTTTCGACGCGGAACGTGACTACGTCTTCACGTCGAACTCCGCTGTCCACCGCGGTGCGCACCAGCTGTCCGAAGAGGCCACCGACGCCTACGAGTCCGCGCGCGCGAAGGTCGCGGAGTTCGTCGGCGCCGACCCCGAGGAACTGGTGTTCACCAAGAACGCGACCGAGGGCATCAACCTCGTCGCGTACTCGATGAGCAACGCCGCCACGGCCGGCCCGGAAGCCGAGCGCTTCCGGGTCGGGCCGGGCGACGAGATCGTCATCACCGAGATGGAGCACCACGCGAACCTCGTGCCCTGGCAGCAGTTGTGCCAGCGCACCGGGGCCACGCTGAAGTGGTTCAAGGTGACCACCGGCGGCAGGCTCGACCTGTCCGATGTGGACGAGCTCATCACCCCGAAGACCAAGGTCGTCGCGTTCGCGCACCAGTCGAACGTGCTCGGCACGGTCAACCCGGTCTCGCTGCTGGTCGAGAAGGCCAAGGCCGTCGGCGCGCTGACCGTGCTCGACGCCTGCCAGTCGGTGCCCCACTTCGCCGTCGACTTCCACGCGCTGGGTGTCGACTTCGCGGTGTTCTCCGGGCACAAGATGCTCGGCCCGTCCGGCATCGGCGTGCTCTACGGGCGCACCGAACTGCTGTCGGCCATGCCGCCGTTCCTCACCGGCGGGTCGATGATCGAGATGGTCCGCATGGAGGGCTCGACCTTCGCGCCGCCGCCGCAGCGGTTCGAGGCGGGCGTGCCGATGACGTCGCAGGCCATCGGCCTCGGCGCGGCCGTCGACTACCTCTCGGCCATCGGCATGGACCGGATCGCGGCGCACGAGCACGAGCTCGCCGCAGCCGCCCTCGAGGGCATCGGCGCCATCCCCGGCGTCCGGATCGTCGGGCCGACCGACCTGAAGGACCGCGGCGCCACGGTGTCGTTCGTGATCGACGGGGTGCACCCGCACGACGCCGGCCAGGTGCTCGACAGCCTCGGCATCGCCGTCCGCGTCGGCCACCACTGCGCGTGGCCGCTGCACCGGGCCTGCGGCGCCCAGGCGACCGTGCGCGCGTCGTTCTACCTCTACAACACGCTGTCCGAAGTGGACGCCCTGGTAGCGGGTGTGCGCGAGGCCCAGAAGTTCTTCGGGGTGGCTCAGTGAACCTGGAGAGCATGTACCAGGAGATCATCCTGGACCACTACAAGAACCCGCACGGGCGCGGCCTGCGTGACCCGTTCGACGCCGAGTCGTTCCAGGTCAACCCGACCTGCGGCGACGAGGTGACGCTGCGGGTCAAGCTCGACGACGGGAAGGTCGCCGACGTCTCCTACGACGGCCAGGGCTGCTCGATCAGCCAGGCCTCGACGTCGGTCTTGACGGATCTCGTTGTGGGGCACACCCTCGAGGAAGCGTTCACCACCATGGACGCGTTCGTCGAACTGATGCAGGGCAAGGGAAAGGTCGAACCGGACGAGGAAGTGCTGGAGGACGGCATCGCCTTTGCGGGCGTCGCCAAGTACCCGGCGCGGGTCAAGTGTGCCCTCCTCGGCTGGATGGCCTTCAAGGACGCCGTCGCCCGGACCACCAGTGGAGTTGAGAAAGCATGACCGAAGAGACCGCCACTCGTGAGGGGCGCACCGCCGCCGACCTCGACGCGGAGACCACCGCGACGCAGGACCTCGAGCTCGCCAAGCTCGAGGACGTCGAGGAGGCCATGCGCGACGTTGTCGACCCGGAGCTCGGCATCAACGTCGTCGACCTCGGCCTCGTCTACGACATCCGCGTCGAGCCGGACAACACCGCGACCATCGACATGACGCTCACCTCGGCGGCTTGCCCGCTGACGGACGTCATCGAGGACCAGACGTCGGCGGCGCTGACGTCGGGGGGCCTCGTCCAGGACTTCCGGATCAACTGGGTCTGGATGCCGCCGTGGGGCCCGGAGAAGATCACCGAGGACGGCCGCGAGCAGCTGCGCGCCCTCGGCTTCACCGTCTGACTTCTTTCGCATCGAGCGGGTCACCTTCCGAGGTGGCCCGCTTTGTGTATAACGACCTATACCGCGCGTGCCAGGCCAGCGCGTACAGGACGAGCGCGGCGAGGAAACCGCTGCCGGCGCCGGTGACCGCGAGGTAGGTCGTGTTGCCGACGACGCCGGCGCGGGTCATCGGGTCGTGGTGGGCCAGGAAGGGCAGCACCTGCGCCAGGACGCCGGCCAGCGCTCCGATGAGGAGGATCGCCACCACCGGCTTGCGGTGGCGGGTGGCTCTCGGCGCCGGCTCGGTGGGCGCCGTGCGGTACCAGCGCACGAGCCACCACGCGAGGATCCCGGCCCCGGCGATCGTGCTGACCAGCTGGATCAGCCGGCCGACGTCCACCCCGGTGACGAGCGGGGTCCGCAGGAACGCGAACCCGTCGTTCTCGTGGGTGAAGGCGTCCCAGCCGACGTGCGTGGCAGCCCCGAGGACCAGCGACAGCGCGATCCAGCCCGGCCGTTTCCAGCTGAAGTGGCGGGGGAGCCGTTCGGCCAGGGGTTTCGGGGACAGAGCCAGCAGGGGACGCTTCAGGACGATCTGGAAGACCGCCAGCAGGACGAGCGCGATGAGCGGGTCGAGCCAGAGGACCGAGGTCAGTTCGTGGGTTTTGGTCAGGCCGACGCCGGGCAGCCGCGGCACGAACCAGAAGACGTCCGGCGCGACCGACCCGGCGACGAGCGCGGAGGGCACCAGCGGTCGTCTCGCCAGCGGGAGCACGGCGGCGGGATGACTCAGCGTGAACGGCACGGAGTTAGTATCCCGGGGTGGTCCTGCGGTCGATCCTCCTGTTCCTGGCCGCGGCGGTGTGCGAGATCGGCGGCGCGTGGCTGATCTGGCAGGGCATCCGCGAACACCGCGGCTGGCTCTGGATCGGCGGCGGCCTGCTGGCGCTCGGCGTGTACGGCTTCGTGGCGACGCTCCAGCCGGATGCCCACTTCGGCCGCATCCTGGCGGCGTACGGCGGGGTGTTCGTCGCGGGTTCACTGGCCTGGGGGATGGTGGCGGACGGTTACCGCCCGGACCGCTACGACGTGATCGGCGCGCTGCTGTGCCTGGCCGGGGTCGCCGTGATCATGTACGCGCCCCGGACGGGGTAACGCTGTCCACTGTGGCCCGATAGATCATCGTGACCGAGATGTCCTTTCCGCCCGCGCCGCCCGGCCCGCCGCCGCGCCGCCGGATGTCCCGCGCCATCGCGCTGTGGATCGTCGTGATGCTGCTCGGCGTCGGTGCCGGGGCGTACGGCTTCGGCCGGATGGTGCTGGGGTACGAGGCCTACGCGCTGCAGAGCGAGAACATGCGCCCCACCCTGGCGCCCGGGGAGCGGCTCGTCGTGCGCCAGGCCGACGAGGTGCACCGCGGGGACGTCGTCGCCATCGACATGAGTGCGTACGCCCAGCCGCGAGGTGAAGGGATCAGCGTCGTCCGCGTGGTCGGGGTCGCCGGGGACACGGTCGCCTGCTGCACCGACGACCACCTCTCGGTCAACGGCAAGCCGCTCACCGAGCCCTACGTCACTCCCGGCTACGAAGGTCTCTTCCAGTTCTCCGCCAAGGTGCCCGAGGGCGCGATCTTCGTCGAGGGTGACAACCGCGGAAACTCCGACGACTCGCGGTTCAGCGGCCCGGTGCCGCGGTCCGGCGTGGTCGGGTTCGTCGTCGCCACCGGCACCGTGGTCACCCCTCGTCCGCTGGCGCCCGTCACCGCCTTCACCGACGCCGGCCTGCCCGGCGCGCCGTTCGAGGACACCACGCTGAGCGGATTGCGGTGGTGGATCGTCGGCGGGTTCGTGCTGTTCGTCGCCGGGTTCATCGGGACGATCGTGACCGTCGTCCGGAACGCCGGAAGACGACGAAGAGCAGCCGCAGTCCCACCAAGGCACTGATCACCAGCAGGTTGTAGCCGAACACCTGGTGCAGCGTCAGGTCCGTCGCGATGCGCGGCCCGCCCGAGCCGCTCAGCAGGAGCACCGCCATCAGGCCGGTCGCCGCGCCGACGAAGGCGAGCAGGACCTCGTGGACCAGGCCGGTGACAACGTCGCGGTCGCGCTCGTCGGAGAACAGCCGGACGTTCACCGACAGCCGGCCTTCCTCCAAGGCCGCGCCAATGCGGTCGACGCGGCGGGGGATCCGGCGCAGCACCGGCACCAGCGCCATCAGCTCGTTGACCGCGGTGCGGCGCAACGACTCCGGCCGCAGTCCGGCACCGACCTTTTCGACGGCGAACGCGCGGGACTCGGCGACCACGTCGAACCCGGGGTCGAGCGCCGCGAGGGTGCCCTCCACGGTGGCCAGGGCCCGGAACACCGCGGCGACCGGCGGTGGCACGCTCAGCCGGAAGTCCGCGACCACCCGGAACAGCCCGGTGAACAGGTCGAGGCCGGGCGTGCGGCCGGGGCCGAAGTGCCGGGCGACCAGGGCGCCGAGGGCGCGTTCGAGGCGCAGCTCGTCGATCTCGTCGGTGCGGTCGACGATCTCCAGGAGGCCGTCGCGCAGGGCCGCCGGGTCGCCGCGGTCCAGGGCCAGCACGAGGTTCTGCAGCCCACCGCGGAGCCCGGCGTCGAGGCGGCCGACCGAACCGAAGTCGAGCAGTCCCAGGCGGCCGTCCGCCAGGAGCATGAGGTTGCCGGGGTGCGGGTCGGCGTGGAAGACGCCGCCGATCATCACCTGGTCGAGCAGGCAGCGCAGGAGTGACCGGGCGAGCCGTTTGCGGTCGGCCGGCGGCGCCGTCTCCAGGGGCTTTCCGGTCAGCCGGGACATCACCAGCACCCGGTCGGTGGACAGTCCCTTGTGGACGACCGGCAGGGCGACGTCCGGGCAGGAAGTCGCGGCCACGGCGGCGATGTTGCGTGCCTCGATGGTGAAGTCGAGCTCCTCGGCGAGTGCTTCGGCAAACCCGTCGGCGAGTTCGGCGACGCCGAGGGAGCGTGCCCAGTCCGCCCGTTCCTCCAGCGCCGCGGCGACGCGCCGGACGATGTCGATGTCGCGGTCGGCCTGCTCGCGCACCCCTGGGCGCTGGACCTTGACCACGACCTCCTCACCGCTGTGCAGCCGGGCCCGGTAGACCTGCGCGACCGACGCGGCGGCGAGCGGTTCCGGGTCGAACTCGGCGAAGACGTCGTCCGGCGAGCCGCCGAGCTCGGCCGCCAGCACCGCCCAGACGGCTTCGGCGCGCGCGGGCGCGACCTGGTCCTGCAGTTTGCCGAGCTCGTCGACGAACACCGGCGGCAGCAGGTCGGCGCGGGTCGAGAGCAGCTGCCCGAGCTTCACGAACGTCACGCCGCCCTCCTCCAGGGCGCGGCGCAGGGAGCGGGCGAGCTTCGCGTGGCGTCCCGGCGCGAGGCCGGGCTCACGGCGGCCGGCCAGGTAGCGGCCGAGGCCGTGCTTGATCGCGATCCGGCTGATCTGCGAGTACCGGCGGGTGCGGGAGAGCCGGGCCCGCACCGACCGCAGGCGGCCGAGCACGCTGGAGCCGCTCGGCATCGCCATCTCGGCGACGAAGAGGAAGATCAGCGTTGCGAGGAAAGCGCTGCCCGCCAACGGGATGAGCAGGCCGAGCGCCGCGCCGCCGTTGTGCAGCAGGGAAACCGGGAACGCCTGTGCGATGCCGCCCGCGACGAGCCAGCCGAACCCGGCGGCGCACAACGCGCGGACGGCGCCGATCCGGACGCCGAGCACCCGGCGTGACGCGACCACGAGCGGCCACAGCACCAGTGCGTACAGGGGGAGGGTCAGCAGGCCCAGCAGGATGTCCACGCCGGGAAGCAGACCACGGCGGCCGGGGCGGCCGGCTCACGCAGCGGCGGGACCGGGCTCCCTCCCGCGAGGGAGCTACTTTCGGCCGTGGCCCGGTGTTGCGGTGGACTTCTAACCTGATCGCGCGAACCACGGTGAAGTGTTCTCTAAACCGGACGAAGGAGACACGATGAACAGACGCGTGATCGGCCGGGTCGTGGCGCTGGCCACGGCTGTCGCGGCCCCGCTGGGCCTGGGCCTCGCCGTCGCTCCCGCCGCTTCGGCGGCCGCCGTCACGACGCTGTACTACAGCTCTTCGGGTGCGCCGGACTACGTCACCCAGATCGACGGCGGCGCGGCCAACTGGAATGCGGCGGTCACCGACGTGAAGCTGGTGAAGCGCAGCTCGGGCGCCACGATCGTGTTCCACGAGATCCACAGCGGCGGCTCGTACACGAACACCAACGGGCACGGCCGAGGCGACATCTACCTCGACACCAGCCAGGTCGCCGAGGGTTTCGACCCGACCCGGATCGCGGCCCACGAGCTCGGCCACAACCTCGGGCTGCCCGACCACTACACCGGACCGTGCACCGAGCTGATGTCCGGCCACGGCCCGGGCACGGCGTGCAAGAACGCAAAGCCTTCGGCGGCGGAGGCGGCGAAGGTGCAGTCCTTGTGGGTGAACGGCTTCACGGCGCGGACGGCTGAAACCCGCGCGGTCGCCTACTAGACCCGGCCCAAACGCCCCAATGTGGCGTTGGGTGCGTGGGATGCACCGAACGCCACATTGGGGCGCTCCACCGCGGGAGGGAGGCGCCCACCCCGTCCGCCTGCGAAGATCGACCGGTGCGCGTACTCCGGCCGCTGACGAGCAAGGCGACCTACCGCCGCTGGGTCTACCTCGTTCTCGGCGGCGCCATCAGCGTGCCCTACCTGCTGTTCTCCGCGATCGCCGTGCCGTCGCTGCTGCCGTTCGTCACCACGCTGGAGCGGGCGACCGTGATCGGTGGCCTGCTCACCCTGCTCGTCCTGGCCGGCACCGCGTTCCTGCCCGCCGTGCACGTGCTCGAGTCCACCGCGATCCGTGAGCTGCTGGACGACCCGGTGCCGGACGCGCCCGCGAAGCCGCACACCCGGCAGGGCCGGCTGCACGCCGCGACGATGTTCGTGCTGCACGTGGTCGCCGGGTTCGTCGTCAGCTTCTTCAGCCTCGTCGCCCCGGTCATGATCGGGCTCTCGGTCAGTGCCGTGTTCACCGGGTACTTCTTCCAGACCACCGACGGCGGCGACGTCACCGTGCCGACCGGGTGGGCGTCCGCGTGGCTCCCGGTGGTCTTCATCTTCGGCGCGGTGCTGCTGATCTACGCCGTCTGGGCGGTCGGCGGGCTGCTGCGCCGGGCCGCGGCCGGGTTGCTCGGGATGACCGCCGCCGATCGGATCGCGCGGCTGGAACGGCGGACCGAGCTGCTCGCCGAGCGCAACCGGCTCGCCCGGGAGCTGCACGACTCGGTGGGGCACGCGCTGAGCGTCGTCACCGTGCAGGCCGGCGCGGCCCGGCGGACCTTGCGCACCGACCCGGACTTCACCGAGCGCGCGCTGGGCGCCATCGAGGAGTCGGCCCGCACGGCGCTCGACGACCTCGACCACGTGCTCGGGCTGCTGCGCGAGGAGGCGGCCGGCCGGACGCCGCAGCCGATGCTGACCGAGCTGGAGAACCTGCTCACGACCACCCGCCTGGCCGGCACCGAGGTCACCGCCGACATCGGTGGTGACCTGGCCGCCGTGCCGCCGGTGGTCTCCCGCGAGGTGTACCGGATCCTGCAGGAATGCCTGACCAACGCGGTGCGCCACGCCGGTAGGGTCCCGGTGACGGTGCTCGTCGACGTCGCGGCGCACGGGCTCCTCGCGCGGGTCGTGAACCCGCTGGGCAGCGGCACGGGCCGCGCCGGCGGCGGCCGTGGCCTGCGTGGCGTGACCGAGCGGGTCGCGGTGCTCGGCGGCGAGGTGTCGGCCGGGCGGGTGGACGAGCGGTGGGAGGTCGTGGTGCGGGTGCCGTGGGGGAGCGGGCGATGAGCGTCGGGGTGCTGCTGGTCGACGACGAGCCGCTGATCCGCGCCGGACTGCGGGCGATCATCAACAGCGAGGACGACCTGAGCGTGCTCGGCGAGGCCGCCGACGGCGCCGAGGTGCCCGGGCTGGTGGCCCGGCTGCGCCCGGACGTCGTGCTGATGGACGTGCGGATGCCCGCGGTGGACGGCATCCGGGCCACCACCCACCTGATGTCCACTGTGGACGAGCCGCCGAAGGTGATCGTGGTGACCACCTTCGAGAACGACGACTACGTCTACGACGCTCTTGTCGCCGGGGCCAGCGGGTTCCTGCTCAAGCGGGCGCGCCCGGAGGAGATCGTCGCGGCGATCCGGACGGTGGTGACGGGCGAGTCGCTGCTCTTCCCGGCGGCGATCCGCCGCCTCGCGGCCCAGCACCCGCCTTCCGGTGACGGCTTGGCCGGCGCCAACCTGACCGAACGAGAGCGCGAAGTGCTGCGGCTGATGGCGGCCGGACTGTCCAATGTGGAGATCGCGGGCGAGCTGTACCTGGGGATCCAGACGGTGAAGACCCACGTGGGCAACGTGCTGGCGAAGCTGGGCGCGCGCGACCGCACCCAGGCGGTGATCCGCGCGTACGACTCGGGCTTCGTGACGCCGGCGGGTTAGCTCGGGCAGGATGGGCCGTATGACTCCCGGTGCCCGTTACGACGAATTCGCCGAGGCGTACACCGCCGAGAACGAGACCAGCCTCATGAACGCCCACTACGAACGGCCCGCGACGCTGGAGCTCGCCGGCGACGTGGCCGGACGGCGGATCCTCGACGCCGGCTGTGGCGCGGGCCCGCTGTTCGCGGCGCTGCGTGACCGGGGTGCGGTGGTGTCCGGCATCGACCAGAGCGCCGGGATGCTGGAGCTGGCCCGGCGGCGGCTCGGCGCCGACGCGGATCTGCGGGTTGCCGATCTCGCCGAGCCGCTGCCCTTCCCCGACGACGCGTTCGACGACGTCATCGCGTCCCTGGTGCTGCACTACTTGGAAGACTGGAAGCCGACCCTCGCCGAGCTGCGGCGGGTGCTCAAGACCGGTGGCCGGCTCATCGCCTCGGTCAACCACCCCTTCATGGTCAACCTCACGCATCGCCAGGCCGGGCCCCGGCCCGACTACTTCGAGCAGTACACCTGGACCGACGAATTCGAGATGCACGGCCGGACCGCTCGGATGACCTTCTGGAACCGGCCGCTGCACGCGATGACCGACGCCTTCACCGAGGCGGGCTTCCGGATCTCCGTCATCGGCGAGCCCCACCCCACTGCGGAAGCCCGTGAGCTGTTCCCCGACGACTTCGAGCTCCTCGACACCTTCCCGAGCTTCCTGTTCTTCGTCCTCGAAGCCGGCTAGGCGCTGCTACTGCTGGTACGGCCCGCGCGGCGGCTGGTACCCCGGCGGTGGTGGTTGCTGAAACCCCTGCGGCGGCGGGAATCCCGGCTGCTGCTGCGGGAATCCGGACTGGTGCTGGAATCCCGGCTGCTGCGGGTATCCCTGCGGCGCGTATCCCGGCGGCGGCGCGAAGCCAGGCTGCTGCTGCGCGAACACGGGCTGGGCAACCGGGCCCGATCCCTGGCCGGCCCGGCGCCGGATCGCGATGACCAGCCGCCAGCCGCACAAGGCCCCGATCCCCGCGCCGATCCCGAAGGTGACCCACCGCCCACCGTTGTTGAAGGTGTTCGCGCTGTCGATCGATTCCTGGCGCTTCTCTTCGTAGGTCTCGCTGCTCTTCTGGCCGTACGAGGTCCTCTCGCAGGTCTGCCCCGGCTGCATCTCTTCGCTGCCGCACAGCACCTTGGAGTTGGGGTCGCCGGTCCCGAACAGGCCGAGTGACACCAGGCTCAGCCCGAACAGCAGGCCGATCGACCACCAAACCACGCTTCTCACTGCATTTCCCCTCGACAGCACCCCGGTTAGCGGACGTATCAGACCACAAACCGGACTGTGACGCACATGCTTCCGGCGTCACTGGCCGCTTCAGGACACGTTCCGGTCGAGGACGGCCTCGATCGCCGCCGCCATCGCCGCCGGATCGCCGTCGGCCGGTCGCAGCACCAGATCGGGTGACGACGGCCGCTCGTACGGCGCGTCGATCCCGGTGAACCCCTGGATCTCGCCCGCCCGCGCCTTTGCGTACATCCCCTTGGGATCGCGCGCCTCGCACATTTCCAGGGGCGTGTCCACGAAGATCTCCACGAACGGCAGATCCCCGGAGATCGCTCGCGCCGAAGCGCGGTCCGCCGCATACGGGCTGATCAGGGACGCGATGGCCACCACGCCGGCGTCCGCGAACAGGCGCGCCACCTCCGCGACCCGCCGGACGTTCTCCGCGCGGTCCTCCGGGCTGAACCCCAGCCCCGCATTCAAACCGTGGCGCAGGTTGTCGCCGTCCAAGAGGTAGGCCGGGCGGCCCGCCGCGACCAGCCGGCGCTCCAGCTCGACCGCCACCGACGACTTGCCCGACGCCGAGAGCCCGGTGAGCCACACCGTCGCGCCGCGGGTCGGGCGGTCCTCGCGCCGGACGGCCGCGGTGTGCCAGACGACCGGGGACGCCACCGCGCCGGTGATCATGCCCGCCGCGACCGTGTCGCCGGTGTGTTCGTCGACCAGCAGGAAGCCGCCGGTGGCGCGGTTGCGGCGGTACGGGTCGAACAGCAGCGGCGTGCGGGTGCGCAGCCGGATCCGGCCGATGTCGTTCAGGGACAGCGACTCCGCGGAGTCACGGTGCAGCGTCGTGACGTCGAGGCGGTACTCCAGCCGCTCGATCGAACCCCGCGTCTCGGTGGTCGTGTGCCGGACGACGTAGGAAGAGCCCGGTGTCAAGGAAGCCCGCGGGGAGAACCAGCACACCAGCGCGTCGACCTCGCGGGCCGACTCGGCGCGGTTGCCCGGGCGGCACAGCATCGCGCCCCGCCCCAGATCCAGGTCGTCGGCCAGTTCGACCGCCACCGCCTGCCCGGTGAAGGCTTCCGAAAGCGGCGTCCCGCCCGGCCCCCACACCGCGCGCACCGTGGAGGTGATCCCCGACGGCAGCGCCACGACCTCGTCACCCGGCTTGAACACCCCGCCGGCGATCGTGCCCGCGTAACCGCGGAAGTCCGACCGGCGGATCACGTACTGCACCGGGAACCGCGCGTCGATGAGGTTCCGGTCGGAGGCGACGTGCACCTCTTCCAGCTGGTGCAGCAGCGAAGTCCCTTCGTACCAGGGCATGCTGGCGCTGCGGTGGACGACGTTGTCGCCGTGCAGTGCCGAAACCGGCACGAACGTCAGGTCGGCGACGTCCAGTTTCATCGCGAACCGGCGGAAGTCCTCGCGGATCTCGTCGAACCGCTCCTGCGACCAGCCGACCAGGTCCATCTTGTTCACACAAACCACGAGGTGCCCGATCCCGAGCAGCGACGCGAGGAACGCGTGCCGCCGCGACTGCTCCAGCACACCCTTGCGCGCGTCGACGAGCACCAGTGCCAGGTCGGCCGTCGACGCGCCGGTCACCATGTTCCGCGTGTACTGCAGGTGCCCCGGCGTGTCCGCGATGATGAACTTCCGCTTGGGCGTGGCGAAGTAGCGGTGCGCGACGTCGATGGTGATGCCCTGCTCACGTTCGGCGCGCAGGCCGTCGGTGAGCAGCGCCAGGTCCGGGTAGTCCTCGCCGCGGTCCCGGCTGGCGCGTTCGACGGCGGCGAGCTGGTCGGTGAAGATCGCCTTCGAGTCGAACAGCAGCCGCCCGATCAACGTGGACTTCCCGTCGTCCACACTGCCGGCGGTGGCGATCCTCAGCAGCTGCATCAGAAGTAGCCTTCCCGCTTGCGATCTTCCATGCCTGCTTCGGAAATCCGGTCGTCCGCCCGCGTCGCACCGCGTTCGGTGACGCGCGTCGCGGCCACCTCGGCGACCACTTCGGACGGTGTCGCCGCCGCCGATTCGACGCAGCCGGTGCAGGTCGCGTCGCCGACGGTCCGGAAGCGCACAGTCGCCTCGTACGGTGTCTCCCCGTCCACAAGGGACAGAAAGCGGGTGGCGGCCAGCAGCATGCCGTCGCGCTGGACCACCGGCCGGCGGTGCGCGTAGTAGAGCGGCGGCAGCGCGATCCGCTCGTCGCGGATGTACTGCCAGATGTCCAGCTCGGTCCAGTTCGACAGCGGGAAGACGCGGATGTGCTCACCGCGCCGGTGCCGCCCGTTGTAGAGGTTCCACAGCTCCGGGCGCTGCGCCCGCGGGTCCCACTGGCCGTGCTCGTCGCGGAAGCTGAAGACGCGCTCCTTCGCGCGGGCCTTCTCCTCGTCGCGGCGGGCGCCGCCGAACACCGCGTCGAAGCCGCCTTCGCGGATCGCCCTCAGCAGCGTGACCGTCTGGAGCCGGTTGCGGCTGGCTCCCGGCCCGGTCTCCTCGACGACGCGGCCGGCGTCGAGGTCGTCCTGCACGCTCGCGACGTGCAGCCGCAGGCCGAGGGAGGCGACGGTCTCGTCGCGGAAGCGCAGCACCTCGTCGAAGTTGTGGCCGGTGTCGACGTGCAGCACCGGGAACGGCAGGGGCGCCGGCCAGAACGCCTTGGCGGCGGCGTGCAGCATCACCACCGAGTCCTTGCCGCCGGAGAACAGCAGGACCGGGCGTTCGAAGGTCGCCGCGACCTCACGGAAGACGTGCACCGCCTCCGCTTCGAGCGCGGCCAGGTGCGAGAGCTCGTACGAGGTCACGGACACCGGAAAAAAGTAGAACATGTTCTTGTCATCGGTCAAGCGGTGCGGGACCCTGGGACGATGGACCTGGTCGTACTCGAAGAGATCCGCCGGCTGAAGTACCGCTACCTGCGCGCGGTCGACCTGAAGCAGTGGGGCGAGGTGGCCGACACCTTCACCGTCGACGCCACGGCCGATTACGGGACCCATGCCGTGGGCGGCGACGGAAAGCGGTTCGAAGGCCGCGCCGCCATCGTCGAGTTCCTCACCAAGAGCCTCGGCAACGGCATCATCACCACACATTTTGCAGGTCAGCCCGAGATCGACGTCGACGGCGACACCGCGACCGGGCGGTGGGCGTTCACCGACAAGGTGATCGTGCCCGACCACAAGGTGATCATCGAGGGCGCCGCGTTCTACGAGGACACCTACCGCCGCGAAGCCGACGGCGCCTGGCGGATGTCGCACATCGGCTACGTCCGGACCTACGAGTCGATGCTCTCGTGGGCGGACAACCCGGGCTTCCGGCTGCTCGCCAACCGCTGGGCCGTGCCGGCATGATCGAGAACGAGTTCTTGCTGACCCGGCCGTTCGCCGACGCGATCGCCGAGGCCGAGCAGCTGATCGCCGAAGCCCCGCACGTGAAGACCGAGCAGGACCTCATCGAGGGGTACGACTACCTCGCCGGGAGCATCCGCGCGTCGCTGCAGATGGCCTGGGCCTACCAGCGCGACTTCCCGTACTTCACCGCGTCCACCGGGCCCTACACCAAGATGGGCCTGGACAACCCGGACACGCTGTACTTCAACGCGAACATCCGCGACGACCGTGAGTACCTGGTCACCGGCGTTCGCGGGACCACCGCCGACCTGAGCTTTCAGATCCTCAACGGCGACTACTCGCCGGTGGTGGTGCCCGACAGCCTCGCCGCGTTCGACGACCGTGCGATCGAGATCGGCGAAGACGGCCGGTTCGAGCTGCGCTTCGGCCCGGCGCGTGAGAACGCCGGCCCCGACTACTTCACCCTGGGCAAGGGCTCGTCGATGCTCGTGGTCCGCGAGGTCCACAGCGACTGGGCGACCGAGCGGCGCGGCGAGATCCGCATCCAGTGTGTCGACACGGCGGGCCAGGCGCCGCCGGTGCCGGACCGGCCGGCGCTGGCGAAGCGCTACGGCGTCACCGGCAAGATGCTGCTGAGCCGGCTCAAGACGTTCCTGGCCTTCCCGAAGTGGTTCTACGACAACCTGCCGGTGAACACGATGACCGAGCCGCGCTCGACGCCGGGCGGACTGACCACGCAGTTCTCCTCGGCCGGGCACTACGAGCTCGGGGACGAAGAGGCGATGGTCGTCACCGTGCCCCGCTGTGCCGACGCGCCGTACCAGGGCATCCAGCTCGGCAGCCTCTGGTACGTCTCGCTCGACTACATCAACCACCAGACGAGCCTCACCGCCGACCAGGCGCGCGTCGACCCGGACGGCAAGATCCGGTTCGTCATCAGCGAGCGCGACCCCGGCGTGGCGAACTGGCTGGAGCGCACCGGCCACGACCGCGGATACGTGCAGATCCGCTGGCAGCGGCTGTCCCGCGACCTCGGGCCGGACGACGGCCCGGTTGTCGAAATCGTCAAGGTGGACGACCTGCCCGACCGGCTGCCCTACCACGAGGAAGCACGCGTGACGCCGGCCGAGTGGTCGGCGAGGATCGCGGCCCGGCAGGACGCCGTCGCCGCCCGGATGCTGGGGTGAGCGTGGAGAACCTGTTGCGGGACAAGGTGGTCGTCGTCTCGGGCATCGGCCCGGGCCTCGGCCGGTCGATCGCCGTGCGCTGCGCGCTGGCCGGGGCGGACGTCGTGCTCGCCGCACGCACCGAGTCGCGGCTCACCGAGGTCGCGAAGGAGGTGACCGATCTCGGACGCCGTGCTGTCGCGGTCCGCACCGACATCGACGACGAGGACTCCGCCGCACATTTGGTGAGTGCGGCCGTCGAAGCCTTCGGCCGGGTGGACGCGGTGGTGCACAACGCCTTCGCCGTTCCGCCGTTGACCGACTTGGCCACTGTGGACCTCGACGCCGTCCGCAAGGGGTTCGAGACCGCGGGGATCTCCGTGCTCCGGCTGACGCGGCTGTTCCTGCCCGCGCTCAAGGAGAGCAAGGGCTCGCTGGTCATGATCAATTCTGCGGTGCTGCGGCACTCGCGGCGCACGTTCGGCGCGTACAAGATGGCGAAGTCGGCACTGCTGTCGCTGTCGCAGAGCCTCGCCAGTGAGCTCGGGCCGGATGGCGTGCGCGTCAACACCGTCGCGCCCGGCTACATCTGGGCGCCGAACCTCAAGTGGTACTTCGCCTATCTGGCCAAGGAACGCGGCATCACGCCGGAAGAGGTGTACGCCGAGACGGCGTCCACAATAGACCTGCGCAAGCTGCCGGAACCCGACGAGATCGCCGACGCCGTGGTGTTCCTCGCCTCGCCGATGGCGCGCGCGATCACCGGGCAGTGCCTCGACGTCAACGGCGGCGAGTACCACCACTAGGAGGATCCATGCTCCCCGGCCGGGCCGACCTGGGCACGTTCGACGACCTGCACGCTTCGGCGTCGAAGCTCACCGGGCTCGACGACTTCGGCGGTGACGAGTACGTCGAAGGCCTGCGTGTGCTGCTGGAGTCGTACGAGGCCGACGAGGACCTCACGCCGTTCGGCAACAAGGTGCACCGGGCGATGCTGCGCGGCGCGCTCGTCGCGCGGCTGCTCAGCGAGACGGGCTGGAAGCAGAACCCGGCCTACGCGGACGTCCCGGTGGAGCGGCCGATCTTCGTCACCGGCCTGCCCCGCACCGGCACGACGGCGCTGCACCGGCTGCTCGTCGAGGACCCCGCGCACCAGGGCCTCGAGGTGTGGCTCGCCGAGGTCCCGCAGCCGCGGCCGCCGCGCTCGACGTGGGCGGAGAACCCGGTGTTCCAGGGGATCCAGGCCGGGTACGAGCGCCACCACGTCGAGCATCCGGAGTTCATGGGCGTGCACCACATGTCCGCGGACCAGGTGGAAGAGTGCTGGCAGCTGCTGCGGCAGTCGATGCGGTCGGTGTCGTTCGAGTGCCTCGCGCACCTGCCGCGTTACTCGCGCTGGCTGGCGAAGCAGGACTGGACGGACGCCTACGCGCGGCACCGGCGGAACCTGCAGCTGATCGGGCTGCCCGACGCGGGCAAGCGCTGGGTGCTGAAGAACCCGAGCCACCTGTTCGCCCTGGACGCGCTGATGGCGAACTACCCGGACGCGCTGGTGATCCAGACCCACCGCGCGCCGCGCACCATCATGGGCTCGATGTGCAGCCTCGCCGAGAAGGCCGCGGACGGCTGGTCGTCGAAGTTCCGCGGCGAGGTGATCGGCCGCGGCCAGCTCGACCTGTGGGCCCGCGGCGCCGAGGAGTTCCGCTCGGCGCGAGCCCGGCACAACCCGGCGCAGTTCTGCGATGTGGCGTACGAGGACTTCGTCGCCGATCCGATCGGCACGGTGTCCACTGTGTACGACCACTTCGGACTGACGTTGACCCCGGAGGCGCGGGCGGCGATGACGGCCGTGCACGAAGCGAGCCGGACGGGGGAGCGGAAGCCCGTGCACCGCTACAGCTTGGAAGAGTTCGGCCTGACGGCGGAGGAGGTCGACGAGCGCTTCGGCGAGCCGGTCAGCTCGCGGTGATCAGCTTGACGACCTCGTCCATCGCCGGACCGGCCGCCATCTCGGCGGCCAGCTCCCGCGCCCGGTCCCGGTAGCGCGGCTCGTCCAGGACGGCGCGGACGTCCCGCCGCAGCGCTTGTGGTGAAGCGGAGGCGCGGGCACGGCCGATTCCGGCGCCGGACCAGCTCACCCGGGCGGCCACCTCGCGCTTGTCCTCGCTGGCGCCGACCACGACCAGGGGCACGCCGTAGCGGAGGGCGTGGTTGACACCGCCGTACCCGCCGTTGCCGACCATCGCGGCACAGCGGGGGAGCAGCTCGTCGTAAGGCAGGAAATCGGCGACCCGGACGTTGGCGGGCAGCGGGCCGGGCCGCAGCCGGGTGCCGCACGTCGTCACGACGACCAGCACGTCCTGGTCGGCGAGCGCGTCGATCGTGGGTTCGACGAGGCGGCTCAGGTCGTCGTTGGCCACCGTTCCCTGGTCACGTGCACAATCGGGCGGGAGCCGTCGAGGTCGGCCCACCACGGCGGCAGCGGGTGCTCGCCCGCCCCGCTGACCGTGGTCGGCCCGATGAAGTGCAGCGACGCTCCGGGGCGGGGGTATTCGAAGCCCGGGCAGGTCATCTGCAGGACGCCGTCGCTGTGCAGCGGCCAGTCCGCGAAGAGCATGCCCGGGTCTTCTCGGAGGAGGTCGCGGGCTCGCCGCTGCGCCGGCCCGAGCACCCACGGCGCAAGCGTTTTCAGGACCGCGCCGCGCAGGCGGTCGGCCGGCGTCTTCGGCGGTGGGCCGCTCGGCACCGGGGGCATGAACGGCAGGAACCCCAGCACCAGCAGGCGCGGCCGGTGCGCGCGGCGCACCAGTGCCAGGCCGGCCATGAAGAGCGGGTCGCACAAGACCACGTCGACGTCGAGGTCCATGACGCTCAGCTGGGCGGGCATCGCCTGGACGAAGTGGGTCAGCTCGAACCGGGCGAGCTTGAATCCCTTCAGGCCGGCCCGGCCGGGGATGGAGCCGTCGAGGTCGGTTTCGTCGAAGTCCGCTTCCCGTGGCAGGACGCGCACCTCGGCGCCAAGTTCCTCGAAGGTCTTCCGGTAGCGCGCTCCGGTGACCACGACGACCTCGTGCCCGGCGGCTCGCAGGGCCGCGACGATCGGCTTGGTCGGGCCGACGTGGCCGCGAGCGGGCTGGACGCAGACGAGTACGCGGGTCATGGCTCCCCCTGATTCACCGATACGCTGTACTATCCAATTGATGACGATACCGGAATCCGAAGGCGCGCGGCGTCGTTACGAGTCGCCGGTGCGCTCGGCCCGGGCCCGGCGCACGCGGGCACACGTGGTGGCGACGGCGGGGCGGCTGTTCGCCGAGCGGGGTTACGCGGGCACGAGCGTCCGGCAGATCGCCGCCGCGGCCGGAGTGAGCCTGGAGACGGTGACGCAGGCCGGGCGCAAGGCGGACCTGCTGCTCGCCGCGTTCCGGGACGGCTTCGCGGGCAATCCGGACGCGGTGAGCCTCGACGCGCTGGTGGGTCCCGCCGGGCCGGCGGACCTGCCTGCGGTGGTTTCGCGGGTTGCTGCGGGCGTGCGCCGGTCCCTGCCGATCTGGCGAGCGTTCACCACCGCGGCGGCGGCCGACCCGGCGGTGGCGGCGGTCCGCGCGGAGCTGGCGGTGGTCCGCCGGGCTGAGATCGTGGCCCGGCTGTCGTCAGCCGGTTTGGCGCCGGACGGCGACTGTGGTCGCCTGGCTGACGCGATCGGCTTGATCACGTCCCACGAGGCTTATGACCATCTGACAAGCGTGTGCGGCTGGCAGCACGAGGAGTACGTGGACTGGGCCGCCGCGGCGATCGGCGCCCAGCTGACGCTCGACTGGAAGTGACCACCGGCATGAAATCTCCGGTCAGGGCTAACCGGCGGCGGCCTGCAGGCCCCGGGTTCCGATGCCGCGCAACACTTCCACCCGGTCCGAGCCCGGCCGGCTGAGTACCCAGCTCGACCCGGGCACCGCCTTCGCGCGCTTCTTCAACGGTGCCAACAGCCGCGAAACCTCCTGGTACGACGGGACCGCGCCGCTCGCGCAGACCAGCGTTGCCAGGGACACCGTCACCGGGAGGCCGTCGGCCGACCAGCGGCGGTCCAGGAGCGCACCGGCCACCGTCGCGATCTCGTCGACGTCGCAGACCACCAGGAAGTCGTCGCCGCCGACGTGGCTGACCCGCATCCGGCGCAGGCCGCCGGCCAGGGAGGTCAGGGCCGCGCCCAGTTCGCGGATCAGGTCGTCACCCGCGGCGAAGCCCGCCGTGTCGTTGACCGTCTTGAACGAGTCGATGTCCAGCCACGCGGCCACGAACGGCTCGCCGATGGTGATCCGGCGGGCGACGTCGCGGGCGACGATGTCGCTGCCCGGCAGCCGGGTCAGCGGATTGAGCGCGGCCGCGGCTTCGACCTTCGCCTCGGCCACACCGCGCACCACCGCGGTCACCAGCACCACGCCGAGGCAGCGGCCCACCTCGTCGACCACCACGACGTCGTCGCCGGTGCGGCCCCAGTCGGCGTCGGTCACCAGCTCGAGGAACTCCATCGCGCCGGCGCGGGCTTCGATGGTGTGCGGGGTGTCGGCGAGCCGGGCCGCCGGGCGCTTCGCGTGCAGCGCGTGGCCGTACGGGCCGGTGACCGCGACCAGGAACCGGGTCCGGTCGATCGACCAGCGCGGCCGGTTCAGCTCGTCCACGCCGATGACGCCCGAGGGTGCGTCGGCCGCCGCGAGCAGTTCGCGGACCTCGTCGCACGTCGCGGTTTCCGGCAACGTCGTGGCCGGGCGGAGGAAATCGCCGACGCACGGCGCCACGGTCGCCGGGCCGGGAGCGACGCGGGGCCGCGTGAGCAGCGCCGGGGCGGGGCCTTCGGCCGTCGGCGGCGCGAGCAGGTTGCCCTGGGCGATCCGGATGCCCAGATCGCGGACGGCGTCGAGCTGGGCGTCGGTCTCCACGCCGGTCGCGACCAGCCGGGTGCCGGTGCGGTTCGTGTAGTGCAGCAGCGCCTCGACGACGGCGACCGCGGCCCGGTCGTCCGGCAGCCCGCGCAGCGCGGTGCGGTCGAGCTTGACCAGGTCGATCGGCGCCTCGACGAGCAGGTTCAGCGGCAGGTCGCCGCGGCCGAGGCCGTCGAGCGCGAGCCGGAAGCCCAGCTCGGCGAGCCCTCGCATGCCGGTCAGCGCGCGCTCGGTGGGCAGCGGCGCGAACGGCGGCCCGATCTCCAGCACGACGTCGCGGGTGCGGCGCCCGGCGTCGCCGAGCTCGGCCAGCAGGTCGTCGAACATCGCCGTCGGCGCGGCGAGGGTGCGGGCGGAAAGGTTCACGTGCAGCGGCAGCGGCGACTCGTCCTGCCGGACGGCGGCGATCGCGAGCCCGAGGTCGGCCTCGGCGAGCCGGCCTTCGCGACGCGCCTGCGTGAGCAGTTCGGGGACGGTTCCGTGGCCGGGCCTGGCCAGCGCTTCGTGAGCCACGACGCCTCCCGTGTGGAGGCTGTACAGCGGCTGGAAGGCGAAGCGGACCGCGCGTGGCGACTTCACACCCCGATCGTCGCGGGTCGCCCGGCGAAATCAAACCGATGTCGACAGATGTTCATCGGCGTTACCCACATCGGAGTAACTCAGGGTGACACCGGCCACTTATTCACTCTTGACTTATATAAGTCGCCACTTGTAGCTTGACGAGGTGCACGCGTTCGACGTCCTGGGTGACCCGGTCCGCCGCCGGATCCTCGAAGTGCTGGCCGACGGCGAGCAGGCCGCCGGCGCGGTGACCGAGGTGATCCGGGCCGAGTTCGGCATCTCGCAGCCGGCGGTGTCGCAGCACCTGAAAGTGCTGCGCGAGAACGGCTTCGCCCTCGTCCGCCAGGACGGGACGCGGCGGTTGTACGCGGTCGGGCACGCACCGCTGCGCGACGTCGACGTCTGGCTCGACCGGTTCCGCCGGTTCTGGACCCCGCCGCTCGACGCACTGGCCACCGAAATCGCCCGCGGCAAGCGCGAACGGCGCCTGGCCGCCGAAAACACCGAAGGAGAACCGTCGTGATCGACGTAAGCCACCAGATCAGCGCCGTCCGCCGCACGGTCGGCAAGCGCGTGCTCGAAGCGGGCGAGGCACGCGTCATGACCATCAGCCAGGTCTACGACACCGACGTCGACGACATGTGGGACGCCTGCACCAACGCCGAGCGCATCCCGCGCTGGTTCCTGCCGGTCCGCGGTGAGCTCAAGGTCGGCGGGAAGTACCAGCTGGAGGGCAACGCGGGCGGCACGGTCGAGCGCTGCGACCCGCCGAAGAGCTTCGCCGCGACGTGGGAGGCCATGGGCGGCGTCAGCCGGATCGAGGTCCGGCTCAGCCCCGAGGGTGACGGCACGCGGTTCGAGCTGGAGCACGTCGCGCACGTCGACGACCACTGGGACCAGTTCGGCCCGGGCGCGGTCGGCGTCGGCTGGGACATGGCGCTGACGGCCCTGGTCCGGCACCTGGCCGCCGGTCCGGAGGTGGTCGTCGACCCGGCCGAGGCGATGGCCTGGATGGCTTCCCCGGAAGGCATCGAGTTCGTGACGTCGGCGAACGAAGCCTGGTACCGGGCGCACGTCGAGGGCGGCGAGGACGAAGCGACCGCTCACGCGATGGCGGACCGCTGCCTCGCGGCCTACACCGCCCAGCCGGAGGCTTAACGATCGGTGTACTTGACCGCCGTCAGGGTGATCACCGCGTCGGCCGAAACCTCCGTGCCGGCCGCCGGGTCCTGGCCCGTCTGCACCCAGTTGCGGTCGATGACCAGGGCCCGGCCCTGACCGGTGCCGTCGACCTCGCGCAGGTTGTAGAGCCCGGCCTTCTGCATCGCGTTCTGGGCGTCCTGGTGGTTCATGCCCGAGACGTCCGGGACCTTGATCGTCTTGGCCTCCGCAGAGGCCGGCGCCGGAGCTGATGTCGATGTTGAGGTCGACGTCGAGACCACCGTCGTCGTGCCGGCGCCTCCCGGCGGCGCGCCGCACGCGACCAGGGCGAAGGCGGCTACGGCGAGCGTCGTGACGATCCGTCGGGACATACCCGAGGGTACCCACGCACCTGCCCGCCGATCGGGTGAAGCCGGATAGGGTCGGCGCATGGATCAGGGCAGCGAGCACACCGACCCGCGGGCGGCCCGGCGTGACCCCGTGGCGAACGTCGGCGGGTTCACCGACCTGGCGACCAGCCCGTTCCGGATCGACCGCGACCGGATCGCCGCGTCGCCGTTCTTCGCCCGCCTCGGCGGGGTGACGCAGGTGGTCAGCGCCGGCGGCGCCGGGCTGCTGCACAACCGGCTCACCCACAGCCTGAAGGTCGCGCAGGTCGCCCGGGCGGTCGCCGAGCGGATCACCACCGGTGACGACGCGGAGCTCGCGGACAAGCTGGGCGGCTGCGACCCGGACGTCGCCGAGGCCGCCGCGCTCGCCCACGACCTCGGGCACCCGCCGTTCGGGCACCTGGGGGAGCAGACGCTCGACCGCATCGCGCGGCACCGGTTCGGCCTCGCCGACGGCTTCGAGGGCAACGCGCAGTCGTTCCGCATCATCACCACGACCGACGTGCGCGGACCGTCGGCGATCGGGCTCGACCTCACCACGGCGGTGCGCGCCGCCGTGCTCAAGTACCCGTGGCTGCGGCTGCACCACCCCGCGCCGCACCCCTCCGAGATGGCCGTGCCGCCGCGCGGCGCCGCCGAGCCCGACGAGCTGCCCGGCACCGGCGCGGCCAAGTTCTCCGCCTACGCCACCGAACTCGACGACTTCGAGCAGGCCCGCGCGGCGTTCGCGGGGCGCGTCGAAAGCTGGCAGCAGACCGTCGAAGCGTCCGTGATGGACACCGCCGACGACATCGCCTACGCCATCCACGACCTGCAGGACTTCCACCGCATCGGGGTGCTGCAGCACGCGCCGGTCGCGGCGGAGCTGGGGGAGTGGCTGGAGCACGCGGGCGAGCTGGCCGCCCTGGACGACGAGACGCTGCACGCGGGCCTGCGCCGCCCGGGCCGGTCGCTGGAACGCCTCCGCCGTCGGATGCACGCCAAGGACGCGTGGGTCGTCGACGACGACGCCTTCGCCGCCGCGGTGGCGCGGGTGCGCGCGGAGCTGGTCGACGGCCTGCTCGCCGAGGAGTTCGACGGCTCGATCGAGGCCGAGCAGGCGACGGCGGCGTTCTCGGCGAACTGGACGGCGCGGCTGGTCGACGGTGTGGTCGTGGTCGCCTCGCCGTCCACCCGCAGCGGCCACGTTTCGCTGCGGCCCGCGCAGTGGCACGAGGCGCAGGTGCTCAAGTTCGTGCACCGCCGGTTCGTGTTGCTGCGGCCCGATCTGGCGCTGCACCAGCGCGGCCAGGCCGGGGTGGTGTCGAGCCTGGTCGACGCGCTGGACGCGTGGCTCCTCGACCGCGACGAGGTCTCCCGGCTGCCCCGCCGGCTGCACGACCTGGTCGAGCTGGCCCGCAAGGAATACTCGGACCTGGCGCGGTCGGCGCCGGAGCTGCTGGTCGGCGCGACGGGCGAACCGGTGACGGGCGCGGACGCGGTACGCGGCCTGGCGCGCGGGCGCGCGGTGGTGGACTTCGTGGCTTCGTTGACGGACAAGCAGGCGGTGACGCTGTTGGACGCGCTGTCGGGGCGGGCCGCGCAGCCGTGGTCGGACTCGTTTGTCCTGTGAGTGTCCGGTGGAAAATTCACGGTTGAGCTGAACGGCCTACGACCTCCGGCCGGTTCGGGAAATTATCCGTCCTTTGTCACTCGAACGGCGGGTTTTTACGGAGAACACACCGTACTTGACTTGGTCCCGTCGGTGATCACCGGCGATCGGTCAGCGTGAGTCGGGGCACGCGCCTGGAGATATCGGAGGGCGCACGTGCGTCGTACCCGTTCCACGAGATCGAGATCCACTGTGCTCACAGCCGGGGCGGCGGCGCTGCTCGCCGCGCTCGGCCTGGTTTCCCCGCCCGCCGCGGGGGCCGCCACCACGTCCACTCCGGACGCCTTCTCCGCCACCGCGCAACAGCAGATCGCCGCCCTCCAGGCCGTCAAGGCCGGGCGCACCGCCACCGAGTCCAAAGTGGACAGCAAGCTCCTCGTCGCCGAGAAGGGTGTTGCCAAGCAGCTGAACGCGCTCCAGTCGGGAGTCGCCGCCGGCGGGACCGTCGTGGTCGACATCCGCGCGAGCAAGGTCTCGCCGGACCTCATCGCCGGGCTGACCAAGGCCGGGGCGGGCATCCGCGCGGTGTCCGACCGGTACGGCAGCGTCCGGGCCGAAGTGCCGCTCTCCGCCGTCAGCGCCATCGCCGCCCGCAGCGACGTCAAGCGCGTCGAGCAGGCCGACCAGGCGATGACCGCCCGCGAGCTGGCCACCCCCGTGACGTCGGGGAAGGGCACCGAAACCAAGCAGCAGAAGGCCGACCGCATCGCCGGGGAGCTGCAGAAGGCCGTCTCCGCCAAGTCCCAGCGCAGCGCCGCCGCAGCCGCCACGCTGACCAGTGAAGGCGACCGCGCCCACAACGCCGACATCGCGCGCCAGCAGTTCGGCGTCACCGGGGTCGGGGTCAAGGCGTGCGCGCTGTCCGACGGTGTCGACTCGCTGGCCGCTTCGCAGGCCAAGGGCGAGCTCCCGCCGAACGTCGACGTCATCGCCGGCCAGGAGGGTGACGGCGACGAGGGCACCGCGATGCTCGAGATCATCCACGACCTCGCGCCCAACGCCGCGCTCGGCTTCGCGTCGGCGTTCAACTCCGACGCCAGCTTCGCGGACAACATCCGCAAGCTCCGCTTCGAGTCGCACTGCGACGTCATCGTCGACGACGTCATCTACTTCAAGGAATCCCCGTTCCAGGACTGGATCATCGCCCAGGCCGTGAACGACGTGACCGCGGACGGCGCGCTGTACTTCTCGTCGGCGGGCAACGAAGGCAACGTCGCCGACGGCACCGCCGGGCACTGGGAAGGCGACTTCGTCGACTCCGGCAAGTCGGTCGGCAAGTTCGCCGGCACCGCGCACAACTTCGCCGGCGCGGCGGGCAACCAGATCTACGAGCCCATCTCGACCGCGTCCTCGGCCAACGTCCCGGTGACGCTGCACTGGTCGGACCCGATCGGCGCGTCCGCGAACGACTACGACCTCTACCTGCT
The DNA here is from genome assembly GCF_044453095.1 of Amycolatopsis sp. NPDC051758. Taxonomy (NCBI): domain Bacteria; kingdom Bacillati; phylum Actinomycetota; class Actinomycetes; order Pseudonocardiales; family Pseudonocardiaceae; genus Amycolatopsis; species Amycolatopsis sp. NPDC051758. The sequence goes on along the minus strand of NZ_JBITCJ010000003.1, from coordinate 132,543 downwards.
CAACGCCGCGGGCGCCGTGGTCAGCTTCAGCCAGAACGTCCAGGACGGCACCCAGGACCCGTACGAGATCCTGGCGACACCGGCGTTCGGCGGTGCCGGGCTGCGCCTGGCCGTCGTCAAGTTCTCCGGTGCGGCGCGCTACCTGTCGCTGTCCGCGCTGCGCGGGCGGTTCTCCGACTCGGCGGACGGCCTCAAGGCCTACAACACCCCGGGCGTGACGGTCGGCCACTCGGCCGCGCGGGACGCCTTCAGCGTCGCGGCGACCCCGGCCGCCCAGGCGTTCGGCCGGCTCCTCGAGCCGGGTGACCCGGCCAACCCGGCCGGCCCGTACCCCGGCTCCTTCAGCGGGGCGAGCAAGGCCGAGCGGTTCACCTCCGACGGCCCGCGCCGGGTGTTCTACGAGGCCGACGGCACGCCGATCACCCCGGGCAACGTGTCCTCGACCGGTGGTGAGGTCCGGACCAAGCCGGAGATCACCGCCGCCGACGGCGTGAAGACCAGCGTGACCGGGTTCAACCCGTTCTTCGGCACCTCGGCCGCCGCTCCGCACGCGGCCGCGATCGCGGCGCTCGTGCTGTCCGGCAACCCCGGTCTGCCGCCGTCGGAGGTGCGTGAGGCGCTGATCAACACCGCCGTCGACATCGAGAAGCCGGGCCCGGACAACTTCACCGGGGCCGGCGTCATCCTCGCGGACAAGGTGCTCGCCTACACCGGCGCCAGCCCGCAGCCGCTCGCGGTGGCCAAGCAGCCGACGGTCACCCCGGCCGACGGCGGCTCGTCGCTCGACCCGGGTGACACCGCCAAGGTGACCCTGCCGGTGACCAACGACGGTGACGGCACCGCCGTGTCCACCAGCGTTGTGCTCACCAGCCCGACCCCGGGCGTCACCGTGGCGCCGCGCTCGAAGTCCTACGGCACCATCAGCCCGGGACAGACCGGCGTCAACGACTTCACCATCACCGTCCCGGCGAGCCAGCAGCTCGGTGTGCCGGTGGTGCTGAACGCCCGCGTCACCTTCGCGGGGGCGCACTCGCCGACGACGGCGTCGTTCTCGCTGCCGGTGGGCACCCCGTCCCCGGTCGCGCAGGACTTCGCCTACGCCGGCGCGCCGGTGGCGATCCCGGACAACAGCCCGGTCGGCGCGTCGGTGACCATCCCGGTCACCGGGGTCGGCCGCGCGTCCAAGGTGACGTTCTCCGTGGACGGCACGACCTGCAGCACCGACCCGAACTCGACGACGGTGGGCCTGAACCACTCCTACGTCGGTGACCTGGTCGGCACGCTGACTTCGCCGTCCGGGGCGAAGGCCACGGTGTTCCAGCGCAACGGCGGCTCCGGCGACAACCTGTGCCAGGTCGTCTTCGCCGACAACGCCGCGACCGCGTTCAGCACGGTGACCTCGGCGAACGCGCCGTTCACCGGGTCCTACCGGCCGACGCAGTCCTTGACCGGCGGCCTGGCCGGCGCGGCCGCGGACGGCACCTGGACGTTCAGCGCGGTGGACGTGGCCGGCGGCGACGTCGGTTCGATCCGCGCGGTGGCCCTGCACATCAACGGGTTCGTGCAGCCCCCGGCGGCCGGCGCGCCGTCGAACGTGCGGGGTTACACGAACAACGGTCCGGTGCACCCGCTGTAAGCACTGATTCGCAAGTATTCCCTCGGACGGGGCCGTCGCGGCGACGCGGCGGCCCCGTACCGTTTCCCCATGGCGAAGGCGCGGCAGGTCGCGGGCGGCGGGCGCGCCGTCGAGGTGCCGCCGGAGCGCCTCGCCGGCTGGTTCGCCCGGTTCGCCGGAGGTCACGGGGGAGTCGTGGCGACCGAGGCCACTTCGGACGGACTCCGCGTCACCGCGGCCGACGGGGTCACCGCGACCGCCACCGTCCCTTTCGGACCCTTCGACGGGTCCTCGATCGACGCGCTCGTCGCGCACGCCCTGGTTCCGCGGCGGATCGCGCTGGTGCTCGTGCGGCTCGGCGGGCACAGCATCGGGATCGCGCGGGACGGGCGGGTCGAGGTCTCCCGCACCGACCGGCACCTCGTGCACGGCCGGTCCGCCGCCGGCGGCTGGTCGCAGCAGCGCTTCGCCCGGCGTCGCGCGGGTCAGGCGCGGCAGGCGTTGCAGGCGGCGGCGCAGGACGTCTTCGAAGTACTCGTGCCGCGGTTGTCCGAAGTGGACGCCGTGGTGCTCGGCGGTGACCGGCGGGCGCTCGACGAGCTGCGTGCAGACCGCCGGCTGGCCCCGCTGTTCGCCCGCGCGGAACCGCGGGTGCTGGAGATCGGCGAACCGCGGCGGGCCGTCCTCGAAGAAGCGGCCGTCCGCGCGCTGTCGGTGCAGGTCACGCTACGCGGCGGGTGAGACCGCACACGTCCGGAAAAACCGGTCGACCCCAGCCCGTACACTGGTCTCCGTGGATATCCTGCTGGAGTGACGCCGCCGCCGGTCTTGAGTCGACCGGCCGCTTGACGCTGTCCTCCGTACACCCCCTTTCCACGGGAGTTTCCCTTGATCACGGCCACCGGCCTTGAGCTGCGCGCGGGTTCGCGCATCCTGCTCGACGGCGTCACCCTCCGCATCCAGCCCGGCGACCGCATCGGCCTCGTCGGCCGCAACGGCGCGGGCAAGACCACCTCGCTGAAGGTCCTCGCCGGCGAAGGCGAGCCGCACGCGGGCGAGGTCCGCCGCACCGGCGAACTCGGCTACCTGCCGCAGGACCCGCGTGAAGGTGATCTTTCGGTCACCGCGAAGGACCGTGTGCTGTCCGCCCGCGGCCTCGACAAGCTGATGCGGGACATGGAAAAGGCGCAGGCCTCGATGGCCGAGCTCGTCGACGACGCCGCGCGCGACAAGGCGATCAACCGCTACGCCCGGCTCGAGGAGCGGTTCTCCTCGCTCGGCGGGTACGCCGCGGAGAGCGAAGCCGCGCGCATCTGCTCGAACCTCGGCCTCGCCGACCGCGTGCTCGCCCAGACGCTGGGCACGCTGTCAGGCGGGCAGCGCCGCCGCGTCGAGCTGGCGCGGATCCTGTTCGCCGCGGCCGAGGCCGGCGCCGGCGGCAAGTCCGAGACGATCCTGCTGCTCGACGAGCCGACCAACCACCTCGACGCCGACTCCATCAACTGGCTGCGCGGGTTCCTCAAGCAGCACGACGGCGGCTTGGTCGTGATCAGCCACGACGTCGAGCTGCTTGCCGACGTTGTCAACAAGGTGTGGTTCCTCGACGCCACCCGCGCCGAACTCGACCTGTACAACATGGGCTGGCAGCGCTACCTCGACGCGCGTGCCACCGACGAGAAGCGCCGCCGCCGCGAGCGCGCCAACGCCGAGAAGAAGGCGTCGGCCCTGCATCAGCAGGCCGCGAAGCTGGGCGCGAAGGCGACGAAGGCCGTGGCGGCCAAGAACATGGCCCGCCGCGCCGAGCAGATGCTGAACGCGCTCGAGGACACCCGGCACGCCGACAAGGTCGCCCGGATCAAGTTCCCCGAGCCCGCTCCCTGCGGCCGGACCCCGCTCACCGCCGAGGACCTGTCCAAGTCGTACGGCTCGCTGGAAATCTTCACCGGCGTCGATCTCGCGGTCGACCGCGGTTCGAAGGTCGTCGTACTCGGCCTGAACGGCGCGGGAAAGACCACATTGCTCCGGCTCCTCGGGGGAATGGAAAGCGCGGACACGGGTTCCGTCGTTCCGGGTCACGGAATGCGTTTGGGCTATTACGCACAGGAGCACGAAACTCTTGATCATGATGCGTCGGTGTGGGAAAACATCCGACACCTCGCGCCGGACACCGGCGCCCAGGAGCTGCGGAACCTGCTCGGGTCCTTCCTCTTCACCGGTGAGCAGCTCGACCAGCCGGCCGGCACGCTTTCGGGCGGGGAGAAGACCCGGCTCGCGCTGGCGGGCCTGGTCTCCAGCGCTGCCAACGTGTTGCTGCTGGACGAGCCCACGAACAACCTCGACCCGGCCAGCCGCGCCCAGGTCCTGGACGCTTTGCGGAGCTTCGCCGGCGCCGTCGTCCTGGTGACGCACGACCCCGGCGCGGTCGAAGCGCTGGAGCCCGAGCGGGTCATCCTGCTGCCCGACGGCACCGAGGACCATTGGTCGGCGGACTATCTGGAACTTGTCCAGCTTGCGTGACCGGTGCGTCCATTCGGGTGCAAGATCGTTCCCCCAGAGCACTGGAATGGCCCAATGTGATCGCAGTTTCGGCCGTTTTACGTCTGTCGTCTGGCATTCCGGCGCTCAGTGTTCGATCATTGCCCCGGCAGGGGCCGATATGTGGCCCAGAACACTCTCGGCGGGAAGGCGATCGACGTGGCTGATCTCAAGAAAGGCGCGCGGATCACCGGCAACACGCGCGACAAGCTGGCCGCTGACCTGAAGAAGAAATACGAGAAGGGCCAGAGCATCCGGGCCCTGGCGGAGTCGACCGGGCGTTCCTACGGGTTCGTCCACCGGGTCCTGTCGGAGTCCGGGGTTCAGCTGCGGGGGCGCGGCGGGGCCACCAGGGTCAAGAAGAAGTAGCCGAGGACTGCTGCGCGGGGGGCGCAGCGGGAGCTTCGGCCACGCGGAACGCCAGGTGGGCCCCGAGCAGGACCAGCGGGTACACCAGGTAGCCGTACCGGGTGGCCGGGGTGAGCAGGATCAAGGCGCCGAGTCCGACGGCGATGCGCAGCACTGCGCCGGAGCCGTTCGCGGGGGGCCGGCGCACCAGCCAGAGCAGCATCACCACGGCCGCGACGCCGACCAGCACGAACGCCGCCACCTGGCCGACCACGCCGGTTTCGGCGATCAGGTGGCCCGGCAACGGACTGGCCGCGGGCGAACGCACAGCGCCCATCCCGAGGGGGAACCGGAAGACGTGTTCGACGAACGCCGTCGGGTCCACCAGGTACACGGGCAGGTGCAGTGCGGCCGTCGTCGCGACGAGCGCTGACGCGAACCGCCCCAGCGCGGCCCAGTCGGGCCCGGTTTTGTGGCTGACCTTGCCCCGGCGTGCCAGCACGAAGAACGCCAGGACCGCGGCCGCGGGCGCGACGATGAGCTTCGCGCTGATCACCAGCGCCAGCACCAGCCCCGACCAGGCGATCTTCCCGGTGGCGGCGAGCGCGCACGCGAGCACCAGCAGGCCGACGATCGCGAGGTCCGGGCCGGCGACGGCCCAGGTCAGCGCGGTGAGCGGGCAGGCGAGCGCGAGCTGCGCGGCCCCGACCGGAACTTGGGGCCACTTCAGCAGTTTCAGCGTGCCCAGCACACACGCGCAGGCGGCCAGGGCGAACATCCAGCGGGCGTCGGTGAGCGCGTTCGCCACCGGGGTGCCGCCGAACACGGCCCGGGGCAGGCCGAAGATGGCCATCACCGGGCCGTACGGCGTGTAATCGTTTACCTCGGGCGCCCGGCCGAGCGCGGTGACGTCGACGTACGGGGTTCCGTGGTGCAGCAGCAGATCCGCGGACCGCTCGATCACCCAGACCTCGGGCTGCGCGGCCCACGAGCCGGGGGTGATCAGCCAGTCCACTCCGGTCAGTCGGCGAATCACCAGAAGTGCCAACGGAAGGATCATCGCCAACAGGGCGACCGCGGCGATCCCGCACCAGCGGGAACCGAGTAGGCCACGCGGCGTACGGCCACTGCGTGCGGACAGCAGCAGCCAACCGCTGTGCAGGGCGCCCAGGCCGTACGCCACCGTCGCGAAGTTGCCCCAGACGCGGTAGCCGTAGAACTCGGATTTGAGTGCGGTGGGCAACGCGAAGGCGAAGCAGGCGAGGTAGAACCCCAGGTCCCACCGCAGGGCCGCGAGGCCGGGAGCCTGCGCGGGTGCCGTGAAGAGCCGTGCCGCGCGCCGCCATGCGGGCGCCCGGCCCACCTCCGTTTCCACTTCGCCAGGCTACCGACGGGCCGTCGGCCCGGTTCAGCCGACGTCTCGCAGGCGGGGGAGCAGCTTCGCGGCCGCTTCCGAGGCGCTGACAACGTCGTCGTGGCCCGCCGGCATCAGGACGAGCTCGGTGAACCCGGCGTCGACGTAGCTCTGCGCGAGGCGCAGGGCACTGTCCGCATCGGACGGCAGCCGGAACTGCACCGCCCGGCGGATCGCCGCCGGATCGCGGCCCACCGTCGCGCAGTGCGTGTCGAGCACGGCGGAAAGCCGTTGCAGCTCGGCGGTTTCCGTCCCCGGCAGGGCCGCGTTGAGCCAGACGTCGGCGTGCTCGGCGACCACGCGCAGGCCGCGCTTTTCGCCGCTGCTGCCCAGCCACAGCGGCGGTTTCGGTTGTTGCAGCGGCTTCGGGTCACTGATCGCGCCGGTCAGCGTGTAGTGGCGGCCGCGGAAGTCCGTGCTCGGCCGGGTCCACAGCAGACGGAGGATTTCGCAGGTCTCGGCCAGTCTTTCGACACGTTCGACCGGTGCCGGCGTCGGCGTGCCCAGCATCGTGTCGGTGTGCGTGTCGCCGCCCGCGCCGAGGCCGACGTCGAGCCGGCCGCCGGAGAGGTGATCGACGGTCGCGGTGATCTTCGCGAACGTGCCCGGGTGGCGGTTGGTGTTGCCGGAGACCAGACATCCGATGCGTACCCGCTTTGTCGCCTCGGCCATCGCGGCGAGCAGGCTCCAGCCGTCGAAGACGTCACCGGTGCGGTCCGGGCCCATCGGCGCGAGGTGGTCGAACACCCAGCAGCCGTCGAAGCCGGCGTCGTCGGCGATCGCCCAGATCTCGCGGAGGGCCGTGATTCCGATGTGCTGCTGGGGTGGCTTGATCCCGATGGTCGTCATGAAGTACTCCTGATTGTCAGTCACGCAAATCATCAGTAAAACTGACGATCAGCCTAAGTGTAGAGTTCTCGCATGTCCAGCGATCTCGGTGCGCCGCCCGCCGTCACCCGCCGGCTCGGGTACCTGCTGAAGCACGCCCGGGCGCGGCTCGGGGAGCTGGCCGAGCCGCTGTACGAGCCGCTCGGCGTCACCGGGCGGCAGCTGGCGCTGCTCACGCTGTTCGGTGACGGGCCGGCGCAGTCGCAGCAGGACGGTGCGGCGCGCCTCGGCATCGACCGGACGACGATGGTCGCGCTGGTCGACGAGCTGGAGGTCAAGGGCCTGGTCCGGCGCGAGGTCGCGCCCGGCGATCGCCGCAAGCGGCTGGTGCGGCTGACCGGCGAGGGGGAGCGGGTCCGTCACGCCGGTGAAGCGGCGACACGCGAGGCCGAGGCGCTCCTGCTGGCGCCTCTCGGGGATGATGCGGACCGGCTGCGCGCCGCGCTGCACCGGGTTGTTCGCGGCGAGTGAACACGGCCGGGAAGCAATCGGACGACGACCGCGTTGTCCAGGTCATATCCGAAGAAAACCTCAATTAACATAGAGGTTTTGGAACTGGGGGTCTCCCGTGGACAACACCTGGGCGCTGCTGAGTTCGGCGATGCGCGCCAACGACGTGCCGAAGGGGCTGAGCCGCGGCACGTTCAAGCGCGTCGCCCGCTTCGCCCGGCCGCACTGGCGGCGGCTGGTGGCCTTCCTCGTGCTGACCGTCATCTCGGCGGTCCTGGCCGTGTCGACGCCGGTGCTGGCCGGCAAGGTGGTCGACGCCATCGTCGGTGGGCACGACCTGCCGGTCGTCGTCTGGCTGGCCGTCGTGATCGCCGGGCTGGCGATCGCCGACGCCGGGCTCGGGCTCGTCGAGCGCTGGCAGTCCGCGCGCATCGGCGAAGGCATCATCTACGACCTGCGGCGCGCGGTGTTCGAGCACGTGCAGCGGATGCCGATCGCGTTCTTCACCCGGACCCGCACCGGCGCGCTGGTCTCCCGGCTGAACAACGACGTGATCGGCGCGCAGCGGACGTTCACCGCGACGCTGTCCGGCCTGGTCACCAACGTGATCCAGCTGGCGCTGTCGCTGGCCGTCATGCTGACGCTGTCCTGGCAGGTCACCCTGCTCGCGCTGGTGCTGCTCCCGATCTTCGTGCTGCCCGCGCGCCGGCTCGGCCGCCGGATGGCCGGGCTGCAGCGGGAAGCCGCGAACCTGAACGCCGGGATGACCACGCAGATGACCGAGCGGTTCTCCGCGCCCGGCGCCACGCTGGTCAAGCTCTTCGGCCGGCCGGTGCAGGAGGTCGCGGACTTCGGTGAGCGTGCTGGGCGCGTGCGTGACATCGGCATCCGGACCGCGATGCTGACCCGCTGGTTCATGACGAGCCTGACGCTGGTTTCGGCGTTGGCGCAGGCGCTCGTCTACGGTCTCGGCGGTTACCTCGCGCTGACCGGCAAGCTCGCGCCGGGCACCGTCGTCGCGCTGGCACTGCTGCTGACCCGGCTCTACGCGCCGCTGACCGCGCTGGCCAACGTGCGCGTCGACGTGATGACCGCGCTGGTGTCGTTCGAGCGGGTCTTCGAGGTCCTCGACCTGAAGCCGATGATCGAGGAGAAGCCTTCAGCGCGTACCCTGCCGCCGTCCTCCGGTGTGTCCGTCGAATTCTCCGACGTCCGCTTCGGTTATCCGGCGGCGGACCGGTATTCACTGGCGTCGCTGGAAGACGTCGCGACGCTCGACCACCGCGGCGGCGAAGAAGTGCTGCACGGGATCTCGTTCCGCGCCGAGCCGGGGCAGATGGTCGCGCTGGTCGGGTCGTCGGGGGCGGGGAAGTCGACGATCGCGTCGCTGCTGCCACGGCTCTACGACGTCGATTCCGGGTCGGTCCGGCTGTCCGATGTGGACGTTCGGGACCTGAGTTTCGCTTCGCTGCGGGAAACCGTCGGGGTCGTCACGCAGGACGGGCACCTGTTCCACGACACGATCCGCGCGAACCTCGCGTATGCGCGTCCCGGCGTCACCGACGACGAGATCTGGGCGGCGCTGGAACGCGCGCGGCTCGGCGAACTGGCGCACTCGCTGCCCGACGGCCTCGACACGACGGTGGGGGAGCGCGGCTACCGGCTCTCCGGCGGTGAGCGTCAGCGGCTGACCATCGCGCGGCTCCTGCTGGCGCAGCCCAAGGTCGTCGTGCTCGACGAGGCGACCGCGCACCTGGACTCCGAGTCCGAGGCCGCGGTCGGCGAAGCCCTGACGCACGCGCTGGCCGGCCGCACGGCGCTGGTCATCGCACACCGGCTGTCGACGGTCCGAGCCGCGGACCAGATCCTGGTCCTGGAGCACGGCGAAATCGTCGAGCGCGGCACGCACGACGAACTCCTGGCCGCGAACGGCCGCTACGCGACCCTCCACGCCACCCAGTTCGCCGAGGAAGAACCCGCCGTCGCGTGATCAGAGGCGGAACTGGCGTGATTGAAGCCGGAACTCGCGTGATTGGGGCCGTAACTCGCGAGTTACGGCACCAATCACGCGAGTCACGGCTCTGATCACGGGGGTTACGTGTTCGGGAGGGACTGGTAGACCGCCTGGACCAGGGCCATTTTGCGGGGGTCGTCGCGGATCAGGGGGCCGAGCTGGTTGAGCGTGTAGCCGAAGGCGATGCCGTTCTCGGGGTCGGCGGCGCCGGTGGAGCCGCCGAGGCCGTCGTGGCCGAAGGCCGCCGGGTTCGGGCCGAAGCCGCGGGCGTCGCTGCCGAGGTAGAAGCCCAGGCCCCACTCGTTCGGCAGGCCGAGGACCGCGTCGACCTCCTTGCCCTGGCTTTCCCGGGCCAGGGCCAGTGCCGAGGGGGACAGGAGCGTGCCGTCGGCGATCGCGCTGTAGATCGTCGCGATCGCGCGGGCCGTGCCGTGGCCGTTCAGTGCCGGCATGACGGCGTGGCGCCACGCCGGGGTGTTGGCGTCGTGGCCTTCGACGCGCGGGTTGGTCAAGGCGGCCAGCGCAACCGGGCCCGCGGCGGCGAACGCCGCGGCCAGCGCGTTCGCCACCTCCTCCGGCACCACCGGGTCCACCAGCGTCGCGCAACGATCGAGGTCGACGGACTCGTCGAGGCCGATCGAGAAGTCGGCGCCCAATGGCCCGGCGACCTGCTCCGCGAAGAACTCGCGGATGCCCTGCCCGGCGATCCGCCGCACGACCTCGCCGACGAGCCAGCCGTAGGCCAGCGCGTGGTAACCACCCGCGGAACCCGGCTCGCACAACGGTTCCTGCGCCGCCAGCAGTGACGTCATCAGGTCCCAGTCGTACAGCTCCTCGACCCGCACTGGCCGGTCGAGGCCGATCCCGTTGACACCGGAGCGGTGCGAAAGCAGCCACCGCACCGGGATCTCGGACTTCCCGGCCGCGGCGAACTCGGGCCAGTACTTCGCGACCGGCGTGTCGACGTCCAGTTCGCCGGCGTCGGCGAGCCGGTGCGCGCAGAGCGCGGTCATGCCCTTGGTCGTCGACCAGACGTTGGCCAGGGTGTCCGCCTGCCAAGGACGCGTCCGGTCCGGCCCGGACCACCCGCCCCACAGGTCCACGACGACCTCGCCGTGGCGGATGGCCGTGAACGCCGCGCCCAGCTCGCCGCGCTCGCGGAAGTTCGCTTCGAAGGCTTCGCGCACCGGCTCGAACCCGGGAGCACACTCACCCTGCACCGTCGCCGTGGCACCGTCCATGGGATCTCCTCAGCTCGTCGTTGAGCACACCGACCAGTCGGTATGTCGACGCTAAAGGGGGCCGGGCACGCCCGTCAAGCCGTGCCCGGCCGGTGCTTCTTCACGGAAAGGGCTACTTCAGCCGTGGCACGATCACGCTGTACTTCGCCAGCAGCGCCTCGTTCGCCTGGTCGCCGCCTTCCACATTGGAGCTGCGCCACAGCGGGACGTCGAGGCCCTCGGCGGTGCCGCGGTCGTAGACCTGCGCGAGCACCAGGTTCCACAGGAACGCGTTGACCACAGTGGACAGCGGCGCGGTGCGCGGGGCGTCCGGCGGGTAGCTCGCGTCACCCGGGATCACCAGCGAGTCCAGCACCACGGTGCCCTGCTCGACCAGTGTGCTCGACGACCGCCGCGGCGCCGCCGCCACACACGCCCGCGACGTGATCGCGATGACCGCCGCCCCGCGCTTGCGCGCCTCGATGCACAGCTCGACCGGGTACGGGTTCGACCCGGACGTCGAGAACACCACCAGCACGTCGTCCGGCCCCGGCGCGCGCTCGGCCAGCACCTCGGCGGCCAGGCCGCTGCGTCGCTCGGTCTTCGTGCTGCTCACCGCGCCGTGCAGCGGGAGCAGGTCCGGGTGGTACAGCGGGTACACGCAGGCCAGCCCGCCGGCCCGGTAGAACGTCTCGGCGACGGCCGCCAGCGAGTGCCCGGCCCCGGCGGTATAGACCAGTGCGTCGGCCCGGATCACCCCCAGCACCAGATCCGCCGCTTCGCGCACTGCCTCGGCGTTGGCCTGCTCGACGTCGGCCAGCTGTTTCGCGACGCTGACCGAGATGTCCGTGGCGCTCACCACACCCACCCTTCCGTAGGGGATCGGGCGCCGAATCTACCGCGAAGATGGTGGTACGCGGTGGAATAGCCGGACGGCCGATCGGGGTTTATCCGAACGTCGGCAACAGGGTCCTCAGGCAGCGGGAGGCGTGGGTGGGCGAAGCGGAACCGGCGGTGTCCGTGTGGCCGGCACGCGGGCGGACCGAAGCGGTCGTGCTCGTACTGCACGGCGGCACGGAACACAGCACGGGCGGCGTGCCGCCCTGGAAGCTGGCCTACCTGCGGATGGTCCCGATCGCGCGTGCCCTGCACCGGGCCGGGCGCAAGGCCGGCGTCGAGGTGCGGCTGCTGCGCAACCGGCGCTACGGCTGGAACGCCCCCGCGCTGGACCCGGTCCAGGACGCCCGCTGGGCCCTCGAACGCATCCACGCCGACCACCCCGGGGTGCCGGTCGTGCTGGTCGGCCACTCGATGGGCGGCCGGGTGGCGCTGCGCGTCGCCGACGACCCGGCCGTGCGCGGGATCTGCGCCCTCGCGCCGTGGACCCCGCGGGGTGAGCCGGTCGAGGCCGTGGCCGGGCGTTCGTTGCTCGTGGTGCACGGCACCCGCGACCGGATGACCAGCCCGGTGGAGTCGCACGCCTTCGCCGAACGGGCCGAGCGCATCGCCGCCCGGGTCGCCCGGTTCGAGATCGCCAACGAAGGCCACGCGATGCTGCGGCGGTCGTCCGTGTGGACCCGGCTGACGATTGCTTTCACGCTGGAAGCAATCGCCGGGGGTGCCGCTGACGAACTCCGTGAGGCGTGGGCCGCTCCGGGGCCCGAGCGGCTGCGAATACCCGTGTGAGAGCGCCCCGAACAGGGCATATTGCGAAGCGCGCCGTGGGGTGCGGCGATTAGGATCACCGGCGAATCTGGCCGGCCGGAGGGAGAACCGTGACCACCTCGAGTGTTGACCGGGCGTCGGCCCAGGACGTCCCCGACGAGTCCCGGTGGCCGGGCCTGGCCACCCCGCCGCACTCCGCGCTGCGGGCGCGGATCGCGGCCTCGCTCTTCCGTCGCGCGGTCCGCCCGCTCGACGTGCGGGTGATGTTCCCGGACGGCACCGTGCTCGGCGCCGGCGGCCCGGAATCGCCCGAAATGCGTATTTTGCGGCCGGACGCCTTTTTCCACCGCCTCGGAGTCGACGCCAAGATCGGCTTCGGCGAGTCCTACATGGCCGGTGACTGGACCGCGTCCGACCTGGCCGAGGTGCTGACGCCGTTCGCCGAGCGGATGGCCACCCTGGTGCCGCCGGTGCTGCAGAAGTTCCGGAAGATCGCCGAGCGCACGCAGCCGCCGCAGGAGGAGAACTCCCTCGAGGGCGCGCGGGCCAACATCCACCGGCACTACGACCTGTCCAACGACCTGTTCGGCGCCTTCCTCGACGAGTCGATGATGTACTCCTCGGCCCTGTTCGGCCCGGCCGACGACCTCACCGCCGCCCAGCACCGCAAGATCGACAGCGTGCTGGACTACGCCGGGGTCCGCGCGGGCAGCGAAGTCCTCGAAATCGGTACCGGATGGGGTGAACTCGCGATCCGCGCCGCCGCGCGCGGCGCCGTCGTCACCTCGCTCACCATTTCGGAGGAACAGCGCGCGCTGGCCACCGAGCGCATCGCCAAGGCCGGGTTCTCCGACCGCGTCGAGGTGAAGCTGTGCGACTACCGCGAGTCGAGCGGGCAGTACGACGCCGTGGTCAGCGTCGAGATGATCGAGGCCGTCGGCGCGTCCTACTGGCCGGCGTTCTACACGACCATCGGCGAGCGGCTGCGCCCCGGCGGGCGGTTCGGCCTGCAGGCCATCACGATGGACCACGACCGGATGATGGCGGCGTCCCGCGCCTACACCTGGATCCACAAGTACATCTTCCCCGGCGGCATCATCCCGTCGGTCCGCTCGATCGAGGACGGCCTGGTCGCGAACACCCGGCTCAAGCTGGCCGGGATGCGCGAGTTCGGCCAGGACTACGCGCACACGTTACGGTTGTGGCGCGAACGGTTCCTGCACCGCTGGACCGACATCGCCGGGTTCGGGTTCGACGACGTCTTCCGCCGGATGTGGGAGTTCTACCTGGCCTATTCCGAGGCCGGGTTCCGCTCGGGCTACCTCAAGGTCCACCAGTTCGGCTACGAGGTGACCGACAAGTAACCCGCGGCGGCAACCCCGACCCGGTACCGCACGTCCTCCTTTCGAGGACGTGCGGTTGACTGACGACGACAGGTTTGTCCGAATCGGGATTGGGTGATGGGTGATGACGTACCGTGGCGACGACGGCGGACGCCGGATGCCCCCGCCCCGGCCGCCAGCCGGGCGCCCCCGGGACCACCAGCGCGCGCAGATGATGCCGCTGCCCGGGCGCGGCCAGAGCCCGTACGACGAGCGCACCCGCCCGATGGGCCACCGTGAGCAGGACTACGTGCCGCCGCAGCCGCCGCCGCGGCAGCCCCCGCCGCGCCAGGACGAGGACTACCCGCCGTCCCGGCCGCCGCGCCGGCGCCGCCGGTGGGGCTTCGGCCGGATCCTGATGACCCTGCTGCTGGTCTTCGTGGTGTTCCTCACCGGCGTCTGGGTCTACCTGGAGTTCTCCATCAAGCGTGTCGACGCGCTGGCCGACTACTCCGGCCGCCCGGTCGCCGAATCCGGCACCAACTGGCTGATCGTCGGCTCCGACAGCCGTGAAGGCCTCACCGCGGAGGACGAGGAGCGCCTGGCCACCGGTGACGTCGCCGCGGCGGGTGGTGGGCAGCGCACCGACACGATCATGGTCGCGCACATCCCCGACAACAGCACCAAGCCGACGCTGCTGTCGCTGCCGCGCGACTCGCAGGTGAAGATCCCCGGCCACGGCACCAACAAGATCAACGCGGCGTTCTCGCTCGGCGGGCCGTCGCTGCTGGCGCAGACCGTCGAAGGCGCCACCGGGCTGCACATCGACCACTACGCGGAGATCGGCTTCGGCGGGTTCGCCAAGATCGTCGACGCGATCGGCGGGGTCGACATGTGCGTCGACAAGGACATGAACGACACCTTCACCAACATCAGCATCAAGGCGGGCTGCCAGTCCCTCGACGGCCGGTCGGCGCTGGGCTTCGTCCGGATGCGGCACAGTGAAGCGACCCCGCGCTCGGACCTCGACCGCGTCGCCAACCAGCGCAAGTTCATCGGCGCGCTGGTCAGCCAGATCGCCAGCCCCGGCACGGTGCTCAACCCGTTCCACTTCTTCCCGCTGCTGTCCTCGGCGCCGGACGCGCTGACCATGGACTCGGGTGACCACGTGCACAACCTGGTCGGCCTGGCGATCGCGATGCGCGGCATTTCTTCCGGCGGCGTCGTGACGACGACGGTCCCGATCACCAGCGCGTCGGCGGAGAACTGGGACAAGAACAAGTCGAAGCAGCTGTTCGACGCGCTGAAGAACGACACGGAGATCCCGGACAGCGTCATCGTCAATTAATGGCGTGCGGGGCGGGGTCCGGCCGGGGCACCATGAGGTGCATGGAAACCCCGGCTGAGACCTTCACCCACGACGAGTTCTTGCTGACCCGCTGGACCTTTGCGGACGGTGCGCCGCTGCGCGCGGTGATCGAGGCGTCCGGGGCGCACCTGGCCGACTGGGTGTTCTGGGCGACCGGCGGGTACTCGGACGAAGACGCGGCGACGTTCCTGCGGCTCACCAACAAAAACTGGGAGACGGGCCGGGCGTACGACTACGCGATCCGCGTCGACGGCTCGATCGCGGGCGGCATCGGCGTGATGACCCGCGACGGCGGTGTCGAGATCGGCTACTGGCTCGGCCACGCCAGCACCGGCCGCGGCCTGGTGAGCCGCGCGGTTTCCCTGCTGGCGGCGGACGCGTTCCGCCGCGGCGCCGGCTACGTCGAAATCAAGCACGACGAGCTGAACACCCGCAGCGGCGCGATCCCGGCCCGGCTGGGTTTCACGATGGTGCGCAAGGAAACCGCGGACGAGGACCGCGCGCCGGCGTGCACCGGCGTCAACCACGTGTGGCGGCTGACGGCGTCCTAGGCGACCTTGTTCCGCTCCCGAAGGACCTTCAGCGCCTGGTCGGCGTGGACCGTGAAGTTCAGCTCGCTCTTGATCTTCTCGAGCACCTTCCGGTCCTCGCCGATCACGAAGGTGGCGCGCTTCGCGTGCAGGGGCAGGAGCTTGCGCCAGACGCCGAACTGCTTGGCGACCTCACCCTCCACATCGGACAGCAGCGGGTAGTCGAAGTTGTTGGCCTCGGAGAACTGGCGCTGCTTGGTGACACCGTCCGGGCTGATCCCGATGCGGTGCGCGCCGACCTCGGCGAACTCCGCGGCGAGGTCGCGGAAGTGGCAGCTCTCCGCCGTGCAGCCGCCGGTCATCGCGGCGGGGTAGAAGAACAGCACCACCGGTCCGGTGGCCAGGAAGTCCGAGAGCGTGCGCTCGCGGCCCTGGTCGTCGGGCAGCGTGAAATCGGGGGCGAGGTCTCCGGCGTCCATGGACGTCCCTTCTCGTCGGCGGCAGAACCCATCTTGCCGGGTCTTCGGAGCCGTCGCGCCGCCGGCTTGGTCCCGGCTTGCCCAGAGAGCTGAGCCGTCGCCACCGGCCCGGGCCCCGCGCCTACTCGTCGGGGTGGCCCGCGATCAGCTCGTCGACCTCGTCGCCGGTGGCCGAGGCGCTCACGAACGGGCCTCGCGCCGCCAGTACGCCCAGCTGACGCAGCCGGGCGGCCTGCTCGTGCGTGCGGACGCCCTCCGCGCCGACGCGCAGCTTCAGCTCGCGGGCCCGGGTGATCAGCTGGGTCAGGTGCCGCAGGTCGGTCTCGGCCGGCTCGTCGGTGTCCAGTGCGTCGACCACCGGGCCCGACAGGATCACGTGCCGGACCGGCAGCCCGTGCAGCGGGATGAGCTCCAGGTCCGCCGACCCCGAGATCGTCAGGACCAGCTGCGTGCCCAGGTCGGCGAGCACCGTGAACGACTCCAGGACTTCGCCGGACGGGTCGAGCACCGAATCGCGGTCCGTGCACAGGCGCAGCGCCCTGGGCGGCAGCTCGTGCCTGTCCAGCTGCTCCTTGACCAGCAGCACCAGGTCCGGGTCGATGGCCAGCCGCGCGGGCAGCCGGACGCAGACGTCCGGGGCGGCGTCACCGAAACGCTCCCGCCAGCGGGCGGTCGCGGCCAGGGACTCGGCGAGCAGCCAGCGGCCCAGCGGCACCGTCATGCCGGTGGTCTGGGCCAGCGGGTAGAACTCGTCGGAGTCGAGCTCGCCCTTGTCCGGGTGGTTCCACCGCAGGCCGGCGTTGACCGCGGCGAGCTCGTCGGTGTGCGCGAGCTTCACCGTCGGCTGGTAGACGAGCGAGAACTCGCCGTTCTCCAGCGCGCCGGCGATCACCGCGCCCAGCTGGTACCGGCCGCGGTCGCGGGCGTCCAGCTCCGGGTCGAACAGCATCCACTGCGCCTTGCCGGCCTCCTTGGCCCGGTGCAGCGCGATCTCCGCGGCCCGCAGCAGCTCGGCGGCCCCGCCTTCGACGGCGGCCCGCACCACGATGCCCGCGCTCGCGCTGACGCCGATGCCGTGCCCGCCGAGGTAGATCGGCTCGTTGAGGTCCTCCAGGGCCCGTTCGACGAGCTCGACGACCTCGGTGGCGCTGAGCTCGCCCCGCAGCAGGATCGCGAAGCCGTCGCCGGACAGCCGCGCGACGAACCCGTCGTGGTGGCCGGTGAACACGGCCGTCAGCTTGCTCGCGATCCCCCGCAGCACCTGGTCGCCGACGCCGGCGCCGAGCCCGTCGTTGATCACCTTGAAGCCGTCGACGTCGAGGTAGATCAGCGCGATGTCGTCCCGCGCGCCGGCGCCGAGCGCGGCTTCGAGCTTCGTCGTGAACGACGACGCGTTCGGCAGCCCGGTCAGCGGGTCGTGCACGTTCTGGTGCAGCAGCCGTTCCTGCAGCAGGTGCAGCTCGTTCGCGTCGGAGACCATCAGCACCGGGTAGATCGAGCCCGGCCGGTCGCCGGGCAGCCGGGCGAGGGTGACGTCGGTCCAGAGCTGCCCGTCCTCGGTGTGGTCGAGCAGCATCCGCTCCTGGTACCGCTCCCGCCCGGAACGCACCTGCTCGAGCCCGGCCTTGAGCCGCGAGACGTCGTGGTCGGTCGAGCCGAAGTCCGTGAGGTGCCGGCCCCGCAGCTCGTCCGGCGAGCAGCCGAGCAACTGGCCCAGCGCGAGGTTGGCCTCGACGACTTCGCCGTCCGGGTCGGCCAGCGCGA
Organism: Amycolatopsis sp. NPDC051758; assembly: GCF_044453095.1. Taxonomy (NCBI): domain Bacteria; kingdom Bacillati; phylum Actinomycetota; class Actinomycetes; order Pseudonocardiales; family Pseudonocardiaceae; genus Amycolatopsis; species Amycolatopsis sp. NPDC051758. Next base: position 114,930 of record NZ_JBITCJ010000003.1, on the reverse strand, counting down.
TCCCCATCGGCGACGCCGCGTAGAGCGCGGTGAACCGGTGCAGCGCGCCGTCCTGCCCGGGCACGACGTGGCCGACCGCGTCGTGCGCGATCTCCAGGAGGAGCGGTTCGAGCTCCTCCGGGGGAAGTGTTACTCCTTTGGTGTCGGCCAGGGTCGCCGCCCACCTGCGCGCCACGTCCAGCAATCCCGGCGCGGCACCGAGCTCAGGCACACTCCACCTCTTCACGCACAGGTCAGCCCAGTTCAGACACGGTGTCGGGGATCATGAAGCCACACTAGGCACCCCTCAGCCGCGAACGATGCCACGCCATCATGCGCGTAACGGGGTGTCTACCGGCTGAACGAGTGAACGAATCTCCACATGCGGTAACTTTTTGTCACACCGTGTATGCAGTGGTGGACGGCACCCGGGTCAGCGAGGGGTCAACCGCACCGGGAGACCGTCGGCGGGCACCGGCAAGGACACGTAATCCCACTTCGCCGTGTAACTCTCCGGAACCGACCAGCGGTAGGCGCGCAGCATTTCGTGCATCAGCAACTTCACCTCGAGCCCGCCGAAGTGGAGCCCGATGCACTTGTGCGCGCCGCCGCCGAACGGCATCCACGCCATCCGGTGCGACTTGTCCTCCCGGCGCGGCTCGGCGAAGCGCTCGGGGTCGAATGCGAAGGGGTTCGTCCAGCACTCGGGCGAGAAGTGGTTCACCGTCGGCGAGACGCCGCACAGGGTGCCGGCGGGGATGTAGTGGCCCAGGACCTCGGTGTCCTTGACGGTCTGGCGGGTCAGCGACGGCACCGGCGCCACGAGCCGCAGCGCCTCCTTCATCACGAGGTCGAGCGTCTCGAGCCGGTCGACGGCGTCGATGTCGAGCACGTCGTCACCCAGTGCGAGCGACTCCTCGCGCGCCCGCTCCTGCCACTCCGGGTGCTTGGCGAGGTAGTAGGCCATCGCGCTGCTGGTGATGGTCGTCGTGTCGTGCGCGGCCATCATCAGGAAGATCATGTGGTTGACGATGTCGGTGTCGGAGAACCGGTCGCCGTCTTCGGTGGTGGCGTGGCAGAGCGCGGAGAACAGGTCGTCGCCGTCGGACTTCCGCTTGGCGGGCAGGGTTTCGCCGAAGTAGCGCTCCAGGACCTTCCGCCCGTGCAGTCCGGCCGACCAGCGCCCGCCGGGCACCGGGACGCGCACGAGCGCGGTGCCGGCCCGCACGGAGCTGACGAACGCGCGGTTGATCCGGTGCGCGTCGGCGCCGCTGCGCATGCCCATGAACACGCGCGTGGCGACGTCGAGGGTCAGCTGCTTGAGCGACCAGTACAGCCGCGGGCGCTCACTCGTGCCCCAGGCCGCAACGCCTTCGCGCAGGGCCGGGCCCATCTCGTTGACGTAGCCGATGAGCCGCTGCCGGGTGAAGGCCTCCTGCATGATCCGGCGGTGCAGGTGGTGTTCGCCGAAGTCCATCAGCATCAGGCCGCGCTCGAAGAACTTCTCGATGAAGAACTTCCAGCCCTCCTGCGAGAACGCCTTGTCCTTGTTGACGAGCGCGATCTGCGTCGCCTCCGGCCCGGACAGCGCGACGATCCGCCGGCCGAAGCCGCCGGTCCACGACACGGGCCCGTAGAGCTCGTAGCGGCGCAGGCCGAACGCGGGGCCGAAGCGCATCATCTCGAGCATGTGCCCGACCACCGGCGGGCCTTCGTCACCCAGCACGGGCTTGAGGCCACTGCCCGCGGGCGGCGTCGCCAGCTCCTTGACCGGCCAGCGTGACTGCAGCCAGCGCTGGTCGACACCGCGGGGGAGGGGGAGCGAGGTCAGCGGTGGCACGCGTTCGCGCAGGGTTTCGGCGGCCCGGCCCACAGTGCTCGTCAAGGTGACCATCTCCCCGTCGAGATCGGTTACCCCTCCTACGATGCACCCTTGTTGACGACCTGACAACACCTCGGCTGCCCTCTTTTCGGGTGGTCCGTGAAGGACTCCTTACCGGCTCGAGATGCCGGTAAGGAGTCCTTCACGGCTTTAGCCCAGCTCGGAACGCACCTCCCGGGCCGCCGCGACCAGGTTCCGCAGCGCCGGTTCGACCTCCGCGTAACCCCGCGTCTTCAGGCCGCAGTCCGGGTTGACCCACACCCGCGAAGCCGGCACCGCGCCGACCGCCGTCCGCAGCAGCCCGGCCACTTCGGCCGGGGAAGGCACGCGCGGCGAATGGATGTCGTACACCCCGGGCCCGACACCGCGGCCGAAGCCGCCGGCGTTGAGGTCGGTGAGCACCTCCATCTTCGAGCGGGCCGCCTCGATGCTGGTGACGTCGGCGTCGAGCGCGTCGATCGCCGGCAGCACCTCGCCGAACTCCGAGTAGCACATGTGCGTGTGGATCTGCGTCGTGTCGGCGATCCCGGACGTCGCCAGCCGGAACGACGACACCGCCCAGCCGAAGTACGCCTCGTGGGCACGAGCCCGCAGCGGCAGCAGCTCCCGCAGCGCCGGCTCGTCGACCTGGACGATCCGGATGCCGGCCGCCTCCAGGTCGTGCACCTCGTCGCGGATCGCCAGGGCCACCTGCTGCGCGGTGTCGCCGAGGGGCTGGTCGTCGCGGACGAACGACCAAGCGAGGATCGTCACCGGCCCGGTGAGCATCCCCTTGACCGGCTTGGCCGTCAGGCTCTGGGCGTACCGCGCCCACGCCACGGTCATCGGCGCCGGCCGCGAGACGTCGCCGTAGAGGATCGGCGGACGGACGCAGCGGGAGCCGTACGACTGCACCCAGCCGTGCGCGGTCGCGGCGAACCCGCTCAGCTGCTCGGCGAAGTACTGCACCATGTCGTTGCGCTCCGGCTCGCCGTGCACCAGCACGTCGAGGCCGAGGTCCTCCTGCAGCCGGACGACCCGCTCGACCTCGGCCCGCATCGCGTCGTCGTAACCCTTGTCGTCGAGCGTCCCGGCGCGGTGCGCGGCCCGCGCGCGACGGACGTCCAGGGTCTGCGGGAACGAGCCGATCGTCGTGGTCGGCAGCGGTGGGAGATCGAGCGCGGCCTGCTGCGCCGCCGCCCGCTGCGCGTACGGCGCCCGCGAGACGTGCTCCAGCGCCGCCAGCCGGGCCCGGACCTGGTCGTCGGCGAGCTCGGCCGCGGCGGCCCGGTCCGCGACGGCGGCGCGTGCGGCCGTCAGGTCGGCGGGCTTACCACGCAGCGCCCGGCCGAGCAGGACAACCTCGTCGACCTTCTGCCGCGCGAAGGCCAGCCAGCTCTTCAGTCGCGGGTGCAGGTCCTCCCGAGAGACGTCGTAGGGCACGTGCAGCAGCGAGCACGACGTCGAGACGCTGACGGACTTCGCGACGCCGAGCAGGGTCGCGGCCCGGCTCAGCGCGCGCTGCGGGTCGGTCCGCCAGACGTTGCGCCCGTCGACCACCCCGGCCAGCACCTCCTTGTCCCGCAACGCCGGCTCGGCCGCGACGGCGTCCACAAAGGACGCATCGGTGACCAGGTCGACGGCCAGCGCGTCGATCGGGGAGCGCGCCAGCACCCCGAGCCCGCGGCCCAGCCCGCCGAAGTACCCGGCGACCAGCAGCTTCGGCCGGGCCGTCGCCTTGCCGAGCCAGTGGTACGCGCGGATCAGCGCGTTCAGCTCGGCCTCGGTGCGGTCGGCGGCGAACGCGGGCTCGTCGAGCTGCACCCACTCGACACCTTCGTCGTGCAGCCGAGCCAGCAGATCGGCGTAGCGGGGGAGCAGGGTGTCGAGCAGGTCCAACGGACGGAACCCGTCGACACCCTTGCTCAGCAGCAGGAACGTCACCGGCCCGACGAGCACCGGCCGCGTCTCGATGCCGAGCGCGCGGGCCTCCCGGTACTCGTCGAGGGGCTTGGTCCCGGCGAGCGTGAACTCGGTGTCCGGGCCCAGTTCCGGGACGAGGTAGTGGTAGTTGGTGTCGAACCACTTCGTCATCTCGAGCGCCGGCGCGTCCTGGACGCCTCGCGCCGCGGCGAAGTACGTGTCGAGCGGCGAAAGACCCGGCCGTGCGGGCAGCGCGCCGAACAGCTCGGCCGTATCGAGCACGTGGTCGTAGTGCGAGAACGTGTTGGACGGAATGGAATCCAGGCCGGCTTCCCGCAGGTCGAGCCAGGTCCGCTGACGCAGTTCCCGGCCGACGGCCAGCAGCGCGGCCTCGTCGATCTTGCCCGCCCAGTAGCGTTCCAGGGCGCGCTTGAGCTCCCGGTCCGGGCCGATCCGGGGGTAGCCGAGCACAGTGGTGCCGATGGTCACAGCTCTCTCCTCGCGAGCTAGTCCGAAGAGTCCGGACGCGCGCGAAGGCGAGCGTTTCGGTCGTGCCCATCCCGCGAGGCCCGGACTCGCGCACGCCGTCGGCGCACGCACCACGGGCAGGTCTTCGGACTCGTGGGCGCACTGCGCACTCCTACCGGCCGTCGCTTCCCAAGCTGTGTCGCTCAGTGCTTCTTGACGGCTTTCGTTCCCACTCACCGCTGCGGGGCAGTCCCGGATTCGCACCGGGTTCCCTCTTGCCTCCCCGGAGCGAACCCCGGGGAACCTGTGGCGAGCCCGAGTCTAGGTCACTTGTCCAGGTTGACGGTGAAGAAATCGGTGAGCTTGCCGACAGCCTGGTCGATGTACTCGCGCTTGTCGTAGAGGTCCACGTGGCTCGCGCCCTTGATCCAGTGGATCTCCGCGGGGCCGGTGGCGCGCCGGTGGGCTTCCAGGCCCATCCAGGCGGTGACGGCGCGCTCGCCGAGGATCTGCAGGATCGGGCGCGGGCCGATCAGCGGGACGGCGTGGAAGACGTCGCTGGAGGCCATCTTGTCGACGCTGTCCCAGGTGAGGAACTTCGCCGAGCGCTCGTGGTACCCGCGGGCGCCGCAGTAGTACTCCCAGCCCTCGATGCCGTGCTCACCACCGAGGGCGCCGGCCTGTTCGGCGGTCTCGGGGAACATGGTCAGCACCCCGGGGTCTTCGCCGCGCGCGGCGGTCGTGCGGGCCTGCGCGGCCGCGTCGAGCAGGCCCTGGAAGACGGACGGGTCCTGGGTGCCGTCGGCGCCGTAGCGGAACTGGCGGGCGGGTTCGGCGGTGCACACGGTCGCGACGGCCTTGACCCGGTGGTCACCACCGGTGGCGGCGAGCGAGTAGCCACCGGAGGCGCAGATGCCCAGCAGCCCGATCCGGCCGGTGTCGACCTCGGGCCGGGTCGTGAGGAAGGAGACGGCGGCCTTGAAGTCTTCGATGCGTTGAGCCGGATCCTCCAGGCCGCGCGGCAGCCCGCCGGACTCGCCCTGGTAGGCGGCGTCGAAGGCGAGGGTCACGAAGCCCTGCTCGGCCAGCAGCCGCGCGTAGGTCCCGGAGGTCTGTTCTTTGACCCCGGTCCCGGGGTGACCGACGACGAGGGCCCGGCCGTCGGCATTGTCGGGAACGTAGAGGTGCGCGGCGATGTCGAGGCCGGCGCTGGTGAAGGTGACGGTGGTGGTCATGGCTCCACCATCGACCGGCGAGGTGACCGGCAAAAGCCGCGGGTTCCTGCCTGGGAAGGATTCTTCCCAGGCAGGAACCCGGAGGGGAGATCAGTCCCAGTCGAGCGCGCCGCCCGACTGGTACTCGATGACGCGGGTCTCGAAGAAGTTCTTCTCCTTCTTCAGGTCCATCGCCTCGGACATCCACGGGAACGGGTTCTCGGTCTCGCCGAAGATCGGCTGGAGGCCGATCTGCTGCGCGCGCCGGTCGGTGATGAAGTGCATGTACTGCTCGCACAGCTGCGCCGACAGGCCGAGCATGCCGCGCGGCATCGTGTCGCGTGCGTACGCGACCTCCAGCTCGCACGCGTCCTTCAGCATCCCGCGCACCTCGGCCTGGAACTCCTCGGTCCACAGGTGCGGGTTCTCGATCTTGATCTGGTTGATGCAGTCGATGCCGAAGTTCAGGTGGATCGACTCGTCGCGCAGGATGTACTGGTACTGCTCGGCGATGCCGACCATCTTGTTCCGGCGGCCCAGCGACAGGATCTGCGCGAAGCCGGTGTAGAACCACATGCCTTCGAAGATCACGTAGAACGCGACGAGGTCACGCAGGAACGCCGTGTCGGCCTCCGGCGTCCCGGTCTCGAAGTCCGGGTCCTCCAGGTGCTGCGTGTACTTCAGCGCCCACGCGTCCTTGTCCGAAATGGACGGGACCTCGCGGTACATGTTGAACAGCTCGCCCTCGACCAGGCCGAGGCTCTCGCAGATGTACTGGAAGGTGTGCGTGTGCACGGCCTCCTCGAACGCCTGGCGCAGCAGGTACTGGCGGCACTCGGGGTTGGTGATCTGCCGGTACACCGCGAGCACGATGTTGTTGGCCACCAAGGACTCCGCGGTCGCGAAGAAGCCCAGGTTGCGCTTGAGCATCTGCCGCTCGTCCTCGGTGAGGCCGTCCTTCGACTTCCACAGCGCGATGTCGGCCTGCATGGCGACCTCGGTCGGCATCCAGTGGTTGTTGCAGCCGGCGAGGTACTTCTCCCACGCCCAGGTGTACTTCATCGGCAGCAGCTGGTTGACGTCGGCGCGCGCGTTGATCATGCGCTTGTCGTCGACGTTGATCCGGGCGGCCCCGACCTCGATCTCGCCGAGGCCGGTGGCGTCGGTCGTCTCCACGTTGGTCATGTTCCAGGGTTCCTTACTGGCAGGCTTCGCAGTCGGGGTCGTCGATGCGGCAGGCGGCGCCTTCGGTGGCGACGAAGTCGACGTCGGTCTTCGGCAGTTCCTTGGACTCCGGCTTCGGAGCCGGGGTCACCGGCACGGCCGGAACCGCGGCGGCGGGCGCCGGCGCGGGGGCCGGAGCCGCCGCCGGAGCTGCGGGAGCCGGGGTGGCCGAGACGGCGTTCAGCTTGCCGTCGGTGCCGCGCAGGGTGCTCTTCTCCACGTGCGTCGCGGACCGCGCCCGCAGGTAGTACGTGGTCTTGAGGCCCTTGTGCCACGCGTAGCGGTACAGCTCGTCGAGCTTGCGGCCGCTCGGCGCCGCGATGTACAGGTTCAGCGACTGCGCCTGGTCGATCCACTTCTGGCGCACCGAACCGGCGTCGACGATCCACTTCGACTCGATCTCGAACGCGGTCGCGTACAGCGCCTTCAGGTCGTCCGGCACCCGGTCGATCTGGCCGAGGCTGCCGTCGAAGTACTTGAGGTCGCTGACCATGACCTCGTCCCACAGCCCGCGCGCCTTGAGCGAGCGGACCAGGTGCGGGTTGACCACGGTGAAGTCGCCGGACATGTTCGACTTGACGAACAGGTTCTGGAACAGCGGCTCGATCGACTGGCCGACCCCCGAGATGTTGGAGATCGTCGCGGTCGGCGCGATCGCCATCACGTTGGAGTTGCGCATGCCGACGGTCTTGACGCGCTCACGCAACGGCGCCCAGTCGAGCGTCGTGGAGGTGTCGACGTCGAGGCCGTCACCCTGGCGGGCGTCGATGAGCAGCTGCAGCGAGTCGATCGGCAGGATGCCCTTGCTCCAGAGCGATCCCTCGAACGACTGGTACTGCCCGCGCTCCTCGGCGAGGTCGGTCGACGCCGAGATCGCGTAGTAGGAGAGGTGCTCCATGGAGACGTCCGCGAACTTCACGGCTTCGTCGGAAGCGAACGGGACGCCGATCTCGAACAGCGCGTCCTGGAAGCCCATGATGCCCAGGCCCACCGGGCGGTGGCGCAGGTTGGAGCGGCGCGCCTCCGGGATCGTGTAGAAGTTGATGTCGATCACGTTGTCCAGCATGCGGACGGCCGTGCGCACGGTCTTCTCGAGGCGCTGGGTGTCCAGGCCCTCGGGGGTGACGTGCTTGAGCAGGTTCACCGAGCCGAGGTTGCAGACCGCGACCTCTTCGCTGTTGGTGTTCAGCGTGATCTCGGTGCACAGGTTGGACGAGTGCACCACGCCGACGTGCTGCTGCGGCGAGCGCAGGTTGCACGGGTCCTTGAAGGTGATCCACGGGTGGCCGGTCTCGAACAGCATGGTCAGCATGCGGCGCCACAGCTCCACCGCGCGGATCCGGCGGAACACCTTGATCTCGCCGCGGTCGGCGGCGGCCTCGTACTCGCGGTAGCGCTCGGCGAACGCGTTGCCGTAGAGGTCGTGCAGGTCGGGCGTCTCGTTCGGCGAGAACAGCGTCCACTGCGCGTCGGCCTCGACACGGCGCAGGAACTCGTCCGGCACCCAGTTCGCGGTGTTCATGTCGTGTGTGCGCCGGCGGTCGTCACCGGTGTTCTTGCGCAGGTCGAGGAACTCCTCGATGTCCACGTGCCAGGTCTCGAGGTACGCGCAGGCCGCGCCCTTGCGCTTGCCGCCCTGGTTGACCGCGACGGCGGTGTCGTTGGCGATCTTGAGGAACGGCACGACACCCTGCGACTGGCCGTTGGTGCCCTTGATGTGCGCGCCGAGGCCGCGGACCGGGGTCCAGTCGTTGCCGAGGCCGCCCGAGTACTTGGCCAGCAGCGCGTTGTTCTTGTACGCCTGGAAGATCGAGTCCAGGTCGTCGTCCACCGTGGTCAGGAAGCAGGACGACAGCTGCGCGCGGGTGGTGCCCGAGTTGAACAGCGTCGGGGTGGACGCCATGAAGTGGAACGTCGAGAGCAGCTCGTAGAACTCGATGGCGCGGGCTTCGCGGTCGTCTTCCCGGATCGCCAGGCCCATCGCGACGCGCATGAAGAAGGCCTGCGGCAGCTCGAAGCGGGTGCCGTTGTGGTGCTGGAAGTACCGGTCGTACAGCGTCTGCAGGCCGAGGAAGCCGAAGTCGAGGTCACGCTTGGCCTCGATGGCCGCGGTGATCTTGTCGAGGTCGAACGACAGCAGCTCGCCGTCGACCAGCTCCAGCTCGACCGCGCGGCGCAGGTAGGCGCGGAAGTACGCGGGGTACTCGACGGCCATCTCGTCCTGGCTGGCCAGGCGCGGCTTCTTCGCCAGGTAGCTCAGGGCCTCGCCGCGCAGCTTGTCCAGCAGCAGGCGGGCGGAGACGTAGGAGTAGTTCGGCTCCTGCTCGACCAGCACGCGGGCGGCCATGATCTGGGCCAGGGCCAGCTCGTCGGCGCTGATGCCATCGTAGAGGTTGCGCTTGGCCTCGGCCAGCACCGGCTCGGCGGTGACGTCCTCGAGCCCGGCGACGGCCTCGCCCACGACGTGGGAAACGCGGGCCCAGTCGAGCGGGCGCAGCACGCCGTCGACACCCTTGACGTTCAGCGCGACCTCGGTGGTGGCCGGCTTGACGGCCTCGCGGGCCTTCATGCGCTCGTCGCGGTAAAGGACGTAGGCGCGGGCGACCTTGTGGTGCTCGCCGCGCATCAGCGCGAGCTCGACGATGTCCTGGATCTGCTCGATGTGCAGGGCCGTCTCGGGCCCGGCGTGACGCAGCAGGGTGGTCTCCACCTGCTGGGTCAGCTCGGCGACGACGTGGTGCACGCGGGAGGACGCGGCGGCGTCGCCGCCCTCGACCGCGAGGAACGCCTTCGTCAGCGCGACCGAGATCTTCCCGGCGTCGAACGGCGACACGCTGCCGTCCCGCCGGATGACCCGGATCGCGGTGGGGGTGTCGGCGGCGGCGGGCGGCCGCTGACCGGTTTCGACTGACATGCGTGTCTCCACTGTGCTCTCGGAAAATGGGCGCGTCGGATCGCCACACGGCCGCACAAGGCCGTGTGCTGCAGGTTCTTCAAAGCTGCCCGGCAGTTCTCTGCAGCGGTCTCCCCGTCGCTGGGCCCTGCCGGTCACCAGAGACTACATGTAGGGGTGATCGACCGCACGGGCCCCAAGGGGTGGCGTGTCGCGGGCTCACCCTGCCGGGTTACGTGATCACCCAGAGGTGCTGCTCAGGCCGCGGGACCGGGCGCTGAGGGGGTAGGTTTCCGGGCCTCGTGGCTGCGCTCAGGCGCCGAAGCGCAGCTGGGAGGCGGGCAGCTCGAGGCTCGTCACCGGCCGCCGTCCGCTGAGGTAGCCGAGCGGGCCCGCCGGGTTGAAGCTCCAGTCCGCCGCCGCGGCCCGCGGGCTGATCTTCGCCGAAACCGGCGTCCGCAGGAGCGTGCCGTCGAGCAACTGCGCAACCTCGAAGACGGTCGGCACGCGCAGCGGAAGCCCGCCACGACGGCGGAACGCGGCCGTGGCGATCCAGTCGTCCGCCGTGGCCGCCGTCGCCGTGAACGTGCGGTCGCCGGTGAAGTCGAGTGTCGCCAGGTCCTTCGGGATGCCCCACAGCTCGCGGCCGCCCGCCAGGGAGACCTCGCTGTCGACCCAGATCTCGCTGATCGAGCACGACACCCGGCGGCCCTTGACCGCCGTCGCGGCCAGCAGCTCGTGGTAGGCCAGCTGCCCCGGCGGGGTGTAGTCGATCCACGCCGTGAACACCGATGCGTGCCCCGCGACGAGCAGCGGCTCGGCCGGCAGCTCGGGCAGGTCGGCTGCCGGGACGCGCCAGACCGACACGCGGGCGTCCGCGACGAGGTTCCAGGGCTGCGGCGGGTAGATGCTCATTTCTCCAGCCAGGGCAGGTAGTCGGGCAGGTCCTTGTCCACCCGCAGGCCCCACGACGGCGGCCGCTTCTGCAGGAACGACATGACCCCTTCGACGGCGTCCGGGTTGGCGCCCAGGCCGCCGATCAGCTTCGAGTCGAGTTCGTGCACCGGGAACGGCGAATCGGCGCTCGCCATCCGGTAGAGCAGCTGGCGGGTGACCGCGACGGAGACCGGCGCGGTGTTCTTGATGATCTCGCCGGCCAGCTTGTAGGCCTCGTCGAGCACGGTTCCGGTGGGGAAGACCTGGTGCACCAGGCCCTTTTCCAATGCCTCCGCCGCGGGGAAGACGCGGCCGCTGATCATCCAGTCCAGCGCGGTGCCCATCCCGACGAGCCGCGGGAGGAACCACGCCGACGCGCCTTCGGGGTAGATGCCGCGGCGGGTGAAGACGAAGCCGAACCGGGAGTCCTCCGAGGCGAGCCGGTAGTCGCAGGGGAGGGTGATGGTGCTGCCGGCGCCGACCGCCGCGCCGTGCAGGGCCGCGATCACCGGCTTGTTCATCGTGAAGATCCGCTTCGAGCACCGGCCGGCGGGCTCCTGCCAGGCCGCGTCCGGCCCGGTCTCCGGGTCGAAGTCGAAGCCGCCCTGCGACAGGTCGGCGCCGACGCAGAAGTCCTTGCCCGCGCCGGTCAGCACCACCACGCGGACGTCCTCGTCACGATCGGCGCGGTCCATCGCCGCGCCGAGCTCGTCGGCCATCCGGATCGTGTAGCCGTTGCGCGCCTCGGGGCGGTTCAGCGTCACCGTGGCGATCCGGTCCGCGACGGCGTAGGTGGTCTCGGCCATGCCGACGAAACTATTGCAGTCCGGCACTACTGGCAAGATGTCAATAGTGCGTCCGCAGCGTCCGGGCCAAAACAATCAGGCGTGCTTGATTTTTCTGCCGGCCGGTGCCACCCTGGGCGGCAGGACGCAAGGAGGCGGCGATGGCGGACCTCGGCGTGATCCTCGGGGATCTCGACGCGGAGACACGGACGATCGACGACGTGGTGGCGAACCTGCCCGCGTCCGACTGGGTGCGCGCGACGCCCGCCGAGGGGTGGACCATCGCGCACCAGATCGCCCATCTGGCCTGGACCGATGAAAAGGCCCTGATCGCGGCGGCCCATCCGGAGGACTGGCAGGCCGAGGTCGAAGAGCTGCTCAAGGGCGGCGAGCACTACGTCGACGACGGTGCCGCCGAAGGTGCCGAGCAGCCGCCTCGCGAGCTGCTCGAACGCTGGCGGACCGGGCGGGCACGGCTGGCCGAGGCCCTCGCCGCGGTGCCGGACGGGCAGAAGCTGCCCTGGTACGGGCCGCCGATGAGCGCGGCGTCGATGGTGACCGCGCGGCTGATGGAGACCTGGGCGCACGGCCAGGACGTCTTCGACGCGCTCGGGCTGACCCGCGAACCGACGGCGAGGCTCTGGCACATCGCGCGCTTCGGCACGCGCACCCGCGACTTCGCCTACAAGGTCAACTCGCTCGCTCCGCCGGCCGAAGAGTTCCGCGTGGAGCTGGCCGCGCCGGACGGCACCACCTGGGCGTTCGGGCCCGAGGACGCGGAGCAGAAGCTCACCGGCAGCGCCGTCGGCTTCTGCCTGGTCGTCACCCAGCGGCGGCACCCGGCCGACACCGACCTGGTCGCGCACGGCGTCGACGTCGAGGAGTGGCTGACCGTCGCGCAGGCGTTCGCCGGGCCTCCCGGGGAAGGCCGGAAACCGGGGCAGTTCGCATGACCTACCGCATCGGCAACGCGTCCGGGTTCTACGGCGACCGCTTCTCCGCCGTCCGCGAGATGCTCACCGGCGGGCCGCTCGACGTCCTGACCGGCGACTACCTCGCCGAGCTGACCATGCTCATCCTCGGCCGCGACCGGATGAAGGACCCGAACCGGGGTTACGCCAAGACGTTCCTGCGCCAGATGGAGGAGAACCTCGAGCTGGCGCGCGAGAACAACGTCAAGATCGTCGCCAACGCCGGTGGGCTCAACCCGGCGGGGCTCGCGGACGCGCTGCGCGAACTGGCCGACAAGCTCGGCCTCGACGTCAAGATCGCGCACGTCGAGGGCGACGACCTGGTCGCCCGCGCCGACGAGCTGGATTTCGGGAAACCGTTGACGGCCAACGCTTATCTCGGCGCGTGGGGCATCGCGGAGTGCCTGAACGCGGGCGCCGACGTGGTGGTCACCGGGCGGGTCACCGACGCGTCCGTGATCGTCGGCCCGGCCGCCGCGCACTACGGCTGGGCGCGCGACGACTACGACGCCCTCGCCGGCGCGGTTGCGGCCGGGCACGTCATCGAGTGCGGCGCCCAGGCCACCGGCGGCAACTACGCCTTCTTCACCGAGCATTCCCTGGGCGTGCCGGGTTTCCCGATCGCCGAGATCGAGGCCGACGGCTCCAGCGTCATCACCAAGCACCCGGGCACCGGGGGAGTGGTCAACGCCGGCACGGTCACCGCGCAGCTGCTGTACGAAATCACCGGCGCGCGCTACGCCGGGCCGGACGTCACGACCCGGTTCGACACGCTGTCCCTCAGCGAAGAAGGGCCCGACCGCGTCCGCATCTCCGGAGTCCGCGGTGAAGCCCCGCCGCCGACGCTGAAGGTTGCGCTGAACACCTTGGGCGGCTTCCGCAACGAGACGACGTTCGTCCTCACCGGACTCGACATCGAGGCGAAAGCCGCGCTGGTGCGTGAACAACTCGAAGGCGCGCTCAAGGCCCGGCCGCCCGCCGACGTCCGCTGGACGCTGGCCCGGACGGACCACACCGACGCCGACACCGAGCAGACCGCGAGCGCGTTGCTGCACGTCGCCGTCAAGGACGCCGACCCCAAGGTGGCGGGCCGCGCGTTCACCGGCGCCGCGGTCGAACTCGCGCTGGCCAGCTACCCCGGCTTCCACGTCACCGCGCCGCCCTCGGACGCCTCGCCCTACGGCGTCTACACCGCGGCCTATGTGGACGCCGGCCAGGTGCCGCACGTCGCCGTGCTGCCGGACGGCATGCGAGTCGACATAGCGCCAGCCACGTCCACCCTGGAGCTGTCCGATGTGGACGAGCCCGCGCTGCCCGAGCCGCTCGACCACGGGCCGGTGCGGCGGGCGCCGCTCGGTCGTGTCATCGGCGCGCGCAGTGGTGACAAGGGCGGCAACGCCAACCTCGGTGTCTGGGTGCGGTCGGACCAGGCGTGGCGGTGGCTCGCCCACCGGTTGACCGTCGCCGAGTTCAAGCTGCTGCTGCCCGAGACCGCCGACCTGCCGGTGACGCGCTCCCTGCTCCCGAACCTGCGGGCGCTGAACTTCGTCGTCGAAGGCATCCTCGGTCAGGGTGTCGCCTCGCAGGCCCGGTTCGACCCGCAGGCCAAGGCCTTCGGCGAGTGGTTGCGGTCCCGCGAAATCGACATCCCCGAGGTGCTCCTGTGACCGATCCCTTCCGGACGCCCGAGCGGGCCGAGCTGCGCAAGACCGTGCGCCGGTTCGTCGAGCAGGAGGTCCTGCCGCACCTCGACGACTGGGAACGCGCCGGGGAACTGCCGCGCGACCTGCACCGCAAGGCCGGGGACCTGGGCCTGCTCGGTGTCGCGTTCCCCGAGGAGATCGGCGGGGGTGACGGCAACTACCTCGACGCGCTCGTCGTCGCCGAGGAGATGCACTACGCGGGCGGGTCCGGCGGGCTGTTCGCGTCGCTGTTCACCTGCGGCATCGCCGTCCCGCACATCGCCGAGGCCGCCGACCCGGTCCAGATCGAGCGGTGGGTGCGTCCGACCCTCGCCGGGGACAAGATCGGTTCGCTGGCCGTCACCGAGCCGGACGGCGGTTCGGACGTCGCCGGGATCCGGACGACGGCGGTGCGCGAGGGTGACGAATACGTCATCAACGGCGCGAAGACCTACATCACCTCCGGCTGCCGCGCGGACTTCGTGACGACGGTCGTGCGCACCGGCGGCGACGGTGCACACGGACTTTCGCTGATCGTCGTCGAACGCGGGACGCCCGGGTTCACCGTCTCCCGCAAGCTGGAGAAGATGGGCTGGCTCTGCTCCGACACCGCCGAACTGTCCTACGTGGACGTCCGGGTGCCGGTCGAGAACCTCGTCGGCGCCGAGAACAGCGGGTTCGCGCAGGTGGCCACCCAGTTCGTCACCGAACGGCTTTCGCTGGCGGTGCAGGCGTACTCCCACGCCCAGCGCGCGCTCGACCTGACGCTGGACTGGTGCCGGCTGCGCGAGACGTTCGGCCGTCCGCTCATCTCACGGCAGGTCGTGCAGCACAAGCTGACCGAGATGGCGCGCAAGACCGACGTCGCGCGCACCTACGCCCGGCAGGCCGCGATCCGGCACGTGTCGGGTGAGGAGGTCATCGCCGAGGCGTGTTTTGCCAAGAACACCGCCGTCGAGGCCGCCGAATGGGTGGTCAACGAGGCCGTCCAGCTGCACGGCGGACTCGGCTACATGCGCGAGGCCGAAGTGGAGCGGCACTACCGCGACGTCCGGATCCTCGGCATCGGCGGCGGCACCAACGAGATCCTCACCGGCCTGGCCGCGAAGCGATTGGGATACACCTCATGACCGCTCTGAGGTCCACAGTGGACACGCGGGCCGCCGAGTTCGGCGCCAACCGCGAGGCGATGCTGGAGAAGCTCGCCGAGATCAACGCCGAGCAGGCCAAGGCCGTGGCCGGCGGAGGTGAGAAGTACGTCGAGCGGCACCGCAAGCGCGGCAAGCTCCTGGCCCGCGAACGGATCGAGCTGCTGCTCGACGAGGACTCGCCGTTCCTGGAGCTCTCGCCGCTGGCCGCCTGGGGCACCGACTACCGCGTCGGCGCGAGCCTGGTGACCGGGATCGGGGTCGTCGAAGGCGTCGAGTGCCTGATCTCGGCGAGCGACCCGACGGTCAAGGGTGGCGCCAGCAACCCGTGGACCACCAAGAAGAGCTTCCGGGCCGCCGACATCGCCGCGCAGAACCGGCTGCCGTCGATCAACCTCGTCGAGTCGGGCGGCGCGGACCTGCCGACGCAGAAGGAGATCTTCATCCCGGGTGGCCGGATCTTCCGGGACATCACGCGGGCCTCGGCCGCGGGCTGCCCGACGGTCGCGCTGGTCTTCGGCAACTCCACCGCCGGCGGGGCGTACCTGCCCGGCATGTCGGACTACGTCGTGATGGTCAAGGAACGCGCGAAGGTGTTCCTCGGCGGGCCGCCGCTGGTCAAGATGGCGACCGGTGAGGAGTCCGACGACGAGTCGCTCGGCGGCGCCGAGATGCACGCCCGCACCTCGGGCTTGGCCGACTACCTGGCCGTCGACGAGCAGGACGCGATCCGGTTGGGCCGCAACATCATCAAGCGGCTCAACTGGACCAAACAGGGCCCAACGCCCAAGCCGGACTACGCCGAGCCGCTCTACGACACCGAGGACCTGCTCGGCATCGTGCCGACCGACCTCAAAGTGCCGTTCGACCCGCGCGAGGTGATCGCCCGGGTTGTCGACGGCTCCGACTTCGACGAGTTCAAGCCGCTCTACGGCTCTTCGCTCGTGACCGGCTGGGCGAGCATCCACGGCTACCCGGTCGGCGTGCTCGCCAACGCCCAGGGTGTGCTGTTCGGCGAGGAGTCGCAGAAGGCCGCGCAGTTCATCCAGCTGGCCAACCAGATCCACACCCCACTGGTCTTCCTGCACAACACGACCGGGTACATGGTCGGCAAGGAGTACGAGCAGAGCGGCATCATCAAGCACGGCGCGATGATGATCAACGCCGTGTCGAACTCCAAGGTGCCGCACCTGTCCGTCCTCATGGGAGCGTCCTACGGCGCCGGACACTACGGGATGTGCGGCCGCGCCTACGACCCCCGCTTCCTGTTCGCCTGGCCGAGCGCGAAGTCCGCGGTGATGGGCCCGGCTCAGCTGGCCGGCGTGCTGTCGATCGTGGCCCGCGCGGCCGCCGAAAGCCGCGGCCAGGAGTACAACGAGGACAACGACAAGGCCATGCGCGCCATGGTGGAAGGCCAGATCGAAGCCGAGTCGATGCCGATGTTCCTCTCCGGCATGCTCTACGACGACGGCATCATCGACCCGCGCGACACCCGCACCGTGCTGGGGCTGAGCCTGTCCGCGATCCACAATGGACCAGTGAAGGGCGCCGAGGGCTTCGGCGTCTTCCGGATGTGAGTGAGCGATGATCCAGAACCTGCTGGTCGCCAACCGCGGCGAGATCGCCCGCCGCGTCTTCCGCACCTGCCGCGACGCCGGGATCGGCACGGTCGCGGTGTTCTCCGACGCCGATGCCGCCGCGCCCCACGCGCTGGAAGCCGACGCGGCCGTCCGGCTGCCGGGCAACGCGCCGTCCGAGACGTACTTGCGGGCCGAGCTGCTGGTGAAGGCCGCGGCCGACACCGGCGCCGACGCCGTCCACCCCGGCTACGGGTTCCTGTCCGAGAACGCCGCGTTCGCGCGTGCCGTCCTCGACGCCGGGCTGACCTGGGTCGGGCCGCCGCCGGAAGCCATCGAGACCATGGGCTCCAAAGTGGAGTCCAAGCGGCTGATGGCCGCCGCGGGTGTCCCGGTGCTGTCCGAACTGGACCCGGCTTCGGTCACCGAGGCCGATCTTCCGCTGCTGGTCAAGGCATCTGCCGGGGGTGGTGGCCGCGGAATGCGTGTGGTCCGCTCGCTGGACGAGCTGACCGAGGCGGTGGAAGGTGCCAGCGCGGAGGCCGGGTCGGCGTTCGGCGACCCGACGGTGTTCTGCGAGCGGTACTTGGAGACCGGGCGGCACATCGAGGTCCAGGTCATGGCCGACCGGCACGGCACGGTGTGGGCGGTGGGGGAGCGGGAGTGCTCGATCCAGCGCCGCCACCAGAAGGTCGTCGAGGAGGCGCCGTCGCCGTTCGTCGACGACGCCATGCGTGCGGAGCTGTTCGACGCCGCGCGCAAGGCAGCCCAGGCGATCGACTACGTTGGCGCGGGCACGGTCGAGTTCCTCGCCGGGCCCGACGGTCGCTTCTACTTCCTGGAGATGAACACCCGGCTGCAGGTCGAGCACCCGGTCACCGAGAACGTCACCGGCCTGGACCTGGTCGCGCTGCAGCTGCGCGTCGCCGACGGGGAACGGCTGCCCGCCGACCCGCCGCCGACCGTTGGCCATTCGATCGAGGTCCGGCTGTACGCCGAGGATCCGGCCGAGAACTGGCAGCCGCAGAGCGGGACGCTGCACACCTTCGAGGTGCCGGATGTGGACCGTGAGTTCACCGAAGGCGCCGGGCTCAGGCTGGACTCCGGCTTCGAGAGCGGTTCCGTGGTGGGCGTCCACTACGACCCGATGCTCGCCAAGGTGATCACCTGGGCGCCGACCCGAGCCGAGGCTGCGAGGCGGCTCGCGAAGGCCCTGGCAGCGTCGAAGATCCACGGTGTGGTCACCAACCGCGACCTGCTGGTGAACATCCTCCGCCACGAAGCCTTCCTGGCCGGTGAGACGGACACGGCGTTCTTCGACCGGCACGGCTTGGACACCCTGGCCGCACCGCTGGCCACTGTGGACACCGAGCGCGTCTCGGCCCTCGCCGCCGCCCTGGCGGACGCGGCAGGCAACCGGGCGTCGGCGACCACCCAGGGCAGGCTGCCCAGCGGCTGGCGCAACGTCCGCTCGGCCGGGCAGCGCAAGGTCTTCACCGCGGGCGACCGCGAGCACGAGGTCGTCTATTCGCTCACGCGGGACGGGCTGAAAGCCGAGGGCCACCACGCCGAACTGGTCACGGCCGAGCCCGGCCGGGTCGTCCTGGACGTCGCCGGGGTGCGGCGCACCTTCGACGTCGCCCGGCACGACGGAGTGTCCTACGTGGACTCCGCGCTCGGCGCGGTCGCGCTCAAGGCCGAGCCGCGGTTCGCCGACCCGGACGCGGCGCTGGCCGCGGGCTCGCTGGTCGCGCCGATGCCGGGCACCGTCGTCCGGCTCGCCGTCCAGGCCGGGGACCCGGTCAAGGCCGGCGACCCGCTGCTGTGGCTCGAGGCGATGAAGATGGAACACCGGATCGCCGCCCCCGCCGACGGTGTGGTGGCGGAACTGCCGGTCACGGTCGGACAGCAGGTCGAAGTGGGCACGATCCTCGCGGTGGTGGGAGAAGCAGAATGAACGCGATGAACTTCATCGAGCCGGAAGAGCGGATCGCGCTCCGCAAGGCCGTCGCCGAGCTCGGCGCCAAGTACGGGCACGAGTACTACGCGCGCAAGGCCCGCGCCGACGAGAAGACCCACGAGCTGTGGGACGAAGCCGGCCGCCTGGGCTACCTCGGTGTCAACATCCCCGAGGAGTACGGCGGCGGGGGCGCGGGCATCGCCGACCTCGCCGCGGTCCTCGAGGAGCTGGCCGCCGCGGGTTCGCCGTTGCTGCTCATGGTCGTCTCGCCGGCGATCTGCGGCACCGTGATTTCGCGGTTCGGCACCGAAGAGCAGAAGAAGCAGTGGCTGCCCGGCATCGCCGACGGCACCAAGCGGATGGTCTTCGCCATCACCGAGCCGGACGCCGGGTCGAACTCGCACAAGATCACCACCACCGCCAAGCGCGACGGTGACGGCTGGGTCCTCAGTGGACGCAAGGTCTACATCTCCGGCGTCGACGAGGCGGACGCGGTGCTCGTGGTCGGCCGCATGGAGGACTCCAGGACGGGCAAGCTCAAGCCCGCGCTGTTCGTCCTGCCGACCGGCACGCCCGGGTTCGAGTACACCAAGATCCCGATGGACATCATCGCGCCGGAAGACCAGTTCTCGCTGTTCCTCGACGACGTCAAGCTCCCGGCCGAGGCGCTCGTCGGTGAGGAGGACGCGGCGATCGCGCAGCTGTTCGCCGGGCTCAACCCGGAACGCATCATGGGCGCGTCGTTCTCCCTCGGCATCGCCCGGTACGCGCTGGCCAAGGCCGTCTCCTACGCCAACCAGCGCCAGGTCTGGGGCACCCCGATCGGCGCCCACCAGGGCCTCGCGCACCCGCTGGCCGAGATCAAGGTCGAGCTGGAACTGGCCAAGCTGATGACGCAGAAGGCGGCGTCGCTCTACGACTCGGGCGACGACTTCGGCGCGGGAGAGTCGGCCAACATGGCCAAGTACGCCGCCGCCGAGGTCGCCATCCGCGCGACCGACCAGGCCGTCCAGACGCACGGCGGTAACGGCCTGGCCACCGAGTACGGCCTCGGCACGCTGGTCACCGCCGTCCGGCTGGGCCGGATCGCGCCGGTCAGCCGCGAGATGGTGCTCAACTTCGTCGGCCAGCACAGCCTCGGCCTGCCCAAGTCCTACTAGGAGGCGACATGTCTACTTTGGACGGCAAGACCATCATCATGTCCGGCGGCAGCCGCGGCATCGGTGAGGCGATCGCGCTGCGGGCGGCGAAGGACGGCGCCAACGTGGCGCTGCTGGCCAAGACCGCCGAACCGCACCCGAAGCTGCCCGGCACGATCTACACCGCCGCGGAGGCCATCGAGAAGGCCGGCGGGCACGCGCTGCCGATCCTCGGGGACGTCCGCGACGACGAAGGTGTGGCCGCGGCGGTGGCGAAGACCGTCGAGCAGTTCGGCGGCATCGACATCGTGGTGAACAACGCCAGCGCGATCGACCTGACGCCGACCGAGCAGGTCAGCATGAAGCGTTACGACCTGATGCAGGACATCAACGCGCGCGGCACGTTCCTGCTGTCGAAGCTGGCCATCCCGCACCTGCGGGTCTCGGCCAACGCGCACATCCTCACGCTGTCGCCGCCGATCAGCCTCGACGAGAAGTGGTTCACCGCCGGGCACCTCGCCTACAGCATCGCGAAGTACTCGATGAGCCTGGTGACCGTCGGCCTGGCCGCGGAACTGAAAAGGGACGGCGTCGCGGTCAACTCGCTGTGGCCGCGCACCACGATCGACACCGCGGCGATCCGCAACGTCGTCGGCGCCGAGCTGGCCGACCGCAGCCGGACGCCGGAGATCATGGCCGACGCCGCGTACGCCATCCTCACCAAGCCGAGCGGTGCGGCCACCGGGAACTTCTTCCTCGACGACGAGGTGCTGCGCGCGGAAGGCGTCACGGACTTCTCGAAGTACCGCATCGGCGGCTCTGAGGAGGACCTCCAGCTCGACTTCTGGGTCGACCCGGCTTGACCGGCGTCCGCGAACCCCAGCAGGAACGCAGCCGCACCACGCGGCGGCGGCTGATCGAGGCCGCGCTCGACAGCTTCGGCGAGCGCGGCTGGCACGGCGTCACGGTGGCCGTGATCGCCGAACGCGCGGGTGTCTCCCGGGGCGCCGCGCAACACCACTTCCCGACCCGCGAGGACCTCGTCGCGGCGGCGGTGGACCTCCTCGGCGAGGCGCAGATCGACGAACTGCGTGCCCAGGCCGCCGACCTGCCGAGCGGGTCGTCGCGCATCGAGCGGGTGGTCGAGATGGTGCTGAACCTCTACACCGGGCCGCTGTTCCGCGCCGCGCTGCAGCTCTGGGCGGTCGCCGCGACCGACGAAGCGCTGCGTGACGTGCTCGTGCCGCTGGAAGCCCGGGTCGGGCGGGAGGCGCACCGGGTGACCGTCGAACTGCTCGGCGTCGACGAGGCCCGCCCGGGTGTGCGCGAGCTGGTCCAGGCCACCCTCGATCTGGCCCGTGGCCTGGGCCTGGCGAACCTGCTGACCGACGACACACGGCGCCGGCGGCAGATCGTCCGCGAGTGGGCCCGCAGCCTGGAGCTCCGACTGGCCGGAACCGGCGAGGTCTAGTAAACGTCCTAGTGGCATTGGTAACACACTTGGTCCAATGGACGATGACTCGTAGTAAGCGGTTCAAGTAGGAAGGCAGTCCGGTGTCCGGTTCCGATGTCGAGCTCAACCACCGCGCGATGGCGATGCTGAAGGCGGTGGCAGCGGGCCGAGCGCAGATGTCGGTCAGCTGCGAACCGGACCTCTTCGTCGACGGATTCGCGTGCTGCGATCAGATGACCGCCCACGCGCTGGCCCATGGCGGCTACATCCGCGCCGCCGCCGAGAAGGCCGTCGGCCGCGTGCCCGCCGAGCTCACCGAGGCCGGCCGCGCCGCGCTGGACATCTCCCTCGCCGCCTGAGCGCCGTCTCCCCGCCTTTACGGAGCGTCGCGGCTTCGCTCGCACGTTCGGTGCCGGGCGGTGCTCCCGCCCGAGGCCCTGACCTGGCAGTCTTGAGCCCATGGCGGAACCCCCACCACCGGTGGACGACGAGGCGACGGTCTTCCTCCCCAGCGAGCTGCGCGGCCCCCACTGGCCCACTCGCGACCTCGACGTCTCCCGGCGGCCCTACGACGAGTTCGCCACCCAGATCGTCGCCCGGCCGCCCGCCTCGCCCGTCAGCGCCGGCCGTGGTGAAGGCGCCGGCTCGTCGCTGGCCCGCTCCAGCGGCCGGATGGCCGTCGCCTCGACCGTCAGCCGGATCACCGGCTTCGTCGCGAAGCTGCTGCTAGCCGCCGTGGTCGGGACCGGCGTGGTCAACGACTCCTTCACCGTTGCGAACACCCTGCCCAACATCGTGTTCGAGCTGCTCTTCGGCGGTGTGCTGGCCAGTGTCGTGGTGCCGCTGCTGGTGCGCTCCCAGGACGACCCGGACGGCGGCCGCGCCTACACGCAGCGGCTGATCACGATGGCGCTGGTGCTGCTCACCGTCGGCACGGCCGTCGCGGTGGCGATCGCGCCGCTGTTCACGTCGCTCTACGTCGACAAATCGTCAGCGGAGGCGAACCCGGGGCTCACCACCGCCCTGGCGTACCTGCTGCTGCCGCAGATCCTGTTCTACGGCCTCTTCGCGCTGCTGTCGGCGATCCTCAACGCCCAGAACGTCTTCGGCCCGCCGGCCTGGGCGCCGGTGCTGAACAACGTCGTCGTCACCGGCACGCTCGTCGTGTTCGCGGTGGTGCCGGGGGAGCTGACCCTCGACCCGGTCCGGATGAGCGACCCGAAGCTGCTCGTGCTCGGCCTCGGCACCACGCTCGGCATCATCGTGCAGGCGATGGTGCTGATCCCCGCGCTGCTGCGCACCGGGTTCCGGTTCCGCTGGCGCTGGGGTTTCGACCCGCGGATCAAGGAGTTCGGCGGGCTGGCCGCGTGGATCCTCGGGTACGTCGTGGTGAGCCACGTCGGGTTCGTCGTCACCACCCGCGTGCTGACCGGCGGCACCAGCGGCGGGGTCACCGCCTACAGCTACGCGTCCCTGCTCTTCCAGCTGCCGTACGGCATCCTCGGCGTCTCGCTGCTGACCGCGCTGATGCCGCGGATGAGCCGCGCCGCCGCGGACGGCGACACCGCGAGCCTGGTCGGCGACCTTTCGCTCGCCTCCCGCATCTCCACGGTGCTCTTCCTGCCGATCTCCGCGGTGCTGGCGGTGGTCGGCACGCCGGTCGGCATCACGATCTTCACCTGGGGCCGCGGCACCCTGGACGACGCCGAGCGGCTCGGCCAGACGCTGGCCGTCTCCGCCGTCGGGCTGCTGCCGTTCGCGCTGGTGATGTTGCAGCTGCGGGTGTTCTACGCGATGAAGGACGCCCGCACGCCCACGCTGATCATGCTGGTGATGACCGCGGTGAAGATCCCGCTGCTGATCCTCTGCCGCGGGCTGCTCGACGGTGAGCACATCGTCTACGGCGTGATGCTCGTGAACGGCGCCGGGTTCGTCGTCGGCGCGGTGCTCGGCCAGGTCTGGCTGTGGGTCCGGCTCGGGCACCTGCGCAGCAAGCGGTCGCTGCGGGTCGGGCTGATCACCCTCGGGGCCAGCGCCCTCGGTGTCGGGGCCGCGGTGCTCGCCGGGTACGCCGTGCCCGGCTCGCTCGGCACGATCCCCGCCGCCTGGGTGAAACTGCCGGTCCAGACCTTGCTCGGGATGGCCGTGCCGTTCGGGTTGCTGGCGCTGCTGAAGCTGCCGGAGTTCACCCCGGTGACCCGGCGCGTGGGCACCCTCCTGCGGCGGTTCGCGCCTCGTTGACGACTACGGCCGGGAACCCGATCCGGATGTCTCGAAACGGTAACGAGAGCGCTGCGATCAGCGCGTTTACAATTCCGGCGCGGCTTCCTAGGATCCACCGGGATCAGCGATGGGGTGGAGGTCGTGCATGACGCGCAGTGCGCGCAGGCGGCGGGATCGGGTCACGGTCGACGAACTGCTGCGGCAGGCCGGGGCGCGCCCGCGGAAACCCGGGTCGCGGGCGGCCGAGGCGGCCGCCCGGCGCGGCACCGCACCCGAGCCGCGTGGTTCGGGCGGCCGGTTCGCCCTGGCTTCGGCGGTGCTCGTGGTGCTGGGCGGGCTGGTGCTCGCGCTGGCGACGCGGCCGGACCCCGTCCCGGGCTCCACGCAGTTCCCGCAGCTGCAGCCGGCCACCGCCGTCCCGTCGTCGAGTGCGGTCGCGGCGCCGACACGGACGACCACGCCGTCCCCGGTGGTCATGCACGCACGCCAGACACCCACCCCCACGCCGACGGTGACGGTCGAGCTGCCGCCGCCGTCCACCACCGTGCCCGCCCCACCGTCCACAACGGACTACTACCGGTGTTACCCGTACGGCTGCCGCGATCACGGCACCCCGGTGCGCTGACGGCGTAGCAGCAGGTAGGTCCCGGCGGCGAGCACGAACCCGGCGGCGAAGGTGAGGTCGCCGAGGCCGGGCACCGCTTTCGGGATCGGCGCGGTGTAGAGCGCCTGGTTGGCGAACAGGCCGACGGACACGACCAGGCCGACGAGGAACGCCGTGAAGCCGGCGACGTTGCGGTGACTCCGATCGGCGAGCAGTTCGCCGAAGTCGGCGCCGCGGCGCAGGTGGTGGTCGGCCAGCAGCACACCGAGCCACGGGCCGATCCAGTAGGCGATGACCAGCAGGAAGTTCTCGTAGGCGTGGCCGGCGTCGGCGAGCCCGAGCCAGGCCAGCACGAACCCCACCGCGCCGAAGGCGAGCGCGACCACGGCGCGGCGCCAGGCCAGCGGCAGCCGGACGCCGAGGGCGAGGAAGGCGAGCGCTCCCGAGTAGACGTTGAGGACGTTCGCGGCGACCGCGCCGAGCGTGATCGCCAGCAGGGTCGCGGCGGCCAGGAAACCGGGCAGGTGCCCGGTGAACGCCGTCGCCGGGTTGGCGTCGGCCGGGCCGGCGATGGTCGTCGAAGCGGCGCCGACGAGCATCAGGACGGTGGTCGAGAGGAACAGGCCGCTGCCGGCATAGAGGCCGATCGCGCGTTTCGACGCGGTCTTCGGCAGGTAGCGCGTGTAGTCGGCGGCGTAGGGGTTCCAGCCCGCGGTGTAGCCGAACGCGGTGCCGACGGCGAGGAGGAACCCGCCGGAGCTGCCGGTGTTCGCCGTCGGACCGGCCTTCGTGAAGATGACGACGCTCGCGGCGGCGAACACCACGGCGAGCACGGCGAAGACGTACTTTTCGTACGCCTGGACGAGGTTGTGCCCGAAGAAGGCGATGACGATCTGCAGCGCGACGACGAGCACAAGACAGGCGAGCACCGGCAGCCCGGTGAGGCTGGTGAGCGCGAAGGCGCCGCTGACGCTGTTGACGGCGAACCAGCCGACCCCGGCCATCACCGACATCAGCGCGGCGGGCAGCAGGTTCCCGCGATACCCGAAGGCGGCGCGCCCGAGGACCATCTGCGGCACCCCGTAACGCGGTCCGCGCGCGCTCAGAACGCCGTGCGCGAGGGCGCCGAGCCCGTTCCCGATGACCGCGGCGAGCGCGGCCTGCCAGAAGGAAAGCCCGAACGCGGTGACGGCGAGGACACCGACGAAGATCGTGGCGAACTCGAGGTTCGGGGAGGCCCAGGTCCAGGCCAGTTGCCGCGGTGCGCCGTGCCGATCGGCGCCGGCGACGGGTTCGACCCCGCCGGGCTCGACGGCCGCGAGTTTGTCGCCGTACCCGGCCGCTTCGGTGCTCGTCATGCGAAGACGGTAGGTGACGAAGATTGCGCCGGTGTGACAGTCAACGGCGGCCTGCGCCGGGATGGGTCGGTGGGACGTGCAGCCTGAGCTGCCGTCGGTGAGCCAGGTCGCAGGGCCAGCAGGTCCGGATGCCGACGAAGTCGGCCGTTCGGTCGGCGTATTCGACGAGATCGGTGTAGCCGCAAAGCATGGTGACCGCATCGCCGGGGTGGGGCACGCGGACGAGCGCGGCTCGATGGCGCTCACCTCGGGCGACGAGGTGAAGGCGGTCGAGATCGAGCAGAACGTTCAGCGGCATCGCCACCCTCCTCGGCCGTGGGTCGTCGAGCCGGTTCGGCTGGGCGCAGATCGTTGGTCATCCGAGGTCATCCTTCGAGAAAACCGCAGCTCATGGGACTTCGGAACCACGTTGGCGAGACTCTTGCGGACGTTTGCGGGATCGGTTGGCCCGAGCAAAACGTCCCCATGGGAAAATCGCGCATGGCCAACGACCGGCTCCGGACGGCGATGCTCGCGGTCAACCTGACGGTGGACAGGCTCGCGGTCGCGGTGGATGTCGATCCGAAGACGGCCGAGCGGTGGATCAGCCGCGAGCGGGTGCCGCATCGGGCGACGCGGCACAAGGTCGTCGAGGTACTGGGATGTCGTGAGGTCGATCTGTGGCCGTCGCTGTCGGAGGACCCGCACGCCCCGCCGGGAGACACGGAACTGGTCCGGTTGTACCCGTCGCGCTCGGCGATCACGGCGACTACTTGGACAAGCCTGCTCACTGGTCTTCGGGCGCGGATGGACCTGCAGGTCTTCTCCGGAATCTTCCTGGTCGAACAGTACGATCTCGTCGCGCTGATCCGGGCGAAGTCCGCGGCCGGGGTGCGGTTCCGGCTCCTGGTCGGCGACGAGTCGGCCCCGGCGGTCCTCCGCCGGGCGGTGGAGGAGGGCACGCCCGGCGGACTCGAAGGCCGGGTCCAGCTGATGCGACGGTATCTGGTCGAGATCGCTGGCCTGGACGGTGTTGAAGTACGTACGCACGGCGAGACGCTTTACAACTCGCTCTACCGGTTCGACGACGAACTGCTCGTGAACGGGCACACGTTGGGTGCGCTCGCGGGCCAAAGCCCGGTGTGGCACTTGAGGCGAACGTCCGCCGGTCCGATCTGGGAGCACTACCGCAGGGCCTTCGAGCGTGCGTGGGCGGCCGGTGTGCCCGAAACCCGACGGGAGCTTTGATGGGCCGAATCGACTACTTCGACGATCCTGCGGCACCGATGGCCACCAGCGTGGTGCCTTCGGTGACCGCGGTCGTCCGTGACGAACAAGGTCGCGTGCTGCTCATCCACAAGATCGACAACGACCGGTGGGCGCTGCCGGGCGGCGGTCACGACGTAGGCGAACGAATCACGGAAACGGTCGTCCGCGAGGTCCGGGAGGAGACCGGGCTCAGTGTCGAAGTGGTGCGGCTGGTGGGAACCTACACCGATCCCCGGCACGTCATGGCCTACAGCGACGGTGAGGTCCGGCAGCAGTTCTCCCTGTGCTTCGAAGCTCGGTGGACCGGTGGCACGCCGCGCGAGGACGGCACGGAGACGAAGGCTGTCCGGTGGGTCGAGCCCGGGGCTTTGGCCACTTTGGACACTCATCCGTCCATGCGACTGCGGATCGAGCACGCGCTGGACGAGAGCCGCACGGCGCCCTACCTCGGCTGAGCCGCCATCCGGGTTTCGGTTCGGGTGACGGATTCTCTCAGCACGGGAGCCGCTCTCGTCCAGGTGCGGTGAACCGGATGAGCAGCCGGGTACCGCTCGAGGATCTCCGTTATCCGCTCGGCGAAGCCGACTCGATCGCCTCGTGGGCCGGTGGTCAGGTCCGCGGTGTCCAGCGCGTCGAGGGTGGATGCTTCCGGCATCGGGAAGGCCGCGAGTTCTCGGGTCAGTCCTCGTTCGGCGGCCTCGAACCGGGCGCCGGAATGGTGCACGACCAGGTTGACCACGCTGTCCGGCCAGCCGAGGCGCCGCAGGTGCCGGGCCCCGTCGAGGGGGTGGAAGCCGGTGGTGGCGATCTCGGGGGCGTAGCCGATGTCGTGCAGCCAGGCCGCGCTGACGAGCGGACCTCGATCCGGCAGCGGCACCGCCGGAAGCAGTTCGGTGACGCGGGCTGCGACTGCCCGCACGTGAGCCCACCGGTCGCCCAGTGGCTCGACCAGCGTGCGCGCGAGCTTCGCGGCCTCCGCCGGGCTCGATGGGGCGGGCATGGTGCCAGGCTACCGGCCGGTGTGACGGAATTCGGTTCCCGCTGACCGGAACCCTTCCCGGTCAGCGGCACCCAGCGGGGGTATTCCCAAAACCCGCGAAGACCCCCTCACCGGCCCCGATGCCGGTGAGAGGGCCTTCGACAGCCCCACTACGGGTCCGGGTCAGCCGGTGTAGCCGGCGACGATCTTGGTGAACGCGTACTTGTCCTGGGTGATGCCGGAGCACTCGCCGCCGCCGCTGCAGTCGCGGTTGGTGGCCCAGAACGTCAAGCGGGCCAGGTGGTGGCTCGCCGCGTAGCCGCGGATCGAATTGAAGTTCGCGACCGTGACCGTCTCGCCCGCGTTGTCGGTCTTGCCGTTCATCGAGGAGAGGCCGCTGTGCCGGTAGGCGGTGTCGTCGTTCCAGCCGAACGTGGTCTTGAGCTGGTTCTTCAGCCCGTCGACCGCGGACTTCGTCATGGCGGCCATGTCACCGCCGCTGGAGAAGTCGAACGGCATGACCGACCAGACGTCGACCGGGGCGCCGATCGCCTTGGCCTGGTTGATCAGGCGCTTGCCCCACGAGTCGGGGCCGGTCGTGGTGGTGCCGATGGTGATGACGACCTTGAGGTTCGGGTTCTTCTGCTTGGTCAGCCTGACCGCGTTGAGGATGCGGTCCTGCACCGTGTTGTTCTGGAACTCGTCGGTGTTCTCGATGTCCAGGTCGATCGCCTTGAGCCCGTAGGCGTCGATGACCTTCTGGTACGCGCCCGCGAGCGCCGAAGCCGAGGTGCACTTCGAGCCCAGCTTCGTGCCGGACCAGCCGCCGAAGGAGGGGATCACGTCCCCGCCCGCGTTGCGGATGTTCTGGATCATCGTCTTGTCCGAGCCGGTCAGCGAACGGCTGCCGTCCCACTTGGGGTTGCAGGTGCCGTCGGACAGCACGAACGCGAGGGTAAACGCTTTCACCCCGGTCGCGGACATCGCCGCGGTCGGGCTGGTCTGCCCGCCCCACTGGTACAGGTACGGGGAAGCGAGCACCGGGTCCACCGCGGCCATGGCCTGCGGGGCGAGGCCGACGGCCGTCGCCATCGCGGCTCCGGCCGCGACCGCGAGGGTCACCAGACGGCGTATGGATTTCATGGGGTCCTCCAAACGAGCGGTTGGAGCACCTCCGGTTTGAGGCGGCGGGATCATCCCGGGAGGAGCGCTGTGCCACCACACAGTGGACTAGACCAATGTTGCGTGTCAACCCTTCTTCGGTCGGAAAAATGACCCACCGTGTGCGACCGGCTCCCGAGCGTCCCACTGCGGAGGGCGACGTGAGATTCCCCTGAAGGCGGAGTGACACCACGCGGCAGACCGGCTAGTTTGCCGAAATGGTGGGGGATTCCACGGTCGCAGCCGGCGGGGGACGCCGCCCCGGCCGTTTCCTGCCCGCCGTCTTCCTCCAGCGGTGGGCGCTGTGGCGGCTGCCGCGCCGCGGCCAGGTCTGGTACCTCCTCCTCGTCGACGTCCTCGCGGTCGCCGCCGTTGTCCTCGCCGCCCTCCGGTTCCCGCCGCTCGCCACGATGCTGGCGCCGTTCGCGCTGCTCCTGGGCGGGATGCTGGTGTCGGCGGAGCTCGCGCGGCCGGTGGAACGCCACCGCGAAGAGACCCTCCTCGGCCCGGGTGTGGACACGCCGTGGATCTTCGCCGGGGTGCTCGTGCTCCGGCCCGGCTTCGCCGTCGCGCTGGTCGCGTTCTCCGCGCTGCACCAGTGGTTCCGGGTCCGGAGAAGACCCGCGTACCGGCAGGTGTTCGGCGCCGCGTCGACGGCGCTGGCCGGTCTGGTCGCGGGGGCCTTCCTCACCGCGACCGGCGTCCGGCCGCTCGGCGAGGTCCTCGACGCCCGCAGCGTCACCCTGCTCACCGTCGCCGGGGTGGTGTTCCTCGCGGTGAACGCCGCGCTCGTGACCGCCGCCGACGGCCCCCGCCGGCCCCGCGAAGCCGCGCCGGGCCACGCCTTCGACGCCGCGATGACCGCGTTCGGCCTGCCGCTCGCCTGGGCCGCGGTGGCCGCGCCGCTGCTCGTGCCGGTGCTGGCCGGCGCCACCGTCGTGCTGCACCGCGGGGGCTTGGGCCGCGGCCGCCGCTCGCACGTCACCCTCGATCCCGGCACCGGCGTGCTGACCGCTTCGTCGTGGCTCGGCGCCGCCGAAGCCGAACTGACCCGGCTCGGCCGGCACGGCCCCGGCCAGGCCGTGCTGCTGCTCGACCTCGACCACTTCCGCCAGCTCAACGACCGCTACGGCGCCCGCATCGGCGACGCGGTGCTGCGCGCGGTCGCCGACACCCTGCGCGACGAGGTCCGGGCCGCGGACCTCGTGGGCCGCTCCGGTGGTGAGGAGTTCGCGGTCCTGCTGGCCGGCACCGGCCGCTTCGACGCGATGGCCATCGCCGAGCGGATCCGGCTGCGGGTCGCGTCGACGCTGGTGGCGTTGAAGGCATCGGGGGACGGGCCGCAGTTCGTGGGGGTGACGGTGTCGATCGGGGTCGCGGCGTGCGCGGCCGATGAGGTGCTTTCGGACGCGCTGCTGGCGGCGGAGGCGGCGTTGCTGCGTGCGAAGGCGGCGGGGCGGAACCGGACGATCTGCGCCGAGCCGACGTCGTGAACGAGTCGTTCATGACGTTTGCACTGCTGGTCAGCTCATCGTGATCGCGTCCAGCTTCTCCTTCAGGTAGTCCGCGGCGATGACCTCCGGGTAGCTCCGCCGGCCCAGCGGCGGCGCCAGCGACGTGATCCGCGCGTCGTGGTCGGTTTCGTAGAAGAAGATCAGCGACACCAGGTCCTCGTCCGGCGCGGTCGCCGCCGGCGGCAGGACGCGGTGCCGCGTGGACCGCCAGCGGTCGCCCGTCCAGCGGGCCATCAGGTCACCGATGTTGACCGTCAACGCGTCCGGGTGGAACGGCGCGTCCTCCCACTCGCCGCCGGCCGTGAAGACCTGCAGGCCGCCGACGCCGGCTTGGCGGTCGAGGACCGTCACCGTGCCGAAGTCGGTGTGCGGGCCGATCCGGAACTGGTCCGGCTCGGGCGCGCCGACCCGGGTCATCGGCGGGTACCAGTTGATGTTGAACGTGTACGTCGGGTGCGCGGTGTGCCGCGTGAAGTGGCTTTCGGCCAGGCCGAGCGCCGCCGCGAAGATCTCCAGCAGGTGGTCCGACAGCGCGCGCATCCGGCGCATGTACTCGGTGGCCGTCTCGGCGAGGTCGGGCACCTCGTCCGGCCAGACGTTGGGCTGGAACCAGAACCCGTCCACCTCGGCGACACCGACGCCGAGGTCGGCCCCCGCCGAGTAGGACTCCTTGAGGTCCGGGGGCGTTTCGGTGCCCTCGGCGTACCCGTTGGCCTCGACCCCCGGCGGCAGCCAGCCGCGGCCGCCGACGGTGACGGCGTAACGCTGCTTGACGTGCTCGGGCAGCGCGAAGAACCGCCGCGCCAGCTCACGGGTGCGGCCGCGCAGGTCGTCCGGGACGCCGTGCCCGGTGACCAGCAGGAAGCCGGACTCCCGCAGCGCGCGGTCGACCTGGCCGGCGACCTCGGCCCGGCCTTCGGACGTGCCCGCGAACCACGGCGAAAGGTCCACGAGCGGAACGGATGACGGCATACCGGCTCCTCAGCAAAGCACAGTCCTGTCCAGCACTGTCCTATTCGGACTTCTCGACCCCGATGTCCTCGAACCACAGGTCCGGGCGCGCCGCGATGAACTCCGTCATCAGCGCCGTGCACGCGGGGTCGTCGAGCAGGGTGATCTCCACGCCGAGGCCGGCCAGCCAGTCGTGCCCGCCGTGGAACGTCTCCGCTTCGCCGATGACGACGCGCCCGATCCCGAACTGACGGACGAGCCCGGAGCAGTACCAGCACGGCGAGAGCGTGGTGACCATGATCGTGTCGCGGTAGTGCGGGCGGCGGCCGGCGTTGCGGAACGCCGCGGTCTCGGCGTGCGTCGACGGGTCGCCGTCCTGCACGCGCCGGTTGTGCCCGCGGCCCAGCAGGGTGCCCGCGGTGTCGAACAGCGCGGCCCCGATCGGCACGCCGCCTTCGGCCTTGCCCAGCTCGGCTTCTTCACGGGCGACGGCGAGCAGGGCGCCAGGGTCGATCGGCATGCGTCACTCTTTCCGCCTGGGGCGGTGCGTGGCAAGTGTTTGACCACGCGGCTGCACCATCCGGCGGATCGAGGACCGGAACTGTCCTCGATGTCTGACACACTGCGTGGCATGTACGGCACTTCGGAGCGACTGCTCAGGCTGCTCTCCCTGCTGCAGGCGCGGCGGGACTGGCCGGGCGCCGACCTCGCGACACGTCTCGAGGTCGACGTGCGGACGATCCGCCGCGACGTCGAGCGGCTGCGGTCCCTCGGTTACCCGGTGCACGCGACGCCGGGGGTGGCCGGCGGGTACCGCCTCGGCGCGGGCGCCGCACTGCCGCCGCTGCTGCTGGACGACGACGAGGCCGTCGCGGTCGCGGTCGGCCTGCGCACGGCCGCGAGCGGCACGGTCAGCGGCATCGAGGAGACGTCGGTGCGCGCGCTGGCGAAGCTCGAGCAGGTGCTGCCGGCGCGGTTGCGGCCGCGGGTGGGGGCGCTGCACGCGGCGACGTTGTCCCTGCCCGGCAGCGGGCCGACGGTCGACGCGGCGGTGCTCACCACGATCGCCGCCGCCTGCCGCGACCAGGAGCGGCTGCGGTTCGGCTACGGAGACCGCGAAGGCACGCAGACGGACCGCTCGGCCGAGCCGCTGCGGCTGGTCCACACCGGGCGGCGCTGGTACCTGGTCGCGTTCGACCTCGACAAGCAGGAGTGGCGGACCTTCCGCGTCGACCGGATCGTGGGCGTGCCGGTGCCGGGCTTCCGGTTCACCCCGCGCGAGCCCCCGGCCGAGGACCTGGCGGCGTACGTTTCGCGCCAGATCTCGACGGCGCCGTACTCGCACCGGTTCGTGCTGCGGATCGCCGCCCCGGCCGAGGTGATGGCGGCCCGCATCCCGCCGACCACCGGTGTCGTCGAGGCGATCGACGAGCACAGCTGCCGGGTGCGGACCGGGGCGAACTCCCTGGACACGGTGCCGTACTACCTGGCGCAGTGGGGCTACGACTTCGTCATCGAGGAAGCGCCGCCCGGGCTGGTCGAACTGCTGCGGGAGGTCGCCGAACGCTTCACCCGGGCGGTCGGCTGACGCGGAAATTCGGGTGCGGGCCGGCGGTGCGGTGGGGTGTGATCGGGGGATGGCGATCATGCCGGACGTCGACGGGCTGGACGAAGCCGTGCGCGCGCTGGGGGAGTGGCAGCACGACGGCGCGCCGATGCAGCTGCACCCGGGGGACCTGGGCTGGTACCGGCGGTTCGGTGCCGAAAAGGCGGCCGCGGCGGTCCGCGTCTGGCGCCGCGACGGCCGGATCCTCGCCGTCGGGCTGCTCGACGGACCCGAGCTGCTGCGGCTGACGACCGCGCCGGACGTCCGGCGGGACGAGGAGCTGGCGCGGCAGCTGGCCGAAGACATCGTCGAACCCTCGCGCGGCGTGTTGCCGGCGGGCCGGGTGAACGTCGAGGCGCCCCGGGACGCGCTGCTGCACGACCTGCTGGCCGAGGCCGGCTGGGACGTCGACGAGCCGTGGACGCCGCTGTGCCACGACCTCGCGGAGCCGGTGCCGGACCCGGTGCTGCGGATCGAGGTGGCCGGGCCGGCGCAGGCGGACGTGCGGGCCGTGGTGCACCGGGCGTCGTTCGGCCGGTCGACGTTCACCGCGGAGTCCTGGCACACGATGGCGGCCGGTCCGGCCTACGCCGACGCCCGCTGCCTGATCGCGTACAACAGCCGGGGTGCCGCGGTGGCGGCGGTGACGGTGTGGTCGGCCGGCGCCGGGCGGCCGGGGCTGCTCGAGCCGATGGGGGTGCACCAGGACCACCGCGGGCACGGGTACGGCCGGGCGATCAGCGTCGCCGCGGCGGCCGCGCTTCGGCAGCTGGGTTCGTCGAGCGCAATCGTTTGCACCCCGAGTTCGAACGTCGGCGCCGTCGCGACCTACGCGTCGGCGGGCTTCCGGCCGCTTCCGGAGGTCCGGGACCGGTATCGGGACGCTTAGACCCGTACGCGGTCGCTTTCGCCGTCCGAAAGGAACTTGGCGAGCTGTGCCCCCTCTTCCGCGACGGCCTCACGCTCGGCTCGGCCGAGGCGGTGCAGCGGGGTGACGGCCACCGTCGCGGCGTCGACCGTCCACGTCGCGGCGACCCGGCCGTCGACCAGGACAACACGTTCACCGGCGACCGAAAGCCCGCGGTGCGCTTCGTCGATGATCCGGCTGCGGTCGTGGTAGCCGAGGATCGCGTTGTCGAACGCCGGCAGGAACCGCACCGGGGCCGGGGTTTCCGGGTCCGGGCGCGGTGCGTCCGGCAGGTCGAGGAGCTCGCGGCCCCGCTCGTCGCGGAAGACCACCAGCTCCTCGCGCAGCGCCTTGACCGCCGCCGGCAGCCCGGCCAGGCCGCACCACGCCCGGACGTCGGCCGACGCCGCCGGGCCGAACGCGGCCAGGTAGCGCCGCACCAGCGTCTGCCCGACCGGGTCGGCCGCGTCCGGGTCCGGCGGGTCGGGCTCGCGGCCGAGCCAGGCGGACAGCGGGAGGTTGCGCACACCGGCCTTGGTGCGCCACAGCCCCCGCGGCGGCAGCTGCGCCGCGGGGATCAGTGCCGCGATCAGCATCTCGCCGAGCGCCCGCGGCCCCGGTGCGGGCCAGCGGCCGGCGACCGCCCGGGCGAGCTCGCTCATCGAGCGCGGCTCACCGTCGGCCAGCACGGCCCGGCCCGCCGCCGCGAGCTCGTCGAGATCCACTCCCTCGAGCTCGCGGCGGTAGGTGCCGAGGACGCGCTGGCGCAGCATGCCGTCGAAGCGGGCGCGCCACGCCAGGACGTCCTCGGCGGTGAGCAGGTGGACGGTCCGGCGCATCAGGTGGGTCCGCACCACGCGCCGCCCGCTCAGCAGCTCCGACAGGACGCCCGGGTCGAACGCGCGCAGCCGCGACCACAGGCCGGCGAACGGCTCCTGCGGTTCCTGCGCCTGCAGGCCGCAGAGGTGCGCGACGGCGTTGTGAACGGGCAGGTCGGCGCGGTCGAGCAGCAGCTGACGGGCGAGCGTCGCGCGGTTGAGCGCCCGGGCGTCCAGCACGGTCACGTCGACTTCTGGCCGTCGAGCGTCTCGCGCAGGATGTCCGCGTGCCCGGCGTGCTGGGCGGTTTCGGCGATGACGTGCATCAGCACCCGGCGCACGCTCCGCTCTTCGCCCGGCGGGAACCACGGCGCCGCCGGCAGCGGGTGCGTCGCGGCCAGGTCCGGGACAGTCGTGATGACGTCTTCGCTGCGCTTGGCGACGTCCTCGTAGCGCGCGAGGACCCCGGCCAGGGTCTCGCCGGGCAGCATCCGGAACTCGTTCTGGTGGTCGACGGCCCACTGCGGGATCTCCTTCGCCGTGCCCGCGGCCATGTCCGCCCAGGTCACCCCGTCGGGGAGGTCGAAGCGCATCGCTTCCGGGCCGTCGAGGACGAACCGCAGCCAGCCCTCCTCGATGGTGGCGACGTGCTTGATCAGGCCACCCAGGCACAGCGCGCTGACGGTCGGCCGGGCGCCGGCCTGCTCGTCGGTGAGCCCGCGCGTCGTGGAGATCAGGGCGGTCCGGGCGGTGGTGAGCTCGGCGATCAGGTCGGCTCGCTCGTCTTCGTTGTTCGGCATGAGGCCACTGTGGCAGGGATAGCGGACAGGAAGTGTCCGCTACTTCGGGCAAGATCGGGTCATGCCGAAAACTTCCGGACGCCTGCTGGCCCTGCTCTCGCTGCTCCAGGCCCGCCGGGAC
Organism: Amycolatopsis sp. NPDC051758; assembly: GCF_044453095.1. NCBI lineage: Bacteria > Bacillati > Actinomycetota > Actinomycetes > Pseudonocardiales > Pseudonocardiaceae > Amycolatopsis > Amycolatopsis sp. NPDC051758. Next base: position 79,427 of record NZ_JBITCJ010000003.1, on the reverse strand, counting down.
TGGCCGGGCATGCTCCTGGCCGAGCGGCTGGAGGTCAGCGCGCGCACGGTCCGCCGCGACGTCGACCGCCTGCGGGAGCTCGGTTACCCGATCACGACCACCAAGGGCCCCGACGGCGGTTACCGGCTGGACGCGGGTGCGCAGCTGCCGCCGCTGCTGTTCGACGACGAGCAGGCGGTGGCGCTCGTGGTCGCGCTCCGGACGGCGACCGGCGCCGGGATCGAGGAAGCCGCGGCCCGCGCCCTGCACACGGTCCGGCAGGTGCTGCCGGCCCGGCTGCGCCACCGCGTCGACGCGCTGCGCGTGACCGCCGTCGACCGCGCCGGGCCCGCGGTCGACCCGGCGGTGCTCGGCACGCTCAGCGCGGCCGTCCACGCCGGCGAAGTGCTGCGGTTCGACTACGCGTCTTCCGGCGGCCCACCACGCCGCGTGGAGCCGCACCACGTGGTGACTCGCGGCGGCCGCTGGTACCTGGTGGCGTGGGACCTCGACCGCGACGACTGGCGCACGTTCCGCGTCGACCGGATCACCCCGCGCGTCCCGACGGGCCCACGTTTTGCTCCCCGCGAGCTGCCGGGCGGAGACGTGGCCGCGTTCGTCGCGCAGCGCTTCGCGGGCAAGGACGCTTCCGGGGACTGGCCGTGCCGGGGTGAAGTGATCCTCGACCTGCCCGCGCACGAGGTGTCCACGTACGCCCGTGACGGCGTGGTCGAGGAACTGGGCCCGGACCGCTGCCGGCTCGTGCTGGGGGCCTGGTCTTGGCCGGGGTTGGCCGCTTCGCTGGGCCGGTTCGACGCCGATATCGAGGTTGTCGGACCGGGGGAGTTGAAGGAGGCTTTCGGGCGGCTGGCCCGGCGGTACGCCGCGGCAGCGACGTGACCGACTGCTCAGTCTGTGACCGGCGTCTCAGCTTTTGCGCCGAGCATGCGCAGCACGAGCTCGCCGTACTCCTTGCCCAGCGCGGTCGGCGTCTGGCGGGCGCGGTCGGTGTACCAGCGGGCGACGTCGACACCCAGGGAGAGCACCGCCCGGGCGGAAATGTGCGGGTCGGACACCGTGAACACGCCGCCCGCAACGCCTTCGGTGATCACTTCGCGGACGATCCGCTCGATCCGGCGCCGCAATTCGGCGACCACTTCGAACTCCTGCTCGGGCAGGGCCTGCAGCTCGTACTGGACGACCCGGGCCACGGTGTGGCGCCGCGCGTGCCAGGCCACGAAGTCCTCGACGATCAGCCGGATCCGCTCGACCGGGTCGGAAACCCGCGCGACGACGTTCTCGACCAGGGCGAGGGTCTGCTCGTGGCCGTACCGGCTGATCGCGAACAGCAGTGCCGCCTTGGAGGGAAAGTGCACGTAGAGCGCGGCCGGGCTCATCCCCGCCGCGCCGGCGATGTCCCGCGTCGTGGTGGCGTGGTAGCCGCGGTTCGCGAAGGCTTCCACTCCGGCCAGCATCAGCCGCCGGGCGGTTTCGGGCTGGACGTCGGGCCACAGTTCGGCCGACAGCGACATCGTCATCCGCTGATCCTCCCAGATCGCCCCGCCCCGAGCGGCAGCCACGACGGCCGGCCCCGACCCGATCATTGTAAGCGGGCGCTTTGTCAAGCAGGTGACTTAATTTGGAGCACACCGCTGGGCCGGCTTGTCGAGCTCAGTCAGGGAAAACTCGGCCAGGATGTCGTCGACGATCTGGTGGCGACGGGTTTTCGCGGTCAACGTCGAGGGCACGTTCCGGCTGATCCGCGCGGTGATCCCGGCGATGCTCGAAGCCGGGTCCGGCTCGATCGTGAACATCGCCTCCGAAGCGGCATTGCGCGGTTCGGCCGCGGGGATCGCTTATACCGCCTCGAAACACGCGGTTGTCGGGATCACCCGCAACTGCGCGGTCATGTACGGGCCGCACGGTATCCGCGTGAACGCCGTCGCGCCTGGCGGTGTCGCGGCGGCCGAGCAGGTGGCCGCGTCGATCACGTTCCTGCTGAGCGACAACGGTGTGAACGTCAACGGCGTCGTGCCGCCCTCCGACGGCGGTTGGTTGGCCCGGTGAACCTCTCCGACGTGGCGCCCGAGCTCCGCGGCAAGGCGCGGCGGGACCACGCGGAGGCGGCTCTCCGTGGTGAGATCGTCCTCGAGATGGGCGGATCGAGCCGAGCGAGAGGGTCGCCGCCGAGAGGGCGTTCGGTGCACCCCGTTCCCTCGCGTGCGGGCGATGCAAACTCGATCCAACCGCGAGCCCCAGTCGCGGCGGATCGGCGTCTGAGCGGCGCTGATGACGCCGCTCGCCCGCCGTTTCGTGATTCAATACGCCTCCACGAGGAGGCCGGATGAGCAACACCGCCGGGGCGCGGTTCTTCAGTTCGAGCGAAGTGGCCCGGACGCTCGGGGTGTCGCAGGTGACGCTGCGCACCTGGGAGCAGCGGTACGGGATCGGTGCCGCGGAGCGGGAAGCGAACGGCCGGCGCCGGTACACGGTCGAGGACCTCGAGCGGCTGCGGCGGATGCGGGCTCTGCAGGCCCAGGGAACCGGGGCGGGCGACGCCGCCCGGCTGGTGCTGGAGCGATCGGCCGCCGGGGTGACCGCCGGGCAGCGCCGGCAGCGGCTCGCCGAGGCGGCGGAGCAGCTCGACCTGGCCACGATCGGAGGCCTGGTCGAAGACGCGCTCGGCAGCTTGGGCGTGGCGAAGACGTGGACCGACGTCGTCGCGCCGGTGCTGCGCGCCGTCGGAGAGCGGTGGGCCCGCGGTGGTGACCGCAACGCCATGGCCGCGGAATGGGCGCTGGCGGCGGCTTCGTCCGGGGCGGTGGACCGGTACCAGGCACCCACGCCGGCCCGGACCGGACGTTCACCGGTCGTCTTCGTCTGCGGCCCGGCGGAGCGCCACGAGCTGCCGGTCAAGATGCTCAGCGCCGCGTTGAACGACGACGGGGCGCCGGCGATGTTCCTGGGTGGCCTGGTGCCGCTCGACGTCCTGCGGGTGGTCGCCGGCCGGTTCGCGCCGAGCGACGTGGTGGTCTGGTCGATGACGTCTCAGTCCGCGGACGTGCGGATCCTGCGTGCCTTGCACGGCGAAGGGGTGCCGGTGCGCCCGGCCGGCCCCGGCTGGCGGGGGCTGCCGACCGTGGGCGAGCCCCTGCCGCCGTCATTCACCGCGGCCCTGGCCGGGTTCGGCGGCTGACCGCGCGAGCCCCGGCCGCCGGTACCGGTGGACGCGGTCGGTTCGCCGTGGTGGCACGTCGTTGGCGATGAGCACGGCGGCCCACGGCAGGGGAATGGAGATCGCCAGGAAGGTCAACGCCAGCCACCAGACGTGCGCGGTGAGCCCGGCGAGGACCAGGCAGGGGATCCGGCAGGCCATCATCACCACGTACTTGCGGCGTCGCCGGGAGAGTTGTTCGGCGGGCGACGGCGCGGCCGTGGTGATGAGGACCGGCCGGTTCACCGGCTGCTCCCGGGTCCGATGTGGACGGTGAGGACGGCCAGCGGGCCGGCGGTGTTCGCCAGGACCTGCACGACGACGGATCCCGGCTGCCCGGGGAAGTGCGTGGCCGCGGACCAGACCGAGCCGGCGAGCAGCAGGCAGGCGAGCAGCGCTCCGACGGTGCCGGCCGTACCGCGCAGCCGCCGGTCCCGGCTGTCCACGATGGTGAGGACGAGGGTGGCGTGGACGGTCAAGGACAGCCCCGCGGCGACCGCGGGTGATTCGAGGGGCAACCACTCGAAACTGGCGGTCGTGGCGAACGCGGACAACAGCGCCGCTCCCGCCGCGCACCCGGCCGCGAAGCGGACGGTCAGCGCACTGCGGGGTGCCGTGACGGTCATCGCCGCTCCCGTTCCAGGGCCCGGGTTTCCTCGGCCGGATCCGGGCTCAGCAGGGAGCCCGGGACGGCGTGGCCGGCCGAGCCCAGCTTGTTCATCTTCTTCGGCACCGGCGCGCCCTGGTACTCGAGCGGGCTCGCGGCCAGCGGCTGGTGGACTTCGATGAACTCACCGTGCGGCAGCCGCTTGATGATGCCGGTTTCGACGCCGTGGTCGAGGACTTCGCGGTCGGCCCGCTGCAGGCCCAGGCAGATCCGGTAGGTGACGAAGTAGGCCAGCGGCGGGGCGACCAGCAGCCCGATCCGGCCGGCCCAGGTCGTCGCGTTCAACGACAGGGCGAACTGCACGGCGAAGATGTCGTTGAAGCTGGACAGGGTGAGCACGAGGAAGAAGGCGATCGCCATCGCGCCGATCGACGTGCGGACCGGTGCGTCGCGCGGCCGCTGGAGCAGGTTGTGGTGCGCGGTGTCGCCCGACAGTTTCCGCTCTATGAAGGGATAACTCAGCAGCAGCGTCACGAGCACCGCGATGCCGATGGCGCCGGCGAAGAACACCGGGGGCACGGTGTGGTCGCCGACGTAGAGCTCCCACGGCGGCCAGATCCGCAGCAGCCCGTCGGCCCACCCCATGTACCAGTCCGGCTGGGAGCCGGCGGAAACCTGCGAAGGGTTGTAGGGGCCGAAGTTCCACACCGGGTTGATCTGGAACAGCCCCGACATCAACGCCAGCACCCCGGTGACCAGGGTGAAGAACGCCCCGCCCTTCAACGCGAAGTACGGCATGATCCGGACACCGACGACGTTGGTCTCCTTGCGGCGCACCCCCGGGAACTGCGTGTGCTTCTGATACCACACCAGCGCCAGGTGCGCCCCGACCAGCGCCAGCATGATGCCCGGCAGCAACAGGATGTGCAGCGTGTACAACCGCGGGATGATCTGGTCGCCGGGGAACTCCCCACCGAACAACGCCCAGTGGATCCAGGTGCCGGCCACCGGCACCGACAACACGATCCCGGACAGCGTCGCCCGGATACCCGTACCCGAGAGCAGGTCGTCCGGCAGCGAATACCCGAAGAAGCCCTCGAAACAGCCCAGGATCAGCAGCAGACCACCGATCACCCAGTTGGCCTCACGCGGGCGCCGGAACGCGCCGGTGAAGAAGATCCGCAGCATGTGCACGGCCATCGACGCGACGAAGATCAACGCCGCCCAGTGGTGCAGCTGCCGCATGAACAGGCCACCGCGGACGTCGAACGAGAGGTCCAGCGTGGTGCGGAACGCCTGGGACATCTCCAGGCCCTGCATGTTCTTGAAGCTGCCCTGGTAGACGACCTCCTGCATGGAGGGGTCGAAGAACAACGTCAGGTACACACCGGTGAGCAGCAGGATGATGAAGCTGTAGAGCGCGATCTCGCCCAGCAGGAACGACCAGTGCGTCGGGAAGACCTTGTTCATCTGGTGCCGCAGGCCCTTGGCCGCGTGGTACCGCTGGTCCGCGTTGTCCGCGGCCTCGCCCAAGTGCCGTTCGACGGCACTCGCGCCCTTGGTCGGCGTGGTGAGTGAACTCATCGGCACCCGCTCCTCCTGGCTCGCGCCTCCGTTCCGATCGTCACACCGATGCCGTACCGATGCACGTGCTTGCATCGGAGATGCATCGAAGATTACGTCCTGAATCGGCGAATTTCTGCAGGAATGGCTATCGTGAAGCCAATGGCTGAGTCGAATCTGCATCGGAGGTGTCGATGAGTGCGGAGTTCTCCGGTGTGGTGCCGGCCCCGCTGGACGAGGTGTTCGCCTGGCACGGCCTGCCCGGGGCGATCACGCGGCTGACCCCGCCGTGGCAGCCCGTGCGCGCCGGTGCGGAAGCCGACTCGCTGCGGGACGGCACGGCCACCCTCGTCCTCCCCGGCGGACTGCGCTGGACCGCGGCGCACCAGGCCGCCGGCTACCGGCCGCCGCACCAGTTCGTCGACCGGCTCGCCACCCCGCTGCTGGCGACGGTGCTGCCCTGGCGGCACACCCACCGCTTCGACGCCGACGGACCGGACCGCACGGTTGTCACCGATCGCGTCGAGACACCGCTGCCGGAGGCGTTCCTGCGGGCGATGTTCGCCTACCGGCACCGGCAGCTGGCCGACGACCTCGCCGCGCAGCGGCGGTACTGGCACGAGCCGCTGACCGTCGCCGTGACCGGCGCGAGCGGCCTCGTCGGCTCGGCGCTGAGCGCGCTGCTGACCACCGGTGGCCACCGCGTGATCCGCCTGGTCCGCCGCGCGGCGCGCACCCCCGACGAGCGGACGTGGCGGCCGGAGGAACCCGACGAGAAGCTGCTCACCGGGGTCGACGCGGTGGTGCACCTGGCCGGAGCGTCCGTCGCCGGCCGGTTCGACGAGCGCCACCGCCGCGCCGTGCGCGACAGCAGGCTCGGCCCGACCCGCGCGCTCGCCGAGCTGGCCGCCCGCACGCCCGACGGCCCCGGGGTCTTCGTTTCGGCCTCCGCGGTCGGCTATTACGGGCCCGAGCGCGGGGACGAACTGCTCGGCGAGGACACGGCCCGCGGTGACGGGTTCCTGGCCGACGTCGTCGACGCCTGGGAGGCGGCGACCGCGCCCGCGGCCGAGGCCGGGATCCGCGTGGTCCGGGTCCGCACCGGGCTGGTGCTCAGCCCCCGCGGTGGCCTGCTGCGGCTGCAGTACCCGCTGTTCGCGGCCGGGCTCGGCGGGCCGCTCGGCCCGGGCCGGCAGTGGACGCCGTGGATCGGCATCGACGACCTGACCGACGTCTACCTGCGCGCGCTCACCGATCGCACGCTCGACGGCGTTGTCAACGCGGTGAGCCCGGAGCCCGTGCGCAACGCCGAGTACACGCGGGTGCTGGCCCGGGTCCTCGCGCGGCCGGCGGTGCTGAAGGTGCCGCGGTTCGGCCCGGAGCTGGTGCTCGGCCGGGACGGCGCCCGTGAACTGGCCTTCGCCGACCAACGGGTGCGGCCGGACCGGTTGATCGGGGCCGGGCACGTGTTCCGGCACCCGCGGCTCGACGACGCGCTCGCCCACCTGCTCGGCCGGGCCCCGGCCCCGGCCGTTCGCCCGACCGTAGGAGAACCGGTATGACAACCGTGCACCGTTCCGCTCCCGCACCCGTCGTGCTGGCCGGGTTCGTCGCCGTGGTGGCGGTGGTCGCCGCGGTCGGCAGTCTCGCCGCCACGCAGTCGAGGGCCGTCTACGAAGGTCTGAACCAGCCGGCGTGGGCGCCGCCCGGGTGGCTGTTCGGTCCGGTGTGGACAGTGCTCTACCTGCTGATCGCCGTGTCGGGCTGGCTGTTCTGGCGTGCGGGCGGCACCCGGCGCGAGTTCGCCTGGTACGCGGCCGGCCTGGTGCTCAACGCGGCTTGGACGCCGTTGTTCTTCGCCGCGGGCGCCTACACCGTGGCTCTGGTGGAGATCGTGGCCCTGGACCTCGTGGTCGCCGCGACGGCGCTGGTGTTCCGCCGCCGCTCGCCGGCCGCTGCCGCGCTCCAGCTGCCTTACCTTGCGTGGACCCTCTTCGCGACGTCGCTCAACGCCGCGATCGTCGTGCTCAACTGATCGGACTGACGTGATCGACACCCTCCTCGACCGTTCCGTGGTGCTCGGCTACTCACGCGCGGGGTACCTGCTGCGCCGGCGGACCTGGCCGGCCGCCGACCCGGCGCCGGACGCGCTGCGGGGCCGGGTCGCCCTGGTGACCGGGGCGAGTTCGGGCCTCGGCGAAGCCGTCGCGGTGGGCCTGGCCGGGCTGGGCGCCGAGGTCGTCCTGGCCGTGCGCGACCTCGGCCGCGGTGAAGCGGCGCTCGCCCGCGTCCGTGCGGCGGTGCCGGAAGCGAAGGTCCGCACGTCCCGCTGCGATGTGGCCGACTTCGCGTCGGTGCGCGAATTCGCCGCCCGGGAGCCGCGCGCGGACATCCTCGTGCACAACGCCGGCGTGCTGCCGCCCGAGCGCGGCGAAAGTGTGGACGGGCACGAGACCACCCTGGCCACGCACGTGCTCGGGCCGTTGCTGCTGACCGAACTGCTCCGCCCCGCCTTGCGTGCGTCCGCGGACGCACGGGTGGTCCTGATGTCCTCCGGCGGGATGTACACGCAGTCCCTCGCCGTCGACGACCCGGAATACCGCGCCGGGCGCTACCGGGGTGCGACCGCCTACGCGCGCACCAAGCGCATGCAGGTGGAGTTGACGCCGCTGCTCGCCGAGCGCTGGCGCGCGGACGGTATCGGCGTGCACAGCCTGCACCCCGGCTGGGCCGATACGCCCGGGCTGGCCACGTCGTTGCCGGCGTTCCGGCGGCTCGTCGGACCGCTGCTGCGCACGCCCGGGGAAGGCGCCGACACCGCCGTGTGGCTCTCCGCGACCCAGCCGGCCCCGCCGGCGGGCCGGTTCTGGCACGACCGGCGCGAACGCCCCCGGCACCTGCTCCCGCACACCCGGGCGACGACGGCCGAGGTGGCGACCCTGCTGCGGTATTGCCTGGACGCCATCGTCCGGTGAGCAGTCCGCCGGGCGGCGCCGCGAGCGCGGTGCTTCCACTCGCGTCGGAGCGCGTTCCGGACGGGCGGGCGCCGACCGGCGAACCGGACGGCGCCCGCGCCGTCAGCGGCAGGCGGGTCCGAGCTGCAGGACGACGGCCGTCCAGGTCATGCCCACGCCGATGCCCAGCAGCAGCACGTGATCGCCCGGGCCCGCCTCGCCGGTCCGGAGCAGGTGGTCGAGCGCCACGATCTGGTCGCTGGCCCCGAGGTGTCCCACGCGCAGCCCCAGCTCGGTCATCGTGCGGTGTTCGGGCACGCCGAGCGGCCGCAGGATCTGCGTGTGCACCAGCCGGCGGCCGTAGTGCGGGGCACAGATCTTCGCGATGTCGGGCAGGTCGATCCCGGCTTCGGACAGGGCCGTCTTCACGACCGTCGTGACCCCGTCCGCGTTGCGGGTGTCGACGTGCGCCGGACCGCCGTGCCGGCCGAGCCACTGCCGCTTCCGGCGCCGGATGTCCAACGATCGGTGGGCCGTGACGCTGGCCGTGCGGAACGGTTCGTCGCCGCGCTGCAGTCCTTCCAGGGACGGGTCGGTGAACGACGCGATCGCGCGGACCCGGGCCAGGCCGGGCCGGCGCGAGAGGACGACCGCGCTGCCCGCGTCGCCGTAGACGATGCCGGTGTCGGTGCTCCAGTGCGGGAAGCCCGGCGCGCCGAACCGGTCGCCGGCGGTGATGAGCGCGGCTTCGTGGTCCGGGCGGCCGCGCAGCACGCTCGCCGCGATGTCCAGGCCGGCCACCAGGCTGTTGCTCATCGCGCCGAGCTCGAGGGTGAGGCCGGGACCGGCGCCGAGGCCGAGCTGGTCGCGGACGTAGGACGCGGCGTGCCAGAAGTCGATGCCGGGGTGGTAGATCCCGGCGTGCAGGCACAGCGTCGGCCACGCCGCGTCGCCGGTCGTGAGTTCGCTCTGCCGCAACGCTTCCCGGCCGGCGCGGACGGCCAGCTCCGGGCCCGGCAGCGTCGAGACGGCGGTGGACAGCTGGCCGGTGCGGTCGGCGTCGGCGGAGGTGAACTCGCCGGCCGCGAGCGGCACGGCGACCGGCGTCAGCGCGCCGACGTCGGCGCCGATCCCGGTGAGGTGCAGGTCATCCACGCGCATCCGGGCTCACCTCCGGGAGCACGGCTTCGATCTCCGAGAGCGTGTCGTCGAGGTGGAGCGGGGGAGCGGACACGCACCCGGCGGCGGCGAGCTCGGTGGCGACGGCTTCGGCGCTTCCTCCGGAGAACCGGTGGAAACCCGCGAAGCAGGCCGGCCCGGACCCGGGAACGGCGATGGCCAGGTGCGCCCAGCCGGTCTCGCGGTCCCAGCGGACGACCAGCCGGGTGGTCCGGGCGGCGTGGGTTTCGCGCAGCACCTGTGTCAACGTCGTGGCGGTCAAGCCAACTTCCTTTCGGCACGGCGAACAGCACGCACCTCGGGGCGCGCGCTGCTGACGGGGAGGGCGGGAACCGCGTCGTCGGGGCCCCTGGAAACGCTGTCAACCTATCGCGATGATCATGCGCGCCGAGTCACCCCCTGATACACAGAGTGATCAGGTGGACTGGTACGGGAGACGGTTTGCCGAAAATAGCTCGGTTTTCGCCGAGGTCGGTCGTGAGAATCCTTCGGCTTGTGATTACTCTTCGTGTGCGCGCTTGCCGCCGGCCAGTGGGCGCGGGCACCGGTCTCGGTGGTGAAGCGGAACCCGATCGTGGCCGTCGGCGCGTGTCCAGTCGCCATACAGCGGCCGTCCAGTTGCCGCCAGCAAACTCCGTCCGCACGGTCCGGCGTGCTGAGGAGAGGAGACTGGAACATGGTCAAGCACAACGTGGTTCGGAGTCGGCCCGGTGGCCGGAGACGGTTGCTGGGGGTGGTCCTGGCGATCGGCCTGGGAATGGTGTCGGCGGTTCCCGCGGCGCAGGCGGAAACCGTGCCGGCTTCACCGACACTGCAACGCAACTTCACCTCGAGCACCTCGGACAAGCCGGTCGCGAGGATCACGGCCGAGATGAAGTTCGACTGCGCCGGCATGTCCGCCGAGGCGCTCACCAAGGCCGTCGAACAGAAGCAGTGCCCCGCGCCCGGCGATGCGAGCACGGACGGCACGGTCACCGGAAACTGTGGTGCCGCGTGGATCGACATCTTCGACGACCTCCCCGGTGACGGCGTGGCGAGAGTCGTCTGGGGCATGACCTCGTACCAGGGGCCGATGGTCTACCGCAGCCTCTTGGTTTCGTACAACTTCACCACGATCGACATGGGGATCATCTCCGGCGCCCTCGTCGACAGTTCGGTCATGTTCAGTCCGTACTACCAGGCGACCACAACCGCGACGTCGCCCCGGCCCAGCGCACTGGCGCTCACCCTGTCCGGTGGGGTGACCCTCCTTTCGGGCAGCGGGTGCGTCATCCTGTCGCCGACGGCGTTCCTGCCGATCAGCTGATCGGCCGTGCGGATCGCTCGCCACGCCGGGCACTCGGGCGTGGCGAGCCGCTGTGACGACGTCACTCAACCTTGTTTTGCCGCGGCCTCGCCGCCACGCTGCCACATTTCGTAGTTCCCGCATTCGGCCGTGGTCTCGGCCGCCTCCTGGGCCGCGGTGAAGAAGTCGTCGACCACCGGTGAGTTGCGCGACGCCGCCACCGCGAGGCACACCTGTTCGGGCGCCAGATCCGGGATGGGCACGTAGCTGATTTCCGGGTGGGAGTAGAACACGGTCGCCGAACGGGCCAGGAACGAGATGCCCCGGCCGGCCGCGACGTGCTCGAGCGTTTCGTCCACCCCGCGCACGACGTATCCGGCGTTGGGGTGGGGGCGGCTGGTGGGCTGCGTGCTCGGGTCGGCGGGCCAGATCAGCGGCTCGCCGGCCAGGTCGGCTTCGGTGACTTCTTCCTTGCCTGCCAACCGATGGCCGGCGGGCAGCACCACCACCCGTGGCTCGGTGTAGAGCGGGACGACGCGCAGGCCGGTCTCGTTGATGGGCCGTCGCACGTAGCCGATGTCGATGCGGCCGTCGAGCAGCATCGGGGTCTGGTCGTCCCAGTCGATCCGTTGCACGTCAACCAGAACGTCCGGGTGCCGGGTCGCGAACCGGTGCACCGCCGGGGTGACGGGGATGCCGGCCCGGAAGCCGACCACCAGCCGCCGGCTGCCCCGCGCGGCCGCGGTCACCCGGTGGCGGGCCGCTTGTGCGGAGGCCAGCAGCGGGCCGGCGTCGGCCTGCAGCTGCCGGCCGGCGTCGGTCAGCGCCACGCCGTGGCTGTCTCTGGTGAACAGCGGGGTGCCGAGATCCTGTTCCAGTGCGCGGATCTGCCGGCTGAGCACCGGCTGCGCGATGTGCAGCTCGTCGGCGGCGCGGCCGAAGTGCAGCTTGTCGGCGACGGCGACGAAGTAGCGCAGCTTGCGCAGGTCCAGATCCATGGAGCCTCCCGGTCCGGCGATGTCTCCAGGGTATCGCAGCAGCTGAAAGAGGTCTTGGACACGCACTCCGGCCGCTGGCAGCCTCGGGAACAGAGCACCCGACTCCAGAAAGCAGCACACCATGAGCAGCATCAGCATCATCGGCTTGGGAGGCATGGCCCGCGCCATCGGAGCCCGCGCGGTCGAGAGCGGCCACGCCGTCGAGGTCATCGGCCGCGACGCGGCGAAGGCCAAGGACCTGGCCGCCGCGCTCGGCGGCGGCGCCACGGCCGGGACGTTCGGCACCACTCCGACCGGCGACCTCGTCGTCCTCGCCGTGCCGCACGCCGGCGGCGTACCGGTTGTCACCGAGTACGGGGACGCGCTGGCCGGCAAGGTCGTCATCGACATCTCCAACACGTTCGCCGGCCCCGATGACACCGCGCTGGCCACCCCGGAGGGCAGTTCCGCCGCGCAGGAGATCGCCAAGGCCGCCCCGGCGAGCGCGCACGTGGTCAAGGCGTTCAACACCGTCTTCGGGCACGTCCTGGCCCGGGGAGGCTCGCTGGACGTGCTCGTCGCCGGCGACGACGCGGGGGCCAAGGCGAGGGTGTCGGCGTTCGTCGAGAGCCTCGGGCTGCGCCCGCTGGACGTCGGCGGTCTGGACATGGCGCACCGGCTGGAAGGCGCCGGCCTGCTGCTGATGGGCCTGGCCCGCAGCGGGGCGGGATTCAACGTCGCGCTGGGCGTCACCATCCTCGACTGAGCGTCCCGCACCAGCACAACCGCTTGACAAGGAGCATCAGGAGCATGCGCGTTTTTGTCACCGGCGGGACCGGCCACGCCGGCTCGTACCTCGTCCCGGAGCTCATCGCCGCCGGGCACGAGGTCACCGGCCTGGCTCGGTCGGACGCCTCCGCGGCGGCGTTGTCCGCACTCGGCGCGAAGGTGCGTCGCGGCAGCCTCGAGGATCTCGACGGGCTCAAGGAGGCGGCCGCCGATTCCGACGGCGTCATCCACGTCGCGCACCGGCAGGACCTGCTTCCGGCCGGCGGGATGGACGCCGTGGCCGCCGCGGAGCTCCCGGTCGTGCTCGCGTACGGCGAGGCACTCGCGGGAACCGGAAAGCCGCTGGTCGCGGCGGGGAGCATCGGCTCGCCGGGGAACGGGAGGAACCTGGACCGGCCGGCCACCGAGGAGGACCCGGCCCTACCGGTCCGCGATGAGCACAAGGGCACTCTGCGGGCTCGTAACGTCGTCGAAGCCGCCGTGATCGACCTCGCCGAGCAGGGAGTGCGGTCTTCGGTGGTGCGGCTTCCCACCATCATGCACAGCACGACCGATGCGGGCTTCCTCACCACGCTGATCGCCGTCGCGAAGGAGAAGGGCGTCGCCGGCTACCCCGGAGACGGCGCGAACCGGTGGAACGCAGGACACGTCCGCGATGCCGCCGCCGTGTTCCGCCTGGCGCTGGAGAAGGGCCCGGCCGGCAGTTACTGGCACGCGGTCGAGAGCGAGGGCATCCCGTTCCGCGAGATCGCGGAGGCCATCGGCGGCCGGCTGGGCCTGCCCGCCGTGAGCATTCCGTCCGACGAGCTGATGCTGCCGGGATACTTCGGGTTCCTCACGGCCGTGGTCACGCTGGACCTTCCGGTGTCCAGCCTCATCACCCGCCGGACCCTCGGCTGGGAACCCGTCCAGCCCGGCCTGTTCGCCGATCTGGACAACGGTCATTACTTCCCCGCCGGCTGACGGAAGGACGCCGGACCACGACGACTGTGGGATTCATCGGAAGTGGCACCATCGGCAGACGATCCGCGCGGCACCGGCCACCGCGAGGCGGTAACCACGAGCCGGCGCAACCCGGAGATCGCGCGGTTCTATCCCCGCTTCCGGACGCTCACGTGCTCTCCCTGAGCTTTCGTGGTGAGCAGCTCGGTCGCCGCCGTGCATGCCTCGTCGGTGATGACGTGCTCGGTGCCCGGGTCGATGCGCAGGTCCACTTCCGCCCCGGCCTGCCGCAGCAGTCCGGCCGTCTCCTCGACCCGGTGCCGGGGGACCCACGGATCGTGTTCGATGCTTCGCAGCACGACGGGAACTCCGCGCAGGACGTGGTCGTCCGGCCGGGACGGGGGCACCGTGCCGAGGTAGCCGCCGGTGAACAGCACGAGCCCGGCCACCGGCCGCGGGGTGGTGAGCACCAGGTGCGCCAGCAGGCAGGCGCCCTGCGAAAAGCCCCACAGCACCACCCGGCCACCGTCGAAACCGGCCTGGGCGAGCTGGTCGAGACACGCTTCCACGGTCCGCAACGACCGGTCGAGCGCGGGCTGGTTGCGCTCGACCGGCTCCAGGAACGACAGCGGGTACCACGTGTTGCCCTCGGCCTCCGGCGCGAAGAACCGCACCGGCGCCGTCCCGAGCCGGCGGGCCGTCGCGCGCATGAACGCCGGGTCCTGGCCGCGGCCGTGCACGGCGAGCACGGCCAGCCCGGCCCGGTCCGCCGGGGCGCCCCATTCGAGCAGTGCCGCGGTCATGCCGGCACCGCGTCCTGGAGGTCGAGGAACACCCAGTGGGCACCGGGTGCCAAGCCGCTGAGCAGCTTGCCGCAGTTCTGCAGCACGACCGGGCCGGAGGTGACGTGCTGCGTGCCGGCGTGCAGATCGCGGAAGAACCGTTGCAGGACACCGTGCCGCAGCGCCGCCGTCCCCGCCCACTTGTAGACGGTCTGGCCCACGGCGTGCACCGACCACGTGGTGTTGTTGAGCATCAGGCGCGTCAGCGTCTCCTGCCCGGTGTCCAGCAGCTCGCCGCGGTCCAGGGTGGCTTCGCTGTCCGCCCAGGTCTCCATCGCCCACGCCCGCGCCGCGCGCAGCTTCGCTTCGGCCTGGGCGTATTCCGCGAAGAACTGCTGCGTGTCCACCGTCGCGTTCGGACTGCCGGTCTTCTTGGCCGCCAACGCCTTCAGCTCGTCCAGCAGCCGGCGGCCGACCCCGAGTGCCCACCCGGTGTGGCAGATGCCGGCCATGTTCACCAGTCCCATGCGGTAGATCGCGCCACCGTGCCGGGTTTCGGTGGTCGCGATGCCGTACACGTGGCTCTCCGGCACGAACAGGTCCTCGCACAGGTAGTCGTGGCTGCTGGTCGCCCGCAGGCCCATGACGTCCCAGTTGTCGATCACCGTCGCCTGGTCCTTGGGCAGTGTGAAGACCAGCGCCTCGCCGGTCTCGGCGCAGAGCGCGGCGGTGTGGATGTGGGTCGCCATCGAGATCCCGGACGCGAAGTGCCAGTGCCCGCTGATGCGGTAGCCGCCGGCCACGCGCACCGCCGTGCCGAGCTTGGTGCCCTGGCCGGCGATGAGCGCGTACTCGCCGTTGCCGACGTCCGGGTACAGGTCGGCGACGGCCTCCGGGCCGAGGTAGGCGGCCGTCGTGCCGGTGACCATCTGCACGGCCATGAAGGCCCAGCCCACCGAAGCGTCTACATAGGACAGTTTGGCGATCGTGTCGAGCACCTGGCGGGGCGAGAACTCGTAACCCCCGAGCTCCCGGGGGATGCCGACCTTGAACACGCCGGTCCCGTGCAGTGCCTTGGCGGCCTCGTCGGGCACGCGGCCGAGTACCTCGCCCTCTTCGGCGCTCTCCTGGAGAACCGGCGTGATCGCGTCGAGGCGCGCCATGAGCGCGTCGAACTCGTCGCTGACGTGCAGGTGGTTCATGTGTCCGTCCTCCGCGGTGGTCAGCGAATGGTGGCCAGGATCCAGTCGACGACGGGTTTCACGGTCTCGTCCGAGTTCGCCTCGAAGATCAGTCCGTGCCCGTTGCCGGTGATGCCGAAGTCCGGCAGGTGCAGGTGCCGGACGCGAGCCCCGGCACCGGCCAGGAACTCCACGATCTGCGGGGCGAACGCGGCGAACGCCGACGCCCCGCCCGTCACCACCGCGACCGGCTTGCCCGCCAGGGCCGGGATGCGCCGCCCGGTGACCTCGGACGGGTCGCCGGCCGGCGGGTCGTAGGTGATCTCCGTGCTGGTGAGACCCCACGTCAGCGCGCCCAGCCCGGGGAACTGCGCGAAGGCGGGACCCATCGGCTCGATCGCGGTGATGGCGACGACCTTCTCCGGCCGCGCGTCCGCGGTCAGCCAGCCGATCGGACCGCCCGCCGAGTGGGTCACCAGCACGGCCTCGCCCACGATGTCGAGCAGCCGGCCCAGCCGGTCCGCGTCGAGGCGTTGCGACTCGGCCAGGTCGGCCGGGAGCGGACCCATCGGGCAGAGGAGCTGATCCAGGTGCTCCGGCCCGTATGTCCACTGGGTCTGCGCGTCATTCACCTCGTCGGGCAGGAAGAGCGCCCGCGCCGCCTCGTACGGGAACGGCGCGCCCATCGGGCCGACCACATCGGGGTGGTACGGCGAGCGTCCGTGCCCGCAGCGGTCGACGACGTAGACCGCGAAGCCCGCTTCGACGAACCGGGTCGCCCACCCCGGCCTGCCGTCGGGGGTGCCGGTCCAGTCGGTGCCCTGCCCGCCGCCGCCGTGCACGAGCACGAGCGGCACGGGATGAGCTTCGCCCGGCGGCGCTTCCCACTGCACGAACAGCGGTGCCCGCTGCACGGTCCCGTACTCGGTGCGCACCCGCTCGCCGGGCACCCAGAACTGGCCGCGCCGGACGGTGATCTCGTACCCGCCGGCCACGTGCGGAGCTGGCATGTGATCCCGTCCTCAGATGTCGATCGGTTCCAGCCGCCCCAGGATTTCGTCGCGGCGGTGCTCGAACTGCTCCGGCAGCTGGAACCGGGTGCCCAGCTCGTGCGGGGACTCGTCGCAGGTCCAGCCGCCGTCGGCGTGGGTCACGGCGAGCTCGAACAGCGCACCGCTCGGCGTGCGCACGTACACGCTCTTGAAGTACTTGCGGTCCTTCAGCTCGGAGATGTCGGTGTACCCGCGCCCTTCGATCTCGAACTTCACCGCGTCCTGGTTCTCCAGGGTGCTGACGTTCCACGCGAAGTGGTGGTAGGTGCCGGCGCCGTAGCTCCAGGTGCCCTGGTCGCCGGTGCGGTCGACGGTGATCTCGAGGTGGTTGCCGTGCTTGGCGTCGCCGATCCGCAGCCCGATGACATCGCCCTCCTCGGCGAGGGCGTCCTGGGCGAAGAACGACTCGCCGGCGAACTCGACCATGCGGTCCGGGGTGGTCATGTGCACACCCACGCCGTGGATGCCGTGGATCGCGTGCTCCTGCGGCACGCCGTGGCCGGGGTGGCCCACCCGCTCGTCGCCGTCGTTGCCGACGAACAGGTACTCGATGCCCGACGGGTGCCGGAACGCGAGCCGGCGCCGGCCGAACCGTTCGACGTCGGTGACCTCGATGCCGTGCCCGGTCAGCCGGTCGTGCCAGAAGTCCAGCGAGTGGTCCGGGACCGACAGCAGGACCTCGCGAGCCTGGTTGGTGCCGCGCTTGCCGAAGAACCCGGCCTGCGCCCAGGGAAAGGTCGTGACGACGCTCGACGGGTCGCCCGCGGCGTTCGAGTAGTACAGGTGGTAGATCGGCAGGGAGCCGTCGAACAGGACGGTGCGCTTGATGAAGCGCATGCCGAGGATCTTGACGTGGAAGTCGACGTCTTCCTGGGCGTCCGCCACGGAGAGCGTCACGTGGTGCGAACCCTGCACGTAGGTCATGGGTGGCTCCTCTGCACTGAGATGTCCGCCGAGGGGGACTGTAGGAACGCCGCCGGCCGGTGTGTGGCGCGAGCGCGCACGACGATGTCGAACCAGCGCACCCGTGGCCTGCGGCGCGCCGGCTGGGTACCGTGGCCTGAACGACCGTGGAGATGACGATGACGTCATTCACAGCGCTGACGGAGCAGTACACCGGGGTGGCGCCGCGTCCGATCTCGTTCACGTCCTGGGCGGACGCCGTCCGGCGCAGTGTGCTGAGCTTCGACTTCGACTGCGACCGGCCGGACCGGTTCACCGGCCGGGTCCGCGACCGGCACCTGCACGGGGTCAGCTTCGTCGACATGGCCTCCGGACGGCACGCCGCCTACCGCGACCACCACACGATCCGCCCCGCCGACGCCGGGTTCTACGTGCTCACCCTGCAGCTCGCCGGCGAGATCCGCATCGCTCAGGACGGCCGCGCCGCTCTGCTCGAGCCCGGTCTGTTCGCGCTCTACGACTCGGGCAAGCCGGCCACGCTGACCGTCGGCGACGGCTACCGCTCCACCTGCATCCGGTTCCCCAAGACCGCGATCACACCCCGGCAGGACGATCCGCTGGCCGAGCTCACCGCGCGGCCGTTCGCCTGCGGGCCGGGCCTCACCGACACGGTGTGGAGCGCGGTGCTCAGCGTCAACCGCAACCTCGAGTCGCTCGGCGTGCACGGGCCTGCCGCCGTGCGGTCCCTGATGGCCCTCGTCGGCACGATGCTGCGCGGTGAACTCGGGCACCACGTCCCCGCGCCGTCCCGCCACGACGACCTGCTCGAGCGGATCCTCGGCCATATCGACGCCCACCTGGCCGATGCCGATCTCGGTCCCGGCCCGATCGCGGCCGCGCACTTCCTGTCGCCGCGGGCCCTGCACATCCTCTTCGAGCGAACCGGCACCACGGTGTCCCGCTGCATCCGCGAGCGGCGCGTCGAACGTTGCCGGCTCGATCTGGCCGACCCCGCACTCACGCAGGTCCCGGCGGCCGCCATCGGCGCCCGCTGGGGATTCCCCGGCGCCTCCCATTTCGGGCAGGTCTTCAAACGGGAAACCGGCCTGACGCCCGCGGAGTTCCGCCGGCGGACGCTCGCCGGGCCGGTCGAGACCGGCGCTTGACGTTGACACGGTGACAAGGTCTTCACTGGGTGCCGGAGGTGGTTCCGATCAACTCGGCACACAAGGATTCACCCAGTACGCGCCTGCTCGACGCGCTGGGCGCCGGAAACTCGTCAACGCGGCTGCAGGCGGCGCTGGTCGCCGGCACGGACGCCGACCCCGGCCTGGTCGACGCGCTCGTGGCGCGGTGCGCGGTCGAGCCGGACTTCTTCGTGCGTGACATGCTCACCTGGGCCTTGACCCGCCTGCCGCCGGAGGTCACGGTGCCCCGGCTCCTCTCCGAGCTGCGGTCCGGGCGCGCTCAGCCCCGGAGCCAGGCGCTGCACACGCTGTCGAAGATCGGGGACCGGACGGCGTGGCCCGCCATCACGCGGTCGGTGCTGTACGACGCCGACGACGAGGTCGCGCGAAGCGCCTGGCGTGCTGCTGTTGTCCTCGTGCCACCCGAAGCGCGGAACGGGCTGGCCCTGGACCTGGCCGCGCAGTTCGGGCGCGGCGACCGGACCGTGCAGCTGAGCCTCAGCCGGGCGCTCGTCGCACTCGGCGACGAGATCGGGCCGGCCCTGCGGACCGGCCTGGCGAGCCGGGACCCGGCGGTGCGGGCGCACGCCCGTGCCACCGAGCGGCTCCTCCTCGACCCCGACGCCGGGTTCGAGCCGGCCGTCGACGAGGCGAAACGGGTCGTCGCGCTCGGCCCGGAACGTGCCGGGGGCACGGCGTGCTGATCGGCGAAGTGGCGCGCCGCTGCGGGGTGAGCACCCGGATGCTCCGGCACTACGACTCGCTCGGGCTGGTGCGACCGACCGGCCGCACCGTGGGTGGCTACCGCGAGTACTCCGCCGAGGACATCCGCCGGATCTTCCACGTGGAGGGCCTGCGGTCCCTGGGACTGTCCCTGCGGCAGATCGGCGGTCTGCTGGCGGATCCCGCCTTCACCCCGGCCGCCCTGGTCGGTGACCTGATCCGGCGGACCGAAGACCGGCTGAAGCGGGAGCAGGAGCTCCTCGAGCGGCTCCGGACGATCGATGCCTCGGCGCCGTCGGGCTGGGCGGGCGTCCTGCGGGTCGTGGAGCTCTTGCGCGGGCTCGGCTCGCCCAGCGCCGCACGCCGGCAGCAGACCGTCCTGGCCCCGGCCGAGGACGTGCCGCTGCCCGCCGAGCTGCTGGCCAGGGCCGTCCTCGCCGAATCCGATCCGAACGTCGCCGGCGCCCTGCGGTGGGCGCTGGCGCGGGCGGGCGACGACGGTGTGGCCGGCGTGGCGTCCGGAATGGGTTCGGACGACGCCGACGTCCGGCGGCGCGCAGGCACGCCGCGCCGGCCTTGGGCCGGCGTGGTGCGATCGCGGCCGTGCCGACCCTGGTCGGCATGGTGGTCGAGGGCACGAACGACGTCGAGGCGGCCGAGGTGCTGGGCACCCTGGCACGGGACCCCGCGGGCACGGACCGGATCATGAGCGCGCTCACCGGCGCGCTCGCCGCACACACCACGGACTCCGCCGTGCGGATCCGGCTGGCCCAGGCACTCGTCGAGCTGCCGGGGACCGCCGCGTGCGGTGTCCTGCGGCAGCTGGCCGACGACGACGACCGGGCCGTCGCCCGCATCGCCTCGGCCTTCGTGGGGGTGCTCGAATCGCGGTCCCACGACTGAGCACCCGGCATCGTCCACAAAGGACTGTGCGTCCGGTTGCCGGTGCCGGGGCGCCACCGCAACCCGCTGAACGGGCGACGCTTTGTCGCGCTGAGTGTCAACCTCGCTTGACCGCCCGCGTGGTCGGTGAATCGGCCCGGCACCGCGCGTTTGCCGTGGGCCGTGGCCCGGTTTCGACGTTTCCCCGGTCGTGTCGTGGCAGTTCACGTGGTTTTGCGGAAATTCGAAACCGGGAAATGGTCGTCGACGTGATTTCTGAACAGTTATCCGAAGCAACTCAGCGTGGTTGAACCGATCGTGTAGTGCTGAGGGCGAGATCGAGCAGCCGATAGGCGGGAAGTAGTCACGCCGGTAAGGTCTCCCGGCGAGAGGGCGGCCCGAATGGCCGATCGTGGAGCCGGCCGGGCTTTTCGTGTCACGAGATCACCCGGAGTCAATGCTGCCATCATTCAGATCGATCTCTTCGACGCAGAAAGAAAGAACAGTGGACTTCGACGCACTGGCCGCCGAACTGCGAAAACTCCGGGAAAACGTTGCCGGGGTCACCGACGTGGTGCTCGCCGCCGTCGACGGGATCCCGATCATCGCCGATGCGGACGACCGCATCGACCCGGCAAAACTGTCCGCACTCGCCGCCGCGGATCTCGGGATCGCACGGCAGGCGGCCGAGGTGTGCGGCCAGGGCACGCTGAACCAGACGGTGGTGTTCAGCAGCGAGGGTTACATGGCCGTCTACGCCATCGGCCGGCTGGCGGTGCTGGTCGTCCTCGGAGACAAGGGGCTGAACGTCGGCCGTCTCCTGTTCGAGTCCCGTCCGGTCCTCGATCGGATCGGGTTGGTCCTGACCGCCTGACCGGCACCCGTTTTCCGGCCGGGCGCGCCGCACGGCCGCCGATCACCAGTTCACAGGAGGAAGTCGCGTGATGATGAACATCGACACCGCATTGAAGGAAGCCATGTCCATCGCGGGCGCCGTCGGCGTCGCCCTGGTCGACTACGAAAGCGGGATGTCGCTCGGCACGAGCGGGGGCGGCGAGTGGCTGGACCTCGAGGTCGCCGCGGCCGGCAACACGGAGGTCGTGCGGTCGAAACTGCGGGTGATGTCCTCGCTCGCCCTGAACGACAGCATCGAGGACATCCTGATCACCCTGCACCGCCAGTACCACCTGATCCGCCTGATGAACTCGGTGGGTTCGCGGAATTCGCTGTTCCTGTACCTGGTCCTGGACCGCGACCGGGCGAACCTGGCGCTGGCCCGGCACTACCTCAAGCGCATCGAAGCGGACCTGCAGGTGTAGTGACCGCCGCTCGCTCGGCGCGGCAGCGGGCATCGACCGCCCGCGAGGAAAGGAGGCGGCGTTGACCGGAGGCGGTTCCGGCGCCGCTCTCGTCGTCGGCTCGGCGTTCATGGACGTGCTCGGGGCCTTGTTCCCGGTGCGGATGAACCTGACCGGCGAGGATCTGGAATTCACCTTCGTGCTGTCCGACCCGCCGCCGGACGACGTGGCGGAGTGGGTGCAACGGTGGTCCGGCACCGGTGTGGCGGGCCACGTGCCGCGGTTCTTCGTCGACGCGAGCGGCCGCCGGATCCGCGTCGAGCTCGCCGGGACCGCGGTGCGGGCCGTGATCGTCGTGCCGGAGGCGCGGGCGCCGGACGCCCCGCGCCCCGGGCGGTGGCAGGACCAGGTGCCCACCGCGCTGAGGATCGCGCTGGACGAGATCGCACGGATGCTCTCCCGGTGCCACCACTACGCCGGCGGCCCCGAGCCACTGATCGACCTCGAGCTCGGGTACCGGCCGGAGGCCGGCTACGAGGACCGGCTCGCCGCGGCCCACGATTCGGCGAAGGGGTGGGTCGCGCCGGTCCGCCCGGTGCTCGTGATGCGCTGGCGCTCCGCGACATCGGCGCAACGCAAGGCATTCGCCGACGAGCTGCCCGACGTGACGTCCACCCGCCGCTGGATCCGCCGCCGCCGCACGGCGAAGATCATGGGCCTCGAAGTGGAGCTGCCGTCCTGACGGCGCCCTGCCCGGCCCGTTCGATCTGACGCGGCCGGTTCACGTCGGCCGCCGGTTCCCGGCGGAGCATGCCGTCCTTGATGACGCGCGCGCCGGCCGGCAGCCCGAAGCCGCCGCTCGCCGGCGAGACACTTCTGGTCTTCGTGACCGCCGACGACTCCAGGGATGAGTAGGTACGGGCCCGGCCGGCCGCCGTCGACTTCGGTCCGGCGGCCGTCGTGCTGACGCAGCCGCTGCACCCGGCTCCGGTCCGTCCCGGGCCAGGACCTGCAACTCGCCGGTGCCGGTGGGCGCCGAACAATTCCTGGGAACCCCGGAAACGTCATGGTAAATGTTGTTCGAACAAGCCGCCGTCGCCGTATTTCGGATCCATTTCGGCGGGCCGCGGCGGACATTAATGTCGGAGCTCACGCGCGGCGGGACACTTGTGGCCATGGGCCTGCCCGCCAGGCGTTTCCCTGGTGACGGGGCTCCTGGCGCGCTTTCGATCACGTGGCGGAGGGAATTGCTCCGAACGGGTGCAATCAATTCAGTAGGCAATAGCCGGATGGCCCCGCGGCGGGTACTCTCCCATCGATCCGCCGGAACGTGTGAGGAAATCCGATCGAAGTGACGACCCGTGAAGAACGGCCCCAGGAGGCTCGGTGCGCATGACCACCCCGGCAGCCGGCCCCGCGTCGGGGAGCGTGGAGAAGCCAGGCTTCCGCCACCAAGGCTGCCTCTACGGCAGTGACGCGGAGTTCCTCGAGGTGGCCGTCTCGTTCGTGCAGGACGGCCTGCGCGGGGGTGAGCCGGTGCTGGTCACCACGACGGCGGCGAACCGCGAACTGCTGCACACCGCGATGGGCGCCGACGCCGACCGGATCGCTTTTGCCGAATCGGCCTACTTCGGCCGCCGGCCGGCGCAGCTGGCCAACGCGCTGCGCCGCTACTGGCACCGGCACCGCTCGACCGCGCCGACCGGCACGGTGCGCATCCTCGCCGAGCCGGCTCGCACCGGCGAGCCCGGCGACTGGGCCGGCTGGCAGCGCGTGGAGGCGGGCTTCAACACCTCCCTGGCGGACACCGGGATCTGGATGATCTGCCCCTACGACACCAGGACCGTCGACGCCGGCGTGGTCGAGGAGGCCCGGCGCACCCATCCCGAGTGCGCGAGGAACGGCCGGCCCTCGCCGTCCGCGCCGTTCGCGGCACCCGATGGCGACACCGGTGAGCGCGGTTCCGCGGCTCCGGGCACCGCCGGCGACCTGTTCCACTTCGAGGGGAACCTGGTCGCCGTCCGGCGCCACGTGCTGGACAAGGCGAGCGCGCTGCTGCGGTCCGAGGACGCCGTGACTCTGTTCGGCATCGCCGTCGGCGAGGCGATCGCCTACCTGCTCGAGCACGGCATCAACCGGGCGGCCGTGTGGGTGCGGCCGGCGGCCGGCCGGGTGGTGTGCACGCTGCACAGCGACCGCCCGGTCGACGGCCCGGCGTTCTACGGCCTCCGGTCCGCGGCGCGCCCCGGCACCAGCCTGGTGATGACCGACCGGATCTGTGAGTGGCTGGACGTCAGCTCCGACGCCGCCGGCTGCACCATCGAGCTGGCCATGCCGGATCGACCGGAGCAGGCCTGAGCGCTGCCCGCGCAAGTCACGCTCGCGTCTTCGGCAGCGCCCAGGACCGGGCGGGTCAGCGCAGCCGGACGGCGCCGAACTCGTCCTGGATCCGGCGGAGGTCGCGCAGGCGCGGCTCGGTCCGCCCGCCGAGCCAGCGGTTCATCGTCTTCACCGAAACGCCCAGCCGCTCGGCGGCGGCCTCCTTGCGCAGCCCGCTGCTGTGCAGCGCTTCGGTCAGCCATTCGGCAAAACTGGCGGCGGCGACCGGGACTTCGGCCGGCGGCGCGGCCGGGCGGGGGAGCTCGGCCCGCGACGGGAGCACGTCGACCTCGACGTGGCGGGCGTATCGCCGGCAGGAAACCTCGAGCGTGCCGGCGGTACCGGCGGCGGTGAGGAGGGCGCGCAGGATCGCGGCGCTCACTTCACGCTCCTCCGCCTCGGTGAGCGAAGCGCCCGCGAGGCACGCACGCAGGAATTCCTGGATTTCCGGAACCGACGACGGCCGCGCCGGAAAAATCTTGCTGTCGATTTCGACCGGGACGACCTCGATCACCGCCTCGTGCCCCCGACCGGCCGATTCCGCCACGGCAACCATCCCTTCCGATGGACGTTCAGTGTAGTCGTCGATCAAGACTTCCACCGCCCCCGAAATGGGGAACGGCCGCCTGTGTCCGGTCCGCCGACAGGTCAGTCTTGCCGGTGCTGCCGGACAGGTCTACGGTGGGCGTCCTTCGGGCCGGGCACGCAGGGGGATCGCCCGCGTGCGAAGCGGAAACGCGGCCCGCGGCCGCAGGGAAGGTGCCATCGATGGTCACGGCCAGGCAGACCGGCAACGGCCCGGCTGAGGACACCGAGAATTACCCACCGACTGTCCATATTTTATGGATGAATGGTGGCCTCAGCTGTGACGGTGAATCGGTGGCGCTGACCGCCGCCACCCAGCCCAGTATCGAAGAGATCGTTCTCGGCGGGCTTCCCGGGCTGCCCGAGGTCGCCATGCACTGGCCTTTCCTCGACTATTCGTGCGGGCCCGACGGTGGCCGGGACAGTTTCATGGAGTGGTGGCACCAGGCGCACCGCGGGGAGCTCGACCCGTTCATCCTGATCGTCGAGGGTTCCATCGCCGACGAGACGAACAAGGCCGAGGGGTACTGGAGCGGGTTCGGCACCGACCCCGAGACCGGTCAGCCCATCACGGCCAGCGAGTGGCTCGACCGGCTGGCGCCGCGGGCGATGGCGATCCTGGCCGTCGGCACCTGCGCCAGTTACGGCGGCGTGCACGCGATGGCCGGCAACCCCACCGGCGCCATGGGCGTGCCCGAATACCTCGGCCGGGACTGGCGGTCGTGGGCCGGGCTGCCCATCGTGTGCGTGCCGGGCTGCCCGGTCCAGCCGGACAACCTCTCGGAAACCATCCTGCACCTGCTCTTCCAGGTGGCGGGCCGGGCGCCCGAGATCGACGTCGACGAGGCGCTGCGGCCGAAGTGGCTGTTCGGGGCCACCGTCCACGAAGGCTGCGACCGGGCCGGGTACTACGAACAGGACGAGTTCGCCGACCGGCACGACTCCCCGCAATGCCTGGTCAAACTGGGGTGCTGGGGCCAGGTCGTCAAGTGCAACGTCCCCAAGCGGGGCTGGATCAACGGGGTGGGTGGCTGCCCGAACGTCGGCGGCATCTGCATCGGGTGCACCATGCCGGGCTTCCCGGACAAGTTCATGCCCTTCATGGAGGACCCGGTCGGCGTCGGCGTGCCGACGCCGGCGAGCAGCGTGTCCGGCTCGGCCATCCGCATCCTGCGGGAGATCCGGGCGGGGGGAGACCGGTGACCACGCCGCCGGCCACGTCCGCGAAAGCCCGGGGTGAACGCCTCGAGACACTTCTGTCCCTCCTGCTGACCGGCGCGAACCGGCGAACCGCCGAAGAGCTCGTCCGGCAGCTGACGGACCTGTACGGCGACGGCCTGACCCGCATCGTCGCCCTCCTGCGCGAAAACGCCCCGGCGCTGGTCGGCTCGATCGCCGCCGACGACGACGTCGCGGGCCTGCTCCTGCTCCACGGCCTGCACCCCCTCGACGTCGACGCCCGGATCGGGCAGGCGCTGGACCGGGTCCGCCCGCACGTGAGCGGCGCGGTCGAGTACCTGGGTTCCGACGGCGCGGTGGCGCGGGTGCGGCTCGGCGCGTCCGCGGGGTGCTCGTCCGCGGCGGTGGTGGCCAGGGAGCTGGTCGAAACCGCGGTCCGGGACGCGGCCCCGGAAATCGGGGGTGTCGAGATCGTGCCCGAGGCCGTCACCACGCTGTACCAGATCGGCATGGGACCACCACCCGGCGCCGCACGGGAAGGGAGAGCCTCGTGAGTGTCCACACCGGATTCGAGTACGCGGCCCCCGGGCGGGACCGGCGCTCCGCCCGGCCGCGGCAGTGTGAGCTGTGTGCGACGCCGGTCGCCTCGCGGCACTGTCACGTGGCCGACACCGGTGGCCGTGGCCTGCTGTGCGCGTGCCGGGCGTGCTTCCTGCTGTTCACCGAGCACACGCCGGGGGAGGCGCGGTACCGCGCGGTGCCGGAGCGCTACCTGTGGGATCCGCGGCGGCCGGTCGCCTGCCTCGACTGGCGGCGCCTCCCGGCGGGGTTCGCCTTCTTCCTGCGTCGCGGAACCCGCGTCACCGCGTTCCAGCCGGGGCCGGCCGGCGCCGCCGAGGCCGTCCTGCCCCGGGGCCTGTGGGCGGAGCTCACCGCGGACCACCCGCTGCTGGCCGCGGCCGAGCCGGACGTCGAGGCGATCCTGTTCCGCGGGACCGAGCGCGGCACGGACTGCTTCCTCGTGCCCGTCGACATGTGCTACCGGCTGGCCGGCGCGGTCCGCCGGTACTGGACGGGCCGCGACGGCGGGTGCGAGATGCGGGCCCAGGTCGACGCCCTGTTCGCCGAGATCGGGCAGCGGGCGCGGCCGCTGGTCCTGGAACCGCGGTAGACCGCTCGGGCCGTGACGAACCGGGCCCTACCGGCGTCGGGAGAGCTCGAGGTCGACGAACCGGGGGCGGTTGTTGTCGATGTTCGCGTAGAGGTCGGCCAGCTTCTCGCTGTTGGTGTTGTAGGAGATGACGAGCTCCCCGGGCCGGCTGATCTCGGGGTGCGCCGCGACGTTGTAGGTGTAGCGCCCGTTCCCGGCCTCGGGCGCGGTGTAGATCGTCTCGCCGCCGGTGAACGGCCCGACCGGGCTGGTCGCGTGGTAGGCGTGGATGGTGCTCTCCAGGCCCGAACCGAACGTCGTGAGCAGGTACTCACCGCCGATCGGCGTGACGCCGAACGAGCTGCCGACGTTGCCGAGCAGCCGTGCCGAGGCCGCCGGGTCGGCCGACCAGCCGGCCGCGGTCCGGAACTGCCACGGCCCGTCGAGCCGGCCGATCGGCGCGCGGGCGACGTGCAGGTACTTCGTGAAGCCCTCGCCTTCGACGCCGTAGATGTAGGTCCACGCGCCGTCGCGCATCAGTTCGGTGCCCCACTGGACGTTGCCGGCCGAAGCGACGTCGGTGAGCTTCTCCAGGCGGAACGTGTCTGGGTCGAGCGTCGCGAGCTTCGTCTTCGTCCAGGCGAAGTTGAACGGCGGCGGGTCGTCGGTCGGCGCCTGCTCGAACTCGATCACGCGCAGCTTCCCGCCGTCGACGATGCCGTCGCCGTTCCAGTACCAGTAGTCGTTCGGCTCACCCGGGCTGTTCGGCGTCGGGCCCACCAAGGACTTCGGGTGCGCGGGCGGGCCGGGCGCGATCGTGGTGAGCAGGTGTTTCGCGTCCGGTGTGGACAGTACCGCCGAGTTGTGCGTGAACGGCGACGACTCCGGCAGGCTGTCGTCGGCGCGCACGGGCCCGAAGAAGGTGTCGTTGAACAGCCAGACGTCCAA
Organism: Amycolatopsis sp. NPDC051758; assembly: GCF_044453095.1. Classification (NCBI taxonomy): domain Bacteria; kingdom Bacillati; phylum Actinomycetota; class Actinomycetes; order Pseudonocardiales; family Pseudonocardiaceae; genus Amycolatopsis; species Amycolatopsis sp. NPDC051758. Next base: position 51,689 of record NZ_JBITCJ010000003.1, on the reverse strand, counting down.
TCCGGACGGCAGCCGCGTCGAATAGGTGCCGTCGGCCGCGGCCCAGTTCACCCCGGGGCGGCGGCCGAAGTCCTGCCAGCGCTGGGTCAGCGCGGTGTCGGCGGTGGCACTGAGAATCCGAAGTGGACGGTCGGTCGCGGCGGCGGGTCCGGCGATGGCGAGGGACGCGGTGACGGCGGCGGACAGTGCCAGGGTGCGGCGGAACTTCACGGGTCGCTCCTCAGGTGTCCTGGTGCTGATTGACAACGTTGGCAACGCGGCTCAGTCTCGGTCGGCGTTGTCAGCGTTGTCAATGGCCAGGACCGGACAGAACCGTAGTCCGGTGCGGGTTTCCGAACCGGCTGCGGGTTCGGTTGGGGCGTCGGCTCAGTGCTCGGCCGGGCGCAGCGCGACACCTCGGCCTTCGCCCGACCCGCGCGGGACGAGCGTGGTCGGCAGGACCACCCGCCGCGGGCGGGAACGGTCGCCGTCGAGGCGGGCGAACAGCAGCTCCGCCGCCCGTTTTCCCAGCTCACGGGGGTCCTGAGCGACCACCGTGACGCCCAGCACCTGGGCCAGCTCCGAGTCGTCGAAGGCCACCAACGCCGTTCGTGGTGCGCCGGACTCGGCGATGGCCCGGGCGACGCCGCCGACGAGCCGCGGGTTGTCGGCGAACAACGCCGTCGGGGCGTCGGGTGCGGCCAGCAGCTCGGCCGCCGCCCGGTGGGCGGCTGCGGCGTCGACCGCGTCGGTGCGGACCGCGTGCGGCTCGAGACCCGCCTCGGCCAGTGCGGCGCGGAACCCGCGCAGCCGCTCTCGCGCCGTGTGGATCACGGGGGAGTGGCCGACGTAGGCGATCGCGCGGTGCCCCTGCCCGAGCAGGTGCGCCACGGCTTGCCCGGCGCCCTCGGCGTGCGCGGCCAGCACGCAGTCCACCGGCAGCCGCTGCGGCGGGCGGTCGGCGAACACCATGCGCGTGCCGACGTCCAGCTCCGGGCGCAGGTGGTCGTGGCGGCGGTCGGCCGACACCACGATGAGCCCGTCGAGGCGGCGCTCGACGAACGTGCCGAGCAGTCCGCGTTCGCGCGCCGGGTCCTCGTCGGAGCCGGCGACGAGGGTGGTGAACGACCGCGCCGTGCAGACCTGTTCGATCGCGCTGAGCATCCCCGCGTAGAACGGGTCGGCCAGGTCCGCGGCGAGCACGCCGATGCCGCCGGCGGGCCGGTCGGTCCGGCGCAGGCCCACCGCGTTGCTGTTGGGCCGGAACCCGAGCCGGCGGATCTCGGCCTGGACACGGCCGCGCACGTCGTCGCTGATGAACGGGTAGTTGTGCACGACCCGCGAGACCGTCTTGACGCTCACCGACGCGGCCGACGCGACGTCGCGCATGGTCGGCCGCCCGGTGGGCGCCGGTCCACGCCGGCCGGCCGCCGGCCGCTCCGCATCCGAGGCTCGCGTCACGGCGGGCACCCTACCTCAGCTCCGGAGCCTTTGTCGGGCAACAGGATTCACCGTGCGGACGCCGGTGAGCCCCAGCTCGGTGCCGCCGCCCGCGCGCCCGGAATAAGCTTCCCCGCGTGGTCATCCTTCCGCGGGACTCGAAGCTGTGGCGCGCCGGCGTGGTCTGGTACCCCTTGGTCGCGCTGGTGCTCTTCGCCGGGTCTCTGCTGCCTGCGTTGCAGAGTCACGGGACGCAGTTCGGCGGGATGCCGGCCCGGCCCTACGACGCGCTGGCCATCGTGGCGGTCGCCCTCCAGTGCGCGCCCCTCACGGTGTGCCGGCGGTGGCCGCTCACCGGTTTTGTGCTGGTGTCGCTCGGCTTCGCGCTCGACCAGCTTCGTGGTTACCACTCGTTCGCGGGCACGGCGTTGCCCCTCGCGCTGCTGACCGTGGGGCTGCTGCTGGAACGGCGCCGCCGCACCGTCGCACTCGTGTTCTCCGTGGCATACGTGGTGCTGGCGACCGCGTTCGCCCTGCTCGGCGGGGACGAACCACTGGACGGCTACGTGACGTTCTACCTCGCGCTGGTGCTGGCGTGGGGGATCGGGACGTGGCTGCGTTCGACCCGGGCCGCGGAGGCCGAACGTCGTCGCCGGGTCGCCGAAGACACCCGCGCGGCCGAACGCGCTCGCCTCGCCGGCGAGCTCCACGACGTCGTGACGCACCACGTGACGGCGATGGTCATGCAGGCCGAGGCGGCCCGTTACCTGACCGCCGCGCCGGAGCGGCTCGACCAGAGCTTGGCCGCCATCGCCGGCACCGGGCGGCTGGCCGTCAGCGATCTGCGCCGGCTGCTCGACGTGCTCGACCCGGACCACGGCACCGCCGAGGGGCTGCGCACCCTCGTGGAGCACACCCGCCGGGCCGGGCAACCGGTGGAGTTCGTCGAGGAGGGCACGCCCGTCGTGTCGCCCGCCGGTCCCGTTGCCTACCGGGTGGTCCAGGAAGGGCTGACGAACGCCCTCAAGCACGCCCACGGCAGCCGGACTTCGGTGGAGGTGCGCCACGGCGCCCGGGAGATCACCGTGGAAGTCAGCACCGACGGTCCCGGCCCGCACCCCGGGTCGCTCGGCGGGAGCGGCCGGGGCCTCGCCGGTCTGCGCGAGCGGGTCGACGTCCTGGGCGGCGAGTTCAGCGCGGGCGGGAGAGCCGGCGGCGGGTTCTCCGTGCGGGCCCGCATTCCCGCGGGGAGCCCGTCGTGACCGCGCCGATCCGGGTGCTGGTCTGCGACGACCAGATGCTGGTCCGCACCGGGCTGGTGACGATCATCGGCGCCCAGCCCGACCTCGAGGTGGCGGGCGAATGCGGGGACGGGCGGGCCGCGGTCGACCTCGCCGCCCGCCTGCGCCCGGACGTCGTGGTGATGGACGTGCGCATGCCGGTGCTCGACGGCATCGAAGCCACCCGGCTGCTGGCCGGAGCCGGGGTGTCCCAGCCCGGCAAGGTGCTCGTGGTGACCACGTTCAACCTCGACGAGTACGTCTACCGGGCCCTGCGCGCCGGGGCCAGCGGGTTCCTGCTCAAGGACGCGCCGCCGGACCGGCTGCTGGACGGGATCCGGACCGTGGCGGCGGGCGCGGCGCTGCTGGATCCCGAGGTGACGCGCCAGCTCGTGGGCAAGTACGCCGCCCGGATCCGGCCCGTCGACGACGACGCGGGCGACATCACGCTGACCCCGAGGGAGCTCGAGGTCCTCCGGCTCATCGCGGACGGCTTCTCCAACAGCGAGATCGCCGCGACCCTGATGATCAGCCCGGAGACCGTCAAGACCTTCGTGTCACGCATGCTCACGAAGCTCGGGCTCCGCGATCGTGTCCAAGCGGTCATCTACGCCTTCCGCCACGGCCTGGTCACCTGACCGCCGTGGCCTGCAGGACGACGCGCCGGATCGCCTGCACGGCGAGCTCGGGCTGGTCGACGTAGATGTAGTGCTCGCTGCCGGTCGCGGTGGTCAGCGTGCTGTGGCCGGAGATCGCGAGCCACTTCTTCTGGCCTTCGGCCCAGGCCTGCTCCAGGGCCGGCCCGTACTCGGGAAGGGCGGCGAGGTAAGGCTTTCCGTGCTGGATCACCTCGACCGGGATGTCCCCGGCGGGCCGGACGGCGCCGTCGGGAGCCGTCAGCTTCTCCGGGCCGTCCCCCTGCAGGACGGCCAGGGTCTGCGCCCGCAGTTCGGCCGCCGTGCCGGTGGCGGAATCCGGTATCCCCGCCCGGAGGTCGGCGGTCTGGGTGGGCGAGGTGGCGTCCATCAGGACGAGACCCTTGACCCGGTCCTGGTGGTCGGGGGTGTACCGGGCGGCGATCAGCCCGCCCAGGGAATGCCCGGCCAGCACGACCGGCTTGTCCCCGGCGACCCGGTCGACCACCGCGGTCAGCACCTTCCCGGTGGTTTCGAAGGTCTGCGGCCCATCGGGCTGGTCACTGGCGCCCGCGCCGAGCCGGTCGTAGGAGCAGACCCGGTCCTTTTCCGCGAGGGTCTTCTGGATGCCCGCCAGCTTGTCCAGCCCGTCGCCGCCCCCGTGGAGCAGCACGACCACCGGACGTCCGTCAACCGGCTCTCCCGAGCAGGACACGTTCACCGAACGGTCGCCGACCTTGATCTTTTCCGGCCCGGTGAAGGAAGTGCTCGCCGGCGGAGCCGAGTCCGCTTCCGGGGCTTCGTCGCAGCCGGCCAGCGCCACTCCGGCCACGGCGCAGCACAGGGCGAGCGCCGCGGAGGTCCTACGGGTCATGATGAGCTCCTGGTGCAAAACGCATTACGAGGAAAGGCTTACGCGGTGAAAGCTACGGATCCGGAGCCCTCGCGGCGTCACCGTTCGGTGGACACCTCCGGGTAGCTCGCACGGGTGACATGACACTGCGTCATAGGCCGCGCCCGAGGAATGTCATGGTGACGTCATGACGTGATCCCACTGGTGGCCGGGCGGGCGAACGACTGGAATCAAGGGCATGGTCAAGAACCTCGCGCGGCGCTTGCGGCTCGGCAAAGTCAGAGCCGGCGACGGGAGCACACTTCCCGAATATCGCCGCTGGCAGCTCTTTTCCCGGTCCCTCTTCTACCTCGATCTCGCGGACCACGTGTACGCGGTCGACGTCCGGCACCTCGCGGAGGCGAAAAGCCGGAAGCAGCACGAAAAGGCGGTGGGAAAGAGCCCGGCCGCGCTGTACCGGGACGGTGTTCAGGTCCACCGGTCCAATCTTCCGGCGGTGTTTCCGGTGCCCGGCGGTGTCATCGAAGTGGCCACCAGTGCGTTCGGGCTGAAGCGCATGCGCTTCGTGTCGGACGACGGCAGCGAACTCGCGCTGCGCCCCGACCGACGTTCGCAAGAAGGACTGCGGGAGCGGTTCGGGTACCGATTTCCCCGTACCAGCGCCGTTGTCGGCTTCGTGTCCCTCGTCGTCCTCCTGACCGCGCTCGTCGTCAGCCTCCTCCACGGCATCGAGGCCCTCACCCGGATTCCGGTCGTCGCCGAGCACGTCGGCACGTTCACCTCGCCGGTCCGGCTGCCCACATGGGCGAAGATCACCATGGGCGTCGCCGGGGCCCTCGCCGCTGTCGAACGCGCCTCGAGGCTCCGGTTCAACCGGCTGATCGACACCATCACTTCTTGATCGGGGGTCAGCCGGTCATCGGACGTCCTTCACGACGCGGCCGCGCTGGAGCACGACCTTGACCTGCTGGGGATCGTCGAACACGAGCGGGTTCGCGAGGGGATCGCTGCCGAACACGGCCAGGTCGGCGAGCTTGCCGGGCTCGATCGTGCCGACTTCGTCGCCGATCCGCAGGACACGCGCGTTGTCCCGGGTCGCCGAGACCAGCGCCTGCATCGGCGACTCGATCTCGCTGCGCAGCACCAGCTCGTGGCCGCGATGGTCCTGGTTCGGCCCGACGTAGTCCGAGCCCGAGCCGATGAGCACCCCGGCCGCGCGGGCGGCGCGGATGGCGTCGGCCTGGCCGTCGATGGCGTGGCCGACCCGTTCGCCGATGTGCGCGGGCAGCCCGGCCGCGGTCGAGTCCTTGAGCAGGGCGTGCGCCACCGCCAGCGTGGGCACCAGCGCGACCCCTTTTTCGGCCATCAGCGCGGCCATCTCCGCGTCGACCGCCGAACCGTGTTCCACGCACTCCGCGCCCGCGTCGATCGCCGTGCGCAGGCCTTCGTTGTTGTGCGCGTGGACCGTCACGTACGTGCCGCGGGCCCGCGCTTCGGCCACGGCCGTCGCGATCTCGTCGTGGGTGAACTGTGTGTCGGAGAGCTTGTCGTGGCGGGACACGACCCCGCCGGTGACGCACATCTTGAGGAAGCCCGCGCCGCGGCGGAACGCCTCGCGGGCGTTGCGCCGCACGGCGTCCGGGCCGTCGGAGAGCAGGGACAGCGCGAACAGGCCGGGGACCTGGCGGGCGTCCCAGTCCTCGGCCGAATCCCACTCCGCGCCGAGGTAACCGTGCCCGCCGGTCTGGGCCAGGATGGGGCCGCAGTGGAGGATGCGCGGGCCGGGGATCCGGCCGTCCGCGACCACCCGGGCGATGCCGTCGTCCACCCCGCCGGTGTCCCGGACGGTCGTGAAGCCCGACTCCAGGGTCCGGCGGCAGTTGGCGAACATGTCGGCGGCGATCTCCGCGACGGACAGCTGCCGGGACGTGCTCAGCTTGTCCAGATCACTGGACAGTCCCAGGTGGACGTGCGCGTCGATGAGCCCCGGGGTGAGGTACAGGCCGGTGAGGTCCACGACGTCCGCGCCGGCCGGCGGCGTGCCGCCCAATGCCGCGATGCGGCCGTCCTCGACGAGGACGGCCTGGCCGGGGACCGGATCCGCGCCGGTGCCGTTGATGACGGTCGCTCCGGTGAGCCACATGAACTACTCCGTCCGTGCGTGGGTGACTGCGCCCACTGTCGTCCGGGCGGGTCGCCGGCGCCAATGGACATCCGTCGTCCGGGGCAAGCCCGGATCGCGACAGCTGTCGGGCGACGGCGGGCGCCCGGCTCCGCACACTGGGACGCGGGAACACAGGGAGGACGAAGCCGATGAGCTCGGAAGTCAGCGCGGACGTCGTGGTGGTCGGCGCCGGCGTGATCGGATCGGCGATCGCGCTCGAACTGGCCAGGGCGGGCCGCCGGGTCGTGGTGGTGGACCGCGCGAGCGGCGCCGGGCAGGGCTCGACGAGCGCGTCGAGTGCCGTGGTGCGCTACAACTTCTCCACCCTCTCGGGTGTCGCCGCCGCCTGGGAGTCGCAGTTCTGCTGGTCGGCGTGGGGCGAGCACCTCGGCCACGACGTCGGCGACCTGGCCCGGTTCGAACGCAGCGGCCTGGTGATGCTCGACGTGGCCGCCGCGCCGAGGGCCGGCTGGCTGCCGCTGTTCGACGAAGTCGGCGTGCCCTACCAGGAATGGGACAGCGAGACCCTGCTCGACCGTGTTCCCGGCATCAACGCCGGCCGCTTCTGGCCGCCCAAGCGGGTGGACGACGACGCCTTCTGGGCCGACGCCACGGAGACACTCGGTGGTGTCTACACCCCCGATGCCGGGTACGTCACCGACCCCCAGCTCGCCGCGCGGAACCTGGCGGCCGCGGCCGCGAAGGAGGGCACGGGGTTCCGGTTCCGCGCCACGGTGTCCGGGGTGGAGTCCCGCGCCGGGCGGGTGAGCGCCGTCCTGCTGGCGGACGGCACGAAGATCGCCGCGCCCGTGGTGGTCAACGCCGCCGGGCCCTGGTCGGGCCAGCTCAACAAGCTGGCCGGAGTCGGGTCGGACTTCACCATCGGCGTGCGGCCGCTGCGCCAGGAGGTCGCCCACGTGCTCGCGCCCGAGGGGTACCACCCGCCCGGTGGGGTCGGCCCGGTCGTGGCCGACATGGACCTCGGCACCTACTTCCGCGGCGAGGTCGGCGGCGGCCTGCTCATCGGCGGCACCGAACCGGCGTGCGACCCGCTGCACTGGCTCGACGACCCCGACGACGCCCGGCCCCACCCGACCATGGCGGTGTTCGAAGCCCAGGTCACCCGGGCGGCGCGGCGGCTGCCCGGGCTGCGGGTGCCGAACCGGGCCCGGGGGGTCGTCGGCGTGTACGACGCCGCCGACGACTGGACGCCGATCTACGACCGCACCGAGCTGCCGGGGTTCTACGTCGCGATGGGCACCAGCGGCAACCAGTTCAAGAACGCGCCCGTCGTCGGCCGGCTGATGGCGACGCTGGTCGACCGGGTCGAGTCGGGGGCCGACCACGACGCCGATCCCGTCCGCTACAAAGGGGTCCACACCGGCCTGGAGATCGACCTCGGCGCGTTCTCCCGCAAACGCGACCGCAACACGGGCAGCTCCGGGACCGTGCTGGGCTGAGCGGCGGGCTACCGTGGACGGCAGCCGCCGAGGGGAAGGGGCGCCGTGTCCGACCGCGATCTCCAGTCCATCGTGGACGAACTCGCCGAGCGCCTCCAGCGGTCGGTCGCGATCGACGACCCGGCCATCCGCCTGCTCGCCGCCAGCCGCCACTTCGGTGACGAGGACGCCCTCCGCGTCAGCTCGGTCATGAACCGGGCGGTCGAACCGGAGATCGTCGACCACATCCTGGCCCAGGGCATCAGCCGCTGGGTCACGCCCGGTGTCGTCGACGTCGCGGGCGCGATGCCGCGGCTGTGCGCGCCGGTGCGCTGCAACGGCATGCTGCTCGGCTACCTGTGGCTGATCGACCAGGACGGCGTGTTCACCGAGGACGAGACGGCGGCCGCCGGGGCGGCGGCCGCGACCGCCGGGGCGATGCTCCTGCGCCGGCTGCTGCTGCACGAGCGGTCGAAGGCGCGTCAGGAAGGCATCCTGCGCGAGCTCGTCTCCGGTGACCTGGCGGTGCGGGCGCAGGCGATCGAAGACCTGCGTGCCGAACAGCTCTTCGGCGACGAGAGCACCCAGTTCACCGTGCTGGCCGTGCAATGCCCGGCTTCGCAGGCCACCGCGGCGCCGCAGGAGGTCGCGTTCGAGGCGGCGGTGGAAGACGGGGTCCGCGCCGTCGCCGACGACGTCGCGCTGATGGCGGCGAACCGGTCACGCGCGTGGATCCTGCTCGTGCAGCGGGTTCCGCCGTCCCGGGCCCAGGTCGAGGCGATCGCCGAGCGGATCACGACCCGCTTCCGGCGGCTCGGTGCCGAGCAGGCCCGGCCGGTGTTCGGGCTCGGGGGCACCGTGACGGCCCTCGACGACGTCGTCACGTCCTACCGGCAGGCGCTGCTGGCCGCCCGCGCCGCCCTGCTGCTGCCCGGCATCGGGACCCTCGCCCGCTGGGGTGAACTGGGGCCTTACGAACTCCTGCTGAAGCTCCCGCCGGAAGACCTCCTCAACGCGTCGTCGGTGCCGGCGCTCGTGAAGGTGGAGCAGGAGGACACCCACGACGTCCTGCTCACCACGCTGACCGGGTTCTTCGACCACGGCGGCAACATCCAGCGCACCGCCGACGCCCTGCGTGTCCACCGCGCCACGTTGTACCAGCGGCTCAAGCGGATCGAGCAGATCACCGGGTGCAGCCTGGACTCCGGTGACGACCGGCTCATGCTGCACCTCGGGCTCAAGCTGCGGGTCATCGCCGCGGCCTACCGCGACCAGCTGGGTCGCTGAGCATCGACGAACGTCGTCCTCGCGGGTGTCCGGACACGACATCCGCCGCTGGTTCGGGGCCGGGCCACCACCGCACACTCGAACGACTTGATCGAGCACCACCACTGGAGGCCTGATGAGCCAGCCGACGCAGGTGATGTCGTCCGACCCGGTCCGGACCGCGAAGATGCGGCACGGGGTCCTGTTCGCGTCGTCGGTGGGGAACTTCGTGGAGTGGTTCGACTTCACGTTGTACGGCTACACCGCCGGCGTGATCGCCCTGACGTTCTTCCCGCCGGGGAACCAGGCCGCGGCGCTGCTCGGCACGTTCGCCGTCTACGGGGTGGCGTTCGTCGCGCGGCCGCTGGGCGCGGTCGTGTTCGGGCGGATCGGGGACCGGCGCGGCCGGCGGGTCGCGCTCGGGTTGTCGATCGTCATCATGGGCGCGGCGACCGCGGTGATGGGCCTGCTGCCGGGGTGGTCGTCGGCCGGTGTCCTCGCTCCGGTGCTGCTGCTCGTCTGCCGCCTGGTGCAGGGGTTCTCCGCCGGCGGCGAGTACACGGGTGCCCTGACGTTCACCGTCGAGCACGCGCCGGACCACCGCCGGGCGTGGTACCTGGGCCTGGTCGGGGCGTCCACGATGCTCGGCGCCGTCGGGGCCACCGCCGTCGCGCTGGTCTTCCGGTCGGCGTTCGGCGACCGGTTCGCGACCGAGGGCTGGCGGTGGATGTTCGTCCTCGCCGGGCTGGTCGCGGTTGTCGGCCTGGTGCTGCGCCTGCGTGTTGACGAAAGCCCGGTCTTCCAGGCGATGCGGAACCGGCAGGCGGCGGCCCCGGCGCGGCCGTTCCGCGACCTGGTGCGCGGCCACCGGCGGACGCTGCTGGTGCTGTTCGCTTACTTCGCGGTGCTGGGGCTGCTGACGCACATGCTCCTCGGTTACCTGCCCACGTACCTGAACGAAGCGATCGAGATGCGCGCCACGACGGTGCTGGCGCTGACCACCGCGGCGAACGTGGTGTCGATCCCGGTCTCCCTGGGGCTGTGCGTCCTGGCCGACCGCCACGGCCGCCGGACCCAGATCCGCCTCGGCGCGGTGGCGGCGACCGTCCTGGTCGTGCCCGCGTACCTGCTGATCGGCACCGGCAGCCTGCTCGCCGTGATCGTGGCGCTGCTCGTGTTCGTGGTGGCCATCGCCCTGCTCCAGATGGGCGCGCTGACGGTGCTGGAGCTGTACCCGACGGGCGTCCGCTTCAGCGGGATGGCGTTGCCGTACAACGTGGCGTACGCGATTTTCGGCGGCACCGCACCGCTGGTGAGCGAGCTGCTGGTCAACCGGACCGGGAGCTTGATCGCACCGGCGATCTACGCGAGCGTCGTCGCGTTGATCGCGCTTCCGGTACTGCTGAAAGGCATTCCGGAGACCAAGGGCGCCGACCTGCGCGCTTAGGAGGGGGCTAGACCGCGCGGTGGTAGGCGGTCAGCCGGATCCGCAGGTCGCGCACGGCTGCCACGTCGATCGAGAAGCTGTAGACGGGCCGGTAGCCGGAGCCTGCGGTGGGCCGGCCGCACGGCCCGGTCAGGTAGACGAACCCGTCTTCGGGATCCCGCCGCGGCCGGGACCACGCCGAGGTGGCGCCGGGCCGGTGGCTGCCCGGGGTGCGGGCCCGCCAGTAGGCCGGGGTCTTCATCACCTCGCCGAGCGCGGCGACCAGGCCGGGCAGGTCGACGTCCGGGACACCGAGGCCGCGGCCGGCCCACACCCTCGGCAGCGCGCGGGCGGCGGTGTGGTCCTCCACGATCGGGGCGCAGCTGAAGACGGTTTCACTTCCGTCGATCCGGACGGTCCAGCGTTCCATCGCGCGGGTGGGGGAGATGACCGGCACGGGCCGCTCGCTTCCTCCCCAGGAACCTGTCCACAGTGCACTCGGTCACGACCGCGGTGCACCAGGATTACACCACCACCCCGGGGGTCGGTGCACCGGCACGTCCGGACGACCGCACACCCGGCTGTTCACGGCGCTGGTGCGGCCGGGAAGACGAGGGTGGCCGCCGGGGGCGGTTCACTGCCGGCGCCTGGGCCAGAACCTCGCCCGGGTCGAACTCCAGATCGCCATCCCGGCCCTGCGGGACCTGCGGCTCGCCGCCGACCCCGAAGAGCTCGAGATCCGCCCGCGCCTGCTCGGCGTCAGGGAGCTGCCGGTCACCTGGTGACGTAGCCTGGGAATACGGGGAGAGCGGAGCTGGTGATGGGCTTGACCGACGTTCGGGAACGGGTTCGTGACGCGCTCTTCGCCCGGGTGGCCGGACCCGACGGCCCCAGCAACCGGGCCCGGATCCACGGTGCGCCCGGACCACGCTGGTTCGCTGCCGACAGCGCGATCCGGCGGGTGCACGGGGACACCGCGATGTTCGTCGGTGGCCTGCGCGCCCTGTTGCTGCAGTCCCTGCACCCGCTGGCGATGGCCGCGGTGGCGGCTCATTCGGGCTACCGCGGCGACCCGTGGGGCCGGCTGCAGCGCACCAGCACCTTTCTCGCCGTGACCACGTTCGGGACCGCGGAGGACGCCGAGCGGGCCGTCGCCACCGTGGGGGCGGTCCATCGGCGGGTGCGTGGCACGGCGGCGGACGGCCGGCCCTACCGGGCCGACGACCCGCACCTGCTGCGATGGGTGCACATCGCGGAGGTCGACAGCTTCCTGCGGGCCCACCAGCGCTACGGCGCGCACCCGCTCGACGAGGCCGGCTGCGATCGGTACGTGGCGGAGACCGCGGTGATCGCCGAGAAGCTCGGCGTGCTCGAACCGCCCCGCACCCGCGACGAGCTCGACCAGGCGCTCGCCGCGTACCGGCCGGAGCTGCGCGGGACCGCGGAAGCTCGTGCGGCGGCCCGGTTCCTGCTCGTCACCCCGCCGATCCCGTGGGCCGCCCGGGTGCCCTACGCGGTCCTGGCCGCCGCCGGGGTGGCGATGCTGCCGAGGTGGACCCGTCCGCAGCTGCGCCTGCCGTACCTCCCGGTGGCCGAGGGGACGTCCGTGCGCCTGATGGCCGGGGTGCTGGTCAAGTCGGTCCGCTGGGCGATGAGCGCACCGGTTCCGGAGGCGTGACGCCGGCCTTGGTGCGAGCGGCCCGCGTTCGGGGCAGACTGTCGGCATGGCCGAAATCGAGGGAATCGACGTCTCCGCGCCGCCGAGCGGCACGGGCTGCGCGGAGTGCCTGGCCGTGGACGGCTGGTGGGTGCACCTGCGCCGCTGCGCGCAGTGCGGGCACATCGGCTGCTGCGACAGCTCACCGGCCCAGCACGCGACGGCGCACTACCAGGCGAGCGGGCACCCGGTGATCCGCAGCTTCGAGCCGGGCGAGGACTGGTTCTACAGCTTCGAGACGGGTGAAGGGTACGACGGCCCGGCTTTGGCGCCCCCGGAGCACCGGCCGGTCACGCAGCCGGTGCCGGGCCCCGAAGGCCGGGTGCCGGCCGACTGGCAGTCGCACGTGCACTGACGCGGCCGCGGCGTCCCGGGCTACCCTCGTCCGAGGGGGATGCCGTGGTGATCACCGTTGTGCTCGCGGTCGTTTCCGTGGTTTCGACCGCGGCCGCGATCCGCTTCTCCCTCCGTGGCCGCGCGGCCACTCCGTCGGAGGGCGTGCCGGCGGAGGTCGAAGCGCGGCCGGCGCAGATTTCCCCGCATTTCACCTACAACGCGCTGAACACGATCGCCGAGCTCATCCGCAGCGAACCCGCGGAAGCGCGGGAACTGCTGCAGGATTTTGCCGATTTCACCCGGTATTCCTCGCGGGTGTCCGGCCGGCTCACCTCGCTGGCCGAAGAGCTGCAGAACGTCGACCGGTACCTGACGATCGCCGGGGCCGTGCACCGCGGGCAGCTCGGCGTCCAGCTGAAGATCGCGCCCGAGGTGCTGGCCGTCGTGCTGCCGTTCCTCATCCTCCAGCCCCTGGTGGAGAACGCCGTCACCCACGGAGTGCGCCCGAAACCTGGCGGCGGCACGGTGCGCGTCACGGCGGTGGACGCCGGCACGGAGGCGATGGTGAGCGTCGAGGACGACGGTGTCGGCATGGATCCCACGCGCCTCGCGGACCTGCGGGACGGCGGCCGAACCGGCCTCACCACCGTCAACGAGCGGATGCGTGCCGCGTTCGGCCCTGGCTACGCGCTGGTCGTGGAGACCGCCGAGGGGGCCGGCACCAAGGTCACCCTGCGGTTCCCCAAGTGAAGGAGGCGGAGTGGGCCGAGGACTGCGAGTGCTCGCGGTGGACGACATGCCGGTCGCGCTCGAACGGATCAGCCGGCTGCTGCGCGAGAGCCCCGAGGTGGCCGAGGTCTGCGAGGCGGGTGATCCGCTCACCGCGCTGGACCTGATCCGCACCCGGCACTTCGACGCGTTGTTCATCGACGTCGCCATGCCGGGGATGAGTGGTCTCGCGCTGGCTCAGCTCCTGACGAGACTGACCGAACCGCCGCTGGTCGTCTTCGTCACCGGGTACGACGAACACGCCGCGGACGCCTTCGACCTCGGGGCGGTCGACTACGTGCGCAAACCCGTGGGGGCCGACCGGCTCGCGGCGGCGCTGCGCCGGGTGGTGAAGATGCTGCCCGCCGCCGAACCCGCGCCGCCGCCGGTCCCCGACGCCCTGGTCTCCCTTCCGGTCGAAGCAGCCGGCCGGACGCGGTACGTCAAACGCCGCGAGGTCGTGTTCGCCGAGGCCTGCCGGGACACGGTCAAGCTCCACACGTTCTCCGGTGTCCACCCGGTGCGGATGCCGCTCGCTCAGCTGGCCGAGCACTGGGAGGAGGCCGGTTTTGTGCGCACGCACCGCAGTTTCCTCGCCGCCGTCGGCGCGATCACCGAACTGCGCACGGATCCCACCGGCGGCCTGGTCGCGCACACCGAGCTCGGTGACGTGCCGGTGAGCCGGCGGCACGCCCGGGCGGTGCGGGAGCGGCTGTTCGGCGCCGCGCGGGCGACCGAGCCCGGGTGACGACCGCTGGTGGTCCGCTCGTCGACCACTCGTCGTCCCATCACGAGCGAAGATCGGCAAGCGCTACTCCGGTGCCGGCGGGCTTCCTAGCATCGTGTTCGTCGACGGCTCGGGAGGGGCGAACAGCATGGCGGGGATATCCGCAGGAGTGATCGTTCTGGTGGCGGTGCTGGCGACCTTCTGCGTCAGCGCGCTTGCCCTGCACCTGCACAAGGGCGCCGCCGGCGGTCACCTCAAGGTCAAGTTCGGGCCGTTCGTGTTCGAGTACGGGGCCTCCGAGAGCGGCGACGAAGCGCCGGGTGAGCGAGCGGGGGCACCGCCCGCCCACCCGGGGGACGTCACGCGGTGACGGTCAGCCGGCCGAGGGTGGCCGCGTGGTCGGGGTGGTCGACCGGGACCACGGCCGAGGACAACGCGATCCAGCACGACGGGCAGCTGTACTGCCGGAACACCACCGGGGTGTCGACGTAGTCCGAGGCCGTCGCGATGATCTGCGGCCCGGCGTCGGTTGCGGCGCCGTCGTACACGGCGAGGGTCAGTGGTCCTTCGCCGGTGTCGCCGAGGATCTCCGCGCAGTGTGCGCAGGCGATGGTCGTGCCGACCGTCGAGGTGACTGCTGCGGCGTAAGTTCTCGAACCGGGCGAGTCGCACGCCGACCCGAGGGGAAGGACGGACCATGAGTCTCGAGCTGAGCGCGGAACGCTGCCGGCAGGCACTTCAGGACCACACCCGACAGCTGGCGGAGTCGGCCCTCGCCGCGGGTGCGGCGGCTTCGGTGCCGACCTGTCCGGGCTGGACCGTGACCGGTCTGGTCGAGCACGTCGGCCAGACCCTGCACTGGGTGTCCGAGATCGTCGAACGCCGGATCACCGATCCGGCGGAGCTGCCCACCGAGGTGGCCGAGCTGCCCGCCGATCCCCAGGCCTGGCCGGCGTGGCTGGCGGAGGCCGCCGCCCGCGCGGCCGCGGCCTGCTCCGACGCGGCACTGGAAGCCCCGGTGTTCAACGCCGCCGGCGACCACCGGACCGGTGCTCGGTTCTGGCTCCACAGCCTGCTCAACGAGGCGGTCGTCCACGGCTTCGACGCGGCCGCGGCCGCCGGCCGCGACTACAACCTCGACGCCGACGTCGCCGCCGATCTCATCACCCACCACCTGGCCATGCTCGCCTCGCCGACCTGGGCGGCCCGGCGGCCCGAATCCGCGGCCGCGACGCGCGGCGCCGGCGAGACCCTGCTCTGGCACGCCACCGACGAACCCGGCGACTGGCACATCGAACGCCACCCCGACGGCGTGCGGTGGCAGCCCCGCGCCGGCACGGCCGACGTGACCGTCCACGGTCCGGCAAAATCGATGCTGCTGGTCCTGACCCGCCGGCGGCCGCTGAGCGACGACGTCACCGTCGACGGCGACGTCGATCTGGTCCGGCACTGGCTGGAGCACACCGCCCACGTGGCGGGCTAGGTTGTTCCGGCCCGCTACGCCACCATCGCGAAGCTGGCGTAGTACTCACCGGTCTGATCGCGGGTGCCGCTGCGGTCGGGGTTGACCTCGGCCCCGACCCAGCCCTGGAAGGTTCCCGAGTCGTCGATCACCTGGAGCATCGGGCGCACGTGGCTGTTGAGCAGGTAACAGCCGTCGTAGGACAGGCACTCGCACCAGAACTCGCAGCTGTTGCGGCGCCCGCCCAGGTCGCCGGTCAGGTAGTAGAACCGCCGGTTGCCGCTGTCGGCGAGCTTCTGCACGCACGCGGCGTAACCGGGGGCGCTCGGCAGACCGCAGCAGGAAGCCTCGTCACAATGCGCGTTGTACTGCACGTACCCGAGGCACGAGCCGTCCGTGCAGGCGTTCCAGTCCGGGCCGACGGTGAAGCTCCCGCTGCCCGGCGCGCCGCGGCCGGAGTTGGTGATCGTCTTGCCGTGCCAGCTCTGGGCCTCGTAGAGGTACGACCGCTGCGTGGCGCGGACGGTGCTCATCGGGGCCTTGCTGGTCTGGGCCAGCGAGGCGTTGCTGCCGTAGCCGAACCCGCCGGTGATCGAGTAAGTGTCGCCGACCAGCTGCAGCCGGCCGAGCCCCGGGTGCAGCTCGGACACCGCCCAGGTCTCGCCGAGGTCCACCGCGGTCGTGGCGCCGTTGATGGTGCTGCTGGTCCAGGTGATGGCCACCTGGCCGGACGTGGCGTTGTAGGCGTAGGTGCCGGTGAAATGGCCGTTCGGATCACCGGTGAATCCCGGCGCGGTCTTGATGGCGCAGTTGTTCCGCGGATTGGTGCCCGGCTCCCATTGGCCGCAGTAGTAGACGTCTCCGCTGCTGACCGGGACCGGGTTGTCGCGCTGGCTCCAGGTCCAGAAGTTGTGCTGGACGACGTTGCTGGCCGGGTCGAACACGAGGTAACCCAGCCGCAGGTAGTTGTTGCCGACGGCCTCGGTGAAACCGGCGACGCTGACCACCCAGTTCTGCTTGCCCAGCGGCGTTGGTGCAGCTTGCGCGGCGGACGCGCTGAGCGCCATCGTCGAGGCGAGCACGGACAAGACTACGGCTCCGAACGCGGCCAAGCGGCGCATTACCCCCATTTGCATGGGAAGAGCGTAACGCGAATTCGGCGCCGCGTCCCGGTTCCATCTGAGTGACGGAAACGGGGAATCAGCCGACGAATTCGGCTCGCTGTAGCCAATCGTCACCCGTTTGCGCAGCCGGAATCGCATTCGTGGCCGGCCCTAAACCGGATGGTGGTGCCAAGCGTTCTCCCAGGTTGTGCACCGGCCGGCCGTGGGGCTGCGGCTAGCGGGGCATCAGTTCGGCAGCGCATTCCGTGCCGGCGGGCGGGAGCGTTCCGGCTACGAAATGGGCGCGCACGTGGCCGGCGAGGCAGTGGTTGCCGAGCAGGTGAGCCGCGTGGCCGTCGCCGTGGTGGACGACTCTCGCGCCGGGCAGCTGCGCGGCCACGCGCTCGGCCCCGAGGTTGGGCGTGTTGTTGTCGAGTTCCCCGATGCCGATGAGGATCGGCGGCAGGTTGCGGGCCTTCGGTGACGCGGGCGGGTACGCCGGGCCGCCTTCGACGCCGACGCAGCGGCCGAGCTGCATGCGCCCGGCCAGCCGGCCGACGCGGGGCGCCACCTTCCGCAACTGTGCTTCGATCGCCAGGAACTCCCGGTGGCTAGGCGCCGCCGGCATGAAGTCGTGGCACAGCAACGCCGGCTGGACGCTGCCGAACGGCTCCGGCGGCAGCTCGGCCGGCAGCCGGCTGAAGTCGCCGGTCCGGGCGGCCGCGAGGCCTGCTGCGAGGTCTCGCCATCGGGGCGGTGCCAGGCCGATGAGCATCCCGGCCCGGGGCGCTCCGACCTGGTCCCACACGGCCGTGACGTCCTGGCCGTGGAGGGCACACGCCGGGGTGGCCGCGCACCAGTCGCCGAAGGTGCGCAGCTGCTGTTCCTTGGTGCGGGCGTGGTCGGTCAGCGAGGCGGCCGGATCCGGCTGGGTGTGGTCGGCGACGCCGTCCAGGTACATCCGCCCGAGCCGCGAGCCGAACTGCTCGGCGTAAGTCTGCCCGTCGCTGGTGCCGTAGGAGTTTCCCAAGTAGCGCAACGTTTTCTCATCGAGTGCGGCGCGTAAAGCGTCCAGGTTGTGCGCCTGCGCCGCCCAGCCGGCCTCGGTCGGGTCGAGCACGAGCCCGTAGACCGAGGGCGCCCGGTCGCAGCGGACCAAGGTGCCGTTGGCCGCGTCGAAGTTTTCGGCCAGTTCGCGCAGCGGCGCCGGGACTCGGCCGAGCAGGGCGTTCGTGCCGTTGCCCGAGCCGAGGCCGACCACGACGGAACCGAGCCGGTGGCCCGAAGCGGGCAGCCGCACGAGGTTGAGTGCTGTGGCCGGCCCGCCGGGGTCCTGCCGGTCGGCCGGGACGGTCAGGGTCGAACACTGCACCTCGGCGGTGCAGTCGGTCCAGGACAGGCTCGGGCGTGGCGCGTTCGCCTCCCACGCGGTGCAGCTCGTGAGCAACCCGGCTATCGCGAGCGCCGCTGTTCACCCGGGACCGCGACCGTCGCCGACTCGCCGATGCCGTTGGCGCCGACGGCCTCGGCAGTGCTAATTCACCTTGTCGGACAATGCCGGGGGTCTGCGCAGTTCGTTGTCGACCTTGCCCAGCCGCGTGGTCAATTCTTGGATCGCTGCACGGGCGTCGTCGCAGATCCCGTTGGCGGCCACCAGGTACGAGTCGCAGATCTCCCAGTAGTTGCTGCCGCCGATCTCCGCGGCACCCTTCTTCTGCTGCGCGTGTTTCACCGCTTCGTCCAGCACGGTGTCCAGCTGGAGGATCTTGTCGAGCTCGAACGGGAACTTGCCCAGCACCCAGTCTCCGATGGCCTTGAAGACGGTCAGGCCGACCCGTTCGAACCCGGGGTCGCTGAACGTCTCGGCCTGCAGCGCCCCGACGAACTGTTTCATGACCTTGACCATGTCGGCCCGCGCCTGCTCGAAGATCTGGGAGTACGCGATGAGACACTGGCCGAGCTTGCCGACCGCCTCGATGTAGGGCTCGCTGTAGGCCTGCAGTTCTTCGCGGTAGGTCTGCACGTCGACGGCGGCATCGGCCTCCCACTTGTCGAGAGCCACCCCGAGCGCGCTGTTGAGGTTGTTGAGCACGTCGATGCCGGGATGGGCGTCACCGCCTGACTTGTAGCGCAGCTCGTCGATGGCCTGCCACGCCTGGTGCATGACCTTGACCTGCTGTTGCGCGATCACGTCGGACGGGTAGAAGAACCGCTCGAACGGATAGTTGGCCCACCGCTCCGGATGCGGGCCGGTGGGGCCGAAGTCGTGGAGCAGCCAGTCCACCCAGCCGGCCACCCAGCGGGCCCAGAGCGCAACCTCGCCGCACTGGTCCTCGTACCGGTCGAACTGCGGATAGCGCCCCGGTGGGCGGTCGGGGAAGTAGGGTGGCTGGTTCACCGGCTTCCCCCGTCCGGCCAGGATTCCCCGATGCGCCGGAGGTGCTCGCTCGAGGCCGTGTCGGCCTCGGCGTAGAGCTTCGACGCGGACTGCAGGCTGCCTTGCAGCCGGCGGGCCGTGCCGACGAAGTTGTCGTTGTCCGCAATGAGGGTGTCGAAGACTTCTTTGAATTTGCTGTTGAATCTCTCGCAGGCGTGGAAGAACACTCCGGCGTCGCCGTAGTCGCCGAGGATGACGGAATTTCCTTCGAGTGCCGCCTGCGCATGCTTGACGGCCGTACCGTGTGCTTCGAAATGCGTCACTGCCTCGGTTGCCCGCTCGGCAGCGTGCTGGATCAGTTCGGGAGTAGCCTCGAAACCTTGCACCATCTTCCCCCTTCGCGACTGCAGTTCGTCCCTGCGGGACGCCCCCTCTGCGAATCGGAGTAGACGATACGCCGGCTGCCTGCGCCGGAAGGCGGCTTTCGGAGAACTCCTCGGCACCCGCCCGCGATGCGTGGCGATCGGGAGCTGAGCCGGCTCCGCCAAGTCAGGTGCGTCGCGCGCCGAGGGTGACCGCCGTCAGCACCGTCGTCAGCTGCTCCCGGAACCGCAGCGCGGTGTGGGCCCACCTCGGCTCCTCTTCGTAGAGCCGGCGCAGGGTCGGGGACGGCCGGGACAGCTGGAAGAGGTAGGCCGCGCAGCTCATCGCGGCCGTCAGCACCGTCCGCGCGCCGTCGTGATCGAGGCCCGCCCCCGTCTCGACCAGGGCGGCCGTCATGATGTCGAACGCCGCCGACGCCGCGGTCTTGTACTTGCGGGCGCGTTCCAGGCGCACCGCGCCCTCCAGGCTGAGGCCGACATGGGTCTGCAGGTCGCAGAACAGCGGCAGGGCGTCGAGGGACCCGCTGACGACGTCGGCGACCTCGACGGCGCTCAGCCGGCGCCCGCCGAGGTCGCTCACCAGGCGCTCACGCCAGTCGGCCCAGCCCTGTTCGGCCAGTTCGAGCAGGAGCTCCTCGCGGGATTCGAAGTACCGGCGCAGCGCCGACGGGTGCAGGCCGACCCGCGTGGTCACCTCGGTGAGGGTGACCTCGCGCACACCGCGTTCCACGGCGAGCTCCCGTGCGGCGGTCAGCAGGGCGGTCCTGCGGACCTCTTTGTCCTGGTCGGAGCGGGCGCGCTGGCGAGGCTGGGGCACCGCGCCAGGATAACGCAACGCCTTTGACTTAACTTCGGCGCGGCGCTACCGTCGAGTTAACGCAAATACATTGCGTTAAGAAGGAGCTTCCGATGAGTTCAGTGTTCTTCGTGACCGGTTCGTCCCGCGGGCTCGGCCGCAAGATCGTCGAGCAGGCCCTCGCCGCCGGGCACCGCGTGGTCGCCACCGCCCGCGACCCGCGTGCGCTCGACGACCTCGCCGCCCGGTACGGCGACACCATCCACGTCGAGCGGCTCGACGTCACCGACGCTTCGGCCGTCGAAGCCGCGGTGGCGAACGGTGTCGCCGCGTTCGGCCGGCTCGACGTCGTGGTCAACAACGCGGGACAGGGCGACCGGGTGTCCCTCGAGGACACCACTCTCGACGTCTTCCGCCGCCAGATCGAGACGAACTTCCTCGGCACCGTCTACGTCACCAAGGCCGCGGTTCCGGTGCTGCGCAAGCAAGGCGGCGGCCGGATCATCCAGATCTCGTCGGTGGGCGGCCGGGTCGGCAGCCCGGGGATGACTGCGTACCAGTCGGCGAAATGGGCCGTGGGCGGGTTCACCGAAGCGCTCGCCGCCGAGGTCGCGCCGCTGGGCATCAAGCTGACCGTGCTCGAGCCCGGCGGGATGCGCACCGACTGGGGCGGCGCGTCGATGGCCACGCCGCCGATCAGCGAGCCGTACGAGGTGACGGTCGGCGCGTCGGCCCGGGCGATGGCCGACTTCGAGCGGCACGCGAACAGCGACCCGCGGAAGGTCGCCGACCTGGTGCTCACCGTCGCCGGCCTCGACGACCCGCCGGTGCGCCTGCTCGCCGGGAGTGACGCCTACGAGTTCGGCCGCGAGGCGTGGCAGCACCGCGTCGACACCGACGCGAAGTGGGCCCACCTCAGCAGCTCGACCGACGACGCCGAGTCCGGCGAGGCCTGGCGGCGGCAGCGTGGTGCGAGCCTGCCGGACGTCCGCGCGTGACGCCGTCGGGTGGCCGAGGTTCCGGATGGCCCTCGGGTGGGTAGCCCCCAGGTGTGAGGCTGCAGGCGCCGCCTGCTGCGACGAGTGAGAGGTGATCACATGAGCCAGGGCGACGCCCCGGTCGGGCGATCGGTGAAGACGGCGGCGGCCGGTGTCCGGGATCTCGCCGCGGAAGCCGCGCGAGTGGGGGCGGCCGCGGCCGCGCGGGCGGTCGAGATCACCGACCGCAAGCTGACCGAAGGCGCGGACGAACTCGCGAAGGTCGGCCGCGCGGCGACCAAGGACCTGGACAAGAGCACCAGGTCGTCCCGCCGTGAAGTGCGCGCGAACTCCGTCGCCGCGCGTGACGAAGTGCTGTCCCGCGCGGTGAAGATGCGTGACCCGGGCCGGAAGGCGGCCCTGGCGGTCGCGGCCGTGGCCGGGTCGGCGGGAGAGTCGGGCCGCAAGCGACGGAAGGCCGTCGCGACGGCGAAGCGAGACCTCGCCGTGGCGCTCGAAGAGGCGAAGAGCGCGGCGCGCGGCGAACGCTCCCGGCGGGCCCGCTGGCCGTGGCTGCTGGTGTTCGGCGCGGTGGCCGCCGCGGTGGTGGCCGTCGTGCAGGTCAAGCGGTCGAACCCGTTGGTGGAAGAGGATTCCGTTCCGACGCCGGCCACGCCGCCGACCGGGAACGCGACCACGACACCTGCCGGGACGACGGCTGCTCCGGCCGCGCCAGTGACTCCGGCCGCGCCGGTAACTCCGGCCGCGCCGGTAACTCCGGCCGCGCCGGTAACTCCGGCCGCCGGGACCACGCCGGCGCCCGAAAAGCCGGCGGCTCCCAAGCCTGCGCCGAAGCCGGCGGAGCCCGACGGGAAGCACACCGAAGGCGCGAACGGCCGCACGGCGGCCGGGCGCGGCCAGAACAAGGCCCGCTAGACCCGGGTTCGCAGGCCGGGGCGCCGCGCTGAGACCGTCAGTGCGGCGCCCCGGCCTGTTCTTGTCGCGAACCTGTGACGGAGTGCGCACGAGACGCGGACATCCGCCGAGCACGGTGTGGCGCATGCGAAGTCGATCTCTGCTGCTCGGTGTGGTGCTCGCGCTGACCGCCGCCCTCGTGGGCGCCGTTCCCGCGCAGGCCATCCTCGGGGGCGCCGAGTCCACCCGGGCCTACTCCTTCCTGGGCTCGTTCCAACCGTCCTTCCCGCGGCCGCCGCGGCCGGACGGGCACGGGTGCGGGGTGGAAGTCCTGGCGCCCCAATGGGTCCTGACCGCCAGTCACTGCGCCGGCAAGAACCCGACCGGGGCGCGGACGGGCGTCCCGCGGGGCTGGCAGGTCCGCATCGGGTCGCTCGACACGACCTCCGGCGGCGAGGTCGCCGACGTCGACCACTACTACCGGCTGGCGACCAGCAGTGACGAAGGCGGGTTCTGGGGCAAGGACGTCGCCCTGCTGCACCTGCGGAAACCGGTCCGGGCGAAGCCCGTGCGGATCGCCTCGGCCACGCCGGCGGACGGCACGCCCGTGCGCATCCTGGGCTGGGGTATGTCCTGCGAGGACAGCACGAACCCCGCGTGTTTCCCCACCAAGCTGCGGGAAGCCGACACCGTGGTACAGCCGAACTCCGTCTGCCCGGCCGCCGCGCCGGTCGGGGAGCTCTGCGTCGGCAGCCGGGACGGCAGCGTCGCCGCGGGCAACATGGACTCCGGCGGCCCAGCCCTAGTCCGTGACGGCGCCGGGTGGGCCGTGGCCGGCGTGGTCAGCGGACCCAGCGGTGACCGGTCGCCGACCCTGTACACCGACGTCACCCGCCACGCCGGCTGGATCACCGGCATCATTTCCGGCACCGCCGTGCCGCCCGACGACGAGATCCTGGACGTCGAAGGCGCCGTGGAGCTGAACGGCTGTGCAGGCTCGGTGGTCCGGACCCCGCAGGCCGGACCGCACGATCCCGCGCTGCTGCTCACCAACGGGCACTGTGTGCCGGGGCAGCGTCCGGCGCCCGGGGCCGCGCTGGTGGACCAGCCGGCCGACTTCGAGGCGCCCATCGCCGATCACCAGGGCTACCCGCAGGCCACGGCCCGCGCGAAGCGGCTGCTGTACGCGACGATGACCGGCACGGACGTCGCGCTGTTCCGCTTGGACAAGACCTACGCGCAGTTGCGGGCGAAAGGCGCGAAGGTCTTCCGGCTGACCACCACCCCGGTGCGGGCGGGTGATCCGCTGACCATGGCCTACACCAGCCGCCGGCTGAACTGCGTCGCCGAGGCTGTGGTTCCGCACCTGCGCGAGGGCGGCTACCAGCTGGACGGCTCGATCCGCTACGCCACCGGCGAGAACTGCGCGCCCTGGCACGGCATGTCCGGCTCGGCGCTGCTCGCCCCCGACGGCACGACGGTCGTGGGGATCCACAACACCCACAACGACGACGGCGGACCGTGCACCGACGACAACCCCTGCGAGGTCGGCCCGGACGGCACGGTGACGTCGGTGCGCGGCCGGGGTTACGGCCAGCAGGTCGCCGGGATCGTGGCGTGCCTGGTCAAGGGGTCGAAGCTGGATTTGGCGCGGCCGGGCTGCGCTCTCACCGGGACGGCGTGAACCGCTGCCGAACCGATGCGGGGTGACCTCATCTCGAGGGCAGGTCGATCTCCTTGTGCCGCGCGGCCAGCGTCTCGGCGAGTTCGGCCAGCTTGACGTTCAGGTCCTGGGACGTGCGCCTGAGCACGTCGAACGCTTCGCCGGCGGTGACGCCCCGGCGCGCCATGATGATGCCCTTGGCCTGGCCGATCACGTCCCGGCTGTCGATCGCCGTGCGCAGGTGGGCGGCCTGCAGCTCGGCGCGGGTCACCGCGTCGGTGCGGGCGATGGCGAGGGAGGCGTGGGTGGCCAGCAGGAGCAGGACGTCGCGGTCGGCTTCGTCCAGGCCGTTGGGGGAGCGCCCGTACACGTTGAGGGCGCCGGCGGAGCGGCCCGTCGGTGGGCCGGGGATGAGCGCGGTGGACAGCACCGAACCGACACCGAGCTCGACGGCGCCCGGCGCCCAGCGGGGCCAGCGCGGTTCATCGGCCAGGTCCGGCGCGATCGCCACGGCCGGCCCGGCCGGATCGGCGGATTCGACGCACGGGCCTTCCCCGAACCGGTACTGCAGCCGGTCGAGCTCGATCGCGACCTCACCGGTCTCGGCCGGGGTGTGGAACTGCCCGTCGGGGCCGATCAGGGTGAAGCTGGCCAGGTCGGCGGCGGGCACCATGAGCGTCGTGGCCTCGAGGACACGCCGGAGCACGTCCTCGACGGTGGGGGCGGTGAGCAGGCTGGTCGTCAGCTCGGCGAACTGCCGGGCCAAGGGGCCGGTCCCGGGCGCCTGCGGCGTGGCGGTGAACGCCGCCTTGTCGCGTTGCCATTCGTGTTCGCTGGTCATGCCGGTCTCCCTGATGCTGCGGCGGGGAAGACGGCTGGCTTTTCAACCATCGCGACGCCCAACCTAACCTCCCGGGCCGTGGGTCGCCACGACCCGGTCACGTGCCGGCGCTCAGCAGGGCCACGGCCTCGCCGAGCGTGGCCGGGCGGGCAGGCTGCCCGGCGCCTTCGGGCCACCCGGGCCCGGCCAGCACGAGCCGAGCCGCCCGGATCGGGCGCGGGGGAGTGGCAGGCCGGCTGCTCCACAGCACGACGGCCGCCGGTCGGGTGCGGTCGACGGCGTCCCGCAGCGCCATCGCGGGAACCGACGGGCCCAGGAACAGCGCGGCGCGGCCGTGCTCGGCCAGTGCCGCGCGCAGCGCCTCCAGGGGCAGGGTGTGCCGGTCCCCCTCCGCGCAGGCCAGCAGGACCGGCGGGCCGGCGCCGACGGGGGCCGGGACGCGGTGCAGCGCCGCCGCCACGGCCCACGACAGCCCGTGGACGAGGTCGATGCAGTGGTCGGCGTCCGGCCCGGCCAGGGCGGTGAGTGCGGGCCGGCAGAGGTGCTCCCAGGTGCCGGCCACGCCGTGCCCGGCCAGGTGCGCGTCCAGTAGCGCGGTGGCCGTGTCGATCTCCAGCCGCCGGACGGCGGTCAGCAGGGTGGCGACGTCGGTGGCGCCGAACGCGCGCGCCGCCGCGGTTTCCGTGCTGATCCCCAGCTCGATCAGCTCTTTCATGCGAAGCAGGGCGTGCACGTCGGCCTGCCCGTACCGGCGGTGGCTGCCGGTCTGGGGCGTGGCCAGCGGGAGCTCGTAACGCCGGTGCCACGCACGCAACGTGGACGCGGGGAGGCCGACCATCCGGGCGACCGCCCCCGCCGTCCAGGTCGCGGCGGGGGCGGCTGGCCGGTTCATCAGCCCATTGTCCGCCCGGCCGGGCGGACCCGCTCAGTTCCCGGGGCGCTGGACGTCGCCTCGCCAGCCGCCGGTTTCGTGGCCGCCGCGCTCCTCGATGAACGTCTTGAACCGGCCCAGGTCACCCTTGACCCGGCGGTCGAGGATGCCGAGCTTGTCGGCGACGTTCTCGACGAAGCCCTCCGGGTCGATGTCCATCTGGGCGGTCACCCGGGTGTGGCGGTCGTCGAGCCGGTGGAACGTGACGACCCCGGCGTGGTTGGGGCCGGCGTCGGACTTCCACGCGATCCGCTCGTCGGGGTGCTGTTCGGTGATCGTGGCGTCGAACTCGCGGGTGACCCCGCCCACACTCACCTTCCAGTGCGTGTGCGTGGCGTCGACCTGCCGGATCTCGTCGACGTCCTCCATGAAGTGCGGGAAGGACTCGAACTGGGTCCACTGGTTGTACGCGGTGCTGACGTCGGTCTCGACGTCGACGGACTCGGTGACGGTGCTCATCGCTGAGGTGTTCCCTTCCTGGTGGAGGCTCGGTCCCGACACGGTTACCCCGCAAATCGATGACAAAACGATGCAAGCCGCCTAAGGTCGGGCACCGACGGAAGGAGGCGGCGTGGTCGACGAAGCCGAAGAGCGGACACCCCCGCTGACGGTGCGGGTGCGCACCCTGCCCGAAGCCGTCGTCGTCGCGGCGGCCGGTGACCTGGATCTCGGCAGCGCGCCGATGTTGCGCACCCGGGCCCGGGACGCCCTCGACGGGCGGCCCGGAGCGCTGATCGTGGACCTCGGCGGCATCACCTTCTGCGGCTCGGCCGGGCTGCAGGTGCTCGCCGAGCTCATCGCCGAGACGGAAGCCGCGGCCCTGCCGTTCGCGGTCGTCACCGAGCGGCGCGCGGTGCTGCGCGCGCTCGAACTGACCCGGCTGGACGCGGCGCTCGCCGTGCACCCGACGGTGTCCGGCGCCCGCGAGTGGATCCGCGGCGGGTCCTGAGCCGTTACCGCCGGGGCAGCACCAGCAGCGCGTCGCCGACCGGGCGTTCCCCGGTCGCGTCCGACGGGGAGCTCACGAGCTTTCCGTCGATCGCCATCGCGGTCGAGCCGCCGCCGTCGAGGTTGATCGCGGTCACCGCGCCCAGCCGCGCCATCAGCTGCGCGCCCTCGATCAGGGAAAGCCCTTCGCTGTAGCCGGGCTGGCGGCCGTCGACGGTGACGATCAGCAGCCGGCCCTGGCGGTCGAGGCCGACCATCGTGCGCGGGTTGCGCTTGACACCCCAGCCGTAGACGAACGACGGGTCGCCGGGGTGCACCACGCCGTCCGCCATGGCGTTGACCGCGATCCGTCCATTGTGGACCAGCCACGGGCCGCCGTTGACCACGCCCGCCGGGTGGATCGGGCGGCCGCCCTCGAAGATCCGGGTTTCGACGCGCAGCTTCGCGCCCGGCCGCGTGTGCCCGGTCAGCCAGGTCGCCGCCGTGCCGATGCCCTGCACGGTGTGCCCGCCCGCGGGCACCTCGCCGCCCGCCGGACGCACCGCGGTGACGACGTCGCGGGCGTCGAGCACGGCTTCGACCCCGTTGCCGGCCGGCGTGGGCGTGCCGAGCTGCGGGGTGAACAGCACCAGCTCGTCCGGGTGGGTGCAGGTCGTGTCGTGCAGCGGCCGGTCGGTGGGGACGTCGCCCGGCTCGCCGCAGTTGCGGATGAGGCCCGGCTTGCGGTTGACGCCGTTGACCTCGCGGCCGCCGACGCTGACCGTGGTCCGCGGGACGCCGATCGACGGGCGGTCGCCGAGGATCAGCGCGGGCCGCCCGGCGGTGGCTTCACTCTGCAGGAGGCCCTGGTAGACGCCGGCACCGGCCGGCTCGCCGGGGATGCCGTCCCGCGGGTCGATGACGAAGAACCCGCCGTTCGTGCCGACGAGCGCGCCGGCCGCGGCCGCGAGCGCCGACGTCGTGCGCCGCCCCGAGACCGACTCGCCGTGTGACGCGACGACACTTCCGGCGAACCGCCGCGGATCGACGACGGCGACCCGCACGCGCTGCGGGCCCTGCGCTTCCGGGCCGTCCTGGCCGGTCCATTCGACGGCGTTGGTGAAGCCGTTCGCGGTCATCGCGCTCGCCGTCGCGGCGGCCTGCGCCCGGTCGGCGAAGGAGCCGACCCGCACCCGCCAGCCGAGCGCGCCCCGTGGCGTGTCGCTGAAGGCCGGCCAGTCGACCCGCTCGGCGCGCGCCGCAAAACCCTTGCCGCGCAACGTGGTCACCAGCGTGTCCGCGTGCTCGCGGGTGCCGAGCGCCGACGGTGGCGCGTCCGGGTCGGGGTTCGAGCCGTCGGGCACCAGCGCGGTGACGGTCCAGGTGTTGTGGCCGGTGCCTTCGCCGGCAACGGTGGTGCGGACGGTCAGGCCGGGCGCGAGCCCGGGCGCTGCATCGGCGGGCGTGCTCAGCGCGACGGTGAGCGCGGCGGACAGGACCAGCGCGGCGGGCAGCTTCGTCTTCACGCGAGGCAACGTACTCCCGCGGGGTGGATTTTTGCCGGGTTCCGGCCGAATTCCCGGTGTACGGCGGCCGCGAGCCCGGTCCTGGAGGGACTCCAGGTTTACCATCGTGATCATGCGATTCGCCATCAAGACCTCGCCCCAGAACACCGTCTGGGCCGACATGCTCGCCGTCTGGCAGGCCGCCGACGAGATCGAGCTGTTCGAATCCGGCTGGACGTTCGACCACTTCTATCCCATTTTCTCCGATTCGACCGGGCCGTGCCTGGAAGGCTGGGTCACCCTCACCGCGCTTGCGCAGGCCACCAAACGGCTTCGGCTGGGCACGCTGGTCAGCGGGATCCACTACCGCCACCCCGCGCTGCTCGCGAACATGGCCGCGACGCTCGACATCGTTTCCGGCGGCCGGCTGGAGATCGGCATCGGCGCGGGCTGGAACGAAGAGGAGTCCGGCGCCTACGGCATGGAGCTCGGCACGGTCAAGGAGCGCAGCGACCGGTTCGAGGAAGGCTGCGAGGTGCTCGTCGGCCTGCTGACCCAGGAGACGACGACCTTCAAGGGTGCGCACTACCAGCTGACCGACGCCCGGTGCGAGCCGAAGGGTGTGCAGACCCCGCACCCGCCGATCTGCATCGGCGGCAGCGGCGAGAAGCGCACCTTGCGCACGGCCGCGAAGTACGCCCAGCACTGGAACTTCGTCGGCGGCACGCCCGAGGAGTTCGCGCACAAGCGCGAGGTGCTGCACCGCCACTGCGCCGACCTCGGCCGCGACCCGGGTGAGATCACGCTGTCCTCGCACGTCCGCCTCGGCCCGGACGCCGACTACGCCAAGGTCGCGGCGGAGGTCGAGGCGCTCGGCGAGGTCGGCCTCGACCTGGCGATCGTGTACCTGCCGCCGCCGCACACCCCGGCCGTGCTGGAGCCGCTGGCGAAGGCCCTGGAACCGCTGCGCTGAGCCGTTCCGACTGCGGTGAACGACTCTTTCATGGCGCCGGATGCCATGAAGAGTCGTTCACCGCGTCCGCTCAGCCGTCGCCGTAGGTCTCGCCGATCTTGTTGACCTCCGGGAGACCGACGAAGTCGGCAAAACCGGTCAACCCGGGCAAGTCCCGCACCGCGTTGACCGGGGTGCCGTCCTGAGCGATCCGCCCGAGAACCGCCCGCATCGCCTCCGTCGCGGCCAGCAGTGTCGAGATGGGACAGATCACCAGCCGGAAACCCAGCTCCTGCAAGCGATCCCGGCTCAGTGGCGGCGTCTTCCCGCCTTCGGCCCAGTTGAACAGCAGCGGCACGCCACGGAAGACGTCCGCGACCCGTTCGACCTCGGCTTCGGACTGCAGCGCCTCGACGAAGAGCAGGTCGGCTCCGGCGTCGTGATAGCGACGGGCCCGCTCGATCGCCGCGTCGAGACCTTCGACCGCGCGGGCGTCGGTCCGCGCGATCAACATGAAATCGGGGTTGTACCGCGCTGCGACGGCGGCCCGCACCCGGTCGGTCATCGTCTCCGCGGGCACCACACGCTTGCCTTCCAGGTGCCCGCAACGCTTCGGCGCGACCTGGTCCTCCAGGTGGATCGCGGCCACACCGGCGGCTTCGTACTCGCGGACGGTCCGGATGACGTTGAGGGCGTTGCCGTAGCCGGTGTCGGCGTCGGCGATCACCGGCACCTCGACCGCCGACCGGATCCGGCCCGCCGCCTGGACCATCTCGGTCATCGTCAGCAGGCCGACGTCGGGCCGCCCGAGCAGCGAAGCCGTCGTGCCGAAGCCGGTCATGTAGACGGCGGGAAAGCCCGCCGCCTCCACCAGCCGGGCACTCAGCGCGTCGAACGCCCCGGGCGCGACCACGATCTCGTCCCCGGCCAGCAGTTCCCGCAACCGCGCCGGACCCGGAACCCGCGGCGCCAGCAGATCGGCCACGTCGATCACCTCCTGGCCGCCACGGTACTCACCCAGGCGCGAGCACCGTCACACGTTCCGCGTTGTGCAGCACCGCGTCCCGGGAGTACACCAGCGGCACCGTTTCCCCGGCCTGCCACCGGTTCGCGAGGTCCCGGTAGTGCGGGCTGCGCGGGTCGCCGGACTGGCCGGGGGTGTTGACCACGCGGGACTCGTCCCAGCGGCCGACGTCGAGCACCATCCGGAAGGACGCGCCGACCTGCTGCCGGCGCGTTCCCGGGTCGTAGACGGACGCGTCGACGGTGTACCAGGCGCCCCCGCGCGGGAACGGACCCACGTCCCACGCGGTGTCGCCGCGCACCGGCGAAAGCGGGTGGGTGAACGTCGTCGTCTGCAAGGATCCCCAGCGCCACGCGCCCGGGTCCGGGCCGCGCTCGGCGACCAGGTCCCGGTACGCCGCACCCAAGGTGCTCAGCAGGAGTTCGTCACGCGCGGCGGCGGAACCGAACCAGGGCACCGGGTTCTCGATCGCCGAGACGAGCACCGCGTTGTCCGGGATGTACACGTGCGGCAGCGCCTCGGGAGCGATCGCTTGCACGAACGCCGGGCCGAGGTGGGTGAACATCCACGTCTCGTACAACGCGCCCACCGAGGTGCCCTCGCTCATGACCGCGTCCCAGCCGCGCAGCAGCTTCAGCGCGGCCGCCGTGTCCGGGTCGGTGCTCGACCGGCCCGCGAGCACCGACGTCACCCGCCGGGCCGGGATCAACAGCTTGTCCGCCTGTAGCGCGACGGAGTCGGCCACCGACGACTTCGGCCGCGAGTTCAGCACTTCGACGATCCGCTGGTGGCGCGCCGGGTTGTTCCACTCGTAGCTCAGGCCTTCGACGGGATAACCGTCGGGCAGGTTGTACTGGTTCGCGCTGGCGACGTACCCCTGCGGCGGGTCGACCGTCTCGGGCAGCGCGGCGCCGTCGACAAAACCGTTCCACTCGTAGCGCCCGTCCCCGGGGACCGGCAGGAGGCCGTCGTAGCCGGTCCGCTTCGGGGCCAGGCCGACCGACACCAGGCCGATCGTGCCGGAAGTGTCGGCGTAGGCGAGATTTTCCGCCGGGGCGCCCCATTTCCGGGCTTCGGCCGAGAACTCGCGGTACCCGTTCGCGCGCAGCAGGCGCAGGCTCCCCAGGTATCCGGCGGTGCCCGGCTCCAGCCAGGCGGTCCGCACGGCGTACGCGTGGTTCCCGGCCGTCTTGATCACCGGCCCGTGGCGGGTGAACGCGAGCTGGACGTCCCTCGGGGCCTCGCCACGCACCGCGATCCGCTCGGTGGTGGTGCGCATCCGCTCCCATCCGCCGCCGTAGCGGTAGCGGGCCGGGTCGGCGGGGTCGAGGTCGTAGACGTAGAGGTCCTCCTGGTCGACGGGGAAGACGGTGAGGCCGAACGCCGCGGTGCCGTTGTGCCCGGCGGTGACGCCCGGCGCGGAGGGGTCGCCGGCGCCGATCACGTCGAGCCCCGGCGCGGACAGGTGCGCCAAGTACCGGGTGGACGGCGAGCCCAGCGCGCGGTGCGGGTCGTCGGCCAGGATGGGGCGCCCGGTCGTGGTGCGGCCGGGGCCGATGGCCCAGTTGTTGCTGCCCTCGGCCGGGGCCGACGCCGACGCGGGCACCGAGGTGACGCCGGCGCCGGTGAACACCACCGGCGCGGTCGCCAGCTGGTAGGTGGCCAGCACGTCGGCGGGCAGCGAGCACGGGTCGAACCCGGCCGGCACGGCCAGGTCGTGCGCGGGTTGCAGCCCCACCCGCACCCGGTCGGCCGCAACGCCGGCGGCGCACGCGACCTTGGCCCGGCTGACTTCGCTGGTGAGGTTCTGGGTGAGCGCGTGGGTGCGGATGCGCACGACGTCCTCGGCCGACCAGCGCGCCGGCCGGAAGCCCAGCAGGCCGAACTCGGGCGGCAGCGAAGCCGGGTTGCGCCCGAGCCAGTCGAGGTAGGCGTTGATCCCGGCGGCGAACCGCGTCGCGGCGGTCCTGGCCTCGGGTCCGTAGGCGGCCCATTCGGCGGCCATGTCCCCGCGGTAGAGGAACAGCCGGGCGGCGCGGTCACGCTCGATGTAGGCGGGCCCGAGCACTTCGGCCAGGGTCCCCAGCCCGCGCCGCCGGCCGAGGTCGAGCTGGAAGAGCCGGTCGGCGGCCGCGGCGAACCCCTGCGCGAGGTAGGCGTCGGCGGCGCTGCCCGCGTAGATGTGCGGCACACCCCACTTGTCGGTGACGACCTCGACGGGCCGTTCAAGCCCGGCCGCGGTCACCACGGTCCGCGGCATCGCCCCGGCGTCAACGGCGGCGACGGCGGAAAGCGCCGACACCACGACGGCGATGAGTGCCGTCCTCTTTCGGAACACGGATTCGTCCCCCTTTGTCTGGTTGCCGACACTCAATGTGGCAACCGGACGGGGTGTTGAGAACCCGAGAAAACGGCAGGTGCCGGGTAGGGGGTGAGTAGGGGGTCAGCCGATGGAGGGGAGGTACGCCGGCGCCCGGCGAGCCGGTGCGGCCCGTTCGAACGCCGCCGCCAGCGCCAGCACCCGCGCGTCGGCCCAGCGCCCGGCGAAGAACGACACCCCGATCGGCAACGGTCCCGCGAACCCGGCCGGCACCGAAACGTTCGGATAGCCCGCAACCGCCGCCGGCGTCGACGAGCCGAGTACGTAGTCGTCGCCGGTGCCGTACGTCGTCTTCCACGCCGGGCTGTTGGTCGGGGCGACCACGGCGTCCAGGTGCAGCCGGGCGAGCGTCTCGTCGATGGAGCGGCGCGCCAGGTCCGTGGCCGTCGCGCGCTGGGCGCGGTAGGCCGGGTCGCTCGGGCCCGGGGCGGCCGCGGCCTGCTCGAACAGCTCCTGGCCGAACTTCGACAGCTCGACCGGATCGCGCCGGTTGAACGTGATGAGCTCGTTCAACGTCGCGGGGTGGCCCGGCCGGTGCGTCAGGTACGCGTTCAGGTCGCGCCGGAACTCGGTGAGCAGCGCCGGGGACTCGGCCGCGCCGATCTGGTCCTGGTAAGGCAGGTCGACCTCGACGACGGTCGCGCCGCGGGCGGTCAGCGTGCGGACGGCGTCCTGGACCACCCGGTCGACGTCGGCGTCCAGCCCGGCCAGGCGCCAGACGCCGATCCGGGCGCCGCGCAGGGCTCCCGGATTCAGCAGCGCCGCGTAGTCCCGCGGCTGGCCCGCCGGGATGGCGGCCGTGGCGGGGTCGGCCGGGTCGGGTCCCTGCAGGACGGACAGCGTGATGGCGGTGTCGACGACGTGGCGGGCCATCGGCCCGGCGGTGTCCTGCTCCGCCGAGATCGGCACGACGCCGGTCCGGCTGACCAGGCCCAGTGTCGGTTTCTCGCCGACGACGTCGTTGGCGCCGGCCGGGCAGACGATCGAGCCGTCGGTTTCGGTGCCGATCGCGACCTGCGCGAGGGTGGCCGCCACCGCCGCGCCGGAGCCGGAGGAGGAGCCGCACGGGTTGCGGTCGAGGACGTAGGGGTTGTTCGTCTGCCCGCCGATGCCCGACCAGCCGGACGTCGCGTGCGTCGAGCGGAAGTTGGCCCATTCGGACAGGTTGGTCTTGCCGAGGATGACGGCGCCGCCGCGCTGGAGCCGGTTCACGAGGGCCGCGTCGGCGGCCGGACGGCTGCGCGGCAGGGCCCGCGACCCCGCGGTGGCCGGCAGCGTGCGGGTGTCGATGTTGTCCTTGAGCAGCACCGGGATCCCGTCCAGCTGCCCGAGCGTGCGGCCCGCCCGGCGGCGCGCGTCGCTGGCGGCGGCCGCCCGGAGCGCACCGGGGTCGACGGCGACCACCGCGTGCACCTTGCGGTCGACCGTGGTGATCCGGTGGAGGTAGGCCGAGGTCAGCCGCACGGCGGTGAGCCCGCCGTGGTCCATCCGCTGCTGGAGCTCGGGGATGGTGGCCGCGTCGAGGTCGAACCCGAGCCCTGGCCCGGTCGAGGTCGAGGCGGAGACGGGCGCGGGGGCGACGAGGCACCCGGCGAGAGCGACGATCACGGCGGCCGAGCGCATACGCATCACGGCGTCCATGCCACTCCACGCCCGGGTGCCGGTCAACCCCTCGATGGTCGGGGCGGCGGCGAGTCAGGACCGCAGCGCGGCGGGCCGCCAGATCATCGTCACGCGTGTTCCGTGCTCTCCACTTTCGACGATCGCCTGGTCGGTGACCTCGTCGATCAAGAGCAGGCCGCGCCCGCCCGCGGTGAGCGGAGGGGCGCCGACACGCTTCACGGCGCCGCCGCTTCCGGTGTCGCTGACGACGACGGTGACCGTGTCGCCCGCCCAGTCGGCGTACAGGCGGGCCCAGCCGTGGCCGTCGGGATAGGCGTGCGCGGCGACGTTGGCCAGCGCCTCGTAGGTGGCCAGGACGATGTCGTAACTGCTGTCCGGGTCCACCGGCAGCTCGTCCAGCCAGGCCGTCAGCTTGCGGCGCAGGACGGATATCTCACCGGACTCCGCCGGTACGAGCTCTTCGAAACTCGACCGCACCGACGCGTCGATCGGTGCGCCGGCCGCGGCCGGCGCAGTGGCTTCGTCGGTCCCGGCGTCGGTGTCGCTTCCGGTGCTCGGTTCCGGAGTATGTCGTTGCACGATCTACTCCTCCCTTCGTCCGCCTCCGGCCCCCCATGGCCTCGGGCGTCGCGTGCTGGTGAGGTACCCACGGTTCTCGTTTCCCATTCGTGACCTTCACCGCGTCTCGTCACTTGCGGAATCAAACCCGGTCGTCCGGCGCTGAGACGGTGCGTGAAGAAGATTGGGTTCCTGTCGTTCGGCCACTGGTCGGCGAGCGCACACTCCGAGACCAGGTCGGCCGCCGACTTCCTGCACCAGTCGATCGACCTGGCGGTCGCGGCCGAGGAGCTCGGCGTCGACGGCGCCTACTTCCGCGTGCACCACTTCGCGCGGCAGGCGGGCAGCCCGTTCCCGCTGCTCTCGGCGATCGGCGCCCGCACGTCGAAGATCGAGATCGGCACCGGCGTGATCGACATGCGCTACGAGAACCCGCTGTACATGGTCGAGGACGCGGGCGCCGCCGACCTCATCTCGCGGGGCCGGCTCCAGCTCGGCGTGAGCCGGGGGTCCCCCGAGCAGGTGATCGAGGGCTGGCGTTACTTCGGGTACGCCCCGGCCGACGGCGAGACCGACGCCGACATGGCCCGCGAGCGCACCGAGGTCTTCCTCAAGCTGCTCGAAGGGGACGGTTTTGCGCAGCCGAACCCGCGGCCGATGTTCGCCAACCCGCCGGGCCTGCTGCGGCTCGAGCCGCACTCCGAGGGCCTGCGCGAGCGCATCTGGTGGGGCTCGAGCTCGAACGCGACGGCCGTCTGGGCCGCGAAGCTGGGCATGAACCTGCAGAGCTCCACGCTCAAGGACGACGAGACGGGCGAGCCGCTGCACGTCCAGCAGCGCAAGCAGATCGAGGCCTACCGCGAGGCGTGGAAGGAAGCCGGGCACGCGCGGGAGCCGCGGGTGTCGGTCAGCCGCAGCATCTTCGCGCTGACGAACGACCTGGACCGGGCCTACTTCGGCGGTGACCGCAACTCGCGCGACCAGGTCGGCATGATCGACGAGAACACCCGGGCGATCTTCGGCCGGTCGTACGCCGCCGAGCCGGCGGACCTGGTGCGGGAGCTCAAAGCGGACGAGGCCGTCCAGGCCGCGGACACGCTGCTGCTGACCATCCCGAACCAGCTCGGCGTCGACTACAACGTCCACGTGCTGGAAAGCATTCTCACGCAGGTGGCCCCCGAGCTGGGCTGGCGCTGAGCGGAATCCACCATGTGGTTTCTGTCGGTGGTGCTGGTTAGGGTTCCGTTCGTCTGATCGTGGATAGAGGAGTGTGGGTCGTGGGCTGGAGCCGGAACATCCGAGCGGCCGTGCTGGTGGCGGTGGCCGCCCTCGGCCTGGCCGCGTGCGGCGGCGGGGGCAGTGACCAGCCCGCCGCGCAGAGCAAGGGCGGCGCGCCGATCGTCGTCGCGTCGTTCAACTTCACCGACAGCCAGATCCTGGCCGAGATCTACGCGGCCGCGCTGGAGGCCAAGGGCTACCCGGTGACGAAGAAGCTGAACCTGGGGTCGCGGGAGCTGATCTACCCCTCGCTGAAGTCCGGTGAGCTGCAGTTCATCCCGGAGTACCAGGGGTCGGCGATCACCACCGGCTTCGGCGCCGAGCCGGTCAAGGACGCGAAGGGCGAGCACGAGCAGCTGGCGAAGCTGTTCGAGCCCAGCGGCGTCTCGCTGCTGAACTTCGCCGCGGCCGAGGACAAGAACACCTACATCGTCAAGGCCGATCTTGCGAAGTCGAAGGGCCTCGCGAACATCAGCGACCTGAAGAAGCTCGACAAGGTCGTCCTGGCCGGTGGTCCGGAGTGTGAGAAGCGGCTGACCTGCTTCAAGGGCTTCACCGACGTCTACAAGCTGACCAACGCGTCGTTCCAGACCGTGCAGGAGTTCGGGCCGCGGATCCAGCAGCTCGACTCCGGCGCGGTGACCGTGATCCCGGTGGACTCGGTGAGCCCGCCCGCCGGCGACCAGAAGTACGTCGCGCTGAAGGACGACCTGAGCATGATCCCGACGGAGAACGTGGTGCCGGCGGTGAACAAGAAGGTGCTCGACGAGCGGGGTGCGGACTTCGCGGCCGTGGTCAACGCGGTGAGCGCGAAGCTCACCACCGACGGCATGCGCGAGCTGAACAAGCGGGTGGACTCCGACGGTGAACAGGCCGCCGACGTCGCGAAGGACTGGCTGACGCAGCAGGGGCTGGCCTGAGATGCCGGACGCAGCGGGGCAACTGCACTTCAACGCGTTCATCTGGCCGAACGGCTACCACGAGTCCGCCTGGCGCGTCGTCGACGACGACGTCCGCGGTGTGCTCGGGCTGCCCTATTACGCCGACATCGCGCGCACGGCGGAGCGCGGCCTGCTGGACACGGTCTTCCTGGCCGACAACATCGCCATCGCCGAGTACCGGGCCACGCACCTGCCGCAGACGCAGTTCGACCCGATCTCGGTGCTCTCGGCGCTGGCCGCGGTCACCAGCCACATCGGACTGATCGGGACCGGCTCCACGACGTACAACAAGCCGTGGGAGCTGGCCCGCCGGTTCGCGACGCTCGACCACCTCAGCGGCGGCCGCGCGGGCTGGAACATCGTCACCACGATCACCCCGCTGGCCGCGGCGAACTTCGGCGAGCGCGCCCACCCGGACCACGCGGACCGGTACACGCGCGCCCACGAGTTCGTCGACGTCGTGACCCGCGCGTGGGACAGCTGGGAGGACGACGCGGTCATCGGTGACCGTGAGCGCGGGGTGTGGGCGGATCGCAGCAAGCTGCACGCGCCCCGCTTCCACGGCGAGTTCTACGACGTCGAAGGCATCCTGCCGTTCCCGCGCTCCCCGCAGGGCCGGCCGGTGCTGGTCCAAGCCGGACAGTCCTCGGCGGGTGTCGCACTGGCGGCGCGGTACGCGGAACTGGTGTTCTCCGGGCCGCCGTCGCTGGAAGCGGCAGCGGCGTTCCGGGCGGACCTTCACGCGCAGGCGGCCGCGGCGGGCCGAGACCCCGCCCAGGTGCTCGTCCTCCCGGCGCTGATGGTGACCCTGGGCGGCACCGAAGCCGAAGCGCAGGAACGGGCGCAGCGGCTGGAAGAGCTGTCGAGCCCGGAGTTCCGCTGGCAGAACGTGCTGTACACGGCCGGCCTCGACCCGGACGGCTTCGATCCGGACGCGCCCCTGCCCGCGGAGCTGTGGAGCAACGAGGCGAACGTGTCGAGCCGGGCGGAGCAGCTGTTCGCCGCTTCGCGCGCGCAGCCGGAGGCGCCCCTGCGTGAGGTGGCCCAGCAGCTGAAGAGCGGCGCGGGCCAGTTCCACTTCGTGGGGACGCCCGAGCAGCTGGCGACGCACATCCTGGCCTGGCAGGACGTGGGCGCGGTTGACGGGTTCACCATCATGGGCTCGACGTTGCCGTACGAGCTGGCAGCGTTCGTGGACCACGTGGTCCCGATTCTGCAGCGCAAGGGGCGGTTCCGTACGGAATACACGGGTTCGACCTTGCGTGACCACTTGGGACTGGAGCGGCCGGCCGCCGGTCACTGACGCACCTCGGCGACCCCGCGTCGGGGTCGCCGAGGTGCGATCGGCGGCGGCGTCAGAGCACCGCTTCGGCGACGCCCCGCAGCGTGGCGATCAGATCCGCACCCAGCGGATAGATCCCGACATGATCCGCACCAGCCGCCAAGTGCTCCCGCACACCCGCCGCGATCGCACCCGCCCCGCCGTGCAGGACGAGTGCGTCGATCAGGCGGTCGCTGCCCGCGCCGGCCAGGTCCTCCTCGGTGAACCCGAGCCGCCGGAGGTTGGCTGCGTAGTTGGTCACCTGCAGGGCCGTTCCCGGGGGTGCGGATCGGGCGGACGCGCGCGCACGCTCGGCGTTGTCGTCCAGCAGTGCGAAGTGCCCGGGCAGCAGCAGCTTTCCCGGGCCGAGGATCGCCCGGGCCCGCCGGGTGTGCTCGGGGGTCACCATGCACGGGATCGTCCCGGCGGTGCGGTCGCGCGCCAGCCGCAGCATCCTCGGGCCGAGCGCGGCGAGCACGATCCGGCCGGCCGGCACCCCGGCCGTGGTCAGCGCGTCCACATAGGACGCCAGCTTCTCGTACGGCGAAACGTATTCGGCGTGGACCTCCCGGTGCCCGATTCCCACCCCGAGCACGAACCGGCCGGGATGGCGTGCCTCGATCCGGTGGTAGGAAGCGGCGACCGCGGAGACGTCGGCCGTCCAGGCGTTCACCACGCTGGTGCCGACGGTCAGCCGCGCGGTGGCGTCGAGCAGCTCCTCCGCGTACGCGAGGTCGGCCGGGGGAGAGGCGTCCAGCCACAGCGTGCCGTAACCGGCCTTTTCGATCTCGACGGCGCCTTCCGGCGTCACCTCGTGCTCGCGCAGGTGCGCGCCCAGCAAGCCCAGTTCGATGGTCATGCCCCGACTTCAGCACGATGCCGCGTGCCGAACCAGATCCGGAACCGACGTGCAGCGATAACCTGAAGACATCGTCGGCGGCACGCTGGAGGAGCGATGGAACTTCGGGCCCTGCAGTACTTCGTCACCGTCGCCGAGGAGCTCCACTTCGGCCGCGCCGCCGAGCGGCTGCACATCGCGCAGCCCGCGGTCAGCCGGCAGATCGCGCGGCTGGAACGGGAACTGGGCGTCCGGCTGTTCGACCGCTCACCGCGGCGGGTCCGGCTCACCGCGGCCGGGCGCCGGGTGCTCGCGGCGGCCCGGGAGGCGCTCGTGGCCGTCGACCGCGTCAAGGGCGC
This sequence comes from Amycolatopsis sp. NPDC051758, assembly GCF_044453095.1. Classification (NCBI taxonomy): domain Bacteria; kingdom Bacillati; phylum Actinomycetota; class Actinomycetes; order Pseudonocardiales; family Pseudonocardiaceae; genus Amycolatopsis; species Amycolatopsis sp. NPDC051758. The sequence continues at coordinate 12,505 of NZ_JBITCJ010000003.1, read as the reverse complement.
CGCCGGACTGCCGGCGGGCGCCCTGCGGATCGGCACGGCCGCCGGCCTCACGTCCCGGTTGGAACGGGGCATCGACTCGCTGCGCCGGGCCGCGACGGCCCTCGACGTTGTGCTTGTCGACCTCCCGGTCGCCGCCCGGCTGGACGCCCTGCGCCAGGGTGACCTCGACCTGGCACTGGCCCGCGGGGTGCGCTCGGCGCCGGGGCTCACCGTGCTGCCGACCTGGACCGAGCCGCTGCTCGCGGTGGTGTCCACCCGGCACACTGCGGCGGACCACGCCGTCGCCGGTCTGGCCGAACTGGCGGGCAGCGTCCTGCGAATCCCTTCGCGTCAGCTCGACCCGCCGTTGCACGACGCCGTCACGACCGCCCTGCGCGACGCCGGGGTCCGGCCCCGGCTCGGGCGTCCGGCCGGCACCCCCCGGGACACGATCGTCGAGGTCGGGTCCGATCCGGACAGCTGGGCGGTGCTGCCCGCCGGCCAGGTGGGCGAGATCGGGTCGGCGCGGGTGCGCGCGATCCCGCTGGAGCCGCCGGTGACGATCACCGGCAGCGTCGTCATCCCGGAGGACCTGCCGCGCCCGTGCGCCTCGGCCCACGTGGCGGCGTTCCGCGACACCACGTCGTGACGCGGGAATCACGGGTGAGCACAGTGCCGACATTCGGCGGCACCGGAGTCGTGCATTCGGTTCAACCCGACCGTGGGAACATTTCTCCGCGTCTGTCACAATAGTTCCAAGTGGACAGTCCTCAGCTCGATAAACCTGGTACGGTAAGGATAATTCGGCAAATGCCACAGTGGTCGCGAACGAGCCGAAGCCGGATCGGTTACGGCGCAACACGATGTTGATCAGTTGACATTGCTCACCCGGGTATTTCCCGCGAATCGTGTTTCTCGACGCCGTTTTGGTGGATCCCTGGAGCGTCCCGTTCCTCCACTCGAAGGAGTCCACCATGAGAGTCAAGAACACCGGCCGCGCGGCGGTCGTCGCGGTGCTCGTCACCGCGCTGGTCGCCCTCTTCACCGGTGCGGGCCCCGCGTCCGCCGCCCCGGCACCGGCGGCTCCCGCCGTTCCGGCGCTCACCGCCCCGATCGCCGGCACGTTCACCGACGCGGCGGGCGGCACCGGCACCGCGGCCGGCACCTTCACCCCGACCGACTTCGTCGCCGACGGCAGCACCTTGCTGGCCAACGGTGTTGCGGACGTGACCCTGACGGACTCCGCGGGCCAGCAGGTCGGCAGTGAGTCCCGCGCGGTCACCGTGCCGGTCGGCGTTGCGGCTGCTTCGTGCGAAATCCTCGACCTGGTGCTCGGGCCGCTCGATCTCGACCTGCTCGGCCTGGTCGTCCACCTGGACCGCGTCCACCTGAACATCACGGCCGAGTCCGGCCCCGGCAACCTGCTCGGCAACCTGCTGTGCGCGATCGCCGGCCTGCTCGACCCGGGCCCCCTGACCAACCTGCAGGCCCTGGTCAACCTGCTGAACCAGATCCTCGCCCTGCTCCGCGGCTGACCACCACCCCGCGATGACGGATCGGCTCACCTCCGGGTGGGCCGGTCCGTCGCGGTGTGTCCGCTAAAGCCAGTCGTGCTCCCGCGCATAGCGCGCCGCTTCGTGGCGGGTCCGGGTCTGGGTCTTCTGCATCGCGTTCGACAGGTAGTTCCGCACCGTCCCCTCCGCGAGGTGCAGCTGCCCGGCGATGTCCGCCACCGAAAACCCCTCCCGCGTCGCGCGCAGGACGTCGATTTCGCGGTCGGTCAACGGGCAGTCGTCGACGACGGCGAGGGCCGAGACGTCCGGGTCGATCCAGCGCTTGCCTTCGTGCAGCGTCTTGATCACCGACGTGATGTGCGCCGGTTCCGCGGACTTGCTGACAAAACCCTGGACGCCGAGCTTCAACGCCTTCCGCAGCACGCCGGGCCGGGCGTGCCGGGTCAGCATCAGGATCACCTGCTCCGGCCGCGCCCGCCGGATCTCGGCGACCGCGCCCAGACCGTCCACATTGGGCATCTCGAGGTCGATCACCAGCACGTCCGGCCGGTGCTCCAGCGTCGCCCGCACGGCGGCCGCGCCGTCTTCGGCTTCCGCGAGGACCGTGATCTCGCCCTCGAGCGGCAGCAGGGACGCCAGTGCCTTGCGAAGCAGGACTTCGTCGTCGGCGAGCACCACGGTGGTCATCGGCCGCCCTCCCGGCGGGGGAACTCGGCCGCCGTCAGGAACCGGCCGTCCTGCTGCTCCACCTTCAGCTCGCCGCCGTTGTCCGCCAGCCGTTGCTTCAACGTCAGCAGCCCGTTGAGCTCCGGTGGTCCGGCCTCCGCGGCGCCGTCGTTGACGATCGTGATCCCGGACGCGGTGAGCGTGATCCGCACCTGCCGCGCCTGGGCGTGGCGCAGGATGTTGGTCGTCGTCTCGCGCAGGACCTGGCCGAGCAGCTCACCGGCGTGGGTGTCCACTTCGGCCTCCCGGTCGACACGCACGTGGATGCCCGCGGCTTCGAAGAGGTTCTTCGCGTTCTCCAGCTCCGCGGACAGGTTGAGCCGCCGCTGGGCGTAGGCGAGCTCCTTGGTCTGGACGATCGTGTCGCCGACCAGCGTGTGCACTTCCCGCAGCTCCTCTTTCACCCGTTCGAGGTCGCTGTCCACCAGCTTCTCGGCCAGCGCGACCTTCAGCTTCACCACGTGCAGCGTGTGGCCCTGGATGTCGTGGAGGTCGCTGGCGAACCGCATGCGCTCCCGGACCACGGCCAGCTCTGCCTCGCGGTCGCGGGACTGCTCCAGCTCCGCCACCAGGTCGTAGAGCCGCTGGCTGACGAAGGTGAACGCGGTCGACACCGCGACGGACACCGCCGGGACGACGACGAACTTCAGCAGCCGTCCGCCCGGATTGTCGTCGAAGACGAGCAGGTTCGGCGCGCCCAGCGCGGCGACCATGACGGACAGTCCCAGGAGGGCCGCGAGGCGGTGCCGGGGCAGCGGCGGAATGGTGAACGCGACGACGATGCACAGGCCGTAGAACGAGGTGGAGTCGTCGTTCAACGCGCCTGCGAGCCAGACCACCGCCGTGATGGCCACGCAGGGCCGCGCGACGCGGAAGAAGTCGCCCGCGGTCCAGCGTTCGGCGGTCACCAGCGCGGCGGCCAGCCCCACCACCTGCAGGACGACGTGCCACCAGGTGCGGGCGGTGAAGATCAGCAGCAGGACCCCGACGACGGCCAGCGGCGGCACCGTCGTGATCAGGTTGAGCCGCCGCAGCCGCTCCTGGACCGCGCCACCGGTCCACAACGTCCTGCGCGCGAGCGTGGCCACCTCCATGAGCCGAGCCTATCGGGCCGGGCGCACGCCACCAGTGACACTGCGTCATGTCTTGGGGTGACGTGGCCACACTGCCGGAACCGCGCGCCGGCCGCTGGAATCGGAGCATGTCCACGACACCCGTCATCGACGTAGCTCGCCTCAACCTCACCTACGGCGGCTTCCCCGCCGTCAAAGACCTTTCGTTCCAGGTGGAACGCGGGGAGCTGTACGCGCTCCTCGGCACGAACGGGGCCGGGAAGACGTCGACCCTGGAGACCATCGAAGGCCATCGCGCGCCGACCTCGGGCACCGTGCGGGTGTTCGGGAAGAGCCCGCGCGACCGTGCCGCCGTGCGCCCCCGGATGGGGATCATGCTGCAGGAGAGCGGGTTCTCCCCGGACCTGACCGTGCGGGAGTCCGTCCGGCTGATCGGGCGGCTCACCGAGCGGACCGACGACGTCGGGCGGGTCCTCGGCATCGTCGACCTCACCCGCAAGGCCGGCACCAAGGTGTCCCAGCTCTCCGGCGGCGAGAAGCGGCGGCTGGACTTCGCCACCGCCGTCTACGGGACGCCGGAGCTGATCTTCCTGGACGAGCCCACCACCGGCCTGGACATCCAGTCCCGCGACGCCCTCTGGGAGGCCGTCGACCGGCTGCGCGAGGACGGCTCGACCATCGTGCTCACCACGCACTACCTCGAGGAGGCCCAGCAGCGCGCCGACCGCATCGGCCTGATGCACCAGGGCGCCTTCCACCGGGAGGGCACCGTCGCCGAGCTGACCCGGACCCTGCCCGCGACCATCCACTTCGGACTCCCGGCGCACGCGCCGGCACCTCCGCTGCAGGCCACCTCCGGCGAGGACGGCCGGTTCCTCATCGAGACCTTCGCCCTGCAGAAGGACCTCCACACCCTGCTCGGCTGGGCGCGGGACCACGCGCTGGAGCTGAGCGGGCTCGAAGCCGGCCCGACCCGGCTCGACGACGTCTTCCGCGCCATCGGCCACTCCTGAGAAAGGGACCTTCCCATGCTTTCGATCGCTCGCGGAGAGCTGATCCAGATCTTCCGGAACCGCCTGGTGCTGGTCACGGCGCTGCTCCTGCCGGTCGCCTTCAGTGCGTTCCTCATCAACCGGCACGAGCTGTTCGCCGAGATCGGCAGCCTCGGGTACATCGCAGCGCTGGCGTTGTTCTTCGTGCTGGGCATCGGGCTCTACACGACCACGGTGACCACGCTGGCCTCGCGCCGCCAGAACCTCTTCCTCAAGCGCCTGCGCTCCACCGCGGCGGGTGACGCCGGCATCCTCACCGGGCTGCTGGCGCCGATCACCGCGATCACGGCGGTCCAGATCGCCGTGATCCTGGGTGTGCTGGCCGGGGTCACCGGCCGGCCGGCGGACCCGCTGCTGCTGGTGGCGGCGGTCGTCTCGACGGTGGTCATGATGCTCGCGCTGGGCCTGGCCACGGCCGGCCTGACGAACTCGCCCGAGCACGCGCAGGTCACCACCCTGCCGGTCAGCGTCGGTGTCGTTGCGGTGGCCGGCTGGGTCGGGGCCACCGGCACCGAGGACCTCACCCTGCTCAAGCGCCTGCTGCCCGGCGGCTCGGCCACCGAGCTGGTGCTGAACGCCTGGAACGGCGGTGTCGCCCTGACCGACTCGCTGATCCTGCTCGCGCCCACGCTGGCCTGGGTGATCGTCGCGATCGCCCTGGCCTCCCGGTTGTTCCGCTGGGAACCGCGCCGGTGACCACCGGCCGCGTCACGAACGAGGGGAATCCGATGCACAAAGCCTTACTGGTGACCGCGCTCACCGCGACCGCGCTGGCGACAGTCGTGGTCCCGGGAGCGGCGGCGACGACGAACGGGCTGAAGTGGGGCCCGTGCCCGGCCGGCACCATCCCGGTCCCGGGCCTGGAGTGCACCACCCTGCAGGTTCCGCTGAACTACCGGGACCCGGGCGGCCGGAAGATCGACTTGGCGATTTCCCGCCTGGCCAGCAAGACCCCGGAGAAGCGGCGCGGGGTGCTGCTGACCAACCCGGGCGGCCCCGGCGGCGAGGGCCTGGGCTACCCGGGTGTGCTCACGATCCCGACGTTGCCCTCGCCGCTGCCGCAGAGCGTGCGGGACTCCTACGACATCATCGGGTTCGACCCGCGCGGTGTCGGGCACAGCACGCCGGTGACCTGCGACCTGACGTCGGCGCAGATCGCGATCGGCAACCTCCCGTACGCGAAGAACGCGGCGGACGTGGTGAAGCAGGCCGAAGTCGCGAAGGCGGAAGCCAAGCAGTGTGCGACGTCCGAGAGCGGCTGGATGCTCCCGTACGTGACCACGGCGAACACCGCGCGGGACATGGACCGGATCCGCGAAGCGCTGGGGGAGTCCCAGGTTTCGTTCCTGGGCGCGTCGTACGGCACGTACCTGGGCTCGGTGTACACGACGATGTTCCCGCGGCGCAGCGACCGGATCGTGCTGGACAGCAACCTCGGGCCGGGCGGTTACGACATCAACGCGATGCGGACCTTCGGCCGGGGCATGGAGGATCGGTTCCCCGACTTCGCGAAGTTCGCCGCGCCCGGCCTGGGCATTATCCCGGCCCAGGTGACGGCGAAGTTCTTCGAGCTGGCCGACCGGCTGGACAGGGCGCCGGTCGTGGGCATCAACGGCTCGGCGTTCCGCGGCCTGAACTTCGGTTACCTGTACGGCGACGGGCAGTTCCCGGCGCTGCTGGCGGCGTGGAAGTCCTTGGACAAGGGCGAAGCGCCTGAGCTCCCGGGCGGGGAGCCGCCCGCGGAAAACCTCCTGGCGGCGAGGCTGTACGTGATCTGCGGGGATTCGAGCTGGCCGCGGTCGGTGGCGAGCTACCAGGCCGACGTCGCGGTCGACCGCGTCCGGTACCCGCTGATCGGCGCGGGCTCGGCGAACATCGGGGCGTGCGCGTACTGGCCGTCCGCGCCGGCGGAGCCGAAGGTGCGGATCACCGACCGTGGCCCGTCGAACGTGCTGCTGGTGCAGAACGTGCGCGACCCGGGAACACCGCTGGTGAACGCCCGCAAGCTGCGCCAGGCGTTCGGCGACCGCGCCCGCATGGTGACGGTCGACCAGGGCGGCCACGGCGCCTACCTGTTCGCCGCCAACAAGTGCGGCAACAACGCGGTGACCGAGTTCCTGGTGACGGGCAAGCGTCCCGCGGCCGACCGCTTCTGCGCGGCGGAGGGCTGAGGGGGCGGTCCGCGCCGCGAGCACCTCGCTCGCGGCGCGGACCGCGTTCGCCGTCAGCCGGTGAAGCTCCACAGGATGTAGCTGTCGTGCAGGTCCATCCCGTGCTCCCGGTACGCCGCGCCGACCGCCACCAGCAGTGTCCGCAACTCGGCCTCCGACCGCGCCGCGAACTCGCCGATGTTCGGGTCGAACAGGTGGACGTGGCCGCGTTCGTCGCGGTGCAGGCCCAGGGAATGGCCGCCCGAGGTGCCCTTGATCGAGAGGATGAACGCGCTCGAGCGGCGGTCGAACGCCGCGCCCACGATCTTCTCCGGCTCGTCGTTCGGCTTCACCGTCGCGAAGCCCCACTGGGCCGACGCCGTCGTGTCGCGGATGACGAACCCGAGACCGGCGGCCGAGAGCGCCTTCTCCGTCGCGTCGTCGACCACGAACCGCGACCGGGCCACCCGTTCGTACTCCGCCTGGAGGTCGACCGCCAGCGACAGCCTCGTCGCGGCCGCCAGCAACGGTTCGGCCACCGTGCCGCGGTTCGTCCACCAGTCCTCGCCACCGGCCCTCGCCGCGAGCCACTGCACCACCAGCGCCCGGCACACGCCGTTGCCGATGGTCACGTGCTCGCGGGCGGCTTCGACCGACTGGTCGAACTTCTGCACGCCGGAGCCGCGCACCTTCGAGCTGATCGTTTCGTAGTCCATGGAACTCACCTTTCGTTGATGTGAACAGACTTTCCGGGCCCGAGGACCCGGTTGCGGGCCGCGACCACGACCGCGTAGTGGCGGCCACGGCGCAGCGGGCAGAACGGCAGCGCCGTCGTCGTGCCGCGAACCGCGACCGAGCGGACGGTGACGCCGCCGCGGACCAGCCGGACGACGTAGGTCGTCGCACCCGGCACCGGCGCCCAGTGCGCCACCAGCCGGCCGGCCCGCCGCCGGCCGGTGACCCACGCGGGCGGGGGCACCGGCCCGGCGGACACCCGGGCGGCACCGCCGTCCACCGTGACCCGCACGGCCTGGGCGCCACCCGGCGCGGCGACCCAGAAAGCGGCTTCCAGCACCCGCATCGGAGCCGCGCCGAACTCGCCGTTCAGGTCGCGGAACAGCGTCCGCAGCCCGTCGGCGACGGTGTCCACCGCGTCACTCCTTCGCCGGTGGCCGCGGGACCGCGGTGACCGACTGCGCCATCAGGTCGAGCACTCGCGCCAGCGCCTCCGAGGGCGGCGCCGACGACGCACGCAGGTCGACCGTGTACTTCGCCGTCTTGTCGGTGTCCCGCGTGTTTTCCCGCTGGGCGGCGGGTTTCACGAGCACCTGCGGGTCGCCGTCACCGGTCGGCGCCGTCGACCGGATCTCGAGGCTGAAGTGCGTCTCGAAGGCGTCGATCCGCAGGCTGGGCACCGAAACCAGGGCCAGCAGCGGCAGCGACACGTGGACGTCCTGGGCCACGACCGCCGGCTCGTCCGCCGGGCCCGGCTGCTCGACGGGCCGGCTGAAGGCGAAGTCGACGGTCCGGACCGCGCCGTGCTCGTCGACGCCGACCCGGCGCACGAAGTCCGCCGACGCGTCGGCGAGCGCCTCGGCCGCCCGGGCCGCCGAAACCACGGGCGCGGCGATCATCTGGTCCAGGGACAGGGTGTCCGGGGGATCTGGTGCCGTCACGGCTGTTCTCCTTTCACGGCACGTTGTTCGTGGTCATCCGGTCGAGCAGCCGGGCGAACGCCTCGGGGCGCTCACCGGTCTCGAAGGTGACCTTGAACTGGGCGAAGTCGCCGTCCTCCCCGGCGCCCAGCGCCGCCAGCAGCGGGGCGGTGGCGGCCGGGTCGCCCGGCGTGTCCGGGACGGCGCCGAGGCCGAGCAGCCGGGCCCGGAAGCTGACGGTCAGGTCGTGGATCCGCAGCGGGTGCGGCGGCGCGAGGGCGAGCACCGGCACCTGGATCTCCTGGTCCTCGGCCTCGGGCAGGGTGCCCGGGATCGTGACCGGCAGCAGCTGCGGCGCGCGGGCGTCCCCGGACGCGTCGAGCGTGTGCCGCCGCAGCTGGCGGACGTGCTCCTGTTCGGCCAGCTGCTGGGCGTCGAGCACCGCGTGGTGCAGCGCCCGCAGGATGGCCGCCACGGTCTCGGAGCTCATTTCGCCGGGACCGCCTTGTCAGCGGGCTTGTCCGCCAGGACCGTGGTCACCGGCGCGATCGACGTCGCCATGATGTCGAAGACGCGGGCGAGGCCCTCGGGCATCGCGTGGTTGGTCGCCTTCACCGCCACGTGGTACTTGGCGGAGTTGTCGGAGCTGCGGGTGTTCTCCTGGTGGGTGGCGACCTTGCCGTGCACCGAAACCGAGAGGCTGAACGGCCCGATCCGGCCCTCGCCCTTGGCGTCGAGCGAAGCCTCGACGTCCTTGCTGTCCTTCGACTGCTCGGCGGACTTCACCTCCATGTCGAACGCGACGTCGACGGTGTCCACCTGCAGGTTCGGCACCGGGACCATGGACAGCAGCGGCACCGAGAGGCTGACGTCCTCGGTCACCGCCTGCCCGTCGCCGCCGGCGTCCCCGGTGGGCGGGACTTCGCGCGGCCGCTGGAAGGCGAACTTGACCGTCCGCAGCCGCGCGAAGCCGGCCTGGTCGGTGACCGTCCCGTCGGCGGGACGGTCGAAGCCGACGGTGTTGATGTAGGTCGCGGTCGAGTTGGCGAGCATCACCTGGGCGTTGCACGCCGCGGTCAGCGGGCCGCCGATGAGCGTTTCCATCGGCAGTCCCTGGAACTGGTCGGACATCTTTTCGAGAGCCATGGGTTCCTCCGTCGAAAGCGGTATTGGCAAAACGGAACTGTAGGCGCGAAATTGCGCTCTGCCGCCATTGTTCGCCGCAACGGAGCAATTACACGATTGTGTTTGACGATTTCACGTGAAAGCGCCAACGCGTCTTCCCGTGGTCCTCGCAGGTCATCCCCGGTGTCACTCCAATGGCCGTCTGGTCATTCCCGGCCGGGATGATCAGACTCGAAAGGTGATCAACCGTGCCGACAAAAGAGGGCGAAATGGCCAGCAGAGAACGCGTGGGCGACGCCGGGAGCCCGGCCGCCGACGATCCGGAGGACCCGCGGATCCTCACGGCCGAAACCGTGACGGCGCACCGCGTGAGCGTTTATCTGCACCCCGAAGACGCCCGGGTGCTGCGCCAGGGCCGGGTCGACGACGGCGCGGACGTCAACACCCGGATCCGGGCGTTGCTGGCGGTCTACCGCGCCGACAACCGGGTCCGCGAGCGTGTCGACGCCCTGGCTCGCAGCGCTTCCCGGCGCGGGCGGCACTGAGCCGTTCGAGCCGGTTCTTCTCGATCGAGTGATGCTCCGCCACCGTCCGTCGTACTGTTTGTCGGACGACAACCCTCGGTGTGCGTCATGCGGCGGTGCGTAACTACGCTGTATGGAGTAACGCTTGCTCCGAGGAGGTCCGGTGGTTCCCGCTCGTCGCTGGCTGGTCGTCGCGCTCGGGTGCGCCGTCGTCGCGATCGCCGTCTACTTCCTCGCCGTCTGGACGGTGCCCGGCCAGGAGCTGGAGAACGCCGCCCTGCGTGGCGCCGACGAGGCTGCCGCTCGCGATCAGGCCGCGGCCGACGAGAGCCTGGGCCGGATCACGGTGTACTCCCTGGCGGCCGCGGTGGTGCTGGTCACCCTGGTCGGCCTGGTGCGCCGCCGGCTCGATCTCGCCCTCGCCGCGGCCGGGGTGATCGTGGCCGGGCAGGTGGTGACGCAGGTGCTCAAGCGGTTCGTGCTGCCGCGACCGTCACTCGTGCCGCTGACCGGCCATTACGCGGAGAACAGCCTCCCGAGCGGGCACACCACGATCGCGATGACGGTGCTGTTCGCCGCCCTGATCGTCGTGCCCTACCGGTGGCGCGGGGTGGCGCTGTTCTTCCTGCTTTCCTGGGCGGTCGGCATCGGCGCGTACACGGTGACCGCAAAATGGCACCGGCTGTCGGACACGCTGGCCGCGGACGCGATCGCCCTGGCCCTCGCCTGCGTGGCCTCGTGGTGGCTCGCGCGCCGCGGGGCCGTGCGCCGCCACGAGGGCAAGCGCCGGATCCCGCGGGTGGTCGTGGTGACCTTCGCCGCGCTGGGCGGGCTGGTGTTCCTGGCCCTCGGCGGAATCCTGATCGGCGCGACGCTGACCCAAGAGGGGTACGCGGCGACGTTGCGGGACAACACCTACGTCGTCTACCTGGCCGCGAGTTCGTTTGCGTCGTTCGGTTCGGTGGCCGCGGCGCTGGTGTTCCTGGCGACGTGGCACAGGCTGGAGATCGGGTGAACCCGGCGCTCATCCCGCTCGCCGCGGCCGTCTTCTGCTTCGCCGTCTTCCTGGTCAGCTTCCTGCTCGACCGCCGCAAGCTGCGCAACGGCTTCTACCTGTTCTTCGCGCTCGCGTTCTTCGGGCTCGCGGTGCTGGCCCTGCTGGCGTCGATCTCTCCGGAAGCCGCGGCGATTGCCGGGTTCGGGCTGCTCGCCTTGGTGCCGCTGACGATCGTGGTGCTCGCGGTCTTCCTGATCTGCAACGGCGTCACGATGCTCCGCCGCGAAGGCCGCCGCCCGGCGAACCTGCTGTCCCTCGTGGCCGGTCTCGGCATCGTGGCGCTCGTCCTGTTCGGCGTGATCGTCGGGCAGCTCGGCTGGCCGCCGCTGGAGGTCGTGCGGGACAGCGTCGACGGCATCGTCGCGTACCTGTCGTTCCTCTTCGTGTGTTTTCTGCTGTATTCGGTCGTCTACGGGCGAATCCGCAGCCGGCGGCCGGTCGACTTCGTCGTGGTGCTCGGTTCCGGTCTCCTCGGCGGCAAGAACGTGCCACCCCTCCTGGCCGGCCGCCTCGACCGCGGGCGGCGAATGCTGAACGCCGAAACCGCCAAGGGCCGCACGCCGCTGCTGATCACTTCGGGCGGGCAGGGGCCGGGGGAGGACCTGCCGGAGTCGCACGCGATGGCGGACTACCTGGTCGACCGAGGTGTGCCCCGCGACCGGATCCTGCTCGAAGACCGGTCCCGGACGACGCAGGAGAACCTGGCCTACAGCGCGGAAATCATGCGAGAGCGGCGCGGCCCGGCCTACCGGTGCGTCGTTGTCACGAACAACTTCCACGTCATGCGTGCGGCGCTGATCGCACGCAAGGCGAAGGTCGAAGGACAGGTCGTCGGCGCACCGACCGCGTGGTACTTCTGGCCGAGCGCAACCCTTCGCGAGTTCGCTGCGATCCTCGTGGAGCATCGGATCCTGAACTCGGTGGTGTGCGCGGTGATCATCGCGTTGAGCGTGCTGAAGGCTGTCTAGCGGCTGTCTCGTAATTGATTTCGGAGACGGTGTCGGCCAGAGTGCTTGCCGGTTCGGACCTTGCGGTGGGTGGCGTTGAAGTCTTCCTTCCACCCGGGCAGATCGCTCCCGTCGCGGGGTTTGTGTAGGGCATGCCGGAGTCGCGGTAGACGGTGCAGTCGTTGCGGCTGCACGGCTGCGGGTCGCCGGTGGCGATCACCAGTCGGGTCTCGGCGTCGATCGCGACCTGCACGTTGGTCGAGTAGCGGTAGTTCTTCGACGGTGTCGCCAGCCGGCGCTTCCGGACCGGGGCCGGCGCCAGCAGCACCCGATCTGCCAGCGGCAACGCCCACTGCCGGCCCGGGCGACCGTCGGTGATCTCGTCGCCTCCTCGCTTCGCGACCAGCCGCACGAGCTTGCGGGACTGGCCTGGCTCCAGCCCGGTGAACGGGGCAATCCACTCCGGCCGCGACGCTGTGATCACTTGCACCACACCGACATCATCGACTAACGACCCGCCAGTCCGGCACCGGGTTACGAGACCGCCCTTAGCCCAAGGTGGCTCGGAACGTGGGTGTAGGCCCGTAGCCGGTTGGCTGCGGGCCTTTCCCGTGTTCGGTTGTTCACGCCGCGAACGGCAACGGTTGATGAAGGTTGTTGCGCCGAGGTTTTCGGCGCTTGTCCAAGAACACCGGCGGTAAGA
>NZ_JBITCJ010000002.1:480777-1370629 GCF_044453095.1 Amycolatopsis sp. NPDC051758 | reverse complement strand
TCGTGTGGACTAGAACCGCCGACGAAATCCTGGACAGCCTCGCCGGCTACTGCACCCAGATACTTACGACGCGAACCTCTAACTCGGATCACTAGGCCGAGGCCGCACTCGGCCGGGGCGACAAGGTGGCCGCGACCGCCCGGAACGTCGGGGCCCTCACCGACCTGGTCGACCGCTACGGCGATAATGTGCTGCCGATCACCCTCGACGTCACCGACAAGTCCGCGGTGGAGCAGGCCGTGAAGACGGCCCACGCCCATTTCGGGCAGCTGGACGTCGTGGTCAACAACGCCGGATACGGCTTGTTCGCTATGACCGAGGAGGTCACCGAGCAGCAGGCTCGCGAGCAGTTCGAGACCAACGTCTTCGGTGCGCTGTGGGTGACCCAGGCGGTGCTGCCGTACCTGCGGGAGCAGGGCTCGGGACACCTCATCCAGGTCTCCTCGATCGGCGGCTTGCGCGCGTTCCCCGGCCTTGGCATCTACAACGCGTCGAAGTGGGCACTGGAAGGGCTGAGCCAGGCACTCGCCGCCGAGGTTCACGGCTTCGGCGTCAAGGTCACGATCGTCGAGCCTGCCGGCTACGCCACGGACTGGGGCGGCAGCTCGGCGGTGCACTCCGAGCACGTGCTTGCCTACCAGGGTGTGCGCGAGGCCATCGCCGCGTCCTGGAGCGGGTCGACGTACGGCGACCCACAGGCAACCGCCCCGGCCATTCTCCAGGTCGTCGACGCGGAGGAGCCGCCCCTGCGGATCTTCCTCGGCACTGGCCTGCTCGACGCCATGCGTGACGAACACACGCAGCGCGTCGCGACGTGGGAGGAGTGGAACCCGGTCTCCGAAGCGGCCATGGGCAGCCAACCCGCCTCCTGACACCCGTTCGCGTGACGACACCGATCCGAGCAGCGAATCGTGGACGAACCCACACCGGCCGAACCTGCTGACGCACCGTCCGGGCCGAACCAGCGCACGGTCATCACCGCCATGACCGTTGCCGGGGCCGCCATGGCGGTGGACAGCTCGGACGCCTTGGCGCCCCTGGCGCGGGCCGCGGCGGAGACTGCCGAGACGCCGCCGGGCGGTGTCGTCACGTTGACGGTCAACGGCAGGCGGTCCACCGTGACCGTCGATACCGCACTTCGTTGCTGGACCTGCTGCGCGAACACCTGGGCCTGACCGGCACCAAGAAGCGCTGCAGCGCCGGCGCCTGCGGGCGTGCACGGTCCAGGTCGACGGGCGCCGGGTCAACTCGTGCCTGACGCTGGCGGTCCGGCTGGACGGGGCGGAGGTCACCACGATCGAGGGCCTCGCCCCCGGTGACACGGCTCTGCACCCGCTGCAGCAGGCGTTCATCGACGAGGACGCTTTCCAGTGCGGTTTCTGCACGTCCGGGCAGATCATGTCCGGCGTCGGCTGCATTGGTGAGGGGCACACCGGCTCCGCGGCGGAGATCCGGGAGTGGATGAGCGGCAACCGCTGCCGCTGCGGGTGCTAGGTGAACATCGTGCGCGCGGTCGACCAGGCCGCGCGAGGGAAGCGACGGCTCATGTATCCCTTTTCCTTCACCAAGGCGCCGTGCAAGTCATACTCGCGGATTCGTCCGCCGACATGCGGACGGCGTGAGCGATAGCAATGACGCTGCGCTACTATGAGCGCATGATCTCCCCAAACACGGGAGATATCCCACGTATGGGGGTTCAAGTCCCCCTTTGAACACACAGACGTGGGAAATTTCCCGTCTCTCGTTTTCGCCGCGTAGTTCCGGCAACTGGCGCGGTTGCTCGAGGTGTAGATCTGAGGCGAACTTCAATGTGCGGCTACAGCTCAACTCGGTCCTCGGACGCGATGAGCTGGTTGCAACTGCAGCGGGCTGCCTGCGGCTCGCCACGAGTTACTCGCTGTCGATCATGCGAGCGATGCCTCGTGGCGAGCCGACGTTCCACTAGGTTTGATATCCGGCAGAGTGCTTGCGGCTGATCACGGACTCTTCTCTGGTGAAGGTTCAGATTCGAGTGCTAGCGGGTGTGGTTCTCCGGTAAGGGCTGCGAGTGCGGTGGCGACTTCCTGGACGGTGCCCTCTACGTAGGTAAGGGTTGTCCCGCTTCGGCGGCTGGTCGCATGGCCCGCGAAGGCGGCTGCGACGGCGTACCCGAAGTTTCGTTCAACCCAGGTCAATGTGGTGTAGCGCAGCCAGTGTGCGGTCACTCCGAGCGTGCTGATCCACGACTTGTAGCGGCCGAGGCGCTGCCAGAGACGGTCGTAGTAGCCACTCGTCAGGGGATCGCCGTTGCGGTAACGCAGGAGGCGGCCCTCAGGATCGTGTGGAAAGTTCCGTTGTCGATCGTGGTGTATCAGGGCGTTCATGAGGGTGGGGGAGACGGGTTGGTCCCGGACGGTGTTTCCCTTCTCGCGTAGGCGCACGGTCATCTGGTCTCGGTTGAGGTCGCGGCTGCGCAGCATGAGCGCGCCGTTTCGGCGGCATGCGGTCTCGGTGTGGAGGCGGATCACCAATGTGTCCAGTTCTGGGTCTTTTCCGGTGGTGGCGGCGCCTTCGTTGATGTCGGTCAGCTGCGAGTTCGACAGGGCGTGGCGAGGACTCCTGCGTCGAGTCGGTTTGCTGAGGGCGGCTGCCGGGTTTTCGGTGGCGAGCAGGTGCTTGTCGGCGATTGCTTGGCGGTAGAGGTACTTGACGGCGTCGACGAAGTTGGCCATGGCGCCGTAGCCGCCTCGGGAGTTCTTCCTGGTGGTTGCCTGTTGCTGGACGGTGACGGCGAGCTGCATGAGCTCGGTGGTTGTCGGTTCGGTGATCTTTCGGGAGCCCCAGTCGGAGACCAGGACCCGCCAGTAGTTGATCCAGTTGCTGGCGGAGTTCGCGTTGGCGGTCGCTGCGATGCGTGGGACGAACTCGGCGAATGTCGGAACTGCGCGGGTGGTGACGTCGGCTTTCGTCAGGTCGTTCAGGGACAGGCCCATGCTGTTCAGCAGCAGCATCGCCGCGGCTACCAGGTCCGTTGGCTTCTCTTGCTGGTCAGCAGTGGTCATGACGTGGCCTCCGGGACGAGGTTGTGGTGATGGTTGCTCAGGAGCTGGTCGAGGGCGGCCATGGTGTGGACGAGCAGGAGGTCGTGGCGGGTGCTGGCGGCGAGGAGGACCTGGTCGCCGGCGTTGAGGGCGCATCGGGCGCGAAGGCTGGCGGGGATCCGAATCCGTCGTCGGCCTGACAGCTCGAACGCTCCGGACGTATCACGCCGGATGATGACTGCCTCGCTTCCGTGAGCGGTGGCGGTCAGGCGATCGGTAGCCGACCACTGGAGCCTGGCCACCATCGACTGCTCAGTGACACGGCCGGAGCTGTCCAGCCGGCTCATGGCGTAGGACCAGGTCGCTCCAGGGAGCGGTGGCGACACATCGCCGACGACCAATCGTCCCCGGATAGTTCGGCCGGAGTCATGCCTCGGTGACAGAGTGTGACCACGGGGGATCAAGGGCTGGACGGGGTCAGACACCGGCGCACCTCGTCCTGGGAGTGACGGGCACCGACGCCTCGAGCCGCCGTGCCATGCGTCCGCCCACGTCGAGGAGGGCACGAAAGCGATCTACACACCGTGACGAATGAACACGCAGGGTTTCAGCGTGGTGTGATGTAGGTCGGTCTTGTGAGTGGGGATGTATCCCGCATAATGGCCACTTAGCGACTGCTTAGCATGTGCCGCGCACCACAGCGAAGGAGACACACTGTCGTGAACTCGTTCAAGGATCGCGTCGCGATCGTCACCGGGGCCAGCCGGGGGATCGGGCTCGGGATCGCGAAGACGCTCGTCGAACGCGGGGCCAAGGTGTGCATCACCGCGCGCAAGCCCGAGGCCCTCGAGGAAGCGGTCAACGAGCTCGGCGGTCCGGACGTCGCCATGTTCGTGCCCGGCAAGGCCGATGACACCGACCACCAGGACGAGGCCGTCGCGAAGACGATCGAGACCTTCGGGCGGCTCGACTACCTGGTCAACAACACCGGCATCAACCCCGTCTACGGTCCCACGCTGGACATCGACCCCGCCGCCGCGGCCAAGATCCTCGGGGTGAACGTGCTCGCGCCGCTGGGCTGGACCAAGCGCGCCCGTGACGCGTGGATGGGGGAGCACGGTGGCGCCGTGGTCAACGTCGCCTCCGTTGCCGGCCTCGGCGCTTCGCCCGGCATCGGGATGTACGGCGTCAGCAAGGCCGCGCTGATCCGGCTGACCGTCGAGCTCGGTGCGGAGCTCGGGCCGAAGATCCGGGTCAACGCCGTCGCCCCGGCCGTGGTCAAGACGAAGTTCGCGACCGCGCTCTACGAGGGCCGCGAGGAGGAGGTCGCCTCCGCCTACCCGATGAAGCGGCTCGGCATGCCGTCCGACATCGCGGGCGCGGTCGCCTTCCTGCTGTCGGACGACGCGGGCTGGATCACCGGCCAGACCATGGTGCTCGACGGCGGCGTGACCCTGGGTGGTGGCCTGTGACCGGCGTTGTCGTCACCGGGGGTGGCGGCGGCATCGGCGCCGCGCTGGCCCGCCGCTTCGCCGCCGACGGTGCTCGGGTGGTCGTCGCCGACCTCGACGGGGACAAGGCCGCGGAAATCGCGAAAGAGGTCGACGGGACGGCGTTCGCGGGGGACGTCGCCAGTCCTGAAGGGGTCGCGAAGCTGATCGAGAGCGCGCGGGAGACCCTCGGCGAGATCGACGTCTTCTGCGCCAACGCGGGCATCGCGCCCTTCGGTGGCGCGGAAAGCCCCGAAGAGGTCTGGGCGCGCACCTGGGAAGTCAACGTGATGGCCCACGTCCGCGCGGCCAACCTGCTGCTGCCCGCGTGGCTCGAGCGCGGCAAGGGCCACTTCGTCGCGACCGTGTCCGCCGCCGGGCTGCTCACCAGCCTCGGCTCGGCGCCGTACTCGGTGACCAAGCACGGCGCACTGGCCTTCGCCGAATACCTGTCCGCGACCTACCGGCACCGTGGCATCACCGTGCAGGCGATCTGCCCGCAGGGTGTGCGCACCGCGATGCTGGAGAGCACCGGCACCGCGGGACAGCTGCTGATGGGCGCGTCGGCGATCGAGCCGGAGCAGGTCGCGGACGCGCTGTTCACGGCGATCGAGGAGGAGCGCTTCCTGGTCCTGCCGCACCCAGAGGTCGCCGGCTACTACGCCGCGCGGGCCACCGAAACCGATCGCTGGCTCGGCGGGATGAACAAGCTGCAGCGCAAGGTCGAAGCGGCGCTCGAGGCGGAATGAGCTGGCAGCCGGAGGTCGACGAGATCGCCCGGCGGCGTGCGCTGGCCGAGCGCATGGGCGGGCCGGAGAAGGTGGCCCGCCAGCACGCCGCCGGGCGCTCGACGGTCCGCGAGCGGATCGCGGCGCTCGCCGACCCCGGCAGCTTCGACGAGATCGGCGCGCTCGCCGGCACCGCGTCCTATGTGGACGGCGAGCTCGAAGCGTTCACCCCGGCCAACTTCGTCATCGGCACCGCGCGGCTCGACGGCCGCCGGGTGGCGATCGGTGGTGACGACTTCACCGTGCACGGCGGCGCGGCCGACGCCGCGATCATGGAGAAGCAGGTTTACGCCGAGCGGCTCGCGAACGAGCTCGGACTGCCCGTGGTGCGGCTGATCGAGGGCACCGGGGGCGGCGGCAGTGTCAAGATGCTGGAGCAGCACGGCTTCACCTACGTCCCGGTCAACCCGGGCTGGGACCTGGTGGTGGACAACCTCTCGACGGTGCCGGTGGTGGCGCTCTGCCTCGGCCCGGTCGCCGGGCTCGGCGCCGCGCGGGCGGTGATGTCGCACCTGAACGTCCTGGTCGAAGAGGTCGGACAGCTGTTCGTCGCCGGGCCGCCGGTGGTGAAGCACGCGACGGGGGAGGACCTCACCAAGGAAGAGCTCGGTGGCGCTGACGTCCACCGGCGCAGTGGCGCCGTGGATCGCATCGTGGCGTCCGAAGCCGAGGCTTTTGCGGTCTTGAAACAGTTCCTGTCCTATCTGCCGTCCTCTGTGGATTCCTTGCCGCCGGTGACGTCCACCGAGGACCCGCCGGACCGGCGCGACGAAGCACTGCTGTCGCTGGTGCCGCGCAACCGCCGGCAGCCCTACCGGCTGCGGCCGCTGCTCGACGGCGTCTTCGACGAGGGATCGGTGTTCGACTACGCCGTGTCGGGCGGCCCGGCCTACGCGGGACTCGCCCGGCTGAACGGGCATCCGGTCGGCGTGCTCGCCACCGACCCGTACCGCGGCGCGACGCTCACCCCCGAGGGTGCCGACGTCATGACCCGGCTGGTCGACCTCTGCGAGACGTTCCACCTGCCGCTGGTGTCCCTGACCGACCAGGCCGGCATGGTGATCGGCGCGGCGGCCGAACGTGCGGGCGCGATCCGGCACGGCGCCCGCGCTGTCACCGCGGTCTACCAGGCGCGGGTGCCGATGGCCGAGGTGATCGTCCGGCGCGTGTTCGGTGTCGGCGGCGCGGGCCAGGTCAACCGGCACCGGCTGGTCCGCCGCTGGGCGTGGCCTTCGGGCGACTGGGGTTCCCTGCCGGTCGAAGGCGGGATCGAGGCCGCCTACCGCGCCGAGCTCGACGCGGCCGACGACCGGGCCGCCCGGATCGAGGAGATCCGGACGCGCCTGGACGCCGTGCGCTCGCCGTTCCGCACGGCGGAGCGGTTTTCGGTCGAGGACGTCATCGATCCACGTGAGACCCGCGCCCGGCTGTGCGACTGGATCGGTGACGCCTACGCCGTGCTGCCGAAGCTGGTGGGCCGCCCGTCGTTCGGGATGCGCCCCTAGCGGAGGACGCGATACCAGTTCGGCGCCATCAGTTCCAAGGGGACGGTGGTCCCGCCCGGGTGAGCGAAGATCCGGACGCCGTCCCCGAGCAGGACGGGGACAGGCATCGCGAGGATTTCGTCGAGGAGCCCGGCTTCGAGGCACTGGCGGGCGACGTCGGCACCGAGGACGTTGACGTATTTGTCCCCTGCGGCCGCTTTTGCCGCTTCGACCGCGTCGGGCAGGTTGCCGACGAAGGTCACGCCGGGCACGGGATCCGCGGCGCGGTGGGTGAGCACGAACTGCGGCCCTTCCCAGCCCCCGCCGAACGCCTTGCCTTCCCCTTCACCGCCGCGGTGGGGGTCGTCACCGCCGAACGTCCGCCGGCCGACGAGCAGCGAGCCGATGCGCGGGATCAGGTTGTCGACCACCGGATCGGGGCCGAGGTACGGGGTCAGCCAGGACATGTCGCCGCCGGGGCCGGCGAGGAAGCCGTCGAGCGACATGCTGAAGCCGTAGAGCAATTTTGCCACGGTGTCTCCTTGAGGCGGTTTCGCGGACCTCGGTACTGACGCCGGCGGCCGGAAAAGTCATCGGCTTCACCCGGAGCGCGGCTCAGGGCGCCGGGTGGGGCGGGAACTTCGGCTCCCGGCGCTCGTTCCAGCTGGCCAGCCCTTCGGCCAGCTCGGGACGGCCGAACGACTCGATCATCAACGCCGTCGCCTCCCGCGCCGCCTCCGTGAGGGACAGCGACGCCTCCCGGCCGAACTGGGCCTTCATCACCGCCATCGAGAGGGGTGCGCTGTACGTCGCCAGCTCGGTTGCGTACGCGTGGGCGCGCAGGGGCAGCTCCTCCGCCGGGACCAGCTCCTGGACCAGGCCGTAGTCCAGCGCCTGCTCCGCGGTGAACGTCCGCCCCGACAGCAGCAGGTCACGGGCCCGGCCCTCGCCCACCAGCGCCGGCAGCAGCTTCGCGATGCCGTACTCGGCGATCAGGCCGCGACGTGCGAACGCCGTGGTGAACTTCGCGCCCGCCGCGGCGAAGCGGATGTCTGCCGAGCAGGCGATGACGAAGCCCAGGCCCGCGCAGCCGCCGTTGATCGCGGCCACCACCGGGACGCCCACCGACGTCGCCGCCAGCACGTCGCGGAAGTTCTCGTGGCCGCCGCCGGCGGCCGGGGGCGCTGTCGCGATGTTGTCCAGCAAGCCCAGGTCCGCGCCGGGGCAGAACGCCTTGCCCGCCCCGGTGACGACGACCGCCCGCACCGAGGGGTCGGCGTCGGCCTGGCGCAGCAGCGAGCCGTAGCGGGCCTGCATCGGCACGTCCATCGCGTTGCTGCGCTCGGGCTTGTCGAAGGTCAGCACGGCCACCGGGCCGTCCGCCGCATACCGCACGCCGTCCACAGTGGACTCGCTCATGGCCGCCTCCTCGGGGTCGGTCATCATACTAAGCGGTCGCTTGGGGATAAGTCACGCACCGGGCCGGGAGGTCGAATTCATCGAACCCTCTCGTCGGCACGAAACCCTTGTGCAATAGTGCTTTCCGCGCCCGAAAGCACCCGCCGGAAGGGACTGCCGATGTCGAACGAACACCCGAGCGGTCCCAGCCGGAGGCTCGTGCTGGGCGGGGCCGGGGCCGTCGCCCTCACCTCGGCGTTCGCGCCGGTCGCCCGCGCGGCCGACACGCTCACGCGGCCGGAGCTCGCGGTCGGTGGCCGGGTCACCGACCTCGGCGCCGGCTGGCGGTTCGTCCTCGCGAACCCCGACGGCGTCACGGACCCGGACGGCCGCTTCGCCGACGCCGCGAGGCCCGCCTTCGACGACTCGAAGTGGCAGGTCGTCGACGTCCCCCACGACTGGAGCATCGAACTCCCGCCGACCGAAAACGGCACCGCCAGTGGGTCCGGCTTCTTCCGCGGCGGCCTCGGCTGGTACCGCAAGACCTTCACCCTGCCGCCCTCGCTCGCCGGCCGGCGCATCTCGGTCGAGTTCGACGGCGTCTACTCGGACGCGCACGTCCACCTGAACGGCGAGCTGCTCGGCCACCACCCGTACGCCTACACCGGCTTCGCCTTCGACCTCACCGGCCGGCTGCACACCGACGGCCGCACCCCGAACGTGCTCGCCGTGCGGGCGGTGAACCCGCTGCCCAGCAGCCGCTGGTACTCCGGCAGTGGCATCTACCGCCGCGTCCGGCTGGTCGTCACCGAGCCGGTGCACGTCGCCCGGCACGGCACCTTCGTCACCACTCCCGACGTCGCCGCGGGCCGCGGCACCGTGCGCGTCACCACGGACGTCGTCAACGACTCCGGCACGCCGGTCACGGCCGAGGTCCGCACGACGGTCACCGACCCCGCCGGCCGGGTGGCGGCGAAGAGCGCGACAACCGTGACCGTGGCCGCCGGGCAGACGGCCACGGCGGTCACCACCCCAAGCGTCAGCGGTCCGCAGCTGTGGTCGGTCGGGAAACCGAGGCTCTACCGGCTGCGCACGGACGTCGCCGTGGGCGGGCGCGTGCTCGACACGACCACCACCGGCTTCGGCTTCCGCTACACCGAGTTCCACCCCGACCACGGGTTCTCGCTCAACGGCGAGCCGATGAAGCTGCGCGGGGTAAACCTGCACTCCAGCCAGGGCGCGCTCGGCGCGGTGATCGACCCGGCCGCGCTGGAGCACCAGATGCGGCTGATGCTCGCCATGGGCGTCAACGCGCTGCGGACCGCGCACAACCCGCCCGCCCCGGAGCTCGTGGCGGTCTGCGAACGGCTCGGGATCCTGATGATGGTCGAGGCGTTCGACTGCTGGCGGACCGGGAAGCTCGAGTACGACTACCACCGGGACTTCGACGAGTGGAGCGCGCGCGACATCGCCGAAATGGTGCACGCGGCCAAGAACTCGCCGGCGGTCGTGCTGTGGTCGATCGGCAACGAGGTGCCGGACGCGTCGATGGCGGGCGGCCCGGAAATCGCTGCGGGGCTGATCGCGGTGGTCCGCGGGATCGACCCGACCCGGCCGGTGATCATGGGCTCGGACCGCTACCGCAGCGTGCCCGCGCCGGGCTCACCCCAGGACCTCATCCTCCGGCAGCTCGACGGCCTCGGTGTCAACTACAACACCGCCCAGTCGATCGACGGGCTGCACGCGGGGTACCCGGACAAGTTCTTCTTCGAGTCGGAGTCGTCGTCGGAGACCTCGACGCGCGGCGTCTACCAGGACCCCGACCTGCTGAACACGGGGGAGAACCACACGCCGGGCAAGCGGGCGACGTCGTCCTACGACAACAACCTGGCCTCGTGGACCTTCAGCGGGGAGTACTCGCTGAAGAAGGACCGCGACCGGAAGTTCTGCCTGGGCCAGTTCCTGTGGGCCGGGCAGGACTACCTCGGCGAGCCGACGCCGTACGACGTCTTCCCGGTCAAGACGTCCTTCTTCGGCGCGGTCGACAGCGCGGGCCTGCCCAAGGACGCCTTCCACCTGTTCCGCAGCCAGTGGACCACCACGCCGATGGTGCACCTGACGCCGATGGACTGGACGACCCACCGGCCCGGCGAGCCGGTCGCGGTCTGGGTCTACTCGACTGTGGACACTGTCGAGCTGGTGCTCAACGGGAAGTCGCTGGGTGTCAAGAAGTTCGACCGGAAGACCACTGTGGACGGCCGGGCTTACCTGGAGACGTCCGAGCCGGTCGGCGACGACAAGAACGACCCCTCCGGCAGTTACACCAGCCCGAACGGCGGCACCGGCAAGCTGCACCTGACCTGGACCGTGCCCTTCGAGCCCGGCACGCTGACCGCGATCGCCCGGTCAGCCGGCCGCGAGGTGGCCCGCGACCGGCTCGTCACGGCCGGCCCGCCACGCGCGGTCACGCTCACCAGCGAGGCTCGCGGTGACGGTGGGGCGATGTCGTTCGTGACCGCGACCGTCGTGGACGCGCACGGCGTCGTCGTGCCGGGTGGCGAGCCGGTGCTGCGGTTCGCCGTCGGCGGGCCGGGGCGGGTCGCCGGGGTGGACAACGGCCGGCAGGAGCTCGCCCAGTCCTACCAGCAGCCGACGATCCCGGCCTTCCGCGGCCAGGCCGTCGCGGTGATCGCGGCGACCGGCGGCCGGGGCCCGATCACGGTGACGGCGAGCGCGCCGGGCCTGGCTCCCGGCCGGATCACCTTGCCGGGCACGAATCTCGGGCAGCGCAACGGCCCGGGCGCGCGAGCCGTGGAGGTGCCGGTCCGCCCGGTCGTCCTGGCGGCGGACGCGAGCTACTCGGGCGCGCCGGACACGCTGCCGTCGGCGATGCTCGACGGCGACCCGGCCACCGGCTGGTCGAACTACTACGTCAAACCCGCCACCGCGACGCTGAAGGCCGTGAGCCGGCCGAGGCCGGCGGACTGGGTCTCCCTGGCCTGGCCGACACCACGGCGGCTCAGTGTCGTCACGGCCGACTTCGTGGTGGACGGGACGTTTGCGCTCCCGGTCTCCGTCGAGGTCACCCAGCGGACGGCCCGGGGCTTCGAACCGGTGCGCGGCCTGCGGATCACGTGGGGGACCGGGTCGAACACACCGACGACGTTCTCGTTCGACGCGGTGGTCACCGGCGAGCTGCGGATCACGATGACCGCGCGGGCATTCCTGCGGATCAGCACCCTGTCGGCCCGCTGACCCGGCGAGAGGATTCCTCTCGCCGGGCCGCGGGACGGTCAGAGACTGCAGGGGGCGAGAGCGTCGAGGCCCTGCGGTTTGTCGGCGTTGCGGCCGATGGCCGTGGCGATCCGGTTGATCGTCGCGACGCGCTTGTCTTCGAGCGGGCCGAGGATGGCGTTCTGGACGAAGTTGGGCCCGCCCTGACCGGCGGTGGTGACCAGGCGGTTGTTGGCTTCGCCGATCTGCGTGTTCAGCAGGTCGAGGTTGCGCTGGACCTCGGCTTGGGCCTGGGCGGGGATCGCCGGGAGCCGGCTTTCGACGTCGGGGCAGGTGATCTGCCCGGCGTTGCCGGCGGGTTCCTTCGCCGGAGCGGCCGGATCGGCGGGAGCGGCCGGCGTGGTCGAGGCGGGGGCGGTCGCTTCGCCGGTACCGGCCTGTCCGCCCAGGGAGCACGCGGCGAGGCTGTCGAGGCCCTGCGGTTTCTCGCCCTGGCGGCCGATCGCGATGGCGATGCGGTCGATCGTGGACACGCGCTTGTCCGCCAACGGCCCGAGGATGGCGTTCTGCACGAAGTTGGGCCCGCCCTGACCGGCGGTGGTGATCAGGCGGTTGTTGGCTTCGCTGATCTGCGTGTTCAGCAGGTCGAGGTTGCGCTGGACCTCGGCCTGGGCCTGGGCGGGGATCGCGGGGAGCCGGCCGGCGACGTCCGGGCAGGTGATCTGGCCACCCGATGCGGCGTTGGCGCTGCTCGGGTCGCCGACGGTCGTGGCGATCACCAGTGCTCCGGCCGCGAGCACGAGGCCGAGGGCGGCGGTCGTGATCTTCGTGCGCCGGGAAAGGCGGTGCCGTCCTGTGGCAGCAGGCATGAATCACTCCAAGTTAGCGTGAACATAGAGGGGTCACACCGGAAGCGCGCGGTTTTCCGAATGGAGCGGCCGAGGGTGGCCGCGAACGTCATCATGTGGGCTTCACCAGGCATTTGTCCAGAGTGCTGCGGTGAACGGAACAGATCTGAACCCTTTCGAACCGCCGTCCGTATTCACCGGTGAAAGGTGATTTCCGTCCGTGGTTCCGCGATTCCCGGCCGAGCCGGGTCTTGACGCGGACCGCGGTGGCCTCCTAGCGTCGGCATACCGACCGGTCGGTGTCCAAAGGAGGTCACTGGAGTGAGCTGGTACGACGCGAAGCCCTGGCTCGCGAGCTACGACGAACGCGTGCAGGCCGCAGGACCGGCGAAGCCGACCACGTTGCCGGAGACGTTCCGCCGCGCCGCGGACGACGCCCCGGACCGGGACGCCATCGCCTACTTCGACGCTCGGCTCACCTACCGCCAGGTCGACGAGCTCTCCGACGGAGTGGCCCGCTACCTGACCCGGAACGGCTTCGAGCGCGGTGACCGGCTCGCCCTGGTGCTGCAGAACATCCCGCAGTTCGTCATCGCGCTGCTGGGCGCCTGGAAGGCCGGCGGGATCGTGGTCCCGGTCAACCCGATGTACCGCGAGCGCGAGCTCACGCACGTGCTCACCGACGCCGGTGTCAAGGCGATCGTCTGCTCGCAGCGCGGCTGGAACACCTACATCGCCAAGACGGCGAGCGCACTGGACATCGCGCTCACCACCAGCGAACTCGAGTTCCAGACCCGCAACGACGAGCGGGTGCTCGGCAAGGTCACCCGCGAAGAGACCCCGGGCGCCGTCGAACTCCTCGAAGCCGCCGCCACGCCCGGCCCGAAGCCGCCGGAGCCCGCCTTCGCGCTCGACGACACCGCCCTGATCAGCTACACCTCCGGCACCAGCGGCACCCCGAAGGGCGCCACCAACACCCACGGCAACGTCGGCACCAACGCCGCGGGACTCGGCTCCTTCAGCGGCCTCCCCGCGGGTTCGACGCTCTTCGGGCTCGCGCCGCTGTTCCACATCACCGGCATGGTCTGCGAAGTCGGGTCCGCGATCGACATCGGGGGCACGCTCGCCCTCGCCTACCGCTTCGACGCCGGGGTCGTGCTCGACGCGTTCCTCGAACACCGGCCGTCCTACACGGTCGGGCCGTCGACGGCCTACATGGCGCTGATGGCCCACCCGTCCTTCAGCCGGGACCACTTCGCGTCGTTCGCGCTGCTCTACTCCGGCGGGGCCGCGCTGCCGCCCGCCGTCGTCGAGGCCTTCCGCGCGAAGACCGGGCACTACATCCACAACGGGTACGGCCTCACCGAGACCACGGCCGGCTGCGTCGTCGTGCCCGGCACGCTCGAGGCGCCGATCGACCCGGAGTCCGGCACCATCTCGATCGGCCTGCCGGTGCCGGACACGATCGTCCGCATCCTCGGTGAGAACGGCGAGGAACTGCCTTTCGGCAAGGCGGGGGAGATCGCCGTCGAGGGCCCGATGGTCGTCTCGGGGTACTGGAACCGCCCGGACGCGACGGCCGAGGCGCTGCCCGGCGGGCGGCTGCTCACCGGCGACATCGGCTTCATGGACGAGCGCGGCTGGGTCTACGTCGTCGACCGCAAGAAGGACATGATCAACGCGTCCGGCTTCAAGGTCTGGCCGCGTGAGGTCGAAGACGTCCTGTACACGCACCCGGCGGTCCGTGAGGCCGCCGTCGTCGGGATCGCCGACGAATACCGCGGTGAGACGGTCAAGGCGTACGTCAGCCCGGCGCCCGGCGTCACCGCCGACCCGGCGGAACTCGTGGCCTGGTGCAAGGAACGGCTCGCCGCCTACAAGTACCCGCGCACCATCGAAGTCCTCGACGAGCTGCCGAAGACCACGAGCGGCAAGATCCTGCGCCGCGAACTCCGGGCGAGGGGCTGATGGTCGAGACCGTCCGCGGCGCGATCGCGCCGGAAGCGCTGGGCCGGGTGCTGATGCACGAACACCTCTTCGTGCTGAGCCCCGAGTTCGTCGAGAACTACCCCGAGCACGAAGGCTTCAAGGAGGAAGAGCACGTCCCCGAGGCGATCCGGCGGCTCAAGGAGCTGAAGGACGCGGGGATCGACACGATCGTCGACCCGACGGTGATCGGGCTCGGCCGCTACATCCCGCGCGTGCAACGGATCGCCGCCGAGGTCGAGGTCAACATCGTCGTCGCGACCGGGCTCTACACCTACAACGACGTGCCGCACTACCTGCACTTCCGCGGGCCCGGCACGATGCTGCAGGGCGAGGACCCGCTCGTCGGGATGTTCGTCGGGGACATCCGCGAGGGCATCGCCGGCACCGGCGTGAAGGCCGGGCTGCTCAAGTGCGCCACCGACGAACCCGGGGTGACACCGGGTGTCGAACGCGTGCTGCGGGCCGTCGCGAAGGCGCACCTCGAAACCGGGGTGCCGATCATGACGCACACCCACGCCGGCACCCGGCGCGGGCTGGAGCAGCAGGCGATCTTCGAATCCGAAGGTGTCGACCTGAGCCGGGTGCTGGTCGGGCACTCCGGCGACTCGGCCGACCTCGGTTACCTGACCGAGCTGGCCGACCGCGGCTCGATCCTCGGCATGGACCGGTTCGGCCTCGACCTGCTGCTGCCGTTCGAGGAGCGGGTGAACACCGTCGCGGCCCTGTGCGAACGCGGTTACGCGGGCAGCATGGTGCTCTCGCACGACGCGTCCTGCTACATCGACTGGCTGCCCGCCGAGCAGCTGCCGGTCCTCACCCCGAACTGGCACTACCTGCACATCACCCGGGACGTCCTGCCCGCGCTGCGCGAGCGCGGGGTGTCCGAAACGGACATCTCGACGATGCTCGTGGACAATCCCCGGCGGTTCCTGGCCTGGGCGGGCTGAGCCGTTATCCTGTGCGTTCGAATCGACGTAAGGGGGTCTTGCCGTGACGCGTGCAAGCACCCGTAAACCGGGCGAGGCGTCCGGCGACGACCAGGCCGCCGTGCCGCGGCGCCTGCTCGAGCACGCGACGAAGCTGTTCGCGAAGAAGGGCTTCGACCGCACGTCCGTCCAGGAGATCGTCGAGGCCGCGGGCGTCACCAAGGGCGCGATGTACCACTACTTCGGCTCGAAGGACGACCTGCTCTACGAGATCTACGCCCGCGTCCTGCGCGAGCAGACCCGCCAGCTGGAGAGCGTCGCCTCTTCGGACGCGCCGCTGCGGGAACGGCTCGCCGCCGCCGCGTCCGACGTCGTGGTGTCCAGCATCGACAACCTCGACGACAACACGATCTTCCTGCAGTCCATGCACCAGCTGTCGCCGGACAAGCGGAAGGCCGTGCGCGCCGAGCGCCGCAAGTACCACGAGCGCTTCCGCGGCCTGGTCGAAGAAGGCCAGGCGTCCGGGGAGTTCCGCACGGACAAGCCCGCCGACGTGATCGTCGACTTCTACTTCGGCTCGGTGCACCACCTGGGTTCCTGGTACCACCGCAGCGGTTCGCTGTCGGCCCGCCAGGTCGGCGACCACTACGCGGACCTGCTGCTGGACGCGCTGCGCCCACCTGGTTGATTGGTGCGGTGACCGACTTCCCGCCGCTGCCCGTCCTCGACGAGCTGACCGAGGCGGAGCGTGGGCTGGTCGAAGCCGCCCGGCGCGGCCTTCTCTTCGCGCCCGGCGCCCCGGTGCGGGCTCTCGTGCTTCGTGAGCTGCTGCTCGGTCTCCGCGGCCCGCTGGACCCCCGCGGCGTCCGGGTCGAGGACGCCCGGATCGCCGGGACGCTGAACCTGGACCACGTCGAGGCCGGCGTCGGCCTGGCGCTGCTCGGCTGCGTGGTCGTGAACCCGGTCGGCGCGCGGCACGCCCGGCTCCCGTGGCTCGACCTGTCCGGCAGCCGGATCGCCGGGTTCGACGGGGACGGCGTCCGGATCGACCACGACCTCGACCTCACCGGGGTGCGCGCGACCGGCTCCGGGGAGTTCGGCGTCATCTGCCTGCGCAACGCTCGCGTCGACGGCCTGACCAGGCTGTCGGACGCGGTGCTGACCAGTGAAGACGGACCCGCGGTGTACCTCGACGGCCTCGAGACGCGCACACTCCGGGGCGTCGGCCTGCGGGCCACGGGTGCCGGCGGGCTGGGCGCGGTCCGCCTGCTCGGCGCCCACGTGTCCGGCCAGGCCGACTTCGACGACGCGGTGCTCACGAACGCATCGGGACCCGCGATGCACGCCGACGGGGTGGTCGTCGACGGTGACCTGAGGCTGGCCGGGGCCACGGTGACCGGGGCGGGGGAGGAGGGCGCGCTCCGCCTCCTCGGCGCCCGCGTCGGCGACGAGGTCGACTTCACCGGCGCGGAGCTCACCAACAACACCGGGCCCGCCGTCGAGGCCGACCGGCTCCGGTGCGGGGAGCTGCGGCTCACCGGCGTCCGCGCCACCGCGTCGAGCGACGGCGCCACGATCAGCGTGCTCGGCGCGCGGGTCGATGGCCAGGTCAACCTCGGTGACGGGGTGCTCACCAACAACCGCGGCTGTGCGCTGCGGGCCGACGGCATCCAGGTCGGCGCCGAATTCCACGCCGACGACGTGCACGCGACCGGAGCCGGGGAGTACGGCGTGCTGTGCCTGCTCAGCGCGCACGTGGGAAGTCACCTCTACCTCGAAGGTGCCGAGCTCACGAACAAGACCGGCGCGGCGCTGAGCGGCGACCGGCTGCGGATCGACGGTGTGCTCGGCCTCGGCGGGGCGACCGCGACCGGGGCCGGGGAACAGGGCACCATCCGGCTGCTCAGCGCCCGGATCGACGGTCACCTGGAGCTCCAGGAGACCCGGATCGCCAGTGACAGCGGGCCGGCCCTGCACGCCGACGGCCTGCGTGTCGGCCGGAACCTGTTCTTCACGGACGGGCACGTCACCGGCGCCGGGGAGGACGGGGCGATCCGGCTGCGCGGCGCCGAGGTCGTCTCCCAGCTCTTGGCCGGCGGCCTGGCGGTGCGCAACGGCACGGGGCCCGCGGTGAGCGCCGAGGACCTCCGGGTCGGCACCTACCTCGACTTCAGCGGCCTGACCGCCGGCTGCTCGTCGGAGCACGCCGCCGTGAGCCTGTCCGGGGCACGGATCGACGGCAAGCTCACGCTCGACGGCGCCGAGCTCACCAACACGGCAGGTCCGGCGCTGACCGCCAGCCGGTGCGAGGTCCGGGAGAGCTTGGCACTGAGCGAAGTGCGGGCGACCGGCGCGGGAGACTCCGCCGTGGTCGGCCTGCTGGGGGCCCGGGTCGGCGGCCGGCTGTCCTTCACCGGCGCCGAAATCGGCCACCCCGACGGCGGGACGCTGGTGAGCCTCGAAGACGTCGTGGTCGAGGGGCCGGTCTTCCTTCCCGCCGAGGTGGCCGGCTCCGCGGGCCTGGTCCACCTCGACGGGTTCCGCTTCGGCGCCCTCGCCGACGTCACCTGGCGAGAGTGGCTGAGCCTGGTCCGCGACCGCACCGCCGACTACCGGCCCGGGCCCTACCAGCAGCTCGCCGCCGCGGAACGGGCCGCCGGGCACGACGGCAACGCGCGGCACGTGCTCATCGCCCAGCAGCGGGACCTCTACCGCCGCTCGCGCACCTCGATCGGCGGGTGGCCGGCGCGGCGGTTCCATTGGCTGTGGGGTGCGCTGGCCGGGTACGGCTACCGCGCGCGGCGCACCGCCGCCGCGCTGCTGCTCGCCGTGGTCGCCGCCGGCGGGCTCGGGCTCTGGGCCGGGCACGTGGGCGACGGGAGCCATCGCGCCGCCGAGCGCGTCACGGACCTCACCGCGAAGGTGGGCACGCCGTGCACGACCGTCGAGCTCATCGGTGTCGGCCTGGACCGGGGGTTGCCGCTGTCGCCGGGGGTGCGCGGGCGGTGCGACCTCAACACCGGGACCACGTCGGGGCAGGTGTTCACGGTGGCGATCTGGGCGGTGCAGGCCGCGATCTGGGCGCTGGCGACGCTGGCGCTCGTCGGTTACACCGGGCTGGTCCGCAAGACCAGCTGAGCGTTTCAGTGGCGGTGGATGTGGTCCAGCAGGAGGGCGATGACCTCGTCCGGGGTCTCCATCGCCATCCACTGGGTCGCGCCCTCGATGATCTGGAACCGGTACTCGGCGTCGATGTGGTGGACGGTCAGCTCGGCGGCGCTCTGCCCGAGGTAGGGGTCCTCGCTGCCCCACAGGTACAGGGTCGGCACGGTGATGCGGCCCGCCGGGACGTGGTAAACGTCGTTGGTGGCGCCGCGGTACCAATTCAACGTCGCGGTCAGCGCGCCGGGCTCCGAAAGGCGCGCGACGGTTCGTTCGAGGATTTCGACCGGAATTCGACGGTCGTAAACCGCGCGTAGTTGTGCGGCGTCGTCGCGTAACAGGAATTTCTCGGCTTTTCCGGCCGTGTGGCGGAAGAATCGGACGTAGCCGAGGTCGTGGGCCTGTCCGTCGTCGATCGCGATCGCCTGCTGCAGGGCTGCCGGGTGGGGCGTGCCGAGCGCGGTCAGCGAGCGCAGCCGGTGCGGGTGCGTGGTGGCCAGCGTCCAGGCCACCATGCTGCCCCAGTCGCGCGAGACCAGGTGGAACCGCTCGGCGCCCTGGCTGTCGGCGAAGGCGAGCGCGTCGCCGACCAGGAGGTCGATGCCGTAGTCCTCGACCTGCCCGGGCCGCGCTTCGCGGGCGTAGCCGCGCTGGTCGACGGCCACGGCGCGGTAGCCGGCCTCGCCGAGGGCGTGCAGCTGCTCGGTCCAGGCGTCGGCGAACTCGGGCCAGCCGTGCAGCAACAGCACGAACTCACCCGATTCGGGCCCGGCGGCGAGCGCGCTGTGCCGGTGTCCCCCGACGCTGATGGTCAATTCCTCCAGCGTGCCGGCCGGACCGGCGACCGTCGGCGCGGCGGCGAATTCCATGGCGCCCAGGCTAGAGCGGAACGGGCGGGGAAAACCATGGGAAGAAGGGCAGTTTTGCCACCCTTTTGCGCGAAGAGTGGCCTGGCTCACAGAATGGTCGCTCAAGTGAGCGAAAATTCGGAAAAAACTGAAGAGTTTTCATGAAATCGCGCCGGTTCGGCCGTGCCGCGAGTGGGACGGCGCGAGCGGTGAGCCGAGCGGCCGCGGGCAGGCATAGGCCCGGCAGGCAGTACGGACGTAGCCGCAGGTGGGCGCGTCTGCGGAGAGACTCCGGTAACCCGAGCGCCCCAAGGCGGCCTTCGGTGCGCCGGACGCACCCAAGGCGGCCTTCGGTGCGTGTCATGCACCCAATGTGGCGTTCGGTGCGTCTGACGCACCCAATGCCACATTGGGGCGCTGGCGGCCGGCCAACAGCGACCGGCCAGACGAGAAGCCGAAGGCCGTGATGGCCGCCTGAGAGAGAGAATCCCGCAAGGCGGCCACCACGAAAAGCCCAGGTCAAGCAGGCAGGTTCACCAGGTCGGCCAGCCGGGCCCGGTGCCGCCCCGGAGTGCCGAGTGCCAGCTCGTCCGCCTTCGCGCGCTTCAGGTACAGGTGGGCCGGGTGCTCCCACGTCATCCCGATGCCGCCGTGCAGCTGGATGGCCTCCTCGGTGGCCTTCACCGCGATCGGCGCGTTGCGGGCCTGGGCGACCGCCACCGCGATCGGCACGTCCGTTCCCGTCGCCAGCGCGTCTGCCGCGTTGCGGGCGGTCGCACGAGCCAGCACCAGGTCCGTGTACAGGTTCGCCAGCCGGTGCTTGAGCGACTGGAACCCGCCGACCGGGCGGCCGAACTGGTAACGCCCCTTCAGGTAGCGCACCGTCTCGGTGAGTGCCCATTCCGCGACGCCGGTCTGCTCCGACGCCAGGATCCCCGCCCCGAACAGCAGCGCCTCTTCCAGCGCCGAAGCGGCCTCCGGACCCGACGCGACCAGGACCGCCGGGGCGTTCGACAGCACCACGTCGGCCACGCGCCGCGTGAGGTCGAACGAGACCAGCTCGGACACCGTCGCCGCCGCGGCCTCGACCACGTACAGCCCGGGTCCGTCCGGGCCCGCGGCCGGGACGACCAGCAGGTCCGCCACCGACGCGTCGGCGACCGTGCCGACCCGTCCGCTCAGCGTGCCGTCCGCGGCCGCCGTCACCGAGGACGGGAAGCCCGCGCCCGGCGCCGTCGACAGGGGCACCGCCAGCGCCCCGATCGACGAACCCGCGGCCAGGCGACCCACGAACTCGCGGTCGCCGGTGTGCAGCAACGCGGTCGTCGCCAGCACGACGCTCCCGAGGAACGGCACCGGCGCGACACTCCGGCCCAGCTCCTCGGCCACGACGGCGACCTCGCGTGCCGAAGCGCCGTGCCCGCCGCGCTCCTCCGGCACCGCCAGCCCGGCGACACCGAGGTCGGCGGCCAGCGTGCGCCACAGCTTCAGGTCGTACCCCTCGGCCGTCTCGACCCGCGCCAGCAGGGAAGCCGCGTCGGCCTTGTCCTTGAGCAGGTCCCGGACGGACGCGCGAAGGTCCTCTTCGACCTCGGAATACAGCAGATCGGTCATCGGGGGAGGTCCTTCCAGGCGACGTCCTTGTCGACGCGCGGCTCCGACGGCAGCCCCAGCACGCGCTCGGCGATGATGTTGCGCAGGACCTCCGAGGTGCCGCCCTCGATGGAGTTCCCCTTCGCGCGCAGGTAGCGGTAACCCGCCTCGCGGCCGGTGAAGTCGACGATCGCCGGGCGCCGGAACGACCAGTCGTCGTAGGCAAGGCCTTCTTCGCCGAGCAGTTCGACTTCGAGGCCGGTGAGCGCCTGGTTCAGCTCGGAGAACGCGACCTTCATGGCCGAGCCCTCCGGCCCGGGCGCGCCCGCGGTGAGCTGCTGGCGCAGCCGGGTGCCGGCCAGCCGCAGCGTCTCCGCCTCGACCCAGCGCTGCACCAGCCGGTCCCGCAGCTCCGGCGTGCGCAGCTCGGGCCGTTCGCGCCAGGTCTTGGCGACGATCCCGATCAGCCCGCCTTCGCGCGGCTGGACGTGCCCGCCGATCGCGACGCGCTCGTTCATCAGCGTCGTCTGCGCGACCTTCCAGCCTTCGCCGACCGCGCCGAGGCGCTGCGTGTCCGGAATGCGGACCTCGGTCAGGAAGACCTCGTTGAACTCGGCCTCGCCGGTGATCTGGCGCAGCGGCCGGACCTCGACACCGGGCGCGGTCATGTCGCACATGAAGTACGTCATGCCCTGGTGCTTCGGGACGTCCGGGTCGGTGCGGGTGACCAGGATCGCCCACTGCGACTCGTGCGCGCCCGACGTCCACACCTTCTGGCCGGTGACGATCCAGTCGTCACCGTCGCGCACCGCGCGGGTGCCCAGCGCGGCCAGGTCCGAGCCGGCGCCCGGCTCGCTGAAGAGCTGGCACCACACCTCGTCGCCGGTCCACAGTGGACGCAGGAAGCGCTGGTGCTGCTCCGGCGTGCCGAAGGCGAGGATGGTCGGCGCGGCCATGCCGAGGCCGATGCCGATCCGGCGCGGGTTGTTGTCCGGGGCGCCCGCGTCCGCGAACACACCGTCCACAACGGACTGCAACGCGCGCGGCGCGGCCTGGCCGCCGAGCCCGGCGGGGAAGTGGATCCAGGCGAGACCGGCGTCGAACCGGGCCCGGAGGAAGTCCATCCGGTCGGTCGTCTTGGGGTCGTGCGCGGCCAGGAACTCGGTGGCCTGGCGGGTCAGGTCTTCGGCGGTGACGGTCACTTGGCGCCCTCCGACAGGTACTTCTTCAGTTCACGGCGGGCCAGCGACCGCTTGTGGACCTCGTCCGGACCGTCGGCCAGGCGCAGCGTGCGGTTGCCCGCCCACATCGCGGCCAGCGGGAAGTCCTGGCTGACGCCACCCGCGCCGTGCACCTGCACGGCCTTGTCGAGGATCCACTCCACGGTGATCGGCGTGGAGATCTTGATCGCCTGGATCTCGGTGTGCGCACCCTGGTTGCCGACGGTGTCCATCAGCCACGCGGTCTTGAGCACGAGCAGCCGCTGCTGCTCGATCTTCACGCGCGACTCGGCGATCCAGTCCTGGACGACGCCCTGCTGCGCGATCGGCTTGCCGAACGCCTCACGCGAGATCGCACGGCGGCACATGAGCTCCAGCGCCCGCTCGGCCATCCCGATGGCGCGCATGCAGTGGTGGATGCGGCCCGGCCCGAGCCGCGCCTGGGCGATCGCGAAACCGTCACCCTCGCCGGCGATGAGGTTCTCCACCGGTACGCGGACGTTCTCGAAGAGCACCTCGGCGTGGCCGCCGTGGTCGCTGTCGTCGTAGCCGAAGACGTGCATGCCGCGCTTGACCGTCACGCCCGGCGCGTCGCGGGGGACCAGGATCATGCTCTGCTGCTTGTGCGGCGGACCGTCCGGGTCGGTCTTGCCCATCACGATGAAGATCTTGCACGCGGGGTTCATCGCGCCGGAGATGTACCACTTGCGGCCGTCGACGACGTACTCGTCGCCGTCGCGGCGGATGCTGGTCTCGATGTTGCGGGCGTCGGAGGAGGCGACGTCCGGCTCGGTCATCGCGAACGCGGAGCGGATTTCGCCGTTCAGCAACGGGTCCAGCCACTGCTTCTGCTGGTCGTCGTTGCCGAACATGGCCAGCACTTCCATGTTCCCGGTGTCCGGCGCGGCGCAGTTGACCGCGGTCGGCGCCAGCCGGATGCTGCGGCCGGTGATCTCCGCGAGCGGCGCGTACTGCAGGTTGGTCAGGCCCGCGCCGTGCTCGCCGGGGAGGAAGAAGTTCCACAGGCCGCGCTTGCGGGCTTCGGCTTTCAGCTCGTCCATGACCGGCGGGATCGCCCACGGGTCGTCGCGTTCGGCCAGCTGCTGCTCGAACACCGGCTCGGCGGGGTAGATGTGCGAGTCCATGAACTCGAGGAGCTTCCCGCGCAGCTCCTCGGTCTTCTCGTCGAACGCGAAGTCCATTACTTCTCCTCTTTGAGAATCTCGTTGCCGTGCGAGATGAGCAGCGGGACGCCGGCTCCGACGCCTTCGAAGCCCGCCCCGACCGTCTGGCCCTTTTGGTAGCGGTAGTAGATGCCTTCCAGGATCACGGCCAGCTTGAAGAACGCGAAGCTGACGTACCAGTTCAGCTGCGAGACGTCGCGCCCCGAGCGTTCGGCGTAGCGGGCGACGACCTGGTCGGTGGTCGGGTACCCGGGCGCCGAGCTGGCGTTCGACACGAACTGCAGCGACACCTTGTCGCGCTCGGCGTAGGCCACCAGCAGCGCGAGGTCGGTCAGCGGGTCGCCCAGCGTCGACATCTCCCAGTCGAGCACCGCGGAGATCTTGTCTTCGCCGTCGACCAGCACGTTGTCCAGGCGGTAGTCGCCGTGGACGATCGACGGCTTCCCGGACACCGGCACCGCCGCGGCGAGCCGGTCGTGCAGCTCCTCGATGCCCGGGAGGTCACGGCTGCGGGAGGCGTCGAGCTGCTTCTTCCAGCGCCGCAGCTGCCGCTCCAGGAACCCCTCGGGCCGGCCGAAGTCGCCGAGCCCGACCGCGGCCGGGTCGACGGCGTGCAGGTCGACGAGCGTGTCGACCAGCGCGTCGGCGATGGCCCGGGTGCGTGCCTCGCCGAGTTCGGCGAGTTCGTCCGCGGTCCGGTAGGGCGTGCCCTCGACGAAGCTCATGACGTAGAACTGCGCGCCGACGACGTCCGCGTCTTCACAGAGCAGGAGCGCCTCGGGCACCGGCACGGCGGTGTCGCGCAGGCCCGAGATCACCCGGAACTCGCGGGTCATGTCGTGCGCCGTCGGCAGCACGTGCCCGAGCGGCGGGCGGCGCACCACCCAGCGCGACCGGCCGTCGCCCACCACGTAGGTGAGGTTCGACCGGCCGCCCTCGACGACGTCCGCGGTCAGGTCCCCGGCGACCAGGCCGGGCCGGTGCGCGTCCAGGTGGGTGCGCAGGCGGCCCAGGTCGAGACCCGGCGGGTCGGTGCTCATCCAGCCTCCTCAAGCTCGGTTCGGAAGATGATACCGACCAGTCGGTATGTCGTACAGTGGCCCGGCCGAGGGTCGCTCGGCCGGGCTCGTCACGCGAGGAAGCGCGTCACCCATTCGGCGACGCACGCGGGCTTCGCCGCCCCCTCGATCTCCACGGTCCACCGCGACACCGCCTGCTTGCCGCCTTCGATGTCGGTGATCTCGACCAGCTCGGCCCCGGCGCGCACCTTCGAGCCGACCTTCACCGGCTGCGGGAAGCGGACCTTGTTGAGGCCGTAGTTGATCCCCATCTTGATGCCGTTGACCCGGTAGATCTTCGGCCCGAACGCCGACAGCAGCGACAGCGTCAGGAAACCGTGGGCGATCGTGCCGCCGAACGGGCCCGCGGTCGCCCGCGGCTCGTCGACGTGGATCCACTGGTGGTCGTCGGTGGCGTCGGCGAACTGGTTCACCCGTTCCTGGGTGATCGTGTGCCACTCGCTGTACCCGAGGTGTTCGCCGACCGCGGCGGCGAAGTCGTCCAGAGAAGCGAACTCTCGCATGTCAGTCCTTCGGTCCGCCGGCGACGTAGATGACCTGGCCCGAGACGAATCCGGCGCCTTCGCTGGCCAGGAACGACACCAGGTGGGCGATGTCGTCCGGTGTGCCGACGCGCTGCACCGGGATCTGCGACGCGGCGGCCGCCTTGAAGTCGTCGAACGACATGCCGATCCGCTCGGCCGTCGCCGCGGTCATGTCGGTGGCGATGAAGCCCGGGGCGATCGCGTTCGCCGTGACGTTGAACTTGCCCAGCTCGATCGCGAGGGTCTTGGTGAACCCCTGCATGCCGGCCTTGGCCGCGGAGTAGTTGACCTGGCCGCGGTTGCCGAGCGCCGAGGTGCTGGACAGGTTGACGATCCGGCCCCACTTCTGCTCGGTCATGTGCTTCTGCACCGCGCGGGTCATCAGGAACGAGCCCTTGAGGTGCACGCCGAGCACGGAGTCCCAGTCCTGCTCGGTCATCTTGAAGATCAGGTTGTCGCGGGTGATGCCGGCGTTGTTGACCAGCACGACCGGCGGGCCGAGCTCGTCGGCGACCCGGCCGACGGCGGCCTCGACCTGCTCGGCGTCACTGACGTCCAGGGTGACACCGACGGCCTTGCCGCCCTTCGCGACGATCGCGTCGGCACCCTGCTTGACACCGGCCTCGTCCAGGTCGAGCAGGCCGACGGCGAAGCCGTCCTCGGCCAGCCGTGCCGCGACGGCGGCGCCGATGCCACGGCCGGCACCGGTGACCACGGCGACACGGGAAGGGGAATCGGTCACGGGGACCTCCTCGTCGTTGAGAAACGGGCTCGTGCCCGCGAGCCTACTAAGCGGTTGGTCACGAGACCATACGCGGGAGGAGCCCCCGAAGTGGTGACACCATGCGCAGGATCATAGCCATGGCCGGGGCGGGAAGCCGGTTGCTCCGCTTGGGGGATGCGTTCCGTCCACTGTGCTCTTGACTTGCCGCCGCGGGCTGCGGTAGGCGGACCTTGCGGCGCATCCGTGGCGCAATCCTCAGAACGTTCGTCCGCGGGACTGGACGCTGCGAACGCGCCCTCGCCTCCGCTGCCGGCCATCGGCGCGCGACGTTCGATCGCGTCGTCGTGTTCGGTGGGGCGCCGTTCGCCGGGCGGCGAGTCGGCGAGGTTCAGCTGGTCAACGCATTGCTGAATCGTTCTTGTAATCGTGACCGAACTCGCCACTCCTTTGGCTTGGCAGGCATCAAATGTCATGCGACCGTCAGTGCATCCAAAAAAGCGATTTGCCGTCTGCTGAAGTTGTTTTTGTTGACCTGGAGGGTTCCCATGCGTTTTCGTGATGATCGTGCGCGGAATTATTCGGATCGCCCGTCGGAAGCCGACAGGTCCGTGTCGCTGCCGGATCGGGTCGCGTCGCTACTGGCAGATCGCGACGCCGGAGACCGCCTGTACCGCCTTGCGCGGTTGCTCGTCCTCGGTGTGGTTCTGGTCGGCGCCATGGCCAGTGCGGTCCTGATCGTGCATCCGGAAGTGGTGACAGCGCTGATCAGGTCGAAGTAGCACGGTGCCCCGACATCGATGCTCTCCTCCGGCAGCCTGCAGTTGAGCCGAAGGTGCGGTCTCGATGTGCGTGATCGCGGGCAGCGCCGCGACGCGGGTCGTCGGGTACCGGTACAGCGCGCTGGTCCGGGCACTCGACGCCGGCGAATAGGTTGCTCGGCCCGATCGTGGCCGCGGCGAACGCGATTTCCGGCTGCTCGGCGAGCTCTTCCCCGGCCCGCTCCAGCCGGGCGATGCCCGGCTGCACGAACCGCTGCGGTCGGGCCGTGGTGTCCTGCTCGACCCGGACGACGCGTTCGTCAAGGTGGCCGATCCGTGGACGGACCGGGCGGGCGGGGGAACCGCGGCCGAGCCGATGCTCATCCGCCCGGACGGCTACGTGTGCTGGGCGGGGGATCCGGACGAACTGGAACCGGCGCCGCCCCGCTGGTTCGGCTGCCCCGGATCAGAAGCACGACGTCATCCGCGCGAGGTTGAGCGAGCGCGCCGGATCCGGTGTGACGCTGACACCACTCGTCGACCTCTGTCCAGTGTGGACCGGCCCGGCCGGCACCTGGTTTGACCGTCAGGAGCCGGATCGGGGCGGCTGGAGGAGCCCGGCCACCGCGCTGACCACCGCGGCCCGGCGGTCGGCGCGGTCGGCGAAACCGAACTCCGGCTGCAGGGCCTTCAGGGACCAGGCAGCGCTGTCCCAGCTGATCACCACTCCGATCACCATGGCCATGAGCTCCGCCGGGGGGATGTCGGCGCGCAGCTCGCCCGCCTGCTGAGCAGCCGCGATCGCGACGACCCTCGCGCGGTATCCCTCGACCTCGGGGTCGAAGGACTGCTCTCGCTCGAGCCCGGCCCAGAGGTAGAGCCGCCGGATGTGCGGCCACTTCTCCAGCCGGTCGAACAGGTCGCCGGCGTAGCCGATCAAGTGGTCTTCGGTGAAGGGGATCGAGGCCGCGAGCTCCAGGAAGGTCTCGCCGACCACCTTGTCGAACAGCTCTTCCTTGCTGCCGAAGTGCATGTAGATCGACCGCTTGTTGGCCGCGGCCGACTCGGCGATGCGGTCGATCCTGGCGCCGGCCAGGCCGTGGGCGGCGAACTCGGCGACGGCCGCTTCCCTGAGTCGTCGCTTGGTCTCCGTGGCGTCGGGTGGCATGGGCTCATCGTACATAACCATCCAGGTGTTTACAGTCCCGCGTGCTTCGGGTATGAATGTAACTAGTTACTTACCTACGAAGGAGCAGGCATGAGTCGCACCTGGTTCATCACCGGCACGTCCTCCGGCTTCGGCCGGGAGCTCACCGAACAGCTGCTCGCCCGAGGGGACTGCGTCGCCGCCACGGCGCGACGGCCGGAGACCCTGGACGACCTGGCCGCACGGTACGGCGACCAGGTGTGGCGGGCCCATCTGGACGTCACGGACACAACGGCGTTGCGCGAGGTCGTCGACCGCGCGTTCGCCGAGCTCGGCCGGATCGACGTGGTGGTGTCCAACGCCGGCTACGGGCTCTTCGGGGCGCCCGAAGAGCTCACCGACGAGCAGATCGACCGGCAGATCGCGACCAACCTGACGGCCTCGGTCCAGCTTGCCCGTGCCGCCACGCCGCATCTGCGCCGTCAAGGCGGCGGGCGCTACATCCAGGTCTCCAGCGTCGGCGGGCAGATCGCCTTCCCGGCCATGAGCCTCTACCACGCCACCAAGTGGGGGATCGAAGGGTTCTGGGAGTCCTCCGCCCCCGAGCTAGCGCCGTTCGGCATCCGCGTGACCCTCGTCGAACCCGGCATGGCCCGCACCAACTTCGGCGCCGGCGCCGCCGTCCTGGGCACGCCGTTGCCCGAATACGCCGACGGCCCGTCCGGGCAGCTGCGCCGCGTGTTCTCCGGCGAACTGCCGCCGCTGCCCGCACCCGGTGACCCCGCCAAGATCGCGGCGGCCATCATCGCCTCCGCCGACCAGGCCGAGCCGCCGTTCCGGCTGACCCTGGGCTCCGACGCCTACGCGCTGGCGACCGCCGCACTGCGCGGCCGCCTCGAAGCCCTGGAGGCCGGCCGAAGCCTCGCTTATTCGACCGACGCCGACGACGTCCT
The DNA here is from genome assembly GCF_044453095.1 of Amycolatopsis sp. NPDC051758. NCBI lineage: Bacteria > Bacillati > Actinomycetota > Actinomycetes > Pseudonocardiales > Pseudonocardiaceae > Amycolatopsis > Amycolatopsis sp. NPDC051758. The sequence goes on along the minus strand of NZ_JBITCJ010000002.1, from coordinate 1,342,260 downwards.
CACCCACTGAAGGAGTCCGTCATGTTCGACTTCACCGGCAAGACCGTCCTCATCACCGGCGCCTCCGGCGCGCTGGGCACCACGCTGTCCGTCCAGTTCGCCCGGGCGGGCGCGAACGTCGTCGCCGCGTCCCGCAGCCGATACGACGAAGTCGCCGAGAAGGCGGGCGGCAAGAGCCTCGGCGTCCGCCTCGACGTGACCAGCGAGACCGAGTGGGCCAAGGCGGTCGCGCGGACCGAAGCACACTTCGGGCCGCTGGACATCCTGGTCAACAATGCCGCTTACCTGCGCATCGGCAACGTCGAGAGCGTTCCGCTCGAGGAGTTCCGGCGCGTGGTCGACACCAACCTCACCGGAGCGCTGCTCGGCATCCGCGCTGCCGCGCCGTCGATGCGGAAGGCCGGCGGCGGCGCGATCGTCAACGTCAACTCCATCGCCGGTCTCACCGCCGCGCCTGAGCTCGTGGCCTACAGCAGCAGCAAATGGGCGTTGCGCGGCCTCATGCGCGCGGCGGCCAAGGGCCTGGCCCGCGACCACATCCGCGTCAACTCGGTCCACCCGGGCATCATCGAAACGCCGCTGGCCTACGCGCCCGACGGCAGCGCGATCGTCCCCGTCGGCAACCTCGCCGTCCCGCGCAACGCCGCCCCCGAAGAGATCGCCGACTTCATCATGTTCGCGGCGTCCGACCAGGCCCGCTTCGCCACCGGCGCCGAACTCGTCGCCGACGGCGGATACGGACTCGGCCCGCTCGACTGACGTCGCCGGGTCAGCCCCGGCGTTCGGGCAGGGCCTCCAGTGCCGCGATCGCTCGCCGTCCGAGGCTGCCCTGCACGTGCTTCTTCATCGCCCGCTCCGCCGCCCGGGCGTTCCCGGCGATGACCGTCTCCGCGATCTCGGCGTGCTCACGCCGGACGCGCTCGCGGTCCTCGTCGGAGTCCGGTGTGGACCGCAGCCCGACCAGGCGGTAGCGGTCGGCCTTGTCCCAGAGCCCTTCGAGCAGTGACGACAGCAGCGGGTTGTGCGACGCCGCGTACACACTGCGGTGGAACGCCCGGTGCACCAGCAGTGCCTCGAACCCCGTCGACGCGCTGAGGGGTTCGAGGCCCTTCAGTGCCGATTCGATGGTCGCGATGTCGGCGTCCGTCCGGCGGCCGGCGGCGAGCCCGGCGGCCAGGGGGTCGAGGTTTTCGCGGATCTCGAACAGGCTGCGCGCCTCCGCGGCATCGAGCTCGGTGACCCGCGCGTCGCGGTGGGAAGCCAGCGTCACCAGGCCTTCCGCGTCCAGCCGCCGGAGTGCCTCGCGCAGGGGAGTCGTGCTGACCCCCAGCTCGACGGCGAGGTGCTCCTGGGAGATGGTCTGCCCGGCGGCCAGCTCGCCCGCGAGGATGCGGCGGCGCAGTTCGTCGTAGGCGTACGCGTTCTTGGTGAGTGCCGGGCGGGGGCTGGTCATCCGGCCAGCCTATAGCCCATAAGCGCGTGTCGCGTCCGCGAGGCGCGCGACGAACTCGTCCGCGTGGGCCGGTTCCCAGACCAGGGGCGGGCGCACCTTCAGCACGTCACCACCGGGGCCGGTGAGGCCGGCCAGCACACCGCGGCCGGCCAGGTCGTCCAGCAGCTTGCGCGCCACCTCGCGGGACGTCGCGCCGGCGGCCGGCAGCACGTCGACCCCCGCCAGCAACCCCGTGCCCCGCACCGCACCCAGCACCGGTGAACCGTCCGCCAGCTCCCCCAGCCCACGGCGGAGGTGCTCGCCGACCTCGACCGCCTGAGCCGGGAGGCCCGTCAGCTCGAGGACGTCCAGCACCGCGTGCCCCGCGGCGGCGGCCGCCGGGGTTGCGGCGAACGTCGAGAAGTACTCGTACTTGCTCGCCAGGACGTCGGCGATTTCGCGGCGGGTGACCAGGGCGCCGATCGGGTAACCGGCGCCCATCGGCTTGCCCAGCGTCACCAGGTCGGGGGTGATCCCGGCCAGGGCGAACCGCCACAGTTGCGGCCCGCTGCGTCCGTAGCCCGACTGCACTTCGTCCGCCAGGTACAGCGCGCCGGCCGCGTGGGCGCCGTCGACCAGCCCGGCCAGGAACTCGTCCGGCACGTCGAGGATGCCTTCCGAGGTGAACTGGGAGTCGGCGAGCACGAGCGCCGGACGCAGGCCGGCGGCCTCGATCCGCGGTGTGGCAGCAGGTTCGCGCGGCGCGGCGAAGGTCCCGACGTGAGCGGGCCGGTATCCCGGCGGCCACTCGTTCGAGCTGAGGTCCGCCATCCACTTCGACGACCCGTGGTAGGCGTGCTCGGCGATGATCGCCGCGTCGCCGCCGGTGTACTCGGTCGCCAGCCGCCAGGCGAGCTCGTTCGCCTCGGTGCCGGACGTGGTGAACAGGCACGTGTCCAGCTCCGGTGGCATCGTGGCCAGGATGCGCTCGGCGAGCCCGACGATGCCGCCGTGCAGGTAGCGCGAGTGCGTGTTCAGCTCGGCCAGCTGCCGTCCGACGGCGCGCGTGACGGCGGGGTGCGCGTGCCCGATGACCGCCACGTTGTTGTACGCGTCCAGGTATCGCCGTCCGTCCCGGGCGTACAGCCAGGCGCCTTCGCCGCGGACCAGTTCGAGCGGACGGCGGTAGAACAGCGGGGACAGCGCGCCGCCCATCGCCGCCGCGCGGCGGGACAGCAGCTCGCTCGCCGGGATGCTCCCGGCAAGGTCGCGGGTCCCGGCGAGACGGGCCAGCCGGTCGCCCAGCTCCTGCGGTGTGAAGCCGCCGAGCAGCGCCAGCACGCGCTCGCTCGTGGTGTCGTACTGCGTGATGTACCGCTCGTTGTCGCTGTGCGCGTCGCGCCGTGTCGCCGACACCGCCAGTGTGGTGAGCAGCCGGGCGATCACCAGCTCACCGAGCACCGCGACCTCGGCCGCGCTCAGCTCGCGGTGCCGCTGGTAGCCGCGCAGCACCGCTTCGGTCGCGCGCCAGACGTCCTCGGCCCGGCGCAGCACCGAGGTCAGCGTGGCGGCCAGGTCGTTGACGGCGGCGGTGTGGTGCATGTCGCCGAAGTCGATCACGCCGGTGACCGCGCCCGCGTCGGCCAGCACGTTGGTGAGCGTGACGTCGGCGTGCTGCATCCCGGCCGGGAGCGTGGTGGTCGCGGCCAGCGCCGGGGTGACGCGCTCGACCAACTCGCCGAAGTGCTCGAGACCGGAACTGGCTACCACCTCCGGCATCCGGCGGACGTCCCACAGCAGCTCCCGGCCCGCCGCAGGGTGGAAGAACCCTTGCAGCGCAACGGAAACCCGGGCGGCCACCGCGCCCACTTCGGCGGCCATCCCGCCGTCGACCGGCCTTCCCTCCAGCGGCGCGCCCGGCAGCAGCGTGATCAGCCGGGCCAGGCAGGTGCGGCCGCTGTCGTCCGTCAGCCGCGCGACCGCCCCGGCCGACTCCGGCACCGGCAGGCCGGGGTCCGCGGCGTGCACGTGCTCGAGGGCGCGGACCTCCATGTCGACCACGTCGGCGCGCTCGGCGGGGTTGGAGATCTTGAGCACGAACCGGTTGTCGACGAGGACGTTGAGGTCGCGCTCGCTGTCGAGCGGCTTCAGCACGGTGTCCGCGAGGTCCCAGTGCTCGCGCAGCGCCGCGCGCAGGCTCTCGGGAGAGAAGGCCGGGGCCGGTTCGGTGAAGGTGCTCATGCGGGGAGGTCCTTTCCGGGGGTGCCGGCTTCCAGGGTGAACGGCCGGTCGTGGCCGGGGTAGACGAGGTCGGCGCGCGCCCGGACGAGCGCCATCGACCCCGCCGCGGCCGCCTCGTCGACGGCGCTGCTGCAGCGTCCCCGCCGCAGGGCCCCGGCGGACGGGACGGCGTCGCCGGTCAGCAGCGCGGTGACGGTGACTCCGGGGGCGAGCTCGAGCCCGTCGGCGGCGGGGTGCACGGAAACGCCGCCGAGCACGGCAGCCGTCCAGGGCGGGGCGAAGGGATTTCCCTGCGGCGCGAGGTCTTCCGCCGGGTGGATCAGGACGTCGGTGCACAGGTCCGCGTTCTGGACGTGGCCCCAGTGCGCGTGGGACAGCACCAGGACGTCGATGTCGCGGGGCGCCAGGCCCCGTTCGCCGAGGGCGCGCAGCAGGGCCCGCCGCCGCCCGGCGTGGCCGCGGTCGAAGAGGATCCGCCGCGCCCCGACGTCAGGCATCGAACCGGCCGAGGATGTAGGGGAGGACACCGCCGTGCGCGTAGTAGACGGCTTCCTGCGGGGTGTCCAGCCGGGCGCGGACCTCGAACTCGAACGCGGGCGCCTCGCGCGGCCGGACCCGCACGGTCACCGGCCGCGCCGGATCGTCGACCGCCTCGGGGATGCCGAGCAGGTCGAACTCCTCGGTGCCGTCCAGGCCGAGGGACCCGGCGCCCTGCCCGTCGGCGAACTGCAGCGGCAGCACGCCCAGCTGCACCAGGTTCGACCGGTGGATGCGCTCGAACGACTCGGCCAGCACGACCCGCACCTTCAGCAGCGCGGTGGCCTTCGCCGCCCAGTCGCGCGACGATCCGGTGCCGTACTCGCGGCCCGCGATCACCAGCAGGGGAGTGCCGGCGAACGACCGCGCGGCCTCGTACACCGGGACGACGGCGCCGTCGGCGTTGCGGGTCGCGCCGCCGGGCGCGAGCCGGTTCTGCAAGCGGGGGTTGGCAAAACCGCCGCGCACCATCACCTCGAAGTTGCCGCGGCGGGACGCGTAGGTGTTCAGGTCCGGCTCGCCGAGCCCGGTCAGGTAGCGCCCGGCGCAGCTCGACGGCGGGATGCGCCCGGCCGGGCTGATGTGGTCGGTGGTCACCGAGTCGCCGAGCAGCAGGAGAGCGCGGGCGTCACGGAGGTCTTCCGGCGCGGTCGCGGCGTCACCGAAGAACGGCGGCCGGCGCAGGTAGGTGGATTCGGGCGGCCACTCGAAGCGGTCACCCCCGGCAGCGGGGACGGCGGCCCAGTGCTCGTCGCCGGCGAAGACGTCCGAATAGGCGTCGCGGAACAGCTCCGGCGTGAGGTGGGCGGTGACCACGGCGTTGATCTCCGCGTCGTCCGGCCAGAGGTCGGCGAGGAAGACGGGTTCGCCGTCCGGGCCGGTGCCGAGCGGCTCGGTGGTCAGGTCGTGCGTGATCGACCCGGCGAGCGCGTAGGCGACGACCAGCGGCGGTGAGGCGAGGTAGTTCAGCGAGACGTCGTTGTTGATCCGGCCGTCGAAGTTCCGGTTGCCCGACAGCACGGACGCGACGACGGTGCCGCCGGCGACCGCCGCGGTGACCTCGGGCAGCAGCGGCCCGGAGTTGCCGATGCACGTCATGCAGCCGTAGCCGACGAGCTGGAACCCGAGCTCGTCCAGCGGCTCGGACAGCCCGGCCCGGCGGAGGTATTCCGTGACGGTCTTCGAGCCCGGCGCGAGGCTCGTCTTCACCCACGGCTTGCTCACCAGCCCGCGCGCGCGGGCGTTGCGGGCGAGCAGGCCGGCGGCGACCATTACGTGCGGGTTGGACGTGTTGGTGCACGACGTGATCGCCGCGATGGCCACGGCGCCGTCTTCGATCTTGCCCTTTTGGTCCTTTGTGGACTTCAGGGGCTCGATCGCGGCGGCGGCGTTCGCCGGGACGGCGGCGAGCGCAATACGGTCCTGCGGTCGTCGTGGCCCGGCCAGGGAAGCGGTGACGGCGGAGAGGTCGATCCGCACCCGTTCGTCGTAGCGGATGGCGGTGCCGGGGTCGTGCCAGAGGCCCTGCTCCTTCGCGTACCCCTCGACTGTCGTGACGTGGTCGGGCCGCCGTCCGGTCAGGCGCAGGTAACCGAGTGTCGTGTCGTCGATCGGGAACATCGCCGCGGTGGCGCCGAACTCCGGGCACATGTTCGAGATCGTGGCGCGGTGGGCGAGCGGGATCCGCGCGACCGCGGGGCCGGTGAACTCCACGAACTTCCCGACCACTCCGTGCGCACGCAGGGTTTCCGCGATCGTGAGCACCAGGTCGGTCGCGGTGACGCCGGGGCCGGGCTCGCCGGTCAGCTCGACCCCGACGACCGGCGGCACGAGCATGCTCAGCGGCTGCCCGAGCAGCGCGACCTCGGCCTCGACCCCGCCGACACCCCAGGCCAGCACACCCAGCGCGTTGACCATCGTGGTGTGGGAGTCGGTGCCGGCGCAGGTGTCCGGAAACGCCCAGCCGTCCCGGCGCTCGACCACGCTCGCGAGGTGCTCGAGGTTGATCTGGTGCATGATCCCGGTGCCGGGCGGCACCACGTGCACACCGTCGAGCCGTTCGCCCCACTTGAGGAAGCGGAAGCGTTCCGCATTGCGGCTGTACTCGATCTCCACGTTGCGGCGCAGCGCGTCCGGGCGGCCGGACACCTCGGTGGCGATGGAGTGGTCGACGGTCAGGTGGCTGGGGATGTGCGGGCGCACCGCGGCCGGGTCGCCACCCGCCTCGGCGACGGCGTCGCGCAGCGCGGCCAGGTCCGTCAGCACCGGGACGCCGTTGGTGTCGTGCAGGAAGATCCGTGACGGCGAGAAGGCGACCACACCCCGGTCTCCGCCGTCTCCGCGCACGAGCGAGTCGATCTGCCCGGCCGTCACCGTGTGGCCGTCTTCGTGGCGCAGCAGGTTTTCCAGCAGGATCTTGTGGCTCAGCGGCAGCCGCTCGGAGCCGGGCACGGCGTCCAGGCGGTGCACCCGGTACTCGGTGCCGGCCAGCTCGAGCCGGGCCAGGCTGGCGTAGCTGTCCGCCGTGCTTGTCGTGGTCACAACGATCCCTTCCGGATAGCTTATAGGCTATAATATCAGGTATGGCTTCCCTTCTGGAACGGATCATGGACGCGCACCGCGGCATCCGCCCCGAGGTGCCGGTGAGCACCCTGGAACGCAGCAGGCTGCTGTCGGACGAACTGGGCTGCGACGTGTGGTTGAAGACCGAGCACCTGATGCCGACCGGCTCGTTCAAGGTGCGCGGTTCGGCCAACAAGATCCGCGTGCTCGGCGAAGCGGCGAAGCAGACCGGCGTGATCACGGCGTCGACGGGCAACCACGGCCAGGGCGTCGCGCGAGCCGGGAAGCTGGCCGGCGTCGCCGTGACCGTGTACGTGGGTGAAACGACGACCCGGGCGAAGATGGCGGCGATCGAAGCGCTCGGCGCCGAGCTGGTCGTGGTCGGCGGCGGGCCGCTGGACGCCGAGCTGGAGGCTCGCCGGCAGGCTGAGCAGCAGGGAAAGCCCTATGTGGCGCCGTATAACGACCTAGACACCGTCGCGGGTCAGGGCACGGTGGGTGTCGAGCTGGCCGAACAGGCCCCGGACCTGGACGCGGTGTTCGTGTGTGTCGGCGGCGGCGGTCTCATCGGTGGCGCGGGGACGGCGTTGAAGGCCCTGAACCCGCGCACAAAGGTGATCGGCGTCTGGCCGGCGGCGTCCACCTGCCTGCTGGACTCGTTGAAGGCGGGCGAGATCATCGAGACGCCGGAGCAGCCGACGCTGTCGGACGGTTCCGCCGGCGCGGTCGAGCCGGGGTCGGTCACCCTCCCGATCTGCCAGGACGTGATCGACGAGACCCTGACCGTCACGGAGGACGAGATCGCGCGGGCGATGCGGCGGATCGCCGAGGGTGAGCGCTGGATGGTCGAGGGTGCCGCGGGGGTCGCGGTTGCCGGGCTCGTGCAGGCGGCGGAGCGGTTCCAGGGGAAGAAGGTCGCGGCCGTGCTGTGCGGGCGCAATGTCACTTTGGAGACATTTCTCGGGGCGATGGCCCAGGCGGGATGACGGCGACCATGGGACCTCCGCAACCCGAGCTTTCGCCGGCCGGGCGTGTCAACCACCAGTGGAACCGGCTGAGCGAGCCCGAACGGGCCGTCGCGCAGTACCTCGTCACCTCGCCGCCGCAGCTGGTCGTGTTCGCGACGGCGGACGAGCTCGGCCGGCGGACCGGCACGAGCGAGGCGGTCGTGGCCGGCACCGCCCGCCGGCTCGGGTACCCGGGGCTGCCGGCGTTGAAGGCGTCGCTCGGGCGCGCCGCGGCCGCCCCGCAGCTCGGCGTCCGGCTGCAGCTCGCCCAGGACCTGCCCGGCGCGGCCACGCACCTGGTGCGGGACGCGCTGGGCCGGATCACCGCGTTCGCCCGCGGGCTGGACGTCGCCGAGGTCGGCAAGGCCGTGGCGCTGCTCGGTTCGGCATCGAGGATCTTCTGCTACGGCTGGGGTGTCAACGAACTGAGCGCGCGCTACCTGGCGCTCAAGCTCACCCGCGCCGGCCGGGCCGCCCAGGCTTCGGGCGCCACCGGGTACGCCTTCGCCGACGACCTGGCGGACCTCTCGCCGCGGCACGCCGTTGTCGCCTTCGCGCCGGGCCGTGTCCTGCCGGAGCTCGAACTGCTCGTCGCGCACACGAAGAAGACGGGCGCCGGGCTGATCCTGGTCACCGAGCACATCGGCGAAGAGCTCGCCGGGTACGCGGACGTCGTGCTGCGGGAGCGCGGGTCGCCGGGCAGCCTCACCGCCGAGCCGCTGTGCGCGATGCTGCTCGCCGACCTGCTGGTGCTCGGCGGGCTCGCCGACGGCCCGGCCGTCGACACCTACGCGCTGCTGACCAAGCTGCGCGGCGAACTCCGGGAGGACCGGCCATGACGTTGTCCATTGTGGACCTAGCGGAGATCCGTGCGGTCGCGACCGAGGAGCTGGTGTTCACCGCGGTCCGCGACGCGCTGGTCGCGCACGCCGAAGGCCGCACCCAGCTGCCGCCGCCGATCGCCCTGGTGTTCCCGGAGGCCGGCGGCGACTGCCACGTCAAGGCCGGGCAGCTGGCGGGCGCGCCGTACTTCGGGGTGAAGGTGGCGACGGGCTTCTACCGCAACGCCGAGCGCGGGCTGCCCAGCAACAGCGGCCTCATCCTGGTGCTGGACGCGACGACGGGTGTCCCGGCCGCGGTGCTGGCCGACGAGGGCTGGTTGACGGCGTGGCGCACAGCGGCGGCGGGCGCGCTGGTCACCCACGCGCTGACCCCGCCCGATGTCGACGAGGTCGGTGTCCTGGGCACGGGACTGCAGGCCCGGCTGCAGGTGGAGTGGTTGCACGCGCTCCGGCCCCTGGCCCGGGTCCGGATCTGGGGCCGCCGCGCGGAAGCGGCGCGGCGGGTCTGCGACGAGCTGCCGTTGGACGCTCGTCCGGCGACGCTCGAGGAGGCCGCGGGCTCGGCGTGCGTCATCACGGCGACGCCGTCGACAACCCCGCTCGCTCCGGCGTCGGCGTTCGCCGGGGCGCTGCACGTGACGGGGATCGGCACCGACCTGCCGGGCAAGGGGGAGCTGCCGCCGTCGCTGTTCCCCGGGGCCGTGGTGGTGACCGACGACCACGCGCAGTGCCTGGACCACGGTGACTTCGGCAACGCGGTGCGCGCCGGGGTGGTCGGATCCGAGGTGGATGTGCCCGCGGGCGTGGTCCTGCGTGACGGCGTCGAGCGGCCGGCGGGGAGGACGATCGCCGACCTGACCGGGCTCGGGGTCGCGGACGCCGCGGTAGCCTCGGCGGTCTTCACGGCGCTTTCCCGCTGAACTCGTTCGGCCGGAGGTGTCGGATCCGGGCCGCGCCGTTCGTGGCGGGGGTGAGAGGCCGCCCATGAGGGCGCGGTCACGACCACAGGAGATGCCGACCGATGCCGCACCCACAGGTCAAGGTCCACCGTTTGTTCGAGCTCGTCGAGCCGATCGCCACCGTCACCTTCTCCGAGGTGGCGAACGAGGCGTTCCTGGCCGTCGGCATGCGCAACTACTGGGACGGCTACTTCGCCGGCCGGGCCGCGCCGCTGGGGGCGGCGCCGGCCGAGGTGGTGCACGCCGTCTTCTACAACTTCGCCGACGGCGAGGTGGCCCGCCACATCCCGTGGGTCTGGGGGAAGACCACCCCGGCGGAGGCGATCGCGGTGCGCGAGCGGGGCAGCGCCGCCGCGCTGCGGCAGCTGATCGGGGAGCTCGCCGACTCCCCGGATCTGGTGCGGGTCGCCGAGCTCGCCACCCGGGCAGCGGTCAGCGCGCCGACGGAGGGCCGGGTGCTGTACGCCGGGCTCCGGGCGCTCGACGTGCCCGAGGAGCCGGTGGCCCGGCTCTGGCACGCGGCGACGCTGCTGCGGGAGCACCGCGGGGACGGCCACAACGCCGCCCTCGTCGCCCACGGCATCGGCGGCACCGAGGCCCACGTCCTCCTCGCGCTCTCCCTCGGGATGCCGGCGGAGAAGTTCGGCCGGGTCCACCACCTGCCCGAGGCGCAGCTGGCCGCGGTGGTTGACGGGCTGCGCGGCCGCGGCCTCGTCGACGCCGCCGGTCGCTTCACCGACGCCGGCCGGGAGACCAAGGAGCGGATCGAGGCACTCACCGACGAGCTGGCCGCCCCGGCGTACGAGGTGCTCAGCGAGGCTGAGCTCGACGAGCTGATCGTGGGGCTCGAGCCGTTCGCCGCCGCGGCACAGGCCGCCGACGACTGACGGACAATGGAAAACCTCGCCGGGACGGTGGTGGCCAGCCGCCCCGGCGAGGTTGGTCTTGCGATCTCAGGAAACGCTCTCGAGCGCAGGTGCCGGCGAATCCACCTGGGCCACCCGAGCCCGGCGACGCTTCCGCGGCGGCCGGTCCAGCAGGTCCGCGATCCGCGACAACCCGAAGTTGATCACGATGTAGAACGCGGCCGTCAGTGCGTAGGCCTGGATGAAGTTGGCGTTGTACTCACCCAGCACCTGCCCGTTGCGCAACAGCTCCGGGTAGCTGACGACGTACCCGAGGCTCGACTCCTTGAGCGTCCGGATCACCTGCGTGACCAGCGCCGGCCGCAGCGCCCGGAACACCTGGGGGAGCACCACCAGGCGCAGCGCCTGGCCGCGGCGCAGGCCGATCGCCGCCGCCGCGTCGAACTGGCCGCGGTCCAGGGAGTTCACGCCCGCCCGGACGATCTCCGCGAACACCGAGCCCGCGTGCAGCACGATCGGGACGGCCAGCACCCAGAACGGGGGCAGGTTCCAGCCGAACGCCGGCAGGCCGATCAGGAAGAAGTACACCAGCAGGATCAGCGGGATCGCCCGGAACAGCTCGATCGCGGCCGCCGCCGGCACCGACAGCCAGCGGCGCGGGGACAGCCGGCCGAGGCCGAACACTGTGCCGAACACCAGTGACATCGCCGCGCACGACAGGCCGATCCGCAGCGTCATGCCCAAGCCGTCGAGCAGGTACCGGATGTTGGGCCACGACGCCAGCGGTGACCACAGCCGGCCCGAGAGCTGGCCGACGTGGTCGAGCTGGACGAAGATGCCGGCCAGCGCTCCCACCAGGACGATCGAAGCGACGATCGTCGCCGTGCGGAGCCGCGCCTTGCCGCGCGGGCCGAGCTCGTCGAACAACACGGTGGTCTTCATCGGCGGATCCGGACCTTCCGTTCGATGACCCCGGTCAGCTGGCCCGCGGTGAGCGTGATCAGCAGGTAGCCGATCGCCGCGGCGATGAAGCTCGGGATGGGCTGGGCGTGGTCGAGGTTGAACTGCCGCGCGGAGCCGGTGAGCTCCTGCACGCCGACCGCCGCGCCGAGGGCCGAGGCGAGGCTGACGTTGATGAAGATCGAGCCCAGCGGCTGGGCCATGGACCGGAACGCCTGCGGGAGCACGACCTGCCGCAGGACACCGGCGAAGGTCAGCCCGATGGCGCGGGCCGCCTCGACCTGCCCGGTGGGAACGGCCGCCATGCCCGAGCGGACCGTTTCGCAGACGTACGCGCCGAAGTACAGCCCCAGGCCGAGGACGACCGAGCCGAACAGCGGCACGGTCGCCCCGACGTAGGGCAGCCCGAACACCACCATGACCAGGACGAGCAGCAACGGCGAGTTGCGCAGGCACTGGACGTAGAACCCGGCCGCCGCGCGCAGCGGGGCGACCGGACCGACCCGGCAGACGCCGAGCACGGTGCCGACGACCACGGCGAGCGGGAAGGCGAGCACCGCCAGCTCGAGGGTCACCAGCAGACCGGTGAGCAGCTCACCGATGTGATCGAACAGGACGGACATGGTGGTGGCCTCTCAGGATCCGGGCACGGAACCGATCTGCGGCGGCTGCGGCGCGGGCGACTTGACGAGCTTGCCGACCGTGGCCTGCCAGAGCTTCGTCCACGTCCCGTCGGCCTCGATCGCCTTCAGGAACCCGTTGACGACGTCCTTGAACGCCGGGTCGTCCTTGGGCAGGCCGATGCCGAACGGGTTCGACCCGAACGTCGAGTCCAGCAGCTTGACGTCGCTCTTGGTGGCGACCACCCCGTACAGCGACGCGTTGTTGAGCGTCATCGCTTCGGCGCGGCCCTGTTCGACGGCGGCGACGCACTGCGCGGCGGTGTCGAACAGGACCGGCTGCGCGGTCGGGACCGCCTTCAGGAGCGCGTCCTTCGCCGCACCGGACTCGGTGGCCACCTTCTTGCCGGCGAGGTCGCTCGCCTGCTTGATGGTGGTGTCACCCGACTTCACGACGATGCCGCTGGCCGCCATGTAGTACGGGCCGGCGAAGTTGACGAGCTTCGCGCGGTCCTCCGTGATCGTGTAGGTCTGGATCGCGGTGTCGATGGTGTGGTTGCCCAGCAACGCTTCCCGGGTGTCGGAGCCGCCGCTCTGCAGCTTGGCGTTCGGCTTGCCGAGCAGGTACTTCGCGAGCAGCTGGGCGATCCCGGCGTCGAAACCGGACAGCTTGCCGGACGCGGGGTCGAGCTGGGAGAAGCCGATCGTGTTGCGGCTGCCCGCGAACGACAGCTCGCCCTTCTGGCGGATCTTGTCCAGCATCGGCGTGCTGGGCAGGTTCTGCCCGACCGGGCCGGCGTCCACCACGGACGTCTGGTCGATCTGGCCGGCGATCTCCGCGCCGGCCGGCTTGGCGGCGGCGCCGGGGGTCTGGTTCGGCGCGCTGCCGCACGCGGTCAGCGTCGCCAGCAGGGCGGTGGTGACCACTGTGGTGCGGGTGGCCGTGCGGATTCTCATGGGTGCTCCCGGGGTGTACGGCGGGTCAGTGCTGGAGGACCTTGGACAGGAAGTCCCGCGCCCGGTCGGTGCCGGTGCGGTCGAAGAACTCTTCGGGCGTGCCCTGCTCGGCGATCCGGCCGTCGCTCATGAACACGACGCGGTTGGCGGCCTTGCGGGCGAAGCCCATTTCGTGGGTGACGACGACCATGGTGGTGCCGTCGGCGGCGAGCGAGGCCATCACGTCGAGGACCTCGTGCACCATCTCGGGGTCGAGCGCGCTGGTCGGTTCGTCGAACAGCACGAGCTTGGGGTTCATCGCGAGCGCGCGGGCGATCGCGACGCGCTGCTGCTGGCCGCCGGAGAGTTCCGAAGGCAGCTTGTCGGCTTGGTCGGCGACGCCGACCCGGTCGAGCAGGCGCCGGGCCTCGGTCTCGGCGTCGCGAGTGGACAGACCGCGGACCTTGACCGGGCCGAGGGTGACGTTGTCGAGGATCGTGCGGTGGCCGAAGAGGTTGAACGACTGGAACACCATGCCGACGTCGGCCCGCAGCTGCGCGAGCCGGCGTCCCTCGGCGGGCAGCGGCTCCCCGTCGAGGGTGATGGTGCCCGAGTTGATCTGCTCCAGCCGGTTGATGCACCGGCAGAGCGTCGACTTCCCCGACCCGGACGGCCCGACGACGACGACCACCTCACCGTGGTGGATGTCGAGGTCGACGTCGTGCAGGACTTCGATGTCGCCGAAGCTCTTGCACAGGCCACGGATGCTGACGAGCGGTTTCATCGGCTGCTCTCCGGATGTGGAAGCGTTCACTACATTTAACGAGACGTTGTAGCATGGGCTACCGTTAAGATAGACGGAGCTACCGAGATGTCAATACCTGTCGTAGCCGCTACAGCCGAGGAGCAGTCATGACGAGTCCGCGCCCGAGTTCCGACGCGCGAGTCCTGGATCCGGTCGAGTTCTATCACTCGGGCCCGACCGCCTTCTTCGCCTCGCAGCGGGACCAGCGCTTCTCCTACTGCCTCTACGTTCCCGCCGCGCACCGGACGGCGACGGCGCCGCTGCCGCTGACCGTCGTCGTGCACGGCACGCAGCGCATGGCCGAGCGTTACCGCGACGCCTACCGCGGCTTCGCCGAGGACAACAACACCGTCGTGCTGGCCCCGTTGTTCCCGGCCGGCATCGGCGAACCGGGTGACCTGCACGGCTTCAAGCGGCTCAGCTTCCGCGGCGTCCGGTTCGACCAGGTGCTGCTCGACATCGTCGACGAAGTGGCGCAGCGGTACCGGGTCGACGCAACGCGCTTTGCGCTGCACGGCTTCTCCGGCGGGGGTCAGTTCGTCCACCGCTTCGCCTACCTGCACGCGCAGCGGCTGTCCGCACTGTCGGTCGGGGCGCCCGGCCGGGTCACCCGGATCGACCCGGAAGTGCCGTGGTGGCCCGGCACGGCCGACCTGCGCGAGCGGTTCGGCGCCGACCTCGACCTCGACGCGCTGCGTGCGGTGCCCGTGCAGCTGATCGTCGGCGCCGAAGACACCGAGACCTGGGAGATCGCCGAGCCGGGCGTCGACGCCGGCGGCGACACGCGCGTCGAGCGGCTGACCTCGTTGCGCGACAACTGGGAGGAGCACGGCATCGGCGTGCGCTTCGACGTGGTGCCCGGCATTGCGCACCGCGGGCTCCTGCTGCAGGCGAGCGTCCAGGAGTTCTTCGCCGGGGTCCTCGCCGGCCGGTCGTGACCGGGCCGGCGACTACGATGCGGCGGTGCCGAGGGGAGAGCAGATGATCGAGCAGGACGGCGACGGCGAGGACCTTTCGCTCGGCGCGCGCATCAACCGCAACCTCGCGCGGATGTCCCGCGCGGAGCGGATCGTGGCCGAATACCTGCGCGACCACGGCCGGCACGCGATCTTCGCGACCGCGGAGCAGATCGGCAGCGCGACGAAGACCAGTGACGCGACGGTCGTCCGCACCGCGAAGTCGCTCGGGTTCAGCGGCCTGCTCGACCTGCGTCGCACCCTCGCTGCGGAAGTAGTGGTCGAGACCAGCCCGGTGCGCCACCTCCACGACGACCACGTCGACGGGGAAGACGACTCGGCGGTCACCCGCGTGTTCACCGAGGCGGCCGAACGGCTCGCGGCGACCTGGCGGCTGGTCGAGGCGGACGAGTTCGGCGCCGCCGTCGGCCTGCTCGACGAAGCGCGCGAAGTGCTCGCCTTCGGGCTCGGCGGCTCCGGGTTGGTGGCCCGTTACCTCGCCCTGCGGCTGACGCGCATGGGCCGGCGCGCCCGCGCGAGCTGGGCCACCGGGTTCCAGCTCGCCGACGACCTGCTGGGCCTGCGTGCCGACGACGTCGTGGTGCTCTACACGCCGAGCCGTCTGCTGGCCGAGATCGAGGTGGTGCTCGACCACGCGCACGGTGTGGGCGCGCGGGTCCTGCTGATCTCCAGCTCGCTGGGGGCGCAGTTCGCCGAACGGGTGGACGTCACGCTCGCCGCGCCCCAGTCGACGAGCAACTTCACCGGCGAGATGCTCAGCGCCGAGGTGCTGACCGACGCCTTGCTGCTGCAGCTGGCTTCCCGCGACGAGACCCGGTCCACCCGGGCCTCGGAGCTGCTGATCTCGCTGCGGTCCGAGCTCGTGCAGGGTGACGAGCGTTCGGCCGTCCCGAAACGCAAGCGCAAACGGCGGGCGTAACCGTCCGATTCTCCCTTCGCTGCCGGACTTCCGTCCGGCGGCGGCTTCGTCGTGCGCTCGTCCACAGTGGACTTGTAGCGAATACTTCGTACTTCCATTTTCAGAAGTCTTAGCTACACTCGGGTCGACCCCTGTTCCGGCCGAGGAGATCGCCGTGCTGTCGTTCCTGCTCGCGCAAGTCCCCGCCGACGTCGCCAACCCCACGCCCGCACCGTGGCGGGTCATCACGAAGATGGCCTACTTCGCGGGACTGATCGGGACCATCGGCGCCACGATGCTCCACCTGCTCGTCCTGCGCCCGGTCCTCAAGCGACAGTCGGTCGACGCGGCCGACCGCGCGATGCTGCACCGCCGGACGAGCCTGCTGCTCGCCGTCGCCGGCAGCTGGTTCCTGGTCGCGCTCTACTTCCAGATCGCCGGGAAGGCCGCCCGCGTCAAGGGGGTCGAAATCCCCTACAGCCGGGCACTCGCGCCGTCGTCGATCTGGAAGTACGTCACCGTGCCCGCCAAGAAGGGGGAGTGGGTCTCGACCGGCGCCCTGACGCTCACCCAGTACCTGCTCTGGGGCGCCTCGGCGATCGTGCTGATGCTGCTGTGGTCACCGCGGCTGCGCGCGCACCTGACCGGGATCGCGCTGGGCGGGCTCGTCCTGTCCTTCCTCGCCTACCAGGTCACCCTGCTGCCGACCGACTTCGGCAAGGAAACGCTCGACACGCTCGTCGACGGCCTGCTGGACCACCTGCACGTCTCCGCCGTCTCGACGTGGGTCGGCGGAATCGCTTCGCTCGTCGTGCTGGCGACGGCGCGGCGCCGGCTCACCCGTGGCGCCGGCGCGACGTGGGCCCAGCTGTGGACCCGGTTCAGCACCGTCGCGCTCTGCGCCGTCGGCTGCCTGCTGATCAGCGGCCTGTACCTGGCCTGGTCACTCGTCGGCAGCCCCGGAGAGCTGCTCACCACGAGCTTCGGCCGCTTCCTGCTGATCAAGGTCTCCCTGGTGGCGACCATGATCCTCGTCGGTGCGCTCAACGAGTTCGTGCTCATGCCTCGCATCGCGCTGGCCCGCGCCGCGGGGGAGGACGGGTCGGTGTTCCGGCTCGCCCTGCGGGTGTTCCCCGGCCTGGTCGCCGTCGAGACGCTGCTCGCCGTCGGCGTGCTGTTCGTGCTCTCGTTCCTGACCGGCTCGGCCCGCGTCGAAGCCGGCGACCCCGACCCGACGCTGAGCGGCGGCATCGTCGGCATCGGCGCGCTGCTGGCCGTCCTGCTCGCGGTTTCCTTCGTCACCACGGCGAAGGTGAGCGAACGGCTCTCCCGGCCCGCGCCGGACCCGGTCCCCGAACCGGTGCCCGAGTACTGATCATCCCGACGTCCCAGGAGGACTCCTTTCCATGACCGGCACGACCGACCTCGCTTCCGAGCGCGCCGCCTTCGTCGGAGGCACCCCCTTCTTCGCCTCGCAGCACGACCAGCGCCTGTTCTACGCCCTGTACGTGCCCAAGGACCACACGCCGGACGCCGAACCGCTGCCGCTCGTGGTCATCCAGCACGGCACCGGACGCTCGGCCGAGCTCTACCGCGACCGCTGGAAGGAGTTCGCGATCGGGCACCGGTGCGTGATCCTCACGCCGCTGTTCCCGGCCGGGCTGATGGAGCCGCGCGAGCTGCACAGCTTCAAGTTCCTGGAATACCGCGGGCTTCGCTTCGACGAGGAGCTGCTGCACATCGTCGACGAGGTCGCCGAGGGGTTCAACACCCGGCGTGATCGCTTTTACCTGCACGGGTTCTCCGGCGGCGGGCAGTTCGCGCACCGGTTCTTCTACGCCCACCCGGACCGGCTCGCCGGGGTGTCGATCGGCGCGCCGGGCCGGATCACCCAGCTCGACCCCGAGCTGCCGTGGTGGCTGGGCACCGGCGGGTTCGAGGAACGCTTCGGCATCCGCATCAACCTCGACGCGCTGCGCGGCGTGCCGGTGCAGATGGTGGTCGGCGCCGAAGACGTCGAGACCTGGGAGATCAACAACGCCGGCGGGCCCAACTGGATGGACGGCGTGGAGCAGACCGGCGGCACCCGTATCGAACGGCTCGAAACCCTGCGTGACAACTTCGTCTCACAAGGGATCTCGGTGCGCTACGACGTTGTGCCCGGTGTTGCGCACCGCGGCACCGGCGTGGTCCCGGTGGTGCAGGAGTTCCTCGGCGGGCTGCTGGCCACGGCCCGGAGCGCGCGGTGACCGGGGCCGTCGAGTCCCTTTTGGACGATCTCGCCGCGCGGGGCATGCGGGTGCACGCCCTGCTCGTGCACCGGGACGGCGCGCCGCTGCTCGACCTGTGGCAGTGGCCGCACGAACCGGCGCTCAAGCACAAGCTGCACTCGGCGACCAAGAGCTTCACCGCCACCGCGGTCGGGTTCGCCGAGGCGGACGGCCTGCTCGGCCTGGAAGACCCGGTGGTGGAGTTCTTCCGCGGGCGCCTGCGCGAGGCGCCGGGGGAGAACCTGAGCCGGCTGCGCGTGCGGGACCTGCTGACCATGCGGACCGGGCATGCGCGCGGGCTCTCCGGCGCGACGACCCGGCTGCGCCGGACCGGCTGGGTCGACGAGTTCCTGGAGGAGCCCGTCGTCGACCGGCCCGGCCGCGGTTTCCGGTACAGCAGCACCACGAGCCACGTCCTGTCCGCGATCGTGCAGGAGGTCGCCGGGATGCCGGTCGACGAATACCTGCGCCCGCGTCTGTTCGAGCCGCTCGGCATCACCGACTACACCTGGGAACGTGATCCCGAAGGCGTTTCCAGCGGGGGCAACGGGTTGTCACTGCGGCCGCGGGACCTGCTGTCCTTCGGTGTCCTGTGCCTGCAGGACGGTGTCTGGGAAGGCGAGCGCCTGCTGCCGGAGGGCTGGGTGCAGAAGGCTTCGGCCCTGCACGTGCGGCGCGCGGTGAGCGGTGAGTGGAACGGCCAAGAGCTGTTGCCGCCCGGCCCGGACGCCGTTGCGGACTCCGGGTACGGCTACCAGTTCTGGGTGAGCGAAGACGGCAGCTACTCCGCGTCCGGCCTGTTCGGGCAGGAATGCATGGTTTTCCCCGGCCAAGGCGTTGTCGTGGTGACGGGCGCGATGCCGGACCCGTCGTACCACGACCTGCCCGGCATGCTGCGTGCGGCGTTCCGGCGGGCGTTCGCTTCGGACGACGTCGCCGTGTCGGGCAGGCGGGTCGAGCGAGCCAGGGAGCCGGAGCCTCTGGAGTCGCGTGTGGATGGTCCGGTTCTTCGGCGGGTCTTCGACTTCGCGGAAAACGACCAGGGGGTGCGGTCGCTGTCCGTCGAGGCCGACACCGAGATCGTCCGGCTCGGCATCGAGGACGACCGCGGGACGCACACCGTCGAACACGGCCTCGGCAAGTGGGTGCCGCAGGACACCGGAGTCAGTGTGTGGCGGCTGCACCACTCCTACCAGGACGACGCGGCGCCGATCCTGGCCGGCGCGCGGTGGCCCTCGACGGACGCGCTGGACCTGACCTGGCACTTCCTGGAAGGGCCGTTCATCGACCGCCTGACCTTGACATTCGAGGGTGACGGGGTTGTCGTCGAACACCGGGTCAACTGCAACTCGGGCCCGACGGTGCTGCCGCCGGCACGCGGCACCGCGCGGGCGGAGGTGGAATGATCAACGACGCTCTCCTCGACCAGGCCTGGGAAGTGGTGTCCCGGCACCTGCCGCCGACGCCGCTCATCCCGTACCCGCAGGCGGACCTCGACGTCCCGGTGTTCCTGAAGTACGACGGCGCCCAGCCGATCGGGGCGTTCAAGATCCGGGGTGCGCTCGCGGCTCTCACGGCGTACGCGGGCGAGCCGGTCGTCACGGCGTCGGCGGGCAACCACGCCCTCGGGATCGCCTACGGCTCACGGCTGCTGTCGGTCGAGTCGACCGTCGTGGTACCCGAGACCGCGGCTTCGGTGAAGGTCGAGGCCCTGCGCCGGTACCCGATCGACCTCGTCCTGGCCGGTGAAGACTTCGACGCCGCCGAGCGGCACGCACTCGGGCTGCCGGGGAAGTACGTCTCCGCCTACAACGACCCGCACGTCATCGCCGGGCAGAGCACGCTCGTCACCGAGGTGGCCCACTCGCTGGGGGAGGACTTGACCGTCGTCGTCCCGGCCGGGGCCGGTGGGCTGCTGTCCGGAGTGGCGCTGGGCGCGCGCCGGGCGGCGCAGGACATCCGCGTGGTCGGGGTGGAAGCTGCCGCGTGCCGGGCGTTGTCGACGGCCGTGGCGGCGGGGCGCATCGTCCCCGTGGAGATGGGGGACACCATCGCGGACGGGCTGGCGGGCAACCTCGAGCCGGGTTCGCTGACCCCGGAGATCGTCCGGGAGTGCGGGGTGTCCATGGTGGCCGTCGCCGAGGAGGCGATCCGCCGGTCGGTGCGCGAGCTCGTCACGACCGCCGGTCTGGTCGGCGAAGGCGCGTCGGCGACGCCGTTGGCCGCCCTGCGCGCCGGGCTGGTGCCCGCGGACCGGCCGATCGTCCTTGTTGTGTCCGGCCGCAACATCGACCTGGGCCTGCTGACCACGATCCTGGGAGAGCGATGATCACCACGACCGACTACCACACCGCCGGCGAGCCGTTCCGGATCGTCACGGCCGGGGTGCCGGAGATCCCCGGCGCGACCGTGCTCGACCGGCGAGCCGCCGCGCAGGCGTCCGCCGAGATCGACGCCGTCCGGCAGCTGCTGGTGCAGGAGCCGCGCGGGCACGCCGACATGTACGGCTGCTTCCTCGTCCCGCCCGACGACGACGGCGCCGAGTTCGGTGTTTTGTTCTGGCACAAGGACGGTTACTCGACGGCGTGCGGGCACGGCACGATCGCGCTCGGCGCCTGGGCGGTGCGCACCGGCCGCGTCCCGGCGGCGCCGGACGGCGTCACCGAGGTGGTCATGGACGTCCCGTCCGGCCGCGTGACGGCGGCGGTGACCTGCGCCGGCGGCGTGGTGCGGGAGGTGGCGTTCCGGAACGTGGACGCGTACGTCGTGGGGCGGGACATCGAGGTGGCCGGCGTCCGCGCCGACGTCAGCTATGGCGGGGCGATCTACGCGTCGGTGCCGGCGTCTTCGGTGGGGTTGGCCGTGCTTCCCGAGCACCACACGGCGTTGATCGCCGCCGGACGGGAGATCAAGCGGGCGCTGAACACCACGCCGTGGGCGTCTCATGTGGACAGCCGGTTGAGCGGGATCTACGGCACGATCTTCTACGACGACCTCGGGGACACGGCCGAGGGGCCGCACCAGCGCAGTGTCACGATCTTCGCGGACGGCCAGGTCGACCGGTCACCGTGCGGTTCCGGGACGTCCGCACGGCTCGCGCTGCTGGCCGCCGACGGCCGGTTGCCCGCCGGCGCGGTGCTGACGCACGATTCGATCATCGGGACCCGGTTCACCGGCCGGGTCCTCTCGGGCGGGACTTCGCTCGCCACGGAAGTTTCGGGAAACGCTTACCTGACCGGCGAGAGCACGTTCAGCCTCGATCCGGACGACGAACTGGGAAGGGGGTTCGTGCTGCGATGAGCACAACCATCGTGGGCGGCGGGAACATGGGCGAGGCGCTGCTGGCCGGGCTCGCGTCTTCGGACATCACCGTCGTCGAACAGTCTCCTGCCCGCGCCGAGTACCTGCGCTCGCGTTACGACGTGGTGGTGACTTCTTTGGAACCGGCGATGGAGAAGGCCGAAACGGTCTTCGTCGTCGTGAAGCCGTACCACGTCGCGGCGCTGCTCGACTCGCTCGCGCCGCACGTGCGACCGGGGCAGCTGATCGTGTCGGCGGTGGGCGGAACACCGACGGCGAGCATCGAGGCCCGGCTGCCGGGCACCCCGGCGGTGGTGCGGAGCATGCCGAACCTCCCGGTTTCGGTCGGCGCGGGCACGATCGCGATCAGCGGCGGCCGTCATGCGGTCGTGGCGGACCTCGACCGCGTCCGGACGATGCTGGCGCCGCTGGGCCGCGTCATCGAGGTCGCGGAGTCCCAGCTGGACGCGGTGACAGCGTTGTCGGGCGGCGGCCCGGCGTACTTCGCACTGCTGGCCGAGGCGATGATCGACGCGGGTGTCCTCGCTGGTCTCCCACGGCCATTGGCGGAGGAACTGGTCCTTTCGACGGCGGCTGGGACCGGCCGGATGCTGGGCGAGCCGGCCGCGGACCCGGCCGGATTGCGCGCGGCGGTCTGCAGCCCGGGCGGGACGACGATCACGGCGATCCGCGAGCTGGAGAGTCGGGCGCTGCGAGCGTCGGTGATGGCGGCCGTGGTGGCGGCGCGGGACCGGTCGATCGAGATGGGCCGCTGAACTGCTGCGAGCCCGGCCCACGCGCACCCCGCCCTCCTCCGGCAGGGTTCCGGCAAGGTCGGTAGCCGACCCTCGATGGGCCTGCTCCGGTGCCAAGGGATGCACGGTCCTTGGCGGTGGCCTCGAGTCTTGGCCGCGCGACTGGGGTGCAGCGGCAGCGGCAGGGAGTCGGGCGGTCGAACCGCGACTGTGCCGGCACCCCCGCCCTCCTCCGGGGGGCGTGCCCACGTCCAGTCTATCGGCGGGTACCGACAGCACCGGCCGAAAAGCCCTCAGGCGCTGGACCTGTCCACATTAAGGCCGGCCTGTGGAAAGCCGCCACTGAGGCGGGTCAGGCCCGGCGTGAGCGAAGGTCCCGCGGAGCCAGCCGGTCGCGCAGTTCCGCCAGGAGTTCCGTGTTCGCCGACACCGCGCGCGGGTCCCGCTTCGCCACCGCGAGCAGCAGGCAATCCAACACGAGCGTCGCGCTCAGGCCCTCCTGGGTCAGCCCGGTCGGCGACATCACCGCGGGCAGCGTCACGTCGACCAGACTGTCCAAAGTGGCGCCCAACGAGTCGGTGAGCAGCAGGACGCCCGCGCCGGCGGTGCGGGCGTGGCGGATCGCCGTGGTCATGTCCGGCAGGAGGCGGTCCGGGGCGTTGAGCACGAAGACGTCGCCCGGCTCGAGGGGGAGCAGTTCGTCGGCGAGCCGGAACCCCGTCGCCGACGTGCTGCGGGCCCGGCGGCCGAGGCGCTGCAGCCGGGTGGCCAGGTAGCGCATCGGCAGTTCCGAGATGCCGAGGCCGTACCCGACCACCTCGCGCGCTCCGGCGATCAGGTCGACCGCCGCGCCGAAGGCGGGTTCGGCGATCTGCCGCCGGGTTTCGGTGAGCCGGTCGATCGATTCGGTGAGCATCTGGTCGAGCTGCGAGAGCGGGTCGTCGCCGGCTTCCTCGACCCGGTGCCGCAGCCGGACGGCCGGCGTGTCGGAGACGACGTGCCGGCCCACGGCGCGCTTGAGTTCGGGCAGCCCGGAGTAGCCGAGGGACTTGACGGTGCGGATGACGGTCGCGTCGCTGGTGCCGCTCAGCGCGCCGAGCTCCCCGGCGGTCGACAGCACGATCATCCCGGGGTGCTTCCACAGGTACTCGGCCACCCGCCGCTCGGCGGCCGACAGGTCACCGATCCGCTGCCCGATGCGCTCGGCCAGCGGATCTTGCCCTTCTTCGCGACCGCTCACGCCCGAAGCGTACCCAGGCGGGCGCGCCGGGCCCGTCACGTCCCGGACCGGGCGCGTCGGAGGGTCTCCGACATCGCCGACCACGCGGCCCGGGCGCCGGGGGACAGCAACGGGGCCAGGCGGGTGAACAGCCGCGCCAGCGAGTCGCCGTGCTCGGCCGCGATCGACGGGCTGTGCCGGACGACGTCCAGCTCGTTGGCCGCGGTCAGCTCGGCGAACGCCCGCACCTGCTCCGGTGTGAGGGCCTGGGCTTCGGACGTGTGCCGGTTGATGATCTCGGGACGGTCGGTGAGCAACGTGGGATAGCTGCGCGCGCGGTCGCAGCCGCCGTAAAGCGCGACGAGGTGTGCCGTCTCGGCTCCCGCGGCCGCCAGGATCGTCGCGGGTGTGAGGCCCGGGATGCCCTCGGGGAACCCGTCCGTGCCGTAAGCCGCGTGGAGCCGGCCGGCGTCGACCAGCCACGCGGCCGCACCCCAGGCTTCCAGCGTGTCCGCCGTGCGATCGAGGTGGGCGCGAAGGGTGCCGCCGGGATGCGGGACGTCGGTGGCCGCCAGCAGCCGGTCGATCCGGCGCCGGCGCACCAAGGGGGAGTTCAGGTGATCCAGCAGCAGTCTCGCGAGCTCCGCCGGCGCGTCCCGGGCCACGAGGTGACTCGCCCCGGGCACCGTCGTGACGGTGGCGTGCGGCACCTGGTCGGTGAACCGGCGGCGATCCTGCTCGGTGAGGGCGGACAGTTCGCCGCACACCAGCAGCGTCGGGAGGTCGGTCAGGCCGCGGGTGCCGGCCACGAGCTGCGGATCCCGGCTCAGCACGTCCAGCACCAGGGGAAGATCGCCGTAGCCGTCGCGGACCTGGTTGAGCTGGTGACGCACCCGCACGGGATCGAGCTGCGCGACCACGTCGACCAGAACGACCCCGGAGACGGCGTGGCTCAAGTCCTGGTCCGTCAGGGCGAGCAGCGTGGCCAGGCCGCCGAGGGACGCGCCGACCACGGTGGGCGGGGCCGGTTCCGCGGCGATCATCGCGGCGACGTCGGCGGCGTGCGTGGTCAGCTCGTCGGCCCCGGCTGCGCCGCTGTCACCGTGGCCGCGCTGGTCGTAGGCCGTGCAGCGGAAGCCGTGCGCGGCCAGGGTCTCGGCGACCGGCTGCCACACCTCCCGCCGCTCGCCACCGGCGTGCAGCAACAGCACACCCGGTCCGTCGCCGATCCGGGTGCCGGCCAGCACCGCGTCCGGGCGGTGCAGCGTGATCCGGGGCATCAGCCACCTCCGTTACCTTGAGATCCCAAGGTAACGGCGCTGCCTTGAGGTATCAAGGTAGGATTCCGGACCCATGGCGTCCCCTCGCATCCGCAGACCCCCCGAGCAGTCGCGGCGGCTGATCCTCCAGGCCGCCGAGGAACTGCTGATCGAAGGCGGCCCGGCCGCGGTCGGGGTCCGGGCGGTGGCCGACCGGGTGGGCATGACGGACGCGGGCGTCGCACACCACTTCGGCGGCCGGCAGGACCTCCTGGTGGCGCTCCTGCGCCACGGCGGCCGCAAGATCCGCGACGCCGTTCAGCAGGTGGTCACCACCTGGGTCGACGACCAGGCCGACGTCGGTGCGCTGATCCGGGCCATCGCCGGCGTCTACGACCAGGGTTACGCGGCGTTGGCGGTGTCCCTGCACGCGGCCGGCTGGCGAGACTCCGGAACCGGCATGCTCGAGCCGGTCGTCCAGGTCCTGCACGCCACCCGATCCCGGACACCCCGGCGGCTGGCCGACACCCGCCTGGCGGTGGCCGCGCTGCACCAGGCGCTGGCCCTCGACTCCGTGTACGGCGCCGCGTTCCGCCGCAGCGCCGGGATCAGCGAGACGACGGCGAACCGCTCCGGTCCTCAGCTGACCTGGTGGATCAACACGTTCCAGGCCGCGCTCGGCCTGGACGAGCCGCGGGAATTCCCGCCGGCACCGAGCTCCTGCACGGACACCGGGCCGCACTGCTCGCCGGCACGGAACTGATCCGGCTGACCGTAGTCATCAGACCCTCCTCCGCACAACCATGCCGGCGCTTCAATCCTGGTCCAGCAACAACAGCGTGAGCCGGAAACACGCCCCCTCACCCAACGCCGTCTCCAGCTCGACGTCACCACCGTGGGCCCGGGCCAGGGAGCGGGCAATCGCCAGCCCTAACCCGGCGTCCGCGCCGCCTGAGCGGGTCCGGGAGCGGTCGGCGCGGTAGAACCGGTCGAAGGCGCGGGCCGCCTGGTCGGCGGTCATGCCCGGGCCTTCGTCGGCCACTTCGAGTACCGCGTGGCCGTTCAGCGTGCCGACGCCGATGCGGACCGGGGTGCCCGGCGGGGTGTGGGCGGCGGCGTTGCCGACCAGGTTGGTGACGACCTGCCGCAGCCGCGCTTCGTCGGCGTCGACCGGGGCCGGGCCGGGCAGCCCCGCGCCGCCGGGGCCGGTGAGCTCGACCGGGCGGGACGGGTCGAGCGTCCGCAGGTCGTGACGGGCGTCGCCGGCCAAGGTGCGAAGGTCCATCGGCGCGCGGTCGAGCTGTCCCTCGGGCGCCTCGTCGAGTTGGGCGAGCAGCAGCAGGTCCTCGGTGAGCGCCGTGAGCCGGGTGGCGTCGCGGTCGATGCGGCGCATCACCTCGTCGACGTCGGCGCGCTCGGGCAGCGCGCCCATCCGGTAGAGCTCGGTGGACCCCTTGATGCCGAACAGCGGCGTGCGCAGCTCGTGGCTGACGTCGGAGACGAAGGTGCGCATCCGCGCTTCGGACGCGGACCGGTCGGCGAAGGCCCGCTCGAGCTGGCCGAGCATGGTGTTGAGCGACGCCGAGAGGTGCCCGATCTCCGTGCCGGGCGGCGCGAGCGCCGGGACGCGCCGGGTGAGGTCACCGTCGGCGATCGCGGCCGCCGTGTGCTCGATCCGGCGCAGCGGCCGCAAGCCCCGGCCGAGCGCGAACCAGCCGACGATGGTCAGCAGGACCAGCAACACGGCGCCGCCGATCAGGCTGCTCGACCGGAGCTGGGCGACCGTGGCGTCGGCTTCGGTGCGCGGCGCGGCCGCGAGCACCGTCCCGCCCCAGCCGACGGTCGGCCGGGCGACGGCGCGCCAGCGTCCCGAGCCGTCGGCGGCCGGCAGGTCCACCGCCGTGCCGTCGGTGGGGATCGTGCGCAGCGCGTCGTCGGACGGCAGTGTGGCGCCGGCCAGCCGGGACGAGTGGATGCCGCCCGCCACCGCGCCGCGCGCGTCCAGGTACACCAGGTACGGCGTGCCGAACAGGTCGAGGGCGGGATCGAGCAGTTCGGGGCGGGCGGTCGTGTTCTCGAGCCGGGGCGGTCCGGCGGCCGACACCCGGGAGATGAGCTCGGTCAGCGACCGCAGCTGGCCGTCGAGGCGGTCGAGCTGGTAGCGCTCCACGTGGTCGGAGACGACGGCGCCGATCAGGCCCAGCCCGGCCAGCAGCAGGCACGTGGTGAGCAGCAGCAGCCTGGCCCGCAGCGAGAGCCGCTTCACCGCCGGGGCTCCCGCAGCACGTAGCCCACGCCGTGCACGGTGTGGATCAGCTTGGGCTCTTCGGTGTCGACTTTCCGGCGCAGATAAGAGATGTAGGTGTCGACGATGCTGGCGTCACCGCCGAAGTCGTAGCGCCACACCCGGTCGAGGATCTGCGCCTTCGACACCACCCGCCCGGCGTTCTCCATCAGGTACTGCAGCAGCCGGAACTCCGTGGCGGAGACGCGGACGGCCCGGCCCGCCCGCGTCACCTGGTGCCCCTCGGCGTCGACCGCCAGGGTGCCCACGGTCAGCACGCCGGCCTGCTGGCCGCTGGTCCGGCGGAGGATCGCGCGGATCCGCGCGATCAGCTCCGCCAGGTCGAAGGGTTTGGTCACGTAGTCGTCGGCGCCGAGGGACAGGCCGGTGACCTTGTCGGCCTGGCGGTCGCGCGCGGTGAGGAAGAGGACGGGCACCGGGGCGCCGTGCCCGGGCCGCCGTTCGCGCAGCCGCCGGACGACCTCGAAGCCGTCCATGTCGGGCAGCATGACGTCGAGCAGCACCAGATCGGGTGGCTCCTCGGTGGCTGCGGCAACGGCTTCGCCGGCGGTCGCCGCCGACGTCACCTCGAACCCGGCGAACCGCAGCGCGGCGGACAGCAGCTCGCGGACGGTGGCTTCGTCGTCGACCACCAGCAGCCGCTCGGCGCCGCGCGTCATCGGTTCCATGTCCGCGAGGATACGGAGATCCGGCTCCGGAACGCGTCGACGAGCAGGCTCCCGGCGCCGCTCGCCAGCGCGCCACCCACGACGCCTGCCACCAGGGCAAGCAGGGGATTCGCCGCCAGCCGGGCGTCGAGGACCGGGATCGACATCCCCAGCGCGGTGACGCCGAGTTCGACGGAAACCTGCGACAGCAGCGCCATCACCGCCAGCGCGGCACCGGTAACCAAGGCGAACCAGGCGGCGAGAACCGCGGCTCGGCGCAGCGTGCCGCCGGGGCGCCTGGTCCGCGCGGCGACGACGATGCCGCACACCAGCAGTACCACCACCGGTGCCCAGGTGAGCGGGCCGCCCGGCGAGAGCGGCTGGACGCCGTCGAGGGCGCAGGAAAGCGGGCCCTCGGAGGTCACCGTCCACGGCACGCCGAGCCCGAGCAGCAGGACACCGGCCACCACCTGCGGCAGGACGAGCAGGACGGCCCCGGCCGCCGCGGCGCCGCCGAACACTCCTGCGACGAGCAAGCCTCCCGCGGTGATGATGCCCAAAACCGTTGTGGCGGCACGCAATCCCGTCGCGAGGGCCGGGAACCGCACGGCGAGCGCGCACACCCCGACGACTACGAGCACCCAGACCGTCGCGGCTGTCAGCGTCGGCACAAAAGGCAGGGAGAACCCGGCGTCGACCGCGCTGCCGAACCTCGAGCTCATTCCCGCCCCCAGCCCGCAGACGGATCCACCGCCCGAGCCACCGCCTGGCAGTCGAAGCGTCAGATTTCCCTTGGTCAGCAGGGAGATCGCGGCCAGCATCGCCGGGACGGTGACGGCTGTCGTCGCGGCGCGGACGGGCAGTCCGTCCCGGCCGGGCCGCAGCAGCGCCACCCCGAGCACCACCGCACCCACCAGGGAGACCCCCAGCGGCATCACGTCGATCACACCCCGCACGGCGACCGGCAGCCCGCCGGCCGGGACCGCCACGACGTCCGCCGAGCCGCCCACGGCCAGCGCGACGACCACCGCCGTCAGCACGACCGGGCCGCCGAACCGGCCGGCGTCGAGGAGCAGCAGCCCGGCCAGCGCCACGCCGGCCATCACGAGCAGCGCGGCGGCCGCCGCGGCGAGGCCCCGGCCGACGTCCCGCATCAGACGTCCCGGCGCCGGAAGACCACGAACGCGGCGGTGAGCACGGCGGTGACCCCGAGACACAGCCCGCCCAGGTTCAGCCACGGGTGCGGGAACTCGGGATCGGGCACCGTCTTGAGGACCTGGGCGGCGCCCAAGGTCGGCCAGTAGAAGAAGAGCCCCTGGAGCCACGCGGGGAAGAGCCCGGCGACCGCGGGGACCAGGAAGACGATCCCGACCAGGGTGGCGAGCGCGCCCGCCGTGGCCCGCGCGAGCGCGCCGAGCCCGACGGCGAGCAGCGCGATCGCCGCCAGATAGAGGCCGCCGCCCGCCACGGCGGAGAGCACACCGGGATCACCGAGGCCCGCGTTGGGCACGTCCTGCGCGCCGAGGATCGCCTGCCCGAGGAAGAAGGCGGCGAACATCAGCACCTGGCCCGCCACCACGGCGACGGCCGCGGCCACCACCACCTTGGCCGCCAGCAACCGATGCCGGCGGGGTGTGGCGATGAGCGACGTCTGCATCAGCCCGGTCGCTAACTCCGCAGTGACCACCAGGATCCCGAGCACCCCGACGATCAGTTGGGCGACGATGTACGACGTCAGGCTGCGGCCGGTCGGGTCCCAGGCCTGCTGTTCGGCGAGCGTCGCGCTCGCGTACTCCTTGCCGGCGCTGTTCGTGGCGAGCGCGGTGATGCCGAGCCCGACCACGGCCAAGCACGCCAGCGTGTACCAGGTGGAGCGCAGGCTGCGGAGCTTGATCCACTCCGCGCGGACGGAGTGGGCGAACGACACTTCCGCGGTGAGCGTGCTCATCCGGTCACCCCCTGGTACTCGACGCTGTCCTTGGTCAGTTCCATGAAGGCGTCCTCCAGCGAAGCGCGTTGCGGAGTGAGCTCGCTGAGCGTGACACCGTGGTACGCGGCGAGCTTGCCGATCTCCTCACCGGACAAGCCGGAGACGACGAGCGAGGACTCGAGGCCGTCCCGCACGGTGGCGCCGGCGGCGGTCAGCCGGAGCGGGAAACCCTGATCGGGCGTGCGGACGAGCACCGTGCCCGCACCGCCCGCGCGCATGAGCTCACCCACGCCGGTGTCGGCGATGAGCCGGCCCCGGCCGATGACGACCAGGTGGTCGGCGGTCTGCGCCATTTCGCTCATGAGGTGGCTGGACACCAGCACCGCCCGGCCCTCGCGGGCGAGCGTCCGCATGAAGTCGCGGATCCAGCGGATGCCTTCGGGGTCGAGCCCGTTCACCGGCTCGTCGAAGATCAGCACCCGAGGGTCGCCGAGCAAGGCGCCCGCGATGCCGAGACGCTGCCGCATGCCGAGCGAGAACCCGCCGGCCCGCTTGCCCGCGACCCCGTCGAGCCCGGTCCGCTCGAGCACCTCACCGACCCGGCGCCGGGGGAGCCCGTTGCTCGCCGCGAGCGCCAGCAGGTGGTCGTGGGCCTTCCGGCCCCCGTGCACGGCACCGGCGTCGAGCAGCGCGCCCACCTCGGTGAGCGGCACGGGGAGGTCGCGGTAGCGGCGGCCGCCGATGGTGACCGAGCCCCGGGTCGGCGCCGCGAGGCCCAGGATCATCTTCATGGTGGTGGACTTGCCGGCGCCGTTCGGGCCGAGGAACCCGGTCACCTGCCCGGGTTCGACGGTGAACGACAGGTCGTCCACCACGGTGTCGGGCCCGTACCGCTTGGTCAGGCCCCGTACGTCGATCGTGGTCATGGGGGTGAGCGTGACCGGGAGATCCGGCCGGTCCCTGGGAGCTTCTGGGAGAATCCTGTGAATCCGGCGGTCAAGGTTTCTTTGGGAGGGTGTCTCCACAGGGAATCGAAACCGCCGGCTCTTCGTAGCGGGTGGCGATCGCGGCCGCGCGGTCACGCAGGGAGGCACGCAACCACTGCGGGGCCAGGGCTTCCGCGTTTGTGGCGAGCTGCCACAACGCCCACTCGGCGTGTCTCGGGTCCTGGAAGGTCACCTCCAGGCGCAGCCAGCCGTCCGCGCCGGCTTCTTCGGTGTTGACGGCCAGCGCGGTGCCCACCAGCTCCTCGCGCCGCGCCGGGTGCACCCGGACCAGCACGGTGACCTGGTCACCGCCGGTCCGGAAGCGCGTGCTGCGTTCCTGCCAGGCCCGGTCGAGATCAACCCGGTCCGGTCGCTGCGCGGGTTCGCCGAGCTCTTCGGCGGCCAGCACCCGGGACAGCCGGTAGGTGCGGTCCTCGCCGGACCTCGTGGCCAGCAGGTAACCCTGGTCCCGCACGGTGACGAGCCCGATCGGGTCCACTGTGCGCCACTTCGATGGCTGGTCCACGGCCGCGTACCGGATGCGCAGCTTGTGCCCGGCGAACACCGCACGCCGGACCTCGGCCACGATGGTGTCGGGCACCTCCTCGGCGGCCAGCCGGCGCGAGAGGAGGTCGGTCTCGGGGTCGATGAGCAACCGCTCGGCCACGCCGGCCGCGGTCTCCCGATGGCTTTCGGGGAGCGCGTCGACGACCTTGAGCATGGCCGAAGCAAGCGCCGAGCCGAGCCCGAACGCCTGCGCCCCGCGTCGTGATCCGGCGACGAGCAGGGCAAGGGCCTCGTCGTGGTTCAGCCCGGTGAGTTCGGTCCGAAAGCCGGGCAGTAGCGCAAAACCACCGTGCCGCCCACGTTCGGCGTAGACCGGGACACCGGCCGCGGACAGCGCCTCGATGTCGCGCAGCACGGTGCGGGTGGACACCTCGAGGTCACGAGCCAGCGCGGCCGCGGACAACCGGCCGTGCCGGCGCAGCAACAGCACCAGCGAGACCAACCGGTCGGCGCGCATGCCCGGAACTTTAGAGGAATACACGACACAGGATGTCGTGTATTCCTTGGGAGGCTCACCGCCATGACAAGCACCGAACCGAACGACCTGGGCAGGCACTTCATCGAGCGCGCCAACGCGGGCGACGTCGACGGACTGGTGGCGTTGTACGAGCCGGACGCCGTACTCGCCTTCCCACCGGGCAACCTCGCCACGGGACACGCGGAGATCCGCAAGGTGTACAAGCAGTTCCTCGCGGCGGCACCAGTCCTCGCGCCGGGCCGACAGCACCCGGCCCTGGTGAGCGGCGATCTGGCCCTTACAGCGTCGACGCTGACTAGTGGTGAGGTGACGGTGGAGATCGCGCGGCGCCAGCCGGACGGGTCTTGGTTGTGGGCGGTGGATCAGCCGGTGCTGGTGCCGTAGCCGGTTTGCGGCGGTGGGCGCGGCTGTGTCCACCGCCGTTCCGGACTAGCGCCGGTCGAGTTCCAGTGCGTGCCGCGTCAGGGCTTTGGCTGTGTCCTGGTAGTGCTCGAGGGGGACAGCGTCGGTCAGGTAGGTGGTGCTGTGGTGATGTTTCAGCACGACGGCGAGCGGCGCCTTCCGGTTTTCGAAGAGGGTGAACGCGCCGATCGATCCGTGGCTGGTCACCGAAGCGGGCACGACCTTCACGGTGACGTGGCTCAGGTTCGAGAAGTGCCGGAGGCGGTCCAGCTGGTCGGTGCCGAGGTCCGACTTCAGCAGTTCGCGGATCACGGCTTCGCCGATCAGGAAGCCGTACCGACGGGAGCTGTCGTCGCGCAGGGTCTGCCTGCGAACCTGGCGGTGGAAGAGTTCCAGGTCGGCCCGCTCGGGCCGGAGGAGACCGTTCGCGATTTGCTTCTCGCTGTAGGCCTCGGTCTGGAGCAGTTCGGGCACGGCGTGCGGTGACCATTCGGCGATGCGGTCGGACAGCTCCTCATAGGTCCAGGTGATCCGGCCGAGGTGCAGATCCGCCTGGTCGACGAAGCTGGTGTCCCGGGCGTGGCGGGCGTACTCGAAGATCCGCTCGTAGTCGGGGCCCGTGACCTGGAGGCAGCCGAGGATCCGCGCGACAGCGTCCTCCGGGGCGACCCGCACACCGAGTTCCCAGCTGGACAGGACCGCGGGACGGATGCCCAGCTTGTTCGCCAGGGCGCGAAGCCCGACACCGCGGCAGCTGCGGGTGTCTCGGAGGCTGCTGCTCAGCGCGAGCGCGGCCGGGGCCGTAGTGCTGGGTTTGCGCACGTCAGTCCTTTCGGGAGCGTTCGTGAACTCCGGTGTCGGTGCCATGGAGCCGGGCCGGTGCCACCGGCCCAAGCAGCGAGTCCGGCGGCGTCGATCAACCGGATTCCGGCGTGTCGCGCGTACTCGTGTGCCGCCTTGGTGAACGTCGAGGTGGTCACGACCGCGGCGACGTGGGCGTGATGCACGGTGAAGCAGGTCCCGCCGAAGCGCTGAAGATCGGGACCGGTGACCTTGTTCGTGGTGGCGTACCGCTTGGCCTGCAACACGACCTTGGCGCCGGCGGGGGAGCGGGCGACCACATCGGCGCCCAGGTCGCCGGCCTTGCCGGTGACGTCGACGTCGGTGCAGCCATCACGAGCGCAGAGCACGGCCAGCGCCTGCTCGAACTCGGCGGGAGCCATTGTGCCGTAACGCGTGATTTCCCTGGACAGTGCGACTTGGCGCCGCCAGGCCAGCCGCCTCGCGCGCCATCTCGTCAGAAGTACGCACAGGATCCCGGCGACGATCAGGGCGGCAGCGGCCGCCGACGCACCCGGGTGGGCGGCGACGATGCGTCCGACGGTGACCACGGCCAGCACTGCGATCACCGGCTTCGGCGCGATGCTCCTAAGTGTCTTTCGTCGTCTGGTCACGGCGGACCCCCTCACTCTTCGCTCCCGGACGAGTGGCTGATCCAGGATGTGTTGGTGGGATGGCGAAGCCGAGGTTGTGCCGGTACTGCAGGTCGCATGGCCAACATGTTTGGACGAGCTGCTCGGGCACCGTCGTGTAGGTGACGCTGTCGGCCAGGCCGCAGAACATCACCACCACTTCGCCGGGGGCCGGCACGTGGGTGAGCCCGGCACGGTGGCGCCGGCCGTCGACGACGAGGTGCAGCTTGTCCAGATCGAGGTGGATCCGGACTGCCATCGCGGATTGCCTTTCTGATCCGGTAGCCGTTGCCGGGGGTTTCGCTGTCACGGACATGTCCCTGGTCGTGTCACGGAGTCCCTCGCCCTGTGACGGGCACGGAGGTCGTCTACCTGGGAAAACGTTGCGTGTGACGGCTGTGACGCTGTCACGGAGGTGTCTCCGAAGGCCCGGATGGGGCGTCCGTCGAACCTGTTCGGGAGTGGTGTGCAGATCTGTCACGCCGTCCGGCGACCAGTTCGGCAGCGGTGGTCGCGACCGCCTTGAGCGCGACGATGTGGTCCATCAGCCGGTTCAGGCCGAGCGTGGTGAGGCGAAGTTCGGTCCAGGGGCGCTCGTCGCCGCGCGAGTGCACGTAGCCGGACGCACGCAGGAACCGAACGTGGAGCTCGAGGTCAGGGGTCGGAAGTCCCAGTGCGCCCTGGATCTCGCGCTGCTCGTGCCAGCGCGTGTCCGCCAGGAGGCACGCGATGAACAACCGGACCGGCTGGAGGAGCAGCGGATCTAGGTCCCGTTGGGAGACGGACGGGACCGGCTTCATGGTCGCCTCGCAGGCCGGTGAAAAGTGATCCAGCGGCGCCACCGGGCGCCTTTGCGTCGACTGGTCCGCTCGACGGGCCGTCCGCTTGTGCTGCGGTTGTGCGCCATCACGAGCGCCCGGCAGCACGGGCAGACCTGACTGACCGGTGCCAGGCAGGAGTCGATCAGGAGTTCGTGCCCGCAGAGAGCCGGATAGCGACCTTGCCGAAGGTGGATTCCCCGGACGAAGTCCGCGTCCGTGACTGCGTGCCCCAGGCGATGGCATACGCATCGGTACCAGCCGACGTAGAGCTGCGCCGGCGGCGGCTGGTGCTTCGTGTCGGGCACGTCCCTGTTCCCTTCAACTGGGCCGAGTTGATGAAATCAGTCAACGGCGTGGTGGAGCTGCCGACCAGAGCGGGAAAGTCGCAGAGGTGTGCTCGAATGCGGCACTGAAGGGTTTAACCTGCGATTATGGTGCTACTCTGGCGTTGATCAGATCGATGGGAGGTGTCCCGTGTTCGAGGGGCGACGTCGAGCTGAGCTGATCTCAGCTCGCAAGGTGGCGGGATATACCCAGGAGGGCTTGGCTGCGGCGCTGAACGTCGATCGGTCGACGGTCGTGCGGTGGGAAGCGGGTGACCACGTGCCTCTCCCGTATCTCTGGCCGAAGCTCGCGAGCGTGCTCGGTCGTTCGCGTGGCGAGCTGCAGGCCCTGGTCGGCTCGAGCTCCGGCCCACCGTCCGGAGGTCCGGGGGCCGAGTTCGACGCGGTCTTCGACTGGCTCGATCGCCATGCCGGGTGGTCGCCGGGATCGACCCGCGGGCAGGTGAGTGCAGCGGGACCGGTCTCGCCGTCGGAGCGGTCGAAGGTCGCTCGGAAGGCGGTGGCTGATGCGCTGAACAGCTACTACGCCGAGCCGGCCGGCGGTTTTCGGCACTATTCCGCGCGCTACGGGCGGGGCGAGGTGAACACCAGCGTCCTCACCCGGCCCGAGTGGCTGGACCTGGCTTGTCCGTTGACGTTGACGGGTGATCGCATCGCTCTCGCCACTGGGGGTGAGCGGTCGCTCGGCGGGGTCGACGGGCGAGCAGCCGTGCGGCGGCTCGCGGAAGCCGCGGCGTCCGGTGTCCGGATCGCGGACGTCCCGCTGTACCGGTTGCTCGAGGTGGATCCGCAGGCCGACGCCGTGGTGGGAAAGGTGGGTGTCGCCTCGTTCGTCGAGTACGCCCTCGGTGCCGACCTGCTCGAAAGCGAACTGATGGAGCAGCTGGCCGCCGGCCGGGCTGTGCGCCGAGGCGCGATGCCGCTGCGAGACAGGCACCTTCCCGATCTGACCACCGTGCTCGACCTCCCAGGCCGGCTGTGTGCCGGCGGAGTGCTTGCGCTGACCGCGATCGCACGGCCGGCGGATCCCTTTCGTGGCGACGCCGACTACCTCTTGCTGGTGCAGGAGCGTTCCGCGCACGTCGTGAACACAGCGAGCCGGCTGTCGGTGATCCCGAAGGGCTTCCACGGGCCGCTGGCCGACCGGCGGGCCGATGCGCGGATCGGGGTGACGCTGCGGCGAGAGCTGGAGGAAGAGCTGTTCGGGAGGATGGACGTCGACCGGACCGCGGGAGACCGCCGGATCGCCGATCCCATGCATCCGACCAGGCTCTCCGCGCCGATGCGCTGGCTGACCGAGCAACCGGGCAGGCTGCGGATGGAGTGCACCGGGTTCGGGTTCAACCTGGTCAGCGGCAATTACGAGTTCGCGAGCCTGGTCGTCATCGAAGACGAGGAGTTCTGGCCGCGCTTCGGCGGCGACGTCGAGGCGAACTGGGAGGCTGCGGGCCTGCGCCAGTACTCGACGCTCGACAGCGACTTGATCACCGAGCTGATCGGTGACGAAAACTGGAGCAACGAGGGATTGTTCGCATTCCTGCTGGGGCTGCGCAGGCTTGCCAAAATCGGCGGCGAAAAAGTGAGAATTCCTGCCGTCGAATCAGGTCGCTGAAGGCCAGCGCACCGTCATGACGACCGAATCTTCCAGCGCTTCCCAGGTGTGGTCGATTCCCGGTCCCCACATCAAGTAGTCGCCTTGACGGTTCATGGTCTTGCCGCCTTCGGTGACCTCCACCCGGAACTCGCCGGAGATCAACATCACCAGGGTGGTTCGCTGGTCGTCCGAAGTCCACTCGGGACGCTTGTCGCCGGCGGGGTGGTTGGCCCACTTGACTTCCACGTCCTCGGTGGAGCGCACACCTTGCGACGGGTCGATGAAGTGGCCGACGAGCCAGCCGCGGTGGCCGGTCGTGTCCTCGTTGGCGTTCCCCGCCGTCCAGCCGTCATTCACTGGCTGATCTCCCATTCGATCGCGGGCAGTTTTACGCGCTCGCCGCCGATTTCCGCAAGGCGTCGGAGCCCCTGCGTCATGGCGAACAGTCCCTCGTTGCTCCACGCTACATCACCCAGCAACTCGGTGATGAGATCTCCGTCCGTCGTCGAATATTGACGAAGAGAAGAGGATTCCCAGTTGGCTTCGACCATGCCCCCGTAGCGCGTCCAGAATTCTTCGTCGTTGATGACGATCAGGCTCGCGAACTCGTAATTGCCGCTGACCAGGTTCAGGCCGAACCCGGTGCACTCCATCCGCAGCCGGCCCGGCTGCTCCATGAGCCAGCGCATCGGCTCGGTGAGCCTGGCCGGGTGCAGCAGGTCGGCCGCCGGCACGTCGCTCAGGGTGTTGTCGATGTCCGGGCGGCCGAACAGCTCCTCCTCCATCTCGCGGCGAAGCGTGAGGCCGACCTGCGCGTCGCGGCGGACGTCGGAGAGGGGCTGGTGGAAGCCCTTGGGGATCACGGCCAGCCGGCGAGCGGCGTTGAGCACGTGACCGGACCGCTCCTGGACCAACAGCAGATAGTCGGCCTCGCCGCGGTACGGGTCGGCCGGCCGGGCGATCGCCGTCAAAGCCAGGACGCCGCCGGCGCACAGGCGGTCGCCGACCTCGAGGACCGACCGGAGGTCGGGCAGGTAGCGGTCCCGGAGCGGCATGGCGGTCGAGCCGGCGGCCACGGCGTCGACCAGCTCACCCTCGAGCAGGTCGACCGTGAGCGCGTAGTGCACGAACTGGGACACGCCGAACGTGCCGCCGAGCTGGTGTTCACGAATGTCCGTGCTCAGCAGCCGGTAGATCGGGCTGTCGGTCAGCCGGGTGTTCATGGACAGTGTCTCGGCGAGCCGCTGAACGGCGCGGCCCGCGGCGTGGTCGTCGAGGTTCAGGTCGGGTTCCGGTTGTGCGCTCGGAACTCGGAGCCCGTCGAACGGCGGGCGGAGCTCGCACTCGAGATCCAGCCAGTCGTCGCAGGTCAGAACGCTGGTGTGCACGGTGAGCTCGCCACATCTCGCGGTGTACGGACCGTGGTCGCCGTGCTGATGGCGGTAGTAGGCGGCCAGCGCGGCCGCGATGTCGTGCCGGCTGACCCAGCTGCGCCGGGTGCCGCGATCGTGGAGATCTCGGACGTCGACGCTTGCCACGCGCTCGGCGACCGCGCGGCGGGCCGTGCCTGGCGCCCAGTGGGCGTGGCGGTCGAGCCAATCGAGTGCGGCGCCGATATGGGGGTCGGCCGCCAGGCGTTCATCAGCCGGGTTCGGCTTCGCCGGGGTGTGGCCGACGAGGTCGGCGAACCGGACGCGCTCAGCCGGCGTCGCTCGCTCCAGGGCCGTGTCGAGGAGCTGTTGCATCTCCGACTTCGGGCGCAGTTCCGGCTTCTGGTGCCAGGCTGCCACCGTGCGAGGGGCGATGCCCAAGCGTTCCGCGAAGCGTTCATTGCTCAGCCGGAATGCGGCCTGCAGTGCGCACGCCCGTTGCCCGGTCCATTCGTCAGCCGGCTTCACTGGTCAGCGGCCCCCTAATCGCTGTGCGCGGTGAATATGCAGTGGTTGTGCAGTGGACCTGCACTGGTCGTGCCTGGGATCGGACGCCGTTTCGGCCTTGAATCCTGGGTATGGAAAACACCTGGTTCACCAGCCCGAATCGCTTGTCGCTAACGCTTCGGCTGCACGTTTTCGACAACCGTGGCGAGGCTCGATTGGACGTCTGCCAGCCGGTCGGTGATCTCGGCCAGGCGCTGTTCGAGCGCGTCCAGCCGGGACCAGAGCTCGTGCCCGTCATCAGCCGGCTCGTCGGGGTGCGGGGGAGTGCGGTTCTGCAGCACGGCCTGCAGGTGGTGCGGATGCCAGCCCAGCGTCGTCGACAGCGCTTCGAGGGTCCGAGCACTCCGGCGGCGCTCCACCGTGTGGTGCTGGAGCTCGCGCACGATCGCCTGCGACACGTGCGATCGCTCGGCGAGTTCGCGCTGTCGCCAGCCGAGTTCGCGTACGCGCATGTCGATCGCCTTCGCGACCGCCACCCAGTCCTCCGTCACGTATTCCTCCGCGGTCCGCCTCAGCGCCGAGATTAGCGCTTCTTAAGCCCTTGTCAGCGCCGCGGTGGCGCATTGCCGCGGCGCGTCGGGCAAACACGTCTTCATGACAGCTGAAATCAACAACATAGTCTTGAAATCATCAGATTGGTTCTCTCATGACCATCAAAACGACCTCGTACACCATTCCCGAGTCCGCGTGGATTCTCGGCGTTTCCCGCGCCACGATCAGCCGCGCGATCCGGACCGGCGTCTTGCGTGCCACCCGATGCCGGTCCGGGCTGCGCATCTCCGCTGCGGAGCTGGTCAAGGCCCTCCAGGACGGAGGTGCGGCATGGACGACCACTGGCTGATCGGCATCGCGAAACGGCTCGACCGCTTGCGCCGGGTGCGCACCGATGTCCTGAACGACGTCGTGACCAGCAACGGGGCCTGCATGACCCCGGAGCAGGGACGTCTGCCGGAAGCCGATGACGACCGGGAGTTCGCCAAGCTGCTGTGTGGCGGCTGCCCGGTCCAGGACGAGTGCCTTGAACTGGAGCTTCGCACGGCCGGCGTCGAGACGATCGGCGTCTGGGGCGCGATGGCCGACGTCGACCGCCGGGCTCTCCACTCCCTCTGGCGGCAACGCGGTGAGCGGGGTGCGCAATGAACGGACTCACCTTGACGCCCGTACAGATCCTTGTTGGGGCCGGCGTGCTGCTCGGGCTGTGTTGGGTCTGGCGAGCCGGCGCTCGCCGGGCGAAAGCTGCGGCTGAAGCGGCTCGGAGCGGGGCGCGGCTCGTGTCGTTGGCCGGCCGGGTGCTGTTCAACGCCGGACTGATCGTCGCCGTCCAGTGGGTGGTGATCGCTCATCCGGGCAACAGGTGGCTGCTGTTCGCCGTGCTCGGGCTGCCGGCACTGTTCTCGTCCTACGCGCTGACCCGCGCCATGACCGTGACCACGCTGGACACCTCGAAGCGAGGTGGACACCGATGAACCGGGCGCAACGACTGGCGCAGGACGCGGCCGAGGCCGCCGAGGTGCGCGCCTATCAGACCGATCCCGATGTGGTGGCGCTGCGGATCGAGCGCGTGCGGCGGCAGGTCGACTGGATGTGCTGGTCCGGGATCGTGCTCGGGCTGGCGTTCACGATGACCAACGTCCAGGGCTTCGCGTCGGCCGGGACGCGGCCTGGATCGCTGCCGTGGCTGGCTGCGTGGGTCCTGGACCCGACCGTCTCGCTCGTGTTGCTGGCGATACTCCGGGCGGAGCAGGTCACCGCGCGGTACCAGGTGCGGACCGGTGGCTGGGTGCGCCGGGCGAAATGGTTCACGCTCGCGGCGACCTATGTCATGAACACCTGGACGTCGTTCACGGCTGGGGAGCCGGCGGCGATCGTCCTGCACTCCGTGCCGCCGCTTGTCGTGTTCGCCGCCGTCGAGGCGATCACCGATCTGCGCGACAAGCTGACCGATGCCGTGCTGGTGGCCGCTGAACGGCGGCCGGCTCAGCAGGAGCCGGCCGGGCGGCGAGTGCTGTTCGCCGACTACCTGGCCGTCGCCCGGGAGAGCTGGACCCCGGACGTCGAAGTCACGCCGGCGTGGGTGCGCCGGGCGACGGGGTGTTCGCGGGGGCTGTCGCCCCGGTTGGCGCGGGCGCTGCGGTCGGAGGTGGCCGATGACTGACTCGCTGCCGGTCAAGGCGGACCCCGTCCTGGATGGTGAACTGATCGACGACACGTTGCCGCAACCGCGTCGACGCGAGCCGAAGCGGAATCGCTTTGCGGTGTGGTGGCTGCGCTCGCCCCGGGTGCCGGCCTGGCTGAAGGACCGGCGGCAGGCCGGGCAGGCCGCGAAGGATCTTGTGGCCGCCGCGCTGAGTTCGCCGGTTCGTCTCGCCGGCGCAGTTTTGCGTGGCCTCCTGGCGGGTGCCCGGATGTGGCGGCGCTGGGTGACCGTACGGGAATACCGTGAGGCCGCCGAGCAAGCGGAGAAGCTGGCGGACAAGTTCACCGACATCCGAGCGCTGACCTTGTTCCGCTGGAAGGTCACCGGTGCTGTGCTGGTGGGTACGGTGGTCGCGACCGCCGTGGCCGAACTGCTGTACGGCGTCCTTGTGCCGTGGACGGTCGGAGGTGTGGTGGCGCTGGCCCTTGCGGTCTTGGGCCGGCAAAAGGAAGGAAGCCCGGGAAGAAAGGCCGTGCTCTCCGGATCCCGGATCGCGACCTGGACGATGGACCCGCACGGAATGGTGGAGGCATTCCGGGGAGCGAAGCTGATCGGCAAGGACGAAACGTTGCGCCTGGTCGAGCGCGCGACGCGGGTGAGCGGCGGCTGGGCGGTCACGATCGATCTTCCGGCCACGCGCAAGGCGGCCGACGTGATCAAGAACCGGGAGGCGCTGGCGTCGGCCCTTGCCGTCGACGAGATCCAGCTGGTGGTCGACCGGGTGCGCGGGAACGGCGGGCACGCCGGCCGGGTGTCGCTGTGGGTCGCGGATCAGGATCCGTACTCGACTCCGGCCGCGCGGACACCGCTGCTGGCCGTCCGGCGGTGGGACGCGTGGCGACCGGTGCCGTTCGGCCGTGACGCGCGCGACCGGCGGGTGGACCTGCCGCTGGTGGGAACGTCGCTCTTGGTCGCGGCGATACCCCGGCAGGGCAAGACGTTCGCGGCACGACTCGCCGCGGCGGGACTGATCCTGGACCCGCACACGCGGCTCTACGTCGCCGACTTCAAGGCGGGGAAGGACTGGGACGCGGCCGCGCAGGTGGCGCACAGGTTCGTGTCCGGCGACGAGCCGGAGCACGTCCTCGAACTGCTCGGCTGGCTCCTCGAGCTCGTCCGCGAGGTTCAAGGCCGGTACCGGCGAATGCGCGAACTGGACGACGTCACCTGCCCGGAATCCAAGGTGACGCCGGCGATATCGCGGGATCCGGGCTTGGCCATGCCGATCACGGCCATCTTCGTCGACGAGGTGCAGGTCCCGCTCGAGGACCGCACCCCGGTCAAGGTCGACGACAGGAAGCTGACCGCGGGAGAGCACGTCGGCGAGCTGCTCATCTGGCTGGCGAAGAAGGGGCCGGCCGCCGGGATCGTGCTCGTGCTGGCGACCCAGCGCCCGGACGCCCAGACCATCCCATCCGGCTTGCGGGCGGTGCTGGGCTCGCGATTTGCGTTGCGAGTGATGGATTGGCGCGACAGCAACATCGTGCTCGGCGACCAGATGAACACGCGCGGATACGACAGCAGCCGGCTCCTGGCATCGCACAAGGGAGTCGGGATCCTGCGCCCGGACGGCGACACCCTGGCCGGCGGTGAGCTGGTCGCGTTGACGGTGCGCACGGACTACATGCCGAACGAGGACTGGCAGACCATCTGCCGCAGAGGCCGAGAACTGCGTCAGGCAGCAAGGACATTGAGCGGGCACGCGGTCGGCGAGCCGGGAGCGGCGATCGCACGCAACTTGCCGAGCGCAGGGAACGGTGAACTGCCGAACCCGTTGCCGGCAATCGTCGACTACCTGGGCGAAGACCTGGGGCCGGGTGGTCGTGAGTTCGTCCCGACCGCTGAGCTGGTCGAGGCACTGGGCACTGACGCGAGAACGTTCGCCCAGGAGATGTCGGAGCTCGGCTGCCGCCCGACACGATATCGGCTGCAGAGCGAGGACGGTGGAGTTCAGCAGGTGCGGGGATACCTGACGGTAGACGTCAGAAAAGCGATCGAGAGCAGTGGCTGCGCGTCCGGTTCCCGACAATGGAAGTCAGGTTGAATCAGCTGATGCGGGCGGGCTGTCCGCGAGGGTCCTGAGGAGTGACCATCGAGGTGTCTGGGCAGTCAGTTCCCAGTGTGAGTTCGAGCCCCTGGCGCGGTTCCGTCCAGAACCCAACGGCTCGAAAAGGCATGTGAGCTGCAGTTTTCCGGTGTAGTCGATGTTGAGCGGCGTCGACGAGGTGGTCGCTCATGACTTTCTCGGCGACTAAGAGTGTCAGCTGGTCACTGTGGGTGCAATGCTTCTGTACCGGTGTGGTGGCGGTCCTGGCGGCGTATGCGTCGTATCGGCACGGTCGTGAGTTCGCGGTGCGTTTCGGTGCGGATGGGTCGACTGCGTCGATTTGGCCGTTGATCGCGGATGGCTTGCTGACTACGGCGACGGTGGAGTTGTGGAGGCCGAGTGACGGTGGCGGTCGGTGGGCTGCGTGGGTGGCGTTCGGGTTCGGGATCTCGTTGTCGTTGTGCGCGAATATCGGGTCGGCGCCGCGGTTGACGGTGTTCTCGGTGGTGATTGCGGCTTGCCCTCCGCTGGCTCTTTTGCTGGCTGTGGAGTTGCTGAATCGGGCGTTGAAGCGCCACCGCGCCGATGCCCTGACCTCGCTGCCGACGGAGATAGATGCCGACGGTGAGTCCCCTGAAGGAGAAGTGGTGCAACCGCGGTCCGCCGAACATGACCTTGAGCCGCTGTCGGTCCTCGAGGAGTCGGCCGAGCAGCGGATGTGGGCGTTCTACGTCGAGGAGCAAGCTGCGGGACGTACTCCAACCGGCGCGGATCTCGATCGTGTCGCTGGCACGAACAACTACGGACGTCGTGTTCTCCGGCGCTGGCGATCTGCCGGCCGATACCCTGGTGATGGTCGCGGCGTAGCCATCAACGATGCTGGCCCGCAGCAGTTGGCTGGGGTCGACGATGCCGAGTCTCAATCTGGCCCGGAGATGCTGCAACCCGCTGGCTAACCGTGCGAGCCTGAGGTGTCAAATGGTATCGAGTGATGCCGGGAAGGTCGATTCTCTCGGCTGTCGCGTGGCGGCGCTA
The DNA here is from genome assembly GCF_044453095.1 of Amycolatopsis sp. NPDC051758. Lineage (NCBI taxonomy): Bacteria > Bacillati > Actinomycetota > Actinomycetes > Pseudonocardiales > Pseudonocardiaceae > Amycolatopsis > Amycolatopsis sp. NPDC051758. Next base: position 1,299,053 of record NZ_JBITCJ010000002.1, on the reverse strand, counting down.
TCGACCAGAGTCGGACCTTTAGCGCGTCCGCGCGCTCTCAGGCGCGCAACTGCCGGGGCCGTGTCGCCTCGTCCAGTCCGTCTACGGCGACCGGTACACCGAGTCGATGCAGCGATCCCGAACAGTTGATGCTGTGGTGCGGCCGCAACGCGGCTCAAGAAGTGGCTTGTTCAAGACCTTGCTTTGTCTGTCCGATCAGGGCGACCACGCCGCGGTCCACGAGAGATTGAAGAGGCCGGGGGCGCCGCGCTAGTCGCCGCACGGCGGCCCGTCAGCATGTTGCAGGAGAACGATGACGTGCCCCACCCTCCGCCGCCGTGCTCGGCGAGGCGGTGCGCGCGGCCACCGGCGTCGCCCGCGTCGACGTCGCCGAAGAGCTGGATCCGTCGCCCGTGGCCAGTGCAGTTGGTCACGACCCTCGACCGCGTCGTGACCGAAGCGCTGACCAACGTCCGCAGGCACTTACCGGAGGCGACCGAGGTGTCGGTCTCCGCTCGCATCGTGGCCGACGACCTGGTACTCGGAGTGCGCAACGACGGCGTCCCCGCGAGCCCGCTGCCGTCGCCGGGCGAGTTCGGGATCATCGGCATGGCCGAACGCCTGGCGATGCTTGGCGGTAGCCTCACCGCAGGCCGGGAATCTGGGTCGCGTTGGCGCGTGGAGGCCCGGCTCCCGCTCGGCGCCGAGGGAACGCGGTTCGGATCCTTGCCACGGCGGATCTGAAGACAATCCGGGTGCTCGTCGCCGACGACCCGGTCATGGTTGCGCACCGGTTTCCGGCTGGTGCTCGACGCCGCTCCGGACATCGAGGTGATCGCCGAAGCCGCCGACGGAGGAGCCGTGGTCCGGCTCGCGCGGTGGCTGCGGCCCGTCGTGACGCTCATGGACATTCGGATGCCCGAAGTGGACGGTCTGCGGGCGACCGAGATGCTCGCCGGGGCGGCGGTGGCGGAACCGCTGCGGGTCGTGGTGGTGACGACCTACGACGCTGACGAAAACGTCTACACCGAATTTGATAGCCGGCGCGTGCAGGTTCCTGCTCAAGTACGCGGGCCCGCGGATGCTGGTGGACGCAGTGCGCGGGGGCCCGAGGCGAAGCGATGATCTCGCCGTCGGTGACCGCTCGCCTGCTGGTCCGGTTCACCGAGGAAGCCCGGCGCCGCGCGCAATCTGTGGGGGATCCCGCTGACCGTCCGCGAATCCGATGTGGTGCTGGCGGTCGCCTGCGGCCGGACCAACGGCGGAGTCGGGCCGACAGGCGAGCCGGGCACCCCCGCTCGGTACAGGACGTAAGCGGAGATGGCGGATGCGCCGACGAGCGCGAGGACCACCAGCGAGGGAAACACCCGCCAAACCCATGGTTGCGCTTGATCAACGGCGATCCACCCCGTCCCTCCAGCAATCCGGCCGAGTCCGCGAAACCATGGCTGTGACCTTACATTTCACGACTTGCACAAGCCCGCTCGGCGTGGGTCCCGACGCCTTGGAGAGAGGAAATCGTGCCCAGCCTGGCTTCGCCGTCAGCTCCCGAGACGGACAGGTCGCGGGTGACGACTGCCCGACTGGGTGAACGCCGCGACGAACGCTGGTGCAGTGCTGGGCCGGGAGTTCGCTGGAATCCGAGGCTCGCTTGGAAGGCAGCAGCTTCACGGCCATCGGCCGTGGGCAGTGCGGGCGGAATAGTCCGGCGCGCGTGGCGTCGCGCGGAAAGGTCGGCTCCATCCGCTACAGTGGTACTCGGCCGCCGCACGACGGCCTGACTCCGCGCCGACCTCGCCCACGCCGGGACGGCTCGAAGGACAAGGGGCCCAGCCTCCGTGCTGCTGATCGAGCACCGGTTCGTGATAGTCGACGTCCGCGGCGCGAGATGCGTGGGATCGAGCGCCCGCAAGGGATGACGACCATGACCACGGACAAGAAGTTCAAGGCATACGTGCGTGCCTACGCCGCGCGCAACGGCATCTCCTACACCGCCGCGCACCGGCGGCTGGCCACATCGGCGCTGGTGGCGTACACCGACGTCGGCTGGACCCCCGAAGACGCCATCGGGGTCGACTCCATCGTTCGGATCTCGGCGAGCGTGCCGAACTCGCGGATGCAGGCGTTGAGCAGCAGAATCGGCACCTACGACGGCGACTCAGCCGAGCAGGACTGGCTCGGCCAGCTTATCTACGGGGCACTGCTGTTCGACGAGCCGACGCTGCGCCCGCCTCGCGAGCAGCTGCGCTTCGCGGTCGAAGCCAGCGACCTCGACGCGGTCGACGCGCTGCTGGACCCGCTGGACCGGGCCGCGGCCGCGCTGCTGGCGAACGACGCCAGCTTTAAGCACTGGGACAACCACAGCAAGCTGATGCTGGACGCCTTCATCGACCGTGCCGCAGACGTCACGGTCGACAACGAACAGCTGAGCGTCGAGCAGCGCGCGCTGCTGCTGACCGCGCGGACGGAATGGGCCGGGCGGTGGCGGACAGCGTGGACGCCGACGGGTGACGGCCGACGAAGTGCCCCCGGGCTGGAGTTGTGGCGCCGGCCGAAACGCACGCTTGACGCCGCGCTGGTGACTCGCCACGGCGGGTTCGGGCAGGGCACCCCGGTCCACCTGGCCGATGGCCGCTCAGCGACGGTGCTCGACCTGCACTGGGGCCCGGCCGGCTCACCGATCGCCTACCTGGTCCAAGAAGAACACCAGGATCCCGGCCAGTCCCGGCTCAGGGAGGTCCTCCCTGCCAGATCCGTCCAGCTCCGGACCGCTGCACAGGCTGCTGCATGGCAACAATCGAGAACAGGAGACACAGTGACCACATCATTTGATCAGCAGTGCGAGGCGCTGCTGATGCACCTGGAAGAGACCGAAAAAGCTGACAACGCCGCCGACAACTTCCTCGCCGCGCTCGGCGTGCCGGTGGAACGTCGGTTCGCGGTGGTCGAGTTCCTGGTGGGCCAGGGGCTCGCGACGGATCTCAGCACCTTGGGAGGCGTCGACTGCTGGCTGACCGGTGCCGGGCACCGGAGGGCGCAGCAGCTGATCGCCCAGCGTCCGGCACGCAGGGTGGCGGAGCTGCGGACAAGGATGCTGCGTTGGCTGGAGTCGGAGTCCTACCCAGTCGACTGGTCTGGTTTTCTCGGGAGTGACCAGATCGACTATCCGCAGCAGCCGTTCACCCGCAGCGAGATCGAACACCAGGCTGAGTTCCTTTACGATGCCGGCCTGATCACGTCCGTCCGTGTCGACCAGGCCACGAACGGGTCGCTGCGTCCGGCGCTGACCTCGAAGGGCCGTGACTGCCTGGTCCACGGCGGGGATGTGGCCTCCTACCTCAGCAACGGCGGGCAGCCCGGCCACACCACCTACAACAGCACCAGCCAGGACACCCACATCGGCTCGATTGGTGGTGGTCAGCAGGCCTTTCACAGCAGCGGTTTCACCCAAGTTCAGCACAATCAGCCTGCCGCCGGGTATGAGGAGCTCGCCGAGATCGTGCGGCAGTTGCTCGCGCAGCTCCCGCAGCGGTCCGAGCTGACCGACGAGGCCCGCGAGGAGATCCACGAAGCCGCCGAAGAGACCCTCGAGGTCATTACCGGACCGGAACCCAAGCCCAGCAAGGTGCGGCGGATGGTCGACGGCATCGTCGGTGTCCTCGGCCGAGTCGCCGCCACCCTCGGGCAAGGAGCATTGCAGGGCGCCAACAAGTCCACCACCGAGTGGGTCAGCGAGCACACCCAGCTGCTGCTCAACGCCCTGCCCATGTGAACGATCCGGTGGGGAAGCGGCTGGCATCACCGATTCCCCGCCGGAGGGTCCTCATCCGCTTGTGCGTCGTGGTGCGTCACCGCGCGGTGACGAGAGAGCTACTTCAATGGCGCGGTTCCATCCAGAACCCAACGGCTCGAAAAGGCATGTGAGCTGCAGTTTTCCGGTGTAGTCGATGTTGAGCGGCGTCGACGAGGTGGTTCCTCGTGACGTTTTTGAAGCCGGAGAGTGAGAGGCTGTCATTCTGGGTTCAGTGCGCATGTACGACCCTGGTGGCCTTGGGCGCGGCGTATGCGTCGTATCGGCACGGTCGCGATTTCGCCCTGCGTTTTGGCGCTGATGCGGCGACAGCCACGATGTGGCCGTTGATCGTGGACGGCTTGCTGACTACGGCGACGGTCGAGTTGTGGAAGCCGAGCGATGCGCGGCGGCGGGCTGCGTGGACGGCGTTCGGATTTGGCATCTCGCTGTCCTTGTGCGCGAACATCGGCTCGGCTCCGCGGCTGACGGTGTTTTCGATCGTGGTGGCGGCTTGCCCACCGCTTGCTTTCGGCGAGGTTTCGGCGGCGTGTCGGGTGCCGTTGACCGTCCTCTTGCCAGCGTCGAACAGCTCCCGGGCTCCGTGGTTAATCTCTTAACCTTCGTTCCTGAGCAACAGGTCTTTCCAAGCGGCGTCGGTCGGTAGCCCGATCGCGGCACCGACCGCCAATCTTTTGCCACCGGTCGGGATCGCGGCGGCCGCGATCCCGATACCCTGGGCAGTCAGCAGCTACGGCGGCGCTTAACCGTGGGCTGGTCGTCATGACCGGAGGTGATGAAGCAAGGAAGTCACCCATGCTGCACCGGCCTCGTCCCGGGCACGTTGATACATGCTCAGAGAATCGTCAAGCATCTGCGCGGCGATGTCGGTCATGCCTCGATCGCGGAACATCCTGCCGAGCAAGCCCAGCGATCTCGCCGCGCCGGCCGGGTCGTCGAGCTGGTCGAAAATCGTGAGTGCGTCGGTGAGGTCGTTCTCCGCCGCCTCCAACCGGCCGATCGCCGCATGACCCTCGCCGCGCTCCAGAAGCGCTCGTGCGCGGACGATGCGGACTTCCGGCTCTGCGGCCAGTTCGATCGCCTCGGCCAGCAGGGCGAAGTAGTGCTGTTTGTCGGCGCGGTAGGTCATTGCGAGCTGCAGCACGGCATCCGCCTTCTGGACGGCGTCGTCCTCCAGTCGTGCCTGCGCGAGCCACGGGCGTGCCTTTAGTGGCCGACCGGCATCGATTTCAACCCGGCCGAGCTCGTTCAGTACGTGCGGTAACAACGATTCGCCGGCGATACCCGCGGCGCGTGTCAGGAGTTCGCGGGCGTCGTCCAGTCGTTTGCCGGCGCGGTGTGCGACGCCGAGATGATAAAGAGAGTAGGCCACGCCGGCGTCGTTTCCTGCCTTCTGGTATAGGCTTTCGGCCTTGGTGAGGAGCTGTTCTTTCCGGTCGAGTTCGATAGTCGCGAGTCGAGCGTAAAGACTGGCGAGGGAAGCCGGGTGGCTCGCACCGTCGTGCTCAGCAAGCGCACGGCGTGCAAGGCCCTTTGCGATGTCGGTTTTCCCATGGTCGATCGCCAAGCGGACGAGCTGGTCGGCGGCCAGGAGAAGACCGTTGCCGTCATCGATGGATCGGTAGACTTTTTGGGCGCTGGAGAACTTCTGGACCGCGGTGTTGGTGTCTCCTTGCTGCGAGGCGAGTAGTCCCTGCTCGTAAAACACGTTGGCGATGCCTCGCTGGTCATCCGCCGCTCTCGCGAGGTCGAGCGTCTGTTGCAGCAGCAGATGTGCTCGGGCGGGATCGTGCATCATCCGGTAGACCGTTGCCAGGATGAAGTAGCTGTTGACCTTGGGGAGTCCGTCCTCGGCGTAGGTCAAGGCCAAATTCAGCTTTTCCTCGGCTTCGTCCAGATTTCCGGCATCTCGGTCCAGTCTGCCGAGGCCTTGGAGCGACTCGCAGATGACAAAGCGGTTGTCGACCTGGCGTGCGAGGGCGAGCGCTCGCGTGTAGGTCTTACGCGCGGCGGCATCGTCGCCCCTGTCTCGTTCCACATTCGCCCTGGAGAGCAGGGTTCGGGCGATACCGTTCTGGTGATCTTCGGCTTCGAAGATCACCAGAGCCTCGCTGATCAGTTCGTCGGCACGACTGTAGTCGCTGGCTGCGTGCGCCACGGTGGACAGGTCTCGCAAGACATCGGCTCTGTCGACCGGCATGGCCTGCGTGCTGTACGCATCCAGGGCCTTGAACAGGTATTTTTCGGCCTTGGAGTATTCCCGATGCCCCAGGAACATGTCGCCGATGGTGTGTAGTGCGTCCGCGGCATCGTTATGGCGATCGGCAGCGGAGTACCCTTCGACGGCTCGGCACAAGTGGGTCTCGGCAGAGGCGAGATCGCCCTGTGCCCAAAAGACTTGCCCCATCCATTGCGCGAAGCGGGCGTCCTGGACGGGGGTGCCGGTCGCGCCCCTGACCTGCGCGGCCTGCGCGAGCAGATCGGAGGACGCGTGGGTGTCTCCTTGCTTCGCTCGTGCACATGCGAGAGAAATCAGGTTGCCGGCGAGGTGGTCCGGACGATCGGGCGTCGAACCTTGTTCGCGAACCAGCTCTTCAAGACGAGCGACGGCTGCCTCCCAGTCGCGGCGGCGCAGGGCGACTGCCGCGAGATGAGCACGGACATCGGCGAGGGTCGATGAGTCGCCCGACAATGTGCACAGGTCAACGCATTCCCTGAACAGTGCTTCGGCGTGTGGCAGGTCGTTCTTCCGGAGTAGTACATCGGCGAGCCGATGTACCGCTTCGCCCAAGGCTCGTGTGTCATCGTTTTCGTCGGCCAGCTGCCTCGCGATGCCCGCGCGGGCGGAGGCTTCGGCCAGCTTTCCCTGATCGAGAGCGATGGCCGAGGACTCGAGCTCGGCTCCGATGACGATTTCCGGTGCTCGGTGCCGGAGCACCTGTTGTTGCTCGGGAGCGGTGGCAAGCTCGACCATTCGCAGAGCGTCGTCGAGCTTGCCGTTCCTGCGGGCGTTGGCCACGCTTTGCCGCCATTCGTGAAGCCTCTCCTTATCACCGCTGGCGAACCGGTGGTAAGTCTCTTCGGTGTAGTCACCTTGTTGCCGGCGGTGCTCAGCCGCTCGGCGGTGCATCCGGGCGTGGCGCGCCGGCTCGGTGTCGAAGAGGTGGGTGAGCAGGGCTCGACGGACGATCGGATGTATTCGTCTCCCGGTCGACGCAACGTCGGAGACCGCGAAGAAGGAGAAGCGGCACAATATTTCGAACCAGTCGCGGGGCCAGTTGTCATCTTCGGCCAGTGCGACGATGGCTTCCTTGTTGACCGATCGCATGATGGATGCGGTGATGACCACCTCGCGCATGATCGGGCTGAGGCGCTCCAGGAACGCGTCCATCAGCCACCGCGCCGAGTCCGCAGTGGCCGGAAAATGAAGCCGGCCTGACGAGGAATCTCCCGTCGGTAGGCAACTGTCGAGAAGGAAACCAGTCCAAGTGGGGTTTCCGCCGCAGATCCGGTGTGCTCCCTCGTGAAACGTGTGGTCACGAACTCCGCGGGACACGGCGTACTCACAGGTGCTGTCCTGTGACCAGGGCCGTACCTCCAGGTGCATTGCGGGAATCGCGGCCGGAAGCTGGATGTCATGCCAGCCGGCGAGCACCACCTTGAGCCGAGGTAGCGCGCGAAGAAGTCCGGTGAGGACGTCGTGCGTGAGCCAGTGTCCGGCTCCCGAGCCCTCGGTCCCGTGGTCGCGCCCGGGACTGTGCTGGTCGAGGAAGTGAAGTCGTTCGGTGGTGTCCACGAACAACACGAAGTCGTGTATCCGGGTGCGAGCCAGATCGTCGATCAACGCACGGGTCAAGAGCCTTCGCTGAGCGGTTCTCGCACTTTCTGCTTCCAGGTGATGTGGTCCTGCGGTCAGCACCGTGATCGGGGAGTCGATGATCGTGCCGTCGATCGCATGTTGAGAGATGAATATCGGAGGTTGCGTGCCGAGCGCGGTTCGGTCCGCCGTGGCTGCGGCGGACCGATACCCTTTTGTTTTCCGGCCTTCGTCGCCCACGAACTGGATGGCGAACTCGTCGAGGACCCGACGCGCTATGTCGTGTGTGAAGTTTCGGGACGGAGGATCCGCGCTGACGATTTCCTCGAGATCGATCGACCCGGTGGGGGCTGCGCACCGGGTGCGAAGGTCCCGCACCAGGGTCGATTTGCCGGAGCCGGGAGCACCCCACAGCACGAGCACACGGTCATTGCCAGAAATGAACTGACTGAATTCGCGGACTTCGTGTGATCGTCCGACCAAGGCGGCGTTGTCGTGGTGATCGAGCGGCGGCGGCACGGCGCTATAATTGCACGAGAAGGGTGTTGTTGTCACAACGCGATGGGGGCGGGATGGCCAAGTTCAAAGGTAATGGCTCCCAGGCGCTTGCTGTCGCCGCGGTTGTGCTGGGCATCGTTTCCGGAATCCTCGGTAACCTGCTGACCCAGCAATGGGGCTGGGGGCTGGCGGCTGGACTGGCGACAGTCGCTGCAGCGTGGGCGGCGGTCGAGTGGCGCCGGGCTCGGACCGTGGGCCGGACGGCCGGTGGGCCACGTGTCGAGGTGACGGCGCGTCGCGGCGGCGTCATCCGGCGATCCGGAACTCGTGTTCGGCAGGGCTCGACGACCACGGTGCTGAAGGTGGCCTCCGGACTTGGCCGGATCGAGAACTCGCCGGTGGAGGTCACCGGGCCCGCTGACGTGCGACAGAAGGCCGGCAAGAATGCGCTGATCTCCGACAGTGAGACTCACATCGAGTAAGGCGCGTCCTGACAGGACTCGGCTGGCCGCCCACGCTGTGGTCCTGAACACGATTCACCCCTAGGAGTAGCCCCACGGCGAGCTGCCGAGTTCGCCAACTAGACCTTTCTGGGCCGAGCGGAAGCCGACGGTAGCCAAAGCACGACGTTCGATGTGGTTCTTCTCGACGGGCACACCCTCAAGCCCGGCGGCCGCGGATGAGCCCGTCACCGGCGTCGACGGTCTCGTGCTGCGAGTTCAGGTGCCGGACGCCACTTGACTCAGTAGCCGAGGGGTAGCTGTCCCACTGATCGCAATTGCGCAGGATGCGGCGGCCGCAGTTGTGTGCTGGCGATGCGATCGAGATCCGCGCCGGTCGGCGTGCGGCCTTGACGACACTCGGCTTCGTAGAAAGCCGACGTCTGCTGCTCGACCGTTTCTTCCACAGATGCCTCCCTCCCTGTGAATAAGAGCTTGTCTCATGTGGTGAGTTTGCGGAGTCTCCTGTAGCAGATGAGGCCGGCTCCGAGGATGAGGAAGGCGAGGAAGTGCTCGGCTTTGCGTTCGACGACTCCGATGGCCATTTCTTCACCGCGTATCCTGTCTCGCAGTCCAAGGTTCGTCGGCGCGACCGAAGCACAGCTCAACGGACTGTCCAGACCGAGCGCGGGTACCAAGGCTTGTACCCGATGCACTGCAACAAGGGGGGTGGTGACGGGCATCAGCGTCGTAGCCGACCAGTACCCGATCGTGGACGGGTTCGCCGTCCGGCTGGTCGATCAGGGCTACTACGGGATGCAGCCCCGGTTCTTCGACGGCGCCGGGCGGGACCTGGGCGGGTTCAGCTGGGGCAACTGGATGGATGTCCGGATGCGGTCCTGGACCGCCGGCGATGTCCCGGTCGGAACGACGGCGAAGCCGTTTTACGACGACGAGCAGGGCTGGTGACTCAAGATCTGGCCGGACGACGAGTTCGTCTTCGTGCTGGAAGGCGAAGACGATCGTGATCCCGTCGAGATCCGGTTCCGGGTGTGGCGGGACGAGTACTTCGCCGCCTGGCTGGACGCGGTCGGTGAAGCGCGGAAGACGTGCAGCACCTACCTGAGCCTCGACGAGGCTGAACGGGCGTCAGGGCCGGTGACCCGGCTGGTCCTCGGCAGTCACAGCGCTGATTCGATCTTGGACGATGTCGGCCGGGTGCTGCGTTTTCCCGAACTCGTCCAGCTCACCCTTCTCCGGTTCGGGCCGGCCGCTCTGCCTGACGACATCGGGAAGCTGTCACGGCTGCGCTATCTCGACGTGCGCGACAGCCGGCTGACCGCCCTTCCGGATTCGATCGGACGGCTGAGGCAGCTGGTGCGGTTGAACGTCATGGGCAATCGGCTCCGGGACCTGCCGGAGCCGCTCTTCGATTTGCCGTCGTTGCGTTCGCTCAACTTGATCGCCAACGAGTTCTCCGCCGCGCCCGCGGGGCTGCGCCGTCTCCCCGCGTTGCGCTATGTCCGGTTGGACGGCAACCCGCTGCCCGAGAGCGAGTTCGACCGGCTGCACGCGTGGTTCGATCACATCGACGGCTTCGACCGCTACTTCGGCTGACAGGGACGTGGACGAGCTCAGCGGCCAAAAGATGGCGCTGGCACCAATCGCCACGTAAGACACGCTCTAACTCCTCGGGGAGTGGGTTCTGCCGGGCTCGGCTCCTGGTCGGGCGCGGCGCGGTGGCGCTTGAGCGCCCGGTTGAGCAACTCGACTGCCAGAAGCAGTGCCAGAGGAGGACAAGCCGCGACCATGATCCAAACGCGTTCAGGGCAGCGGCCGACGCGATGTTGGCACAAAGCGAGAGGGAGACCCCGAAGACGAACGCGAGACATGCCTGCCACTTGCCCCGCCTGCCGGTTTCCAGAGTTCGATGGTCGCGATGGTGAGCAGGTCGTCGACGATCAGAGGCCAGATCCAGACGGTCGCTTTAGTCTGCGCCGAATCGCAAGGCGAAGTGGAGGCCGTACCGGTAGGAGGCGAAGGCCGCTCCGAGGGCGACGAGGCCGGTGAAGAAGTACCTAACGCCGAGCGTCAGGTCAGCGCGGGAGGGTGTCTTCATGGGCGCTCCCGTCGGCGTCGGCTGAACTCGACAAATGTCAGGGTTGCGGATATCTGCGGGTCAGAGGCAGGAGAGGGTGGGTAGTTGCTGTCCGTACCCGGTCCCGACCACGCCATGCCCAACGCCATCTAGCGGACGTAGGTCGCCATGTCCGGCGGTCTTGCCTGCAGTGCATCGGGCGGCTCAGCGAGGCGCAGGTCGCTCGCGATCGAGCCGTAGCACGCGGTGGCTTCAACCACCTCGGCTTCGGATGTGCCAATCCGCCGACTGTCTGCTAATCCACCGACCAGAGCCGGGCGGTTTTATCGAAGCCGGCACTGGCCAGTTTGGAACCGTCCGGGCTGTAGGCAAGCGACGCTATCGGCCCTTCGTGCCCGTACATCATTTTCTTCTCTGCGCCGGTGCCCAGGTCGAATATTCGGATGATGTAGGAACCTTCCCATTGATCGACGCAGGCGAGGTGGCGACGATCGGGGCTGAAGACCGGGTTGTCGGCAAAATTCTGCACGACGTTGGTCACTGCGCGCACGACCGATCCAGCAGAAGGGTGCCAGATGTTCGCGGCATGGTAGTTCTTGGTGTATGCGACGATGGCGCTATCCAGGCTGATCGCCACGCCGCCTCCCGAATTGCTGACCTCGGTGTCTTGGATAATGGCAGTTTGACTGCGGGAGGCGACGTTCCAGGTCCGGATCGTTTTGTCTTCGCTGATGCTGGCAAGAGCCTTGCCGTCTCGGCTGAACGCGGCGTCGATCACGACGCCCGTGTGCCCGAGCAAGTTGCCTACCGGTCGCCAGTTTTGCCTGTCCCACAAAGTGATGGCACGCTGGTCGCCGCCCGTCGCGACGATCCGACCGTCTGGGCTCATGACGCAGCGAGAGCGCTGGCCGGGGATCGGACACGTCCTGAGCAGGCTTCCGCTGTGCGCGTTCCAGAATGCGACTTGCTGACCGACGCCGGGCGCCCAGCCCGCGGCGGCCATGATCGTCGAGCCGTCCGGGGTGAAGTGGATATCACCCAGGCCGGCAGCTGGCCCGCTCAGTGCCAGTGTTTTCCGGCTGGTCGTTGCCTCGACGTCCCACAGCCGGACGGTTCCGTCCATGCTGCCGGTGGCCAGGGTCTTGCCATCCGGGCTGAACCGCGCTGAGAACAACGCATCGGTATGGCCGGTGAAGACCCCGATCGAGTCGTCTCGCTTGTCTTCGACGATCAACCACGACGCCACACCGCCGACTGCTACCGACGCGCCGGCGAACATCAACGTCCGTCTCCTGACCAGGGGACTCGCTCGGGAACGCTGGGCGAGCGGGGTGGCAACTCGAGGCTCGATCGACCTCGCGGTCGTGGTTCGTGCGGGTGGTCCCGACTTGGTGGCGGGTATCGTGTCGGTTCGAGGCTGGAGCGGCACTTTCTGGCTCTGCGGAGTCGGCTTCTTCGTCTTTCCTGGCAGCCGGTCGCCTGCCCACTTTTCGATGAGGAAATTGACGAGGTACAGCACAATTCCACTGATGCCCGCAGCAGTTGCTGCTTCGGGATCTTTGATGAAGTACCACACGGCGAGTCCGGCCAACGGCACCAGGAATTCGAGGACTCGCCTCATCACAGTCGTCGTCCGCCCTCACGATGTCGATGTTCGCCAGCTCCTTCGGAGGGCCCGATATGCCAACCCAGGTCCATCGAGACGGCGAGTACACACTCAAGGTCGCGCCATGCGCGGCTGCGTTACAGCGCCCGGGCCGGCCGACGGCTGCGCTCTCGGAGCGGCGAGCGCCTTAAAAGACCTGACGTCAGGAAGCTCGGAGGCCAGCGCTGGTGCTACGGAACACGGCGGTCACCGGCAAGGTGCCGAACCCCCCGATTTGACGCAGCTGCGACGGCCGCGCGTACGTCGCCGTAGTCGTTCATTTCGCCTGGTCAGAGCGTCTTTCTGCCACGTGGACGGCGTCGCGGCGGGGAGTCAGCGTGGAAAGCTGCCGTGATCGGCTTTGCGTCCGGGAGAGCGTCCGCGGATCCTTTTGTCATGACGACGACTTCTCGCCCGATTGCGGGTGACACGCTGCGGCAGTGGCGCCTGAAGGCGGGCGTGACCCTGGAAGCGGTCACCGCCGAGCTCAAGGCCAGAACCGATTTGGCCGAGGCCGATCGGCCGAGCCGCCCGACGACGGTCTCCAACTGGGAAACCGGTCTTCGAGCGACCGATCTCTCGGTGGTCGAGGCTTTCGCGGAGGTGCTGAACCTCAAGGCCAAGTACAAGCTGGCAATGGTGGGTTTGTGGCAGGGGGCGCAGGTCAGCGACGGGTTCCCGCCGCGAGCGCAGTGGTCGCACAACTATCCCCGCCGATTCAGGTTCCCGGAGGAGCAGGCGGCGTGGGTGTGGTTGCGGGCGAACGCGGATGTACGTGGTGAGCTGTGGGCGCGGCTGAGCTGGGGCCCGCTCTACCGCACGTTCCCGATGCCGCGGACGGCGGCGGGTCTGTTGGTGCAGGCCTCGCTGAGCGCGCCCAATCCTCCGCTGGTCGCGACCTTCGAGGACTCCGAAGGCCACGAGGTGGCCGAAGGTGGCTGGTGCGCATTCGGCTCGGGCACCGTCCACGTCGACGTGATGAGCGAGATGGGCATCGAGTACTACACCGCGCCGAAGCTGGCCGTCGAGCGGCCGGACCCGCCGTCGCTGTCCGCCCCGGAGGAGTTCGAAAAGCCCCACGGTTCATGGCTGCAGGTCCTGCGTGACACGGCCGATGACCTGGACATCGACTACGACGAGGCAGTCTTGCGGCATCTGGGTGCTCTCACGCCGGGGCGTCCCTCACACCAGATCGAGGAGTCGGAGACGGTGCTGGTGACCCCGCCTGTGCAGACCATCTGCGACGGTGACGGTCTGGTGGACACGCAGCTGCTGGTCGAGCCGGCGCAGCTGCACTTGGTGCGCCGCGCACGCGGCATGAAGAACCGCGAAACCGCTGCGGCACGGGCCAGCACCACGACGTTCGGAAAACTGAAGCCGATCACGGCGAAGATGATCGAACATCTCGAGCGGACGGGCCAACGCCCGTCACCGGACTACTCCCTGGCCCGGCTCGACACCACCTACCAGGCTGACGGCTGGCTGGCGGCGACCAGGACCTTCGATTCCCGCACGCAGATCACCCAGCCCGGCAAGTCCACTCGTCGGCGAGGCAAGGCTCCCGGTCCTCGGCGCTTGCACACCGTCGCGTTCCCGGCGTTCTGGGTCGGGCCCATCTGGCTGCAGCCTTGGCACCCCGACCCGGACGTCGAAGGCGAGGTCAGCCTCGAGTGGGACGGCTGGAAGCGGGAACAGCGGGTACGGTCGCGGAGTCTGCTGACGACACGCCAAGCTTTCAAGAACAGCGGAAAGCTGTCGGTAACCCTTCCCGTCGGTTGGCACCTTGTCGCCGGGCTCGGGCGGGTACCCGAAGCCGGTGACGTCAATGTCGGTTGGTACCCGGCGTCCACGGGCAAGTTGCTTTCCCTGACCGGGTTCTACATCAGCCTGCTCGGCCGCAACATCCGACGGGTCGATGACGACGACGCATCGGTCCGTGCTGATGAAGGCGCCACCCGGGCCCGCGGACGGCGGCGATCGGCGAGGAAGCAGTCCTAAGAGGTCCGGCAGCGCGCTCGGCGCGACCGAAGCTGAACGGCCCTCCTCGCCCTTGGGTCGAATACCTGCGTCACTGATCATCACGGAGGCACCCTTGTCACCCCACACGGGGCGACGTCCGACGTCGCCTACGCCCATGGGGCTCCTGTTCGTGTTTCTCAGCCTCGTGGTCCTGTTCACCGCGGTGATCATCATCTTGGTCGGTCAAGGATCGCCGGTCGGCTTGGCCATCACCGTGCCTGCCGCTGTGATCTCGGCGGCCAGCGGAGCCGTTCTGTTCCTGCGGAACCTCTTCCAGAGCCCGCCCGCGATCGCGCCGCCCCCGCGCGAGCTGCCGAACACCGGTGATGAGGCCGGACAGCAGCCCAAGCCCAGCGAGACCGGAAGCTGAACGACGCCGACAGGAAACGCGCATCCTGCGTCGAAAGGATGCGACAAGCTGCGGTTCAGCGATCTCGCAGGTGATCGTCGAAGACCGAGTTGGAGTCCTCGTTCTCCAGCGTCGGCAGGGACGACTCGTGCGTAACGCCACCCACCCCAACTCGCGACTTCCGGCTGCCAAGCAGTACCGGACAGAAGGGGCCCGATGGTACTGCAGCTTCAGGTGGCCGGGGGTGCGGGCTCCTTGTATCGATGGCTGCTCGGCGACGCCGACCCAGCGGAATCCGTTCGGGAGCCCTCGGCGACGGAGGGGGACGAGGACCTCGGCGCGTTCGAGGTGATCAACACGCTCGTGGCGAACGCCGCGGCCCTTTCGAGCTTGGTGGTGTCGATCCTGGCGTGGCGCTCGCACCGCCCTGATGACGCTGCCGAGGTCCGGATCGAGCACAACGGGGTGAGCATCATCGTGCGGGATCCCGCGCCGGAGACCCTCGCGGCGATCACCGCGGCACTGACGACGGAACTCCCCCAGGTGGATGACGACCAGGCGGACTGAGCCAGTGCCCGACCTGGCCGACCCGCAGGCGTCGCGGGTTCTGTTGGTGGGCCGCGGCCAGTACCAGCACCTGCGCGACGTTCCGGCGGCCGGCCGCGGTGTGCAAGCGCTGCGCGCCGCCTTCACCGATCCCTCGCTTTGGGGGCCTTCCGCATGCCCACCGCGCGACGACGACCGATCCTCCGTCGGCGAACGAGGTGCTTGATCGTGTCCGCGACACCGCCGCGGCCGCGACCGACCTGTTCGTGTTCTACTTCGCCGGGCACGGGTTCGTCGAACTGGAATCCGACGAGCTGTTCCTCGCGCTGCCCGGCACCGACCGCGCGCGACCTTGGACCGGGCTGTCGTACGACTGGATCCGCCGCGCCTCAGCACGGACAGTCCCAGCGGCCGAGCCCACCGGCGTCGCCGACCTGGACCACGTCTGCCGTAACTCCCGCCCCTGTCGTCTGGATGACCTCCCAGGGCGGCGGCAGTTGATCGGGCCGGAACATGCGAGCAGGCGGCTCAGCTGCGACTGGTCGACCAGTAAGTCGGTGAGAGAGACGAAGGGCCGCTCGTCTACGTACGCCCGTGAGAAGGCGAGATTGAGCAGCTCGACGGGTTTGATCAGACCGCAGACCATCGCCGATGCTGGCCGCGCAGCTGGCCATAACTGTTGATCAACCGGTGGTCTTCCGGGATCGTGAGCATCAGCTTGCCTCTCACGGAATCGGGATATCTGCTGGTGCTACCAGGTACGACTGTCACCGAGTTCCTCGTCTCGGCCGATCTCCCGGCTGATCTGGCGTTCCGCAGCCGAGGCGAGGGATTGGTAGAACTGGTGCTCGACGGAACCACGCGGCAGAGTGGATGCGATCTCGTTGGCCTTGTCACGTTGTTCGACATCTTCCGGGAACGGCTGGCCAGGTGTGCCGATGCGGGTGCCTCGGATCAAGGCCGAGTGCACCCCGCTGCAAATCGCTCCGAGGTAGTCGGTCCCGAGTCTGTCTGCCGCTTTCATGCAGGCGACGACGAACTCGGTGTTGTTCCAGATGAAATCTCGCGGTGCGTGGCCCAGGATCGCGGCCACAGCGAGCATCTGCTCTTCGGCGCCCGAGTTTGCGGCGTCGGACAACAACTTCGAGACCTGTTCGTCATACGGTCCAGCGACTGCGTTGAAGATTTCTGCGCCCGTCTGGCTTCGGGGCCATGACTGAGGCGCCTCTGCGATCCACGTGACGACACGTCGCAGCAGTCGCTCGAAGTCCCTGCTGTCCCGGAAGTGCAGTGAGTTGTCCCAGTGAGACGGAAACGCGTCGTAGTCCGTAGGTGACGAGTGGTGTTCATTTGTCTCGGCGCGGCGCAGAAGAAGGTCGAGGACTTGTTCAGGTCGTGCTGCTGACAGCTCAGCCAGGAGAGTGGTGATGTGGTAGTCGTCGATGGATGGGCACTGGCGCAGCTGGTCGAAGAGGTCGTCGATCTGTGCGTCCGTCAGGTTCATCCATCGCGCTGCATTGGGTGCCGTGAGCAGCGCGGCGACTTCGCCGGCCACAGAAGGGGAATCGGCGAATCGGACTTTGGTGACTAACCGGAGGGCCAGTCGCTGGTCGCCGTCGATCGAGCCCGCAGCTGACACGGCCAGCCGACGTACCTCCTGATCGTCGTGGCCGATCAGGACGAGGAGCAGGGCTGGTTCACCATCGAGCAAGGTGGATCGGTGCCCACGCCCCCATCCGAAAGCGTGCGCGACAGCTCGAGTGTCGACGATGCTCGGTGTATCGACCAGTGCCCGCGCGAGGTTCATCGCTTCGTCGGGAAGGGAGTCGGCAACCATGCCCAGCGCTGTGGGGACCAGATCACGCAGGATGTCGATCGATCCGGAAGCCGTCGGATCCGCCTTGGTGCTCTCCGAGATGAGACGGTGAAGCAGCGTCACACCTACTTCTGGGTGGCGTCTAACGAGCGACCACACGAACGGAATCGGACTGGCCGCCGTGGGTCCGAACGCGTAACGATCGAGAGCGAGCCTACGGTCAAGGTGATCGATCACTTCGTTTGGTGACCAACGACCAGTCACGTCGTCGGCCACCTCTTCGAAGTGGTTTTCCTTCTTCTCCTGCCACGTATCGTAGTCGTCGGAGTCATGATTGGACGGACGCCAGCCGTCGTGCAACACGTGCGCAAGGCGGTGCTCGATGTCATCAGGCAGGGCCGCAAGGACAGCCAGGGCCGCTGGACGCGTTTCCGTGGTGCTGTAGCGCGCGTGCCACCGCACGGCCTGACGCACAGCCACAACCACGACTGGGTCGAGCTCTGGGTGGCCTGCAAGTCCTGTGAGGTGGTGGAGAACGTCGACAAAAGCGGACGTCCACCTCGCGCGTTCCTCGGCGTCGACCTGACGGCCGTACATCCCCCTCGGGTAGCGGATCGCGGAACCCAGGGCCTCTACGGCTCGCACAGCACGGCGGACATTGCCCTCGCGTGCTTCCTTCAGCGCAAGATCGATGACACGGTCGCGATGGGGACGAGCCCACTCCGGGTTGAGCGGATAGCCTCGTAGCACGAGGGACAGCCCGTCCGAACGTCGTTGTTCGAACTCGGTGGCCAGAACGGGTTCCAGCACGGCAAAAGGCGAGTAGCGGTGCTCGGCGACTCGATCGTCGCGCAGCCAGCGCTCAACCGCGCTGATCATGCCGTCCTGGAACCCCGCAGGCTTACCGACGGCGTACTCGGCGAGTTCGGTCAGTAGGCGCATCGGGTGTTCCGGGCGTTGGTGCGGTGGCCGGTCGTCGTCGCGTGCCAGTTCCCACAACAGGTCGGCAGCTTCGGTCAGGTGGTCCAAGCTGTACGCTGCGCGATACAGGATTGCTGGGATTTCGAAGATGACGTCCTCGTACACGGAGACGTCTGCCGAATCGGTGCTCCTACCGGCTTCAGCCCGGACGTCCAACGCTGTGTGGACCATCGCAATTGCGTGCCCTGGCTGAAAAACGGCAACCTGGCGGACAGCCTGTAGGGTCTGAAGCCGCACAGACGTCGTGCCGGCCTCGTACTCACGGGTCAGCGCGGACCAGAGAACATCGACGGCTGAAGCCGCGTTCTCATTGGAGCGCCTGGTCTGCCAGTCCACCCGGCCGGCGTTCACGACGGCGTGGGCCAGCGGTGCTCCGGAGGTCGCGTCGCATACACGTTCCAGGTAGCCGGTCGACGTACCGGACGGCCCGTCGATGGCGGCGTCGGCGAGCAGCACGTCGCCGAGTAGGTCGGGAACGATTCGCACGGACTGAGCTCGGCGGAGTAGCACGCCACTGTCCTGCAGAGCTCGCAAGTGCGGTACCACGTTGTCGTACGGCCTGCCGATCACCGCGGCCGCGACGGCTTGAAATTCGGGTTGATCGAGCCGGAAGGGCTGTAGGACAGCCATCAGCTTGAGCACTTCGCGCCGAAGTTCCGCATCCCCGCCCGAAGCGGCGGCGGCGACATCCCCGAACGTTTGAAGGATCTCGTAGCGGATGTCCGAGCTGGCTTCCAACCGGTCAGGAGCCAGGTCTCCTTTCGCGATCAATGCCGCGCCGACGACGATCAAGAGCGGGCAGTCTGACGCCAGGGCCGCCAGCCGAGGCGCCACCCGCGATCCGAGATCGGGCCCGAGCACACCGCGTGCCAACGTTTCGGCGTCGGTAATGGTCAGATCGCCGAGTTCCCACGTCGGCACCTCCGACGGGTGCACACCAACTTGCCGGAGATCGCTGTGTAGCTGCGGAAGCCCGTACGGTCGCGACGACAGCAACACCTTCGCGCTCGGCCGGAACCGCCTGATCCCTGCGATCAGCGTGCCGACATCGGACCGATCGTGCGCATCGTCGATGACGACCATGAGCCCCTGGTCAGGTGGGAGCACCTCGAAGTCCGTCGGGGTGACGCTCACGCCCGTCGAGAGGAACCGGATCGTGGCCGACCTTGTCGTCGCGAACTCCTCGGTTGCCGCACGGAGCAGCCGGGTCTTGCCGATCCCGCCGCGACCGACGATGACGGCGATGTGAGGCTCGGAGTCCGTGGCGAATTTCGACAGGTCGGCCAGTTCGTTCGCGCGTCCGGCGAGGTCCCACTCGTGCGAGTAGATGCTGCCTTTCGCAAATGGGCAAAAGAACTCGTCGGCGGTCAGCCACGGACCGGGGGAGGAGACACCGAGGAACTGCTCCCGCCAGCCAGGGAAGTAAGTGTCCACGAGTCGGACGGCGGCATCGCGATCCTGAAGGGATCGCACTTCACGAGACAGGTCATCGATGTCCCAGAGGGCCCACTTCGGCTGGTGCTTGGCGATCTCCTGCCGTGCCTGTGGGCTCGCGATGCGGGTCAGGAAGATGATGCACCGATCGACGTCAGCCTTCAGCGCGGCGACCGCCTTCTTCACCTTCGCGGGACCGAACGACTGCTCGCGTTTGCATTGGATCCCGGTCGACGTGCCGTCGGCGTGGGTGACGACGACGTCGATTCCGTACTGCGTGTGGCCTTGCGCGCCGTATCGATGCACCTGCGAACTCGGGTACCGCGCGTGCGCGAGGTCGGTGCTGAACTGCTCGAAGACGTCGGGTGGGAGCTCCTGCAGCGGGAGGCTGGGGCTCAGCGGGCGAGCTGGCGGAGTCACTGTGGTGGCCGCCGCGCGGGGTGGGCGCGCTTCGCGGCGCTCTTCGGGGCCGTCGACGTCCAGCTGGAGCAACTTCGCGACCTGGGACGCCACGCCTGCGGGTGGGAACGACCTGCCGCGCTCCCAGTTGCTGACTGCCTGCTGGCCGACGCCGAGACGCTGAGCCAGGTCGCGCTGGGTCCAGTGACGGGCTGACCGCACCCTCCGGACCGACTCGCCAAAGCTCTCGTTCATCCTCTTATCGTACGCCTGCCATGCGTACGGATTCCTGGACGGGCTAGGGACGCGTTGCCGCGGGGCTCCACCGGGCCAGCGCGTCGCGCAGGAACCGGGTGACCTCGGGGTCGGCTCCCGGCTCCCGGCTCGCGTCCGCCAGTGCCTTGCCCAGGCAGCGGACGGCGTCGGACCGGCGGCCCGCCGCAGCGAGGCTCGCGGCGTGCTGGTAGCGGGTGAACAGCGTCTCGGTGTCAGCGGCGCCGGCCGTGGCGAGGTAGTCGGCGGCGAGCTCGGCGAACAGGTCCGCGGCGGTGTCGTAGTCGCCGGACAGCCCGAGGTAGGTGGCGTGCTGGTGCCTGCTGACCATCGTGTCCGGGTGTACCCGGCCGAGGATCCGGGCCCGGTCGGCGACGACCTTCTCGAACCGGACGGCCGCGGCGGCGTGCTGTCCGGCGCGGCCGAGGTAGCCGGCTTGCTGGTGGCGGGCCAGCAGGGTCTCGGGGTCGTCACCCAGGTCGAACATGGCCGTCCGGTCGTCGATCAGCGCGCCGAGCAGAGCGGTTGCCTTGACGTACTGACCGGCTGCGCCGAGCGCGTCGGCGTGCCGGTACCGGACCTTCAGCGTCGTGGCGTGGTCGGTACCCAGTGCGGTGACGCACTCGGGGAGGAGGCCGGCCAGCAGCCGGGCCGCTCCGCGCGGGTCTCCGGCGAGACTCAGGTGAGCGGCCCGCTCGTAGCGGGTGGTGAGGGTTTCGACGTGTGCACGGCCCAGTCGCTGCGTGCAGTCCTCCGCCAGGGCCGCCAACAGGGAGGCAGCGTCGGTGAGTCGGCCAGCGAGCCCGAGGTACACGGCGTGGTCGCGCCGGGTCGCGAGGGTGCGCGGGTCGGCGGGTCCGAATTCTGCTGAGCGCTGCTCGGCCATCCTGGCGAACAAGGCGGCCGCTTCGGCCGGACGTCCGGCGTCGGCGATGCAGCGGGCGAGCGCGTCCGGGGCTTCCGGGACACCGCCGGCGGCTGCTTTGGCCAGCCCTGCTTCAGCATGGTCGTAGTGCCCCTGCTGGTGCGCGGTGAGGCCGATGTCGTAGCTCAGCTCCGGCGAGGCTTTCGCCAGCAACGTCCGCCAGGTCGGTGCCGGGACCGGATCGGCGACCGTGTCGACGAGGTAGTCGAAGGCGCGGTAGCCGTCGCCGGTGGCGATCAGCAGGCTGCTGGTCGTCTCGGGGACCGGCTCGACCGCCCAGGCCAAGCCGTCCTCGAAGGACTCGGGTTGCAGCCCGGAGCCACCGGCCCGCGCCTCGAGGTAGTGCTCGTGGAGCCTGCGCAGAGTCCGCTCGGCGACCGCGCCGAGCAGGCCGGCCCGCTGGCAGTCGACGGCCGCGGCGACGATGGCGGCCCCGCGCGGGTGCCGGCCCGGAGTCCAGCCGTCGTGCCAGTCGGCCAGCAGTTGGGGGCCTGCGGCGAGCACCTCCCCGACGCCGAACTCGGCGGCCTGTTCGATCGCTTTGCGCAGCCGCGGGTCGGCGGCGAGCTCGCGCGCCCGGGCAAGCTCCGCTTCGGTCCAGTGCCGGGGGAGGTCGAGCCGGTGGGCAAGGCGCAGGACGTCCCGGCCCGAGCGCAGGAGCTCACGGCCCGCGCCGTCAGTCTTGGCCTCTTCGCGCGGGCTGTAGCGGGCGTAGGCGGTGGTCCGCATAGTGGCCACGACGACCACCTGCCGGGTCCCGTCACCGAGGATGCGGTTGACCTTGGTGGAGCTCAGCCCGTCGGGGCCGAGGAACCGGTCCAGCTCGTCCAGCCAGACCACACACTTGCGCTGCTCCAGCACGGTGGCGAGGACGTGCTCGAGGTCCGCTCGCCCGGTCGGTGGCACGAAGACGTGGTCGGGCAGCCGGCGGCGGATCGCCTCATACGCGGTCCGCGTCTTGCCCGCGGTCGATTCACCGACGAGGATGACGAAGCTGACGCTGCCGAGGATCTTCTCCAACCGGACGTCGACGTCGCGGCGAACGTACGGCGGGACTCTGTCGGACCGTCCGTCCGGCCGCTCCAGCACACCCGCCGGGTGGACATGGAAGGCCACCGCGTCCGGCAGGTCCCGGACCTTGCGCAGGCCGCCGCGTTCCGTGCTGACTTCGATACGGGATCCCAGCTCGCGGACGCGTTTCGCCCGGGCATCGACTTCGGCCTTGGCGCGGGTGGTCAGCATGCCGGCGACCGCGGTCACCACCGCGGCTCCCGAGCCCGCGTACCAGTTCTTCGCGACCAGACCTACCAGCGCACCGACCAGGGCGCAGCAGCAGAGCAGGACCCAGCCTCGGACCCGGCGCCACCACGGCCGGAATCCCGGGCGGCGCTCGCGCGTCGTGCCACCCACGTCAGCGCCCGATGTCGAAGTTGATCGTCCCGAACAGGTCGCGCCCCTGCACCGCGGTGCCGCTGACGTGCCCGGTGACGATGTTGCTGATCCCGGTCCGGCGGGTTTCTTCCGCGGCGGCCAACCAGGCCGCCAGCTCCGTGGCGACGTCGCTGTCGCGATCCGCGAGGTCGTGAACCTCGTCGAGCAGCCGGCGCAGTGCTCGCACGTCGGACGGATCCGCCCGGTGGCGAGAGACGAGCTCTGCCTGGCCCGGACGCCGGCCTGGCGATCGGGACGCGTGGTCCAGGAGGGATCGCCAGCCCTGCCGCCCGTCCGATGCCAGGTACTCCGCAAGGCGTACGACCTGCGGTTCCAACCGGTCCGGCGGTCGTTCGCGGTAGGAGTCGAACGCCCGGTCGTAGACCGTCACCGCGTCGTCCTCGCGACCCATCGCCTGGAGGATCCCGCCGAGCCGGTCGAGCGCGTCGCTCTCCGCGACCTCGTCCGAGAGCTCTCGGAAGATCGCGATCGCACCGCGGTAGAAGTCGGCGCTCTCGTCGAGCCGGTCCACTTCCGCGGACGCAGAGCCCAGGCCGGTTAGGGTTACGGCTTCGCCCTGGCGGTCGCCGATGTCTCTGAACAGGGACAACGCGTGGCTGTAGAGCCGGATGGCCTCAGGCCCCCGGCCCTGCTCACGCAGGGTCTCACCCAGCTGTGTCAGCGCACGGGCTTCCCCGTGCCGGTCGGCCGCGGACCGGAAGAGTTCGAGGCCCTTGCGGGTGTCGTGTTCCGCCGCTTCCCACTGCCCCATCTGGTGTTCCGCCCAAGCCAGGCTAGTCAGCACTGCGGCTTCCCGGTTCGGTTCGCCGAGACGGCGGTAGAGCGCGATCGCCTGTCGGTAGCGGTCCTGCGCAGACTGGTAAAGGCCGAGCTGGGCGTCGCAGTGGGCAAGGGTGGTGAGAACGCCAGCCTCGCTGCTGCGGTCACCTGCCCGGACGACCGCGTCGAGCGCGGTCTCACCGACCTCGGCCAGCCGTGTCCAGTCGCCTCGGGAAGCGTCGAACCGGTGGAGCGACACGGCGAGCCCCCCAGCCAGGTCGGGCCGGTCCAGCTCGACGGCGAGCCGCACCGCCCCGTGCAGGTTCTCGTCCTCGGCCTGGAACCATTCGCCGGTGGTCCGGCCGTTCCGCGTCCGCTCCAGGTAGAACTCGAGCAGCCGGTGCAGGGCCGGCCGGTCCACCGGCCGGATGGGTTCGCCGGGTGCCGGACGGAGGAATTGCCGCATGGATTCCGGGAGCCGGACCCGCGCCGAGTCCTCAGACCACTGCAGCACCGCCGCAGCTGCGAGTCGGCCGAGTCGGCCGCGCGTGCCTTCAGGCGCGTCATCGAGGACCGCGGCGGCCTCGGCCGACACATCGGCGGTCGGGGCGAGGGCCAGCCTCCGAAGCAGGTCGGCATCGCCGCTGCCGAGGCTCTTGACGGAGAGAGCGAGCACCCGGGGGACCGAAACCGCGGACCGGGCGTCGTCCAGCTCGCGCAGCAGGAGATCCGCACGGGCTCCGGGCCTGCTTAATCGTTCCGTGATGATCGTCAGCGCCAGGGGCAGGCCCTGGGTCACCTCGGCGAGCTGCGCCTGCTCGGCCGCACTGAGCTCGAGCCTTCGACCATCCGGGGCCTGAACGTTCGCCAGGAACCGCACGACGTCGTCCGGAGGCAGGGGACCTACTTCGATCCGCGCCGCGTTCGCGAGTCCGGGCAGCCGGAGGCGGCTGATGACCAGGACCGCGTCGCTGCCGGACGGCGGTAGGAGCGGGAAGACGCCTTGTTCGTCGGTGACATCGTCCAGCAGTATCAGTGCCCGGTCCCGGCCCGCGGGGCCGAACCGTGTGCGGTACAACCGGGCCATGACGTTCGAGTCCGCCGGGAGCTGGTCCGGGGCGACGCCGCGGGCCTCGAGGAATGACGCCATGACGTCGATCGGGGTGTTCACCCGGAGACTGGCATGCAGGAGGCCACCGGGAAACCAGCCGGCGTCGAGCGCTGCGCGGACGACGTGGGCGGCGAGGTGGGACTTGCCGACGCCCGGTGGGCCATGGAGGACCACGATCCCGGCCCCGTCGGCCGCCGGGTCGAGCAGCCTGGCCAGCTCCCGCCGCTCGCGGTTCCGGCCAATCAGGGCGTCGTCGGCAGCGGGCAGCTCCCATGCGCGCGGTGGCTGCTTTCCCGGGCGCCGGTCGCTCCCGATCCACGGCGGCGTCGCCGGTTCCTCGTCGGCCGGCACCGGGAGCGCCGGTCCGGTGCTGGTGATGTCATCGCGCAGGGCTCGCAGCTGCGGGCCGGGTTCGATCCCGAGGTCGTCCAGCAGCCGCCGCTCGACCCGGGCGTAGACCCGCCTCGCTTGGTCGTGGCGTCCGGTCGCGTGCAGTGCCTGCATGAGCAAACCGTGCGACTCTTCGTCGAGCGGGTGGTCGGCGACAAGGCGTTCGAGGGGCGGGACGGCCTCGCCGGCACGGCCGAGCTCCAAGAGGAGTTCCGCCCGGGTGCGTTCCGCCGCCAGCCGCTCACGTTCCAGTGTGCGCCTGAGCTCGTCGGCCCACGGTCCGGGGATCCCGGGGAGGGGCTCGTCCCAGAGCGCGAGCGCGTCACCGAGCAACCCGGCTCTCCGCCCGGCCGATTTCTCCTCGCGCGCGGCGGCAGTCAGCGCCCGGAACCGGTGCAGGTCGACCGTCATCGGGTCGACATCGAGCCGGTAGCCAGCGGGCACGCTGCTGAGGTCCCAGCCGGGCGCAATCCCGGCCGCCTTGAGCAGGCGCCGGACCTGGTGGATGAACACGGACACGTTCGACGGTGCGCTCAGCGGCGGGTCCTCGCTCCAGAAGGCGTCCAGCACCTGTTCTACGCCGACCCGGCGACCGGCCGAGACGAGCAGGATGGCGAGCACGGCGATGATCCGCGGCGGCGGTGACCCCGCCTTCGACCGCGGGATCATCGGCGTGCCGAGCAACCGGAAGTCGACCGGTCTGTCCAGGGAGTCGCCAGCGGTCATGCCGGAAGCCTAGGGCGGGGGACCGTCATTCGTCAGCCGTTCCCGGTCGGGCGGAAGCCGCGGTGCGTGTTGCGGTCGATGAACGCGAGCAGGGTCTTTCGGAGCGAGGAACCGGCGCGAGCCGACGGCGACGTGCTCGATGTCGCCGTGGTTCATCAGCTGGTACAACGTCGACGGGCTGATGCCGGGGGCCCGGGCGTACTCCTTGATGCTCAGTAGCAATGGTCCGTCGCGGCCGGGCCTGCTGGCCAGATGACCATGGTCTGCTCGGCCTCGACGACGTTGACCTCGGAAGCGAGGTGCAGTTACCCATCCGGGTGATCTTGGCTTGCCCCGCGGCGGAGCAAGGTCGCGGGCCAGGAAAGGCGTGAACCTCTGTTCAGACGCTGGCTCGGATCCTGTCATCCGAGCGAAGGAGCTGGCGCTATGAGCAGCCGGTCCACTGAGAACAGCCCGTTGACCATGTTGCAGAAAGAGTTCAGCCACCCCCGGGCCGTTGCGCGGTTCGACCAGGTCCTCCACGGCTGGTCCACCGAGGACACCGCACTTTCGGACGTCGCATCCCATGAAGATCTCGTTGCCATCTTGGCCACACGCGACTACGAGCGACACGACGAGGTACTTCACGCGCTTCTCGTCCGGGCCGCCGTGACGGACCCCGGCGGTGTCGTCGCGACCGAGATCGTGGTCAACGCGATGCTGCCGGCCGTGCCGGGCATCGTCGGCCGGGTCGTCCGAGCGGTTCGTGCCGCCGGTGGTGCCGTCGGGCTTCGGCGGGGCGTGACCGGTGGCGGTGTCTCGAGCTCGGAAGAGAGCCGCGATATCCAGGCGGCTGTGATCGGGCACCTGTGGGAGCAGACCCGCTGCTACCCACTGCGGCGCCGGCATCATATCGCGGCGAATCTGATGCGGGAAACGCAGCGAGCGTCGCAGCGGGACTTCGGCGTTGACCACAGCCAAGCCGCCGCGGACCTCGTCAGCATCGACGATGACGAGGTGCACCGGCCTGTCGCTGCAGTTCCGGATGAGCTGGGCGCCTCGGAGGAGCTACTGGAACTGCTGTCGTGGGCAGTCGAGCAGGAGCGGCTCGACGAGCACTCTGCCACCATCCTGACCACCCGCTACTTCGGCGACCCGGTCGGCCGCGACGGCGTCGCCACGGACCGCCAGATCGGCGCGCTGATCGGGCTGAGCCAGCCGACGATCACCCGCCACCGTCGACGTGCCTTCGAGCAGCTTGCTGAGGCCGTGGTGGAGTGCCCTGGCCGCGACCTTCCCTGGGCTGGCTGAATCACACCGCGCCGATAGCTGCGTGCCTTCGAGCAGCAAGCGGTTGTGGCAAGGGAGGTCGTGTTGTGTTTGGTCGTCGCAGCCGCAGCGGATCCAGCCGGAACGCGTTGGCCGAGCTGTTGCCGGATGCGGATGCCGAGTCCGCGATCCGGAGCGCGAGTCGCCGGGCCGGTCGGGTGGCGGCGTGGCTGACCGTGGTGGCCAGCCCGCTGCTGACGATCACCGGACTGCTCGTTCTCGCGCCGGCGGGTGCGCCGTCGATGCGGGACGGCGGCGCACCCGCGCCCTCAGCCTCGCCGGAAGGGTGGGCGGAGATGTATGTGCGCTCCTGGCTCTCGGCGACCCGGGACGATTCCGCCGAGCTCGAGGCTTTCTACCCGCCCGGGATGAAGTCGCAGCGAGCCGTCGGGACGCAGGTGCCGGTCGACACCGCGGTGATCTCGGCAGTCTCGCAGGGCCCGGGGGTGTGGTCGGTCGTCGTGGTCGCCGATGTGCTGGTGCTGCAGCCGGACGGCAAGCGCACGGCGTCCCTGCTGTGCGCCCAGGTCGCGATGACCGGTAGCGGTGACGCCTATGTCGCTACGTCGTTGCCCTCGCCGGTGGCTTGCCCCGGCACGCTCGGAGCCACCCCGCTCGCTTATGACGAGGTCGCCGATCCGGCTGGTCCGATTGGGCAGTCGGTCGCGGGGTTTCTGGGCGCCTATCTGGCGGGGCAAGGCCAGCTCGACCGGTTCGTCAGCCCCGGGGCAAGCCTCGGGCTGCCGAAGCCGGCGCCGTTTGCCGCAGTGCAGGTGGCCGAGGTGCGCACGCACGAGAAGTTCGAGCCGGGACAGGCCGCGCGCCCGGTCGACGGAACGGTTATCCACAGCCTCACCCACGCCTGGGGATGGGACGCCACCGGCCAGAGCACGCCGGTCGACTACGCGCTGACCCTCGTCGCGCGGGCCGGCCGGTGGGAGATCAACCGCATTGATCCGGCGCCGCTGATCGCGGGCCGCTGAGGCCGAGGAGAACGTCTGATGATCGTGCTCGCCGCGGACGTGAAGTCCTGGATCGATACCAACCTGGCCTGGGGCGACCAGTCCGTCCGCCGGCTGATCCTGCTCGCGGCGATCGTCGGCGGGATCGGGCTGCTGATCGGCACTCGCGGGAACTTCACCCGGGCGATCAAGTACGGCGTGATCGCGGCGATCTTCCTCGGCATCCTGCTCAACCTCGACGGTGTCGCCGGCATGTTCGGCGCCTGGTTCACCCATTGAGCGCCCCGAAAAGCCGCGGCGACGTCCTAATCGGCCGCTCCTACAGCAGGTCGCGGCGGTTCCCGCGGATGTTCGGGCGGATGCCCGGCCGCGACGGCGGCTACCTGCCCGGCGGCCCCTACACCGTCACCCAAGGCGCGCTGTTCCTCGTTCTGCTGGTTGTGGTGTGGAAGCTGCCGCTGCTGGACTGGCTCGGGCCGGCCCCGTGGGGGCTGCCGCTGTCGGCGATGTTCCTCCGGCGCGCCCGAATCGAGTCGCGGACGCCGCTGGGCTGGCTGGTCGGGCTCGGTGCGCACCTGCTCGCTCCGAGGGCCGGCACGCTCGGCCGTCGTCCGTACCGGTCGGCACGACCTAAACGGGTCCGCACCAGCCTGTACGTGCACCTGCCGGACAAGGTTGCCAAGGAGACGCCGGTGTCGCCGCTGCAGCTGGTGCTGGCCCAGGCCCGGGAGCGGTGATGGAGAGCCCGGTGACCGACGTGTCCGGCAACCTGCTGTTCTGCGTCGACGGCTCGACCTGGGCGGTGTGGCGGGTGCTGCCGCACGAGAGCGCCCGCTCCACCGGCCGGCAGCTGCGCGAGCTCTACGACCGAACCGTCACGCTGATGAAGTCGCTTCGCGGCGAGGTCATGATCGCCTCGCTGTGCGAGCAGGTCCACGCCCACGCGATCGTCCAACGCTGCCTCCAGGGCATCGACTTGGACGCGAACCCGCACTGGGCGGAGGCGGTCCACAACGCCTGGGACCAGCTCGACACCCTCGACGTCCTCGGCCGCAGCTACTGGCTCGCCAAGCCCCTTTCCGGGCACGGCTGGAAGGAGACCGCCCACGCGATGCTCCGCGCGACGAGTGCGGCGCTCGGCAATCAGCTCGGCCTTCCCGCTCGACCGGCGTCAGCAGCCGCGGTCGCGGCCGGTCGCGAGCGCGCTCGGGTAGCGACGCAGGAGCTCGGCGGCGCCATCCCGATACGGCCGGCGACCGAGGCCGAGCTGCTGTGGTGGCTCTGCCGCGCGCCGGTCCGCGGCGTCGACGAACCGCAACTCGACCGCACGACCACGGTGCACAACACCGGCGCGACCATGCGACAGGGCAGCGGACGCGCCCGGCTCACGACCCTGCGCTCGTGCGTGTTCGACGAGGGCGGCCGCACCGATCCGACCGCGGACCACCACGGCTGGGGGCCGCTCGGTCTGCTGAACCGCCGGTTCGTCAAGTGCGTGACCCCGCACGACGACGGCGCCCTCGCCAGTTACCAGGCCTACCTCGTCCTGGCGGAGATGCCGCGCGCGTTCACCTTCCCCGGTCACGAGATCCTGGCCCGGCTGGCCGACATCGGCTTCGGCGTCGACTACGCGCTGCGGATCACCGCCCGCTCGAACGAAGACGCTCGAGCGGCCAACCGCCGCCGCACCCGGGACCTGATGAGCCAGGACGAGGAGCACGCCGGCGATACCGCAGGCGTGCCGGCGGATGTCGTCTCGGCGCAGGAGGAGATCCAGCACAAGAACGCCCGCCTCGGCGCCAGCTCCACTGAGATCGACCTCGAAGTCGGCGTCGTCGCCTGCGTCTGGGGCGCCACCGCCCGCGACGCAGACGCCCGGGCCAAGGCGCTCCGGCAGGCGTTCCTGGGCGGGGAGTACCGGTGGGAACGTCCGCTCGGCGGCCAGCGGCAGCTGTATCAGGCGCTGCTACCGGGCAGCCGGACGCCGATGGTGGTGCGCGAATGCAGCCAGAACCTCCTCGCCACCGACGCCGCGATGCTCCTGCCGGTCTCTGCCACCGACTTCGGTGATCCCGCCGGCGCGTTGTTCGGACTGACCGTTGACGGCGGCGCCATCGCCCCGTTCTTGCTCGATCCGACCTATGGGCCGACGCACGACTCGTCCGGCGGGATCGCGGTGATCGGCGAGCTGGGCGCCGGCAAGTCGGTCGTGTTGAAGAACGTTGCCGCGGTCGTGCGGTTGATGCTCGACGGGCGGGTCATCGTCATCGACCGGACCCGCAGCCGCGAATGGGTACCCGTTGCCGCCGCGCTGCCCGGGAACGCGCAGATCGTCGACATCATCGACCCCAGCCTCGACGATCGCCCCGCCGCCGCGGAGCTCCGGCATTCCTCTGACCCGCTGCGCGTTTTCCGCACCGTCGGCAAGTCCAGCACCGGCATCGCCGAGACCTTCTTCGCGTCCTGGCTGGACCTGGAGTCCAACTCCGCCGAGCGGGACGCGCTCGGCCGCGGCCTCGACGTTGTCAGTGGCCACCCTGACGCCTCCAGTAACCGACTTGTCGACATCCTCCGCAAGCACGGTGGACGCGATGCCGCTGCTCGCGCGCTGGCCGACCGGCTCGAGCGGCTGCGGCGCGACCCGATTACCCGCCCGATCTTCGACTCCGACCTCGCCCCGATCGACTTGTTCGGTGCGGACATGGTGGTGTTCTGCACCAACGAGATCCCGCTGCCGTCCGCGCTGGAGATGAGCAACGAGCGGATGGCCGCCCGGATCCCGCCACGCAAGCTGTTCGGCCGCGCCTTCCACCTGCTCATCGCCGCGATAGCCAAGGAAATCTGCTTCACTCCAGGCCGGTGGGGCGAGTTCATCTGCGACGAGGCGTACAACGTCACCGGCACCCCGGAGGGCCAGCAGATCGCGCTCGAGTTCGTGCGGGACGGCCGCAAGCACGGCGCCGATGCCGCTTTCGGCTCACACGCGCCGCAAGATCTCGGCGACGACGTCCTGCGCGGGTTGATCGCCGTACGGTTCCTCGGCCGGCACCGCGACAACGGACTTGCCCGCAACGGACTGGCGTGGCTCGGCGTCGACCCCGCCGACGCCCGTTACCACGAGATTGTCACGAAGGACCTGTCCCCGTTGAACCCGGCCGGTGGCGACGATGAGCGCCGGGCTCGCGCTGGGGAGTTCCTGGTACGCGATCACGCCGGCCGCGTCGGGAAGGTCAAGGTTCTCACCCAGCCGTACCGCACGCTGCCGGACGCTGTCCTGACCACTCCGATCGTCGCCCGAGGCCACCAACAGTCCTGATGTCGTCCAGCGGAGTTCAGCGCGTCGTATCAGTCGTCGTCGCTGACCGGACCCGTTCGCCACATCGACAGCAGGTACTGCTCAGGTCCGGCGGAGGCGTTGGCTGCCGTGTGGAGGTCGGTGCCCGATCGCGCCCGTTCGTCGAGGATTTCCTGGCGGCGCTCGGCCGCCGCTTGGCGGCCCTCGTATTCGACGATCAGCGAGTAGGTTCCCGGCTCGACTTCGATGCCGATGGCGTCGCCGGTCGGCGAGCCGAGCGCGAGTTCCCCGCTCGGGCATTCGAGTTCGAGTACGGGACTGCGATCAGCGCGTGATACCTCGGGCGAGTCGGTCCGAACGTGGACGGTAACGGTGACGGACAGGAGGTCTTGCGCGCAGTCGATGAACAGCTCGTAGCCGCTCGACGCGGCGACTGCCCGGCGGGCGTCGTCGATCGTGCCGTCGGAGTCCGGCGCCGCATCGCAGTCCTGATCGCGCAGCGTGATCAATCGGTACGAGGGCACCGTGACCAACTGGTACGTCGCCAGGCGAGCGGTTTCGTCGTCATGAGGCATGTGAATGATTGTGTCGTGCGCGCACGGGGACGGCACCCGGAGGTGCCGTCCCTCACGAGCTGTCGCTAGGGCACCACGGTCACGGTGAACGGGTCGTGGTCCAGCACGCGGTTCGCTCCGTAGAACTTGCCCAGTTCCGTGCCGCCCTTGCCGTTGTCCGATGCGGGGATGGGGCGGGCTGAACCGTGCCAGCTTCCCGGGTGGCCGTCGGTGGACACGCTCGAGCCCTCGTAAGTCGACTTGAAGGGGTATTCGTCGCATTCCATGTCGCCGGCCGTGTAGCTCGGTCCCCAGATGTCAGTGCATATCGACACCGATGCCGAGTGGTTGGCGTCGGCCCGGTCTTTGTCCATCAGCCTGTGCAACGGGTCGTCGGTCGTCTCGCCGGGTGCGTTCTTCCCGATCATGGCTGGGAAGGTGCGCTCCGGGTGGTGAAGTGTGTCGTCGACGTGACGCGCTTCTTCGTCGTACCCGGCTCCGCTGAGGTGCAACTCTAGCCTTGGCGCGTTGTCGGTGAAGACGGCCCCTTTGAACTTCCCGTTGCCGAGAGCGGCGTTCGCGCTGTCGAATCGAACGCGGTTGATTGCTTGCGTGTCTTTGTAGAAGGGGCGGGTGTTCCCGTTGCGGTACTCGCCGGTGAATCCGACGGTTTCCATGAAGTCGACGATTTTGTACGGTCCCGTGCCGACGTCGTCCGGGGATGTGATCGTGATCGTGTCCATCGTGGACTTGGTGTACCACCCGCGGATGGTGTCCGTGCGGGACAGGTTCGCGCTGCAGGTGACCTCGGAGGATCGGCAGTCGAAGCGGATAGTCAGGAACGTGAGGTCGTCGGAGAGGGATGTGCTCTGGTGCACGTTCTCCACGCTGGTGACGTAGTCGACGCGTCGGCTCCCGTCGTAGGCGAACGCGAGAATCCAGAGCTCGAAGTCGAAGTAGCCGTAGTAGTTTCCGTTGGTGTCGTACAGGTTCACTTTCTCGGTCGAGTGATAGCACTGCTCGAACCGGCTGCGGGCCCACCCCTGGACACGGCCTGCTTCAGCTTGGTGCCGACCGCATTCCGTGCGCAAGTCGTCGGCCATGGCCGCGCTGACGCCAGCAGGAACGGTCGCGGCTTCAGCGGGAGCTGCGGCCAGCGTGGTGCCGAGCGTGATGGCGGCTGCCGCGGCTGCGAGCGCTCGGCGTGCTCGCGTCCAGGTCATCAGGCGCTGCGTCATCTCTTCCCCCGGTACTTGGCGTCGACGAAGGCCTGGGCTCGGAGTTCGAGCTCGTGGGCTTCAGAGGCTTCGGCGGAGCGAACTGCTGCGTCGGTTCGCGCGACCGCGGCGCCGGGCCGGACGATCGGCTTGGTGACGTCCCACGAGGTGACGTAGGGATAGCTGGATCCCGACGTCGTCTGTACCTTGGTGTCGAAGCGGAAGCAGTAGTTCGGGTCAGCGCCTGGAGCGCAGTTACCGGCGGGTGCCCTGGTTGAGGTGTTGGCCTGGGCGAAGCGCTGGAACTGGTAGTTGCCGTTGAGGTACATCACCCGGTTGCTGGTCGTGCTCAGGCCCACCAGGCCGGACATGTCGACAAGCGTCCAGCCGGTCACGAGGTGGTGCGACGACGGCCCTGGCTGCGTACCGGTCGTTCCGACCAGTGCGAAGTCGTAGTAGATGTCCCACGTTGTGCAGTTGTCGCAGTGCGGCATGGCCATGAAGGTGTGCAGCCGACTGTCGGACTGCGTCTTCGGGCTCCCGATCTTCTGGTACGAGTAGCCGGCGGTGTAGTCAACCCAGTAGGGCTGGAAGTCGGTCTGCGTGCCGATGTAGTGCATGTTCAACCCGAAGCCGAAGGACTTGGTCATCGCTTCATCGGTGAACATCTGAGTTTCGTTGTAGAAATCGGCCGAACCGAAAGGAGGTGGCCCACCGTAGGAGGGAGTCGGGTACGCGAATGTCGCGAACATCCCGTACATGTATTCGTCCTGGTCGCCGCACATCTGCGCGACCGCGTCCCGTGGTTCGCGTTGGCAGATGCTCGGCCCTGCCGCATTAGCGGGTGCGGCGTTCATGATGAATTGGGTGATGGCGAGCAGGCAGAGCGCAGCCAGAGTTTTTGTTCTTCGTCGCATGAGTGTATGAATCCCCTCGAGTCTGAGCGCGCACGTTTCCGGCATGCGCGCACAGCGGTTCACGATAGGGTGACACTTGATCGGGTGACTAGCGCTGATCGCAAGATCAGTCGGCTAGCGGAAGGCTGCCGGCCAGAGGGCAACGCTGAGTAGGCGTCAGCGGTTAGTTGATCACCGTGATGGCCTAATGCTGCGAGTGAAACCCCAGATCAGGAACCAGTACGGCCGCGCCGACGCCAGTCCAAGACTGCGAACCCGGCGCAGATCACAGTTGCCCCGCCGGCGACGGTACCGATGACCGTTTGCCGGGTCCGCGCGTCACGGCACGCTTCGATCTGCTGATGTGCGTCCTCGGACACGAGCACCTGACTGGAAGGTGCGCCGCCTCCGAGGAGGCGGTTTACATCGTCCGACCAGGAGATCGCGTCTCCGCACATGAGCGTCGCACCTGCGGTCGAGGTGCTCACGTCCACCGTCAGCGCCCACCAGGTGGCAACTGCAAGGACCGCGGCCGTAATGCCCAGCCAGAGAGCCACTCGCATGCCAAGATCATATCTTCTCCTGGCGCGACCCTCTAGTGCGCTCGTCCGACGGTAAGAGGATTTCGTCGTCAGCCCACCTTGACGCCTGCCCCTGGGCGTCCTCCGCTGAATCAGAGGTAACTGCTCTCACTGGCGCGTTTCGAACGTTCCTGTGCAGGTCGCATAGAAACGCGTCCGCCGTGACGTGTCTGGGAAGGGACATGACATCGCGGGGAGCACTCATGAGGCTGGCGGTGATTCTGGTGATCGCTGCTGCGATCACTTGGATTGGGACGAGCGCCGCCGAGGCGCAGACATCTTCGAATCCCTGCGAACCGTATCCGACGTGCCTGTGGATCCCCGGCAACCAGCCGGCTCCGCCGCAGCCGGATCCGGACGCGCCGCCGCTACCGCTGCAGGACGACCCCGGGCACCACGTCCACCTCGGCGGGATCTTCAGCATCGACGACGGCTACGGCCGGGACCTGCACAACTACGACCTCTTCGCCAACCTGCCCAGCCTGCTGGACAACCCGATGCCGGCGATCTGGCTGTGGCTGGGCAACATCGGCTTCGAACTCGGCAAGTACGCGGTCGGGTTCTCGGTCTGGTTCACCGAATGGGCTGCCTCTACTCAGGTCTTCGACTGGATCAAAGCACCGGCACGCGACCTCGAAGGCATCTGGCAGACCTCCGTCATCGGCGAGCTGAAGCTGCGCGAGATCGCGATGCTCATCGCCACCTGCTACCTCGGGCTGCTGTTCGCTCGCGGACTGACCACGCGGGCGTGGCGGGAGACCGCGTCCACCATCGCGGTCAACGTCCTCGCCGTTGCGATCCTCACCCACCCCGTCGACTTCCTGATCGGTGACGACGGGGTGCTGTCGCTGTCCCGGGACCTGGGCGCGGACGTCTCGAGCGTCGTCATGGGCCAGGAGCCCGGCGGTACCGGCAATCCGGCCGCGCCGATCGGCCAGGCGTTCATCGACAACTTGCTGGTCACGCCTTGGGAGACGCTCAACTACGGCACGCCGATCAGCCGGGTGAAGGGCATCTCTGGTGCCTGTCAGTACTCGGTCAAGAGGGTTCTCGATGACGGCCCCTGGTCCGAGAAGGACGACAGCACGAAGGCTCGGGAGCTCGACGGCTGCCCGGGGGACTACGGGAAGTACAACGAGGTCGCCGACGGCGACCGCACCCTTGGAGCCTGGCTATACGCGATCGCGATGCTTCTCTTCGCGATCCTGGTGGTCTGCCTGAACGCCGTCCAGGTCCTCGCTCCGTACCTGCTGCTGTTCGAAGGGCTGCTGCTTACACTCGCGCTGGTTGCCGCGCTGGTGCCCTCGATGCAGCACCAGCTCGCCTACCGGGTCAGCTCGATCGCTGCCACGATCGCCAAGCTCTTGGCCGGCATGGCCTTCCTCGCCGTCATGACCGTGCTGCTGCGCACCCTCATGCTGGCCGACCTCGGCCCGCAGCTGGTCCGGTTCGCCGTCATCGACCTCGTCGTCTTCTCCGGCTTCCTGTTCCGCAAACGCCTCGCTGCGAACCTCCAGCGTGTCCGAGGCCAGGTCAGCTCTCGGCTACAACGCCTGGGCCGGCCCTGGCGCGCTCCCAGGGCGTTGCCGACCCCGGTCGTGCCGGCCGGCCCGGATCGGCTGGCCCGAACGGTCAAGGCCGGGACCTCGGCATTCGCGGAGACCTTCGCCCCGGTCGGCCGCCTGAAGGAGCGCCTGGTCACCGCCGGTCGCGCCGGTGGGCAGGCCGGCGGGAAGGTGCTCAAGTACACGATCGGTGCACCGGTCTCGTGGCCGCACGCCGCTCAACGCGCGCAGACAGCGCTCACCGCGAAGGCCGGCGTCGCGAAAGCCGCGCTGGGCCGCCGGGCCGACGCCGCGAAGACCTACACCGCCGCCTACGCCGGCAACCTCGGTGCAGCGACGGGCGCAGTTCCGGCGTGGCACGCCGCCACCACCGTGCTCACCGCGCTCAGCGACCGCCCGGACCGGCCGAAGCAGCGGCCGTCGACGTACCTCGACGCCGAGCACCTCGGGGCGACGCCACCAGCAACAGGGCGCAAACCGGAGTTCACCGGCGCCGACCTCGCGACCGCAGCCGGCGGCCGTGGGTTTCTCCCGAAGCCATCGGCGCCGCCGACCGAGACGTCGCTGCCGCCGGCGATGCTCCCGCCACCGATCCCGTGGGCGCAGCGGCTGCGTGACCGACTCGGCAACTCTGCCGGCCGACTATGAACCCGCTGCTCGCCCTGCGCGCCGCCGAGATCGCGCGTGAACAGCTCCGCGAGCACCCCGGCCCCTGGGGTTGCCTGGTCTCGCTGGTGCTGTTCGGACCGCCTGCCATCTGCGTGCTGATCGTCGTCGTCCTGCTCACCACGCTTACCGGAGCCGGCGACACGAGTTCGGCATCCGCCCCGAACAACCTCGCCGACATCCCGGCCGACTACCTCGGCCTCTACCGCGAGGCCGCGGAGACCTGCCCCGGCCTCGACTGGGCCATCCTCGCCGCCATCGGCAAGATTGAAACCGACCACGGCCGCTCCAAACTGCCCGGCGTCCACAGCGGGATGAACAGCGCCAAAGCGGCTGGTCCGATGCAGTTCCTGCAGCCGACGTTCGACAGCGTCGTAGCCCACCACCCGATCCCGCCCGGCGGCGCGCACCCGCCGTCGCGATACAACCCGCACGACGCGATCTACGCCGCCGCGGCCTACCTCTGTGACTCCGGCGCCCGCGACGGCCGAGACCTACACGCCGCGATCTTCGCCTACAACCACGCCGAGTGGTACGTGAAGAAGGTCCTAACTCAAGCTGATAGCTACAGACAAGCCGGGCGAGGGCAAGGCGATTGTATTTCGGTGCCGGCTCCGAACCGCGCCGCGCGGAACGCGATCGAGTTCGCCTGCGACCAGCGCGGTCTCCCTTACATGTGGGGCGGAAACGGCCGCCTCGGCCTCCTGGGCCACGGCCGTGATGGCCGGACGATCATCGCGGGCGGCCACTTCTCCGACCACGTCTTCGGCAACCTCGACGCCGACGGCACGTGGACGTCCCCGAGCCACGTGACTGAAACCCAGTAAGACGGGCGAGCGCTCGGAGCAGACTCCCCACAAACCAGCGGGCGAGGTCCGTTGGTGATCGGCCTTCAGCGGCTGTCCGTCCTCGCCGTGTCCGGCCACTGCGGTGAATCCTGCGGCGAGTGACCATCCAACTCACGTCCATGAACGTCGATCATGCGATCGCCCGGATCTGTGCCACGACCGGATCGGATCTCACTGCCGCGGAGTGGACTGCTCACGTCTCTGAAACGGCGTTCTTCCCCCCCCCCGTGCGGCTGAGAGCGATTGTCCTCGCGTCGTCGGCGAATCGGTCGTTCCTTGATCGACCCGATCACCATTCGGGCTGCGCACCGGGACGGCGAAGCCAAGGAGTCAAGCCCTTTGCTGCGGTTTTCACGGGGCGACGCACGCCGGACCGCTCGGATTCAGGCGGTCACCTGGAGATCAGTTCCAGCCCTATTTCGTGGCAATCCTCCCCACGGGTCATTTCCTCACCACGGCGGCGCGCAGCGGGTATCCTGGAATGGAGGGCACGGGAGGGGGACGCGGCATGCCGGCGGGCAAGGCGTTGGGGAAGCTCGGCTGGTTGGCGGCGATCCTGGGGCCGCCGGGAGCCGCGGCCGGGCTCTGGGCAGGCTGGGTCCACGAGCATTCCGTGCTCGCCGTGATCCTGCTGGCCTTTTACGAAGGTGTGCTGGCGGCCTTCTCGTTCGTCCAGAAAATCGGCTCGGAACTCCTCAAACGCCGGCAGGCGAAGCTCGTCGACTGGATCGACCAGAGTCTCGGGCGCAAACTGGCGCGTTTCGATCGCCGGTACCGGGAATTCGTCCTCGAATCCCTGCGGTTCGTCGATCAAAAGGGCCTGGCGACCATCGGTCCCTACACTCCTCAGCTCGACGAGGTCTTCGTGGAGCTCTGGCTGGTGCCGCGAAGCCCGCACCAGGTGATGTCCGACCCGCTGGCCGACGTGCCCGCCGAGCTGAACCAGCTCTCGTCGCTGACAAAACTGCTCGACCGGCCTTCCCCGAGCATGCTGGCGGTGGTCGGCGCGGCGGGGAGCGGCAAGACAACCCTGCTGCGCCACACGGCCCGCAGGATCTGCCACACCGGGGAGAAGCGGCGGCACACGGTGCCGATCTTCCTGTTCCTGCGCGATCACGCGGCCGAAATCCTGGCCGCTCCGGAAGTGACGCTGGCAGATCTCCAGCGCGGGACGCTCGGGCGCTATCGGAAGGACGAGCCTCCGGGCTGGTTCGAACAGAAACTCCGCGACGGTTCGTGCGTGATCCTGCTCGACGGGCTCGACGAGGTGCCGATCCCCGACGACCGCCGCTCGGTGTCGGACTGGGTCGAGCGGCAGATCGGCCAGTACCCCAGGAACGACTACGTGATCACCTCACGCCCGCACGGCTACCGGGCGGCCGCGATCACCGGCGCCACGGTGTTCCAGGTGCGGCGGTTCACCGACGAGCAGGTCACGCGCTTCGTGCGCGGGTGGTACCGGTCGATCGAGCAGCAGCAGAGCACCGGCGTGGACGCCGGCGAGCTGGAGTCACGCGCCGTCTCCGCCGCCGACGACCTGCTCGACCGGCTCAGGAACTCGGCCGTGCTACGCGAACTCACCGTGAACCCGCTGCTGCTGACCATGATCACCAACGTGCACCACTACCGCAGCGCGCTGCCCGGAAGCCGGGCCGAGCTCTACAGCGAGATCTGCGAAGTGATGTTGTGGCGGCGGCACATCGCCAAGCGGCTGCCGATCGGGCTCGGCGGGGACCAGATGGAACTGCTGCTGCGCCAGCTCGCGTTCACCATGATGGAGCGCCGGGTACGGGACCTCCCACGTTCCGGGGTGCTCACCGCGCTCCACCCGATGCTGCGCCGGGTCTCCAAGGACCTCACGGCGGCGACGTTCTTGAGCGGCGTCGGCGACAGTGGGCTGCTGGTCGAACGGGAGAACGGCCTGTACTCCTTCGCCCACCACACTTTCCAGGAATACCTCGCTGCCGCGCACCTCCAGGACAAGGGGCCGGCCGGCCTGCTCCCGGGGCGGGTCGACGACGAGTGGTGGCGGGAATGCACGCTGCTCTACTCGGCCCGCGCGGACACCGACCCGATCATCGAGGCCTGCCTCGCGTCCGGCAGCGTCATCGCGCTGGCGCTGGCGTTCGACTGCGCGCAGCACGCCCGTGAGATCGATCCCGCCCTGCGGGACCGGCTGGACCGGCTGCTGCACTCGAGTTACGACGCCGGCACCGATCCTCGCCGCCGCAGGCTGATGGCGCGGGTGATGGTGAACCGGCACCTGCGCAATCTCACCTCCGCCGTCGGCACCGCGCGTGTCTGTGTCCAGCCGATCACCGTGGGCATCTACTGGCTCTTCCTCGCCGACACCGGCACCGAACCTCCCGACGATCCGCGGCCGTTCGTCCCGGGAGCCGGCGGTCCGGTGGTCGGGGTGCGACCGGCCGACGTGCTCGGATTCATCCAGTGGGTCAACAAAATCGCCGGTGGCGAGCCGGTCTACCGGCTGCCCAGCCGCGCCGAGATCGAGGATCCGGCGGTCCGGCGCGCGCTCGGTCAGCCCGCCGAGCCGCCCGGCAGCCTCAGCGTGTGGGTGCGGCCGGACGTGCCGGGGGCGCCGGAGCTGTGGACGGCGGAGGACGACCCGCACCCCCACACGGTCACCTCCCGGATCCTCGTCCAGCACGTCACCCAGGATCTCCAGGGCTCGGCGACGACACTGGCCAGGCTGCTGGTGATCCGGTCTCTCGTGCTGCTGCGGTCCGTCTCGTTCGATCTTGATCACGGCGCGGCGAGCGCCCGTGCCTACAAGCTGACCGGCGAACTGGTCCGGGGGCTGGCCGGCGCGTTGGAGCTGGCTCAGGCCGGCGAACCAGCCCTGGTCCGGGTGCTCACCTCGGCGACGGCGCACGCTTCCGACCTGGTGCGCGCGGTCGGCCGGGAGGTCGAGCACGCGCGAGCTCTCGACCTGGCACGTCTGCGTGATCTCGGCCGGCTTCGCACGCTGAACGACACGCTGGCGCTGGATCTCTCCCTGGGGCGCTCGTTCGACCGGGCCCGCAATCGCGGACCGGACAAGGAAAGCGACCTGGTGCACGACCTCGATCTGGCCCTGTCCCGGGATTTCGAGTACGCCCGCCGCTTGGCCGACGTCCTGGGCCGGGCTCTCGACCGGGCTCTCGAACTGGAACCGGAACGGGAACTGGACACCGTGCTCGGCCTCGACCTGGCTCGCGACGCCGAGCGGGCCCCGGCGCCGTTCGCCGAGTTCGACGGGCATTTCACGCGGCTCACCGGACCGGCCCTGGCCGGTGCCCTCACCGAGTCGTTGCACGAGTCCCAGGACCGGGAAACCGGGGACTGGCACCGGTTCTCGGCTGCTTTCGCGGGTGCGTTCGTGGCCGCCGCGGGTATCAACACCACCGACCACGTCGTGCCGCCCGGCTCGCTCGTGGCGGAGATCCAGCGCGCCTGCACAGACGTCCGGGCCGGGACCGGGGCCGGTCCGGCCGCGGTCCGGCTCGGCGAAGCGACGGCCCGGCTGGAAGAACTCGCGGTGCCCGTCTTCGGCCGCAAACGCGAACTCACCCCGGGCGACGCGACGGCGATCCGCACTGCGGCACTGTGCCTGGCGGTCGAAGCGGAAGCGTTGGCGGACAGCGATTCCGCTGGCGCGTTCCGCCGGGTCGCGGCGGGGGTCAGCCTGCTGGAACTCCGCCGCAGCAGCCAGACGCCCGCCACCGAGACGATCGTGCTCGCCAGCGCCTGAAGGCGCGCAGTATGTGCGGCAGCGCTTGGCACGCGATCCACATGTCGCTTGCGCCGCCCGCACCCGCTCGCCGGCGCGCTCTGATGGCCGCTTCCTGCCGTCGCACGCTTACGGATGTCCTACCGAGCCCCCTCCAGACGGGCGGCGCGAGGATGGTCTTCCGAATCGAGAAGAGGCACATGCGACGACGATCAGGCGCATTCATCGCGACGATGGTCGTCGCGGGGACCGTGGCGTGCCGTCCGCCGCCTCCGGCGAGCTCGCCGGCCAGCCAGGTGATCTCGGTCGGCGGCGCTCCGGAAGGCATCGTCGCGGACCTCGGCAGGTACCTCCTGATCGGCCACGTTCGGATTGTCCCTCGTCGGCTTGGCTCTGTCAGCCGATCGCAAAGGGCGTCGGCGGAGGGTATCCGTGGCGGCCACGGAATCGCCAGATCAGTGGCCGGCACGGATGTCCAGCGGCCCGATCTGACTCAAGGTTTGGTGCCAGGCGTATCCGGGTCAACCGAGCCGATGCCCGCGATCACCGGTGATGCAGTGCCGGCGAACGCTGGGATCTGAGGAGTGTTCATGCAAAGTCGCTTAGTGAGGAAGTGGGCGCCGGTCGTGGCCATGTGCCTCGCCGTCGTCGCCGTTCAAGTACTGGGAGCCGAGCCGGCAGCGGCGGCCAGTATCTCGGCGCAGGTCTTTCCTGCCAGTTATTTGCCCGACCACCTGCCGGCGAAGTCCCTCAGTGCGCCCTGTCCAGCCGGTCAGCGGGTACTCGGGGGCGGCGCGCTGACGGCCGGCGGTGTCCACGCGATCATCACCGAGCTGCAGCCGATCCACACCGCGGGCGGGGACAGCTTGAAGGTCAGCGTGGCGGCTGACCAGTTCGGCATTTCGGTGGCCTGGGGTTTCCAGGTGTTCCCGTTCTGCGCTGCGGTCCCGGCCGCGCTGAACGTGCAGATCGAGACACATACGAACTTACCGACGTCGACCGAAAACGACCAGGCTGTGTCGCGTTGCAGGTTGGGGACCGTGATCGGTGTCGGTGGCAAGATCGATCATGGCAACGGGCAGGTGAACCTGAGTTTCTTCACCAACTCGAGCGGAGATTTCCCGACGGGAAGCGCCGCCTCGGCCCAGGAGGACGACGACGGGTTCGCCGGCACCTACACCGTCACCAGCTACACGGTGTGCGCGCAGCCGATCGAGTTCGGTGACTTCCAGCAGTTCAAGATCTGGTTCGTCACGAACGGGTCGA
Organism: Amycolatopsis sp. NPDC051758; assembly: GCF_044453095.1. Classification (NCBI taxonomy): domain Bacteria; kingdom Bacillati; phylum Actinomycetota; class Actinomycetes; order Pseudonocardiales; family Pseudonocardiaceae; genus Amycolatopsis; species Amycolatopsis sp. NPDC051758. Next base: position 1,256,697 of record NZ_JBITCJ010000002.1, on the reverse strand, counting down.
GCGTGACCTCGACCCCGAACGACCCGACCTGTCCGTCCGGGATGCACCTCACCGGTCTCGCCGGCGGCACGGCAACGCCGGGCACACACCTGCAGATCATCGAGCCGAACCGGACGGTTGCACCCAACGCCGCCCACTTCGTTTCCCAGTCTTCGGTGGGGCCGATAGGCAATTCTTGGATCGAGGAGGCGACGATCTTCTGCGCCAAGTAGGCACCAAGCTGGACAGGCACAGTGGGAGCACGCCCGATCCGGGCGTGCTCCCACTGCGGTTTCGACGCGGGGCGGGCTTCGGCCTGATCGCGGTGGTCGTCTCGACCGTCGGCGCCCTTCGTCGTGCGCGGATTCGCAAGAAAGTTCCGCGTGGAGGTACACGGATCGCGTGCGGCGGCAGTCTTCATAGTGATGGCTGACTACGAGGACTTCGTCCGGGCGCACCTGCCGCGGTTGCTGCGCTACGCGACGATGCTGGCCGGGGATCGGGAACAGGCCGCTGACCTGGTGCAGGACGTGCTGGTCAAGGTGTACCGACGGTGGTCGCGGATCAGCGACGCCGAGCACCCCGACCGTTATGTCCTGCGGATGGTGACCAACGACTACCTGTCCTGGCGGCGCAGCCGGTCGGCGCGGCTGATCGCCGTGGGCGACCCGCCGGACGAGGCGCGGCCGGATGACTTCGCGTCGGACCACGCGGCACGCGAGGACATGTGGCAGCGCCTGGCGCGGTTGCCCCGGCGCCAGCGCGCGGTCGTGGTGCTCCGGTACTACGAGCAGCTCGCCGACGCCGACATCGCCGACCTGCTCGGCTGCGCCCAGGCCACCGTGCGGGCTCACGCCCGCAAAGCCCTGACGACCCTGCGACACGGCCTGACCATCGACCGGATGGCCCAGGTGAAGGAGAGCTGATGGACATCGAGAACCTGATCAAGGACACCTTCACCGCCCACGAGCACGACGCCCCCGACAGCGACCAGGTGCTGGCGGCCACGCGTCAGCGACTCGACCGTAAGCGTGCCGTGGTGAGCCGTCCGCTCGCGGCCGGCGCCGGGGTGGTCCTGCTCGTCCTGGCCGCGGTCGCCGTCGTCGCGCTGAACCGGCCCGCGCACGACAACCAGGTGACCACGGGCGCCGGTCCGGCCGCCGTCGCGGCGCCGGCCGAGGCGGCCATCGCGGAGCTGACCATGCCCTACTCGCTCGGCTGGCTGCCGCCGGGCAAGGCCGACTACCTCGCGCGCCGGATCAACATCGGTGGCAGCGCGGCGAACCCCGAGAAGCCGGTGTACGGCGGCGAGTACATGCTGACCGTCACGTCCGGGCGTCAGGTCCTGCTCGTGGACGTGCAGGAAATGCGGATGGTGCCGGTCGAGCAGGCCGCCTTCAAGTCCGGTCCGGGCCAGCCCGTCACCCTCGGCGGGCGGGCCGGCGTGGAGAGCTCGCGTTCCGACGGCCCCGGCGGCTATGAGCTGTACCTGACCCACCCCGATGGCGGCTCGCTGTACGTCAACGTGGCCGCGCAGCCGGGCAGCACGGCGCCGGCGCAGCAACTGGCCGACGTGGGCCGCCGCGTCGCTGAGAACGTCGCCTTCCCGGGCAAGACCACCGTCACCCCGGCGTTCGGCCTCGGCAAGCTGCCCGGCGGCCTGCGGATGTGCGCGTTCGACGTCGAGAAGGGCGGCCCGAGCGGTTCGCGCACGAGCTACTCGGTGGGCACGTGCAGCACCCGGCCGCTGGTCCAGGTGCGCAGCGACGAGGCCGGCCAGGTGCGCGGCACCGCGGGAGAACCGGTCCAGGGACACGCGACCCGCTACCTGGACGAGGACGGTTACCGCACGCTCTGGATCCTCAAGGCCGTCCACGACGCGCCGATCGCCATCGCGGGCTCCAGCGCGCAGGCGGAGCTGTACGCCATCGCCGACCACCTCGTGCTGCCCCGCTGAGGTTCCGTGGGTCCTCTTCGGACGTGACCGAGGAGGACCCACGGTCGGCGGCCCGCTCCCGGTACCGCCTCTGGCCGGTGTTCGGAGGCGGACACGATGCAGGGCTTGTGTTCAGTCACTAACCTTTCTTCACGCGCAATGGCAGGGACTCCCAGGAACGCAGGGTGTTGTTGGGGTGCCGGCGCGGTGTGCCGGCGAGTTCGATCCGCTCGACGCGGCAGGCCAGTGCAGTCAGCAAAGCTTCGGCCTCCAGGCGAGCGACGTGCTGGCCGACGCACTGGTGGATGCCCATACCGAAGCCGACGTGGCCGGACGGGTCGCGGGTGAGGTCGAAGCGGTCGGGGTCGGGCCAGCGACGTGGATCGCGGTTGGCCGCGCCGAGGAACATGAGGATCTTCGTGTCCGCCGGGATGACCGTGCCGGCAATGGTGACGTCGGTGGTGGCGGTGCGGAAGAAGGTCTGCACCGGTGACTGCCAGCGGACCGCCTCGTCGAACGCAGTCCGCGTCAACTCCGGCCGCTGCCGCAGTCGTTGCCACTCCTCAGGATGGGTGGCGACGGCGTACAGGCAGGCCGCCAGGCCGTGCACGGTGGTGTCGACGCCGGCGGTGAGCAGGGAACGAACCACCAACGGGGCCTGTTCGCAGGTCAGATCGCCACGGTCGGCGGCGGCCCAGATCTGCGCGCCGAAACCGTCCTCGCTCAGTGCCTCCCGTGCACAGTGGAGGTTCACCCATGCCGACAGCTCGGCCACCCGGTGGGCGTCCGCCGTGACGAGGTCGTTGCGCGGACCGAAGGAGTTGAAGGCCATGTTGCCGTACGGCAGGAGGTTCTCCCGGCCATCGGGGCCCAGACCCACCGCGTCCGGAAACGCCCGTAGCGGGAACGCCTCCGCCAGAGCGGTGAAGGCGTCGAACTCGGTTGCCTCGGCGAGAACCTGGTCGACGAGTTCCTCGGCGGTCGCGGCCCACGTCGTGCGCAGGCGACGCAGGGCGGGTGGGGCCAGAATCTCGCGCAGCACCCGGCGCGGGGCGTCGTGCAAGGGCGGGTCGGCCTCCAGCAGTGCGCTCGGCGGACGCCACGACTTCTCGTGACGGAAGTTGGCCAGGCCCACGCCCGCGCCCGACTCGAAGCGCTGCCAGTCCACCAAAGCGGCGTGCACCTGCTCGTGGCGGGCCAGCGCGTGGACGTCGTAGCGCGAGAGGTACACAACCGGACCGGCCTCGCGCAAGGCCTGGTGCAGCGGCCCGGGGTCCAGGAGGACTTCGGGGTCGAAGGGGTCAGCGTCACTGACGGGCGGCACAAGCGCGTGCTCCAGCGCCTCGGTCATCACGGCTCCTCGGGAAATGCAGAGGTCTCACAGATCCAGTACGAGGCGGTCGCCACAGGAGCGCGACACACACGGGAACATGCAGTCGTTCGCCGCCCGTTCATGCTCGGCCAGCACCGAATCCCGGTGGTCCGGCCGGCCCTCGAGCACCGGCGTCAGACACGTTCCGCAGGTGCCCTGCTCGCAGGAGGACAGCACGTCTGCGCCCGCCGCCCGAACCGCCGTCAGCACCGAGACCTCCGGAGTGACGGTGACCGTGCGTCCCGTACGCCGCAGCTCGACGTCGAAGGCCGCCTCTCGCGCCGGCGCGGTGTGCGCGGCGGTGGTGAACCGCTCCACCCGCAGGGTGTACCGCGGCCACGTGGCGCAGGCCGCTTCGACCGCCGCGAGCAGCGGAGCGGGGCCGCAGCAGTACACCTTGGTATCAGCGTCCGGGATGCCCAGCCAGGCCGCGAGATCCAGCAGCCCGAGTTCGTCCTGCGGCACGACGTGCACCCGCCCGCCGTAGGCCTGCGTCAGCTCCTCACGAAAGGCCATCGACGCCCGGGACCGGCCTCCGTACAACAACTGCCAGTCCGCACCGAGCAGATCGGCCTGGCGCACCATGGGCAGGAGCGGGGTGATCCCGATGCCACCGGCGATGAAGAGGTACTTCTCCGACGGCACCAGGGGGAAGTGGTTGCGCGGGCCGCCGACACCTACCCGGTTGCCCGGCTTCAACCGGTCGTGCACATGAGCGGACCCGCCCCGGCCCGTGGGCTCCCTCAGCACGGCGATCCGGTAGGTGTGCGCGTCCCACCGGTCGCCGCACAGGGAGTACTGCCGGGTCGTCCCGTTCGGCAGTACCAGGTCGATGTGGGAGCCCGGCGTCCAGTCCGGCAGCCGGGCACCACTCGGATGGGCGAGGGTGAGCAACACGATCCCCTCGGCGATCTCCTTCTTGACGGAGACCGTCAGAGTCGCCGCGTTGCCCCGCGCCGACCTTCCGGTACCGACGCCGGACGAGGCATCCGCAACCACGTTGGTGCCGACCACGCTGTCGCCTCCCGTCACTTGGGTTGCCGGCAGAATGCGGGGCGACGACGGACGGTCGCGACGACTTTCTCAACCAATGAGAGAAGAACTTCCGCTGCCACCCGGGTCCCGGCGCTGTCCCACGGCGTCCGGAGCCCCCAGAGCCCGGGAGACACCGCGCGCCGCGGTCCGGACCACCGGCACGACAGACGTCGCCCCGGCCTCATTGGGGACGATCACCGCCAACGCGGCCACCACCTCACCGCGCGCGTCGCGCACCGGCGCCGCGATCCCCAGCGCATCCGGATGCACATACCCCGGGCAGTACGCGTACCCCTGCCGACGGACGTCGGCCAGCACGCCCCGCAGCCGCGCGGCAGTGGCGGGAGTGTCCGGGGTGTAACTGTGCAGGGTCGCGTCAATCACCCGCCGGCGCAGATCGACCGAGCCGTGAGCAAGGAGGACCAGCCCACTGGAGGAGACGTGCAGTGGAAGACGGCCCGCGATATGGGTGTAGTTGATGACAGCTCCCGGCGCCGTCAGCCGCTCCAGGAACAGCACCTCGTCGCCGTCCAGCACACCGAGCTGCACGTGGTGGCCGACGATGTCGTGGACGCCCTCCATGAACGGCATGGCCGCGTTACGCAGCGTCAGCGTGGGCGAGGCCCGCGTCGCCAACTCCCACAACCGCGTGCCGACACGGACCCTGCGGTCGTCGTCCCGGGTGAGGAACCCGTACGAGACCAGCTCGGCCACCAGCCGTGACGCGGTCGCCACGTGCAGCCCCGTACGCCGGGAGATCTCCGAGACCGTCAGGATCGGCTCGTCGGACGTGAACGCCTCGAAGATGCGCACAGCCCTTGCCAGAACCGATTCACCGTTCTGTGTCCTCACCCGGCATCACCGGATTCCAACCCGGCACCTCAACCTGCCGACCTCGTTGTCCATGACGCCGACGGTACGGCGAAATGCCAGCTGATCCCAGGTGGGCCGGCTGTCGCCGGAACCGGATCACCGCACTGTGGACAGTGGCCTGGACAGCCTCGCCGGGGCGGGGGAGGAGACGACCCTGCGCATCGCGCTTGCCACCACTACCGACCGCTGACCCTGCTCACCGCCTCGGACGTGCTCGGCGCCGGTGCGCTCATCACGCACTCGGTCCCGACCGGCCGGAAGGCCGGATGCGGGACACGAGCAGCAGCACCAAAGGAGCCAGCACGGAGTAGGTCAGTGCCGTCCAGAGGATCAGATCTCCCGGGCTGACGAACCGGCCCAGCAGCCCGGCGAGCAGGAACCCGGTGCCGGAGGCGATCTTCGCCATCACGGTGGAGAAGCCGTAGATCCGGCCCAAGGTGTCGGGGGGCAGCTCGGCCGTGATGCGCGCGTCCGCCACGACGCTCTCCGGCCCGTAGCTGATGCCCCACAGCAGCCAGCTGAGCGGCAGCATCCACCACAGTCCGCCGAGCAGGGCGAGCGCGCTACAGAGGCCGTAGACCACGTTGGCGCGGATCAGGAGTGAGGTGGTCCGCATCCGCCATCGGACTAGACCCGCCACGGTCACCCCGGCCATGGCGCCGATCGAATAGGCGGACAGGGCCCAGCCATACGCGCCCTTCGGCGCGTCGGCGAGTGATGCCAGGTAGGGCACGGCCAGCGTGATGGTCAAGGCGACCGCGACGCTGGCGAACATGTCCGAGACGATGCGTGGCACGACCACGTCGCTCGCGCGCGCCAGCGCGAAGAACTCACGGAATCCGGGCGGTGTCGCTTTTGGTGGGTGTGCCTTGGCCGGCAGGCCCGCCGGCACGGCTCTCCTCGCCGTCAGCAGGAGCGCCAGCCCCACGACGAACGTGCCTGCGTCGACCAGCAGGCCGACTCGCACGCCGCCCACACCGATCAGGGTCGCTCCGACGGCCGGGCCCAGGATCGACGACAGCAGGCGGGTCGCGCGTCTCGCGGCGGCGATCGACTGAGGGTTGTGGCGCATCCGCTCGCGGACGAGCGCTTCGCCGGAGGGGTTGCTGAAGGAGCCGAGCGACCCGGCCAGGACTCCGACGAGGACGAACAGCGGTCCGTTCGCCCCGGCCATGGCCGCCAGGCACAGGACCAGTGCCAGCCGGAGTACGAAGGTCACGGTGACCACGTTGAGCCGGTTCCACCGGTCGGCGATGGGGCCGCCGAGTGCGGCGAAGGCGCTGCCGAGGAAGAGCTGTCCGGCGAAGGACCCGGCGAGCAGTCCGAGGCTGCCGCTCTTCTGGTAGATGACCAGCGGCACGACGACCGTTGTCACGCCGTCGCCGAGCTCCGAGACGGCGAAACCGAGCAGCGGCCCGCGTGACTGCGGGGAAGTCAGCGGCTCCGCCAAGGAACGCAGTCGACCCGGTGCGGCAGTGTTCATCGGTCCATCGTGATCGAAGAAGCCCCGGCGGCGCGAGTACTTTGCGCAAGGGTGAGCGGCCTCGTACCGTCCACATCGGACAAGTCGCCGGCTCGCGCGCTAGTCTGGCCACGTCGTTTCGGACGCGACGTGGGGGTGTGATTGCGATGTCGGAGCCGTCTGAAGAGGCCCTGCGCTGGGCGGCCGGCGCAGTGAGAGGTGACGTCCGGGTGGCCGCCGTCACCGGGTTGCGCGAAGGGGCCAACCCGTGGCTGGTGCGGTTCGAGCCGGCCGGTCGGCTCGAGGCGGCCGTGCTGCGGCTCGGCGACCCGGCCGATCCCGATCATCGGCAGCGGTTCGGCACCGAGGTGGCGGCGCTGCGGGTGGCCGGTGACCACCGGTTGCCCGCGGCACGGCTGATCGCCACGGACCTCGACGGTGCCGAGGCAGGCGCGTTGGCGGTGCTGACCACGGTCCTGCCCGGGGACAGCCGGATCCCGCGGGTCGCCGCCGCCGGGCGGCTGCGTGGTCTGGGGGCCGCGGCGGCCGCGCTGCAGTCGGTTCCCTTGGCGCCTCGGGACGCGCTGCCGTTGCGGACCCGCTCGATCGCGGATGTGGACTTCGCGGCCCGCCGTCGTGAGAAGGGCACCACCGTGTTGCTGACGGCCGCCGAGGAACGTCTCGACCGGCTTCCGGTGCCTGGTGGTCCGACCGTTTTTGTGCACGGCGACCTGTGGCACGGAAACACCTTGTGGTCCGGTGATCGCTGCACGGGCCTGGTCGACTGGGACTGCGCCGGCGCCGGATCGCCGGGAATCGACCTCGGCGGAGCGCGCCTCGACGCCGCCCTGATGTTCGGGCTTCCCGCCGCCGAGCAGGTGCTGGCGGGGTGGCAGCGGGCGACCGGGCGACCGGCGGATCACCTCGCCTACTGGGACGTCGTGGCGGCCACCTGCACCCTGGCCGACATGGCGTTCTGTGTCCCGGTTATGCACGACCAGGGCCGGCCGGATCTCGACGCCGACGTTCTCGGGGAGCGCCGGGATGCGTTCCTCAGCAGTGCGCTGGCCCGGCTCGATGCCGACGAGTGAGGACGTTGTCCGCATGAGGCGCCCGGCCGCCGCTCATCTGGCGGAGCAGTGCCAGTGCCGCCTCGGCGGGGGAGCCGGCGGGGGTTGTGCACACGATCAGCACCTGCTCCGGTGAGCGGGCGATCGACAGTGTCTGCTGGGTCACGGTCACCGTGCCGACGACGGGGTGGTGCAGGTCGTAGGACGCGGCGTCGCAGGGTGCCACGCGGTGGTCGCGCCAGAGGGCGACGAACTCCGGGCTCTTCATCGTCAGTTCGCCGATCAGCTCTGCGAGCAGCGGGTCCTGCGGGTGCCGGCCGACGGTGATCCGCAGGTTGCCGACCACCGCGCGGGCCTTGCGCTTCCAGTCCGGGTACAGCTCCCGGCAGTGTGGGTCCAGGAAAACCAGCCGGCTCATGTTCGGCCGCCCGGCCGGGTCGTCCGGGCTGGGGAAGTCCAGGTGGCCGGCCAGCAGGGCGTGCCCGAGGGTGTTCCACGCCAGCACGTCCGTGCGCCGGCCGAGCACCAGCGCCGGGACGCCGTCGACGGCGCGCAGGAGGTCCCGCGTCTCGTCGGCGAGTTTCTCGGGCCGGGGGCGGCGGGTGAGGGTGGTGCGGCGGGCGGCACCGGCGAGCCGGTTGAGGTGCTCGTGCTCGTGCTCGTCGAGCAGCAGGGCGCGGGCGATCGCCTCGAGCACCTCGGCCGAGGCGCCGCGGGACAGCCCCTGCTCCAGCCTCGTGTAGTACGAAACGCTGACGCCCGCCAGCTGAGCCAGTTCTTCGCGCCGGAGCCCGGCCACCCGCCGGCGGGGCCCGAGGTCGCGCAGGCCGACGTCGTCCGGTCGCAGCAGCGCCCGTCTGGCCTGCAGGAAGTCGCCGAGCGGGCCTGGTCCGTCCATGCCCTCCAGTGTCCGCGTCACGCGCCGATCCCTGCCACCCCCTGGGAGGGGTAGGAAAACGCGGGAGTGGTTCGGGCGCACCCGGGTGTCCAGGCTCGGTGCCATGGAGCAGATCATTCTGGGCGACGTCACCGTCACCCGCATCAAGGAGTTCTACGGCTCGGTCGAGCTGACCCCGGACGAGTTCTTCCCGGACAGCCCGGCCGGCTCGTGGGACGAGCACCGCGGCTGGCTGGCGCCCGACTTCTGGAACCCCGAGACCGGCGAGTGCCACTCGGCGATCCAGTCCTGGCTGCTGCGCAGCGAGGGGCGCACGATCCTCGTCGACACCGGTGTGGGCAACCACAAGGACCGGCCGTACTCGCCGGTGTGGAGCCGGCTGGACACGAATTACCTGGACAACCTCGCCGCCGCCGGGGTCCGGCCCGAGGACGTCGACCTCGTGGTCAACACACACCTGCACGTCGACCACGTCGGCTGGAACACCCGGCTGGACGGCCGGACCTGGGTGCCGACGTTCCCGAACGCCACGTACCTGATGGCGCGGCGCGACTTCGAATTCTGGGACCCGGCCAACAAGAACGAGTCCGTTCTCGGCCGGGGGAACCAGAACGTCTTCGAGGACAGCGTGGCGCCGGTCCACCAGGCCGGCCTGACCCACCTGTGGGACGGGACGTACCGGATCGACAAGAACCTGCGGCTCGAGCTCGCTCCCGGGCACACGCCCGGCTCGTCCGTGCTCACCCTGGATTCCGGCGGCGAGCAGGCCCTGTTCGTCGGGGACCTGGTGCACACCGCGCTGCAGATCGCGGAGCCGGACACGAACTCCTGTTTCTGCGAGGACCCGGCCGAGTCCCGCGCCACCCGGCACAAGCTGCTCGGGCACGCCGCCGAGCACAACGCGCTCGTGTTCCCCGCCCACTTCGGCGGCCAGGGCGCCGCGGAGGTCGAGCGCGCCGGGTCGAAGTTCGCGATCAAGGAGTGGGCGGCCTTTTCCCGCATTTCCTGACATCCCCGGAAAGGAACGTTCCCGTGAACCGTGGTGCAGACCCGGTCGTCGAAACCGCCGCGGGCGCCGTGCGCGGTGTCCGCGACGATTTCGGCGAGTTCTACCGTGCCATCCCGTACGCGGCGGCACCGATCGGCGCCGGCCGCTTCGCCGGGCCCGCGCCGCACCCGGGCTGGTCCGGCGTCCGCGACGGCACCCGACCTTCGCCGACAGCTCCCCAGCCGGTCCGCGACTTCGGCCGGCTCGACCTGACCCCGTACTTCGGGCCGGGCTGGGTGCCGGGTGACGAGTACCTGACCGTCGACGTCCGCACGCCTGCCGCCGACCGTGGCCGGCGTCCGGTCATGGTCTTCGTGCACGGCGGCGGATTCGTCACCGGCTCGACCCGCGCCGCGCTCTACGACGGCAGCGCGTTCGCCCGCGACGGCATCGTCCTCGTGACGGTGAACTACCGCCTCGGCATCCCCGGTTTCCTCGACCTGGCGGGCGCTCCGGCCAACCGCGGACTGCTCGACGTGCTCGCCGCGCTCGGCTGGGTGCGCACCACGGTCGCGGCGTTCGGCGGTGACCCGGACAACGTCACGATCTTCGGCCAGTCCGCGGGTGCCACGCTCGTCGGGACGCTCCTCGCGACGCCCGAGGCGAAAGGCCTGTTCCGGCGGGCGATCATGCAGAGCGGCAGCGGCACCGGCGCCTTCACCCCGGAACAGGCGCACCGGGTCACCGCCACGGCGGCCGCCGCGCTGGGTGTCGAACCGAGCGCCGAAGCGTTCGCCGCGATCCCGGACGAGCGATTCCTCGAGATCCTGCCCGCGCTGGCCGGACTGGACCTGCGAACCGAAACCGCCACGGACCCGCTGGCCGGCCTCAGCCCGTTCAGCTTGGTCCTCGCGGTCCAGCCCGCCGACGGTCTCGCGGCCGGCCCGGCCCGCGACGTCGACCTGCTGATCGGCACCAACACCGAAGAGGGGCACCTCTATCTCATGCCGCAGGGCAAGCCGGAATCCGCCACGGAGGCGGACGTGCCGGCCATCGCCGCGCGCTCGGCGGTGCTCGGGGATGCCCTGTTCGGGGCCGGCACGGCCCGCATGGCGCAGGCCCACGCACGGATCTCGGGTGGCCGCACCCACGTCTACTCGTTCGCGTATCGCTCGACGGCCCTCAACGGTCGGCTCGGCGCCGCCCACACCGTGGAGCTGCCCTTCGTCTTCGACGTCGCCGACAAGCCTTGGCTGCACGGCGACTCCGGCCTGCTCGGCGCGGACCCCGCACCCGGCGATCTCGCGGCCCGGGTGCACGCCGCCTGGGTCGCGTTCGCCGGCACCGGGGATCCGGGCTGGGCCGCCTACGACCCGCACCGGCCCGTGGCGGAGATCCTCGGAAGCTGAGCGGTGGTCAGGCGGGTGGCCAGTTGCGCAGGGCGACCTCGGCCACCTGCTCGAGTTCGCCGCGGTCGGCGCCGCCGGCGGCTTGGACGGCGATGCCGTTCGCCACCGTCATGAGGTACCGGGCGAGCAGGCCCGGATCGGCGTCCGGCGGCAGGTCGCCTTCGTCGACGGCTCGCCGGAACCGGTCGTGCAGGTGCAGGCGGCCCTTGTCGCGCCAGGCGGTGAGGGTGTCGCGAGCGGTCCGCCCGGCCTCGCCCGCGGCCAGCGAGCCCTGGACGCCCAGGCACCCGGAGGGGCAGCCGGGGCGGGTGCTCGCCCCGACCGAGCCGGCGAGGAACGCCACTGCCACCTCGCGCGCGGTCGGCTGCTGCAGGGCCCGGGCGACGTACGCGGCGGGGCCTTCCTCGTAGCGCGCCAGGGCCTTGCGGAACAGGTCCTCCTTGTTGCCGAAGGCGGCGTACATGCTCGTCTTCGTGATGCCCATGGCGCTGGTCAGGTCGGCCAGGCTGGCGCCTTCGTAACCCTGTTCCCAGAAGACGACCATGGCCCGCTCGAGGGCCGCGTCGGCGTCGAACCCCCGCGGCCGGCCGATCGGTGTCTTCCCGGCGACGTCCATGCCACCCATCCTACCCCTTCGGTACCGATCGGTTCGGAAGTGCTACGGTCGAGATCTGTACCGATCGGTGCTGAAATCTGTGGAGGTTCGGGTCATGGGAAAGCTGGAAGGCAAGACCGCCGTTGTGACCGGCGGCGGCACGCGGGGGATCGGCCGGGCCACCGCCGCGCGGCTGGTCGCCGAAGGGGCGCACGTGTTCATCACCGGCCGGCGCAAAACCGAGCTGGACGAGGCCGTCGAGATCATCGGCCGCGGGGTCACCGCGGTGCCGGGCGACATCACGGACCCGGCCGACCTGGACCGCCTGTACGACGCGGTGCGCGACCGCGGTCAGGGCCTCGACGTGCTCTTCGCCAACGCGGCCACCGCCGCGTTCGCGACGCTCGAGCAGGTCACCACGGAGGAGTACGACCGGATCTTCGACGTCAACGTCAAGGGCACGCTGCTCACCGTGCAGAAGGCGCTGCCCCTGCTCAACGACGGCGCGTCGGTGATCCTGAACGCCTCCACCGCCGCCGACAACGGCACCCCGGCCTTCGGCGTGTACGCCGCGTCCAAGGCCGCCGTCCGGTCGTTCGCGCGGACCTGGGCCCACGAGCTCACAGGCCGGGGCATCCGCGTCAACGCCGTCTCGCCGGGACCGATCGACACCAACGGGATCACCGAGCTGGTCGGCGCGGAGAACGAGGACGAGTTCAAGGCGAAGCTGGCCGGCGACATCGCGATCGGCCGGATGGGCCACCCGGACGAGGCGGCCGCCGCGGTGGTCTTCCTCGCCTCGCCGGACAGCAGCTTCGTGCTCGGTAGCAACCTGTACGTCGACGGCGGTGAGAACCAGATCTGAACCCCGGTCCGTGGTGGCGTGACGGCCGGGCTGTCACGCCACCACGGACACGGCCCGCCGCTGACGAAGATGCGACGTGTCGTGATTCGGACGCCGCCGCCCTAGTGACGAACGGCGGCGACGGCGCGAGCCTGGTGCGATGCACTGGAGATCATCTGTTCTGGTCGTGGCCTGCGTCGGCAGCCTGGCCGCAGGCACCGCCGGAGCCGCGAACGCGGCCCCCGGCCCGGAGGCGGCGCCGTCACCCGCGGGCGTCGAACGTCATTCGGTCACCCTGCTCACCGGGGACATCGTCCAGGTCGAACGGCAGCCCGGCGGCAAGCAGGCCGCCACCGTCCAGCCCGCGCCGGGCCGGGAGAAGATCCGGTTCCACCAGCAGGAGATCGACGGCCACCTCAGCGTCTTCCCCGAGGACGTCGCCCCCCGGCTGGGCTCGAAGCAGGTGGACCGGAACCTGTTCGACGTCACCGAGCTGATCGCCGAGGGGTACGCCGACGAGCAGTCGACGACCCTCCCGCTGATCCTCACCTACCGCAAGGGCGCCGACCTCCGCACCGCCGAAGCAGCCCCGAAGGCCGCCGAGCTGGGTGCGACGCTGACCAGCGTCAACGGCCGTTCCGCGCGGGCCAGCAAGGCCAACGCCGGCGCGTTCTGGACGTCGTCGGCGGGTAAAACGATCGAGCGGATCTCCCTGGACCGCAAGGTCCGTGCCTCCCTCGACCGCAGCGTCCCGCAGATCGGCGCGCCCGAGGCGTGGGCCGCGGGTTACGACGGCACCGGCACCACGGTCGCCGTGCTCGACACCGGGTACGACGCCACCCATCCCGACCTGGCCGGGCGTGTCAAGGAGGCGGTCAACTTCACGACCAGCCCCGACACCACCGACCACTTCGGCCACGGCACGCACGTCGCCTCGACGATCGCGGGCTCCGGCGCCGCCTCGGGCGGCAAGCTCAAGGGCGCCGCGCCGGGCGCAAAACTGCTCGTCGGCAAGGTGCTCGACGACGACGGCTTCGGCTACGAGTCCTGGGTCCTCGCCGGGATGGAGTGGGCGGCGCACTCCGGCGCCAAGGCGGTCAACATGAGCCTCGGCGGCGGTCCGACCGACGGCACCGACGCCCTCAGCCTCGGTCTCGACGCGCTCAGCGCGCAGACCGGCACGCTCTTCGTGGTGGCCGGCGGCAACGACGGCGAACTGGGCGCGTACACGATCGGCTCGCCGGGCACCGCCGAAGCCGCGCTGACCGTCGGTGCGGTCGGCCGTGACGAGAGCCTGGCGCCGTTCTCCAGCCGCGGCCCGCGCTTGGGCGACAACGCCGTCAAGCCCGACATCACCGCGCCCGGCGTCGGCATCGTCGCCGCCCGCGCCGCGGGGACCGCCATGGGCGACGTCGTCGACGACCACTACACCGCCGCCTCCGGCACGTCGATGGCCACTCCGCACGTCGCGGGGGCGGTGGCGATCCTCGCCCAGCAGCACCCCGACTGGACAGGCAGGCAACTGAAGGACGCGCTGGCCAGCACTTCCCTGACCGCCAACGGACTCTCGGTGTTCGAGCAGGGCGGCGGCCGGGTCGACGTGGCGCGCGCGGTGAAGCAGAAGGTGTTCGCCACCGGCACGCTCAACCTCGGCGCGGTCGAGGACGGCCGGGCGCCGGTGTCCAAAGTGGTCACTTACGCCAACGTGGGCGCCACGCCGGTCTCCCTGAAGCTCGCCCTCGACGCCAAGTCCCTGGCCGGCGTCCCCGCCGCCGACGGGATCCGAATCGACAAATCCACTGTGGACGTTCCCGCTGGTGGTCAGGCGACCGTCACGATCACCGGTGACCCGGCGAAACTGGCGGCGGGCACCTACAGCGGGCGGCTCACCGCAACCGCGGACGGTGTGGCCGTGCACACCGCACTCGGGGCGGACAAGACCGCGCCGAAGCACAAGGTCACCCTCACCGCACTCGACCTGCAGGGCAAACCCACCGTCGCGCCGTGGCTGCTGATGTACGGCGAGGACTACCGCTTCGACGTGAACACCTGGCTGGGCGGCGACAGCCTGACGGTCGAGCTCGGCGCGGGCGTGTACTACCTGACCGCGCAGGTCAACGGCGCCGACAACAGCCTGTCCGTCTACCAGGTCGTCCAGCCGGAGATCCGGATCACCGGCGACACGAACATCGTGCTGGACGCCCGCAAGGCGGTGAAGGTGGAGATCGAGACCCCGAAACCGTCGGAACAGGCCGGGATCTGGAGCTACTACACCTACCGGGAACTCGGTCCGCGCAAGATCGCGAACTACGCCATGCAGTTCGACTACACCCGCGAGCTCCGGGTCACCCCGACGCCGAAGGTGACGACCGGCGCCTTCGAGTTCGGCTCCCGCTGGTCGAGGATCGCGCCGCCGTTGACGGCGAACGTCCTCGGCGGCCGTGACCCGCTCACGACCCGCTACCTCGCCGGATCACCGAAACTGGACGGCTGGCGGCTGCTGCAGGCCGTCTCGGCGGGGCAGGGCAAACCGGCGGACTTCAAGAAGGCGAACGTGCGCGGGAAGGCCGCGATCGTCGACCCGGACCCGGCGGACTACAACCGCGACGACGTCTCCCGCGCCGCCGCGGAGGCCGGGGCGGCGATGGTCTTCATCACCGTGCCGGACGGCTGGGGCACCGCCTCGGTGCCGTCGATCAGCGCGGCGCCGTTCCTGCCGATCCCGACCGTCCAGCTCGACCGGGACGAGGGCGTGGCGCTCCTCGCCAGGATCAAGCGCTTCCCGGCTTTCCTGAGCCTGCAGGGGATCGCGGTCAGCCCGTACCTCTACGACGTGGTGCAGACCGAGCGCGGCCGGATCCCGGAGAAGATCGTGCACCGGGTCACCGCCGCGAACACCGCGACCGTCACCACCCACTACCGCCAGACCGGCAGCGGCGGTGAGGCCAAGGAACAGCGGTTCGCGTGGAAGCCGTGGCAGGACTTCGCCGTCAACGAGTACCAGCGGTACGTGGCGACGCCGTCGACCCGGGAGGAGTACGTGAGTTCGGGGGACGTCCTGTGGCAGCACCGGGTCAAGCACGGCCTGGTCTGGGACGAGATGTCGCCGCTCGACGGCGGCATGACCTCGGCGCCGCGCACCTACACGGGCAAGGAAAACCTCACCGAGGACTGGTTCGCGCCGGTCGTGCGGCCCGCCATCCCGCGGGGCGTGCCGGGGATGGACTCGACCCGCGAGGGTGACAACCTCCGGATCCAGATCCCGGAGTTCGTCGACAGCCAGGCCGGGCACTACGGGTTCAACGAAGGCGACGACCAGGCCGCCCCGGCGACCACGTCGGCGAAGCTGTTCCGTGACGGCAAACTCGTGTCGGAACAGCCGTACGCGTGGGGGACCTTCCCGGCCGGCGCGGACCCGGCGACCTACCGGCTCGACCTGTCGGTGCGGCGCGATTCGCCGGAGTGGCTGTTCGGCACCGGCACGCAGACGTCGTGGACGTTCCGCTCGGCACGGTCGGCGTCACCGGCGCTGCTTCCGTTGCTGCAGCTGGATTACGCGGTGGACGCCGACGCCGGCAACCGGCTCCCGGCCGGCCGCAAGGCCAAGATCGGGCTGACCGCGCGGTTCCAGGACGGGATGGCCGTGCCGGACGTGCGGTCGATGAAGGCCTGGGCGTCCTACGACGACGGCAAGACGTGGCGCGCCGTCGACGTCAAGCGCACCGGGAAGTCCTATGAGGCCACGATCGACCACCCGTCGCTCGGTGCCACGAACTCCTACGTCGGGTTGCGGGTGCAGGCCACCGACAACGCGGGCAACTCCGTCGACCAGACGGTGCTCCGGGCGTACGGGCTCAAATAGCGTCACGCACGGGCTCCGGGTGCCTTCCGCCGTCACGCGGCAGGAGGCGCCCGGGGCTCGGCTCGTCCAGCCAGCCGAGTTTGCTCGCTTGCCAGGCCAGCTGCATCCGGGTGCGGACGTTGACCCGGCGCATCAGGTCCTGCAGACGCCGCTGGACGGTCCGGTAGCTGACGTCGAGCTGCGTCGCGATCGACTTGTCACTGACCCCGCCGATGAGCAGGGACAGCAGCCGCCGCTCGTCCGGGTCGAGGTGGCTCGTGGGCGCGGTGTCGCCGATCCGCAGCGGCGACGCGCGTTCCCAGTAGACCTCGAACAACGCGACCAGCGCGGACAGCAGGCTGCTCTCCCGGACGAGCGCGGCGGTGGGCTCGCCCGTGCTGTCGTGGCTGACCAGCGGGCACAGGGCCACCCGGCGGTCGGAGATGGCCAGGCGCACCGGCAGTTTCGAGATCGAGCGGGCGATCTCGCCACCCTCGATGCCCTCCAGGACGTTGACGATCCGGCCGGGTTCTTCGAGCAGGCCGGTCTCGTAGATCACGCGGTACTGCACCCCGCGGGCCTGGGCCAGCGCCTCCTCGACGTTCTCCGACGCCGCCATCGCGACGTTGCCCTCCAGGCAGAACCACAGCGACTCTTCGCGGGCCCCGCGCTGGATGGCGAGGGCCTGCCGCCGGATCGCGTCCACCCCGGTGATGACCTCGACGAGCTGCGCGGAGTCACGCCGCCGCGCACTGCCGCGGTACTCCTCGGCGAGCTGGGTCACCGCGGCCCGGGCGGCCTCCAGCTTCTCCTGACCCTGCACCAGCAGCGGCCCGAGCGAGACGTCCGGCGGCGCGGACATGTAGTGCTCGTCGGCCTTGCTGACGAGCCCCTTCGCCAGCAGGACCTCCAGGATCGAGTCCACTTCTCCGCGGCCCACGCCCGCCTGGCCCGCGATCTCGCCGGGGGCGGTCCGGTACCCGCCGACGATCACCCGGTAGACCCGCTCTTCGTCGGGAGTCATGCCCAGTGCTTCCAGCACAAAACCTCCTGGCCACGTGCCGAAGGGTTTCCCATCGGCGCTGATGGCTTGTCGACAACCTACAACGCGGGGGCAAACGGGTGAACGGGTCGGACCGGTTCAGGCGAGCACGAGGTCCAGCGTGCGGCTCCGCTCGTTGAGGGGGACGACGATCAGATCGGTCACTCCGGCGTCCTGATAGCGCTTCACCGCGTCGGTCACCGTGGTGTCGTCTCCGATGACGAGTGTGTCGGCCGGGCCGGAGAGTCCCGCGCGGTCGAGTGAGGCGCGGTACGCGGGCATCCGGCCGACCGCGGTGAGCTGCCCGGCGAATTCGGCGCGGGCCCGGTCGGGGTCCGGGCTCAGCAAGGTGACGGCTTGGGCGACGATGCGCGCGCCGGGGGCCGTGCGCGGGGCGATGTGCCGGGCGACCATGTCCGGCGTGACCCAGGCCGCGGCCACTCCGTCGGCGAGATCGTGGGCCAGCTCGAGCATGCGGGGCCCGAGGGCCGACAGCAGGAGGCCGGGCGCCGGGGCGGTGATCTCGAGCCGGGTGTCGACCGTGAAGAACTCGCCGTCGAACCGCACGGGGCGGCCGTGCAGCAAGGGGCGCAGCACGGTCAGGTACTCGCGGGTGTGCCGCAGCGGGGAGGTGTAGGGGAGGCCGAGCTGGTCCTGGACGTACCAGGCGTGGCTGGGGCCGACGCCCAGGGTGAGACCGCCGGCGGCGGCTTGGAGGGTGAGTGCCTCGGTGGCCGTGGTCACGGGGTGGCGGGGGTAGGTGGCGACGATGGCCGTGCCGACCTCGGCCGGGCGTCGGCCGAGGGAAGCCAGCAGGGTGAGCGGGTCCCAGCCGCCGGGGTTCTGGTTGGTCCAGAAGCCGGCGAGGCCGCGGTCGGCGGCGTCGGCCGCGGCGGACACCACCTCGGCCGGGGACGGGGGACTGATCAAGCCGGTGCCGATGCGCATGCCTTCATCCCAGTCGCCGGCGCCCGGCCGAACCAGCCCCACCTAGACTGCTCAGCGATCACTTTTTGTCATCGTGGCCGCCTGCCGCCCTGGAGGAGACGTGGAACTGCGCGCGCTGCGGTACTTCGTGACGGTCGCCGAGGAGCTGCACTTCGGCCGGGCCGCCGAGCGGCTCAACATCGTGCAGCCGGCCGTCAGCCATCAGATCGCGCGGCTCGAACGAGACCTCGGCACCCGGCTGTTCGACCGCTCGCCACGGCACGTCCGGCTCACGCCGGCCGGTGTGCGTGTGCTGGAAGCCGCCCAGGAGACCCTCGCGGCCGCGGCCCGCGTGCGTGTGGTCGCCGGAGAACCGGCCGCCCACCTGCGGATCGGTGTGGCTCCCGGCCTGACCGCGCGGCTGGAACGCGCCGCGGAGCTCCTGCTCGACGGGGCCCGGCCCGCCCAGGCGTCGCTGGTCGACCTGCCGGTGCCCGCGCGGCTCGCCGCCGTCCGGGGTGGTGAGCTGGACCTGGCGCTGGTCCGTGGCCCGGTCGAGGCGGACGGCGTCCGCGTGGTGCGCGCGTGGTCCGAGTCGCTGCTGGCCGTGGTGTCCGACGAGCACCCGGCGGCCGATCTCCCGCTGGTGCGGCTGGCCGATCTGGACCGTGCGGCCCTGCGCTTGCCGGCGCGTGAGGAGGACCCGGCGTTGCACGACGCGGTGACCTCGGCGTTGCACCGGGCCGGCCGGGGATCGATGGGGCGGTCGGGCGGCTCGGTCCTGACCGTCCTCATCGAGATCGGCGGCGGGCACGGGGCCTGGACGCTGCTGACCGCGGAGCAGCTGACCGGGTTCGCCGCGCGCCGGGTCCGTGCGCTGCCGCTGGACCCGCCGCTGAGCATCGACGGGCACATCGTCGCTTCGCTGCGTACTCCGGAGGTCTGCGTGTCCTCGTTCGTCCGGGCGTTCACCGATCTTCCGTGACCGCGGCCGGGGTGCGCGCTAGTCGACCCGGACGACGTACTTGCCCCGCACACCACCGGCTTCCAGGGCCCGGTGCGCTTCCGCCGTCTCCTCCAGGGTGAACACCTTGTCGACCGCCGGGCCGAGTTTCCCTTCGGTCACGTGCCGGGCGAGGTCGTCCAGCTGTGCCCGCAGGGGATTGCCGCTGAACGCGCGCACGCGGCCGCGTCCGTGCACCGCGCTCACCGCGAGGTAGCCCAGCGATCGGACGGCCCGGGCCGGGTCGAAGGCGATGGTCACCATGCGGCCACCCGGTGCGAGCAACCGCCGGAAGCTCGGGAGGTCGGTGCCCACGGTGTCCAGGACCACGTCGAACCGGCCCAGTTCCGGGAGCCGGAGGGTCCGGTGGTCCAGCGCGCGGTCGGCGCCGAGCCCGCGGACGAAGCCGAGATTGGCGGCCCGCGCCAAGGCCGTGACCTCGGCTCCGTAAGCGTGTCCGAGTTGGACGGCGGTGTTTCCGACGCCGCCGGCCGCGCCTCGGACGAGCAGCCGTTCGCCGGGGCGGAGCACGGCCTTGTCCCGCAACGCGGTCACCGCCGTGGTCGCGACCGGCAGCGTCGCGGCGTCGACCAGGTCCAGACCAGCCGGCACCAGGCCGAGCCGGCCGGCCGGCACCGCGACGTACTCGGCGGCGCTGCCGAAGCCGGAGGTGCGCCCCAGCACGCCCCAGACGCGGTCGCCGACCGTGAACCCGGTTGTCCCGGCACCGAGTGCGGACACTTCGCCGGTGAGGTCCAGGCCGACGCGCTGGGGGAACTTCCGGCCGGTGAGCAGGCGGACCTTTCCGGAGCGGGCGGCCAGTTCGCCGCCGTTGACGCTGAACGCGCGCACCCGCACCAGCACCTCGCCGGGTGCCGGCACCGGCCGCGGCACCCGGCCGACGTAGAGCACGCCGGGCTCGCCGTAGCGGTCGAAAAGCACTGCCTTCATTGTGCGGTCGTTCACCGTTCTCACCTTCGTCGGGGGCACTGACGGCGACGCTAGGCTGGCAAGTGGACGAGGTCATCCGTTTCGGTCGAGGTGAGAGACAATGCCCGGAGCACCTTCTCGGATACGGCCCCGGGACGAACTGCGTGCGGACGCGCGGCGCAACCAGGAACGCATCCTGGTCGCCGCCCGCGAGGTTTTCGCCGAGCGCGGGATCAACGCGCCCATGGCGACCGTGGCCCGGCGCGCCGGCGTCGGGGTCGCCACCCTGTACCGGCGATTCCCGACCCGCGACGCACTGGTGCGGGCCGCGTTCACGCAGCAGATGGAGACCTGCACCCGAGCCTTCACCGAGGCACTCGCCGATCCCGACCCGTGGCGGGGATTCCGGCGGCTGATCGAGACGATCTGCGAGCTGCAGCGGGCGGAACGGGGATTCCCGGCCGCGTTCACCGCCGCCTTCCCGGCCGAGGCGGCGGCCCACACGCGGGCCCGGACGCGGGCCGACCGAGGTCTCGCGACGCTGGTCCGCCGGGCGCAGGCGGCGGGGGCGCTGCGGGCCGACTTCCACCCTTCCGACCTCGCGGTGGTCTTCCAGGCCCACGGTGGCCTCGTCACCGCTCTGCCGGATGATCGTGCGGCGTCCCGCCGCCTGGTCGCGTACCTGCTCCAGGCCTTTCGCGCCGACGCGGCGAACGGGAGGCTGCCTGCGCCTTCCGCGTTGTCACTGGGTGGTTTCCCGGCTCCGGCCGGCTGACGACCGGTCAAGTGTGGTCCGGCTGCTCCAGCGATCGCCGGAGTGCCGAACCTCGGTGTGCTCCCGGTCCGGGCGTCCGGTAGGTCCGGGCGGCGTTGTGGTGGAAAACCGCTTCGGCGGCCGCGGCGGGGTGGGGGGCGAGCGCGTCGTGGACCAGGTCCAGCCACGCCTCGTGGTCCGTCGCCAAGGTCATGACCGGCCAATCGCTGCCGTACAGGCACCGGTCGGGGCCGAACGTGTCCAGGGCTTCGCGCACCGCGTCAACCACGACCGAGCGGACGGTGCCCGGGGTGGTCTCGGTAGCCAGGCCGGACAGCTTGGCGCGGACGTTTCCGTGCCGGGCCAGCCGGCGCAGGTCCTGGCGCCACCGCTCGTACCCGGGGCCGCCCGGCGCCGGCTTGCCGAGGTGGTCCAGGACGATCGTGG
Source organism: Amycolatopsis sp. NPDC051758 (assembly GCF_044453095.1). Taxonomy (NCBI): domain Bacteria; kingdom Bacillati; phylum Actinomycetota; class Actinomycetes; order Pseudonocardiales; family Pseudonocardiaceae; genus Amycolatopsis; species Amycolatopsis sp. NPDC051758. The sequence goes on along the minus strand of NZ_JBITCJ010000002.1, from coordinate 1,235,292 downwards.
TCCGCGGGCAGGCGGCCGCCAGTTCGGTGAGCTCGGGCAGCTGGTGGGCGCGAACGCACGCGTCGAACGGCAGCCCCGCCTCGCCCAGCAGCCGCACGCCCGCCCGGAACCCGCTGTCGCGAAGGAAACCGGGCGCTTCGTCCTGCACGTTGCGCCGGACCCCGGCCACGAACGGGTCACCGCCGTACCCGGCGACGAACCGGCTCGTCGCCGCCGGGTCTTCGACGTCGACGTGCGCGACGATGCCGCGGATCCAGGGCTGCTGACGCGCTTCCTGCCGTAGCCAAGCGATCTCGCCGGCGGCATCCGCGGGCACCCGTCCCGCCTCGACGACGATGACGTCGCTGCGGGGGCGGCCCGGGAAGTCGCCGGGGGTGAACGGCCGGTCGAGGGCCGCGGTGCCGTCGAGCCAGGGGTAGCGCAGCCGTCGCGGGTCCCAGAAGTGCACGTGCGCGTCGAGGGTCGGCCGCTTCACCCGGTACCCGCCGAGGGTTCGTCGAACGGGGTGGCGTAGGACGGCGGGCGGGCGCGCAGGGCGAGCCGCAAGGTCAGCCGGATGCGGGTAGAACGAGGCAGCTCCACCTGGAGCCACGGCCCGCCGACGCCGATCGACGTGGACGTCACCGTCGGCTCGCCGTGGCCGTAGTCGTAGAGGTCGCCGATCCACGACGGGTCGTCGCAGACGCTGTAGCGCGCGGTGCGGATGTGGTGCTCGGCGAACGCCCCCGCCTGCACGATCACCGACCGCCGTTCTTCCGGGTCGAGGTTGACCAGGTCGAGCACGGTCTCCTCCGGGTCGATGCGCGAAACCAGCGCCGACACCGACGGCGGCAGGCCCGGGCGCCGCGCCTGTGCGTCGTAGTAGCGCACGCGGGCCTGCTGCAAGCCGCCGTTGTAGACGACCTGCGGGGCACCCCAGGTGAGCTGGACCAGCGCCTCGGTGACCACCGGGTTGGACTGCTGCCACAGGTGGATGTCGGCTTCCGGGACGTCCCGGTCGCGGTAGCGCTCCATCCGGGTCAGCCGGTGGCGCACCTGGGCCTGTGCCGCGGCCAGGATCCGCTCCGGGTAGCCGGGGTCGTCGCCGGCGAGGTAGGCGAACCAGGGCTCTTCGTGGCCGGCCTCTTCCTTGCTGCGGAAGGGCCGCACGGTCTGCCAGTCGTAGCCGCTCGCGGCCCGCAGCCGTTCGATGCGGTCCCGGTCGTCGGCCGACGCGGAGTGGTGCCACAGCGCGACCGGGACGCCCATCAGCATCGGGTTGTAGTCGAACCAGCCGCGGTCGTCGTGGCGGAAGGGAACGTGCAACGTCGGCGTGTGCACGTCCTCGCGCAGCTGGACCGACCACTTGGAGCCGAGGCTGGAGTCCGCTTCGGTGAAGGCCATCACCTTGCCCTGGGCGATCATCTCGTCCAGGGCCGGGCGCACCAGGTCGGTGAACGTGTCGTCGCCCGTGGCGAGCGCGGCCGAGAGCGCGCCGACGACGGCGGCATGCCCGACGCTGTACCAGCCGTGCGGCCACGACCAGCCGTAGTGCCCGCCGTACCAGCGCCCCTCCAGCAGCCCGCCCACGGTGCCGTCGGGCGCGACGTTGTCGGGCAGGATGCCGCCGTTGGCGGCCGCGCGCTCACGCCAGGCGCCCACGTACTCGGCGAGCCAGTCGCGGTAGCGCTCGTCACCCGAGAGCAGCAGGGCGTTGAGGACCAGCCCGGACGCCGCCAGGTTGACCGCGGTGTCGCCGACCCCCATCCGCCGGCGCATCTGCTCGCCCAGTGCGGAGTCCTCCGGCGGCAGCCACTCCAGCGGGAAGCCGTACGTCATGGCCTCCCGGGGCAGCCACGGGTAGGAGGCGCCGTCGAAGAGCCCTTCGCGCGCGGGGTCGCTGCCGTTGTGGGGACGCCGGATGATGCGGTGGACGGGATCGTAGTTGCCGTGTGCCGGATCGACGTAGAGCTCCGCGAACCGCAGCGCCCGCTCCCGCCACCGCGCGGGTGCGGCCATGGACAGGAAGTACAGCAGCAGCAGGCTTTCGCCTTGGTGGAACCAGTCGTAGCCGCGTTCGTACTCGTCGTGCAGCATGCCCAGCTCGGTCAGCTGCCGGGTGACGCCTTCCCAGTGGTGCTCGGACTCGGCGAGCAGGTCGTCCGCGCCGCCGAGCAGGTAGAGCTGCGGCCAGTTGAAGAACGTCTCGTAGAAGTCGTCCACGCCGTCGCGGGTGGTGAGCTCGCCCTCGTACCGCAGCCGTCCGTCCGGGCCGGTGAAATCACCGGCGAACCGGCGCCAGGCCCGGTCGAGCAGGGTGAACAGCTCGCGCTGCGCGATCGCCCAGCCCGGCGGTTCGAGCAGGGGCACCGTGGCCGTGATGACGGGATGCATCAAAGTTCTCCATGGTGGTTACTCCTTGGTCGCGCCGGCGAGCATCCCGGCGACCAGGAAACGTTGGGAGAAGAGGAAGACGACGAGCACCGGGGTGATCGCGAGCAGGGTGGCCAGCGCGAGTTCCGGGCGCTGGACCGCCGCGGTGCCGACGGTCGGGTTGAACTGCGGGACGGCGTTGAGCAGGGTGCCCAGGCCGACCTGGACGGGGAACTGGTCGCTTTCCGGGAGCAGGACGTACGGCAGGAAGTAGTTGGTCCAGTTGGCGACGAAGCTGAAGAACCCGACGAGGGCGACGACCGGCGCTGCCAGGGGCAGGGCGATGTGGCGGAACACGCCGAACGGCGAGCAGCCGTCGAGCTCGGCCGCGTCGATCAGGTCGCGGGGGAGCGCGGTGGAGAAGTAGATGTAGGTCAGGTACACGCCGAACGGGTAGAACGAGTACGGCAGGATGATCGACCACATCGAGCCGATCAGGTGGACGGCGTTGACTTCGAGGAACAGCGGGACCACCAGCGTCGCGTTCGGCATCAGCATGACCACCAGTGTCGCGACGAGCAGCGTGTGCCGGCCGCGGAACTCGGTCATCGCGAGGGCGTAGCCGGCCGGGATCGCCACGCACAGCGTGATCGCGAGCGCGATGAACGAGTAGAGCGCGGAGTTGCCCAGCCAGAGGAAGATCGCGTTGTCCCCGAACGTGGTCAGCGCGCTCCAGTTGTCCCCGAGCGCGCCCCACGAGCCGAACGACAGCGGGTTTCCGTGCACGAGCTGGTCGTCGGTCTTGGTCGCGGCCAGCAGCAGCCACAGCACCGGCAGCACGAAGAAGATCACGAACAGCGCGAGCACCAGCACCGACAACGGGTTCGGCAGCTTCCGGCGGGGCCTAGTCGGCATCGAAGAACCCCGATCGGGCCACGAACACACCGGCGACGACCACCCCGATCACCAGCAGCTCCACCGAGATGGCCGCGGCCGTGTTCACGTTGTTGTTCTGGAAGGCGAAGTCGTAGGAGAGCTGGTTGAGCGAGTAGTCGCGGCCGGCGACCCCGACACTCGCCTGCGAGAGCAGCTGCGGTTCGACGAACAGCTGGGTGCCGCCGGCGAAGGCGAGGATCACCATGTAGACGATCCACTTGCGCAGCAAGGGGATCTGGATGCGCCACGCGGTCTGCCACACGCCCGCGCCGTCGATCCGCGCCGCCTCCAGCAGGTCGGGGTTGATGTTGTTCAGCGCGCCGTACATCACGACGATCCAGCCGCCCGCCCCGGTCCAGAAGGCGATCATGGTGAACAGGACCGGTAGGTGCCCGGGCGCGACGACCTCGCCGAAGGTGTCGAAACCGAACGCCCGCAACAAGAAGCTCAGCGGGCTCACCGACGGGTCCAGCATGAACAGCCAGACCATGACGCTGGCCGCACCGGCCAGCGCCCCGGGGATGTAGTAGAGGAAACGCAGGGTGGTGCCGGCCGCCCGGGAGGTCAGGCGGTGCAGCAGCAGCGCCAGCCCGACGACGAACACCACCAGCGACACCAGCCAGCACAGCAGGTAGAGCGCCACGTGCCCGACGGCGGAGAGGTACCGGAAGTCGGCGGCGGCGTCGACGAAGTTCGCCAGGCCGGCGAAGCGGTCGCCCGCGTCGGTGAACGCGAAGTAGATCGCGTACACCGTGGGCACCACCCCGAACGCGACCAGCAGGACGACGTAGGCGGCGACGAAGAGGTGGCCGGCCCGGCCCGGCCAGCGCGTCCGTCGCCGGGACGGCGCGCCGGCCGTGCTCACTGGCTGACCTCGTACCCGTTGGACTTCGCGTAGTCGGTGATCGCCTTCTGCCAGTCGGGCAGCAGGGAGACGATCGTCTTGCCGGCGGTCTGGCCGGGGGTGACGGTCGCGGCCCAGATCGCTTCCTGGCTGAACTGCCCGTAACCCCAGCCCGGCCACACCTGCGCGGCGGCCGTCTGCATCGGCCCGGTGATGTCGCCGGCGTAGTACCCGCTGGCCGTCTGCTTCGTCAGCCAGGCCTTCGCCGCGGTCGTGTTCGCCGGGTAGCCCGGCGCGATCTGGCCCTGGTAGTCGGGCGCGGTGGTCACCCAGGTGAGGAAGTCGGTGGCGTCCTTGAGGTTGGCGCTGTGGGCGGACAGCAGCCAGGTGCCCCCGCCGACGTTGCCGACCGACGGGGCGGTTTCGCCGGCCCACTGCGGCATCGGCGCGACGCCGATCTGGCCCTTGGGCGTCTTCAAGGACTCTTGGAAGATCGATCCGCCGAACCAGGACGGCCCCGGCAGCATGAGGATCTTGTCGCCGGAGTTCTTGTCGAAGTCCGAGCTGAACACGCTGCTGGTGGACATCGTGCGGTTCTTGACCAGGGTGTCGAGCAGCGCCGCCATCCGGGTGCAGGCCGGGCTGGTGGTGTTGACCTTCACCGCCTTCGGGCCGGTGATCTCGTTGGCGCCGCACTTGCCGGCCCACAGGTAGATCTCCGGGGTGAAGTTGTCCCCGGCCGTGCCGACCAGGTAGCCGGGGTGCTCGGTGGCGACGCGCTGGCCCAGTGCCTGGTACTCCTCCCAGGTCTTGGGCACCTGGTAGTTCCACTGCTGCATCAGCGAAGCGTTGTACCAGAGCACGGTCTGGGCGAGGTCGTTGCGCAGGCAGTAGAGCGTGCCGTCCACGGTGCACGGGTCGTTGGCGCCGGGGGCCCAGCCGCTCAGCGTCGCGGCGGGGATCTGCCCCTTGTTCAGCGGCGCGGTGAAGCCGGCCTGCACCGCCCAGGACGTCTCGTTGTTCTGGGTGCTGAACACGACGTCCGGCCAGCCGCTGCGGGTGCGGTTGAACAGGCTCACCTTGGTCTGCAGGTAGTTGGAGCCGTTGGCGTCGCCGTCGTAGGTGACGATGTTCAGCTTCGCCGCCGGGTGCTGCTTCTGGTACAGCTGCGCGGCGGGCAGCCGCGTCGAGTCGACCCACACGGTGAGCGGGCCGCCGGTCTGCTGGACGGGCTGGAACTCGGTCGGGGCGCCGGTGCCGCTGCCGCCGTTCCCGCACGCCGTGACCGCGGCGAGGACGGCCGCGACGCCGAGCACCAGTCCGGCGGACCGTCGGCGGCGTTGAGCTGATCTTCCGGTTCCGGGGGCTGTCATGAGCTACTCCACTCCATCGTGGTGCCCGCAGGTCTACCTGATCAGGCAACGGACTTCGGCTATGTGTCCGACACATCTCGCGTTGCTGAGGCGTGCCGTCTATGAGAGTCCGTCGGATGTCCGTAGTCAAGAGGATGAAGAGGGAAAAATGTGTACTACTCATTCTCAGAGCGCCGAGCCGAATGTATGCTTCATGCTCACGGCGAGGTGGAGGAGGCGAGACGGCGTGCCCGCATCGATCGAACCCGGTCCCGCCGGTGGCGACCCGCCGGAGACCCGGTCGCCGACGTCGTACCGGCCCGGCTACGAGCTCGTCGCCGAGCAGATCCTCCGGCTCATCGCCGAGCTGCGGCTGCGGCCGGGCGACCGCATGCCCACCGAGAACGAGCTGGCGGGCCGGCTGGGCAGCTCACGCACGATGGTGCGCGAGGCTCTGAAGATCCTCTCGGCGATCGGGAGGGTGCGCGCGCAGAAGGGGCGGGGTCTGTACGTCGCTGACGACGAGGGGATGCTCGGCTCGGCGCACTGGGGAAGCTTGTTCCTGCCGACCGATCTCGAGCACATCTACATGCTGTTCGAGTTCCGCCGGGTCCAGGAGATGACCGCCGGCCGGCTGGCGGCGACCCGGGCCACGCCGGGTGAGCTGCGGTCGATCGAGGCGGCGGCGGAAACCTGCCGCCAGGGCCACCTGACCGGCGAGGCGGCGTTGTTCGACCGCGGGGACGACGAGTTCCACCTCGGCATCGCGGCCGCGTCGCACAACCAGTTCCTCCTGGCCGCGGTGCGCGAAGTGCGGCGGCTGCAGCACCAGTCCAGCACGATCGGCCTGAACGGCACCGTCGGCGGCCACGCGGCCGAGGCGGTCGAGGAGCACGCCGCGATCTACCAGGCGATCCGCGACGGCGACCCGGAAGCGGCCGCGCAGGCCGCGGCGGTCCACCTGGACAACACGCTGGAGGACTACCGCCGCGAGATCCAGCGGCGCGTCTTCGGCTGAGCTCCCGCCGGGCGGCGACCTCCCGGAAAATGTTGCCCGCAACTGCAACGGATCGCCGGGGCGGCGGCATCTTGAGAGGTGTGCAGTTCGAAGAGTTCTCCCGTGAGCAGCTGCCCGGCCTGGTGAAGTTCGCCGCGGTCCTGACCGGTGACCGGGAGCTGGCCCAGGACGTGGTGCAGGACGCGCTCGTGCGCGCCCATCAGGGCTGGCGGCAGGTCGCGGCGGCGGATCGGCCCGATCTGTACCTGCGGAAGATGGTCGTCAACGGCTACCTCGGCTGGCGCCGCCGCTGGTACCAGCGATCCGTGCGCCCCACCGCCGACGTCACCGGGTTCGGCGAGCCGACTGCGCCCGATCCCGCGTGGCGGATCGCCGACGCCGACCAGCTCGCCGGGCCGCTCGCGGAGCTGAGCCGCGCCCAGCGGGCGTCGATCGTGCTGCGGTTCTACGAGGACCGCGACGACAACGAGATCGCCGCGGTGCTCGGCTGCGCGCCCGGCACGGTGCGCAGCCACATCTCGCGCGGCCTCAGCGCGCTGCGCGTCCAGCTCAACGAAGGCAAGGAGACCGTGTGATGACCGACCTCGACGAGTTGCGCCGTGCGCTGCGCGCGCAGGAGTCCCTGGCCCCGGATCCGGTCGACGTGCTCGCCGCCGCCACCCGCCGGATCCGGCGGCGCCGCACGGCCGGCGTCGCCGCGGTGACGCTCACGGTCGCCGCCCTCGGCGCGGGGGCCGTCGTGGTGCTGGGGCGCGGTCCCGCGACGGTGCCGCCGGCCACGCTGGCGAGTTCCCCGGCCGAGACCCAGCCGCCGGCCACCGAAAAGGTCCCCCCGGCCGCGCCGGCGATCAGTCTCGAGGACCGGTCCTGGGAGCTGCTGATGTGGTCCTCCCGGCCGCACTACGCCGCCCTGCACTACGGCCAGGCCCGGCAATACGCGTTCGAGATCGACGTCCGTGACGGTGCCGCACCGGCCGGCGCCCTGGCCACGAAGCCTTCGGCAGCCGGTCAGCTCCCGAACCCGAAGTCGGTCATGTGGCGGGACGGACCGGATCGGTGGATCTGGGCGAGGACCACGAAGCCGGTGACGGCCGGGGAAATGCTCGCCCTGCTGGCGAAGATCGGCACCACGCCGCCGGTGGTCGCGTCGCCGCTCAAGTTCGTGCAGCTCCCCGGCGGGCAGCAGGTCGGCTCGTTCACCAGCGAGCCCGAGACCAACACCGTGGTGCTCTGCCCCGGCGACGTGCTGGGGAAGGCTCCGCTCGACAGCCGGTGTTTCTCGCTGACCGTGTCGCTGACGAGCCACTTCGCGGACAGCAGTTTCCCGGAGGACCCGCTGCCCGTGCACCAGTACCGGAAGCTCGGCGCCTACACCGTCGAAGTCAACAGCTCACTCGCCAACAGGCAGGCCGCGTCGACGTTGCTGAATTCCGTCCAGCTCAACCGATGAGACGCGGACGCGCCGAAGTGGCGGTCGAGCTGTTCGGCCGGACCGCCGCCGGACGAGCACGGCTCGGTCTGAGCCGTGCTCGTCCGGTGCCGGGGGCTCAGGAGCAGGACACTCCGTTCAGGGCGGGGGACAGGAAGGGTGGGGTGCCGCCGCTGTAGTCCGCGTTGTAGCCGACGGTCGCGGTGCCCCCGGTGCCGAGCTTGCCGTTCCACGAGGCGTTCACGACTCGCACGGTGTCGCCGGTGTCGGTCCAGGTCCCGTTCCAGCCCTGGCCGACGGTCACTCCCGGCGCGGAGAACGTGAGTGTCCAGCCGTCGACGGCCGTCCCCAGGTTTTTGATGACCACCTCGCCGGTGTAACCGTTCTGCCACGAGCTGACCACCCGGTGCGTCACCGTGCACGAGCCGGTGCCCGGTGCGGTCGTGGTGGTCGTCGGGGTGGTCGGGGTCGTGGTCGTGGTGCCGCTCGTGGTCGTGGTGCTGGCCGGCGGCGCACCGGCGGCCGCCAGGTCGTACGCCCGCTGCGGAACGAACTGGCCGGCCGAGGCGATGCAGCCGTCCGCTTCACCTGGCGGCTTGACCCAGAGGTACGCGGCGATCTGCGCGTCACCCGTGGCGTCGGTGCTGGGTGTGCCGATGGCCCGGCCCGCCGGGTCGCACCACTCGCTGCCCAGCGGCCCGTTGCCGTTGCGGCTGGTGTCAATGACCGCGCGCAGCCGCGAGTCGCCCACCGCGTTCAGCACCGACTTGGCGAAGCCCGCCTCGTCGCCGGTCGACCGGTAGTTGGAGACGTTGGTGCTGATGCCGTCGCCGCTGTTCGAGATGTCCGCGGCCCGCAGCCGCGACGCGGCTTCGGACGGTGCCAGCCAGGCGGAGTGGCCGATGTCGAAGTACACCTTCGTCTGCGACGAACCGGACTTGAGCTTCTTGCCCGCGTAAGCGATCGACGCCTTGGTCTGGTTCTGCTGGTCGGCCGACTGGCAGTTCGTCATCAGCGCGAGTACGTCGGGTTCCAGGACGATCGCCGCGGGGCGGCCCGCGATCCCGGCGGCCACCTGGTCGATCCACGCCCGGTAGGCGTCGTGGGACGGCGCGCCGCCGCCACTGGCGCCGCCGCAGTCGCGGTTCGGGATGTCGTAGACGACCATGATCGGGACCTTGCCCGCCGCCGCGGCAGCGCCGACGTAGCTGTCGACCTCGGCGCGCACCGTCGAGGTGTTGGTGGTGGTGAACCACCTTCCCTGCGGCGTGGCCGCGATGCGGTCCCGGATCATCGGCGTTCGTGAGTCGCCGGGGTTGGCGGCGACCCACTGGGCCGCGTTTGTGCCCGGGTCGACGTAGAACGGCGAGGAGGCGGCCTGCGCGCTGCCTCCGACCACCAGCGCGGTGGCGCCGGCCAGCAGCGTCGCGCCGAGGGCCGCGCCGGCGAACCTGGTGCTCCTCTTCCCGGGCCCGTCGGGTATCCGTTCCGGCCGGACGTCCGGCGCGGTCGGAAGGGCGGTGCGTCCGCGGGGAACGCGTACCTGTTTCGTCGCTCTCATGAGTCCTCACAGCGTCGACGGCGATGGCGACTGGGAGCGCTCCCATAGGGCGTACTGTAACCGGCGGAAGGCCGCTGGGAAAGAGGCTTCAGCGCAGCGCCCACCGCTGGTTCGCCTGCCCGCTGCAGGCCCACAGGATCAGCTGGGTGCCGTTGGCGGTGCCCTGCCCGGACGCGTCGAGGCAAAGACCCGACTGGACGCCGGTGATCGTGCCGTCGGCGTTGACCGTCCACTGCTGGTTGGCCTGGCCGTGGCAGTCCCAGACGATCACCGGGGTGCCGTTGGCCGTGCCGTGGCCGGAGGCGTCGAGGCACTTGCTCCCGCCGACGGTCAGCGTCTGGCCCGCCCGGGTCCACGCCTGGCCGGCCTGCCCGCCGCAGTCCTGCAGCCGCACCTGGGTGCCGTTGGCCGCGCTCGCGGCGTCGACGCACCGGCCCGACTGCGTGCCGACGATCTGCCGCGCCGTGGACGTTCCCGGCGTGCCGATGCTTCCGGGCACGGACTGCAGTGCGCCGAACCAGGTGGCGGCCATCTTGTCGTACCCGCCGGCCGTGGGGTGGATGCCGTCGATCAGGTCGCCGGTGGTCACCGCGGAGTGCATGTCCACCAGGTGCACGTGCTTCCCGGCGTTCTGGTTGCTCTGCACGATCCCGGGGATCGCGGAGTTGAACGTGCGGACGGCGGACTCCTGCCCGGCGTTGGCGAGCGGGATGATCGTCGCGACGAAGACTTCCGCGTCCGGTGCCGTCGCGGTGATGTGGTCGATCAGCCCGGACAGCCGGGCGGGGGCGCGGCCGACGTCGTAGTTCTGCAGGACGTCGTTGGTGCCGATGTGCAGCAGGACCGTGTGCGAGCCGGTGTTCCGCAGCCAGGTGACGATGTTCGCGTCGATCTGGTCGATCCGCCAGCCCGGGTGGCCCTCGTGGTCGTGGTCGCCGAGGGCGGCCGGGCCGTTGTACTGCGAGCCGGTGAAGTCGACCTGGTAGCCGCCCGCGCTCAGGCGCTGCCACAGCCCGATCCGGTACCCGCCGGGGACTTGCGTGCCCTCGGTGATGGAGTCGCCCAGCGGCATGACCCGCACGCCGCCGTTCGAGTCGGCGGCTGCCGGGGTGCCCGGGATGAACGCGCTCAGGAACAGGGCCGTCGCGGCCGCGACGAGTCGGAATCTCATGGCTCTCCTCGATCGATCAGCCGAAAGTCCACTTCTGGTTGGCTTGCCCGGTGCACGTCCACAGCCGGACGGCGGTGCCGTTGGCCGTGCCGCTGCCGGTCACGTCCAGGCACAGTCCGGATTGGACACCGGTGACGGCGCCGGCCGAGGTGACCTGCCAGCGCTGGTTGGCCCCGCCGTTGCAGGTCCAGATGACGACCTTGGTACCCGGCGTGGTGCCCTGCCCGGAGGCGTCCAGGCACCGGGTGCTGTCCCCGCTGTAGACCGTCAGTTCCCCCGCGGTGGTGCGGGTCCAGGACTGGTTGGCGCCGCCGGTGCAGTCCCAGATCTGCACCTGGGCGCCGGGGGTGGTGCTGACGCCGTTGACGTCCAGGCACTTGACCGCGCCGGCCGCGCGCACCGGGCTCGCGGCCGGGCCGGTGCCGCCCGGGCCCGCGGCGGCGATGACCTGCTGCGCGCCCGACGGCCAGTTGGTGCCGCTCACCTGGACGTTCCCGCTCAGGACGTTGTTGTGCGGCGACCCGGTGGCCACGTTCGTCGCGCCGCCGTTGTACCAGTTGCCGCTGAAGGTGCTGTCGTTGGTGTTGTTGGTGCCGCTCGCGTTGGTGAAGGCCCAGACCCCGGAGTCCTGGATCACGTTGGCCGACAAGGAAACGTAGCGGGAACCTTCGTCCAGGTACAGGCCGACCGTGCGGTTGTTGTCGTACACGTGGTTGTGGTTGATGGAGCTGCCCGGGTTGGCCGACAGGTTGTAGATGCTGCCGCCGTCGTGCATGAGCTTCTTCGTGCCGTGCACCCGGTTGTAGCTGACGACGGTGTCCCGCAACGTCGTCGGGGTGGAGTACACGGGCTGGTAGTTGTACAGGCCACGGTTGCGGTAGTCCTGGCTGCCACCCGGGTCGTTCGCGCCCCAGCCCCAGCCGACGTCGATGCCGTCGTAGGTCAGGTTCGCCACGTCGTTGTGCGTGATCACCGCGTGCGTGACGTAGGTCGACAGGATGCCGGCCATCTCCCGGTAGTCCAGGGCGACCCGGCTCACCGTGTTGTTCGACAGCGTGATGTCGCGGTTGGTCATCGCCGCGTTCGACGGGTGGTGGGCGTCCGGCCGCACCCCGCCGACCACGATGCCCGCGCCCGAGTCCTCGGTGAAGGTGTTGCGGTCCACGGTGATCGACGACGCCCCGAGGCCGAGCCCGGACGCGTGCGCGTTGGCGTCGTTGCCGATGCCCAGCGCCACCTGCCCGAGGTGGGTGAAGGTGTTGCCGCTGAACGTGATCCCGGTGGCGGCCGAGACCTGGACGGCGGCCGGGGCCTGCGCCCAGCCGTTGCGGGCGCCCTCGAACAGCGGGCAGCCCGACTGGCACGAGCTCAGGAAGTCACCCGGCATGGTCGCCGCGGCCGGGAGGAACGTGCCGCTCTGCTGGTTGGCGTAGCCGACCGACGTCCCCGGCGTGAGCCAGGTGGTGTGCTCGAAGTGCAGGCCGCTGAAGGTGAGGCCGCGCACCGGGTTGTCGTAGCTGCCGCTGATCCGCAGCAGCGACGTCAGCCGCGGCAGCTCGACGTCGTGGCTGCCGGGCACCCACCCGCTCGGCGCCTTGTAGTAGAGCTTCCCGGCCTGCGGGTCCAGGTACCACTGGCCGGTGTTCTTGAGGAACAAGTACGAGTTCTCGAGGAACAGCTGGCCGCCGCCGAAGGGCTTGGCGAGGGTGTCGTAGCCCCAGTTGTTGTTGTTCCACGCGGGCTGCTGCATGACGATCGACGTGCCGCTGACGTGGTCGACGGGGGAGTACCGGTCGGTGAAGGAGTTCTGGCTCTCCACCTCGATCCGGTTCTGCTGCGGCAACGTCGCGAGGTAGTTCAGCGCGGAGTTGACGATGGTCATGCCGGACGTCGTGATCTGCACGTCGCTGCGCGAGATCGGGATCGACGCGCGTGGCGCCAGCGCCCCGTCCACGAACAGCTGCCGGGAGTCGGCGCCCTGCGGCACGGACGCCGCCCAGATGTTCTGGCTCGCGTCCTGCACCGCCCAGCCGGTGACCTGCGAGCCGCCGGAGAGGATCGGCGTCTGGCCGGACGCGGCCTGCCAGGTGACGGTGTGGCCGTTCTGCCCGGAGTCGGCACTGGTGAACGTCAGCGGGGCGGAGAGCCGGTAGGTCCCGCCGGCGAGCTGCACAACAACGTCGTCGGCGGCCGACCGGTCGCGGGCCAGCTGCTGCGCCCTGGCCGGGGTGGCGACCGGCTGCCCGGGCGTGCCGGGGTTGGCGTCGTCGCCGGTGGGCGCCACGGTGATGGTGACGGTCGCGGCGTGGGCGGGCGGCGCCGCCACCGCGCTCACCACGAGGGCGGTGACGAGCGCGGCGGCCACGGATCCGGTGCGCGGCGGCATGGCGGGTACCTCTCCGGGAACGGGGACGTCGGGCGCCCGGGAGTCCACAGTGGACCCGACGAACGGGGAAGGATGTGTACGACTCATACGAGGCCACGGTCGGGCCGTCGTCAAGAGACGAACGGATGCCTCGTCGCCGTTCGATCATTTCACCTGGGGGAACGCATGTAAGTTTCATTCCGCGCCGCGGCGCGGTTGACCGGACCGCCGGGCCGCGAGGTACAGTCACTGGCCGGTGCCCACTGAGTCATACTCATCGGGTGACCCGTGACGAGGAAGCCGCACCGCCCGCGCCGTACCGGCCCGGCTACGAAGTGGTGGCCGAGCAGATCCTGCACCTGATCGCCGAGCTGGACCTGCGGCCCGGCGACCGGATGCCGACGGAGGTCGAGCTGGCGGCGCGGATGGGAACCAGCCGGACCGTGGTGCGGGAGGCCGTCAAGATCCTCTCGGCGATCGGCCGGGTACGCGCGCACAAGGGACGTGGGCTGTATGTCTCCGACGACGAGGGCATGCTCGGCGCTTCCCGCTGGGGCGGCTTCTTCCTGCCCGCCGACCTCGACCACGTCTACATGCTCTTCGAGTTCCGCCGGGTCCAGGAAACCGCGGCCGGCCGGCTGGCGGCGGCGAACGCCACCCCGGCCGAGCTGCGCGCGATCGAGACCGCCGCCGAGACCTGCCGGCAGGGCCACCTGACCGGGCAGAGCGCATTGTTCGACCGCGGTGACGACGACTTCCACCTGTGCATCGCGACCGCGTCCCACAACCAGTTCCTCGTCGCGGCCGTGCGCGAAGCCCGCCGCCTGCAGCGTCAGACGAACATCATCGGGATGTCCGGCGCGGTCGGCGGGCACGCGGCGGACGCGATCGAAGAGCACGCGGCGATCTACCGGGCGATCCGGGACGGCGACCCGGAGGAAGCGGCCCGGGCGGCCGCCGTCCACCTCGACAACACCCTGGAGGACTACCGGCGCGAGATCCAGCGGCGGCTCTTCACCCGGTGAGCGCAGGAGTGTGTGCCCGAAGCCCGGCTTCGGGCACACACCCCTGCGCTCATTCCTTTGTGGACCTCGGTGATCGAGGGACGACCGCGTTGCGTTGCGGGTGAGTAAGTTTCACCGCGCATTGACCTTTGCCGCCGCGCACTCTTATCTTGACTTCAGGTTTGGTAACCGAGCGATTTCGGAGCGCGCATCCCGCGCACTCCTTTCCACTCCTGAAGAGGAGTACCCGTGACGACGCTGTCCCGTACTCTCCGCGCGGTTGTCCTGGTCGCCGCCGTGGTCCTGGGGTTCGCGACTCCCGTGTCCACCGCTGTCGCCGCGCCCGCGGCGGCCTTCAAGGTCCTGGTGTTCTCCAAGACCACCGGCTTCCGGCACGACTCCATCCCCGCCGGGATCGCCGCGATCCGGCAATTGGGCCAGCAGAACGACTTCACGGTCGACGCCACCGAGGACGACGCGAAGTTCACCGACGCCGGCCTGGCCCCGTACGCCGCCGTGATCTTCCTGTCCACGACCGGCGACCCGGTCGGCACGCAGGCCGGGAAGGACGCCTTCCGGCGGTACATCGAGCACGGTGGCGGGTTCGCCGGCATCCACGCCGCGTCCGACAGCGGGTACGACTGGGCCTGGTACGGCCAGCTCGTCGGCGCGTACTTCAAGCAACATCCCGCGCAGCAGAACGCCGTTGTCAAGGTCGAAGACCAGAACCACCCGTCGACGCAGGGGCTTCCGGCCCAGTACACCCACTACGACGAGTGGTACGACTTCCGGGCCAACCCGCGCTCGTCGGTCCACGTTCTGACCACTGTGGACGAATCCAGTTACTCGGGTGCCACGATGGGCGCGGACCACCCGACCACGTGGTGCCACGACTTCGACGGCGGCCGTGCCTGGTACACCGGCATGGGGCACACCAACGAGAGCTTCAGCGAGCCGAACTTCCTGCACCTGCTGCTGGGCGGGATCCGGACCGCGGCCGGGGCGGTCGCAGCGGACTGCTCGGTCACAACCACGCCGCCACCGTCGGGCAAGCAGATCGTGGGTGCGCAGTCGGGCCGGTGCGTGGAGGTGCCGAACGCTTCGACGGCGAACGGCACGCAGGTGCAGCTGCGCGACTGCGTGGCAGGCCAGGCGAACCAGACGTGGACCTACACCAACGGCAAGCAGCTGACGGTCTACGGGAACAAGTGCCTGGACGCGTCCGGCCGGGGAACGGCCAACGGCACGCCGGTGATCATCTGGGACTGCACCGGGCAGCCCAATCAGCAGTGGAATGTTAACGCGAACACGATCACCGGTGTCCAGTCGAACCTCTGCGTGGACGCCTCCGGCCGCGGCACGGCCAACGGCACGAAGATCATCCTGTGGTCCTGCGGCGGGCAGGCCAACCAGCAATGGACCCTGCGGTGAACCGCCCACCGTCCGCCTCGAGGAGACCCGTCATGTCCGGATTTTCCGCGCTGCGCCGCGGCGCGCTGGCAGTGGCCGGAATCCTGGCCGTCGCCCTGGTTCCGGTGCTCACGACCCCCGTAGACGCTGCCGCCCCGGCCGCCGCTGCGGCGCTGCCGCCGGACTCGAAGTTCCAGAAGGTCACGCTGCACACCGAGACGTCCAACCCGATGGCGCTGGACGTGGCCCCGGACGGCCGGGTGTTCTACATCGACCGGCTCGGGGACGTGAAGGTCGTCAAGCCCAACGGCACCGCGGTCCTCGCGACGCACCTGAACGTGTTCACGGCCAACGAGTCCGGTGGGCTCAACATCGCGGTCGACCCGGGATTCGCGGCCAACCAATGGGTGTACGTCTACTACTCCCCGAACAACGCCGGCAACGTCGACCGGCTGAGCCGGTTCACCGTCAGCGGCGACACGATCGACCAGTCGACCGAGAAGGTCGTGCTGGACGTGCCGGTGCAGCGCGCCGAATGCTGCCACCACGGCGCGGGCCTGGTCATCGACAAGAAGAACGGGAACCTGTGGTTGTCGCTGGGGGACAACACCAACCCGTTCGCTTCCGATGGTTACAGCCCGCTCGACCAGCGCTCCGGGCGCGCGTACTGGGACGCCGAGCGCACCGCGGGCAACACCAACAGCCTGTCCGGCAAGGTCCTGCGGATCCACCCGGAGACCAACGGCACCTACACGATCCCCTCGGGCAACCTGTTCGCGCCCGGCACGGCGAACACACGCCCGGAGATCTACACGATGGGTGAGCGCAACCCGTTCCGGATGGGCCTCGACCCGAAGACCGGCTACCCCCTGGTCGCCAACTACGGCCCGGATGCGCCGAACGCCAGCTCGAGCCGCGGCCCGCAGAACACCGTGGAATGGGACGTCGTCAGCAAGCCCGGCAACGCCGGCTGGCCCTTCTGCGTCGGCCCCAACCTGGCCTACAACCAGTACAACTTCGCCACCGGCGCGTCCGGCGCGCAGTTCGACTGCGCCGGCGGCCCCACCAACAGCTCGCCCAACAACACCGGCCTGACCAAGCTGCCCCCGGCCATCCCGGCCCAGGTGTACTACCACTACCAGGCCGACTCGGCGCACTTCCCGCAGCTGTCCGGCGGGGCGCCGATGGCCGGGCCGGTCTACCGGTACGACGCCAATCTCGCCTCCACCCGCAAGTGGCCGGTGGACTTCGACGGCCGCGCGGTCTTCGCCGAGTGGAACACCAGCTCGATGTACACCTTCCAGCTCGACAGCGGCGGCACGAACGTCACCTCGATCGACCCGCTGCTGCCGTCGGTGAAGTTCAACCGGCCGATGGACTTCAAGTTCGGCCCGGACGGCGCGCTCTACGTCGTCGAGTGGGGCACCGGCTACGGCGGCGGCAACAGCGACGCGTCGATCGTCCGGGTCGACTACCTCGGCGGCGGCTCGGCCGCGCCGGTCGCGAAGGCCACCGCGGACCGCACCAGCGGTCCCGCGCCGCTCACCGTGACCTTCTCGAGCGCCGGCTCGACCGACCCGGGCGGATCCACGCTGCGGTACAGCTGGAACTTCGGGGACGGCACGACGTCCACCGCGGCGAACCCCAGCCACACCTACGCCGCCGGCAACTACAGCGCCGTGCTCACCGTGACGAACGCGGCCGGCGCCACCGCGACCGCGAGCGTCGCCGTCACCTCGGGCAACACCGCGCCGGCACTCACCATCACCACCCCGCCGACCGGCGGGCTGTTCGACTGGGGCGACAAGGTGAACTTCGCCGTCACGGTCACCGATCCGGAGGACGGCACGATCGACTGCTCGCAGGTGACCGTCCAGGCCTACCTCGGGCACGACGAACACGGGCACCCGCTCGAGCAGTACCACGGGTGCACCGCCCAGGTGCAGACCACGCTTTCGTCGGGGCACAGCGAGAACGACAACCTCTTCTACGTCGTGGAAGCGTCCTACACCGACAAGGGCGGGGCCGGGGGAGCCGGCCCGGTCACCGGCCGCGCCCAGGTGATCCTGCAGCCCAAGATGAAGCAGGCCGAGTTCTTCAGCGCCACCGGCCGCACCGCCGACGGGAAGGGCACCGACACCGCGGGCGTCACCGTGGAAACCGCCACCGACCCGATGGGCGGCGGCAGCAGCGCGGCGTTCGTCCAGGACGGCGACTGGTGGTCCTTCGACCCCCTCGCCCTCGACAACATCACCGGCCTGCACGTCCGGGCGTCGTCGGGTGGCTCCGGCGGCACCCTGGAAGTGCGCCGCAACGCGCCGGACGGCGCCCTGGTCACCTCCGTGCCGATCACCGGTACCGGCGGCTGGCAGACCTGGCAGGACTTCGCGGTCAGCCTGTCGAGCCCGCCCACCGGCACCGGGAAGCTCTACTTCGTGGCCCGCAACCCCTCCGGCCAGAGCGGCGCCGCTTACCTGTTCAACGTCAACTGGGTCCACTTCACCGGCTCCGGCGTCGGCCAGCCCGGCAGTTCGGCGTCCGGCAGGCAGATCGTCGGGACGCCGTCCGGCCGGTGCGTGGAGGTGCCGAACTCGTCGACGGCCAACGGGACCCAGGTGCAGCTGCGGGACTGCGGCAGCCAGGCCACCAACCAGCAATGGACCTACACCAGCGGAAAGCAGCTGATGGTGTACGGCAACAAGTGCCTGGACGCGTCCGGCCAGGGCACGGCCAACGGCACGCAGGTGATCATCTGGGACTGCCACAACCAGGTGAACCAGCAGTGGAACGTCAACAGCAACGGCACCATCACCGGCGTCCAGTCGGGCCTGTGCGTCGATGCGAACGCCCAGGGCACGGCGAACGGCACAAAAGTCATCCTCTGGTCCTGCGGCGGCCAGGCCAACCAGCAATGGAGCCTGCGGTGAAACGTCTGCTCGTGTTCCTTCTGCTGCTGCCCCTCGCCGTCACCGGAATGGTCCTGACCGCCGGTCCGGCCGCGGCCGCCGCGTTGACCCGCGTCACCGGGTTCGGCGCCAACCCGACCAACCTCGGCATGTACCTGTACGTGCCGGACAACGTGGCGCCGAAGCCGGCCCTGCTCGTATTGGTGCACTACTGCAGTGGTTCGGCGAGCGCGATCTTCAACGGCAACGGGCACGACTACGCGACGGCGGCCGACCGCTACGGCTACCTCGTCGTTGTGCCCGAGGCCACCCGGGACGGCCACTGCTTCGACGTGTCCACCAAGGCGGGCCTGACGCGTGACGGCGGCAGTGACACCACCGGCATCATGGCGATGGTGGCCTGGACCCGCCAGCACTACAACGTGGACCCGGGCCGGATCGTGGTGAGCGGCTTCTCTTCGGGCGCGATGATGACGAACGTCCTGGCCGCGCAGTACCCGGACGTCTTCGCCGCCGGATCGGCGTTCTCGGGCGTGCCCGCGGGCTGCTTCGCGACCACCGACGGCTCGCTCTGGAACAGCCAGTGTGCGGGCGGGAACGTCGTCAAGTCCGCGCAGCAGTGGGCCGATCAGGCTCATGCCATGTACCCCGGTTACGCCGGCACCTATCCCCGGATGCAGCTGTGGCACGGGAACCAGGACACCACCCTGGCGTATCCGAACTACGGTGAGGAGATCAAACAGTGGACGGCCCTGCGCGGGCTGAGCCAGACGCCGTCTTTCACAGACCACCCGCAGTCGTCCTGGACCCGCAACCGCTACGGGGACGCCGTCGAGGGCATCACCATCGCGGGTACCGGCCACACCCTGCCGCAGGCCGGGATGATCGCGTACGCCATCTCGTTCCTCGGCCTCGACGGCGGTGGCGGGCCGGCCACCGGCGGCCCGGTGCGCTCGGTGGCCGCGGGCCGGTGCCTGGACGTGCCGGGCCAGTCGACCACCCAGGGCACCCGGACCCAGGTCTGGGACTGCCACGGCGGCACGAACCAGACGTGGACGACCACCGCGGCCGGGGAGCTGACCGTCTACTCCGGTGGCACGCTGCGCTGCCTGGACGCCGAGGGCGGCAGCACCGCACCGGGCACGGCCGCGATCATCTGGGCGTGCCACGGCGGAGCCAACCAGAAGTGGCGGACCAACGCCGACGGCACCGTCACCTCGACGCAGTCGGGACTCTGCCTGGAGCTCGCGGGGGCGACCGCGAACGGCACCGCCGTCCGGCTCGGGACCTGCACCCACACGACCACCCAGTTATGGACCCGGAACTGACCGGAGGGAACCGCATCATGGCGAAGTTCAGACGGTTGTTCGTATCCGTCGCGATCGGCGCGCTGCTGGCAGCGGGCGGGACCGCCGAAGCCGCGGTGCCCGGGGAGGCGTCGACGTCGGCGGCCACTGCGGGCTGTGGCCAGGCCGCCGGGCTGGCGAGCGGCAGCCACACGATCTCCAGCGGCGGCCAGAACCGCAGTTACATCCTGCGGGTCCCGGCCAACTACGACAACACCCACCCGTACCGGCTGTTCGTCGGGCTGCACTGGCGCGGCGGTACGGCCAACGACGTCGACTCGGGCGGGACCGACGGCTACAACTGGTCCTACTACGGGCTGCGGCGGCTGGCCGACAGCGCGGGCAACAACACGATCTTCGTGGCGCCCCAAGGCAATGGCAACGGCTGGGCCAACCCCGGCGGCCAGGACGTCACGTTCATCGACGACCTGCTGAGGCAGCTCGAGACGGCGCTGTGCGTCGACACCTCGCAGGTCTTCGCGGGCGGGTTCAGCTACGGCGGGGCCATGAGCTACGCGCTCGCCTGCGCCCGGCCGACGGTCTTCCGCGCGGTCGCCGTCTACTCCGGGGCGAACCTCAGCGGGTGCAGCGGCGGCACCCAGCCCGTCGCGTACATCGGCATGCACGGCATCGGCGACAACGTTTTGCCCATCGCGTCCGGCCGTTCGCTGCGCGACCAGTTCGTCCGCAACAACGGCTGCACCGCGCAGAACCCACCGGAGCCGTCAAGCGGCAGCCGGACGCACGTCGTCACCGCCTACTCCGGCTGCCGGGCCGGGTACCCGGTGGTCTGGGCCGCGTTCGACGGCGGTCACGACCCCGGCCCGCGTGACGGGTGCACCTGCAGCGGCTGGCAGACCTGGACGTCCGGCGAGGTGTGGAAGTTCCTCACGCAGTTCGACTCGTCGACCCCGCCGGCCGGGTCGCCCGTGCAGGTCGGGGTGAACTACACCCTGGTGGCCGAGCACAGCGGCAAGCTCCTCGACGTCAGTGGTGTCTCGACCGCGGCGGGCGCGCTGCTGCAGCAGTGGACGGCCACCGGCGGGCAGAACCAGCAGTTCGACTTCCTCGACTCCGGCGACGGCTACTACCGCGTCCGGGCCCGGCACAGCGGCTTGGTGCTCCAAGTGGCCGGTACGGGCACCGGCGCGGACATCAGCCAGCAGGCCGACACCGGCGCCGCCGCCCAGCAGTGGCGGGTGACCGACCTGGGCAGCGGCGTTGTCGCCCTGGTCAATCGGCTGAGCGGCCTGACGATGGACGTCTGGGGAGCCTCGACCGCCGACGGCGCGCGGATCTCCCAGTGGACGGCCACCGGCGGGGCCAACCAGCGGTTCCGGATCCAACGCGCCTGAGGTGCCCGGCGATATCCTCGAGCGAGCCCGCAAAGACAACGACGTCTTGGGAGAGCGAACCGTGTCCTTCGCCGAGTCATCCGAACTCCGTCCGACCCTGGCCGACGTCGCCCGGGCGGCCGGGGTGTCGACCGCCACCGCGTCCCGAGTGCTCAACGGCTTCCCCCGGGTCCGGCCGAAAACCCGAAACCAGGTCGAGTCCGCGATGTCGGCTCTCGGTTACGCCCGGCAGAGAGCCGCGCGGGCGACGGCGGGGCGCACCGGGTCGGTGGCGCTGGTCGTGTGCGAGGAGGTGCTGCGGCTGTTCGCCGACCCCTACTTCGCCCGGATCTCCGCGGGCGCGGGGAGGGAGCTGACCGAGGCGGGCCTGCAGCTCGTCCTGCTCACCGTGCCCGCGACGGAGAACTACCAGGCCCCGGTGGTGCGGTACCTCGACGGCGGGCACGTCGACGGCGCCCTCGTGGTCGGGATGCACGGCCGCCGCCCGCTCGACCTGGGCTGGCTCGGCATCCCGGTGGTCTTCGGCGGCCGCCCGGTCTGCGCGCGGGAACCCGGCCGCTCCTCCTACGTCGACGTGGACAACCGCGGCGGCGCCCAGCGGGCGACCCAGCGTTTTCTCGACGCGGGCCGGCGCACGGTCGCGACCATCGCCGGACCGCAGGACATGACCGCCGGGGTGGACCGGCTGCTCGGCTACCGGCAGGCGGTGGCGGGCGCCGGCCACGGCGACCGGGGGCTGGTGGTGTTCGGGGACTTCGGCCAGGCCTCCGGCGAGCACGCCACCGCCCGGCTGCTGGACCGGCGGCCGAACGTCGACGCCATCTTCGCCGCCTCCGACATGATGGCGGTCGGCGCGATGCGGGCCCTGCGCCGCGCGGGCCGCCGGGTGCCTGGTGACGTGGCGGTCATCGGGTTCGACGACCTGCCGATCGGCCGGCGCACGGATCCGCCGCTCACCACCGTCCGCCAGCCGATCGAAGAGATGGGAGCCCGGATGACGGGCGAGCTGCTCGCGATGCTCGGCGGGTCGGCCGGGCCCCGCTGCGCAGTGCTGGACACCGAGCTCGTCGCACGCATATCGGGATGATTGATCCTCGTAGTGTTAGCGCTAACAACGGCGCTGCGGCGCCCGAAGGAGGATTCGTGACCACTCGAGTCAAGCCGGTGCGGGCCGTCCTGGTCCTGGCGGTGCTGCTGGCGGCCGCGGTGGCCGGTGCGGTACCGGCGGCCGCGGCGTCGACGTCGTTCACGAGCGCGGCGTCGGGGCGGTGCCTGACCGTGACGGGCGGTGCCGACACCCCGGGCACGGCGCTGGAGATCCGGGACTGCTCCGGCCAGGCGAGCCAGGCCTTCGAGTTCAGTTCGGCCGGGAAACTGCGGGCGCTGAACGGGACCCGGTGCGTGGACGCCTACGGCAACCAGACGGCGCCCGGGACGGCGGTGATCATCTGGTCCTGCACCGGCGGGGCGAACCAACAGTGGCGGCAGAACTCCGACGGGACGATCACCGGGGTCCAGTCCGGGCTGTGCCTGGACGTGAACGGGGCCGGGACGGCCAACGGCACCACGGTCATCCTGTGGACCTGCCACGGCCAGAGCAACCAGCGGTGGACCACCGGGACGCAGCCGTCCGGCACGGGCCCGTGCGACATCTACGCGTCGGGCGGCACGCCGTGCATCGCCGCGCACAGCACGGTGCGCGCGTTGTACGGCTCCTACAACGGGAACCTGTACCAGGTCCGGCGCGCGTCCGACAACACCACCCGGAACATCGCCACGGATGCGGGGGTCGCGGATTCCTTCTGCGCCGGCACTTCCTGCGTCATCACGGTGGTCTACGACCAGTCCGGGCGGGGGAACGACCTCTGGTACCAGGGGTCGAGCGTGGTTCCGGGCTCCAGCCAGAGCAGCCCGGCGAAGGCGACGACGGAGTCGCTCACGGTCGGCGGCCGGAAGGCGTATTCGCTGTACGTCAACCCGGGCAACAGCTACTGGCGCGACGGTCACCTGACCGGCGTGCCCACCGGCAGCGCACCCGAGGGCATGTACATGGTGACCAGCGGAACGCACGTCAACAGCGGCTGCTGTTTCGACTACGGCAACAGTGAGACGACCCGCAAGGCCGACGCGGCCGGTGCCATGGACGCGCTCAACTTCGGCAAGCAGTGCTGGTTCGGCGGGTGCTCCGGCACCGGTCCGTGGGTGCAGGCCGACCTCGAATGGGGGCTTTACCCCGGCGGCAGTCAGACGTGGAACCCGAACCAGCGGGCGTTCACCAGCAAGTTCGTCACGGCGGTCCTGAAGAACAACGGGACGTCCCGATTCGCCATCAAGGGCAGCGACGCCCAGTCCGGCGGCCTGACCACGCTGTGGGACGGCGGGCTCCCGAGCGGGTACAGCCCGATGAAGAAGCAGGGCGCGATCGTCCTGGGCAGCGGCGGCGACTGCTGCAAGCCCGGCGGCGGCGCGAACCTGAGCGCCGGGACGTTCTACGAAGGAGCGATGGTCGCGGGTTATCCGTCCGACGCGACCGAGAACGCGGTGCAGGCCAACGTCGTGGCCGCCGGTTACCGCTGAGCTTCATCCCGGGGAGAGCCGGACGCCCGAGCCGTCAGGGAACGGCTCGGGCGTCCGGCTTTCCGCCTTCGGGGCGGTAGCGCTCAGGTGCGGCTCCACCGCTGGTTCGGCTGTCCGTTGCAGGACCACAGGATCGTGTGGGTCCCGTTGGCGGTGGCCGCGCCTTCGGCGTCCAGGCACAGTCCGGAGTGGACGTTGCGAACCGAGCCGTCCGCACCCGACGTCCATTTCTGGTTGTCCTGCCCGGTGCACGGTGTGCTCGTCACCCGCGCCCCGCTGGTGGCGCCGTTGAGGCACTTGTCGCCGAACACGCGGATCTCGCCGTTGTCCCAGGTGGTCCACAGCTGGTTCGCCGCGGTCTGGCAGTCCCAGAGCAGCGTGCCGGCGCCGGCGGCCGTCGAGGCGTTGTCGACGTCGAGACAGCGGCCGGAGCCCGCGCCGCGCAGCCGTGACGTCGTCGCGGCCAGCGGAGAACCACCCGATACCCGGTACGCCGCAACACCGTGCGCGGGCACGCTCGCGCCGATCGCCCCGCCGGTCGTGGACGTCGCGCCGGTCCACACGTCGGTCAGGGTGAACGCCGTGCCGGAGAGCCCGATCTGCGCGGCGGTCGTGCTGACGGTGGCCGTCCCGCTCCCGCGGTTGAGCAACCCGACCGCGACCGACCCGTCGGCCAGCGGCTTGGCGAAGACCTCGGCGTTGCCGTCGTCACGCACCCGGCGGCCCCCGGCGCCGAGCCGGTCCTGGTCGACCGCCAGTAGCCGGGGGTTCCTCAGCACCGCGCTGATGTCGGCCGACATCGTGCGGATGTCGTTGCCCGCCATCAGCGGCGCGGCCGTGAGCGCCCACAGGGCGAAGTGCGCGCGGGACTCGGTCAGCGACAGCCCGGGCCGGCCGACCACGAGCATGTCCGGGTCGTTCCAGTGCCCCGGGCCGGCCTGGGCGGCCAGCGGGGCGGTGACGTCGAGGACGTTGCCGACACCCATCGGGTAGCTGTTGGTGTTGCCGTTCTGCCAGATGTCCAGCAGGTCTTCGGTGGTGCGCCAGAGGTCCGCGACCTGGCCCCAGTCGTACTTGTCACCGGTGATGGCGTGGTAGCTGTTGGGGTTGATGCTGTAGACGATCGGGCGGCCGGTGGCCCGCACCGCGTCCCGCATGATCGTGAACCGGGCGACCTGCTCGTCGCGCGTGCCGGCGGGGGAGCACCAGTCGTACTTCAGGTAGTCCACGCCCCAGGACGCGAAGGTGGCGGCGTCCTGGACCTCGTGCCCCGCACTGCCGGTGGACCCGGGGTAGGTGCCGGTCCGCTGGGCGCAGGTGCGGTCGGTCGGCACCTGGTAGATGCCGAACTTCAGGCCGCGGCCGTGGATGTAGTCGCCCAGCGCCTTCATGCCGCTGGGGAACTTCGACGAGCTGGCGCGCAGAGCGCCTGAGGAGTCGCGTTGCGGGTCGAACCAGCAGTCGTCGACCACAACGTACTGGTAGCCCGCGTCCTTCATCCCGGACGAGACCATCGCGTCGGCGGCCTGGCGGATCGCGGTCTCGGTGACGCCGCAGCCGAAGCTGTTCCAGCTGTTCCATCCCAGTGGCGGGGTGAGCGCCGGACTGCCGGGCGCGGCCGCGGCGGACGGTGTCACGCCCAGCGCGCACAGCAGCGCGACGCCCAGGGTGAGGGTGCGCCGGCGTCGGACGGTTGTCGAAGCGGCTTTCACGGGTGCTCCTTCGGTTCGGTCACCGTTGCTCGCGCTCCGAGGCCAGGCGAGAAGCAGTGTGGCACGGCGATGTTCACGCTCACAAGCATTCGCCGCGGTGCCTGAAAGTTTCACCTGCCCCGTGCGGTCCACGCTGGGGTTTCGCCGCGTTTCCCGATTGGTTTCGCCACCGGGGTTGACCCTCGGCTTCGGGTGAGCCTAGACAGATCTTGTTAGCGCTAACTCAATACCGGAGCCGAGGAGGCTTTCCCGCCATGCCCGAGTTCAGCCGTCGCACGATGCTGGGTCTGATCACGGTGAGCGGCGCGGCGACGGCCGGCCTCCTGCGCGGCGGAGCCGCGTGGGCCACCGCCGGTCCCAGCAGTTACACACCGAGCTGGTCGTCGGTCGACCAGCACCCGCCCGCGGCGGAATGGTTCCAGGACGCCAAGTTCGGCATCTACTTCCACTGGGGCGTCTTCAGCGTCCCCGCGTTCGGCAACGAGTGGTACCCGCGGAACATGTACGTCGGGGGATCGGTGGAGAACAACCACCACAAGGCCGTGTACGGCGACCCGTCGGCGTGGCCCTACCACAACTTCGTCAACGGAGCCCGGGACAAAGCGGGCAACTGGGTGCAGTTCGCGCCGAAGCTCAAGTCCGCGGGCGGGAGCTTCGACCCGGCGGAGTGGGCGCAGCTCTTCGCCGACGCGGGTGCCAAGTTTGCCGGGCCGGTCGCCGAGCATCATGACGGGTTCTCGATGTGGAACAGCGCCGTCAACGAGTGGAACTCGGTTGCCAAGGGGCCTCGGCTGGACCTGGTGCGGCTGCACGCCGACGCGATCCGCGCCCGGGGCCTGAAGTTCATGGTGTCGCTGCACCACGCCTATCACTTCACCGGCTACTACGACCACGTGCCATCGCAGTCCGACGCCAGTCTGCGCAAGCTCTACGGCCAGCTGGGCTCGGCGGCGGAGAACCAGCTCTGGTACGACAAGCTCGCCGAAGTCATCGACGGATACCAGCCGGACCTGCTCTGGCAGTACTTCAACCTCCCCCGCGTCGACGAGGCCCGGCGACTCGACTTCCTTTCGTACTACTACAACAAGGCCGTCGCGTGGAACAAGGACGTCGTCGCGACCTACAAAGACGGCTTCAACAACCGAGGCGAGGTCTTCGACTTCGAACGCGGCGGACCGGGGGACATCCAGAACCCGTACTGGCTGACCGACGACAGCATCTCCAGCTCGAGCTGGTGCTACACGACGGGAATCGGCTACTACTCGATGAAGGCGATGCTGCACTCGCTGATCGACCGCGTCAGCAAGAACGGCACCATGCTGCTGAACATCGCGCCGATGGCCGACGGCACCATCCCCTCGGGACAGCGGACGATCCTGCTCGGCATCGGCGACTACCTCGCCCGCTTCGGGGAATCCATCTACGCGACCCGCGCCTGGTCGGCCTACGGCGAAGGCCCGACGCAGATGGGCGGCGGCTCCTTCACGACGCCGCGCGAGGGCACCAACCGCGACATCCGGTTCACCCGCAGCAAGGACAACACCGTCCTGTACGCCACGGTCCTGGGCTGGCCGGGCAGCACGCTGGACATCGGGACGCTCGGCTCGGGCCGGATCAACCTCGGTTCGCTGCGGTCCGTCCAGCTGCTCGGCGCCACCGCCGGGTTGTACACCGACCTGCCCGACCGCACCCAGGACGGCTCCGGGCTGCACATCCGGCTGCCGTCGACGCCGTTCAGCGCCCCGGCGTACGTGGTGAAGCTGACGTTCTCCGGCCAGATCCCGGCCCTGGGCTCCGGCCCGCTCCCGACGAGCTGGGTGCGGATCGCGAACGTCACGACCGGTCTGGTGCTCGACAGCGGCGGGAACGTCACGGCCGGGTCGGTGCTCAAGCAGTGGTCCTACGACGGTTCGGCCAACCTGCAGTGGCAACTCGTGGACCTGGGCAGCGGCTACCACCGGATCGTCAACCGCACCAACGGCATGGTCGCCGACAGCGGCGGCCGGACCGGCAACGGCGTCAACGCCGTGCAGGCGGCCTGGACCGGGAGCGACAACCAGCAGTGGCGGCTCGCCGGGCTCGGGAACGGCCGCTACCAGATCGTCAACCGGGGCACCGGCACGGCGCTCGACGGTGCGGGCACCACCACGGCCGGCTCCCCGGTGGTCCTGTGGGCGCCGAACAGCAGCACCAACAACCAGTGGACCGTCACGGCCGTCTGACCCCTTCGTCGGAAGCGAGAACTGCCATGCCAACCCTGTTCCGGAGGGCGCGAGCCTCGATGGTCGCCGTCGTCCTCCTCGCCGGCGGTGTGGTGGCCGGTGCCGCGCCGGCCGAGGCCGCCACCTCGATCACGATCAACGGCGGATCGGCCGGCCGCACGTTCGACGGCGTCGGCGCGGTCAGCGGCGGCGGGGGCAACAGCCGGCTGCTGATCGACTACCCCGAGCCCCAGCGCGGCCAGATCCTCGACTACCTGTTCAAGCCGGGGTACGGCGCCGCGCTGCAGATCCTCAAGGTGGAGATGGGCGGGGACACCAACTCCACCAGCGGCGCGGAGCCCAGCCACGCCCACTTCCGCGGCGACCTCGACTGCAACCGCGGGTACGAGTGGTGGATCCTGGAGCAGGCCAAGGCGCGCAACCCCGGCATCAAGCTCGTGGGCCTGCCCTGGGGCGCGCCGGGCTGGATCGGCAACGGCACGTTCTTCTCCGACGACCTGACCGGCTACTACCTTTCGTGGCTCGGGTGCGCCAAGCAGCACGGGCTGACGATCGACTACCTCACGAGCGTCCAGAACGAGAAGCAGTGGAGCGCCGACTGGACCGTCACCCTCCGCAACGCGCTCAACGCCAACGGGTACAACGCCGTCAAAGTCATCTCCGGTGACTCGTGGCCGGGAGACTGGGGACCCGCGAGTGCCGTCTCGACCAACACGGCCTACCGCAACGCGACCGACGTGCTCAGCGCCCACTACACGTGCGGCTACCTCAGCGCGCAGACGTCGTGCAGTGTTCCGGCCAGCGTCACCAACACGGGCAAGACGCTGTGGTCCAGCGAGAACGGTTCCCAGGACTACAACGACGGCGCCAAGCCGTTGGCCCGTGGCATCAACCGCGTTTACCTCGACGGCAAGATGACCGCGTACCTCAACTGGGACCTCATCGCCGCCACCACGCCGAACATCCCCTGGCCGACCGTGGGCCTGGTGCTGGCCAACCAGCCGTGGTCGGGCTACTACTCGGTCGGCAAGGACGCCTGGGCCCTGGCGCACACCACGCAGTTCACCGCGCCCGGCTGGAGGTACCTCGACGCCTCCAGCGGCTACCTCGGCGGCAACCGCGCCAACGGCAGCTACGTCTCGCTGAAGTCCCCGACCACCTCCGACTACAGCACGATCATCGAGACGATGGACGCCACCTCGGCCCAGACGCTGAACCTGAACGTCACCGGCGGCCTGTCCACCGGCCAGGTGCACGTGTGGGCGACCAACCTGAACTCGAACAACCCCGCGGACCACTTCGTGCACACCACCGACATCACCCCGTCCGGCGGTGCGTTCTCCCTGACCGCTCAGCCCGGCTATCAGTACACGATCACGACCACCACCGGGCAGGGCAAGGGCACCGCGACCAGCCCGGCACAGGGGTCGCTGAACCTGCCCTACAGCGACAACTTCGACGGGTACGCGAAGGGCAAGGAAGCCAAGTACCTGATGGACATGGAGGGCGCCTTCGAGACGTCGTCGTGTGGCGCCGGCCGCTCCGGCACGTGCGTGCGCCAGGCCGCGCCGCAGAAGACGATCCCCTGGAAGAAGTTCGTCGATCCCTACGCCCTGCTGGGCAATGTGGCCTGGAGCAACTACACGGTCAACGCGGACGTGCTGCTGGAGAAGGCCGGGTACGTCGAGCTGCTCGGCCGCGTCGGCTCGCAGGACACGGGCAACCAGGGTGCGGTGAACGCCTACTACCTGCGCGTCAGCGATACCGGCGCGTGGTCGATCCGGCGCAACAACACCAGCCAGCAGGTCACCACGCTGCGCAGCGGCACGACGACCGCGCTCGGCACCAACAGCTGGCACAAGCTGTCACTGGGCTTCTCCGGCAGCACCATCACCGCTTCCGTGGACGGCGCCGTGCTCGGGACGGTCACCGACAGCACCCTCCCGGCCGGCCAGGCCGGGATCGGCACGAGCACGGGGGAGACCGCCCAGTTCGACAACCTCGCCGTGACGGGCTCGGGCGGCGGGTCGACCTCCGTGCTGCGCAACACGGCTTCGAGCCGCTGCCTCGATGTCCCGAGCGCGTCGCAGACCAACGGCACCCAGGTGACGTTGTGGGACTGCAACGGCGGCGGCAACCAGCAGTGGACGCTCACCTCCGGCAAGCAGCTCCAGGTGTACGGCGCCAAGTGCCTCGACGCCGAGGGCGCGAGCACGGCGGCCGGCACCCGGGTGATCATCTGGGACTGCACGGGCGGCACCAACCAGCAATGGAACGCCAACACCGACGGCACGATCACCGGCGTCCCATCAGGACTGTGCCTCGGCCCGAGCGGCACCGGGAACAGCGCACCGGTGACCCTGCAGGCTTGCACAGGCAGCAGCGCCCAGAAGTGGACCCGAAGCTGACCGCATCCCCGACCGGACAAAGGAGTTCGCTCATGACCCCACGATGGAAAAGGTCGCTTCGGACCGCGGGAGCCGCGATAGTGCTTGCCGCGGGCGCGCTGGCCGGCCCGGCCGCGCCGGCGCAGGCCGCCACGCAAGGACCGTGCGACCTCTACGCCGCCGGCAGCACGCCCTGCGTCGCCGCGCATTCCACCACCCGCGCACTGTACGGCTCGTACAACGGAGCCCTGTACCAAGTCCGGCGGTCCTCCGACAACACGACGCGGGACGTCGGCGTCCTGAGCGCCGGCGGTGTCGCGAACGCCGCGACCCAGGATTCCTTCTGCAGCGGCACGACGTGCCTGATCACCGTCATCTACGACCAGTCCGGCCGCGGCAACCACCTCACGCAGGCCCCGCCCGGCGGGTTCTCCGGCCCGGCGGCCGGTGGGTACGACAACCTGGCCAACGCGACCGCCGCCCCGATCACCATCGGCGGCCAGCGTGCCTACGGCGTCTTCGTGGCTCCCGGAACCGGCTACCGCAACAACAACGCCACCGGCACCGCGACCGGCGACCAGCCGGAGGGCATGTACGCGATCTTCGACGGCACGCACTACAACGGCGGCTGCTGCTTCGACTACGGCAACGCCGAGCGCAACAGCCGGGACAACGGCAACGGCACGATGGAGGCCATCTACTTCGGCAACATCAAGGTCTGGGGCTACGGCGCCGGGAACGGCCCGTGGATCATGGCGGACCTCGAGAACGGCCTGTTCTCCGGAATCAACCAGCGCTACAACGCCAACGACCCCAGCATCAGCCACCGCTACCTGACCGCCATCATCAAGGGTGCGCCCAACCACTGGGCGATCCGCGGCGGCAACGCGCAGTCCGGCGGCCTGTCCACCTTCTACGACGGTGCCCGCCCCAACGTGTCCGGGTACAACCCGATGCGCAAGGAAGGCGCGATCATCCTCGGCACCGGGGGTGACAACAGCATCGGCTCCGCGGGCACCTTCTACGAGGGCGTGATGACGTCGGGCTACCCGTCGGACGCCACCGAGAACGCGGTGCAGGCGAACATCACCGCCGCCGGCTACGGCACCGGCGGCAGCGGCACCAGCACGGGGCCGCTGCACGCGGTGGGCGCCGGCAAGTGCCTCGACATCCCGGGCTCCACCACGACGGCCGGCACCCAGCTGCAGATCTACAGCTGCAGCGGCCAGGCGAACCAGACGTGGACCCGCACGTCGTCGAACCAGCTGACGGCCACCGTCGGCGGGCAGACGCTCTGCCTGGACGCCTCGGGCAACGGGACCAGTGCCGGGACGAAGGTGGTGACCTGGTCCTGCAACGGCGGGGCCAACCAGCAGTGGACCGTCAACTCGAACGGCACGGTCACCGGTGGGCAGTCCGGCCTGTGCCTGGACGTGACGAGCGCGTCCACGGCCAATGGCGCCCTGGTCGAGCTGTGGACCTGCAACGGCGGCAGCAACCAGCAGTGGACGCTGGGCTAGGACCTTCGACGACGGAACGAGGTTTGTCATGACTTCCAGTCCATCCCGCTGGCGGACCGCGCTCGCCACCACGGCGACCGCCGGTCTCGCGGCGAGCGCCCTGGTGCTGTTCCCCGGCACCGCCGGAGCGGCGAGCACACTCGGGGCCGCGGCGGCGCAGAGCGGAAGGTACTTCGGCGCCGCGATCTCCACGAGCCACCTCGGCGAGTCGGCCTACGTGAACACCTGGACGGCGGAGCACAACGGCGTCACCCCGGAAAACGAGATGAAGTGGGCCACGGTCGAGCCGAACCGCAACCAGTTCAACTTCGGGCCGGGGGAGCAGATCGTCAGCCAGGGCCGCGGCAAAGGAATGAAGATCCGCGGGCACACACTGGTGTGGCACGGGCAGCTGGCCGGGTGGGTGAGCGGGCTGGACGCGAGCAACCTGCGCTCGGCGATGCTGAACCACATCAGCCAGGTGGCCGGCCACTGGAAGGGCCAGCTCTACGCGTGGGACGTCGTCAACGAGGCGTTCGAGGAGAACGGCACCCGCCGGCAGTCGGTGTTCCAGCAGAAGCTCGGTGACGGTTACATCGAGGACGCGTTCCGCGCGGCTCGCACCGCCGACCCGAACGCCAAGCTCTGCTACAACGACTACAACACCGACGGCGTCAACGCGAAGAGCACCGGGATCTACAACATGGTCCGGGACTTCAAGAGCCGCGGTGTGCCGATCGACTGCGTGGGCTTCCAGAGCCACCTCGGCTCGAACTCCAACCTCGGCAGCTACCAGACGAACCTCCAGCGCTTCGCCGACCTCGGCGTCGACGTGCAGATCACCGAGCTGGACGTCGGCGGCTCGGGGTCAGGTCAGGCCAACGTGTTCCGCCAGGTCGCGCAGGCCTGCATGGCGGTCTCGCGCTGCACCGGCATCACGGCCTGGGGTGTCACGGACAAGTACTCGTGGCGTTCGGGCGACACCCCGCTGCTGTTCGACGGCAACTACGGCAAGAAGCAGGCCTACACCGCCGTCCTCGACGTGCTCAACAGCGGTGGTGGCGGCGGTAACGGCGCGGTGCGTGCCGTGGCCGCGAACCGGTGCCTGGACGTGCCCAGCTCGTCGACCACCGCCGGCACCGCGCTGGCGATCTGGGACTGCCACGGCGGGGCGAACCAGCAGTGGACCCGCACGAGCGCCGGGGCGCTGACCGTCTACTCCGGTGGTTCGCAGCGGTGCCTGGACACCGCGGGTGGCGGGACGGCCGCCGGCACCGCGGCGGTGATCGCGAACTGCACCGGCGGGAACGGCCAGAAGTGGGCGTCGAACGGCAACGGCACCATCACGAACGGCCAGTCCGGCCTGTGCCTGGACGTCATCGGCGCCGCGACGGCCAACGGGACCGCCGTGATCATCTGGACCTGCAACGGCGGGGCCAACCAGCAGTGGACCGGACCGGCGACCTAGGAAGGGGCACCACCTGCTGACCGCATCGAGGCCCCGAAGCACTCTCCAGGAGTGCCTCGGGGCCTCTTCGAGCGGGTGGAACCGGCTAGCGCTGCAGCGTCAGGACGCCCGGCCGCCACGGCAGCTGGTCGTACGGGCCGCTCGCGCCGGGGTTCTTGCCCTGGTAGAGGAACTGCAGGTTGCACGGATCGATGGTCTTGGTCTGGTCGGGGTTGGTGCGGACCAGGTCACCGTGGCTGATGTCGTTGGTCCAGGAGGCGCCGCTGTTGGCCTTGCCGGCGAAGGGGTTGCTTTCACTGGCGGCCTGCGGGGTCCACGACCCGCTCAGGCTGGTGGAGGTGAACGAACGGAAGTAGCGCCCGTTCGCGCCCATCGCCTCGACGATCATCAGGTACTGGTTCTGGCCCTGGACCTTGTAGACCTCGACGGCTTCGAAGAGGTTGGCCTGCGTGTCGCTCATGATCGTCGTGTAGTTCGAGCCGAAGCTGCCCGGGAAGTTCCCGATCGGCATGCTCGCCCGGTAGATCTTGCCGTTGTCACCGGCGAAGAACAGGTACATGTTCGAGCCGTCGGCGATCAGCGTCTGGTCGATCGGGCCGGTGCCGGAGCCGGAGATGCTGCCGGTGAACAGCGGCTGCGGCGAGGACCAGCCGTTGGGGTTGGTGGGGTCGCTCGACGTGCGGTAGATGAAGGGCCAGGCGCCCCACTGGTAGGCCAGCACCCAGATGTTCTTCGGCGCGAAGTAGAACAGCGTGGGCGCCACGGTGCCCTGGTTCATCCCGTTCTGGCCGGCCGAGGCCATGTCGGACCAGTTCGTGAAGGGAGTGAAGGCCATCGAGCCGTACGACGATCCCGAGACGTTCGACGCATAGACGAGGTGCTTGCCGTTGTAGACGACGTTGGTGAAGTCCTTGAGCGAGACCCACCCGTTCTTCGGCGTCGCCAGCACCCCGCTCGAGCTCCAGCGGTAGGTCGAGGGAAGGGAGCAGCCGGTGCCGCCGCCGGTTGTGGTCGTGGTCGTGGTCGGCGTGGTCGACAGGCCCGTCCACTTCTGGTTGCTGCCGCCGTTGCACGTCCAGAGCGCCACCGCGGTGCCGTTGGCCGTCGCGGCGCCGGTGACGTCCAGGCAGAGCCCGGACTGCACCCCGGCGATCGAGCCGTCGGAGTTCAGCCGCCACTGCTGGTTGGCCCCGCCGTGACAGGTCCAGATCTGCACCCGGGTGCCGGTGGTGGTCGCGCTGCCGGGCACGTCGAGGCACTTGCCGCCGTACACCGTCAGCTGGCCGCCGGAGGTCGACGTCCACTGCTGGTTCGCCCCGCCCGAGCAGTCGTAGATCTGCAGGAGGGCGCCGTCGGCCTGGCTGGTGTTCGCGACGTCCAGGCACCGGCCCGAACCGGCGCCGCGCAGCGCGCCGGTGACGTCGGCCGCGGCCGCGCCGGCCCCCAGCGTCACCGCCAGTGCCACGGTTGACGCGGCGGTGAGCAAACCGATCAGGGCTCGGACCCTGCGGCTGGTACTTCCTCTGTTCATGACGACCTTCTCCCGGCGAGCGAGACGAGTGTTATCGCTAACATGCGTTGCGCCACCCTGGTCGTCCGGGAGAAGAAATGTCAATCCGGCGGCCGGGTTCTCGACGGCTCGGACGCCGGGCCGGGCGGCCGGGCCACCTCACGGCCACCGCGGTAGGTCCACAAAGGACATCGAGGCGATGAAAGTTACATTTCCGAGGGTCGCCGCACCGCGAAGCACTAGGCTCCGTCGTCGAGGCGGTACTCCGCGTTCACCAGCTCGAGGAGCTCGGCCACCGACGTGTCCGCGGACCGCCGGTCGAAGGTGATTTCGCCGTGCTGCAACAGGTTGACCCGATCGCAGACGTCCATCACCTGCCCGTAGTTGTGGGCGATGAGGATGATCGCGATGTCCCCGCGCTGCTTCAGCTCCCGCAGCAGGCGCAGGATCACCGCGCTCTCCTTGGCGCCCATCGCGGCGAGCGGCTCGTCGAGCAGCAGCAGCTTCGCGTTCGAGTACACCGACCGGGCCACCGCGATCGCCTGCCGCTGGCCACCGGAGAGCATGCCCACCTCGGCGGTCACCGACGGGATGTTGATGCCGATCGAATCCAGCGTCTCCCGCGCGCGGCGCTTCATCTCGCGGCGGCGCAGGAACGGCAGCGGCCGGTGCGTCAGCTCGCGGTTCAGGTGCAGGTTCAGGTAGACGGGCAGGTCGTTGACCATCGCCAGGTCCTGGAACACCGTCTCGATGCCCAGCGACCTCGCGTGCACCACGGACTTCAGCGTGATCGGCTCGCCCTCGAAGAGGATCTTCCCGTGGTCCGGCTGGTGGTAGCCGGTGAGGATCTTGATCAGCGTCGACTTGCCGGCGCCGTTGTCCCCGATGAGCCCGAGGATCTCACCCCGCCGCACGCGCAGGGTGACGTCGGCGAGCGCCTCGACCGGGCCGAACCTCTTGCTGACCTCCTCGATCCGGATGACCTCGCCGGTCATGTCAGCTCCCGGGATCCGACGCGGTTGCGGGCGACGATCAGCGTCACGTTCAGCACCATCGCGCCCAGGATGGCGGCGCCGAGCACCAGGTTGAACGCGTTCGCGCTGACGCCGGTGAGGTTGAACCCGTCGAACACGATGCCGAGCAGCAGGGCGCCGAGGAACGCGCCGACCACCGTGCCGGAACCGCCGAGCAGCGCCGTGCCGCCGATCACGGCCGCCGCCACCGCGAAGAACATCGTGGTGAACCCGCCGTTCGTCGGGTCGTACGAGCCGACCCGGGTGCCCTGCAGGATGCCGGCGAGCCCGGCCAGGGTGCTGGTGACCGCGAAGTTGACCACCTTCACCCGGTTGACCGCGATGCCGGACTCCGCGGCGCCGACCGGGTTGCCGCCGGTGGCCTGGGTGTGGATGCCGAACCGGGTCGCCGAGAGCACCACCTGCATGAGGACGACCACACCGACGGCCCACAGGAACTCGCTCCAGCGCGACCCGCCGAACACCTCGACCACCCAGCCGTCCTTCGGCGCACCGACCGGGCGGGCGTTCGAGATGATGAGCACCAGTCCCTGCAACAGGAACGCCATGCCGAGGGTGGTGATGAACGAGGGGATCGTCAGCACCGTCCGGATCAGTCCGTTCACCACGCCGATCAGCGAGCTCACCACGATCGCGCCGAGCAGCGCGAGCCACAGCGGCCAGCCGTTGACGGAGAACAGCGTCAGCAGGAACGGGGAAAGGGTGAACACGAAGCCCGCGGACAGGTCGATTTCGCCGCAGATCAGCAGCATCACCTGCCCCGCGGCGATGATCGACCACGGCGCGACGTACTGCGCGATCGTCTGGTAGTTGTCCAGGGAGTTGAACGCGTCACTGGTCACCGTGAAGTAGATCCCCGCGGCGATCGTGACCAGCAGGATGCTCAGTTCCTTGACCCGCATCACGCCGAGCAGCAGTGACCTCACCGGTATCGCCCCGCTACCGGCTCAGCACCGACGCCGGCGGCACCGGGATCGAGCCCGGCATGGCGATCACGTCCTTGTTGTCGCCGCCTTCGAACCGGCTGCGGGCCGTCGCGTACGGGCCGACGTTCTCCTTGGTGACGAACGTGAGCCCGGTGTCGGTGACCGGCGGGGCGACCAGCGTGCCCGACAGCCGGAACAGGTACAGGTAGAGCACCGACAGGAAGCCCTGCAGGTAGGGGGACTGGTCGATGGTGAAGTCGAGCGCGCCGTCCTTCACCCCGGTGACCGTGTCGTCGAGCAGGTCGAACCCGCCGCCGCCGATCTTGCCGGCCAGCTTGCGGTCGGCGATCAGCTTCGCGCACGCGGCGGTGCTGCCGGCGTCGACCGCGTAGATCCCTTTCGCCGCGGTGTTCCCGGTGTAGGCGGCGGTCATCGCGTTGAGCTCGCCGGCCTGCTCGGCCCCGGTGTTCACCGACTGGACGCGCACGCCGGGTGCGGCCTGCTTGAGCGCGTCGGTGATGCCGTCGAGCCGCGGCTGGACGTTGTTGCCGCCCGGCTGGGAGATGCCCACGATGATGTCGCCGGAGGTGACCTTCTGCGCGATGCGCTGTCCCATCCGGAACCCGGACAGGTACAGGTCCTGGCCGACGTAGGTGAGCGGGTAGTTGCCGGCGGCGTTGGCGTTGTAGGCGAGCACCGGGATGCCCTGGCCCAGCGCCCGCTTGGTGAGGTCGGTGAACGCGTTGTCGTCGGTCAGCGCGACGGCGATCCCGTCGACCTTGCTGTTGATCGCGGTCTCCATGGCGCTCGCCATCTGGGCGACGTTGCCGTTCTCCGAGCCGGTCCATTGCGGCTCGGGTACGCCGAGCAACGCGGCGGCGTCGGCCAGTCCGGTCCGGGTCGGGACGAAGAACGAGTTCGTGGTGACGTGGTTGACGAACACGAACCGCCACTGCGGGGTGCTCGGGAACGGCCCGGACTTGCCCCCGTTCTGCGCCTCCTGGACGCCGGTGCACGCCGCGAGCAGTGCGCTCGCGGCCACCGTCCCGCCGCCCATGCCCAGGTATTTCAGTGCGGTTCTTCGGGAGGTGGTGCCTGTTTCAGCAGTCATCGTGTCCCCGCGTTCGTCTCAGTGGACCGGAGCGGAACTGTCATCGACGGTAGCAGACGTATGATGTCTCGACCAGCTTCTCTGCGTGATCGCCGGACTTCTGGACAATCGGCCGGGCGGGGCGTACCTATACGTATGTTGTCTGTCCCTTGAGTTCGTGTGAGAGGTGACGACGTTGCCCGAGGTGATCAGCGCGATCGAAGCCGTGGACGTGCGTTTCCCGACGTCGCTGAACCTGGACGGGTCCGACGCGATGAACCCGGAACCCGACTACTCCGCCGCGTACGTCACCCTTCGGACGAGCGCGGGGGAGGAGGGGTACGGCCTCGCGTTCACCGTCGGACGCGGCAACGACGTGCAGGTGGCCGCCGTCCGGGCGCTGGTGCCCCTGGTCGCGGGGATGCCGGTGGACGACGCACTCGCCGATCTCGGGGGTTTCTCGCGCCGCCTGACCGGCGATAGCCAACTCCGGTGGCTGGGTCCCGACAAGGGCGCGATCCACATGGCCGCGGCGGCGATCGTCAACGCCGTGTGGGATCTGCGGGCGCGCCGCGAAGGCAAGCCGGTCTGGCGGTTGCTCGCCGAACTGCCGCCGGCGGAGCTGGCCGACCTGATCGATTTCCGGTACCTCCGGGAAGCGCTTACCCGGGACGAAGCGCTGGACATCCTCCAGCGCGCCGAACCGGGCCGCGCGGCCCGCCAGGCCGAACTGCTCACGTCGGGCTACCCGGCCTACACCACCACGCCCGGCTGGCTCGGTTATTCGCCGGACAAGCTGGCGGCACTCGCGGCGGAGGCGGTCGAAGGCGGGTTCACCCAGATCAAGCTCAAGGTCGGGGCCGACCTCGACGAGGACGTCCGGCGGCTGCGGCTGGCGCGGGAGGTCGTCGGACCGGACGTGCGGATCGCGATCGACGCCAACCAGGCGTGGGGCGTCGAGCAGGCCATCGCGTGGCTGCGGCCGCTGGCGGAGTTCGACCCGTACTGGATCGAGGAGCCGACCTCGCCCGACGACGTGCTCGGCCACGCCGCGATCCGCCGGGCGGTGGCGCCGATCAAGGTGGCCACCGGGGAGCACACGCACAACGCGGTGATGTTCAAGCAGCTGCTGCAGGCGGAGGCGATCGACATCCTCCAGCTCGACGCGAGCCGGGTCGCCGGCGTCACCGAGAACATCGCGATCCTGTTGCTGGCCGCGAAGTTCGGCGTGCCGGTGTGCCCGCACGCGGGCGGGGTCGGGCTCTGCGAGATGGTGCAGCACCTGGCGATGTTCGACTTCGTCGCGGTGAGCGGCACCCGGGCCGACCGGGTCATCGAATACGTGGACCACCTGCACGAGCACTTCGTCGACCCGGTGCGGGTCGAGCGGGGGAGGTACCTGGCGCCGGACCGGCCGGGCCTCGGAGCCCGCATGCACACCGAATCCGTCGCGCGCTACCGGTATCCCGACGGTCCGGCCTGGCGCGCCGAAGCGGTGGTGGTCGCGTGACCGCCGGCCCGCACATCTTTCTGCAGCCTGTCAACGAGGAGAGGTCATGAAGATCCGCTACCTGTGCTCGGCCGCCGTCGTCGCTGCCGGCCTGCTCGCCGGCTGCAGTGGCGGTGGCACCGCCGCTTCCGGCGGAACCGTCGTCGGCGTCGACTACCCCCGCTCCGACACCGACTTCTGGAACGCCTACATCAAGTACGTGCCCCAGCTGGCCGGCCAGCTCGGCCTCGAGCTCAAGACC
The DNA here is from genome assembly GCF_044453095.1 of Amycolatopsis sp. NPDC051758. Lineage (NCBI taxonomy): Bacteria > Bacillati > Actinomycetota > Actinomycetes > Pseudonocardiales > Pseudonocardiaceae > Amycolatopsis > Amycolatopsis sp. NPDC051758. The sequence goes on along the minus strand of NZ_JBITCJ010000002.1, from coordinate 1,196,067 downwards.
ACTAACTCGCAGAACGACGTCGCCACCCTGACCGCCAACGTGCAGACGATGATCAGCCAAGGCGTCAAGGGTGTTGTCATGGCGCCGCAGGACACCGCGGCGATCATCCCGACGCTGCAGCAGCTGGCCGGGAAGAAGATCCCGGTCGTGTCCGTCGACACCCGTCCCGACCAGGGCAACGTCTACATGGTCGTGCGGGCGGACAACCGTGCCTACGGCGAAAAGGCGTGCCGGTTCCTCGGCACGAAGCTCGGCGGTCAGGGGAAGGTCGTGATGTTGCAGGGCGACCTGGCGTCGATCAACGGACGAGACCGCACCGAAGCCTTCAACGACTGCATGAAGCAGAACTTCCCCGGCATCACGGTCTTCGGTGAGGCCACCAACTGGGACGCCAACACCGCGGCCCAGAAGCTGCAGACCCGGCTGACCGCGAACCCGGACATCAAGGGCGTCTACATGCAGTCCAGCTTCGCCCTCTCGGGAACACTGCAGCTGCTGAAGCAACGGGGCCTGCTCGTGCCGGCCGCCGACCCGAAGCACGTGTTCATCGTGTCCAACGACGGGATCCCCGAAGAGCTCGAGAAGATCCGGGCGGGCGAGATGGACGCGACCGTCTCCCAGCCCGCGGACCTGTTCGCCAAGTACGCGCTGCAGTACGTCAAGGACGCCATCGCGGGCAAAACCCCGGCGCCGGGCAAGACCGACCACGACAGCACCATCGTCGCGGTCCGCGAGGGCTTGATGGAGGACCAGCTGGCCGCGCCCCTGGTCACCGCGGACGGCGCCACCTTCGGCCCGGTCGCCAGCGTCAAGGTCGACGACAAGTCCCTGTGGGGCAACAGCAAGAGCTGACCGCACCGGCTTCGGAGAGGAGGTGGACATGAGTACCGTGCCGGTCGTCGAAGCGCGGCAGGTGGTCAAGCGCTACGGCGCCACCGTCGCGCTGGACCACGCCGACCTCACCGTCCTGCCGGGACAGACGCACGCGCTCGTCGGCCGCAACGGCGCCGGGAAGTCGACGCTCGTGTCCGTCCTCACCGGCCTGACCGGACCGGATTCCGGCTCGCTCCTGCTGAACGGCGAACCCGCGCCGGGACTGTCCGATCGGGACGCCTGGCGATCGCTGGTCGCCTGCGTGTACCAGCGCTCGACGATCATCCCCGACCTTTCGGTGGCGGAGAACCTGTTCCTGAACCGGCAGGAGACCGTGCGCGGATTCGTCCGCTGGTCCGCGGTGCGCCGGGCCGCGACCCAGCTGCTCGAACGCTGGTCGGTGGACGTCGACGTCCGCCGGCCCGCGGGTGAGCTCGGGGTCGAGCAGCGGCAGTTCGTCGAGATCGCGCGAGCGCTGTCCTTCGGCGCGCGGTTCGTCATCCTCGACGAGCCGACCGCGCAGCTGGACGGCGGCGCCATCACCCGGCTGTTCGGCCATATCGCGGACCTGCAACGGCAGGGCGTGACGTTCCTGTTCATCAGCCACCACCTGCAGGAGGTCTACGAGATCTGCGACACGGTCACGGTCTTCCGCGACGCCCGGCACGTCCTGACCGCGCCGGTCGCCGAGCTTCCGAAGGCCGGCCTCGTCGCGGCGATGACCGGTGAGAACGCGATCGTGGCCGACGAACGCCCGTCGTCGGCGCGGTCCGGCTCGCCCCCGGTGCTCCAGGTCCGTGGGCTCAGTCTTGCCTCGAAGTACGAAGGTGTCTCCTTCGACGTTGCGCCGGGGGAGATCGTCGGCCTGGCCGGGGCCGGCGGCAGCGGCAAGACCGAGGTCGCCGAAACGCTGACCGGGCTGCGGGCGGCCGGCTCGGGCACCATCCTCGTCGGGGAACACCGTCCTCGCCCCGGCGACGTCCCGGCGGCACTCGCCGCCGGGATCGGCTTCGTCCCGGAAGACCGCCACCGGCAAGGGCTCGTGCCCGACATGTCGGTCGCGGACAACACCACCCTGTCCGTCATGGACCGGCTCGGCCCGGGCATCTTCGTCCGGTCCGGCCTTCGTGACCGGCTGGCCGGGACGATGATCGACCGGCTGGAGGTGAAGACGCCCGGCCCGGAGCTCGCGGTGTCGGCGCTCTCCGGCGGCAATCAGCAGAAGGTCGTGATGGCCCGGGCACTCGCCGGCGATCCCCGGGTGCTCGTGCTGATCACCCCGACCGCGGGGGTGGACGTGCGGTCGAAGGAGTTCCTCCTCGGCAAGGTGGCCGAAGCCGCCGCCGGGGGGACCGCGGTGCTGATCGCCTCGGACGAGCTGGACGACCTGCGCCTCTGCGACCGCGTGCTGGTCATGGTGCACGGACGGCTCAGCACCGAAATCCCCGCCGGCTGGCCGGACCGCGAGGTCGTGGCCGCCATGGAAGGAGTCGACCTCGATGCCGGATAGCCCTGCCGCCGTGCGCGCCGAGGAACGGACCGAGCCCGCGGCCGCCCGGCCGCCGCGGCGGATCGCCCTCGCCCGCGTGCGCGACTTCGCCCTGGTGCCCGGGATCGTCGCGATCGCCGTGGTCGGCCAGCTGGTGAACCCCGTGTTCCTCCAGTACGACAACCTGATCAACATCCTGCAGACGATGTCGGAGATCGCCCTGCTGGTGCTCGCCCAGACGCTGGTCCTGGTCGTCGGCAAGATGGACCTGTCGCTGGAGTCCACGTTCGGCCTCGCCCCCGGCGTGGCGGCCTGGCTGACGATCGGCGGCGGCCATTCGCTCGGGCTCCTTCCGACGTGGGCCGCGGTGCCGGTGGTGCTTCTGGTCGGGGTGCTGGTCGGCGCGCTCAACGCGCTGCTGATCGTCCGGTTCGGGCTGAGCGGGTTCGTGGTCACCCTCGGCATGCTGATCGTGCTGCGCGGCCTGCTGACCGGGATCTCCGGCGGCCAGACGTTCTTCGGGATGCCCGATTCGATGCTCTACCTCGGCACCACGCTGTGGGCCGGGATCCCGGCGTCCATCTGGATCTGTGTGCTGCTGTTCGCCGGCGGTGTCGTCCTGCTCGGCCACACCCGGTTCGGCCGCAGCCTCTACGCGATCGGCGGCAACGAGGACGCGGCGAAGGCGGCGGGCATCCGGACCGACCGCATCGTGTGGATCGTCCTCATCGGAGCGAGCGTCCTGGCCGCGCTCGGCGGGCTGCTGCTCTCGGGCCGGCTTGCATCCGTGGCGGCGGGGCAGGGGAACGGCTACATCTTCACGGTGTTCGCCGCGGCGGTGATCGGCGGAGTCAGCCTGAACGGCGGCCGCGGCACGGTTTTCGGGGCGTTCACCGGGATCCTGCTGCTGTACATGATCCAGAACGTGCTCACGCTGGCCGGGGTGCCCGCGCAGTGGATCGGGGCGCTCAACGGCACGATCATCCTGGTCGCGCTGGTGATGTCCCGGATCACCAGCGGCAAGCGGCAGGGCTGAGGCGCTACCCGTCTTCGAGGTTCGGGAAGTCGGCCAGGTGGGCCCGCAGCCAGCGTTCGGACGTGTCCACGTGCATCAGCGCGGCCGCGGTGGCCACGGCGGGGTCGCGGCCGGCCAGCGCGTCGTAGATCGTTTTGTGCTGGGACAAGGTCTCGTGCGTGACGCCCCGGTCGACGGTGCCGCGCCAGATCCTCGCCCGCAGCGTCCGCGAGGAGATGCCGTCCAGCAGCGCCGTCAGGGTTTCGTTGCCCGTCGCGGTGACCACCGCGCGGTGGAAAGCGGCGTCGAGCACCGTCAGGCGCTCGACGTCCTCGACCGCATCCTCCATCGCGTCGAGCAGCTCGGCGACCGTGCGGAGCTGGGCGTCGGTGATCCTGGTGGCGGCCACGCCGGTCGCGGCGGGCTCCAGGAGGCGGCGCACCTCGGTCAGCTCGAGCACACTGCCCTGCATGAGCGACACCGCGTTGCCCAGGCCCTCCAGCAGCAGGCTGGGCGCGAGGCTGGTGACGTAGGTGCCGTCGCCCCGGCGGACTTCGAGGACCCGGGCCAGCTCCAGCGCCTTCACGGCTTCCCGCGTCGGACTGCGGGAGATGCCCAGTTCGGTGGCCAGTTCGTGCTCGGGCGGCAGCCGGGAGCCCGCGGGGAACCGCCCGGATCGGACGAACTCCCGGATGCGGTCGATCGCTTCGTCGGTCAGGGACCTCGCCATGGTGCTCCTCGGGCAGTGACTGCCCGAGATCCTATCAGTCGTATGATGAATGTTGCGAAAGCGAGGACGTCTTCGCCTGATTCGATGGGTTCAAGCGGGCTGGGTTGCTCTCGGTTACTGAGACATGTGATGTTCCGTCGGTTCGGCATCCTCGTGGGTCTCAAGTGGGTCGAGCGTCGAAACACCACCAGCCCGTCCGCGAAGTCCCGGTTCGCGGACGGGCTGGTGACGACTCATGGGCGGGTCAGGAACTGCTGCAGCTGACGCTGGGCCAGTTCCGGTTCCCGTTGTGCTGGATGGTGACCCCCCAGTTGTTGCCGTTCCCGTTGGGGGTCGCGACGAGGACCTGGCTGCTGGGCCAGGTGGCGTTGATGTTCCAGGTGGCGCTGATCCTCGCGGGACTCGGCACGGTCATGGTGACCGTCCACGAGCTGGAGCCGCTGACCGAGACGTTGAGGTTGTACCGGTCGCTCCAGGACTGGCCCGCCGAAAGTGAGGCGGTGCAACTGCCGCCGCCCGGTGTGGTGGTCGGGGTGGTCGGTGTGGTGGGACCGGTCGGGGTTGTGGTCGGTGTGGTGGTCGTGCCTCCGGAGTTGAGGACGTTCAGCACCGAGTTGTAGGCGGACTTCTTGTTGCCGCTGCCGTCGAAGAGAAGGGGACTTTCGTTGGAGCGCCAGGAATCGCTGTCCCGGACGCCCCACACGGTGATGCCGACGCAGCGCGCGACGTTCATGCACGCCTGGGTCAGGGCCGCGTACTGCGAGGTGGACGCGTTCGTGACGTCGACTTCGGTGAGCGCCACGTCGACGCCGAGTGCGGCGAAGCTGGAGATCGTGGTCTGGAGGTTGCTCGGGACCGAACTGCCGCCGGTGAAGTGCGCCTGCAGGCCGACGCAGTCGATCGGCACTCCGCGGGACTTGAAGTCCCGCACCATGTTGTACACACCCTGGGTCTTGCCGTAGCTCCAGTTGTCGATGTTGTAGTCGTTGTAACAGAGCTTGGTCGACGGGTCGGCCGCACGTGCGGTCTTGAACGCGACCTCGATCCAGTCGTTGCCCGTGCTCTGCAGGTTCGACGAACGCCGGCTGCCGTCTTCGTTGAACGCCTCGTTGACGACGTCCCAGTAGGCGAGTTTGCCCTGGTAGTGGGCCATGACCTTCTGGATGTGGTTGATCATGGCGTTGCGCAGTGAACTGCCGCCCATGTTCTGCATCCAGCCCGGCTGCTGGGCGTGCCAGGCGAGGGTGTGGCCGCGGACCTTGGCGCCGTGGCCGACCGCCCAGTTGTAGATCTGGTCGCCGGCGGAGAAATTGAACTGGTTCTGGTTCGGCTCGGTCGCGTCGGGCTTCATCTCGTTTTCGGCCGTCACCATGTTGAACTCGCGTGACGCGATCGTGGTGTAGGTGGAATCACCGAGCCTGCTGCCGGCGATCGCGGTGCCGAAGTACCGGCCGGACTGCGCGGCCGCGGCGCCCAGTGTGCTGGCCGCGGCATCGGCGCCCGGCGCGGTCACCAGAACAGTGGCTGTCGCGGCAACGGTGGCCGCTGCCGCCAGCACGCGACTGGCCGGCGACTGCCACCACTGCTTGCCGCGTGGGCCCGACGAACTTCTTGCCATCCGTGGTCTCCTTCCAGGCGCACGCCCAGGAAAAGCCCACCCGAGGACCGGTCCCCGCCGGAACGGGCACCAGGTCGCCGGTGACCTGGACGATCTGATGACGCTCACTTACTGCGAGCAGCAGAGCACGGCGCTTCCTCACCAGGCAAAGAGTTTCGATCGACTTTCGGACCCGGGCCCGAAACACGTGCCGGCACGTGCGATGCGGAAAGTGCCGCTCACCGGTGGCGCGCGTCGTCCAGGCGGCGGGCTTCGGCGGCCTGCTCGAACGGCGTGTCGCCGGAGGGATGGCGGTCGCCCAGGTCGGCGAACAACGCGGCCACCTGCACGGAGTCGTGGTGGGTGGCGAACTCGGCCAGCGCGGGGTCGGTGGCGGCCAGCACCTGCCGGAACCGGAGCTCGGCGAGCGGGCCGAGGCGGTCGTAGATCTGCAGGAACACCTTCTGGGCCCGGTCGCGGGCCCAGTCGGCCGGCAGCAGCTCGGCGGGCAGGTCGGGGTCGGTCTCCGGGAAGTGGCGCCAGTCCACGCGCAGTTCGGTGCGCGTGCGCAGGGCCTGCGCCGGGCTGATCAGGCCGGCGTCCAGGCCGGTGAGCACCTGCTCGTAGCGCTCGACGAACTGTTCGTACTCCCGGGCGAGGGGCTCGAGGTCGAACGCCGCGACCGCCGCGCTCGAACCGGGGACCTCGGTGGCGCGGAAGACCGTCGCGCTCCGGAGGTCGAGCTCGCGCAGTGCAGTGAGCGCGGGCCCGGTCAGGTCGTGCGGGCTGACCCACACCCCGTCGTAGAGGGCGGCGAAGCGCAGGACCCGCAGCCGCGAACGCAAGGCCGTGCGCAGCCCGCGGTCTTGTTCCGGCACCGAGAAGGTGACCACGGTCCACTGCCCGTCCCAGTCGGGCGCGGTGGTGCCGAAGGTCAGCATCCGCTGGGTGCGCTCGATGATCACCTCGGACGTCCGGGCGGGGATGCCGTAGGCGGTCGTCCGCCCGCTTCGCGACACGGTGAGCAGGCCGCGGGCGGCGAGACGGCGGATCGCCGCCCGCGCGCTCGCCGCGCTGATGTCGAACTCGCCGAGCAGTTCCACCAGCGCGGCCGACGGGATGTGCTCGTCGCGCCAGTACCAGAAGTCGCCGAGCAGGGACGTCAGCAGCAGCTGGGGTTCGGCTCCCTGCTGGGAGCGGGGCAGCGGCCCCGAGGACGTGGCTGTCATCGCGCGCTCGCCTCTTCCGCGGCTCGGTCCGGCGGCCGGCCGGGGTCGCCCGCCGCAGGTGTCCATGGTGGCAGTGCGGTCCGGGTGGACGCACCGAGGGGTTGAATCACGCGACACATCATGCGACGATCGGCGCGCAGATAGCAACCAATCGATCCTTCAGGTTCCCGCGCCGCCTGTTCAGGGTGGCCTTCCGCAGGAAGAAAACGACATGGGTTCCTCACTTCGTCAATGGCGTCGAAGCTCGCTCGCCGTGGCCGCCGCCGGGCTCGTCCTGGCCGGCTGCACGGTCGACGAGGGCGCGGCCACGGCGCCCACGGCCGCCGCCCTGACCGCCGACCAGGCGCTGCACGACCAGCTGCCGCAGGCGGTCAAGGACTCCGGCGTCCTCCGGTTCGCCGGGGACTCCCACCCGCCGTACCGCACCGTCGGCCCGGACGGCAAAACGGTGACCGGCATCGACCACGACTTCCAGGAGGCGCTCGGCCAGCTCCTGGGCGTGCGCACGGAAATCACCATCGTCAGCGGCCTCCCGGCCGCGCTGCAGGGCATGCTCAGCGGCCGTTACGAGGCCTTCAACGGGCCCGTCAAAGCCACCGCCGAACGGGAGAAGCAGTTCGACACCGTCACCTGGATGACCACCCGCACCTCCTACGTGATCCCCGAAGGCTCCGCCGCCGGTGTCAAGCAGGCCGCCGACCTGTGCGGCAAGCGGGTCGCGGTGGTCACCGCCAGCGTGGTGGAGGACCAGCTCGCCAAGCTGTCCACCTTCTGCCAGGGCAGTCAGCGGCCGGCCGTGCAGGTGGTGGGGCTCGACGACACGAACGCCACCCTGCTGGCCGCGAAGTCCGGCCGCGCCGACGCCGCCGGGATGACCCAGGCCGCCGCGATCGACGTGACCACCCAGCAAAAGGGACAGTACGAATACGTGACGCAGACCGAGGAGCAGGGCGCCACGAAGGACAACCTCGCGCTCTACACCCCGAAGGCCGGGAAGCTCGGCCCGGTGCTGCAGAAGGCCTTCGAGGAGCTGTTCCGCAACGGCACCTACACCCGGATCATGCAGAAGTGGGGCCTGGGCGACGTCACGGTCCCGCAGCCGCTGTTCGACGTGGCGTCGGCGAAATGACCGCGATGTCCACTGTGGAGGAGACGGCGACGTCCCCCGACGACGTCGCTTCGGCCCGCGGCCGCTTCCGCCCGCTGCGCTGGTTGTTCGTGCTCGTGCTGGTGGTGCTGCTCGCCCAGCTGGTCGTCTTCCTGGTCGGCAACAACCGGTTCCAGTGGGACGTCGTCGCGAAGTACCTCTTCGAGAAGAGCGTAATGGCGGGCCTGGGCACCACGGTGCTGCTCGCGGTCGCGGCGATGGTGCTCGGCTCGCTGGCCGGCGGGGTGGTCGCGGCCATGCAGCTGAGCGGGTTCGGGCCCGCCCGCTGGGTGGCGACGCTGTGGGTGGGCCTGTTCCGCGGCATCCCGCCGCTGGTGCAGCTGATCTTCTGGTTCAACCTCGCCTACCTGCTGCCGAAGCTGTCCCTCGGCATCCCCTTCGGCCCGGTCTTCGGGACGTGGGACGCCAACACCGTCATCACGCCGCTGACCGCCGCGGTCATCGGCTTGTCCCTGGTCGAATCGGCCTACCTGGCCGAGATCTTCCGGGCCGGGGTGTCGTCGGTCGACCCCGGCCAGCGCGACGCCGCCCGGGCGATGGGCTACACCCCGGGGCAGACGCTGCTGAGGATCGTGCTGCCGCAGGCGATGCGTGTCATCATCCCGCCCGCGGGCAGCCAGTTCATCAACGTGCTCAAGGGCACCGCGCTGGTGTCGGTCATCGCGATGTCGGACCTGCTGCACGCGGTGCAGGTGATCTACAACCGCACCTACGAGATCGTGCCGATGCTGCTGGTCGCCTGCTTCTGGTACCTGGTCGTCGTCACCCTCTTGACCGCCGGGCAGCGCCGGCTGGAGCGCCGGTTCTCCCGCGGTCACCTCCCCGTCGCACCGAGGAGGAACCGATGACCGAGCCGGTGCTGCGGATCAGCGAGGTCCGCAAGGAGTTCGGGCCGGTGACCGCGCTCGCGGGCGTCAGCCTCGACGTGCGCGAGGGGGAGACGGTCGTGGTGATCGGACCGTCGGGCTCGGGCAAGTCGACGCTCGTCCGGTGCGCGCACCAGCTGGAGTCGATCGACGGCGGCGCGATGTACCTCGACGGCGAGCTGCTCGGCCACCGGCGCTCCCCGGGCGGCCTGCGTGCCCTGAACGAACGGCGGATCGCCGCCCAGCGCCGCCGGATGAGCATGGTCTTCCAGCAGTTCAACCTGTTCCCGCAGTTCACCGTGCTGCGCAACGTGACCGACGCGGCGATCCGCGTCCACGGGCGCGACCGGTCCACTGTGGAGCAAGAGGCGCGTGAACTGCTGGAGCGGATCGGCCTGGCCGGCCGCGAGGGCCACTACCCGCGACAGCTTTCGGGCGGGCAGCAGCAGCGGGTCGCCATCGCGCGGGCCGTGCTGGTCCGGCCGCGGGTCATGCTGTTCGACGAGCCGACCAGCGCGCTCGACCCGGAGCTGGTCGACGAGGTCCTGGCCGTGCTGCGGACCCTCGCCGCGGCGGGGACCACGATGGTCGTGGTCACCCACGAGATGGCCTTCGCGCGCGAGGTGGCCGACCGGTGCGTGTTCATGGAAGCGGGCCGGATCGTCGAGGAGGGCCCGCCGGGCGAGTTGTTCGCGCACCCGCGGACCGACCGGCTGCGGGCCTTCCTGTCTCGTCATCTGTCCGAAAAGGAGGGTGTTTCGTGATCACTGTCGGCGCCGTCGGCGACCTCATCCTGGACGAGCCGGATCCGGAGTTCTTCCTCGCCCCGGCCGCGCCGGTGCTGCGCGGCATGGACCTGGCGATCGGGCACGTCGAGGTGCCGCATTCGACCACAGCGGTCCAGCGCAGCACCGACGTCCCCGCGCCCCCGGCGGACCCGGAGGCGCTGAAAGCGGTGGCCGGCGCCGGGTTCGCGGTGGTCACGCTGGCGGGCAACCACGTCTACGACGCCGGCGACGGGGGACTGGCCGACACCATCGCCTATTCGCGTGCGGCGGGGATGGTGACGGCCGGCGCCGGGCCGGACCTCGTGCAGGCGAGGCGCCCGGCGATCGTCGACCGGGGTGGCCTGCGGATCGGCGTGCTGTCCTACAACTGCGTCGGCCCGCGCGACTCCTGGGCGACGTCCCGCAAGCCCGGCTGCGCCTACGTCCACGTGCTCACCCACTACGAACTCGACCACGCGAGCCCGGGCGGCCCGCCGAAGATCTACACCTTCGCCGACCCCGACAGCCTGGAGGCGATGGCCGAAGACATCCGCAGCCTGCGAGCCGAGGTCGACGTGGTGCTCGTCTCGCTGCACAAGGGCGTCGGGCACACCCCGGTGGTCGTCGCGATGTACGAAAGCCCGGTCGCCCGCGCGGCGGTCGACGCCGGTGCCGACGCGGTGTTTTCCCACCATCCGCACATCATGCGCGGCATTGAAGTCTACAAAGGACACCCGATCTACCACGGGCTCGGCAACTTCGCCACGGTCACCCACGCGCTGACCCCGGGAGCCGGTGTCGGCGCGGACGAACTGCGTGCCTGGGCCGAACGCCGGACGAAGCTCTACGGCTTCGCGCCCGACCCGGACATGCCGTTCTTCCCGTTCCACCCCGAAAGCCGCAACACCGCCATCGCCTTCTGCCGCTTCGACGAGACCGGGCTGCGTGAGGCCGGCTTCGTCCCGTGCTGGATCGACGACCAGGGCCGGCCGGTGCCGGTCGGCGGCACGCCGGAAGGCGAGGCCGTGGCGAAGTACGTCGAGGACATCACCCGCGGGGCCCGCCTCAACGGCCGGTTCACCACCCGCGGCACCGAAGTGCTCGTCGATCTCTCCGAAGGGGTTCCCTCATGACCGACCAGCCACTGGCCGGCCGCACCGTCGTCGACCTGACCACCGCGCTCGCCGGGCCGTACGCGACGCTCCTGCTCGCCGGGCTCGGGGCCACCGTGATCAAGGTCGAGAACCCGGCCACGGGCGGGGATTCGTCCCGCAACAACGCGCCCTACGTCGGCCGCGACGGCCTCAACCTCGCCCGAAAGCACGAGGACGACCTCTCGGTGTCGATGCTGCTGCGCGGCCGCAACAAGCTCAGCGTCACCCTCGACCTCAAGAACCCGCGCTCCCACGCGGTGTTCACCGACCTCGTCCGCGACGCCGACGTGCTGGTGGAGAACTACAGCCCGGGCGTCACCGACCGGCTCGGCATCTCCTACGCGCAGATCCGCGAGATCAACCCCCGGCTCGTCTACACCTCGATCAGCGGGTTCGGCGCCCAGGGCGGCCCGGGTTCGGGCAAGGCGATGGACTCGATCATCCAGGCGCTGAGCGGCGTGATGATGACCGCCGGCGAGCCCGACGAGGGCCCGGTCCGGTTCGGCCTGCCGATCGGCGACCTGCTGGCCCCGCTGTTCGCGGTGGTCGGCACGGTGTCCGCGTTGCTGCAGGCCGAGCACACCGGTGAGGGCCAGCATGTCGACGTGTCGATGCTCGGCGCGCTGACCTCGTTGGTCGCGTGCGAGCCGTTCGACGCCTTCGACGCGGTCGGCCTGCCCCAGCGCACCGGGTCGATGGTGCCGCGGCTGGCGCCGTTCGGGATCCTGCCGGCTCTGGACGGCTATCTCGCCCTTTGCGCGCCCACGGACGCGTTCGCCCACGGCGTGCTCCGGGCGATCGGGCGGCCGGACCTGGCCGAGGACGAGCGTTACCGCACGCGTGACCAGCGAGTCCGCGCCGCGGACGAGCTCCACGACCTCATCCGCGAGTGGTGCCGGGTGCGCCCACTGGAGGAGATCCTCGCCGCGTTCACCGCCGAGGGGGTGCCCGCGGCCGAGGTCCGCGAGCCGCGTGAAGCGGTCCGCGACCCGCTGGTGCTGGCCCGCGAGGAGGTCGTGCCGCTGACGCACCCGCGTCACGGCGCGGTGGCCGACCTGGCCGGCACCGGGGTGCCGATCCGGTTCTCCGGCGCCCGCGTCTCCCTCGAGCGGCCGGCGCCGGGGCTCGGGGAGCACAACAACCACGTCTACCGCGAGCTGCTCGGCTACACCGAAGAGCAGCTGGCGGAGCTGGTGGCGGAGGCGGTCATTTGAGCGCGCCGACGGTGGGGTACGTCGGCGCCGACGTACCGGTCGAGCTGATCACCGCGGCGGGGTTGCTGCCCGTGCGGCTGGCCGGGAAGCCCGGCGAGGACAGCACGCTGGGCGACCGCTACCTCGGCCGCGGCGTGGACCCGGTCGCCCGGTCGATCCTGACGCGGATCCTCACTGGCGCCTACGGGCCGCTCGAAGCCATCGTGGTCTCCCGCGATTGCGAAGCTTCACTGCGGCTGTTCTACGCCCTGCGGGAGCTGCACCGGGTCGAGCCGGAGCTGCGGCTGCCGCCGGTGCGCCTGGTGGACGTCCTGCACCTGCCGCACCACACGACCACCCGGTACGTTCATGCGAAGATCGCGCAGCTGCGCGAGTGGCTGGGCCGGTGGCGGCCCATCGGTGACGACGACCTCGCCGCGGCGATCACCGCCCACGACACGCTGCGGCGATCGCTGACCCGGGTCGCTGCCCTGCGCCGGGCGAACCGGCTGAGCGGCACCCGGTTTCTCGAGCTGGTCGCGGCGACCACCAGGCTGCCGGTCACCGCGGCCACCGCGCTCGCCGACAGTGTGGTCGCCGACCCGTCCGAGGCCGACGGCATTCGGCTGTTCCTCACCGGAAGCTCCCACGACGACCCGGCGGTGTACCAGGCGTTGGAGCGCAACGGTTTCCTCGTCGTGGGGGAGGACCACGACTGGGGCGAGCTGCTCTTCGCCCGCACCTGCGCGGCGCCGACGGAACTCGCGCTGGCCGAGCGTTACCAGCACAACGGCCCCTCCGCGCCGCGCGCGTCGATCCGAGCTCGCGCCGCGCACACCGCCGCGGCCGCCCGCGCTTGTGATGCGGAAGTCCTGTTCGCCTACGCGCGTGTCCACGACGACGCGCCGCCGTGGGACTTCCCGGAGCAGCGGGCCGCGACAGGCCTCCGTTCGGTCTTGGCCGAGCGTCAGCCCTACGGCGAGCTGACCGAGGACGCGCTTGCGGCGTTGCTCCCGGCGGGAGCCCCGGCATGACCGCCCGGCTGGCCTCGGCGACCACCGCGACCGCCCACCAGCGCGAGTGGTTCGCCGCGATGCGGGCGGAGGTCGCCGCCGGTGCTCCGCTGGCGCTGGTCAACGCGGATGCGCCGCAGGAGATCTTCCGCACGATGGGCATCCCGTACGTCGTCAACCAGTGGTGGGCCTCGATCGTCGCGGCGAAACGCCAGACCCAGCGCTACCTCGGCCTGCTGCGGGACCGCGGCTATCCCGACTACATCGAGCAGTACAGCGCCACCTCGCTGGCGTCCGCGTTCGAGGATGACCCGGGCCAGGCACCGTGGGGCGGGCTGCCGACACCGTCGATCGTGCTCGGCGAGACCACCGGCGACGCGTCCCGCAAGATCTTCGACGTCTGGGACGCGCAGCCCGGCGTCACCTACTACCCGCTGGAAAGCGCGGCGGAGAACGCCGTGCCCGAGCGGTGGTGGGAGCTGATGCCGCACCGCTGGGAAGAAGCGATCGGCAGCGACCGCCTCGACCTGCTGACCGGCGAGCTGACCGGGCTCATCCGGTACCTCGAGCAGACCACCGGCCGGGTGTTCTCCGAGACCCGGTTCCGCGAGGTCCTGGACCTGGTCAACGAACAGCAGGAGTGGAACCGCCGCACTCGCGACCTGATCGCCGCCGCCCGGCCGTGCCCGATCGCCGTCACCGACGGCATCCCGAGCGTCATGGTGCCCCAGTGGCACCGCGGCACCGAGTGGGCGCGCGACGCGGCGCGGGCGTTCCACGACGAGGTGCGCGACCGGATCGAGACCGGCGTCGCGGTGTGCCCGGACGAGCGGCTGCGGCTGATGTGGGTCGGCCGCGGGTTGTGGTTCGACCTCGAGTTCTACCAGCGGTTCCAGCGTTCGCACGGCGCGGTCTTCGTCTGGTCCATGTACCTCGCCATCGCGGCCGACGGCTACCTGCGCTACGGCGACGACCCGCTGCGCGCCCTCGCCGCCCGCTTCGCCGCGTTCAGCGACCAGCTCTACACCCCGCCGTGGTCGGCCGAGTGGTACGTCAAGGAAGCCCGGCACCACGGTGTCGACGGCGTGGTGCACCTCGTCTCCGACGACGCGCGCGGCAGCTACTTCACCACCCGCGCCCTGCGCGCGGCGGGCATCCCGGTGCTGGAACTGCCCGCCGACAACGTCGACGCCCGCACGGGCGCCGACCTGACCGCGCGGATGACCGCGTGGCTCGACGACTTGAAGAGCTGACAGCCGACCTTAGCCAAGGATGACCTCCCATGCGATCCCTCCTTCGTCAACGACGCCGAAGCATGATCCTCGCAACCACTGCCCTCGGGCTGGCCGCCACCGGATGCACGGTGGGAAGCGGCCCCACGACCCTCGCGACGGCGACGGACCTCCCGGTGGCCCAGTCCCTGCACGACGCGCTGCCGCAAGCGATCAAGGACGCCGGGGTGATCCGGTTCGCCGGTGACTCCCATCCGCCCTATCGCACGGTCGCGCCGGACGGGACGGTCACCGGGATCGACGCCGACTTCCAGGCCGCGATCGGGCAGGTGCTCGGGGTCAAGACACAGACCATCGTCGTCGCCGGGCTGCCGGCCGCGCTGCAAGGCATGCTGGGCAACCGGTACGACGCGTTCAACGGCCCGGTCAAGGCCACCGCCGAGCGCGAGCGGCAGTTCGACACGATCACCTGGATGACCACCCGTACGGCCTACGTGCTGCCGAGCGAGTCGACGGGGATCGCGCGGGTCGAAGACCTCTGCGGCAAGCGCATCGCGGTGGTGACCGCCAGCGTCGTGGAAGAGCAGCTGAACAAGCTGTCCCGCTTCTGCACGCAGAGCAAGCGCCAGGCCACGCAGACCGTCGGCCTCGACGACACCAACGCCACGCTGCTGGCCACCCGCTCGGGCCGCGCGGACGCCGCGGGCATGACGGAGGCCGCGGCGATCGACGTGAAGCAGAAGCAAGGTGCGTACAAGTACGTCACCCAGACCGAAGCGCAGGGAGCGACGAAGGACGACCTGGCGTTGTACGTCCCCAAGTCCTCGAAGCTGGGCCCGGTGCTGCAGCAGGTGTTCGAAGAGCTTTTCCAGGACGGCACGTACGTCGGGATCATGTCCCGCTGGGGGCTCAACCAGGTCTCGGTCCCGAAGCCGGTCTTCAACGCGGCCACGCCACGGTAACGCCCCTTACTGTCCGGAAAGGACTCCCGATGAAGAACGCCATCTTCGGACCCGCTCTCGTGGCCGCGGTGACGGTGCTCGTCGCGGTCACGGCGGCGGTCGTCCCCGGTTCCCCCGCGGCCGAAGTCGCTTCCGCGCCGGCGCCGCCCGCGTCCGCGGTGTTCCACCCGGTGGTCCGCGAGGGTGCGGCCCGGACGGGGGACTACGCCGCCGAGTACACCGTCTACCGGCCCGCCGACCTGGACCGGGTGCGCGGCCGCCTGCCGGTCGTGGTGTTCGGCAACGGCGCGTGCCGGCACACGAGCAACAACGAGCTGCTGACCCTCGAGACGCTGCTCGCCGCGCACGGGTTCGTCGTGGTCGCCGTCGGCGGGTTCGACCAGCCCGCCCTGACCGAGAACGGCAGTCCGGAACCGAAGGTGATCACCGACGCGATCACCTGGGCCGAACGCGAGAACGGCCGCCGGGGGAGTGCCTTGCGGGACCGGCTCGACACGCGGCGGATCGGCGTCACCGGCCACTCGTGCGGTGGCATCGAAGCGCTCGTCGCAGGTGCGGATCCGCGCGTGAAGTCGGTGCTGTCGCTGGACAGCGGGTTCTTCGCCGACGGCACCCTCGGTTACGGCCGGGAGAACCTGCGGAAGCTGCACACCCCGGTGCTGTTCGCCGACGGCGGCCCGGACGACGTCGCCTACCCCAACAGCGGGGCGAACTACGACCTCGTCACCGTCCCCGCGGTCCGGGCGACCAACCCGGCCGCCGGCCACACCGGGTTCGTCTACGGCCAGCGGGCCGGCAACCCCGACCCGAGCGTCCGCGAGGAGGCCGTCCGGGTCCTCGTCGCCTGGTTCGACTTCACCCTCAACGGCAACCGCGCCGCGCGGGACTACTTCCTCGGCCCGGACTGCGGACTGTGCGCCACCCCGGGCTGGACGGTCACCAGCAAGAACTTCTGACAGGAGCAGTGCATGAGATCCCTACGTCTTCGCGGGTTGGCCGTGGCCGTGGTGCTCGCTGCCGGGCTTCCCGCGACAGCCCACGCGGCCGAAGCCGAGACCCCGTGTCCGGGCGTCTCGGCGCGGTGTGTCGACGGGCAGCTGACCGACGGCACGCCGTACACCTTCGCCAAACCGGACCGGTGGAACGGCGCCGTGCTGGTGGACCTCGACTTCGCCGCGGGCGGACTCTCGAGCCCGCTCACCGCGAGCCTGCTGCACCGCGGCTACGCGGTGGGCGGCACCACGCGCACGGTCACCGGCTGGAACATCGCGCAGGCCGTCAACAACCAGGCGGCCGCGCTCGGCCGCTTCGAAACCGCGTTCGGCCGCGCCAGGTTCACGATCGCCGAAGGCCGCTCGATGGGCGGGATGGTCGCCGCCGGCGTCGCGCAGGTGCACCCCGGCCGGTTCGACGCGGCGATCCCGATGTGCGGCGGCCTCGGCGGCGCGGTGGGCCAGTGGAACCAGAAGCTCGACACCGTCTTCACGCTCAAGACGCTGTTGTTCCGCAACTCCGCCCTCCCGGTGACCGGCATCCCCGCCGACGTCCCCGGGCTCCAGCAGCAGTGGATTTCGGCGATGACGTCGGCTCAGGCGACCGCGGCGGGCCAGGCGCGGATCGCGCTCGCGGCGGCGATCGGCCAGCTGCCGGGCTGGGGCCTGGCCGCCGACGGAACGACGACCCCGGTCCCGGACGGCCGCGACGCCGACGGCGTCGAGCAGGGAATGTTCCTGGCGCTCGCGGGCGGGCCGCTGCCGTACCTGGGGCAGGCGGTCAGCAGCCGGCGGGCGATCGAGCAGCTGGCGGGCGGGAACCCGTCGTGGAACACGGGGGTCGACTACGCACGCCAGCTCACGATGGCCGAACCGAGTCAGCAGAACGCCGTGCGACGGCTGTACGAGCGGGCGGGGCTCGACCTGCGCGCCGATCTCGGCCGGCTCGCCGCCGAACCTCGTGTGGCCGCGGATCCCGCGGCCGTCCGCTACCTGGAGCGGGGCATCGTGTTCACCGGTGACCTGCGGATCCCGGTGCTCACGGTCAACGGCACCGGCGACCAGATTTCGACCGTGGCCCAGCAGCAGTCGTACGGCACGCTGGTCCGCCGGGCGGGCAACGAGTCCCTGCTGCGGCAGACCTACGTCCGAACCGCCGGTCACTGCACTTACACCACCGGCGAGCAGCAGGCGGCGATCGACCGGACGCTGACCCGGCTGCGCACCGGGCACTGGCCCGACACGGCACCGGCGACGATGAACCACCTGGCGGCCGCCGTGGACGGCGTGCCGGGACGGTACCTGCCCTACACGCCGCCGCGGTTCAACCGGATGTACCCCGCGGGCGGCAGGGGGTAGGTGCTCCCCGTCCCGGCGCGCGCCGGTTCCCGTTCCTGGTGATCAGTCCTTCCGGGACGCTTCCGCCGTTCGGTGCGCCGTGGCTTCCCGGGTTCGGTCCGTCGCCCGCTCCAGCTCGGTGGCCAAACTCTGCGCACGTTCGGCGGCGAGCCGGCGAGCGGCTTCGATTTCCAGCAGCCCGGTCATCGGGGTCCCCTCTCGTCGAGGCCCGATGGTCACGCCCGGATCTGTGTGGGAGTCTGGTGAGAAACCTTGAAGTCGCAGGTCCGTGCCATCCGGCGAGTGCGCGGAGGGGGCGCCATGACGGTGGAGTTCTGTCTGCTGCGCGGTCTCGAGCTGCGCTTGGCCGGGCAGGCGGTGGACGCCGGGTTCGCCCGGCAGCGGGCGGTGCTGGTGGCGCTGCTCGCCGACGTCAACCGGCCGGTGCCCGTCGACGAGCTGGCCGGCCGCGTTTGGGGCGAGCGGCTGCCACGTCGCCCTCGGGAAGCGCTGTACGGCTACGTTTCGCGGCTGCGCCGTGTCTTGGCGCCGGCCGAGGGTGTGGCCATCAGCCGGCAGCCCAACGGGTACGTGCTGAGCGCGGATCCGATGACCGTCGATCTTCACCGGTTCGAAAACAACCTTGCCCTGGCGCGGGGCTGTGCTGAGCCCGGCCGCGCGCTGGACCTGTTCACCGCCGCCCTCGACGCGTGGTGCGGCGAGCCGGTGGCGGTGGTGGACACACCCTGGATGTGCGCGCTGCGGGATCGGTTGCGGCAGCTGCACCGGGCCGCGGAGCTGGATCGGCACGACCTCGCGTTGCGCCTCGGGCACCACGCCGGTCTGGTCCCGGCCCTGACCACGCAGGCGGAACGGGACCCGCTGGACGAACGAGCGGCCGGACAGCTGATGCTCGCGCTCTACCGCAGCGGCCGCCAGTCCGAGGCCCTGGCGCACTACCAGGGTGTCCGGCTGCGGCTGGCCGAAGAGCTGGGCACCGACCCCGGCGCTGCGCTGCGGCAGCTGCACCTGCAGATCCTGTCCGCGGCCCCCGAACTCGACGGTCCCGGACCCGGCCGTCCCGAGGTCGCACCGCCGGCACCGCCGCGGGTCACGCCCCGCCAGCTGCCCGCCGCCCCGGCCGCTTTTGCCGGCCGCACGCGCGAACTCGCCGCGCTCAGCGGCGTGCTCGACCGGTCCGGCGCACCGGGATCAACGGCGATCTGGGTGCTGTCCGGTGGTGGCGGGGTCGGGAAGACCGGGCTGGCGCTCCGGTGGGCGGACGAGCGTCTCGACGACTTCCCCGACGGCCAGCTGTTCGTGAACCTGCGCGGGTTCGACCCGGCCGCGGACGTCGTGCCGGCCGGGTCGGCGCTGCACGGATTCCTGACCGCGCTCGGTGTGCCGTCCGCCGCCATCCCGGCGGATACCGACGCCAGGTCCGCGCTGTACCGGAGCCTGGTCGCCGGCCGGCGCATCCTCGTCGTGCTCGACAACGCTCGCGACACCGCGCAGGTCACGCCGTTGCTGCCCGGCGGTTCGGCCGGCACGGTGCTGATCACCAGCCGGCACCGGATGAGCGCCCTGCTGGCCACGCACGGCGCGCGACCGCTGCCGCTGGACGTCCTCGCCGCCCCGGAAGCACGCGAGATCCTCGTCCGGCACCTCGGAGCGGCCCGGGTGGACGCCGACCCGCGCGCCGCGGACGAGCTCGTCGAGCACTGCGCGGGCCTGCCCCTGGCCCTGCGCATCGTCGCCGCCCAGGCCGCGACCCGCCCGGACTTCCCGCTCGCCGGCTTCTCCGCCGAACTGCGCGTTCCCGCCGGCCGGCTGGACGCGCTCGACACCGGCGAGCTGCCGTGGAACCTCCGCACGGTGTTCTCCGCTTCCACCCGCGTGCTCGACCCGCAGGCCGCGACCACGCTCCGGCTGCTCGGTCTCGCGCCGGGCCCGGACATCGCGCTGCCGGCGGTCTCGGCGCTCACCGGGCTGTCACGCGCCGGCACCCGGACCGCCCTCACCGGGCTCGAGCTGGCCAGCCTGGTCGAGCAGCACCGGCCGGGGCGCTACCGCATGCACGACCTCACCCGCCTCTACGCCACCGAACTCGCGCACACCCACACCACGGAACCCGACCGGCGGGACGCCCTGACCCGCCTGTTCGGCCACTACTGTCACGCGGCTTCCGTTGCTGCCGAAAGGTTCTCGCCGGACGAGCGGCACCGCAGGCCACCGATCCCGTCCCCGGCGGGGCCCACGGTGCCGTTGCCCGACTTCCACGCCGCCCTCGCCTGGCTCGACGCCGAACGCGAGAACCTGGTCTCGGCGGCACGGCACGCGGCCGCCCACGGCCGGCTGCGCGTGGTCACCCACCTGTCCACGACGCTGTACCGGTACCTCGACAACCGCAGCCACTACCAGGACGCCTTGACGCTGCACACCGCGGCCCGCGACCTGACGGCCGCCGACTCCGTCGACCACGCCCACGCGCTCTGCAGCCGCGGGTTCGCCCTCATCCGCCTCGGCCGGCACGACGAGGCGTTCCGCGACCTGCACCGCGCTCTCGAGCACTCCCACGACGACCCGCTCGTGGAGTACGCGGCCAACACCAACCTCGGATTCATCCACGACGACCGCGGCGACCAGGACAAGGCGCTGGAGCACTTCACCCGCGCCCTCGACGTCAGCCGCCTCATGGACGGCCGGTCCACCTACGGCATCGCCCTCAACAACCTCGGTGACTGCTACCGCAAGCTCGGCCGCCACGACGACGCGATCGAGCACCTCGACCGCAGCATCACCATCGCCCAGGAGCTGAACTCCGCGGGGCTCGGCGGTGTGGCGTTGACCAGCCTCGCCGATCTGCACCGGGCCCAGGGCAACCACGACGACGCCCACGACTGCTACCAGCGCGCGCTGGAGCTGACCCACGTCCTGGGGGACCGCGGCCTCGAAGTCGAGATCCTGAACCGGATGGCGGCGGCGGACCCCGACCCGCACCGCGCCCTCGAGCGGTTCCGGCAAGTGCTCGGGCTCGCCCGCGAAATCGGCTTCGCCCTCGAACAAGCGCACGCGCACTACGGGATCGCCCGGCTCCACCACGTTCTCGGCGACCACGCCGCGAGCCGGGAGCACGCGAGCCAGGCGTTGGGCATCTACACCGAGCTGAAAAGCCACCACGCGCGCGCCGCGGAAGAGCTGCTTGGCTCGACACCGGACTGAGGAGCGTCAGGCCTTCGTCGTGGCTTCACGCCGGGTGTCTTCGGCCAGTCCGTCGGCGGTCAAGGTGAGGTGCTCGACCAGCGCTGCAGCCGCGGCGTCGGCGTCGCGCGCCAGGGCGGTCTCCTCCAGCCGGCGGTGTTCTGCGAGGTGGTCCCGGCCGGGCCTGCGGCGGGCCGACCAGCGGCGAGCGAGTTCGCTCGCGGTCCACATCCGGTCGAAGGTGTCCAGGAGCATCGTGTTGCCGCAGCCCTCCAGCAGGGTGCGGTGGAAGATCCGGTGCGCTTCGGACCAGGCGTCGCTGTAGTGCTCGCCTTCCTCGGGCAGGAACGGCGGGGTGCGGGCGAGGCGGTGGTGAGCGGCCCGCACCCGGGCCTCCCAGTCCAGATCACCCCGCTCGACGGACATGCGCAGGAGCACCGGTTCGACGGCCCGCCGAGCCTCCGCGATCTCCTGCCAGCGGCGGTCGGAGAACGCCGGGACGGCAAAACCGCGGTTCGGCAGCCGGTCGGCGAGGCCGTCGCCGACCAGGCGGACCAGAGCCTCGCGCACCACCGCCAAGCTCACCCCCTGCGCCACGGCGAGATCCTGGGGCTTCAGGGCATCGCCGGGTGCGTGGGCGCCGTGCATGATCGCGGTCCGCAGATTTGCGTAGACCTGCTCCGAGAGCATCGGCTTGCCCGGCGAACTCGCTGCGCCCGTCCTTCGCATCATGGCAAGAGGATAGACGAACCGGCAGATAATCGATTATCCGTGCTATGGTCGATCAGGTGACCGAGGAGCGTCGGCGCTTCCCCGACGCAGCAGGAAGGAACACACGATGAGCAGCAACGACCCGTTCGCCCGGCTCCCCGAGACAGCCACCTTCACCGTGGCCGGCGCCACGATCACCGAGGGCGCGGCCTTGCCGCCCGAGCAACTGTCGTCCGCCCTCCCCGGCGGGAAGGACCTCTCGCCGCAGCTGTCCTGGAGCGGAGCCCCCGAAGGCACCAAGAGCTACGCCGTCACCGTCTACGATCCCGACGCCCCCACCGGGTCCGGGTTCTGGCACTGGGCGGTCGCCGACATTCCCGCCGCCTGCACCGAGCTGCCCGAGGGCGCTGGCGACAACACCGGTTCGGGCCTGCCGGAAGGTGCCTGGCAGCTCCCCAACGATGCCCGACTCGCACAGTTCGTCGGTGCCGCACCACCGGCCGGGCACGGCCCCCACCGCTACTTCATCGTGGTGCACGCCCTCGACGTGGAGTCCATCGGCGTCCCGGCCGACGCCACCCCGGCCGTCCTCGGCTTCACGATGGCGTCGCACATCCTCGGTCGCGCCGTCCTGATGGCCACGGCGGAAACGCCGGGCCCGGAACGGATCGAAGTCTCCCGGTTCGTCCCGGCCCCCGCCGGCGCCGTCTTCGCGGTCCTGTCCGACCCGAAGGGCCACGTGGCCATCGACGCGTCGGGCATGCTCATGGACGCCGAAGGTGCACCGGTCACGCAGGCCGGCGACCGGTTCGTGGTCCACATGGACCGGGAAGCACTCGGCGACGTTCCACTGGGGACCTACGACGTCGAGGTCGTCATCACCAAGTTCGTCCCGGGGGAGGAGATCGCCTGGACCGTCGAGGGCCGGGTCGCGCCACACGCCCGGCACGTCTTCGGCTACCGGCTGGCGCCTGACCGAGACGGCACCCTCGTCACCTCCTACTACGACTGGTCGGAAGTCGATGAGGAGTGGCGCAAGCGTGTCGCCTTCCCGGTGATCTCGGTGTCCGCCCTCAAAGCCACCCTCGGAATCCTGGACCGCACCGTCCGCCGGACCCGCTGAACCGGGCTACGCTGGGATCGAGATCAAGACTCACGGTCAGCGCGGATCCGAGGGAGCCACCGACGTGGTCGAGACGCACGACATCGCCCGCCCGCCCGCCGAGCTCAGCGCGGCGCTCGCGGCCATCGGCAGCGCGACGGCCAGCGGTGAGCTCAGCCGCATGGGCATTCGCAGCGCATTCATCCGGGGGCCGGTTTCGGTGACCCCCGGCGTGCGCGTGGCCGGTCCGGCGCTGACACTGCAGTTCCTGCCGAAGCGGGAGGACCTCTTTCCGGTCGACGAGTACGAGGAACCGGAGAAGCAGCTGCACCGGCACGTCATGTACCACGCCCAGCCCGGCGACATGATCGTCGTCGACGCGCGCGGCGACATGAGCAGCGGGGTGTTCGGCGAGATGATGCTGACCTACTTCAAGGGCCGCGGCGGCCTCGGTGTGGTCGTCGACGGCTGCCTGCGCGACATCGGCGAGGCCAAGCAGCTCGGCCTCGGGCTGTGGATCCGGGGCGCCACCCCGAACTTCCACGTCCAGACCGACATCGTCCCGGCCGCCGTCAACGTGCCGGTGGCGTGCGGTGGCACGCTCGTCGAGCCGGGCGACATCGTCGTCGCCGACGACGACGGGGCGGTCGTGGTGCCGGTCAAGCTCGCCCCGGCCCTGGTGGCCCACGCTCAGGAACACGCGGAGTGGGAGGAGTTCTCCCGGATCCGGCTGTCCGAAGGCGGCGACATGCGGCTGTACTACCCGCTTTCGGACGAGGCCCGGCCCGAGTACGAGCGGTGGCGGGCCGAACAGGGCCGCGCCTAGCTCCACAGGCGGTCGTGGCTCGACTCCGCGTCCCAGTGCTTCGTCTCGGCGAAGAACACCGGATCGCGCGGGTCGAGGTGGCGGCGCAGCAGCTCCTCGTTGACGTCCCCGAAGCCCAACCCCGGTGTGTCCGGCACGGTGATGCGGCCGTCCTGGATCAGCGGGGCGGTGACGAGGTCGCTCCAGAACTCGACGTCGGCCGCGTGGTGTTCGAGGGCGAGGAAGTTCTCCGTGGCGGCGGCCAGGTGCACACACGCCATCGTCGCGATCGGCGACGCCGCCAGGTGCAGCGCCATCGCGATCCCGCGTTCCTGCGCGTAGTCGCCGATCCGCTTGGTCTCCGCGATCCCGCCCGCCGTCGCCGGGTCGGGGTGCACCACGCGGATGGCGCCGGCGTCCAGCAACGGCCGGAAGCCGTCGAGCAGGTAGATGTCCTCACCCGTGCACGTCGGGACGGCGACGGCCGCGGTGAGCTCGCGCCACTGGCCGGTCAGCTGCCACGGGATCAGGTCCTCGATCCACGCCAGGGTGAACGGCTCCAGCGCGCGGCCGATCCGGATGCCCGAGTCGAGGGCGATGTGGCCGAAGTGGTCGGCGGCGAGCGCGACGTCGTAGCCGACGACGGAGCGCACGATGTCCACATAGGACACTAGATGGTCCACGCCCTTGGCGGTGACCTGGATGCCGGTGAACGGGTGCATCGTCGTCACGTCCTCGCGGGCGCCCGGCGGCGCGATCAGCGCCCCCGGCACGTCCCACAGCAGGTCGACACCCACGTCCATCTTCAGCATCGTGAACCCGCGCTGCTTGCGCTCCAGCAGCCGGGCGCCCATCGTGTGCGGGTCCGGCAGCGACGGCGTGTCCGCGTAGCAGCGGATCTCGTCCCGGAACCGGCCCCCGATCAGCGCGTACGCGGGCACTCCGTACGCCTTGCCGGCGAGGTCCATCAGCGCCATCTCGACGCCGGACACCCCGCCGCCCTGACGGCCGTGGAACCCGAACTGCTTGATCTTGCGGAAGATCTTGTCGAGGTTGCAGGGGTTTTCGCCGACCAGCCGGCTCTTGAGCGTGAGCGCGTAGGTGGCGCTGGCCCCGTCGCGCACCTCCCCGTAACCGACGAGTCCCTGGTTGGTGTCGATCCGGATGATCGACGAGCGGAACGGCACGCCCGCCAGGTTCGCCACGCGCAGGTCGGTGATGCGCAGCTTGCCCGGCCGGGACGCCGTCGCGACGTGCTCCTCGGTGATCTCGCTCATCCCTTCACCGCGCCCGCGGTGAGGCCCTCGGTCAGGAACCGCTGCCCGAACCCGTACATGAGCACGACCGGGATGCTGACCAGCAGCGAGGCCGCGGCCAGCTGCCCCTGCGGCACGACGTCGCCGAAGATCATCGACTGCATGCCGACGGGCAGCGTCTTGTATTCGTCCTTGGTGATGAACACGAAGGCGAACAGGAACTCGTTCCACGCGTTGGTGAGCGTGAACAGCGCGACCGCGAGCAGGCCCGGCTTGGCCAGTGGCAGCACGATCCGGCGGAACGCCCCGAACCGCGTGCAGCCGTCGACCAGCGCCGCCTCCTCGAGGTCGGCCGGGATCGACTTGAAGTAACCGACGAGCAGCCACGTCGCGAACGGCAGGGTGAACGTCGGGTAGGCGAGCACGAGCGACCACAGCGAGTCGTTGAGCCCGATCCCGCTCATCAGCTGGTACAGCGGGATGAACAGCAGCGCGCCCGGCATCACGTAGGTGAGCAGGATCGTCACCGTGAAGCTCTCCGAACCCCGGAACTTCAGCCGTGCCAAGGCGTAGCCGGCCAGCGCCGCGCAGACCAGGGCGATTGCGGTGGACGCCACCGACACCAGGATCGTGTTGACGTACCAGGTGCCGAACGTCCCGGTGAACAGGTTGGTGAACTGCTCGGTGGTCCACGGGGTCGGCCAGAGGTCGTCGGTGCGCGCGACGATCTGGTCGTCGGACTTGAAGGCCGTGACCGTCATCCAGTAGAGCGGGGCGAGCACGAAGCCCAGCAGGCCCACGAGCGCGACCCCCGAGCCGGTGCCCCCGACCAGGCGGGCGGCCAGCCGGTTGCCCCGGATGGCGAGCACCGAGACGACCCGGCCGACGACGGCCGCGAGCACCACGAACACGCCCAGCACGAGCGCGGCCTTCCACACTATGTGCGGCGACGCCCAGACCAGGATCAGCGCCGAGCCCACGACGATCACCCACGGCAGTGCCCGGCGCTGGGCCGGACTCAGCCGCCGACGCCCCAGGTCCGCGGCGCCCGGCTGGTCGCTGCGCCGCATCATCCGCACGAGGATCACCACGAGGATCGCGATGATCGGCAGCATCACCAGCGTGACCGCGGCGCCCGCACCCGGCTGCAGCTGCTGGATGGCCTTCGAGTAGGCCACCATCACGTACGGAGCGGTGGCGTCGCCCGGGCCGCCCTGGGTCATCAGCCAGATCAGGTCGAAGTTGTTGAACGTCCAGATCGACGACAGCAGCACCGTCACGATCATGACGGGCCGCAGTCCCGGCAGCGTGATGTGCACGAAGCGCTGCCACGGCGACGCGCCGTCCATCATCGCCGCCTCGTGAAGGTTGCTGTCGATGGCCTTGAGCCCGGCGAGGAACGTCACCGTGAAGAACGGGATGCCCTTCCAGACGTTGACCAGGATGACCGCGGGCATCGCGAGCGCGGGATCGGACAGCCACTCCGCGGGCCACTTGTCGACGAGCCCGATCGCGGCGAGGGCGGGCCCGATCCCGGAGTCGGTGAGCAGGACGTTGACACTGCCGAAGATCGGGTCGAGCAGCGAGCGCCAGGTGAAGGCCGTGACGACCGTCGGGATCACCCACGGCAGCAGGATCACCCCGGCGAGGATCGCCCGGCCGCGGCGCATGTGGTGCAGCATCAGCGCCGCGATGAGGCCGAAGACCACCTTGAAGATCTCGGCGTAGGCGGTGAAGACGAACGAGTTGAGCACGCCTTTGTGGAACAGGGCGTCGCCGACGAGGGCGGTGTAGTTGTCCAGCCCGACGAAGACCGTCTCCGCGCCGTGGCGTTCCGTAGCGCTGGTGAAGACCGAGCTGATGATCGGGACCAGGATCAGGCCGGCGACCAGCAGCAGCGTCGGCCCGATGAACACCGCGGCGAGGCGCCAGTCGCGCCCGAGCCGCCGCTGGGTCGGGGTGAGCGAGGACGACCCGCCCGGCGCCGGACGGGCCGGCGCCGGCGGTGTCGTCTTCGGACGCAGGACGGTCATTGCCGGTAGCCCTGTTGCTCGAAGATCTGCACGATCCGGGTGTGCGTCGCGGCCACGGCCTCGGCCGGCTTGGTCCCCTGGATGACCGACTGCATCATGTCGGTCAGCAGGTAGGCGGCGATGGCGGACTGCTCGCCGGGGCTCGGGGTTTGGGGGTACGCGTAGCCGGTCTTGGTCTTGATCGGGAGCGTCGCGCGGGTCTGCTCCCGCAGCGCGGCGAAAGCCGGGTCACCGGTCGTGTAGTACGGGTCGGAGTCCCACACCTTGTCCCACGCGGGATTGACCAGGCACGGTGCTTCCTTGGCCACCCCGAGCAATGCGGTCCCGCTGACCATGAACTTCGCCACCAGCTTGGCGAGGTCGGGGTTCTTGGCCCCCTTGAACACGACGAACGAGTTGGACTGGCCGTAGGCGAGCGGCCGGTCGAGCGCCGGTCCGGTGGCGCCGTTGAACGGATGGGTGTTGCCGTAGACCGGGTTCTTCTTGGTCTTCGAGTCGGCGTAGACGCTGAACTGGTTGAGCGTGAGCCCCAGGATCTGGGCCAGCCAGTTCTCGTTGTTGCTCGAGTCGGTCCAGCTGCCGATGCCGGGCGGCAGCATCGGCGCGTACTTCGGGTTCGTGTAGATGTCGCCGATGAACGTGACGGCTTCGACGGTCTCCGGCGAGTTGAACACCACCTTCGTGCCGGTGTTGTCCGCGATCGCCCCGCCGTAGGTGCTGATGACGTTCTGGATGAAGCCGTTGGCGTCGCCGGAGCGGTTCACCGTGAGCCCCCAGCCGAAGCGCCGCTTGGCCGGGTCGGAGACCGCCAACGCGTTGTCGCGCAGCTCTTCCCACGTGTAGTACGGCTTCAGCGGGAGGCCCTTCTCCGTGTACCAGTCCTTGCGCAGGTACATCCCGGTCCCGATGAAGTGGTAGGGGATCGCGAACCAGCGCCCGTCGAACACGCAGTAGTTGGTCGCCTCCGTCGCGGGCTCCCCGTAAAGCGCTTTCATCTCGTTGACCACGTCGGTGACGTCGGTGAGGGCGCCGAGGTTGTGGAGCTGGCCGACGAACCGCAGGTCGCTCATGAAGGCCAGATCACGGTTGGTGCCCGCCTTCACCTCGGCGTCCATCTTCGCGACCATGTCACCGGCGTCGCCGGAGACCAGGTCGTTGCGGACGGTGGTGCCGGTGGCCTGCGCGAACACCTGCAGCGACTTGTCCAGCGCCTTGTTGGCGGCCTCCGAGTACAGCTTCTGCGACAGCATCCCCACCGACCCGCCGCGGAGCTTGGCCGCCTGGTCGAGCAGCGCCTGGGGCACTTGGACGTCGACCTGCGGTGCGGGTGCGGGGCTGCTCCCGCACCCGGCGAGACCGAGCACGCCCAGTGCGCCGACCCCCGCGCTCATCCCGAGGAACGTGCGCCTCGACAGGTCATTCTTCTCTTCCATGACAACTCCTCGTACCGACGGGGCGACGGTGCAACCGGCGGGACAGCGAGGCGAGTGCCCCGCTGTGAGTCTTCAAAGCCGAGTCTTCAAAGCTGGGTCGTTCATGCGGCGAAGGACGCCGAACTGCTGGTGCGTTGTCCTGGCAGCCCGTCGAACAGCCCGGTCGAGCCACGGGGCCGCCACAGCGGCACCGGGCCCGCACCGGGCACGGGGTCGAGTGCCAGTGCGGCCGCCCGTTCCGCGGAGTCGAGCGCCCGCTGGACGACCATCGTGTTGGCCACGCTCTGGGCCACACTGCCGACCGGCCGCACGCCGAACTGCACGGCATCGGCGAAGTCGACGAGTTCCGCGCGGTAGCCGTTGTCGCTGCCGCGGAAGACGGTGGTGTGGGTGGTGGCGTCGGGACCGCTGCGCGTCACGCGGCGCTCCGACTCGGACCCGGCGAGCACGAGCACACCCTCGGTGCCGTACAGCCGCATGTCGTTGGGTTCGGGCGGCACCGGGATTTCGGGGAAGGACGCGGTGTAGTTGCCGATGGCGCCTCCGGTGAAGACGAGGTTGAGCGCGAGGTCCGACGGTGCGTCGATCGTGCTGTTGGCCGTCTGCACGGCGCCGTGCACCCGCGCGATGTCACCGCAGAGCAGCCGGATCTGGGCGATGTGGTGCACGCCGAAGTCGAGGTGCACCCCGCCGCGGTACTGCGGCCGGTGCCGCCACGGTGTGCCGGTGAACCCGCCCTCGCGGGGGATCACCCGGCCGGCGTGCCGCCACGCCATCAGGTGCGGGCGGCCGATCGCGCCGCTGTCGAGCAAGGCGCGGGCGTAGCGCAGGTCGTCGCGGTAGAAGTAGTTCTCGCCCACCACGAAGGTGCGGTCCGGATGCAGGGCCGCCAGGGCGAGGAAGGCCGCGGCCTGCTCCGCGTCGCCGCCGGCCGGCTTCTCGCAGAGCACGTCCTTGCCCGCCGTGAGCGCGTCGCGCGCCACCTCGTACAGGTGCGGGATCGGCACCGAGATCAGCACGGCGTCCACGTCGTCGCGGGCCAGCAACGCGGCCCGGTCGGCGGTGGCCCGGGCCGGATCGGTCCCGCTGTAGCGGGCGAACCTGGTGCCCTGCTCGGCGGAGGAGTCGGTGAACGCGGTGACCACGTACCGGTCGGCGAGCGTGCGCAACGCCGGCCAGTGCAGCTTCTCGACCGCGAGCCCGGTGCCGATCAGCCCCAGCCGGATCGGCGGGATCGCGGATGCTGCCATGCCTCGTCCGTCCTCGTCATCGGTTCCGGAACTCGGTCGTGCAGGGTTCTAACGCCGCCGGGCGGCCCGCTTGCTTCGCTGCTCCTTCTCCGCGAGGAGCGTGGAGTAGTTGTTGCTCAAGTGCTTGCGCATCGCCGCGCGGGCCGCTGCCGGATCGCGCGCCACGAGCGCCTCGTAGATCTCCGTGTGCTGCGTGGTGGCGCGGCGCAGCCCGGCCGGCGCCTCGTTGGTGAGGCGCCGGCTGGCCGTGCCCAGCCAGCGCGCGGAGTACATGATCCGGTCGAGGATGCGGTTGTCGGCCGCCCGGCAGATCTCCATGTGGAATTCGTGGTCGACCTCGAGGTAGGCCTCGGGATCCGCCTCGAGCGCCGACATCCGCTCGATCTCCTTCCCGAGCCGGGCCAGCGTCTCGTCGGTGATGCCGGTCGCGGCCATCGCGGCGAGTTCGGGCTCGAGCAGCACGCGCATCTGGTGCAGTTCCTGCAGCAGCTCGTCCACGATCTCCGTGGGCAGCCACTCGATCAGCAACGGGTTCAGGTAGTCCCACTCCGCGCGGGGGCGCACCACGACGCGGCGACCCTGCGCGACGTCGACGATGTCGAGCGAGGCGAGGATCTTGAGCGTCTCCCGCGCCACCACCCGGGAGACCCCGAACTCCTGGGAGATCTCCAGCTCCGACGGCGCCCGGCCGTCCTCGATTTCGCCCTTGACGATGCGCCGGGTCAGGTGGGCCGCCACCTGCACCGGAAGAGTCCGGACCTTGACAGCGTCCGGAGACTCTTGTCTCCTTGGCATGTCATCAGCTTATAGGACAAGTTCGACATCGCGACAGTCCCTTTCAGACGCATTACCCGGCGGCGGGAGAGCAATGCGGATCGTGAACGTCACGACGGCGGTGGTGGCCTACCACGGTCAGGCCACGCTGGTGCGGATCGACACCGACGAGGGCCTCAGCGGGTTCGGCGAGGCCAATCCCGACGCCGGCGCGGACGCCGTCGTCGGCATGATCAAGTCCCTGACCCCCCTCCTGATCGGCGAGGACCCGCGCAACGTCGAGCGCTGCTGGGAGAAACTACGCCGCAGCAAGGTCTTCGCGGGCGCCCAGAGCGGCGTGTTCGTGATCGCCCTGTCCGGGATCGAGCTCGCCCTGTGGGACCTCGCGGGCAAGGCCGCGGGCCAGCCGGTGTACCGGCTGCTCGGCGGCAAGTTCCGCGACCGGATCCGCCTCTACGCCGACTGCGGCGACGGCGACGACCCGGCGGGCTCGATCGCCGGGTGCGTCGACCGGGCCCAGCGGATGGTCGCCGAAGGCTTCACCGCCATCAAGTTCGACATCGACAACCTGCACCACCCGGCCAAGTTCGACGATTTCAACCACACGATCACCAATGCCGAGCTGCGCTCGATGGTCGAGCGCGTGGCAGCCGTCCGCGAAGCGATCGGACCGGACGTCGACCTGGCCATCGACCTCCACGCCCGCTACGACGTGCCGAGCGCGTGCCGGATTTCGTGGGAGCTCGAGCCGTTCCACCTGATGTGGCTGGAGGAACCGCTGCCGGCGGAGAACATCGACGCGCTGGTGCGGGTGCGCGAACAAACCCGCACCCCGATCTGCGCGGGCGAGAACCTGTACCTGCGGTGGGGATTCCGCGAGCTGCTCGAACGCGGCGCGGTGGACGTCATCGAGCCGGACGTCCCGAAGTGCGGTGGTCTGGCGGAGGCCAAGAAGATCGCCAACCTCGCGGAGCTGCACTACATCCCGTTCGCACCGCACCTGGTGTCGACGCCGCTGGGCACGATGGCCACGTCGCACCAGTGCGGCGCGATCCCCAACTTCCTGGTCCAGGAATGGCACGCCCTCGAGGAGCGCGCGGTGTGGGACAGCTACGTCCACGCCCCCGACGGCAGCGGCTCGATCGTCAAGGACGGCTACATCACGCTGCCCGACACTCCCGGCATCGGCGTGGAGCTCGACCTGGACGCCGTCCGGGCCCACGCCGTCGCGGGCTTCGGAGTGTTCGAGTAGCCGAGCCGATCAGCTGGTTGCCTTGTCCGGCAAGAGGAAGCTGCTGCGGCGTCAAGATCGGGCGCACGAGTCATCCGCCCCCGGGCTGCGTGGTTTCAGTCCGACCCGCTTCCTGACCGCGACCACTCAGCGCCGTCAGCTGCCGGTTCGCTCGCGCCAGTGCGCGAGGGATTCGCGGACGTGCCTGAGCATCCAATCGTCCCCGGCGGCGTCGACGGTCAGTTGCTCCAGTTCGCGCACCGCTGCCGCGGCGTCCCCGGACTCCCCGACCCAGTGCGCCCGGCGGCGGCGCAGGCCGAGTGTCCACCCGTCGTCCGTGCCGCGGCATCGGATCGCCGTGGCCACGAGGTCGTCGAACTTGCGCACCGCTTCGGCCGGGTCGCCCGCCTCGCCGATCCACATTGCCAGGCTGCGGCCGATTCCCAGGACGTTGGTGCTGGGCGGATCCTCCAGCCGGGCGGCGTCGGCCGCGGTATCGGTCAAGAGCCGTACCGCTTCCGCCGGATCGCCGCAGTGGCCGATGCAGTCCGCGAGTTCTGTCCGGTAGCTGAGGGTGTACAGGCTCAGGCGACCGTGGATGGTGTTGCTCTCTTCCAGGAGCTCACGCCACAAGGGCAGGGCACCGGCGTGGTCTTCAGCCTGCGTCAGCAGGTAGGCGAGCTGGGAACGGACTGACCGCAGGTCGTCGGGGTGCTGCTGCCGGGTTTCCAGGTCCCGGACGAGTTCGCGCATCGTGCGGATGGCCAGGTCCCAGTCGCCGGCGTGGCCGATCTCCCGGGAGGTCGCTTGCCGGGCCGAAACGGTCATTCGGTGAGTGCTGCCGAGACTGCGCGCGCAGTCCTCGGCGACGCGGGACATGAGACCGGCCGCAGCGCGGTGGTTTCCGCGCATCCCGGTCCAGTAGGCGACGCCGAACTTGACGTTCAGCGTCGTCTCATGGTTGTTGCCGAGGACCTCCGCCGCTCGGAGGTAAAGACGCTCCAACTGCAGCAGAGCCGCGCCGCTGTCCCCGTTGTGCGCGGTTTCCCACGCGACGAGGTCGGCGAGCTTGAGCGCTTCGAGACCGTCCGGATCACGTTCCGCGTGTCGACGGAGTTCCCGGCAGGCGAAGCGCAGCCCGGCGGCGCTGCCGTCCCGCTCCCGGATGAGATGACAACGGCGGACGACCCCGGGGATGTGCCCGGCGTCCTGGGCGTCCTGGAATGCTTTCTCGGCCACGATGAGCGAGTGCCAGCTCCAGGCCAGTTCGCCGATTTCCATGGCTTCTTCGGCGGTCGCGCCGTTGAGGAGGGTGATCAGCACTTCCGGGGCGACGGGGTCCTTGGCGACGGCGTCGATGAGGTAGTCGAAGGCGAGGTAGGTCTCGTTGTCGTGGGGGAGCAGGAGACTGCTGGTGGCGTGCAACGGCGTGGTCGCCCAGAGAATCGCCTCCTCCGGCGATTCGGGCCGGAGCAGCCGGCCGCCCCGGCGGTCGAGGTAGTGCCGGTGCAGGTCGTTCAGCACCGCGCGTGGCAGCGGCCGGTGGATGCCGACCCGGCGGGCGTCGGTTGCGGCCGTCACCAGCGCGGCGGCACGTGGGTGGGTCCCCGGCGCCCAGGCGTCCTGCAGGTCGGCGAGCAGTTGCGGGCCGGCGGCGAGGTACTCGGCGACCCCGAAGCGATCGCTGTGTTTCAACGCCTCGCGGATGCTGGTGTCTTCGCAATGGCGCGCCGCCCGCTCCAGTTCGTCGGGCGACCAGGTCCGGGGCAGGGTGAGCCGGGTGGCCAGCCGCAGCACCTCCCAGCCGCGGCGGACCGCGTCCCGGCTGGGACCGTCGATTCCCCCGGTCCGGCCGGAGTACTTGGCGTACTCCTCGGCGCGCATCGTCGCGACGATCAGCCGATCACCACCGGGCTCGGCGAGCACGTTTCCGACCGCCGCGCCGCTCAGGCCGTCGGCGCCGAGGAACCGCTCGAGGTCGTCCAGCCACAACACCGCCCGGGAATGCTCCCGGGCCGCCTGCGTGGCCGCGGCGAGCGCCTCCTTGCCGGCGGGCTGGATCAGCTGGTGGTCCGGGCACCGGGCTCGGACGGCTTCGTAGGCGGCGCGGCTCTTGCCCGCGGTCGACTCGCCGACGATCAGCACGAACCGGCCGCGTCCGAGCTGTTCGCAGAGCCTTGCCGTGATGTCCCGGGTGATGAACTCCGGAAGCCGGGCGCCCGAAGCGGGATGCACGCCGAGAGTGACCGCGTCGTGGAGATCGCGCACCCGCGGAAGGCGGCCGTGGCGACCCAGCACCATCAGCCCGGCGAGACCTCGGCGGTACCGGTCCCGTTCCGTCAA
The DNA here is from genome assembly GCF_044453095.1 of Amycolatopsis sp. NPDC051758. Classification (NCBI taxonomy): domain Bacteria; kingdom Bacillati; phylum Actinomycetota; class Actinomycetes; order Pseudonocardiales; family Pseudonocardiaceae; genus Amycolatopsis; species Amycolatopsis sp. NPDC051758. The sequence continues at coordinate 1,162,310 of NZ_JBITCJ010000002.1, read as the reverse complement.
GGTTTTTGCGCCGCGCGAGGTCCAGATCCCGGCGACGATCGTGACGAGTGCGGCCGCGCCGGTGGCGAAAGCGGCTGGTAACCATAGGCGGGTCAGGGCCACCGTGGTCGCGGCGAGTGCCGCGGCCCCCAGGATCACGGCCCAGCCGGGGCCACCGCGTCGAATGCGCACTCGTTCCCCTCGGGGGCTCCTCGGCGACGAAGGCTTCAACGATACCGCTGGGAAGCCGATCTGTGACGCAGAGTGTTCGGCTTTCGCGGGTGACCAGCTCGGGTTGCCGCTTCGGGCTCAGCGGAGCCGGACGTCGCGGCGGTGGCAGTGGCGGCGGGCTGGTGGCGTCTGGGTGCGGGTCGCCGCCAGCCAGATGTCCTGCACCACGCCCCGTCCGCCGCACACGGGCACCGTTGCCGCGGCCGGGGCGTGGTGGGCTGCTGCCGTGATCAGGACGTAGGAGCCGGCTCGCGGGGCCTGCAGCGTGAAGGCGCCGTCGGTCGCCGACGTGGCCCGGGCGGTTTGGCGGCCGACGGCGTCGACCAGGGTCAGGGTTGCTCCGGGGACCGGGGCGCCGGCCGGGCCGTGGACGTGGCCGCTGATCTCCGTGACGCACGGTGCGGCCGGTTCGGGGAGCCGGGCCGGTTCGTCGCCGGTGGCGAACTCGTGCAGCAGCTTGCGCAGGTGGATCAGTTCGATCAGGAGCGGCTCGTCGGCGGGGGAGCAGTGCTGGGTGAGGGCGGCCTCCGCGAGACCCAGCGGGATCGTCGGGTCCGAGCCCGGTTCGGCGACGGCGGTCGCGACGTCGGCCAGTGCGCGGGCGGGCCCGGCCAGGGAACGGTCGTTCGCGCGGCCGCGGCGGAGGACGGCGACCAGGCGGTGGGTGTGCTGCGCCAAAGAGGCGGCCAGCGTCAGCCGATGGCGGGTGGTGCGGGAACCGCCGCCCCAGGGCACCGCGGCCACCAGCGGTGCGGCCACGAGCCGGAGCTGGCGGAGGTTGTTGTCCAGGACGCGGACCTGCGCGTCCAGGTCCCCGGCGCGGCCGTCGATCCGGTCCGCCGTGGCGGCCAGCAGCTCGCCCAGGGTCCCAGCGAGGGCGCGCTCGGTGGTGCGGACGGTGTCGCGGGTGCTCAGCGGCGTCAGCACCAGGCCGACCCCGACGCCGACGGCCGCGCCGATCGCCGTTTCCTCCAGGCGCAGGACCAGCAGGCCGGCCGAGAACTCGTTGAGCACGCTGTAGAGCTGGCTCACCATGATCGTGACGAAGAAGATCATGTAGGCGTACGACAGCCGCTGCAGGTAGAAGCCGCAGAACATGCTGCCGACGATCACCGCTAGCACCGCCGCCGGGTGCCCCGCCGTCAGGTGGGCGAGTGCGATGCCGGCGCCGAGCCCGACCAGCGTGCCCACCACGCGGTTGACCGACTTGAGGAACACCTCCGACCGGGTCGCCGTGCCGGTGAACGCGACGAACGCGGCGATCACCGCCCAGTAGTAGCGCTGCTCGGACAGCAGCCGGCCGAGCACGATCGCGAGCCCGCCCGCCACGGCCACCTGCACGGCTTGCCGGGTGGTGAAGTCCAGGCGGCGCAACGGGTTCCACGCGCGGCCCCGCGGCTCGACGTCGCCGGCCGCGGCGGCGGAGCCGGGCAGCGCGCCCATCGCGATCGTCACCGCGGGCTCGAACTCGCCGGTGTCGGCGAGGCCGTCGCGGTCCGCGCGGCGCACGACGTCGAGGTAGTCGGTGACGGCCACGGCCACCAGCCGGATGGGCGACGTGCCCGCCCGCGCCAGGAGCGTCTCGGCCGCCTGCCGGGCGGCGGCGTAGTTCTTGTGGGCGAACAGGTCGAGCACGCGCGCCGCACGGGTCGCGAGGTCCCGCTCGGGGACCGGCTGCGCGCAGGCGGTGACGAGCAGGTCGATCGCGAGCTGCGCGTCCATCGTGGTGCGCCGGATCGCCGCCGCCGAGACGGCGCCCGGGAGCACCGGCACCTCGGCCGACCACGCCTCGATCATCAGGGCGGACTCGGCGAGCCGGGCCTGCGCCGCGTGGATCCGCCGGGTGAGCTGCTCGCCGGGGCCGGCTTCCAGGAGCTCCGCGCAGAGCCGGACGACCGCGCGGGCCCGGGCGCCGAACGCGCGGCGCGTGCGGGCGAGCGTGCGGCCGGGGTTGCCGCGCAGCACCGTCAGCGACAGCAGCAGCACCCACGCGCTCGCGATGACGACGGCCAGGAGCATGGCGGGCAGCCCACCGAGCGTCGCGTGCAGGAACGCCGCGAAGAAGTAGCCCATCCAGACCATGAAGCCGTAGAAGAAGAACGGGATGCCGAAGCGCCGGACGAACACGGCGGCGAACATCACGACGACGAACACGGCGAGCATGAGGTCGGTGTGCGGCGCGACCGCGATGCCCAGCGTCATCCCGAGCCCCATCGCCACCGGGAACAGCGCGGCGGTGCGCACCTTCGGCCACACCGCGGTGCCGCTCAGGGCCATCGACCCCATCATCGCGGTGATCGCGCCGAGCAGGACGGCGACCAGGGTGGCCTGCGGCGCGGCCCCGGTCAGCGTCGCGAAGACGTACTCGACGGCCAGCCCGGTCGTCATCGCGACGGCGGCCGAGACCGCGCTCCACAACCGGGACAGCCCCGGGTCCGAGCTCATCGCCTTGTCCCTGATCCGGTGCACCGCCGTCGACGCGCGTCCCATCCGAGTGACTTCCCCTACCTCCGGTTGCCGATATCGGTATCATGCCGATAATTACCGGTATGATACCGATATGCCGGACGACCGGGCAATCGGCCGGACGGTAGGTTCAGGAGATGGACGCGCTCGACCTCATCGAGGCCCACACCGCGGTCATGGTGCGCAACTTCGAGCTGCTCAGCCGCCGCACCGACATCTACGACGAGCTCGACCGCGCGGGGTACCTGCTGCTGCGAACGCTGGAGGCGACCGGCCCGGCGGACATCACCACGCTGGCGGCAACCCTCGGCCTGGACCCGTCCACGGCGGGCCGGCAGGTGTCGGCGATGACGGCGGCCGGCCTGGTCGAGCGGGCCCCGGCGCCGGGGGACAAGCGCCGGAGCATCGTCGTGGCGACGGAGGAGGGCCGCACCCGGGCCCGCCGGGTCCACGACCGCCGCCGCGACAACCTGGCCGTGATGTTCGACGGTGTGCCGGAGGACGAGCTGCGGGTGATCGGGGAGTCGTTCGCCCGCTACAACCAGGCGGTCGCCCGCCATTACGACGTGAGCCTCGTGCCGGACTGAGGGCGCTCGGCGTTCACTTGCGAGAAACACCGCCCTGACCTCCGAATCGTTCGGTTCGCGAGACGACGTCGTGTGCGGTGATCACGCGATCGGGTCAAGTCAAGGCAAAGGGCGCGGGGCAAATAAGTGACTCACTCGTTCGAGTGACGAAGATGCCTGTACTCCTTACCTGAAGTGGGAGAACGGTCATCGGGGATCCCTCGATCCCGGTCGGTGGTGTGACACCTTTTCCGGCTGCGCGTGACCTCCGGGCGTGACCCCCGGCAGATCACCGGACGCGCCGGCGGCAGGGGAACTTCCGGTAATGGGGTGTCAACAACGGCGTGATCCACTTGTCACGTGTGCCCGCACCATTGGCCGGACCGCGGTCTCCGTTCCGCGGTCCGGTTGTGCCGGCGGTGTTCCGGTCACGACGGTGGAATCCCAGAAGGGACGAACATGCGCGCACCTTCGCTGCGCATCGGAACGCAAAAGCCGTTCCGAGCCCCGCGCCTCGTCGCAACTGTCCTCGCCGGGGTCGCGGTGACGCTGGCCTGGCCGGCGGTCGCGGCCGCCCACGTGTCCGCCACGCCGGACACCGTCGCCCCCGGGGAGCCGGCCACGATCTCCTTCCGCGTGCCCAACGAACGCGACGACGCGACGACGGTGCGGCTGGAGGTGCTGTTCCCGGCTCAGCCGGTGATCAGCTCGGCCACCCCGGAGAACCTGCCGGGCTGGAAGATCGGCGTGCACGAGCAGATGACCGCCCAGCCCGCCGGCGGCGACGAGATGGCCGGGAAGCCGGTGACGTCGATCGTGTGGGAGGGCGGGACGGTGCCGGCGGGCACCTTCCAGCAGTTCCCGGTGCGGATCGGGGAACTGCCGGCCGGTGGCACGCTCACCTTCCAGGTGCTGCAGACCTATTCGTACGGACAGGTCGTCCGCTGGGCTGACCCCGCGCAGCCGGGGCAGCCCGAGCCGGAGCACCCCGCGCCGGTGGTCACCGTGGCGCCCGCGGTCACGGCCGAATCGTCCGATGTGGACATTCTCGGCCGCGTGCTCGGCGGTGCCGCGCTCGCGGTCGCGCTGGTGGCCGCAGGTGCGGCGTGGTTCCGCAAGCGACCCGGCGGCCACCGGCCCGAGGTCGTCGACGAGACCCCGGAACGGGAGAAAGTCCAGCTGTAGGTCCGACCGAACCGGATGGGGATGGTTATGGCAGAGCGTCAGCAGGGCTCCGGCGGTGCCCGCAGTTTGTCCCCGGACGCCCTGGAACAGCTCCGGCGGAAGGCCGTGGCCGCGGTCGAATCGGGGGCCTCGCAGACGCGGGTCGCGAGCATGTTCGGGGTGTCCAGGAAAGCGGTCGGCACCTGGGTGCGGGCCTACCGGTCCGGCGGTGAGCCGACGCTGCGCCCCCGGCCCCGCGGCCGGCGCGCGGGGGAGCAGCTGGCGTTGTCCGCGGCCCAGCAGGGCCGGGTGGTCGACGTCCTGGCGGCCGGGCCGCCGGACGCGGCCGGGCTGCCGTGGCTGTTGTGGACGCGCCGGGCGGTCGCCGAGCTGATCTCCCGCGAGTTCGGGGTGGTGCTGGCGGGGACGACGATCGACAAGTACCTGCTCCGGTGGGAGCTGCTCGGCCGCGACGGCGGGTTCGGCCAGCCGCGGGGCTGTCCGCCGGGAACGCTGCTGGTGACGTGGACCCGACCGTGCTCGCCCACGGGAACCGGCGAGCTGCACGCGCTGGTCGCGGTGAGCGGCCGCGGTGTGCTGTTCTTCCTCGCCGCGGCGCAGCCGTTCGCCGGGGTCGCCGAGTTCCGGAACCGGCTGCGGATGCAGTTCGGCCGGGACGTCCGGCTGGTCGCGCACGACTGGCCGGCCGCTCGACCGGCCCTGCTCGACGAGCGCGAACCCGAAGGGGACGTTGTGGTGCCGGCCTGAGTCCGGCACGCGAGGCCTGCCGATCCGGAATTCCGGATCGGCAGGCCTTTTTTGTGCGTGCTGGGGTGTTGCCCGGGCGTAAACAGTTTCTCGATTTCCCGGATCGCAGCAGGTGATCTCGCGCAGTCGAAGTGCCATGCCTTCTCTTAAAGGGTTACAAGACATTCGGGTCTTCGTGTTCACAACCTCGGGCCGCCTTCGGCCGGCGTGTCCGGTATTTGCCCTCGGCCGCCGGCCGGGCATTTCCGTGCGGATTGTGCAGAAGTGGACGTCTGTGCTGGTCAGCGCGCTGTCGTCGGCTATGGAAACATCGGCGCAATGCAGCGTTGTGCTCGGTTTCCGCCATGCTGGTCAAAGAACCGGTAAACCTGTCACGATGCCGTCGTCGGCGTTTTCCCAGCCTGGCACATCCGGACGCGGAATACCTGAGACCGGGCCAAGAGTCCGGTTCCCGAGGAGGCGGCAAGTGCGAACCAGAACCTTGCTCACCGGCAGCACGCTGACGCTCGTTCTGCTGGCCGGGACACCCGCGTTCGCGGCGGAGTCCCCGGTGACGGCGCCGGGGTGCTCGTCCACGGTGACCGGGACGCCGGGGCAGCCGGTGGCGCTCGCCCCCGCGTCGGTCGCCCAACCCGTCGTGTCCGCACTCTCCGGCCTGGATCCGCTGGGTGTGCTGACGGGTACGTTCCGCACGGTCTGGGCGACCACCGCGCCCATCCCGGTGGGCACCGTCCCCACGGGACAGGGGGAGATCCCGGGCGGCCGGATCGCCGACGCGGTGCTCGCCCGGCTCGGCGAGATTCCCGTGCTGGCCCCGGTTCTCACGCCGTTGGTGTCCACCGTGCGCACCTCGCTCGCCTCGCTCTGCGGCATCCTCGTGCGCGGCCAGGCGCCAGGTGCTCCCGAGACCACCGCACCCGGGACGCCCGCGGGGCCGCCCGCCGGACCCGGCGCTCCGGGGGGCAGCGGCACCCCGGTGGCGGGGCGGCAGTGGACGGTCGCGGGGGTGCCCGGGCCGGTGCGGGGCGGCGGCGCGGTGTTCGGCACCCCGATCCCGGGACAGCTGCCGGGCGCCGGTTTCCCGGGCTCGGCCGGTTCCGGGGTCCCGCAGGCGGGCAGTGCGGCGCCGGTGGTGGTCGAAGCCCGGCGGTCGCTCGGGTCGGCGGAAGCGCTGCCCGAACCGCGGCCTGACGACCTGTCGTGGCCGGTCCTGGCGGCGATCCTCGTGCTGGCGGCGGTGAGCGCCCAGCTGGTGCGCCGATGGGTCCTGCGCACCTCTCGCTGACCCGCCTCGCCGCGGAGGGCGCCGTTACCCCCGGGTTACGGGCTTCGTCGCGGGAGTGGCGAGCGGTGACACCCCGTTTACGAAAGGAACTTTCCCACGAACAGCGCAACTGCGACCATTCGGGACTTGAACGTGACCGGCCGTGACGCGCGCAGCCTCCCCGCCGACGCTCTCGAGGCTCTCCGCCGTCGAGCGGTCGCGGCGGTCGAAGCGGGCGTGACGCGCGCGGAGGTCGCCCGGCTGTTCGGTGTCTCCCGCAAGACCGTCGGCGCCTGGGTCGCGGCCTACGAGCGGGAGGGCACCGAAGCGTTCCGGCCGCGGCGCCGGGGGCGGCGGCCCGGTGAACAGTTCGCGCTGTCCGCCGAGCAGCAGGCGTGGGTCGTGCGGACGATCGTCGACGGTCCGCCCGACCGGCTCGGGCTGCCGCAGCGGCTCTGGACCCGGCAGGCGATCGCCGAGCTCGTCCGCCGGGAGTTCGGCATCCTGATCAGTTCGCCGACGGTGTCCCAGTACCTCGACCGCTGGGGCCTGGTCGAGGAGCGCCGGCTGCTGGAGATGCGGCGCAGCCGGGTGCTCTCGGACCGCCCGCGGGAACCACGGCCCGGCGCCGAGCGGCTCGCGAACGCCGAGATCCTCTGGCTGGCCTGGACGCGGCCGCGCACGCCGGCGGATCCGCGGCGAGGCCCGGTGGCGGACCGGCAGAACCTGCTGACCGGCTTTCGTGACCACTTCGGCGACGTCAACCTCCTGCTCGCGCTGTCCCACCGCGGGATGGTCTATTTCCAAGCGCGGCGGGGAGCCTTCGACTCGCCGCAGGCGAACGAGTTCCTGGCCCGGCTGGCGGAGCAGTTCGGCCGGGGACTCGACGTTGTCGTCTGCGACTGGCCCGTCCGGCACGACGAGATCCTGCGCGGCTGGTCGGAGCCCGGTCCCGGCCGGCTGTCCGTGCGCTTCGCGCTCGACTGAAAACCTTTTTCCGAAACGAACGGCTTCGGCTCCTTGCGGCGCCGCCGAGAATGGGTAGTATTTGACCACAGCTCCTGCTCCCGGGGTCGCGAAAAAGTTCACCGCCCCCGCCGTGTGCCGTGAAAACGGTGATACACGGAATTCATTTCCCAGCCATGCCGCTGTTTCCGGCGGTGGTTTGACTTGTTTCCGAACCGACGCGGACAAGTGGGAGAGCCATGACCGTCAACACCCTTCCTTCGGCCGACCTCGACCTCGAAGTGCTGCTGGCGCACAAGGAGACGATCGCCGACGGCGTCGTCCGGCTGGTGTTCCGCCACCCCGCGGGGGACCAGCTGCCGGCGTGGGCGCCGGGCGCGCACGTCGACCTGCTGCTCCGGCCGGACCTCGTCCGCCAGTACTCCCTCTGCGGTGACCCCGGTGACCGCTCCGTGCTGGAGGTCGCCGTGCTGCGCGAGCGCGACGGCCGCGGAGGTTCCGCGTTTGTGCACGACGCGCTGCTCGCGGGGGACCGGGTCCGGATCCGGGCTCCCCGCAACAACTTCCCGTTCGTGCGCGCCGAGCGCTACCTGTTCGTCGCGGGCGGGATCGGCATCACGCCGTTCGTCCCGATGCTGGCGGCGGCCGAGGCGAGCGGCGTCGACTGGCAGCTGCTGTACGGCGGGCGGTCACGTTCGTCGATGGCGTTCGCCGCGGAGCTGAGGCAGCGGTACGGCGACCGGGTGCTGGTGTGGCCGCAGGACGAAGCGGGACTGCTGAACGTGCGGGGGATCTTGGGGGCCGCGGAACCCGCGACCACGGTCTACTGCTGCGGGCCCGAGCCGCTCCTGGCCGTCGCCGAAGAGGTTTGTGCCGGCCTGCCGGGACTCGCTCTCCACCTGGAACGCTTCGTTCCCAAGGAGAACACCGGCGCGGCGACCGGGTTCGACGTCGAGCTGGCCCGGTCGGGGCTGACGCTGACGGTGCCCGCCGACCGGTCGATCCTCGAAGTGGCCGAAGACGCCGGTGTCCCGGTGCTGTCGTCCTGCCGCGAAGGCACCTGCGGCACGTGCGAGACCACGGTGCTCGGCGGGGTTCCCGACCACCGCGACTCCCTGCTCACCAGGGAGGAGCGGGCGGCGAACGAAACCATGATGATCTGCGTGTCGCGGGCCCGCGGCCGGAAACTGGAGCTGGACCTCTGAATGCCTGCGACAACGAAGAAACTCGGTACCTGGGCGGCCACGCTGCTGGCCGCGGCGTCCTGCGGCTGGGCTTTGTGGACGGTGGCCGGCGACCTCGGCGAAAGCCCGCCCCGGGCGGCCCAGGTCGCGGCCCCGCGGCCGGCGTCCCCGCCCGCGTGGCCGGTCACGCCGCCTGCTTTGCCTTCCGCGGTACCACCTCCGACGTCACCCTCGGCGGTTCCCGGGCCGGAGCCCACCGGTTCCGCCCAGCCGGTTGTCGGCCCGGGAACTCCCGTGGTCACGACCTCGCCCGGCTACCCGGCCCCGCCTGTGGAGTTCCCGTCCCTGCCGGAGGAGCCGCCGTCGGTGCCGCCGACGCCAACGCCGTCCGAGCCGGAATCCCCGTCGCCGCCACCAACTGAACCTCCGCCGACCGAGCCCGCCCCACCGCTGCCCGCACCGGAATGCGATACGAGCGGGCTGCTGGGTCCGCTGCTCTGCACCGTGCTGAGCCTCCTCGGCTGATCTTCGGCCATTGCCGGGAAGCATTCAAGACAAACTCCTTCCATTCTTTTATCCGCCCGATTCTTCACTTCGGGAAGCCGTTTCCCGGCCGGACTATTTCACTTCCCGTTAACAGGAAAAATCGTTTTGTCCCGCCTTGTTCGTGATTCACTTTCTTCCGTTCGGGCGGCCCGTTTCCCGCCGGGCCGAGCAGAAACAGAAAGGAAGCCCATGTCCCCAGAAGCTCCGCCAGGAGCCCGTACGAGGCGGCGGCGTGCGAAGGCGGTCGTCGCGCTCGCTGTTGTCACCCTCGCCGCCTCCGCGGTGGCCGCGGTCCCGGCCTCGGCGCAGCAGCCCATCGGGGTCGGTCCGGTGCCGATCACGTTCCACATGAAGGACGACAACGGCAAGTGGTTCGACTCCGGGCTGAACCTGTTCGGTGACCAGTCGCTGGCCGTGGCGGAGATGCCCCGCCTCGGCACGCTGGGCGGCCTCACCACCGGGGGCGAGCTGTCCAGCCTCCTGAACTCCGATCTCACCGGCGCGGTCGGCAACCTGGCGCAGAACCTCCTCGGCCAGGTCCCGCTGCTCGGTTCGCTCGGCGGCGAACTGGGGAAGGCGCTGAACCTCGACAGCACCCTCTCGGCGGTCAAGTCGATCGGGACCACCAACCGGCAGGCCGCGCCGGCGGCCCTCAAGGCGGAGAACCTGCTCGGGCAGTTCTCCCAGCAGCTGACCACGATGCGGGCCGACCAGCCGCTCAACCTGAGCTCGCTGCCGATCGGCCTGGACCTGCAGGGCGCGCTCAACGACCTCGCCCAGTTCGCCGTCAAGGGCCCGCCGGTGACGGTGAACTTCGTGGTCGACCCCAAGGAGTCGACCGGTGCCCGCGACCCGATGGGCCTGATCGCTCCCGAAGGCGCGGAGGGCTTCCCGTACGACATGCCCGGCGGCGCGTTCTTCGGCCAGCGGTCGATCCAGCTCACCGAGCCCGGCCTGTACGCGTTCACCGACATGGTGACCCCGTACATGCTGGGCGCGGTGGTCGTCGACGACCCGCTCACCATCGGCCTCGACTTCGGCAAGGCGTCGATGGTGAACTCGCGCAACCTGGTCGTCCCGACCAACTCCGACATCGTCAACCGGCTGGTGAACACGTTCTTCAACATCACCAACCCGAACAACTGGCAGCAGTTCAAGCCGGACTCGGAGAACAAGTTCAACGCGATCCAGCCGCCGGTGCCGATCCTGCAGTACGACGCCGCGGGCAACCCGGTGCTGATCCCGAACCTGGACGCCTACTTCGACAAGAAGTTCTCGTACCCGAAGACGCTGTCGAAGGGCAATCAGCTCCCGGCGACGCCGGGCGTCGGCGAGGTGTGGGTCGACACCGAGGTCGAGGAGTGGGCCGGCAAGAAGGCGGTCGGTTCGGCCACCAAGGTCAACGTCACCAACTGGACGGTCGACCGCAAGATCGGTGCTCCGTCGATCAACATGAACAACCCGCACAACATGTGGACCGACAAGGACTACAAGTACCTCTACCAAACGGAGTGGTTCTCCAACAAGGTCGACGTCTTCGACCGGGAGACGGGCGAGTTCGTCCGGCAGACCCAGGTCGGGCAGAACCCGGCGCACGTGATGACCGAGCCGGGCAGCGACAAGCTGGTCATCGGCATCAACGCCGGCAACGAGGTCGTCGAGCTGGCACCGGGCGGCACGAGCGTGCTCCGGAAGATCACGGTCAGCCCGACCGGTGAGGTCCGGCACCCGCACGCGCACTGGACGAGCGCGGACGGCAAGACCGTCGTCACCCCGAACGTGCTGACCAACAACGCGTCGGTCATCGACATGCCGACCGGCACCGTCCGGACCGAGAAGACGGGCCAGTTCCCGATCGCCTCGAGCATGACCCCGGACTCCTCGAAGTTCTACACGGCGGACTTCCTCGGCGAATCGATCACGTGCGTTTCGCTCGCGCAGGCCGCCTGCGTGGACAACGGGCAGAAGGTGCACAGCAAGACGATCGACCTGTGGGCGAACTACAGCCCCCAGGACGGCCCGAAGAGCGGCGCGCCGTTCGGTGGGCTGACGATCCAGCTGCCGGTGAGCCCGGACGGCAAGGCCATGCTCGCGGCGAACGTGCTGTCCCAGACGGTCACGGTCATCGACCCGAGGACCGACAAGATCGTCAAGGACCTGCCGTGCACTGCGGGGTGCCACGGCATCAACTTCGGGGCCAAGAAGGGCGGTGGTTACTACGCCTACGTGTCGAACAAGTTCTCCAACGTCATGCAGATCATCGACGTCGACCCGAACGGTGACGGCGCCATCGACGACGCCAAGGTGGCGGGCCAGCTGACGCTGGACCCGACCGCGACGACCAAGATGGACGGTTCGATCGCCGGGAAGGCCGGCTACGGCGGCCAGGGCGTGCTGGCGGTTCCGCTGGTCTACAACGGATGGGCCCAGCAGAACCAGGGGAGCTGGCGGTCGCAGCTGACCTGCCGGCAGCTCGACCCCATCGGCAAGTCCACCTGCTGACCCCGCACGATTCCCGTGGTCCGGGGCCGGGACGGCACCCGGCCCCGGACCACGGCGTTCAGGAGACCCCATGTCGCACGGCCGAAAAGCCTTCTCCCGCACCATGTCCGCGTTGCTCACGGCCGTGCTCGGCGTGCTGGCGCTGTCGGCGCCCGCGGCGGCCCAAGTGTCCATAGTGCCCGACCGGGTCGCCGGCGGTGGCACGCAGACCTTCGCCTTCCGGCTGGCCAACGAGCGGGCCGACACGAAGTCCACCCGGCTCGAACTGGTCTTCCCGCAGAACCCGCCGGTCGCCTACGTCGAGGTCGCTCCGGCGCAGGGCTGGACCGCCACCGTCCGCCCGCGGCCGCTCGACCCGCCGCTGCAGGCCGGCGGCAAGGTGATCAGCCAGGCCGCCGGAACGCTCGTGTTCGAAGGCGGGGCGGTCGCGCCGAAGCAGTTCGAGCAGTTCCTCGTCACCATGGGCCCGCTGCCCGCCGACGGACGGCTGTCGTTCCAGGCGACGCAGACCTTCGCCAACGGCGCGGTTGCGCACTGGAACGAAACGACCTCGCCCGCACCGGCGATCACCTTCGGGTCCGGACCCGCCCCCGCGCCCGAACCCGCTGCCGCGCAACCGGTTCAGGGTGCTGGAGTAGCGGCTCCGGTGGATGAGGCGGCACCTGACCCGGGCGCGGTCGGCGGGCCTCCGTTCGCCGTGTTGTGGGCGGCGGTGGGACTCGCGTTCGTCGTGATCGCGGTGGTCGGGTTCCGGGCGCATCGCCGCAAGGTGAGCACGGCAGCCGGCGAACCCGAGCCCGAACTCGAACGCGCGGAGGAGACCCAGGTGGGTGCCGAATGACGAAAGTGCTGGAGCGTCCCCGCGCAGCGACCGCACCCCCACCCCGCGTGGCCGGGCGGCTCGTCGCGCTCCTGATCCTGGTCGTCGCGTGCTGGGGCACTCTGTTCGCCACCACCCCGGCGGCGACCGGCGACCCGGTGCTCGTGACGACGTCCCCCGGCAGCACCGAGGTGGTCAAGTCGCCCGACACCGTCGTGCTGACCTTCGACCGCGCGGTGCCCGCCGCCCTGGCCACCGTGCGCATCCTCGACCCCGACGGCAGCCAGGTCGTCTTCGAGCGGCCGGTCCACCCGGACGGCCGGGCGGACACGATCTCGGTGCCCATGCCCGCGGAGCGGCACGAAGGCACCTACGCGGTGGCGTGGACGCTGCCATCGAGCCGCTTGCAGCCCGTCAGCGGCTCCTTCACCTTCGACGTCTCGTACCCCATCCGGCCCGACGGTGTGCCCGAGATCGAGACGGCACACGACCCGGTGGTCACGGCCGTGTACCTGACGACGCGGACGGTGGCGATCGCGGCCATGGTCGTGCTCGCCGGCGTGGCGTTCTTCGTCGCGGCGATCGGGCCGGTCGCCGCGCGGACCCGGGCCGCCCGCCGGCTGGTCAAGACCACGTGGTGGCTGGTGGTGGCGGGCACGCTCGGCGCTCTCGTGTCATTCGGGCCGTACGCCGCTTGGGTGCCGGTGCGCGACGCGTTCGACCCGCGGCTGCTGTCGGCCACCTTCGAATCCGACGCGGGCGGGGCGCTGCTGGCCCGCCTGTACGTGCTCGTCTCCGCCACGCTCGGCCTTGCGCTGCTGATGAAGAGCCCGTCCGCGGCCACCGCCGGGGAGCGGCGGCTGCGCGGTGCCGGGGTGCTGGGCTGCGCGACAGCCGTGCTCGCCACCTGGACCTTCGCCGATCCACGGCCGCCGGGCGCGCCGTCACCCCTTGCGCTGGCCGTGGACGTCGCCCTCCTCACCGCACTCGCCCTGCCGGCCGGTGGCCTGCTGCTGTTCCGGCTGCCCGCCGTCCGTGGCACGGTGTCCCGGTTCGTCCGGCCACTGCTGGGGTGCGCCGCGTTGCTTGCCGTGGCCGGTACCGCCCAGCTCTGGTACGGCCACGACTTCGGCCGGCTCCCAGCCGGCGCGCTCGCACTGGCGTTGGTGCTCGGCGGTTTCGCTTGGCTCGGCGCCCGTCGCGCGGGCGGGCCGGTTGCGCGGCAGCGCCGGTTCAGCCGCCGGATCGCGGGTGCCGCGGGGGCGGTCTCGGTGCTCGTAGTGGCCACCGCGGCGCTGCTGGCGCTCGCCCCCGTGCACGCGCTGGCGGTCGCCGGTGAGGCGCCGGCGGCCATCCGGCACCAGGTCGCACCGACCCGGCTCGCGTACGACACCGGCAAGCCGGACGGCCAAGGCTCGGTGGACCTGGTCCTCATCCCCACCGCGGACCGGCTCGACGCGCGCGTGTCGGTGCTCGGCCCGCACCGGGAGCACACCACCATGACGGCCGCGCTCGTCCGCGGGGACCGGACGACGCCGCTGCCCGTGAACCAGGCCGGAACCGGCTACTGGACGGGACAGGCGACCGTGCCCGCACCCGGCCGGTGGGAGCTCGCGCTGACGCTGCGGGCCGGCGACGGGAGCACCCAAACGGTCAAGCAGCCCATCGACGTGCGATGAGCGTCGTATCCAGCCGCCCAGGAGCCGCCTTGTCCGCCACCCCGACCGTTCCCGCGCACCGCGCCCGCCGGCCGTCACCCTCGCCGCGGCTGAGCACCGTGCTGCAGCTCGTTTCCCGGCGGCTGCACTTCCTGGCCGGCATCGTGGTCGCGCCCTTCCTCGCGGTGCTGTGCCTGACCGGGCTCGTCTACGTGTTCAGCCCCCAGATCCACGACAGCCTCTACCGGACCGACCTGCACGTGAACGAGGTCGGCGACGTGCGGCGCCCGCTCGCCGAGCAGATCCGGGCAGCGCTGACGGCGCACCCGGAGGCGACGCTCAAGTCGGTCCTCACGCCGCCCGCGGCGGACCGCACGACCCGCGTGGTGCTCTCGGTCCCCGGTCCGGCCGGCACCCCGGACCGCACGGTGTTCGTCGACCCGTACACCGCGTTGATCAACGGGGAGCTGGCCACGGCCGAGAACCGGCTGCCCGCCAACACCTGGTTGCGCCAGCTGCACGGCAACCTGCAGCTGGGCACGCCGGGCCGGCTCTACGCCGAGCTCGCCGCGAGCTGGCTGCCCCTCATCCTCCTCGGCGGCCTGGTGCTGTGGCTCGCTCGCACGCGCCGCAAACGCCGCCTGCGCGACGTGCTCCTGCCGTCCGCCCGGGACAAGACGGGGTGGGCGCGGCTGCGCGCGGTGCACGGCTCCGCCGGGCTATGGCTCACCGTGGGCCTGCTGCTCGTCGGCGTCACCGGCCTGGCCATGACCCAGTTCGCGGGTGGCCGCGCGGACCGGGCGGCCGACCCGATCCGCCTGCGGGCCCCGGTGCTCACCGCGGCCCCGGTGCCGGTTCCTCCCGGCGCCCAGCCGATCGGCCTCGACCGCGCGACGGCGGCCGCCGAGGCGGCAGGGCTGAGTGGCGAGCTGGCCGTGAACCCGCCGTTGGCGCCGGGAGCGCCCTTCACCGTCACGGAGATCGCGGAAGGGCTGCCGCTCCACCGGGGTGCCGTCGCGATCGATCCGTACACGGCAGCGGTGACCGAAAAGCTCGGCTGGGACGACTACTCGCTGGTCGCCAAGCTCAGCACCCTGGGCACCGAGTTCCACACCGGCACGCTGTTCGGGCTCGCGAACCAGCTCGTGCTCGCGGCGCTGGCGGTGGCGACGCTCGTCCTGCTCGCGCTCGGGTACCGCATGTGGTGGATCCACAACCCGTACCGGGGACGGTGGACGTCGTTGCCGCGGCCGGTGTGGAAGCAGCTGGCGGGCTGGCCGCTGATCGCCGTCCTGCTCGGTGTTGCGCTGCTGGCGTGGCGGTTGCCCGTGCTCGGTGCGAGCCTGCCCGTGTTCCTGGCCGTCGACGCGGGCTTGAGCCGGCTCAAGTCCGACGCGGGTCGTGGGCTGCGCGCACGGTTGAGCGGTAACGACCGGGTGTCTGGCCGACCAGGTCGGTGAAGGCGTCGATGAAGCTGCCCGGGTTCGCCCAGCCCAGCCGGATCGCCGTGTCGGTGACCGAGGTGCCGTTGCCGAGTTCGAGCAGCGCCCGCTGGACGCGCAGCAGCGTGCGCCACTGGTGAAAGCTCATCGATAGCTCACTGCCGAACAGCCGGCTGAGAGTTCGTTCGCTCGAGCCGGTCCGGCGCCCGAGCTCGGCCAGCGTCGCCGGGCCGGCCGGGTCGGCGTGCAGCAGGTCGGTGACGGCCTTGAGGCGGGGGTCGGCCGGCTCCGGGAGGCGCAGGGGTTCCTGCGGCGCGCGAGCGAGCTCCGAGACGACCACCTCGAGCAGCAGCCGGGCCCGGGGACTGTCGTCCGGGTCGTGGTCGCCGATCTTCGCCAGGTAGGCCTCACGCAGCAGCGCGCTGGCCACGAACACCGAGGGCTCCGCCGGCAGCTGCTCGGCCGACGCAGCCGGAACCGTGAGCAGCCGGATGTCGGTCTCGCCGTGCGAACGGCTGCTGTGCACGAAGAACGGTGGCACCCAGGTGATGCGGTTCGCCGGCGCCACCCAGGTGCCGGCCTCGGTCGTGGTGACCAGCGCCCCGGAGGCGGCGTACCTGAGCTGACCGAAGTCGTGGAAGTGCGCCGCGACGTCCTCGCCGTGGGCCAGGGGCCCGCAGACCGCCGGATCACCGGCCCGGACGACGGGCTCGTGGACAAGTCCGGTCATGCCACTCACCCTAGCTCGCTCCGGACATGATCCAACTCTGGCGGGTTATCGGAATTTCCTGGCGCGACAACGGTGGTACGGGGTGCACGGTGGCGGCCATCGTTGAGCTCATGCGAGCCATCACCCAGCACACCCTCGGGGGCCCCGAGGTCCTCACCATCGTGGACGCGCCCGAGCCCCGGGTCCTGCCGGCCGAAGTCCTCGTCCGCGTCAAGGCGATCGGGCTGAACCCCCTGGAGCCGCGCCTGCGTGCCGGCGAATTCCCGTTGCTCGGCCAACCGCCGTTCATCCTCGGCTGGGACATCAGCGGCGTCGTCGAAGCGGCGCCGCAGACGTGGCGGTTCCGGCCCGGCGACGAGGTGTTCGGGATGCCGCTGTTCCCGCGGGCCGCGAGCGCGTACGCCGAGTTCGTGGCCGCGCCGGCGTTGCACCTGGCGCGCAAGCCGGCGGCACTCTCGCACGTCGAGGCGTCGGCGCTGCCGGTTGCCGGGCTGACGGCGTGGCAGGGCCTCGTCGACCTCGGCGGCGTGTCCGAGGGTGACCGCGTCCTGGTTCACGGCGGTGGGGGCGGGGTCGGCCACCTCGCGATCCAGATCGCGAAAGCGCTCGGCGCGCACGTGATCACGACGGCCGGCGGGAGCAAGCGGGAGTTCGTCGAAGGATTCGGCGCCGACGAGGTGATCGACTACACGGCGGTCGACTTCACCGAGGTGGTCCGCGACGTCGACGTGGTGCTCGACACGATCGGCGGCGACACCGTCGAGCGGTCCCTCGGCGTGCTCCGCCCGGGAGGGCACCTGGTGACGGCGGTCGCCGAAGAGGATCTGGCGCTCGCCGCCCGGTACGAGGCGGCCGGCCGGCACTTCAGCGGCATCGCGGTCGACCCCGATCCCGTCGCCCTGCGCGGTCTTGCCGACCTCGTCGACCAGGGCAAGCTCCGCGTCCACGTGCAGGAGACGTTCCCGTTCGACCGCATCGCCGACGCGCACCGGCTGATCGAGCGCGGTCACCTCCGGGGCAAGGTTGTCCTCACCGTCTGAGTGACCTGGGCGCTCGACGGAAAACGCCCGGACACGCGCCGGCCCTTCACCCTCGACCGGCTCGGCGCCGGCGCGCTCGCAGTGTGAGGAATCGCCGCCGGAGTGGCCGATCAAGTGGAAGGTTCGTCCCTCTCTTCGCTCCGGAACCGCCCCTAAGGTGACTCGCAGCGCCGATTCCCGAAGGAGGCACATGGACGGGTTGATGCAGCCGAGGCCGCTCACCATCGCCCACATCCTGGAGCGGGCCGAGCGGCTCTACGCGCACAAGGAGGTCGTGACGGCCGGTGCCGAGCGGCTGACGTACGCCGAGGTCGCCGGCCACACCCGGCGGCTCGCCACGGCGCTCGACACGCTCGGCGTCCCGGTCGGCGCGCGGGTCGCGACGTTCGCGAGCAACAGCCGGCGGCACCTCGAGGTCTACCTCGGGGTGCCGGCCACCAAGCGGGTGCTGCACTCGATCAACATCCGGCTGTCCGCGGAGCACCTCGAGTACATCGTCAACCACGCCGAGGACGACGTGGTGTTCGTCGATCGTGGGCTGCTGCCGCGGATCTGGCCGAGCGTCGGCCGGCTCCCGGGGGTGCGGCACTGGGTGGTGCTGCCCGACGGCAGTGACACCGAGATCCCCGCGGACCCTCGTGTCCTGGACTACGACGAGCTGATCTCCGCGGCCGATCCGTTCGCGGGCTCCTTCGAGGACACGTTTGTGCTCGCGGACGAGAACCTGGCTTCCGGGCTGTGTTACACCTCCGGGACGACCGGGCCGCCGAAAGGTGTGCTCTACAGCCACCGGTCGACGGTCCTGCACTGCCTGGGCACGCTTGCGGCCGGGCTCATCGGCCTCCGCGAGAGCGACGTCGTGCTGCCGATCGTGCCGATGTTCCACGCCAACGCCTGGGGCCTGCCCTACGGCGCGATGATGGCGGGCGCTTCGCTGGTCCTGCCCGGCGCGTCCGCGGAACCGGCGCACCTGCTGAAGCTGATGGAGGCCGAGCGGGTGACGGTCGCCGGCGCCGTTCCGACGGTGTGGACGAGCCTGGCCCCCGAACTGCGGCACTACGACCTGAGCGCGACGCGGTTCCTGCTCGGCGGCGGCTCCGCCGTTCCCTCGGCGCTGTCGGAGGTCTACCGCGCGGCGGCGGGCGTGCCCATCACCCATTCCTGGGGGATGACGGAGGTCAGCCCGGTCGGGGTCATCGGCGGGACGCGCACCCAGCACCGGGACGCGACCGCGGAGGAACAAGTGGCCGTGCGAGCCGCCCAGGGCCAGCCCCTGCCGCTGGTGAACATCCGGATCGTCGACGTCGAGACGGGCCGGGAGCTGCCGCGCGACGGGCACGCCGTCGGCGAGCTGCAGGTGGCCGGTCCCTGGGTGGCGGGTGGTTACTTCCGGGTGGCCGCCGAGGACAGCTTCACCGGCGACGGCTGGCTGCGCACCGGCGACCTGGCCACCATCGACCCCCACGGTTACCTGCGGCTCGTGGACCGGATGAAGGACCTGATCAAGTCCGGGGGTGAGTGGATCTCCTCGGTCGAGCTCGAGGCCGCCCTCGCCTCCCACCCCGACGTGGTCGAGGTCGCCGTGATCGCCCGCCCGGACCCGCGGTGGATGGAGCGTCCCGTCGCCTACGTCGTCCTGCGCGACGGCAGTGCCGCCACGGCGGACGAGCTCTTGTCGCACATCACGCCGATGGTCGCGAAGTGGTGGCTGCCCGACGAATTCGTCTTCATGACCACCCTGCCCAAGACGGGCACCGGCAAGCTCTCGAAGACCGCCCTCCGGGATTCGACGAGGATCGCCTGAGGCACTTCACGACGGGGTCGCCCGGAGCTGGTGCAGCCGGAGCCCGAGCTGCAGTTCCAGGTCGTTCTCGCGGCGCCAGTCGGTGCCGAGCACGGTGCCGGCGCGGTCGAGCCGCTTGAGCAGGGTGTTGACGTGCAGGTGCAACGCGCGGGCGGTCGCCGCGACGTTGGTGTGGTGGACGTAGTAGGCACTGAGGGTGTCGACGAGATCGGTGCCGCGGCGCCGGTCGTGCTCGAGGAGCGGGCCGATGGAGTCGGTGAGGAAGCGGTCGAGCTCGCCCGCGCGTTCGGGGTCGAAAAGCATGGCGTACAGCGCATAACGGCGGGTGGTGGCGCCCAGGTCGGTGTGCCCGAGCGCGCGCATCACCGCACCACAGCGGCTGGCCAGGGCGAAGGCGCGGGCCCAGTCGTGGCCGGTCGCCCGTTCCCCGACCACGGTGACCGGGCCGCCCAGGGTACGCCGCAGTCCATTGTGGACTTCCGTGACGGTCTGCTCGTCGTCTTCGCCGGGCAGGATCATGGTCGCCCGGCCGAGGTGTTCACCGGCCAGCCCGGCGCGGTCCCGGGCGATGTCGTGCAGGTGGCGCGAAAGATCGGTGGACGACAGCGTGGGGGAGTCCGCGACGAGGACCAGGTCCAGGCGGTCGGCGTCGATGTTGCGGGCCCGGGTGCGGGCCCGCTGGGCCGGGTTGATCCCGGGGCTGCCGACCATGAGCTCGGTCAGGAGCTCGCCGCTCAGCCGCTCGCCGGCCTCGGCGACGGCCCGCTCCTTGAGGATGAGCAGCCCGAGGATGTGCGTGGCCCGCTCGAGGGTGCGCAGGTCCATGGCGTCCGGGACGTCGTCGCCGTCAGCGGCCTGGCGGCTCCACACCAGTGCGCCGAGGTAACTGTCACCCGCCTGGATCGCCGCCACACTGCGGGTGGTTCCCCCGGCGCCGGCGGAGGTCGTGCAGCGGCCCGAGCGGCGCGCGTCCTCGACGGCTTCGGCCAGCTCGGACTCCGACGGGCTCGGGCACGCACTCGACGCCGAGTCGCGGTGCACGAGCGCGGGGCCCGTCCGGTCGAGGAAGGTGACGCTCCCGCCGAGGTGGTCGGCCAGCAGCTGCGCGACTTCACCCGGTGTCCCGCCGGCCAGCACAACGCCGGTCAAGGCTTCGTGCATTGCTTGGGCGCGCTCGGTTTTCCGGTAGGCGACCTGCAGCTCGTGCAGGGCGGTCCGGCTCGCTTCGTAGAGCCGGGCGTTGTCGAGGGCGACCGCGGCGTGATCGGCGAACGCGTTCAGCAGCGCGATTTCGTCGGCCTGGAACGAGCGCTCGGAGCGGTCCGCGGCGAACAGGGCGCCCACCGCTTCGCCCCGGATGACCAGTGGCACACCGAGAAGCGCGACGAGCTCCTCGGTGACGACCAGGCGGTCGAAGTTCGGGTCGTGCTCGATGAGGGTCGAGGTGGCGTAGTTGCGCACCCAGTGCGGGCTGCGGGAAGCCAGGACCTTGCCCCCGAGTCCCACGTTGGTCGGGATGGCCGCGGCGAGGAAGGTCGGGGAGACCGTGCCCTCCGCCGCCCGCGCCGACAGCCTGCCGTTCGAGCCCACCAGCGAGAGGTAGGTGAAGTCCGTGCCGATCAGCTCGTGGGCGTGGTGGACGATCGACTGCAGGACCTCGTCGAGCTCGCCCAGCGCGGTGAGCGATTTGACGGTGGCGTACAACGACGCCAGCTCACGCTGCCGGCGCACGAGTGAGCCTGCCTCCGCTTCGACCGCCACGGTTGTGCTCGACGCGGTTGTGTTGGACACAGTGTCATCCTCTCGGCGCCAGGTGGGCGAAAGAACCACCGGTTCGGGGAGAGGAGTGGATGGTCCACACCTCAACCGCAGCGTAACTGCGTCTTAACATGACCGCCATCACTTGCCGGCGCTACCCACGAAGGCGGCACTCATGGCAGCCCCGCTCACCCAGCCCGAAGGGCAGTCCGGCGATGTTGTCGCCGGCCCGTCCACCACCCGACGCCGTGCCTTCCGCAAGCTGCTGGCCGCGGGGCTCATCGGGAGCTCGATCGAGTGGTACGACTTCTTCCTCTACGGCACCGCGGCCGCACTGGTCTTCCCCAAGGTGTTCTTCCCGCACTCCTCCGCGCTGACCGGGACCCTCCTCGCCTTCAGCACGTTCTGGGCGGGGTTCGTGGCGCGTCCGATCGGCGGGGTGCTCGCCGG
Organism: Amycolatopsis sp. NPDC051758; assembly: GCF_044453095.1. Lineage (NCBI taxonomy): Bacteria > Bacillati > Actinomycetota > Actinomycetes > Pseudonocardiales > Pseudonocardiaceae > Amycolatopsis > Amycolatopsis sp. NPDC051758. Next base: position 1,140,972 of record NZ_JBITCJ010000002.1, on the reverse strand, counting down.
GCACCTCGGGGACAAGTACGGGCGCAAGCCGGTCGTCGTCGCCTGCCTGGCGATCATGGGGGCCGCGACCTTCCTGATCGGCTGCCTGCCCACCGCGGCCTCCGTCGGCGCGCTGGCCCCGACGCTCCTGGTCATCCTGCGCTTCATCCAGGGGCTCGCGACCGGCGGCCAGTGGGGCGGCATCGTGCTCCTGCTCACCGAGTCCGCCGGCCCCAAACGCCGCGGCTTCGCCGGCACCTTCGGCCAGACCAGCGTTCCGGTCGCGGTGATCCTCTCGAACCTGATCTTCGTGGCCGCCAGCGGCCTGATGCCCGACGACGCCTTCCTCTCGTGGGGCTGGCGCATCCCGTTCCTGCTCAGCGTGGTGATGTTCTCGGTCGTCCTCTACATCCAGGCCAAGGTGGAGGACACCCCGGAGTTCCGTGAGCTGCAAAAAGAGGCGTCGACCCCGGAGACGGCCGTGGTCCGGGCGCCGCTGGCCCAGGTCCTGCGCAGCCGGTGGGGCACCATCCTGCTCGGCTGCGGGCTCCTGTCCGCCACCAACAGCCTGTTCTACGTCAGCATTTCCGGGCTCCTGAGCTACGGCACCGGAACGCTCGGGCTCAAGCGTGATTCCCTGCTCGCGGTCGTGCTGCTCGCCTCGGTGGCGATGCTCGCGACCATCCCTTGGTCCGGGCACCTCTCGGACAAGATCGGGCGCCGGCCGCTGATCCTGATCGGTGGTCTCGGTGTCGCCGTCTGGGGCTTCCCGTACTTCGGGCTCGTCGGGTCGGCGTCCCTGCCGCTGATCTTCGTCGCGGTGACGGTGGGTTTTGTGTTCCAGTGCCTCACCTACGGCCCGATCGCGAGCTTCCTCGGCGAGCTCTTCGCGCCCGGCGTCCGCTACTCGGGCGCGTCGCTGGCCTACCAGCTGTCCGCGATCATCGTCAGCGGTGGCACGCCGTTCCTGATGACCGCGCTCATCGCGAACACCGGGAGCACGGTGCCGGTCGCCGCCTACATCACCTTGATGGGGCTGATCACCTTCGCCAGCGCGTGGTTCCTGCCCGAGACGAACACCGCCGAGGTCCGCGCCGATCCGGAAGCCATCCCGGGCGCGCACCTCTACCGCTGAGAGACGGAGCCAGAGTGACACCTTCGAGAATCCGCCGGCTCGCCGTGGCGGTGCTGCTGGTCCTGGCGGCGACCGCACTGGCCGGGCCCGCCGCGGCGACGCCGGCGACCGCGCCGGGGTGCGCGGGGCTGGCCCAGCTGAAGATCCCGGCCTCGGTCATGAGCTTGCCGACCACCGGCGGCCGGGTCACCTCGGCCGTGGACACGACCGCTGTGGTGAGCGGCAAGACGATCCGGTTCTGCCAGGTCGACGCCGACCTCTTCCCCGTCGACCCGGCCGCGCCGGCCATCAAGATGCGGGTCGACCTCCCCGCCGGGTGGAACCACCGGGCCCTGATGTTCGGTGGTGGTGGTTACAACGGCACCATCCCGGACCTGGCGTCGAACGTGCCGTTCGGGCCGGCCGACCAGCCGGTGCCCCTCGCGCGCGGGTATGCGACGTTCGCCAGCGACTCCGGTCATCAGCAGAACCCGGCGGTCCCGCCGTCGCTGGACGGGTCGTTCGGGGCGAACGACGAGGCGTTGAAGAACTTCGCCGCCGGTGACGCGCTGAAGAAGACGCTCGACGCGAGCCTGTTCCTCATCCGGCACGGCTACGGCGCGAAGCCCGCCGAGGTCTTCTTCTCCGGCGGCTCGACCGGCGGCCGCGAAGCCCTCAACGTCGCCCAGCGGTGGCCGGCCGCGTTCGACGGCGTGATCTCCGCCTATCCGGCGTGGAACAACCTCGCCGAGATCCTCGACCTGGGGTACCTGGCGCAGGTCCTGTCGCGCCCCGGCGCCTTCCCCGGCGTCGAGAAGCAGGCGCTCCTTTACACCAGCGTCATCACCGCATGTGACGGTCTGGACGGGCTGAAGGACCAGGTCGTTTCGAACCCGGGCAGCTGCCGGTTCGATCCTCGGGTGCTGCGCTGCCCGGGTGGCGCCGATGCCGGTCCGGCGTGCCTGTCGGATCCCCAGATCGGGGCCGTGACGGCGATGTCGACCCCGTTCCGGTGGCCGTACCGGATCGCCAGCGGGGAAACGCAGTACCCGGGATTCCCGTTCCTGGCGGGGGCGGACATGCGGACCCCGTTCCTCGGGTTCGGCACCACCGCGCCGGCCGACCCCATGCCGGTGACGAGCGGGTACGGGATGCAGTACTGGGACCAGTGGGTCAAGTACTTCCTGACCCGGAACCCGGCCCAGAACTCCCTCGACGTGGATCCCCGCCACCCAGGGAAGTGGCTCGGGCGGATCAGCTCGCTGTCGACGATCGAGGACCGCAACAACGCGGACCTCCGCCCGTTCGCCCGCGCGGGCGGCAAGCTGATCCTGGTGCACGGCGCGTCGGACGAGCTGGTTTCCCCGTACTCGACCAGCGACTACTACGAGCGGGTCCGCGACGTGGTGGGGCCCCGGGTGACCGACGCCTTCATGCGGTACTACGTCGTGCCGGGGGCGAACCACGCCAACTTCGGCACCCCGGCGTTCGCGGCCGCTTGGGACTCGCTCTCGGCACTCGAGCGCTGGGTCGAAACGGGACGGTCGCCGGCGAACCCGGTGGTGACCGACGTGAACCACGACCGGACCCGGCCGCTCTGCGCGTATCCGTCCTGGCCCCGGTACCGAGCCGGCGATCCGGACCTCGCGGCGAGCTTCGTCTGCACCCGCTGACCACGGCCGAGCGTCAGGAAGCACTGCGCCTGACGCTCGGCCGGTGCCGTTGTGTCCTGTCCCTCTCGAGAGCTACCGCAGGTGTCCGTCCCGGAGTGACGCGGCAGCCCGTACCGCGCTCGTAATCTCGCCGTACTCCAGAAAGCCCGGCGAGAGGACCTCCGATGACCAGCCTCACCGAGCGGAAGCCGCGGCTGCAGCGCTTCCGGTTCCCCGTCCTGCTCGTCGCCACCGCCGTGCTGCTGGTCGCGGCCCGCGGGCTCGACGCGCTCGTGGCGGGTGTGCCGGTGCTGCGTCTCCTGGTCGGGATCGGCGCGGCCGCCGGGGCCGTCTTCGCCTACATCCGGGTGGTCCGCCGGGTCGAAAACCGGGACGAGATAACGGAACTGGCCACCTCGGGGCACTGGCGGGGCCTCGGTCGCGGCGCGCTCATCGGAGCCGGCGCCTTCCTCGCGACCATGCTGCTCGCGTTCGTCTTCACCGACGCCGACGTCTCCGGCGGCTCGTTCTGGGCCTGCCTGGGTGTCGCCGGTTCGATGGCTTCGGTGGCGGTGACCGAGGAACTGCTGTTCCGCGGTGTGCTGCACCGCATCCTCGAGCAGCGGGTGGGCAGCGTCATCGCGATCGTGGTCTCGTCGCTGCTGTTCGGCCTCACCCACCTGATCAACGGAAACGCCACCCTGTGGGGCACGCTCGCCATCGCGGTCGAGGGCGGCGCCATGCTCGCCGTCGCCTACACCGCCACGCGGTCGCTGTGGCTGCCGATCGGCCTGCACTTCGCCTGGAACTTCCTCCAGGGCGGCGTGTTCGGCACCGCGGTTTCCGGCGCCGCGAGTGAACCCGGCCTGCTCCGCACCGTCCTTTCCGGACCGGCGGCGCTCACCGGCGGGGAGTTCGGCCCGGAAGCAGGCCTGTTCGCGTTGCTGTGCTGCGGGGTGACGACGGCGCTGCTGCTCCGCCGCGCGAAGCTCATCCCGCGGCGCTGACGAGCCCGGTCCGGTAGGCCAGCACCACGGCCTGGACCCGGTCCCGCAGGTCGAGCTTGGTGAGGATCCGCGAAACGTACGTCTTCACCGTCTCCACACTCAGCACCAGCTCGGCCGCGATCTCGGCGTTCGACAGGCCGCCGGCGATCAGCTTCAGCACCTCCAGCTCCCGTCGCGCGAGCCGGTCCAAGGGGCCGCCGGCGGGCGCCGCCGGCTGGATCCGCTCGGCGTACCGGCCGATCAGCGTCCGGGTCACCGCGGGGGAAAGCAGCGACTCGCCGCGCGCGACCGTGCGCACCCCTTCGACGAGCTCGTCCAGCGGCGCGTCCTTCAACAGGAACCCGCTCGCCCCGGCGCGCAGCGCGTCGTAGACGTACTGGCCGACGTTGAACGTCGTCACCACCAGGATCTTCGCCTGGCCCGCCGTGTCGGGACCGGCCACACGGCGGGTCACCTCGATCCCGTCCAGCAACGGCATCTGGATGTCCATCACCACGACGTCCGGGCGCAGCCGGTCGATCTGGGCGAGTGCCTCACGGCCGTTCGCGGCCTGCCCCACCACCTCGAGGTCCGGCTGCGCACCGAGCACCGTCGCGTACCCCGCGCGGATGAGCTCCTGGTCCTCGCAGATCAGGACCCGGATCGGGCCGTCGGTCATCCGTTGCTCCTCAGGGGAATTTCGGCCGTGGGAATCTGGGCGCTGACGCGGAACCCCTCCGCCGACGGCCCCGCGGTGAACCGGCCGCCGAGCGCGCCGACCCGGTCCCGCAGCCCGGCCAGCCCGCGTCCGCCGGAGCCGAGCACACCGGGCCCGGTCGCCGGGCCCTCGGTGGTCACCGCGATCTCGAGGACGTCCGCGCCGTAGTCGACGCGCACCGTCGCGGGCCGCCCGGCGGCGTACTTGGCCGCGTTGGTCAGCGCTTCCTGCACGATCCGGTACGCGGTGAGCTCGGTTTCCGCCGGCAGCGCCGGGCGTTCGCCTGCTTCGACCAGCTCGATCGCCCGGCCTGGCTGCTCGACGAGGCCGCGCAGCGCGCCCAGCCCCGGGGTGCGCGCGCCGGTCGCTTCGAGGACGCCGAGCAGGAACCGCAGTTCGGTGAGCGCGTCGCGACCCGAGCCGGTGATGGTGGTGAGCACTTCGGGGACCCGCTCGGGCGGGAGGAAGCGGGCGGCGTCGGCCTGGACCACCATGGCCGTCACGTGGTGGGTGACGACGTCGTGCAGTTCACGGGCGAGCCGCGCCCGCTCGTCGGCTGCCGCGGCCCGGGCGGTGAGCCGCCGCCGTTCGGCTTCCTGCCGTCGTCGTTGCCGCACCAGGGTGCCCAGCAGCCAGAACAAGACCAGCACCGCGTAGTAGACGGCGAAGGTCAGCAGGCCCGAGGGGGACCCGCGCAAGATGAGCAGGACCGTGAAGACGACGTACCCCGCCGACGCCGCCACGGACAGCGCCCGGCGGAACCGCTCTTCGCGCGCTCCGGCCGAATAGAGCGCGAAGTACAGCGCGAGGCTGCCGATCGTGGGGGAGTACGCGAGCACTTCGTGCGCCGCGAAAAAGATCGCGATGACCGCCAGGGTCGCCGCGGGCCACCGGCTGCGCACCGCCAGCGGGAGCGTCTGGCCCAACACCAGCACCACCGCGAAGAAACCGCCGTCGTGCCTCGGCAGGTCGCCGAACTGGGCGCCGAGCATCTCGAGCCCCGGCACGAACGCGGCGGCCGTGACGGCCACGGCGAGTGCCCCGTCCCGGGCCGCCGGCGTGACGGCCGCCCACCGGTTCCGGAGACGTCCCAGCTTCGGCATGGGCGGGAGCCTAGCGAGGCCGGGCTCCGCACGGGCGCCCCGGCGGGAACAAAGCGGGCGGGCGGCCTCCCGAGGGGGAAGGCCGCCCGCGCCGCTCAATGCTGTGTGACGTCCGTGCAGTCGATGTCCCGGTCCGGCAGCCGGCCGGTGTCCAGGAAGCCGATGGTCGCGGTGTCGGCGCACGCCGAACCTTCGTGGTAGACGTAGTGCCCGCCGTTGTCGACGCCGACGAAAGCCGCGCGGTTGCCCAGGACGTGGCGCAGCCCGAGGCCGGAGTCCCACGGTGTCGCGTGGTCGCGGCGGTTCTGCAGGATCAGCGTGGTGCGCGGGCCCTGGCCGGTCACCGTGACGGGTTTCTCGATCGGCTGCGGCCAGAACGCGCACGGCCAGATGTTCGCCGGCATCCCCGCGGTCAGCGGCCAGGCCGTGCGGTCGGCGGCCGTGCGGCGGGCGTAGCTGCCGACGTCGTGGGACCACTCGGCGTCACCGCAGGTGAGGGCCAGGAACATGGTCGCCTGGTTGTCCGCGGGAACACCCGGGGCGGCCGGGGCCTCGGCGAAGACCTGCTGGAGCACCTTGCCGTCGGCGTCGGTGAGGCGGCCGTCGGCCAGGTCCGCGGCGGCCTTCCAGACCTGCGCGAGCACCGGCAGCGTGTTGTTGTGGATCAGCAGCGCGTAGGTGACGCTGCGCAGCATCGCCCCGGTCAGCGCCTGCGGAGTACCGGGGACCGGCGCCGGCCGCCGGTCGAGCCGGTCGGCGAGCGCCAGGTAGGTCCGGGTGACCTCGCCGGCGGTGGCGCCGAGCCCGAGGGTGGCGTGCTGCCCGGCGGCGACGGCGGCCGCGTCGGGGAAGTGTTCGGCCATGCCCTTGCCCCAGCTCTCGGCTTCACCGGCCCAGACGTGGGTGGGGTCGACGTTGCCTTCGAGGATCATGCGGTCGGTCCGGTCGGGGTACAGCGAGCTGTACACGGTGCCGAGGTAGGTGCCGTAGGACTGGCCCCAGTAGGAGATCTTCGCTTCACCGAGTGCTTCGCGGACGCGGTCGAGGTCGCGGGCCGTGTTGGCGGTCGTGAAGTACCGCAGGTTGTCCCCGGCCTTGGTGGCGCACTGCTGCGAGGTGGCGCGGGCGGCCTGGATGTTCGAGTCGATCGAGCCGTCGGCGGCGGGGTAGGGGAAGAGACCGGCAACACTCGGGTTCTGCAGGCCGCAGCTCTGCGGGGTGCTGGTTCCGACGCCACGCGGGTCGAAGCCGACGAGGTCGTAACCGTCCAAGACGGACTTCGGCAGCGAGGGCGCCATCGCGCTGGGTGTGTCGAGCCCCGCCAGTGCCGGGCCGCCCGGGTTCAGCAGCAGGACGCCGTGCCGTTTTTTGCTGTCGGTGCTGGCCAACCGGGAGACGGCGACCTCGATCGACGTGCCGTCGGGGTGGCCGTAGTCGAGCGGGACCTTCACTTTGGCGCAGGTGAGCCGGGGATCCCGGGGGGTGCCCGGTGACGGTGCCGGGCACGGCCCCCAAGCCAGGGCCGCGGCGGCCGGGGCGTCTTCGTCGTCCGCGCTGTCGCAGGCGGCCACCCCGAGCACGGTCAGTGTGGTGACCGCCAGGGCCGCGGCGAACCGGTGGCCGCGTGATCCGGACCTGCGTATGTTGGTCATGGTGGTAACCCCTCCGATTGTTCGGCGCCGGCGGGCTTTTCCGCACCACCGGCCGCAGTGACGGCGCCGAAGGTAACGGGAACGGGACCGCGGAAAAGTCACCCCGGAGTGAGCAGTTCCGGTAGCTCGCCCGGGGGACAACCGCTCGGCCGCCGCACTGTCCGATGTGGACCGACGAGGAAGGGGCGCCGGGTTGCCGTCCCTCACGAGCCGGGTATCGACGCCGGGTGAGGCGACCCCGGAGGAACGTCCGCCGGGCCGGCTCGAGTGGCTGCGGCGGCATCGGCGGTGGGCGTTCGCGCTCGTCGTGGTCGCGCTCCTGGCCGAAATGGCGTTCGTGATGATCACGACGGCCGTCGAGCAGTCGCCGACGATCGACGAGCCCGTCTACCTCGGCACGGCGGTCGTCTACCTGGACCAGCACAGCCTGCGGTACAACCCGGAGCACCCGCCGCTGGGCAAGCTGCTCGTCGCCACCGGCGTGGCCTTCGCCGGTGTCCACCTCGACCTGGCCTTCACCGGCGACCAGTCCCAGCTCGGCCGGCACGTGCTCTACGAGTCGGGCCACGATCCCGGCCGGCTGCTGCTCCTGGCTCGGCTCCCGGTGATCGTGCTGACCCTGCTGTTCGGCCTGGTCGTCTTCCTGTTCGCGCGTGATCTGGCCGGCCCGGCCGGCGGGTCCGTGGCGCTGGCCCTGTACGCGTTCTCGCCCGACGTCATCGCGAACGGGTCACTGGCGACGCTCGACGTGCCGGTCGCCGGGTTTGTGCTGACGTCGGTCTGGCTGCTGTGGCGGGCCCGGCGCCGCCCCGTCTTCCACCTTCCGTTGGCGGGTCTTGCCTTCGGCGCGGCTCTCGCCACGAAGATGAGCGCGCTGGCCGCGGTTCCGGTGGTGCTGCTTCTCGTCGTGCTGTCCGTCCGGCACGCACGCCGCACGGGCGCGTTCGACTCGCCTCGAATCCTCGGGCCGCTCGTGGCGGCCGCCGGCGTCGCGCTGATCACGATCGCGGTGGTGTGGGCGTCCTACCTCGCCGTGGATCCCCGGCTGCGCTGGGAGCCGCCGCCGGACCTGCCCGCCATCCACGGCCTGCGCGCACTCGCCGACTGGCTGCCGTTTCCGAAGCAGTACCGGGACGGGATGCACCTCCAGTTCGCCTTCGAAGACCAGACGTGGGGCGGCTTTCTGCTCGGCCGGCGGTATTTCGGTCCCCTGTGGTACTACCTGCCGGCCGCACTGCTGGTGAAGACGCCGCTGGGCGCGCTGGCGCTCGGATTGGCCGGGGCGGCCGTGACGGTGATGGTTCCGAAGCTGCGTCCGGCCGCGCCGTACGTCCTCCTGCCCGCGGCGGTGCTGCTGGCCGCGGCCATGACCGGCAGCCGGGACCTGGGTGTCCGGTACGCGGTGTTCATGCCGATGTTCCTGGCGGTCGCGGCGGCCGGCGTGCTCGCGATACGCCGGAAGTGGGCGTACATCGCGGCGACGGCCCTGGTCGTCTTCACCGCCGTCAGCTCGCTTCGGACGTTCCCGTACTACCTGCCGTACTCCAACGAGGCGTTCGGCGGCCCGGCGGAGACCCACCTGCGCCTGCACGACTCGAACGTCGACTGGGGCCAGGACCTGGGCCGGCTGGCCGACCGCCTGCGGCAGGACTACCCGGGCGAGCGGATCTGGCTCGTCTACAAGGGAAGCGGCGTGCCGTCCGCCTACGGGATCACCGCGGCCGACCCGCTCTCCGTGCCGCCCGCGTCGGTGCGCGGACTGCTCGTGGTGTCGGATTCCGCCATCGTCAAGGCGGACGACCGGCTGCGGGCGCTGATCGCCACGAGCACGCCGATCGACGACGTCGGCCACGCCATCACGATCTACCGCCGGCCCTAGCCCGCCCAGTGGTGCCGAGCGGCCCGGAGCGGACCACCCGGCACCTGTCCGAGACGACGTCTAGCGCAGTGAGCGGAACGCGGCGCGGAGCTCGGCGGAGAACAGCGCCGGCTCCTGCCAGGCGGCGAAGTGGCAGCCCCGGTCCAGCTCGTTGAAGTACATGAGCCCGGGGTAGGCCCGCTCGGCCCAGCTGCGCGGGGCCCGGTAGATCTCCTTGGCGAACACGCTGACGGCGGCCGGGATGGTCACGTTCTTGACGCCGAAGAAGTCGAACGTGTTCTCCCAGTACAGCCGGGCGGAGGAAATTCCCGTGTTCGTCAGCCAGTAGAGCGTGATGTTGTCGAGGATCTCGTCCCGTGTCAGGTTGCCGACGGGGTGCCCGGCGAAGGCGTCGGCGATGTCCTGGTAGCTGGCCGCGTCGTGGTTGATCATCCAGGAGGCCAGGCCGACGGGGGAGTCCACGATGCCGTAGAGCGCCTGCGGCTGCGTGATCATTTCGATCCCGTAGCCGAGGCCCTTGGTGTAGAAGGAGTTCAGCTGCTCGTACGTGCGAGTTTCTTCGGCTGACATCCCCGCCGGCGGCGGGTCACCGGCCCCCAGCACGTTGCGCGCGAGCGTCGTCGAGACCTCGGGCGGCACTACGCCGGCCATGTTGGTGTGCATGCCGAGCAGCTCCGGCGGCGCCTGTGCGGCCATCACGTCGGTGACGATCGCGCCCCAGTCGCCGCCCTGCGCCACGAACCGGGTGTAGCCCAGGCGTTTCATCAGCTCGGTCCAGGCACGGGCGACGCGGTCCGGGCCCCAGCCGGTTTCGTGCGGCTTGCCGGAGTAGCCGTACCCCGGCAGCGACGGGATCACCACGTCGAAGGCGTCCGCCGCGGTTCCGCCGTGGGCGGTGGGCTCGGTGAGCGGGCCGATGATCCCGAGCAGTTCGATGAGCGAGCCCGGCCACCCGTGCGTGACGACGACCGGCAGCGCGCCGGGGTGCGGCGAACGGACGTGGACGAAGTGGATGTCCAGCCCGTCGATCTCGGTCACGAAGTGCGGCAGCGCGGCCAGCTTCGCCTCGCACCGGCGCCAGTCGTAGCCGGTCGCCCAGTAGCGGGCGAGCTCCTGCACCACGGCCAGCTGCGGGCCCTGCGAATGGTCCTTGACGAGTTCCTGCTCGGGCCAGCGGGTGGCCGCGACGCGGGCACGCAGCGCATCTACTTCCGAGTCAGGGGTGGTGGGGATCGTGAAGGGGCGGATCGCCGAGTTCTCGGCCATGACAGCCATGAGAGCCTTCTTCGGGTTGACGGATGACACCCCAGCCTGCTCGCCCTCGGGCGCCCGGCGCGCCCGTCGTTCGGCGCAACAACCGGCCGTTTTCGACGCCGGCCGGGCGGTGTCAGCGCTCGTCGGCCTGTTCGTCGGTGATCGTGTCGAGGAGACCGGCCGCGATGGTGCGCGCGGCGGTCTTCAACTCGGCGCTGAGGGCGTAGAACAGCTCCTGCGCGGGTTCGGCCGGCCAGTCGGCGGGCAGGTGCTCCCGGGGCAGGCGGGGGTCGTCGCGGATGGTCCGCAGCCAGTCGGACTCCAGGAGCAGGTCGCGGGCGAGGCTGTCCGGCGCCTGGGCTTCCGGGTCCTGCCAGCGGGCCAGGAAGGCCTGGTAGTGCTCCGCCAGCCGGTCGATGTTCCAGGCCTCCTGGACGATCTCGGCGACCTGGGTCGGGGGCAGCGGGCGGGCCTGGAACACCCGCACGTGGCCGTCGGCGTCGAGACCGTCGAGCAGCGGGGCCGGGTCGACCTGCCCCGGCGCGATCCACAGGCCGCCCTGCAGGCTGCCGAAGCCCGCCCACAGCAGGCGTGAGCGCAACGCGTGCCGCTGGCGCTGCCACGACTCCGGCATCGAAAAGCCGAGCAGGGTCCAGGTGCCGTCCCACTGCCGGTTGACCGCCCCGGCCCGCCAGATGCGCCGCTCGCCGTCGTGCAGGATCGCCCGCGACCGATCGGTGAGCCCGAGGTAGACGTGGCGGCCGCGGCGCACCCGGCTCAGCAGGCCACGCCGGGCCATCCGGCTCAGCGTGGAGCGGGTGGCGTGCTCGGAGATCCCGGCGCGTTCGAGCACCTCGAGCACGCTCGCGGTGGCGACGTGGATCCCGCGGTCGAGGACGTGGCCGCCGAAGAACGTGAGCAGCAGCGTCTGCGGGCGCGGTGTGTCGACACCTTCGACATCGAGGGGAACGGCCAGGTCGGTCACCTCGCGAGCATAAGCCCGGCATGATGTTGGGCAAAGTATTGACCGCAGTCATCAAAGTGCTTAACGTTCGTCGGGCGTGACGCGGGTCACGCGGGCCGGCGACGAGGCAGGACACGCGATGGCAGAAAACCTCCGCTCGCGGGCGCAGCTGCGCCGCGCGGTGCTCTCCAGCTACTTCGGCAGCGTGATCGAGTACTACGACTTCCTGCTCTACGCCACCGCGTCGGCGGTGGTGTTCAACAAGGTCTTCTTCTCGAACCTGGATCCGGTGGTCGGCACGATCGCCAGCCTCGGCACCTTCACCACCGGGTACCTGGCGCGGCCCATCGGCGGGATCATCTTCGGGCACTTCGGCGACCTGCTGGGGCGCAAGCGGATGCTCGTGATCACGATGACGATGATGGGTGTCGCCAGCACGCTGATCGGCCTGCTGCCCACCTACGCGCAGATCGGGATCTGGGCGCCGGTCCTGTTGATCGTGCTCCGCGTGCTGCAGGGCATCGCCGTCGGCGGGGAGTGGGGCGGCGCGGTGCTGATGTCGGCCGAGCACGCGACCAGCCGCCGCGGGCTGTGGGCGAGCTTCACCAACGCCGGCGCCCCCAGCGGCATGGTCGTCTCCACACTGCTGCTCACGCTCATGGGCGCGGTGACCACCGACGCGCAGTTCCTCGCCTGGGGCTGGCGCGTGCCGTTCCTGCTCAGCGTCGTGCTGCTGGCCATCGGCCTGTTCGTCCGGCTGAAGGTCGACGAGACGCCGGTCTTCGCCGCCACCCGCGAGCGGGCCGGCGCACCGCTGCTCGAGGTGCTGCGCCGCCACCCGAAGAACCTGGCGCTGGCGATCGGCGTGGGTTTCGGCGCCTTCGTCGCGCAGGGCACGCTCACCACGTACCTCCTTTCCTACGCCGTGCAGGCGGGGTTTTCCCGCCAGACCGTGCTCAACGCGATCACGGTGTCCTCGGTCGGGGCGGTGTTCGCCATCATCGGCTACTCGGCGCTGTCCGACCGCATCGGTCGCCGCCCGGTCGTCATCGCCGGCGCGGTGGCCACCGCGGTGGTCGGCTTCCTGCTCTTCCCGCTGATCGACAGCGGCTCGGCGGTGTTGCTGACCCTCGCGGTCGTGCTGGGCCAGTCGGTCGCCCACCCGGCGATGTACGGGCCGCTGGCGGCGTTGTACACGGAGCTGTTCGCCACCCGCACCCGCTACACCGGCGCGTCCCTCGGTTACCAGATCGCCGGTCTCGGCGCGGGTGTCGCGCCGGTGGTGTTCGCGGCGCTGGCCGGCTCGGGCACGGGCGTGATCTCCGCGGTGATCGCGGCCTGCTGCCTCGTCACGGTGGTGTGCGTGCTCGTCCTGCGCGAAAGCCACCGCGTCGACCTGACGGACCCGGCCGAGGCGCGACCGGTGCGAGCCGACCGGTGAGGTGACGCGAAGGCCCAGGGCCGCAGCTGGGACGTCGCGCGGGATCCAGCCGAGGCCGACCCCGGCGGCGAGGGTGCACAACCCGAACGTGACGACCACAATGGACACTCCCGTCACGAACACGGGAAGGTGGCTGCGGACCGAGATCCGTCCGCCCGAGCGCTGCGCGGCCCAGTCCCACACCAGGAACGGCACCACCACGGCAGCGGGAGCCTTCACCGCGGCGGCCGCCAGCACGTATCGGTTCCGTACGTCCGACTGCGTATCCCGGTGTCGCTTCTGCGCCGACGCGGACGGGTGTGCCGCTGCGGCAAGGTCGGTCGGCAGGATTTCCCGACCACCAAGGAGCTTCTCGTGTCCCTACCCACATCCGGAAGCACGGCTCGCGCGGCCTCGGGCGGCCGGGCGATCATCGGTTCGGCCGTCTTCCTCATCGCCTACCTGGCGGTGAGTTTCGCCGACAGCGCGCTGAGCGACCGCAGCCTGCCGCTGCCCGACGCGCCGGCGGCCGACGTCGCCGCCTACTACGCCGCCAATCCCGCTGCGGCGGTGGCTGTCGCGTTGCTGCAGGCCGTCTCCGTCTTCGGGTTCGCCGTTTTCGCCCGTGCCGTCGTACGGACCTCGGCCGCCGGCCCGTCGGCGGCGCGCCGGCTCACCGGCGTCTCCGCGGTCTCAGTGCTGGCGATGCTGGTTTCGTGCGCGCTCACCGTCGTCCTGACGATCGTGGCCGCATCGGCATCACTCGACACCGTTCAGGTGCTGAGGTTGGGCAGTTTTTACGCCGGGGGTGTGACGAACGTCGTCACCCTGGGGATCTTCGTTTTCGCCGCCGCAAAAGCACTCGCGGGGCTCGTCGGCTCGCCGACCCGCTGGTTCGGGTACGTCGCCGGCACGTTGGCGATGCTTTCGGTGCTCTCGCTGGTGTTCTACTACGCGAGTGTGTTCCTGCCGGTCGGCCGGGTCCTGTGCATGGTCTGGACCGTGGTCGCCGCGGTGGTCGTCGCCCGTAGCCGGACCGTGGGTGCGGGGCGTGGCCCGGCGCACCCACGGTCGGCGTGAGGTCCTGGCGCCATCGCGCAGAGGGGGCGCGCGGTGGAACCCAGAACCGGGGCCCGGCCGCGAGGGGGGAGTTCCGGTCAGGCCCGCACCCCAGGAATTCCCGGCGCGGTCACCGCGTGAAACCTGGCATTCCGGTGAACGTGGTGAACCCGGCCGGCCCGGCAGCCGTGTGTGCGGTGGCCGTGGTGACGAGTTCCGGAGGGTGCATGGCGGACGACGGAGACCTGGTCGCCGGACGCTACCGCCTCCGGGAGAAGGCCGGCCGCGGCGAAGTGTGGCGGGCGCGCGACGAACAGCTGGATCGTGACGTCGCGGTGAAGCAGCTCGTTCCCGGCCAGGCGTCGCTGCGCGAGGCCCAGGCGGCCGCGAAGCTGGCACATCCCCATGCGGTCACCGTGTACGACGTGCTCGAACACCAGGGGAAACCGTTCCTGGTCATGGAGCTGCTCCCGACCTGCCTGGCGGAGGCGCTGGTCGATCGCGGGCCGCTGCCGCGCGGCATGGTCGCCGACGTCGGACGGCAGATCGCGGCGGCGCTGGCCGTCGCCCACGGGGACGGGATCCTGCACCGGGACGTCAGTCCGGCCAACGTCCTCCTGACCCACGACGGCACGGCCAAGATCGCCGGCTTCGGCGTCTCCCGTGGCCTGGGAACACCGGCCTACCTGGCGCCCGAGGTCGCCGGCGGCGCGGCCGCGACCGCCCGGTCCGACGTCTACTCGCTCGGCGCGACCCTGTACACGGCGCTCGAGGGGCACCCGCCCGTCGGCGCGGTCGAGGACGACACGGCGGAGGTCGTCACGCCGGCCCGGACCGGCCCGCTGGCGGACTTCCTGCTGCAGATGCTCCGGCGGGATCCCGATCGGCGGCCGGCCATGGCCGAAGCCGCGGACGTGCTCGCCAAGGTGACCGCGGGCGTCCGGAAACCGGTCAGACCGGCGCCGGTCGCACGCCGGCGGACCGGGAAGCGCCGGTTCGTGCTCGTGGCCGCCGCCGTCGGCGTCATCGGCCTCCTCGCGGGTGGCACGGCGATCGCGCTGACGGTGACCGGCGCGGCGGACCGGCCGGTGGTCGCCGCACCGGGGAGCCCCACGCCGGCCGCCGGTGCGGCCGGCTGCGCGGCGACGGCGCAGGTGACCCAGTCCTGGTCCGGCGGTTTCAAGATGCTCGTCACCGTGCGGAACACCGGACCCGTGGGGATCACCGGCTGGG
Organism: Amycolatopsis sp. NPDC051758; assembly: GCF_044453095.1. NCBI lineage: Bacteria > Bacillati > Actinomycetota > Actinomycetes > Pseudonocardiales > Pseudonocardiaceae > Amycolatopsis > Amycolatopsis sp. NPDC051758. The sequence goes on along the minus strand of NZ_JBITCJ010000002.1, from coordinate 1,125,959 downwards.
CCGTGACCTGGCAACCCGGCGGCGATCGCCGGGTGGACGACCTCTGGGACGGCAAGATCGAGCGTTCGGGCACCTCGGTGACGGTGGTCAACGAGACCTGGAACGCCACGGTGACCGTCGACGGCGCCACCACGTTCGGCCTGGTCGCCCGCACCGCCGGAGCCGACCGCGCCCCCGAGCCCCTCACCTGCTCGGCACGCTGAGCGACGCCCGAGCGCCCGAGGTTCTGCCGCGCACCCGGTCAGTGGTTAGGGTGCGGGAGGACAAACAGGTCAACTCGGGCGAAAGGGGATCGCGCTTTCCTCGGCGCGGCTGGACGATGAGTTCGCAGGATGGCAAGCCAGCGGAAGAAGAGGCGGCGACAGCGGCCTCGACGGACCTCGCCAACGCACCGGACACGACCGGTCCGGGCCGCCCGCCCGACGAGCACGTCCCCCTCGCCGCCGACCGGCCGGCCGACACCGACCGCGTGGTCTTCGGTGTCGCGGCGGTGCTCGCGCTCGCGATCATCGCGTGGGGCGTGCTCGCTCCCGGTAGCCTCGCCAGTGTCGCGTCCACCGTCCTGAACGACGCCGTGATCCCGTACGGCGGCTGGGCTTTTGTGCTCACCGCCAGCGGGTTCGTCCTCTTCGCCGTGTGCCTGGCGATCAGCCGCTACGGCCGGATCCCGCTGGGGCGGGACCTGGAGCTGCCCGAGTTCCGGACGTCGTCGTGGATCGCGATGATGTTCAGCGCCGGGATGGGCATCGGCCTGATGTTCTTCGGTGTCTACGAGCCGGTTTCCCACCTCGCGAGCCCGCCGCCGGGCACCGCGGCGCCCGGTTCCGACGAAGCCGTCCACACCGCTATGGCGACGACGTTGTTCCACTGGACCGTGCACCCGTGGGCCATCTACGCCGTGGTCGGGCTCGCGATCGCCTACAGCACCTTCCGCAAGGGCCGCAGCCAGCTGATCAGCTCCGTGTTCGCGCCGCTGCTCGGGCAACGGCGGTCCGAAGGCCCGCTCGGCAAGGCGATCGACGTGATGGCGATCTTCGCCACGCTGTTCGGTTCGGCCGCCTCGCTCGGCCTCGGTGCGCTGCAGGTCGGCGGCGGCATGGGCGCCGTCGGCTGGATCGACGACCCGGGCAAGGGCCTGCTGGTCGCGATCATCGCGATCCTCACCGTCGCGTTCATCGCGTCGGCGGTTTCCGGGGTGGCCAAGGGCATCCAGTGGCTGTCCAACATCAACATGGTGCTCGCCGCGGTGCTCGCGGTGTTCGTGCTGGTGGTCGGGCCGACCGTGCTGATCCTCAACATCGTGCCCGGCGCGATCGGGGACTACTTCCGCGAGTTCGCCGAGATGTCCGGGCGCACCGGGATGACCGGTGGTGCGCAGATGCAGACCTGGCTCGGCGGCTGGACGGTGTTCTACTGGGCGTGGTGGATCTCGTGGACGCCGTTCGTCGGCATGTTCATCGCGCGGATCTCGCGCGGCCGCACCATCCGGCAGTTCATCTTCGGGGTCATCGCGATCCCGAGCGTGGTGAGCCTGGTGTGGTTCGCGATCTTCGGCGGCGCGGCGATCAGCCGGCAGCGGGCGGGCACGGACATCGCGGGCGCGGCCAACGCGCAGTCGGCGACGTTCGAGCTGCTGGAGACCCTGCCGTGGTTCGTGCCGATCGCGATCCTGGTGATGCTCCTGGTGTCGATCTTCTTCGTCTCCGGCGCGGACGCCGCGTCGGTGGTGATGGGCACCCTGTCCCAGCGCGGCAGTGTGCACCCGCGCAAGGGCGTGGTGGTCTTCTGGGGCGTGCTGATGGGCGCGGTCGCGGCGGTCATGCTGCTGGTCGGCGGGAACGAGGCGCTGACCGGGCTGCAGAACCTCACCATCCTGATCGCGGTGCCGTTCCTGTTCGTGATGGTCGGGCTGTGCGTGTCGCTCTGGATGGACCTGCGGCACGACCCGCTGATGCAGCAGGAGGACGCGATGATGCGTTCGCTGAAGGAACTGCACGAGGAACGCACCAACGGCGGCGCCGGGCACCGCCGGCTCCTGGGGCGCGGCCGCCGGTCCTGACCGGCAGGTGAAGGCCGTCTTCCCTCGGCTCGGCCGGGGAAGGCGGCCTTCTTGCTGCCCGCGGTAGTCAGAACTGGCACTTGACCGGACATTTGCTCAATTGTACGGTCAATTCATGCCTGAGGCCCTGCACCTGCAGATCAAGCGGGTGATCGAAGAGCAGATCCACTCCGGGGCGTTGCCCGCCGGAGCTCGGCTGCCGACCGAGAAGGACCTGTGCGAGCAGTACGGCGTCAGCCGTGCAACCGCGCAGCGTGTGCTCAACGACCTGGCCAAAGCGGGCCTGGCCGTCCGGCGGCGACGGCACGGCACGTTCGTCGCGGACGGCGTGCGGCAGGTCAACCTGCTCAACTTCGTCGTGCCCGGGACCGCCGAGAAAGGTGCTCCGGGGCGCCACGAGGTGGTGTCCGCGCGGATCACCACGGCCGGCGACGCCGTTCTCGCCCTGCCCGGCGCGGAACCGGGCACCGCGGTGGTGGAACTGGTCCGCCGCAAGCTCGACCTGCGCGAACGGCCGCAGTCGATCGAGCGGCACGTCGTGCTCTTCTCGGTGGCTCCCGACCTGCTGGACGAGGACCTCGAACACCTCGTCAGCCTGGCGTACCTGCGGCGCCGGGGCGTGCCGGTCGACACGATCCGGCTCTACCTCGACCCGGTGAGCCTCGACGAGTACGACGCGAACTTGCTGGACACCGAGCCGGGCACGGCCACCATGCGGCGACGCCGGGAGCTGCGCGTCACCGACGGGAGCGTGGTCGAGGTGGTCACCGCGCTCATCCGCCCGGGCACCGCCGAGTTCTTCGTGGAGCTGCCCGCCTCGGCCGTGTGAGCACCACTGTCCACTTCGGAAAGGGAGGTTCGGGGATGAAGGTCATCGTGGTCGGCGCGGGTGTGCTGGGGGCCGGGGTCGCCCGGGCGCTCGCGGTCGCCGGTGCGGAAGTGCTGCTGCTGGACCAGCGGGGGCCGGGCACCGGGACGACGTCGACGACGTTCGCGTGGACGAACGCGAACCGGAAGCTCGACCCGGCCTACCACCGGCTGAACGTCGCCGGGATGACCGAGCACGCGGAACTCGCCCGGCAGCTGCCCGGCGCACCGTCGTACTTCCCCAGTGGCGCCGTGCATTGGTCGAATGCCGCGAGCGCGCCTTGGCTCACCGGCAACGTGAACCGGTTGCTGGCCCTCGGATATCCGGTGCGCCGGATCGAGCGTGCCGAAGCGACGCGGATCACCGGCGCCCTCCGGATCCCGGCGGACGCGGTGTCGTTCGCGCACTTCCCCGGCGAGGGGTACGTCCTGCCGGACCGGCTGCTGGCGAACCTGCTCGCGGACGCCGAGCGGCACGGCGCGACGGTCTCGATCGGCGAGGTCGTCACGATCGACGACGGTCCCGGCGGGGTGTCCGTCACGCTGGCCGGTGGTGAGGTCCACACGGCCGACCGGATCGTCCTGGCCACCGGCCGCTGGAGCGAGCGGCTCGCCGCGAACGCCGGGATCGACCTGCCCATGCTGACGGGCGTCGAGCGGGGAGCGCCGACGGTCGGGCTGCTCGGCTACGTGCGGGCGCCCGGGATCGACCTGCGTTGTGTGGTCCACTCGCCGACGCTCAACCTGCGCCCCGCGGCCGACGGCCAGACCGTGGTGCAGGCGCTCGACCTCAACGCCGCCGTCGACCCCGCCGACCCGCCGGCCCCGGACGGGCCGCTCGCGCGCACGCTCGCCGAGCGCCTCTCGGCCCTGCTGCCCGAACCGGCGCCGGCCCCGGAAATCGACCTGCGGGTCGGGCTGCGCTCGCTGCCCGCGGACGGCCACACGATCGCCGGGTTCGGCTCGCCGCGGGTCTACTGCCTCGTCACGCACAGCGGCGTCACCCTCGGGCCGCTCCTGGGCCGCCTGGCCGCGACCGAGCTCGTGACCGACCGGGGCCAGCACCTCCTCGACCCGTTCCGGCCCACCCGGTTCGCCGGGCGGCGGCGTGCGGACTTCGAGGCCGACCAGCACGCCACCCGGCTGGGTGAGCAATAAGTCCCCACCACGGAAGGCCGATCGGGATGACGGAAGAACCACCACGCACCACTGCTCCCCGGACCGGGATGACCGTTCTCTTCCGCGTCATCGGCGCGATCGAGCGTGCGGGGAACAAGCTCCCGCACCCGTTCTGGCTGTTCTGGATCCTGGCCGCGGTACTGGCGGTCACCAGTCTCGTGCTGGCCCTGCTCGGTGTCCACGTCACACTGCCGAAGACCGGCGAGGTCGTCGAGGTCAAGAACCTCCTTTCGCTGGACGGGATCGGCTTCGCCGCGAAGTCCGCATTGGACAACCTCGCGAAGTTCCCGCCGCTGGCGGTCATCCTCGTCATGCTGCTCGGGGTGAGCGTCGCCGAGAAGAGCGGCCTGCTCGAGGCCCTCCTGCGGATCACCGTGGTCCGCCTGCCCGGGCGCTGGGTGACGTTCGCGATCGCGTTCAGCGGGATGATCGCGCACATCATGAGCGACTCGGCGTACCTCGTGATGATTCCGTTGGGGACGCTCGCTTTCCGCGCGGCCGGCCGCAGTCCCGTGCTCGGCGTGATGGTCGCCTACGTCGCGGTGTCGGCGGGGTTCAACGCCAGCCCGCTGGTCACCCCGTCCGACGCCATCCGGTCGTCGCTGACCGCCGCGGCGGCGAAGACCGTCGACCCGGGTTACGTGGTGACACCCGTGGCGACCTACTTCTTCTCCGCGGTGTCGTCGGTGTTCCTGGCGGGGCTGATCACCCTGGTGGTCGAGCTCGTCCTGGCCAAGCGGCCCGAGTTCGCACCGTCCGAAGAGGACGGTGACCCGGCGCCGGCCATCCGGCTCACCGCCGTGGAGCGGCGGGCGATGAAGGTGACCGCCGGGCTGTTCGTGCTGTTCGTGGCCGTGGTCGCGGTGCTGCTGGTGCTGCCGGGCTCACCGCTGATGGGCGCCGGCGGCAGCATCGTGCAGTCGGCGGTCGTGGTGAACATCAGCGTGTTCATCGCCCTGCTGTTCGCGTTCCTCGGCTTCGGTTACGGCCGCGTCACCGGGACCATCCCGTCGCTCGCGGACATCCCGGTGATCATGGCCGGGGGAGTGGCCAAGATCGCTCCGGTGATCGTGCTCTTCTTCGCCGTCTCACAGTTCCTGGCCTACTTCACGTGGACCGGCATCGGATCGGTGGTGGCGGTCGGGGGTGCGGACCTCCTGCGCTCGCTGAACGCGCCGCACCTGGTGGTGCTGCTCGCCATCGTGCTGGCCGTCGCCCTGCTGAACATGCTCGTCACCAGCGGGTCGGCGATGTGGGCCATCCTCGCGCCGATCCTGGTGCCGATGATGATGTACCTGCAGGTCCGCCCGGAAGCGGCGATGGGCGCGTTCATGATCGGCGACTCGGTGACCAACGCGGTGACGCCGATGAGCCCGTACTTCGTGCTGGCGCTGGGATTCGTGCAGCAGTACCGGAAGAACGCCGGGATCGGCACCCTGATGTCCTTCACCGTGCCGATCGCGTTCGTCTTCCTGGTCGCCTGGTCCGCGCTGTTCGCGCTCTGGTACGGCCTCGGCATCCCGCTGGGGCCCGGCGTTTCCCTCCGGTAGCGCCGGCCGTTCGGCGACCGGCCGCCGCGCCGCCTTCACGGCGCCGGGCCCGTCGACTACCCTGGGTGCCACTTTCGTCACCGGAGTGAGGAGATGGTCGTGTCAGCCGAGGCGGGGGCCGGTGCGAACACGCCGGTCGGGGTGGATCCGAGCCGGGCCAGCATCGCGCGGATGTACGACTACGTGCTCGGCGGCAAGGACCACTACCAGGTCGACCGGGACGAGCTGGAGCGGCTGCGGCAGGTGATGCCCGAGGTTGCGGACATGGCGCTGGAGAACCGCCGGTACCTGGTCCGGGTCTGCCGGTTCCTCGCCGAGCGGGCGGGGGTCGACCAGTACCTCGACTGCGGGTCGGGCCTGCCGACGACGGAGAACGTGCACCAGGTCGTGCAGCGCGTCGAGAAGCTGTCCAAGGTCGTCTACGTCGACAACGACCCGGTGGTCGTCGCGCACGGCCACGCGCTGCTCGAGGAGAACGACCGGACCCGGTTCATCGCCGGTGACATCTTCGAGCCCAAGACGATCCTCGGCCACGACGTCGTGCGGGACCACCTCGACTGGTCGCGGCCGATCGCGCTAATGTTCGTGGCCACGCTGCACCACTACAAGGGCGACCGGCACCGGCCGGCCGAAATCATGCGCGAGTACATCGACGCGCTTCCGTCGGGGTCCTACGTCGCCCTCTCGCACCTGTTCGACCCCGGCGAAGGGGGTGACCACGAGACGATGGAAGCGTTCCAGCAGGCCATCGCGCGTGGCTCCCTCGGCGGTGCGACCGCGCGGACCGAGGCGGAGATCCGGGAGCTGCTGCCCGGCCTGGAGCTGGTGGACCCGGGGATCACGCTGCTCGCGAACTGGTGGTCGGACGGGCCGAACCTCAAGCCCCTCAACACCGCCCAGCGGCTCATCGCCGGCGTCGTCGCCCGCAAGCCCTGAGCGCTACGCGGCCGTGCCGCTCTCGCCGGTGAGGTGGGCGAGCGCGGTGACGAGCCGCTCCGCGATGTCCGGCGGCCAGCGGAAAGCGGGGGAGACCGCTCGCTGGTGGGCGAGTCCGTGCAGCCCGAGCCACAGCGCGACGGTGTCGGCGGTGAGGTCAGTGCTGGTGGCGCAGCCGGCGTTCACGCAGTCCTCGAGGGCGCCGGCGAGCATCCGCGTGCTCGCGTCGCCGAGCGTGGCCAGGTCGTTCTCGGTCAGTGAGCTCTCGTTCAGGTCGGGCATCCAGAGCCCGCCGAACATGGTGCGATACCGCCCGGGATGGGCCTGGGCGAACTCCAGGTAGGTGTCGCAGAGGGCGAACAGGCGCTGCCGGGGACCGGTGGCGGCGTCCATCGCGGTGCGCAGCTCGACGTTCAGTTCGGCGAAGGCGTTCTGCACGACGGCCAGCATGATGGCGGGCTGGTCGGGGAAGTGGCGGTAGATCGAGGGTGCGGCGATCCCGACCTGCCGGGCGACCGACCGCAGGGTGACGGCGCCTTCGTCGCCGGTCTCGTCGAGCAGTTCGACCGCCGCCGCGACGATCTCGTCACGCAGGCGGGCGCCTTCCCCGCGGCGGTTTCGGGTGCGTGTCTTTTCGCTTTCCACGCCGTGAGCTTACAGCACAAAACTTATCGGTGTTAGCTCTTGCGCCCGATAAGCTAACGCTCGTAGTCTTACACCTGTTAGCTCAACGAGCCGAGAGGGAGCCCGCCATGGGAAACACCACCGTCACCACCACTGCCACCGAGGTCGTCCTGCCGGGCAAGGTCGAGGTGGACGGCCTGCAGCTGCGCACCCGCGTGCTCCCGGCGCCGGCCGCGGGCCAGGTCGTACTGAGCATGGACGCGACCGGCGTGTCGTTCGCCGAGCAGCAGATGCGGCGCGGCAAGTACTACAACCAGCCACCGTTCCCGTTCGTGCCCGGGTACGACGTGGTCGGCACGGTCGTCACGATCGGCCCGGACGTGGACCCCGCGCTGATCGGGCGCCGGTTCGCCGCGGTCACCAAGACCGGTGCCTGGGCCAGCGCGCTGGTGCTCGACGCCGCCGACCTGGTCGCGGTGCCGGACTCCGTGTCGGCGGCGGCCGCGGAGACCGTGGCGGTCAACGGCGTCACGGCCTGGCAGATGCTGCACCGCTCCACCAAGGTGCGGGCGGGCGGGACGATCGTGGTCCTGGGCGCCAACGGCGGTGTCGGCTCCACGCTCGTGCAGCTGGCCCGCCACGCCGGGATCAAGGTGATCGGCACGGCGTCGCCCCGTCACCACGCGGCGTTGCGCGAGCTGGGTGTCACGCCGGTCGACTACCACGCCCCGGACCTGTACGGGCAGATCCGGGAGCTGGCACCGGAGGGTGTGGACGCGGTCTTCGACCACGTCGGCGGCGCCGGGGTGGTGCAGTCGTGGCGGCTGCTGCGCCGGGGCGGGACGCTGGTGTCGTACGGAACTGCGGCGACCAAGGACACGGACGGCAATTCGCAGGCACCGGTGCTGAAGCTGTTCGCGCGGCTGGCGCTGTGGAACCACCTGCCCAACGGCAAGAGCGCGCGCTTCTACAACTTCTGGGCGGGAAAGCGTCGGCTGGACGCCTTCCGGGCCCGGCTGCGCGAGGACCTCACGCAGGTGCTGCGGCTGGTCGCCGAAGGCGCGCTGCACCCGCAGATCGCGGCGGAGTTCCCGCTGTCGGACGCAGGTTCGGCGCTGGCGCTGGCCGAGTCGCGCACGGTCGCGGGCAAGGTCGTGATCGTGGCGGACACGCCGGCCGTGAACCCGGCGGCCGGGCAGTTGCAGGTTTGCTCGGGGAGCGCGGCGGTGGCTGAGCGGTCGCGGGCTTGTCCGTGAACCCGGCGGCCGAGCCGCCCCGGCCTCGCGCGAGGAACCGGCGCGGCGAGGGCAGCCGGCTCCGGGCCGAGATCCTCGCCGCCGCGACCGAGCTGGTCGACGCCGGTCGTGACCCCCGCTCCTTGACCCTGCGAGCGATCGCCCGCACGGCCGGGATAACCGCCCCCTCGATCTACGCCCACTTCCTCGACCCGCCTGCCATCGTGCTCGGCGTCGTCCGCCAGGCCTTCGCCGAGCTGGCCGGGCGGATCCGGGCCGCCCTCGACAACACCGGCGGCGATTCCCGGCAACGGCTGTACACCGTCTGCCGCGCCTACCTGGAGTTCGCCCGAAGGCATCCCGAGCGGTACCGCGCCATGTTCGGCGGCACCTGGAACTCCACCGCCACCTCGGCCGAGCTGGCCGAACTCGGCGCGGAAGCGTTGCACCTCCTCGCCGGCTGCCTCGCCGACTGCGTTGCCGCCGGGCACTGCACCAGCACCGACCCGGCCGCCGACGCCGTCGCGTTGTGGCTGGGCCTGCACGGGCTCGCCCACCAGCGCGCCGTCCACACGTCCTTCCGCTGGCCCGAAGACATCGTCCAGCGCATCGCTTTTCCCTTGTCCCACCTGGGATGAGCCCACCCTGGAGGAACCAGCCATGACCACCGCCACCCGCGCCGCCCCGGCCGCTCCGGTCGCCCGCACCGGCGAGACCGACAACCGCGCCACCTACCTCAGCTTCGGACTCGCCTACGTTGTCGGGCACGGCGCCGCCGCCGTCTCGAAGGGCGACGATCCGCTCGTCCGGCTGCCCGGGTGGCTGCCGATGACGCTGCTCGGCGCCGGCCTCGCCGCCGGCACCGTGTACGCCACCCTCACCGCGGGGCGCGCCCAGCGCGGAGCGAGCAAACCCGACCTGCTGAGCGGCAGGCTCCTCGGCCTGTCCTGGATCGGCGGCTTCGCCGCGCTGTTCCTCGCCATCACCGGCCTGACGTCCACAGTGGACGCACCCGGGCTGGCCACGATGCTCTGGCCCGCCGGTTCCGGTCTGGTCGTCGGTCTGCTCTACCTCGGCGAAGGCGCCGTGCGCCGCAACGTCCTGCACTACGGCCTCGGCATCTGGCTCGCCCTCGTCTCGACGGTCTCGCTCGGCTTCGGCACCCCCGGCCTCTTCTGGGTCCTCGCCGTCGCGGGCGGCGGCGGTTACGCGATCGCCACCGTCCTCGAACACCGCCGTCTCACCAACCGCTGAAAAGGACTGATCATGATGAACGCACGAACCTTCGGTGTCGCAGCTTTGGCCGCAACGATGATCCTTTCGGTACCGCCCCTGGCGGCGGCCGGCGAGACGAACAGCCGGACCTTCCAAGAATGCGGGGGTGTGACGGTCGACCGGACCGCGCCGGTGATCAGCCGCGCCAGTGTCCTCGTCAAGGCGCCGCTCGCGCAGGTGTGGCGGCTGCACACGGACATCAACGCGTGGCAGAGCTGGATCCCCGAGATCACCCCCGCGCACAAGGTGACCCCGGGACCACTGCGGTCGGGCTCGGTCTTCACCTGGTCCCCGCAGAACATGCACGTCGAGTCGACGATCAAGACGGTCACACCGCTGCGGTGCACCGCGTGGGGCGCGCCCGTCAACGGGATCACCGGTGTGCACCTCTGGACCTTCAAGCAGACCGCGGACGGCGTGCTCGCCACCACCGAAGAGTCCTGGGCCGGCCCTCCCGTCGAAGCCGACGTCCCGGGCAGCCAGGCCGGCCTCGACCAGGGCCTCAACGACTGGGCGAACCGGCTGTAGGACACGGTCGAGGCTCGATCCGGCTGTCACTGAGCACCGGCCGGCGGTCACCACGCTTCGATCAGCGGGACGGCACGCTCCTGCCGGTGCCACTGCTCGGTGAGGCGACCGAGCCGGTCCGGGGTGGCGATGCTGCGCACGCCCGCGATCTTGCCGGCCCGCAGCTCCAGCACCACCACGCCGGCAACCCGGTCGCCGACCGTGGCGAGCACGGCCGGGCAGCCGTTGACCACGGCGGCGTGGATCGAGGGCGAGCCACCGGCGAGCCGCCGCTTGGCCGGGGACGGCTTGAAGCCGGCCCGCAGCGCGGCGGCGATCCGCGCCGGGGTCGGGTAGTGGACCGGCTTTCCGGCCAGTCCCAGCCCGGCGCCGTCGGAGCTGCCGGTCGCGTCGTCGGTCAGCAGCACGACCAGCCGTTCGGTCCGGCCCGAGGCGGCGGCGTCGACGAACGCCTCGACGATGCCGCGCGCCGAGGCGTGGTCGAGGCCGGTGCCGTGGCCGGCGCCGGCGATCCGGCGCCGCGCCCGGTGGGTGTGCTGCTGGCTCGCCGACTCGGTGATGCCGAGGATGCCGGCTATCTCGGCGTGGCTGTACACAAAAGCCTCGCGCAGCACGTAAACGGCGCGTTCGACCGGCGACAGGCGCTCCATGAGCGTGAGCACCGCCAGGGTCACCGATTCGCGCTGCTCGGCGGTGTCGGCCGGGCCCAGCATCGGGTCGCCGTCGAGGAGCGGCTCGGGCAGCCATGTTCCGGCCGCGCGTTCGCGCCGCACCTTCGCCGAGCGCAGCCGGTCGAGCGCCAGGTTGGTGACGATCTTGGTCAGCCACGCTTCGGGCACCTCGACGTACTCCCGGTCGGCGGCCTGCCACCGCAGGAACGCGTCCTGCACCGTGTCTTCGGCGTCGGCGGCCGAGCCGAGCAGCCGGTAGGCGAGTGAGGCCAGCCGGTTCCGGCTGGCCTCGAACCGCGCCACGGTGACGGTGTCCATGGACACGACCCTAGGCGGCGACCGCGTCGGGCGAGTGCTCCCGGCCGGTGGCCGAGCGGTACCGGTGATCCGGCCGGCCGAACGTCGGGTGGCTCACGCTCCAGGCGGCGGTCCCGAGGATCGCCGCCTTGAGCCGGGCGGCCGCCCGGCCGTGCAGGGCCCACGGCTTCCCGCGCGCGTCCGTGCCGACCAGCTGGAAGATCCCGTCCTTCCGGCCGAGGCTGATGTGGTTGCCGACGTACGACAGCGAGGTCGCCGGGATCCGGCGCCCGGTCCGGTCCCCGATGATCGCGGCCGTCGCCTGCATGCTGGTGGCTCCCGCGGAAGCGCAGGACATCGGCAACGGCCGGCCGTTCTCGCCGATGACGAAGGCGCTGTCGCCGGCGACGTAGACGTCGGGGTGCGAGACCGACCGCATCCGGCGGTCGACGGTGATCTGGCCGTTGGCCACCACCTCGAGGCCGGCGGCAGCGGCAATCGGGTGGACGGCGAAACCGGCGGCCCACACGGTCGCGTCGGCGGCAAAAGTGGTGCCGCCGGCGGCGATCACCGCCGCCTCCTCGACCCGTTCGACGGTGGTGTGCTCGTGGACCGTGATGCCGAACCGGTCGAAGACACGCAGCAGGTGCCGGCGTGCCTTCGTGCCCAGCCAGCCGCCGAGTTCGCCGCTGGTGACGAGGCTGATACGAAGTCCCGGCCGGGACTCCGCGATCTCGGTGGCGGCCTCGATCGCGGTCAGGTTGCCGCCGACCACCAGCACCGTCCCGTCCTCGCCCAGCTCGTCCAGGCGTGCGCGCAGGCGCAGCGCGGACGGCCGCGCGGCCACGGGGAAGGCGTGCTCGGCGACCCCCGGGACGCCGTGGTCGGCGGCGGTGCTGCCGAGCGCGTAGAGGAGGGTGTCGTATTCGAGCCGGCCGGCGCCCGAGCCGTCGGTGACCGTGACGGCCCGGCGCTCGACGCCGAGGCCGGTCACCCGCGCCACCCGGAGCCGGATTCCGGTGCCCGCGAACACTTCCGCGAGCGGCCGGTGGCGAAGGTCCTGCCCGGCGGCGAGCTGGTGCAGGCGCAGCCGCTCGACGAAGTCGGGTTCGGCGTTGACCACGGTGATCTCGAAGTCGGCGGGGTGGAGCCGGCGGGCCAGGCAGCCGGCGGAGAAGGCGCCGGCGTATCCGGCTCCGAGGACGACGATGCGGTGCGGCATGGCTCGCTCCTGTCGGGTTCGTGTGCCCCTTGACCGAGACAGCCCCCGAATTCCTGACAGCGGTGACCAGTGACTTGGGTCACTCCCGGCCGCGGCGCCTTCCTCGAAGAAGTCGACGATTCCGGGATGCCCACGGCTGCCTCCCAGCCGGCCCGTCTTCTCCAGCCGCCGGCGCGTGATGGCGCACCCGTAGGTCTCTTCGCCGCCGATGATTTCGAGCACGCAGCCCTCGAGCGGGCACCACCGAGTAGGGGTCAGCGGGCGGGCTGGAACAGCTCGACGAGGTTGCCGGCGGGATCGGCGAGCAGGATCTGCCGTCCGCCCGGGCCGCTGACGAGGTCGCTGCGGAAGGTGAGGCCGGCGCCGCGGAGGCGGTCGATCTCGGCGTCGAGGTTGTCGACGATGAGGTGGATGCGGTTGCGGCCGGCGGTGGTCGCGTCCGCGGGCGTGGCGCGGGCGCCGGAGCTGGGCGGTCCCGACAGCAGCAGCCGCAGTGGGCCGCGGACCACGTCGGCGAAGGCCGGGGCGGCGCTCATCCGCAGGGTGAAGCCGAGGTGGGTGGTGTAGAAGTCGACGGCGGCCTGGACGTCGTCGACGAGGTAGCGGACGCCGGCGAGCTGGTCGGGTGTGGTCATGGCTGAACCTCCGGACGTGGCGTGGCGGCGAGCACGGGCACCAGGTGGCGGACCCGGGTGTCGATGTCGGCGGCGATGCGGGCGAAGTCCGGGTAGGTGCCCGCCGCCGGGTCGGGGATGCTCCAGTGGACCGGCCGGGCGTCGAAGCCGGGGCAGACCTCGCGGACCTTGTCGCACAAGGTGATCACGTGGTCGAACCGGCGACCGGCCAGGGTGTCCAGGTGGCGGGGACGCTGGTCGGCGAGGGTGATGCCGTACTCCTCGCGCAGCACCCGGACCGCGTGCGGATGGATCTGCGGCTTGGGGTTGCTGCCGGCGCTGGTCACCTCGACCCGTCCTTCGCTGCGGTGGCGCAGCAGGGCTTCGGCGATCGGTGAGCGGGCGCTGTTCCCGGTGCACGAGAACAGCACACGAATCCCGGCCGGCAACCGGGCGGGCACCGGAGGCGGACTCAGGTGCAGCGCGGGGTGCAAGGCCGCGCCCGTGGCCGTCAACGCGTCGGCGCAGCGGTCCAGATCCAGGTGGTAGTAGCTGTCGCGGGCGTCGAAGGTGCTGCGCCGCGCGGTGACCAGGCCGTCGTCGCGCAGCAGCCGCAGGTGGTAGGAGACCAGGTTCTGCGGCTGCCCGGTCCGCTCGGTCAGTTCGCGGACCCGCTGGTCGCTCCCGGCGAGCTCGGCCAGCAGCCGCCACCGCAGCGGGTGAGCGGCCGCGCGCACGAACGCGGGGGCGGCTTGACCTGACGACGCCATGCCCCGCAGGATACATCAAAACAGTTTGATGGAATATCGGAGGCGAGCGATGCGATCCGAGAGCGCCGGTGTGCTGGCGCGGCGGCTGGGCACCGGGGACGCGGTGGTCATCGGCCTGGGCTCGATGATCGGCGCCGGGGTGTTCGCGGCCTTCGGTCCCGCGGCCGCCGCGGCCGGCGCCGGCCTGCTGATCGGCTTGGCGATCGCCGCGGTGATCGCCTACTGCAACGCCACCGCGTCCGCGCAGCTGGCGGCGGCCTATCCGACGTCGGGCGGCACCTACGTCTACGGGCGCGAACGGCTCGGCGACTGGTGGGGGTTCACCGCCGGCTGGGGGTTCGTCGTCGGCAAGACGGCGTCGTGCGCGGCGATGGCGCTCACCTTCGCCACCTACGCCGTGCCCGGGCCGTGGTGGGCGCAGCGCGCGGTCGCGGTGGCCGGTGTGTTCGGGCTGGCCGCGCTGAACTACCGCGGTGTCACCAAAACGGCCCTGCTGACCCGGATCCTCGTCGCCACCAGCCTGACCGCGCTGGCCGTGGTCGTGCTCGGGATCGTCGTCGGCGGTCATACCAGCGCAGCGAACCTAGACGGCTGGGCGAGCCCGGGACCCGGCGGCGTCCACGGCATCCTCCAAGCGGCCGGGTTGCTGTTCTTCGCCTTCGCCGGCTACGCGCGGATCGCCACCATGGGGGAAGAGGTGCGCGACCCGCGGCGCACGATCCCCCGGGCGATCCCGATCGCCTTGTTCATCACCGTGGCGGTTTACGCGGTGGTGGCCGTGGCGGTTCTGCTGGCCGCCGGGCCGCAGCGGCTCGCCGCCACGACCGCACCGCTGACCGCCGCGGTGCAGGCGGCCGGCGTCGGCGGGCTGGGCCCGGTGGTCCGCGTCGGCGCGGCGCTGGCCGCGCTCGGCGCGCTGCTGGCGCTGATCGCGGGCATCGGCCGCACCAGCCTGGCCATGGCCCGCCGGCGCGACCTGCCCGGCCGGCTGGCCGCCGTCCATCCCCGGTACCAGGTCCCGCACCACGCCGAAATCGCGCTCGCGGTGGTGGTCGGCATCCTGGTGGTCACCGTCGATCTCCGTGGTGTGATCGGCTTTTCTTCGTTCGGCGTGCTGGTCTACTACGCCATCGCGAACGCCGCGGCGTTCACCCAGCCCCGCGAGCAGCGCCGGTGGCCCCGGTGGCTCAACCTGCTCGGCGTCCTCGGCTGCCTGGTGCTGGTGGCGACGCTGCCGTGGCCGTCGGTGCTGGCCGGGGTGGTGATGTTCGCCGTCGGGCTGGCCGGCCGCGCCGTCGTCCTGGCGGCGCGCGCCCGGAGCCGGTCAGCGTGAGGAGGTCGCAGCCGGGACGCGGCGGGCACGGGCCAGCGTCAGCCCTCCGAGGACGACGGCCGTGAGACCGGCGACCACGGCCGCGGCGCCCCCGACCACTCCGTTGCCGGTGCCCGGACCACCGTCGGCGACGGCCAGGTTGAGCACACCGCCGGCCGCGGCGATCAGTCCCGACACCAGCGCCACGACGGCTCCCTTTCGCCCGCCGGCGGCCCGGCGGACGGTGCGAACCAGCGCCCGGCCGCCGATGATCGCGCCCGCCAGTCCCAGCAGCGCGGCCGCCGTGGCCCAGAGCCGGGCCGCGGTCAGGGTGTACACGTCGACAGCGGCCGGCGCCGGTGCGGCAGAACCGAAGATGGTGTGGGTGACGGACATGGGGGCCTCCTCGAGTGGGTGTCGCCTGATCCTGGCCGCCGGACCTGCCCATGGTCGTCCGGCAGGCGCAGGCACTTCGCGCTGCCGCGGTCGCCGTAGGAGCCGGGAAAGTACTGCGTGCGCGGTAGTTCGCGGATCATCCGCGTGCCGGAGTCGCCCGGCCGGACCTCCGGCTACGGTGCAGGCATGAGCACGGCACGGATCCGGCTCGGGGACGGGCTGATCGCCGCCGGAGTGGCGACGGCCCTGCTCGTCGCCGGCCTTTACGGGCACCACCCCGCCACGGGCCTCGTCCCGCTGGGCTACGCGCTGCTGGCGCTCGGCGGCTTGGCGCTGGCCGCGTACCGCCGGGCTCCGGTCACCGTGCTGGCCGTGACTGCGTTGTGCGCGCTGGGACACCAGGCCGTCGGGGTCGATGTCCCCGCCGTCGCTTATCTGCTCGCGGTGTACGCCGCGGTCCGGGCGGGCCACCGCGTCATCGCGGTGGTGAGCGCGGTCGTCATGCTGGTTGCGCTGCCACTCGCGCTCCTCGCCGCGCCCGGCGAGCTGCCCGTGAGCGAGGCGATCACGCACACCCGCGACGTCCTCCAGATCGCGTGGCTGATCGCCGCCGGCGCCGCGGGGGAAGCGGTGCGGCAGGCCGAACGCCGCGCGGACGAGGCCGAGCGCACCCGCGAGGAGACCGCCCGGCGGCGGGCCGACGAGGAGCGGCTGCACATCGCGCGGGAGCTGCACGACTCGCTCACCCACCAGATCTCCGTCATCAAGGTGCAGGCCGAGGTCGCCGTCCACCTCGCCGGCAAACGAGGGGAGCAGGTGCCGGACGCGCTGCTGGTCATCCGGGACGCCGGCCGTGAGGCGGCACGCGAACTGCGCGCGACCCTGGAGGCGTTGCGCGACGACAAGAATCCCCCGCACGGGCTCGACGACGTCCCGGAACTGGTGCGGCGAGCCCGGGCAGCCGGTCTGGACGCGACGCTGACGATCGAGGGACAGCGCAATGACATTCCCGCCGCGGCGGACCGGACCGGCTACCGGATCGTCCAGGAGTCGTTGACCAACATCGCCCGGCACGCCGCGGCCGGGACCGCGTCGGTCCGGATCGGCTACCGCCCCGGCACCCTCGACATCCGCGTCGACGACGACGGCAAGGCCACCCCGGAGACCGCGCCGGTCCCCGGGGTGGGCCTGCTCGGGATGCGCGAACGAGTCACCGCTCTCGGCGGCCACCTGCGGGCGGCGCCGCGCAGCGAAGGCGGCTTCACCGTCCACGCCGAACTTCCCGTGGATCCCGCGTCGTGATCAGGGTCCTGCTGGCCGACGACCAGCCGCTCATCCGCAGCGGGTTCCGCGCCCTCCTCGACAACGAGGACGACATCACCGTCGTCGCCGAAGCAGCCGATGGCGGCGAGGCCGTGGCGCTGGCCCGGCAGCACCTGCCCGACATCGCGCTCATCGACGTCCGGATGCCGGTGGCCGACGGCATCGAGGCGACCCGGCGCATCGCCGCCGAGCCGGCCCTGGCCGGGGTGCACGTCGTCATCCTGACCAACTACGGCCTGGACGAATACGTCTTCGACGCGCTGCGCGCCGGTGCGGCCGGGTTCCTCGTCAAGGACATCCAGCCGGCGGACTTCCTGCACGCCGTGCGGGTCGCCGCCCGCGGTGACGCCCTGCTCGCCCCGTCGATCACCCGCAAGCTGATCGACCGGTACGTCACCCAGCCCCTCGCGACCGATGCCCCGGCGGGGCTGGCGCACTTGACCCACCGGGAACGCGAGGCCGTCACCCTGGTCGCACAGGGGCTGGCCAACGACCAGATCGCCGCGCGGATGGTGATCAGCCCGCTGACCGCGAAGACCCACATCAACCGGGCCATGACCAAGCTCCACGCCCGCGACCGCGCGCAGCTCGTGGTCCTCGCCTACGAATCCGGTCTGGTGGTGCCGCGAACGTAGCTCGGTGTGTCACCGGCGGCCGGACAGCCGGGTCCGCAGCAGGTTGGGGTCGGTCCGGGTGAGGTAGGCCGCGCTCAGCACGAAGACCTCGCTGCCGCGGATCGCGATCGACGTCGGGTTCTGCAGCCCGTCAGTCCCGTCCAGCACGGTCGAACTGCGGCCGTCGGCGGTGATGCGGACGACCTCGTTGGGGCTGTCGAGCGCCGCGAGGATCTCGTCGCCGCGGCCGGTGAAGGCGAAGTCGTCCACCCCGGTGACGCCGGTGGCGGTGGTCCGCGGTGTGCCGGCGCGGTCGCCCGGCAGGATCGGGATGCGCACGATGGCGCCGTGGTCCAAATTGGACACCCAGAGCGCGCCGTCGTGGACCTTGGCCCCGTTGGCGCCGAGGAAGCCGGCCGGGGCCAGTTCCGCGGCGGTCGACCAGGCGGCCGGTTTCCCGCCGCCGAGGGGAATCGTCCACACGGTGCCGAGCACCGAGTCGGTGACGTAGAACCGGCCGCGGTGTTCGTCCAGCGCCAGTCCGTTGGGCAGGCCGTTCCCCGGCAGGGCGGCGATGCGCTCGGGCGTGCCGTGCGGGCGCAGCCGCCAGAGACCGGTGAGGTCGTCGGTGCCGGTGGCATACAGGACGTACAGGGTTCCGTCGCCGGTCCGGACGATGCCGGTGGTCAGCGGGAAGCCGAGGGCGGGGGTGTGGACGCCGCCGTCGGCCGGGGCGGGCAGGGTCGCCAGGATCCGGGTCCGGCCGGCCCGGTCCACCCGGGCGACCTGACGTGCGGTGGCGAAGGTGACGTCGGCGGAGCCGTCGGGTTCGAGGACGACGTTTTCGGGCTGCCGGCCGGCAGCCAGGTCGAAGTGCACGATGCCGGCGGCACAGTCCGCCGGGGTCGCCGAAGCCGGTGTGGCGGTGACGAGTGCTGCTCCGACCGTCACGGCGGCGAGCGTGACACGCTTGTTCTTCATGACTTCCTTCGTTTTTCGGGCGCGTTCGACGAACACGTCTGGGGTGAAACCTGGTGGTGTCGCGGAAAAAGTCAGTTCCGCGTGACGCGGATGGACTGCTCGGTGTCCGTCGTGGTGGTGCCGCGGGCGAGGAGCAGGAGTGCGTGCGCCGAGGCCGAGCCGGGCTCCGCCGTCGCGACCACGACCCGCTGCCCCTGCTCGGTGTGCAGGGTCTGCTGGGTGACCGTCATGGCGCCGACGACGGGGTGGTGCATGGCGTAGACCCCGACGTCGCAGGCGCGGACCCGGTGGTCGGACCACAGTGTGGCGAATTCGGGGCTCCGCATGGACAGTTCGCCGATCAGGGACGCCAGCAGCGGGTCGCCGGGATGTTGCCCGGCCGCCAGGCGGAGGTTGCCGACGACGTCCCGGGCCTTGGCCGGCCAGTCGGGGTAGAGCTCGCGGGTGTGCTCGTCGGTGAAGACCAGCTTCGCCATGTTGGCGCGGGCTTTCGGGTCCGGCTCGCCGGGGTCGAGGTGCCCGGCGTACAGCGCGTGCCCGGTCCGGTTCCAGGCGAGGACGTCGCTGCGCCGGCCGAGCACGACGACCGGCACGTCGGTGAGTGCCGCCACCAGCTGGCGCACCGCCGGGGTCAGGCGCTCGGGCGCCGGCCGGCGCGGCGAGGGACGGCGGGCGCCGGCGAGGTTGTGGAGGTGACGGCGCTCGGCCTCGTCCAGCCCGAGCGCTCCCGCGATCGCGTCCAGCACCGCGGCCGAGGCGTTGAGGGAGTAGCCCTGCTCCAGCCGCGCGTAGTAGGAGGAACTCACGCCGGCCAGCTGCGCGAGCTCCTCCCGGCGCAGGCCCGGCACCCGCCGCCGGTCCCCGTGCGTGGTCAGCCCGACGTCCTCGGGCCGCAGCCGGGACCGGCGGGTCTGCAGGAACTCACCGAGCTGCCGTCGTCCGTCCATGTGCTCCAGTGTCGGACGTCCCGGCGCCGGGAGCCACACCCTGGCGTGAGCAGGCATCGCCGAGGTGACCCCGGCCCGCGGGGACGACGAGTCACGGCCCCAGCTCTTCGATCCGCCGGCCGAGGTACCGGCGTTCCGCGTCGGTCGGGGCCAGCTCCCGCGCTTCCCGGTACGCCGCCACCGCTTCCTCGGCCCGGCCCAGGCGGCGCAGGAAGTCCGCGCGGGTTGCCGGGAGCAGGTGGTAGCCCGCCAACCGGCCGCCGTCCGCGAGGTTGTCGGCCACGGCCAGGCCGGCCGCCGGGCCGTCGGCCATGGCCACCGCCACCGCTCGGTTCAGCTCGACCACCGGGGACGGGGTGAGCCGCGCGACCAGCTCGTACAGCCGGGCGATCCGGGCCCAGTCGGTGTCTTCGGCGCGTTCGGCCGTCGCGTGGCAGGCGGCGATCGCCGCCTGGAGCTGGTACAGGCCCGGCCGGCCGAGCGTGAGCGCGTCGTCCAGCACCCGGACGCCCTCGTCGATCAGGTCGCGGTCCCAGCGGGTGCGATCCTGGTCGGCGAGGGTGACCAGGTCGCCGGCGTCGTCGGTGCGGGTCGCCCGGCGGGCGTCGTGGAGCAGCATCAACGCCAGCAGCCCGCCCGCCTCGGGCGCGTCCGGCAGCAGCCGGACGACAACACGTGCGAGCCGGATCGCCTCCGCGGTCAGGGCGTGGCGCACCAGGTCGGCACCCGCGCTGGCCGCATAACCCTCGTTGAACAGCAGATAAAGCACACCGAGCACCCCTGAGGTCCGCTCAGGCAGCAGCTCGGCCGGCGGGACGCGGTAGGGGATGCGGGCGTTGCGGATCTTGCGCTTGGCCCGCACGATCCGCTGCGCCATGGTCGGTTCGGGCACCAGGAACGCGCGGGCGATCTCCGGTGTCGTCAGCCCGGCGAGCGTCCGCAGCGTCAGCGCCACCTGCGCCTCCAGCGGCAGCGCCGGGTGGCAGCAGGTGAACATCAGCCGGAGCCGGTCGTCGGGGACGTCGTCCGGTTCCGGTGCCTCGGCGTCGTTCGCCGCCGTGACGGCGAGGTTCCGCAGCCGGTTCGTTTCGGCGGCGCCGCGGCGCAGTTTGTCCAGCGCCCGGTTGCGGGCGGCCGTCGTCAGCCACGCCCCGGGACGGCGCGGCACACCGTCCCGGGGCCAGGTGGCCAGCGCCTTGGCGAACGCCTCCTGGGCGCACTCCTCGGCCAGGTCCCAGTCGCCGGTGACCCGGATCAGGGTGGCGACGACGCGGCCCCACTCGGTGCGGAAGGCTTCGTCGACCGCCGTGGAGACGGACTCGGTCACCCCCACACGGGCCGCAGCTCGATCGCGCCGAACTTCGCCACCGGGTGCGCCGCGGCGACCTCGATCGCTTCGGCCAGGTCGGCGCACTCGAGGATGTCGTACCCGGCGATCTGCTCCTTCGTCTCGGCGAACGGGCCGTCGGAGACGAACGTGCCGCCGTCACGCGGCCACAGCGTCGTCGCGTCGCCGACCGAGCGCAGCTGGTGGCCTTCGAGACGCCGTGACCCGGCTTCGGCGACCCAGTCGTCCGGGCGGTCTTCCGCGGTGCCGACCAGTTCGGGGTCGACGCACACCCACATCAGGAACTTCATCACTCAGTCCTCCCGGAACGGCCGGATCTCGATGGGGAACCGCCCCGCGGCCGGGTGCGTGGACGCGATCACGATGGCTTCGTCGAGGTCCTCGCACTCGACCACTTCGCAGCCGGCGATCCATTCCTTCGTCTCGGCGAACGGGCCGTCCGAGGTCAGCCGCTGCCCGTCCCGCACCCGCACGGTGACGGCTTCGGCCGGCGGCCGCAGCAGCGTCCCGGCCCGGCGGGCGCCGCGGCTCTCGACGTTGCGCAGCCAGGCGACGAACTCGGGCTTGGCGTCGATCTCGGGCGGGCTGAACAGCTCCGCGCCGTCGTCGCAGATCATCAGCATGTACCGCAAGGCTCCTCCTGGTCGTCCGGTGCAGCTTGGCACCCACCCGACGCCGCCGGGGCCCGGAATCGACACGGCTCCGGAAGATTTTTCCGGCGACCTGTCGATCCGGGTGCAGGGCGGCGTCGTCAGGTCGGACAACCCCGCGACGGAGGAGCAGCCATGATCCCGATCAGCCAGACCTCACAGCTGTGGACCGCCACGCATCGGAGCGAGGGGGACCGCCGCCGGGCCGAGGAGCGCCTCGGCCGGCTGGCCGCCCGCTGGGCGCGCCGGCGGCGTCAGCCTGAGCAACCCGGACACGACGACCGTCTGCACCACCAGCACGAGCGCCTGCGTCAGGGGTGAAGTGACGGTCAGCAGCGCGATCGTCGTGTTGACGCCGAAGTGGACGGCGATCGACGCCGGCACACCGCCGCGTTCGTAGGCGTACCCGGTCAGCAGCGCCATCGGAAGGACACTGAGGGTGAACAGCAGCCCGCCCCAGCTGAACAGTCCGAACGCGGACTGGACGGTGCCGGGGATGAAGAACAGCGGCAAGTGCCACACGGCCCAGATGACACCGAGCAGCAGGCCGGCCTGGAGGCGGCTCATCGACGCGCGCAGGCGGGGGAACGCCGTGCCGCGCCAGCCCGGTTCTTCGGCCAGCGGGCCGCCGATCAGCATGCCGACGAGGAACGCAACGGGTCCGCCGGCGGTCGTGATCAGGTGCTGCCCCGCGGTCAAGCTCGGCGCGGGACCACCGAGGGCGTCCGCGAGGAACGCGGCCGCCACCACGGTGGCCGAGGCCAGCACCAGCAGGGGCAGCACCCAGAACCACCGCACACCCGGCCGGGAGCTCACCGCGTGGACCGGCCCGGGTTCCCGGCGGCGGGCCCGGCGCACCCGGACCACGATCGCGCCGAGCACCGGGCCGAAGCCGCCGAGCAGGTAGGGGATGACGGTGGGGGAGCTCATCGGCGGTCCGCCGAGCAGGATCGCGACGGTCCAGCACGCCCAGCTCGTGATGAACGTGACAACCCAGAAAAGAGCCAGCCCGCTTTTCCGGCGGACGGGGGAGGAGACGGTCACGATTTTCCTTTCGTGCCAGCAAATGGGCAGCGTGAAGCCCGGGAGCAATGCGGAATTCGGTTCTGGTCAGGCCCGTTCGGCGGGGGACGTTTCCCGCAGCCGGCGGGCGAGCCAGCCGGACACCTGGGCGAGCAGGTCGGGGTCGACCGGGCGGCGCAGCTGCCGGCGGTAGGACCGCACCGACGCCGGGCCGGGGTCGCGGCGCAGCAGGTGCGTGAGGTCGGCGATCCGGTGGACCTCGGCCTCGCCGGGCACCAGCCGGCGGATCTCGTCCAGGTCCGCCGGGTCGACCTGGACGTCCTTGCCGCCGGTGACCGCCAGCACGGGAACCCGGATGTTCGCCAGGTCCGCGCGCGAGTCGTGGGTGAGCAGCTCGCGCATCCACCGGGCGTTCACCGGCATCCCGGCGACCCGCGTGACGTCCGTGCCGGTCGCCTTGATCCGCGCCAGCTGCCGCCCGGCGAACGCCCGCACGACCGGCCGCACGAACGCGGGCAGCTCGCGGACGATCATCCGGCCCTGCCGGCGGAGGGCGTCCTCGCCGAGGCGGGCGAACCCGGCCAGCAGCACCACCGCGGCGACGTCCGCGTTCGCGCCGAGGGACATGGCGTGGACGGCCCCTTCGCTGTGGCCGGCCACGCCGACGGCGTCCGCGCGGATGTCGGGTCGCCCGGCCAGGGCGCGCACCGCGGCGGCAGCGTCGCGGCGGTTGTCGGTGAACCCGGTCGCGCGCCAGTCGCCGGGTGTGGCGCCGACCCCGCGCCGGTCGTAGCGCAACGTCGCGATTCCGTGCTGCGCGAGCGCGGCGGCGAGGGCCGGCCCGAGGCCCATGCGGAGCCTCGCGGTGTTGCCGTCCCGATCGAGCCGCCCCGATCCGGGCAGCAGCAGGACGGCGGGGTGCGGGCCGGCGCCCGCGGGCAAGGTCAGGGTGCCGGCCAGGCACCGCCCGTCGTCCGCCGTGACCTGCATGTCGACGTCCCGCATAACAGTCTCCCCATCATTATCGATCATGCGATCATTCTCATCTGTGAGAACAGTATCGCATGTGAGAACATTCGTCCATGGCTACCGCGGACCTCCTCCTGCACCCCGTCCGGATGCGCATCCTGCAGGCGCTGTTCGACGCCGACCCGCTGACCACCGCGCAGCTGCGGGCGCGCATCCCGGACATCGCGCCGGCGACGATGTACCGCCAGATCGCGACGCTGGTCGAAGCGGGTGTGCTGGAGGTGGCGGAAGAACGGCGGGTGCGCGGCACGACGGAGCGCAGTTACCGGGTGCGCGAGGAGGAGGCGGTGGTCGACCCCGCCGCGCGTGCGGCGATGTCGCGGGAGGACCACCTCCGGGCGTTCACGACGTTCGCGGCTTCGTTGATGGGGGACTTCGACCGCTACCTCGCCCACGAGAACGCCGATCCGATTGCGGACGGCGTGGTCTACCGGCAGGCGGCGGTGTGGCTGAGCGACGACGAGTTCGCCGTGATGATCGAGGAGATCGAGAAGGCGGTCGTCTCGCGGATGGGCAACACCCGGGACGGCCGCATCCGCCGGGTCATCAGTCTTGTCGCCGTGCCGGACGAACCCTCGGCGGGCACCGGGTCCTGAGCTCAGCCCGCCTGACGAGTCCGCACGAGGGGCAGGAAGAGCTCGTCGACGATCGACCGGATCCGGGCGGGCTCCGGCGGTTCGAGGGCCATCAGCAGGTCGTGGCGCACCAGGTCGAACGGCATTTCGAGCACCGCGGCCGGGATGCGCTCGACGTTGATCTCGCCGCGCTCGTGGGCCCGCCGGTAGATGGCCCGGACGTCCGGGAGTGACCGGTCGGTCATGACCTGGTCGCGCACCTGGGCGGGGCTCAGGCCGGTGTCGGCCAGCAGTCCCGAGAAGGCGGCGGCCGCGGCGATGGCGAAGAAACCGGCCAAGGCTTCGCTCAGGGCGGTCAGCTGGGCGAGCAGGTCACCGCGCAGGGTGCCGGTGTCGGGGACGGCGACCGGGTGGGTGCCGCGGTGGTGCTCGATCGCGGCGAGCACCAGCTGGTCCTTGTTGGCCCAGCGGCGGTAGAGCACGGCCTCGCTGGTGCGCGCGCGGCCCGCGATCGATTCCATCGTCAGACGGGCGTAGCCGACCTCGACCAGCTCGTCCCAGCCGGCGGTGAGCAGCGCGGACTCGAGCTGCTTGCCTTGCCGGCGACGGCGGACGGGTTCGGGTGCCGCGGTGACCACCGGCTCACGATAGAAAGGCTTTCCTTTCTTGGCAAGTGCGCCTACGCTCGCTAGAAAGGGATTACTTTCTTGAGCTGAGGTGTCATGATCGAGACGACCACCACGGTGCTGATCACCGGCGCCGGCCCGACCGGGCTGACGCTGGCCTGCGAGCTCGCCCGCCGGAACGTCCCCTTCCGCCTGGTCGAGGCCGCTCCCGGCCCGCAGCCCGGCTCCCGGGGCAAGGGCCTCCAGCCGCGCACCCTCGAGGTGTTCGACGATCTCGGCGTCGCCGATCGGGTGCTCGCCCACGGCCGGATGGCGATGCCGATCCGGTCGACCGCGCCCGACGGCCGGGTGACCCTGGGCGGCGCCGCGCCCGAGGCGTTGAGCAACCGGCCCGACATCCCTTATCCGGCGAGCCTGATCACGCCCGAATGGCGGGTCGAGGAAACCCTGAGGCTGCGGCTGGCGGAGTTCGGCGGCGCGGTCGAGTTCGGCACCGCGCTCGGCTGCTTCGAGCAGTCGGACGACAGCGTGTCGGCGCTGGTCGTCAAGGACGGCGAGCCCGAGACGGTCACCGCGCGCTGGCTGGCCGGCTGCGACGGCGGCCACAGCGTCGTCCGCAAGCAGGCCGGGATCACCTTTGCCGGCGAGACCCGCGAGGCGGTGCGGATGATCGTCGCCGACGTCGAGGTCGACGGCCTCGATCGTGCCGCCTGGCACGCGTGGCAGCACGAGGAAGGCCTGTTCAGCCTCTGTCCGCTGCCTTCGACGAACGTTTTCCAATATCAGGCGAGCATCGCGCCGGGACAGGACCCCGAGGCCGGCCTGGCGAACCTGCAGGCGATCCTCGAGCGGCGGACCGGACGCACCGACATCCGCCTCCACGAGCCGGAGTGGTCCTCGTTGTGGCGCGCCAACATCCGCCTCGCCGACCGCTACCGCGAGGGCCGGGTGTTCCTGGCCGGCGACGCGGCGCACATCCACTCGCCCGCCGGTGGCCAGGGGATGAACACCGGCATCCAGGACGCGCACAACCTCGGCTGGAAGCTCGCAGCCGTCGCGAACGGAGCCTCACCGGCGCTGCTCGACAGCTACGAGGCCGAGCGGCGACCGGTCGCGGCCGGTGTGCTCGCGTTCTCGAACGCGCGCCTCGCGCAGGCGATCGAGCGGAAGGGGATGCCCATCCGCCGTGACGCGAGCACCACGCAGCTCGACGTCCACTACCGCGGCTCGACCTTGGCGCGCGACGACCGTGACGAGACGGCCCGGCTCCGCGCCGGCGACCGCGCGCCCGACGCGACCGGGCTGGCGACCGTGGACGGCGAACACCGGCTGTTCGAACTGACTCGTGGCGGGCGGTTCACGTTGCTGAGCTTCGGGGTCACGCCTGCGCCGGAAGCCGGTGACCTCAGGACCCTCCGGGTGGTCGACCACCCGGCCGGCCCCGGCGAAGTCGCCGACACCGGAGGTCGCCTTGCCGACGCCTACGGCGCGACCGAGGGCACGCTGGTGCTGATCCGTCCCGACGGCTACGTCGCGCTGATCTCCGATGCCGGTGACATCTCCGCGGTGTCGGAGTTCCTCACGGCGATCGGCTAGGCGTCCTTTGTGGACAGGCGGTCGGCGGAACTGCCCGGCGCCGCCGGGGTCTCCGATTCGCGCCGGGTGAGCACCAGGGGAGCGTCCTCGGTGATGGCCACCGTGTGCTCGGAGTGGGCCGTGCGCGAGCCGTCCGCCGACCGGATCGTCCAGCCGTCCGGGTCGTACACGATCTTGTCGGTCGTGCGGGCGAGCCAGGGTTCGAGCGCGAGGGTCAGGCCGGGCTGGAGCTTCATGCCGCGGCCGGGCCGGCCCTTGTTGGACACGTGCGGCTCGCCGTGCATGGTGCGGCCGATGCCGTGCCCGCCGAACTCGGTGTTGACCGGGTAGCCGTAGCCGGTGGCCACCGCGTAGATGGCCGCCGAGATGTCACCGAGGCGGTTGCCGGGGCGCGCCACCTCGATGGCCGCCTCCAGCGCTTCTTCGGTGGCGCGGATGATCCGCAGGTCCTCCTCGGCGGCGGTGCCGACGATGACGGTGCGCGCCGAGTCGGCCACCCAGCCGTCGATGCCGACCGCGAGGTCCGCGGTGAGCACGTCGCCGTCGCGCAGGGTGTAGTCGTGGGGGAGGCCGTGCAGCACGGCGTCGTTGACCGACAGGCAGATGACGTTGCGGAACGGGCCCTTGCCGAAGGACGGGGCGTAGTCCCAGTAGCACGACTCCGCGCCGCGCCGCTCGATCATGCCGCGCGCGTGGTGCTCCAGGTCCATGAGGTTGACCCCCACGTCGGCGAGCCGGCCGACCTCGGAGAGCACCTCGGCGACGAACCGCCCGGCCACGTGCATCCGTGCGATCTCCGCAGGCGTCTTCAGCTCGATCACGACTACCTCACATCGTCAGTTCCGGTATAGTTATACCGGAACCGTAGCACCGGGTCACAGCGGCTTGTCGAGCACCGCCTTCAAGTTGCTGAAGGTGTCGATCGAGTACTTCCCGTGGTAGCGCCCCGTCCCGCTCTCACCCACCCCGCCAAACGGCAGGTCCGGCGCGGTCAGGTGCGCCACCGGCAGGCCGAACCCCACCGCACCCGACGACGTCTCCGCCAGGATCCGCTGCTTCGTCTTTTCCGAGCCGGTGAACGCGTACAGCGCCAGCGGCTTGTCGCGGTCCGTGATGAACGTCAGCGCCTCGTCCAGGGAAGCGACCCGCAGGACCGGCAGGATCGGCCCGAAGATCTCCTCGCCCATCACCGGGGAGTCCGGTGCCACGTCCGCGAGCACGGTCGGCGCGATGTACTTCGTGTCCCGGTCCGTCGTCCCGCCGGTCACCACCCGGCCGCTGCCCAGCAGGCCCGACAGCCGGTCGAAGTGCCGGGTGTTGACGATCCGCCCGTACGCGGGGCTCTGCGCCGGGTCCGCGCCGAAACGCTCGCGCAGCACCTCCGCCAGCAGCGTCTCGAGCCGCTCCGCCGTGTCGCCGACGGCCAGCACGTAGTCCGGCGCCACGCACGTCTGGCCCGCGTTCATGAACTTGCCGTAGACGATCCGCTCGGCCGTGACCCGCAGGTCGACGTCGGTGTCGACGACCACCGGGCTCTTGCCGCCCAGCTCGAGGACCACCGGGGTGAGGTGCTTCGCCGCGGCGGTCATCACGATCCGCCCGACCGTGCCGTTGCCGGTGTAGAAGATGTGGTCGAACCGCTGCTCGAGCAGTTCGGTGGTCTCCGGGATCGCGCCCTCCACCACCGCGATCGCCGAAGTGTCCAAATAGGAGGGAACGTGCCGCGCGATCGCGGCCGACACGGTGGGCGACAGCTCACTCGGCTTGACAACGGCGGCGTTGCCCGCGGCCAGGACCCCGACCAGCGGCGCCAGCACGAGGTGCAACGGGTAGTTCCACGGCCCGATGACCAGCGCAACCCCGAGCGGCTCCCGCACGACACTGCCCGCACCCGGCAGCAGGTACCCGGGCAGTGGCGCGGATTCGGGCGCGACCCACGTGTCGAGGTGCGCGAGGGTGTGGTCGATTTCGTTGGTCACGAACGTGATCTCGGCGCTGCGAGCTTCGGCCGCGTTCTTGCCCAGGTCGGCGTGCAGGGCCGCGAGGAAGTCGTCGGCCTGCTCCTGCAGCATCGCCTTCAACGCGGTCAGCTGGGCCCGCCGCCACTCCAGCGGCTTGGTCACCCCGGACGAGAACGTCTGACGCAGCCGGGAAACGACGTCGGAAATAGCACTCATCGGTTACCTCCGGGGTAGCCATTCGGGGCGACCGGAGCCGCGGGGAACGAGGATGGTGGAAAACGCGCCGGGGGTGCCGGACATCCGCACCTGGTCGGTCACGCCCTGGTAATGCCCGAGCGGTGTCTCGGCGGTGAATGTCTCCGGGTCGAGGTAGGCGTGCCGTTCGCCGGTCCCGGCGGTCGCGCGGGCGTACTCCTTGTCGAACACCCCGAGGCTGATGATCCACAACGCGATGCGCGTCAGCGAGATGTGGACGCGGTAACTGCCGCCTTCGATGGCCCGGCGCATCAGCGCGGCACAGATCCCCGCGGTGGCCAGCCACGGCACGAGGTAGTCGTTCACCACGCCGATGTGCGGCAGGACGGGCTGGTCGGGTGAACCCTCCAGCGTCATCATCCCGCTGACACAGCCCGCGGTCTGGTCGAACCCGACCCGCTGCGCCCACGGGCCGTGCTCACCGTGCAGCGAAACGGTGGTGTGGATGATGCCCGGCCGGATCTCCGCCGCCCGCTGCGGTGAAAGCCCCAGTCCGGCGACGAACCCGGGCCGCCGGTTCGCGTAGAAGACGTCGGCGCCGCGAAGCAGCTCGTGCACCTTCGCGGGGCCGTGCAGATAGTCCACAGTGGCCGACCGGACACCGACGTTCGCCGTCAGGTAGACAACCGGGTTCTCCCACTCGGTGGGCCGCCACAGGTTCAACGCGTCGGCGCCGTGCTGGGCCAGCGACCGCCCGATCCCGGCACCGGCGATGACGTGGCCCAGGCCGAGCGCGCGGATCCCGTCGAGCGGCTGGGCGGCGCCCGCGGGCAACGGCTCCGGGGCGGAGTCACCGATCTTCTCGATCTCGATCAGCGGCAGCCCGGCCAGCACGTCGCGGTACTGCCGTGTTTCCAGGAACTCCTCGGTGCTGCGGACCATCGGCATCACGATGCCCGCGTCGGCGCCCGCTTCCTCGAGCTCGGCGGCGTCCCAGCGGGCGATGGCGCCGGCGAGCGCCGTGGCGTCGTCGTAGGTGCGCAGGAGCTTGAGGGTCCGGGACTTCAGCTTCGGGTAGATGTTGAGCGGCATCACCCACCGGCCGTCACCCGCGCGGTAGAACTTCAGCGACAGCGGGCTGTCCGGGTCGGCGGTGTTCGCCGGCGGGAGGCCGTTGACCAGCTCCCACTTCTTGTCGTAGAACGGGCACAGCCGGTGCGGCGCCCGGCGCAGGTCCATGCTGATGTCCTGGCCGGCGCCGCCGCGGTGGCGCCACAGCGCGGCCAGGGCGACGGACTTCGCGACCAGCCCGATCGCGGGCGCCGCACCCAGCCGTACGGCACTGGGCACGATCGGATCGGCGCCGGTGAACTCCACCCGACCACCGGAGTCCTTTGCGGACAGACCCACTCCGGCGAGGACCTCGTTCAGCGCCGCGTGGATGTCGAAGGTGTCCTGCTCCTCCGAGGAAATCGGGTTCGCCAGCGCGGCGCGGATCCGGTCGGTGACGCTCATCGGCCCAGCGCCTTCAGTACGGCGATCTGCGCGGTGTCCTCGACTCCGGGCGCGGGGTCGCTGACAACGACGTCCAGCCCGTGTGCGGCCGTCAGGCCCGCCCAGGAGACGCCGATGACCCCGCCGCCGACGATGGTCGCTTTCATCCCTGCTCCCGGGCGAGGTAGATCTCCAGCACCCGGAGGTCGGCGAGCGCAACCCGGATCGAGCCGTGGTCCAGGGTGCCGACCAGTGTGTCGGAGTCGACGAACAGCCGGGGTTTCCCGAGCTTCTTGGGGTAGGCCGCGACCTCGGGCCCGCTCGCGATGGCTTCCAAGATCACGATCGCAATCTACCTCCGGATCCCGGCGGGCGCATCAGGTGAGCGCGGCCTGCCGTGTCAGGCGGATTCGTCGCCGTGGAAGGTCGTGAAGCCGGCGACCGGCTCGCGTGGCGTCCGGTGTCGGCTGAGGCGGTGTTCGTGGTCGGCGTGCCCGAGGGCGAGCCCGCAGACGACGATCCGGTCGTCCGGGATCGCCAGGTGCCGGCGCAGCACCGGGTGGAAGTCGAGGAACGAGGCCTGCGGGCAGGTGTCGAGCCCCGCGTGCCGGGCGGCGAGCATGAGCGCCTGCAGGAACAGCCCGGCGTCGACGAGCGCGCCGGCGAGCGGGCGCCGGCTGACGGTCAGGATCAGGCCGACCGGGGCGCCGAAGAAGTCGTAGTTGCGGCGGTGGTGACCCAGCCGCCCTTCGGTGTCGTCTGCCGCGATGCCGAGGGTGTCGCGGTAAAGGCTTTCCCCGAACTTCCGCCGCCGGGACCGGAACGGCTCTTCCCAGTCCTCGGGCGCCGGTTGGTAGGGAAACTCTCGTTCGACGCGGCCGTCGCCGTGCAGCGCCTGCCAGAGCGCCTCGGTCAGGCGGCGTTTCGGCTCGCCGGTCAGGACGTGGACGTGCCACGGCTGGCAGTTCGAGTTGCTGGCCGAACGGGCGGCGAGCGCCAGCAGACGCTCGACCTCCGCCCGCGGCACCGGCTCGGGCCGGAACGCGCGCACGCTGCGGCGGGTGAGCAGCGCTTCCTCGACGGTCGCCGCCATCGGCTTCAGCGCCCGTACCCGCCGGGCGCCGCGGACTCGAGGTCCTCGGGCGCGGTGATGTCGTAGGAGATGCGGCCCGCGGGCAGGTAGAACAGGGCGATCAGGCCGCCGCCCACCACCTCGGGATAGTGGTGACTCCCCGGCTCCGGCGACGTCCACCCCGGTCCCTGCCAGCCGCGCGGGCCGCGCAGGAGCGCACCCGGATCCAGCGGGACGACCATGTTGATCTCGCCGTATGGGTGCTGGTGGTACTCGCCGCGGAAGACCGGAACGCTGTCCAGGTAGACGGCGGTGATGCTAAACCAGCTCAGCCGCTCGCACGGCTCGGCGATCCGGCTCCGCCGGTAGTGCGGGCCGCCGACCTCGACGTTGGCCGCCCAGCCGTCGGCGACGCCTGCCTTGACCAGGCGGGCGAGGTCGTCCCACAGCTCGGAGCCGGGGCCCCGGTTCTCGTTGAGCCAGGTCTCCAGTTCGGCGCCGGCCGTGCGGTTCTTGATCTCGTCGACGAACGGGATGCTGCGGGTGATCAGGTCTTCTGCGGTGGCGCCCATGTCCGTCTCCTCCTGGCGTGGTTACCGGTCATGAGGACGGTAGGCCGACGGATGTATTACAGTCAATAGTTGTAACGTAACTGGAGTGGGGCGGCGCCGAGATCGCGACGCTGGCCGTGGTGCTGGCGGCGGTCTACGTCGGCGCGGGCGCAACCCGGGACGAGCTGGACGCCGCCGCGCGCGACGAGCTGGTGCGCAGCGGGCGCGCCGAGACGTTCGTGCCGACGTCACAAGGGGTGCTGCACGTCCGGCTGTCCGGGCCCGCGGACAGCCGGCCGGTGGCCGGCGACTGGATCTTCCGCGTCGCCGGGCCGTCGCAGGTGCTGGGCATGATCGCCGACGCCTACCCGCCTGGCCCGGCCCGCGACGAGATGGTCGCCGTGAACAACATCGGCCTGCTCCTCAGCCGCGGAGCAGGTGACGCGCCATGACAACACGCTGGATCTGGTTCGTCCCTTCATAAATCTGCGTGATCTTGGCGTCCCGCATCATGCGCTCCAACGGAAAGTCCCGCGTATATCCGTACCCGCCGAGCAACTGAACCGCATCAGTGGTCACACGCATCGCAACATCCGACGCATAACACTTCGCCGCCGCACCGAAGAAGGAAAGATCCGAATCGTTCCGCTCGGACTTGGCCGCCGCCGCGTACACCATCTGGCGCGCCGTCTCGACCGCCATCGCCATGTCCGCGAGCATGAACTGGATGCCCTGGAACTCCGCGATCTGCTTGCCGAACTGCTTGCGCTCCTTGACATACGCCACCGCGTGGTCAAGCGCGCCCTGGGCGATGCCGACCGCCTGGGCCGCGATCGTCACCCGGGTGTGGTCGAGCGTCCGCAGCGCGATCTTCAGGCCCTCACCGGGCGTGCCCACCAGCCGGTCACCGGGAATCCGCACCTGGTCGAACAGCAGTTCGCGCGTCGGCGATCCCTTCACGCCCAGCTTCTTCTCCTTGGCGCCGAAGGAGAAACCCGCGTCCGACTTCTCGACGACAAACGCGCTGATGTTGGACCCGCGCTTGCCCTCGGGGTCGGTCACCGCCAGCACCGTGTAGTAATCGGAGATCCCGGCGTTGCTGATCCAGGACTTCTGGCCGTTGAGGACCCAGTCGTCGCCCTCGGCGGTGGCGCGGCAGCGCATCGACGCCGTGTCCGAACCGGCGTCGCGCTCCGAGAGTGCGTAGGAGAACGCGGCCTCGCCGCTCGCCAGGGGAGTGAGGTACTTCGTCTTCAAAGCCGCGTCGCCCGCGAGCATCAGAGGCAGGCTGCCGAGCTTGTTCACCGCCGGGATCAGCGACGACGACGCGCAGACGCGGGCGACCTCTTCGATCACGATGCAGGTCGCGAGGGCGTCGGCGCCCGCGCCGCCGTACTCCTCGGGGACGTGCGGGGCGTGGAAGTCGGACGCCACCAGCGCGTCGTAGGACGCCTTCGGGAACTCTTCGCGCTCGTCGGCGTCGGCGGCGTGGGGCGCGATGCGCTCTTCGGCCACCGCGCGGACGGCTTCCCGGATGGCCTCGTGGTCTTCGGTGGTGGTGAACAGGTCGAAGGTCATGAAATTCGCTCTTTCAGGCGTAGGTGTAGAAGCCGCGGCCGGATTTGCGGCCGAGCAGGCCGGCGTCGACCATGCGGGCGAGCAGCGGCGGCGGGGCGTAGAGCGGCTCCTTGAACTCCTCGTACAGCGACTCGGCGACCGCCTTCGTCGTGTCGAGGCCGATCAGGTCCGCGAGCGCGAGCGGGCCCTGCGGGTGCGCGGCGCCGCGCACCAGGCCCTCGTCGATGGCCTCACGGCTGGCGAAGCCGGACTCGAGCATCCGGATGGCCGCGAGGATGAAGGGGATCAGCAGCGCGTTGACGACGAACCCGGCGCGGTCCTTGCACAGGATCGCCTGCTTGCCGAGCGCGTCCTGGGCGAACGCCCGCGCCCGCTCGACCGTGCTGTCGGCGGTCAGCAGGCTGGGCACGAGCTCGACCAGGGGGAGGACCGGCACCGGGTTGAAGAAGTGCACCCCGATGACCTGGGCCGGGCGCTGGGTCGCGGTGCCCAGCTTCATGATCGGGATGGACGAGGTGTTCGACGCCAGGATCGCGTCCGGCGCGGTCACGATCTTGTCGAGCTGGGTGAACAGCTCGGTCTTGACCTGCTCGTTCTCGACGATCGCTTCCACGACGAAGGTGCGGTCGGCCAGGTCGTCGAGGGATTCGCTGACCCGGATCCGCCGCAGGACCTCGCCGGCGTCGGGGATCTTGCCCTTCTTCTCCGCTCGGGCCAGTGAGCTTTCGAGGCGCTTGCGTCCGGCGGCCGCGGCGGCCGGGTCCGCCTCGACGACCACCACGTCGAGGCCCGCACGTGCGCACACCTCGGCGATCCCCGCCCCCATCTGCCCGCACCCGACCACGCCGACGCGTTCCATCACCGCCACCTCTCTGAGACTGAGTACCCTAACTACGGTACTGAGTACCGTCCAGTAGGTGAAGGGATATGACGATCGCCACGCCTTAGGCTGAGCCACGACGGGAGGAGTGCGATGTCCGCGAAGGAGCGCCTGATCGAGGCGGCGTTCGAGCTGTTCGGCGAGCGCGGTTACGACCAGACGACGGTCGACGACATCACCGAACGCGCCGGTGTGGGCCGCACGACGTTCTTCCGCGCGTTCCGGGCCAAGGAGGACGTGATCTTCCCCGATCACGAGGTCCTGCTCGGCGCCATCGAGGCCCGCTTGTCCGGCTCCACCCCGCGCACGGCGCTGCTCGCCGTGACCGAGGCGTCCCGGCTCGTCCTCCAGCACTACCTCGCCGAGGGGGAGCGGGCCCGCACCCGCTACCGGCTGACCAGCAGCGTCCCGGCGCTGCGCGACCGCGAGATCGCGGGAGTCCAGCAGTACCAACGCCTCTTCCGCGGGTTCCTGCACCGCTGGATGGGCGGGACCGCGGAGACCGCGCTGCGCGCCGAGCTGATGGCCGGCGCCGTCGTGACCGCGCACAACCACGTGCTGCGGCGATGGCTGCGCGGGCAGGCGAGCGCTCCGGAGCAGGAGTTCGACGCCGCGATGGCCGAGACCGTCGCCCTGTTCACCCGGTCCGACGGCGACGAAAGCTCCCTTGTGGTCTTCCGGACGACGAAGGATCTCGGCGCTTTGCTGCCGGAGCTGCAGGAGCTGCTCGGACCCGGTGACGTCAAGTCCTGAGCGACACCAGGCCGATGGGCGGTCGGCGCGGGGGAGTGGTGGTACGCCGGAGGACGCGCTCGACACCGGCGTGCAGGGCCGGAGCCCGAAGCCGTGACTCTGGAGGTGTTCGGGGAGGAACTGCGTGTCCTTTGTGGATATCGGGGAGCGGTCGACGTGGGCTCGGCAAATCGAATCTGTCGATGACGTCCGGAATCGGCTGCCGGCAAAGCCGATTCCGCGGCCAACCCCGGTTGAAGGACGGCGCAGGCACGAAATCCGGAGAAACCGAGATGACGGCGAACGCGCCTCCCGGTAACCGGAACGTCGGCGTCAACCCCTTCCGGAGCCACGATTGCCAGCGTCCACGCCGACTCCGTCACCCTCCGTGCCGGATCGGGCGAGAGCGGTTACTCAACCGCAACCTACGTGTCATGCTCCGGCTCTGGTTTTGCACGGTCCGCTCCGGTTAAATTGTTTCCGGGGAACCCGAGGTGGGTTTCTTGCTACCGGCGAACAGCTCAGCGACTTCTATTTTGGCGCGGCGAAAATGCCGCGTTGTCGTCCGACCCGTCCAAAACACGTGCGGGCCGGACGAAAACGTCTCGGGTGCTG
Source organism: Amycolatopsis sp. NPDC051758 (assembly GCF_044453095.1). Taxonomy (NCBI): domain Bacteria; kingdom Bacillati; phylum Actinomycetota; class Actinomycetes; order Pseudonocardiales; family Pseudonocardiaceae; genus Amycolatopsis; species Amycolatopsis sp. NPDC051758. The sequence goes on along the minus strand of NZ_JBITCJ010000002.1, from coordinate 1,090,634 downwards.
GTCAAGAATGGTGCCGCCACCCGGCCTTCTGTTCATCCCGGCGGAATCTCCGCCCCTCGAATCGACCCCTTCGGTCGTTCAGCGGAAGTTCACGCCCACGTCAATGACGGACGGATCTGACTCACTCATGCCGCAACGCATGGCTTGACGGAGCTCGACGCTCCGGACCTCGAGGCCGAGGAGGAGCGATGTCCCGTGCCCCCGCCGTTTCCGCCGCCGTGATCTTCGTATTGGCCCTCAACCTCCGGCCGGCGGTGACCAGCCTGGGCGCGGCCCTGCCGGACATCTCCGTTGCCGCATCCCTGGTCGCCGCCATCCTCGTCGCGCTGCCCCTGTGGGCGATCGGTCTCGGCGGCTGGGCGACACCCTGGCTGTGCGGGCGCGTCGGAACACATCGGACCGTCACCGTGTCCCTGGCCGGGCTGGCCGTGTCGCTGTTCGGGCGGGTCCTCGGCGGACCGATCCCGCTGCTGGCCGGGACCACCCTGGCGTGCCTGTCCATCGCGGTGCTCGGCACCATGCTCCCGTTGCTGGCCCAGGGGTCTTCCGCCTACCCGCTCGGGCTCGGCATGGGCAGCACGGCCGGGGCGCTGCTGACCCCGATGGCGGTGCTGTCCTCGTCCTGGCGGATCGGTCTGGGCCTGTGGGTGGTGGTGGCCCTGCTCGCCCAGCAGGTCTGGCACCGCACCCCCGGCGAATTCGTCGCACCACGCCGAGCGGGAAAACCGGAACGGGCCGTCGCCCTCACCATCCACTTCGGACTCATCTCGACGGTGACGTTCCTCGTCATGGGCTGGCTGCCCGGCATCCTGCGTGCCGCAGGGGTTTCACCGGCGACCGCGGGCGCCTGCCTCGCGTTGTCGATGGCCATGGGACTGCCGATGATGTGGCTGGTTCCGGGCTGGACCCGCCGGTGGCGCAACCAGACGCTGCTCGTCGTCGTCCTGGCCACGCCCAACGTCATTGGCGTGGCCGGCCTGCTCTTCGCCCCGGCGGCCGCGCCGTGGGTGTGGGCCGGGGCCACCGGCCTGGGCATGGGCTCACTCGCGTTCGTCCTCACGACGATCTCGTTGCGCAGCAAGGACAGTTCGCTGTCGCTGTCCGCCGTGGTCCAGGGTGTGGGGTACGTGATCGCCGGCTTCGGCGTGCTGGCCTGCGGCTGGCTGCACACGCACACCGGGAGCTGGCGGACCCCGCTGGTGCTGGTCCTGGTGATCCTGCTCGCCCAGGTGCTCAGCGGCCACATCTCGGTGGTGCACCGGGCCGTGGTGATCCCGTTGACGCTCCGGCGGGTCGTCCCCGACGTCACGCTGCGGCCCCCGCGGGACATCCCCGACGTCGGGGCCTGACCCGGGACGGTAAGTCCGAAATGCTCTGGTCAACCGGCGAATTCACGACGCGACATTGATCACTCCGGCCGCCGGACGGCCGCCTCGGTCGCGCATGATGACCGGACATGGTCGAAGACTTCCGCCTGCGTTCGGTCGCCGCGGCGGCGTACGGGCCGGCAGCCCTGTTCGGGCTGTCCGAGGGGGCCGTGCTGCCGGTCGTCGCGCTGAGCGCGATCGACCGCGGGGCGAGCACCCCGACGGCCGCGCTGATCACCGCGCTGCTCGGGGTCGGGTCGCTGGCCGCGAACATCCCGGCCGGGGTGCTCGCGACCCGGATCGGCGAACGCCGGTCGATGCTCCTGGCGGCGGCCATCATGGTCACGGGCGTCCTGACCTGCCTGGCCGACCTGGGCCGCGGGCCGTGGTCGCTGCTGCTCTACGGCTTCGGCATCCTGCTGATCGGGGTGGCGAGCGCGGTCTACAGCCTGGCCCGCCAGTCGTACCTGACCGAGATCGTCCCGCTGCACATGCGTGCCCGGGCGTTGTCGACGCTGGGCGGGAGCATGCGCGTGGGCATGTTCCTCGGGCCGTTCGCCGGGGCCGCGGCGATGCAGGTCGCCGGGCTGCCGGGCGCGTACTACGTGAGCCTGGCCGCGATCGTGGCCGCCGGCGTCCTGGTGTTCCGGGTGCCCGACCTGGAGGTCACCGCCGACGACCGGGCCGACGCGTCCGCCGTCACGACGCGCGGGATGCTCAAGCAGCGGTGGCGGGTGTACGCGACGCTGGGCGCCGGGATCCTGTTGCTGTCGGCGATCCGGCAGACCCGGCAGACGGTGGTGCCACTGTGGGCGGCGCACCTCGGGCTGTCGCCGACGACCAGCTCGATCATCTACGGCGTCGCCGGAGCCGTCGACGCGCTGACGTTCTACCCGGCCGGGAAGGTGATGGACCGCTACGGGCGGCGCTGGGTGGCGGTGCCCGCGACACTCGTGCTGGGGGTGTCGTTCGTCGTCATGCCGTTCGCGGGCGGCGCGGTTTCGCTGACGGTGGCGGCGATGGTGATGGGGTTCGGCAACGGCATCGGGTCGGGCATCGTGATGACGCTCGGCGCCGACGTGTCGCCGCGGGTGGGCCGGCCCACGCACCTCGGGATCTGGAACGAGCTCGCCGACATCGGCTCCGGCGTCGGTCCCCTGATCCTGTCCGCGGTGACCGCACTGGCCGGCCTCGGCGCCGGGATCGTGGCGAGCGGCCTGGTCGGTTTTGCCGCGGCCGGGGCGTTGTGGCGGTGGATACCGCGGCGCGCCGGCCCGGACCGCTGAGGCCGGGTCCGGCGCGAAGCCGTTACGGTGCCGGCTGTGCCCGGTGTGCACCTCCCGGCGCGAGGACGGCCTGTCGCAGCAGCGTCAGCGCTTGTTTGGCGGCCAGGGTGAACAGTCCCATGGTGATCTCCGGCTGGCCGAACACGACGAGCAGGAGTGATCCTTCGACGGGGAAGACGCAGACGTAGCCCGAGCTGCCTTCGAACATCGCACAGCGGGATTCGCCGATGCCGGCCTGGGCGGTGAACTGCGCGGCGAGCCCGGTCGCCGCCGCCGACATGGCGGCGACGCTGTCGGCCTCGACGGTCTCGATGTCCTTGGCCAGGACCAGGCCGTCGTGGGTGGCCACGAGCAGCCCGGCCACCTGGTCGACCTGCTCCCGGATCTTGCGCAACGCTTCGAGTGTCTGGTCCGAGTCGAGCGGGGGACGCTGGACCGTCCGATCCGGTGGCGGGCCGGGGTTCGCCGACGGCTGGCGCACCGGAAGCGGTGCGCGGAAGGACTGGTTGTGGGTGTCGGCACTCGTCATACGGACAGGCTGGTCTCGATGCGCTTGATGCTGTGGCGGGCGAGCGCGAGGTTCGCTCGTTCGCGGTCCAGCACGAGGTAGAGGAACAGGGTGGAGTTGCCGCGGGCCGACAGCGGCCGGATCACGTGGTACTGGTGGTGGAGGGTGATGAGGATGTCCTCGATGCTGTCGTCGAGCCCGAGGGAAGCCATCACGCGCAGTTTCGCGCGGACGACCTCGGTGTTGCCGGCCGCGGCGATGTCCAGGTCCAGCCAGTCGCCGCCGCCCAGCGAACCGAGGGACATCCCGCTGTCGTAGTCGACGAGCGTCACGCCGACGGCGCCGGGGATGTTCATCGCTTCTTTCAAGGCCAGGTCAATCGTCATGAAAAGGTTTTCTCCCGTCCGGGCTGGTCACTTGCCGGGTGACGTTAAGTGTCCGCGGTGGTTCTGAGTACGCCCGTTCGGAGCAACCTGGCCGGGCTTTATTTTCCGATTGGTGACAGCCGCCGTGCCGGAATTGAATCTGCAATTTGCAGTCCGCAAATAGCCGGGCCGGACGGCGGACTTGCAAGTTCTTTGACACCTGTCTATAAAGTTCGGATGGGCAGCACCACCACCGACGGGCGTGAGCTCCGGGCCGAGCGTTCGCGCGCGGCGTTGTTCGCGGCGGCCGTGCGGCTGGTGTCCACCCGCGGCAGCGCGAACGTCCCCGTCACGGACCTCGCCGAGGCCGCCGGGGTCAGCCGCCAGCTCGTCTACCTGCACTTCGGTGAGCGGGACGCGCTGCTGGTCGCCGCGGCGACCGACCTCGCCCGGCGGGAACTGCGGCTCGGCGAACGGTCCGGCCGGGCCGCGGTGCTCGCCACCGCCCGGCACTTCGCCGACCATCGCGCGTTCTACCGCGCGCTGCTCACCGGCCCGTGCGCGTTCGCGCTGACCACCGCGCTGAGCGACCTGCTCGCCCCGGTCAACCGGCACGTGGTCCGGGAGCTCTTCGGTGACCGGGTGCCCGAAGGGACGGTGGACGACCTTGCGGTGTTCCTCACCGGCGGCGCCGGCGCGCTGATCAACGCCTGGCTGCTCGGCGACGAGGACCCGCTCGATCCCGAGGTGCTGACCGACCGGCTCGTCCGGCTCCTGCACACCCTCGGCGGACTTCCGGAAGGGGACGCATGACCCACCCCGAGCTTGTGCTGGACCTGGTGGCGAAGCTGGAAGTGCTGATCGCCGAGCCGATCGACGCCGGCGTGACACCCGCCGGGCACCGGCGCGTCATCCCGATCACCGGCGGCCGCGTGACGGGCCCGCGCATCACCGGCGAAGTGCTCGGCATCGGCGCGGACTGGAGCGCCGTGCGAAGCGACAACGTCCCGGTCGTGACGGCGCAGTACCTGATCCGCACCGACGACGGGGTGGTGCTCACCGTGACCAACACCGGCGCCTTCACCGCGCAGGGCATCGTCACGACCCCGCACATCGAAGCGCCCGAAGGCCCGTACGCGTGGCTCAACGACGCCGTCCTCGCCGGCACCCTCGTCCCGCTGCTGGACGGCGCCCGGCCGCTCGGGGTTTCCCTCGAATTCCACCAGATCCGCGTGAAGTGAGGTCGCCCGTGTCGATCCTGTCGAAGCCGTTCGTCGCCGACGGAGTGGCCCGCCTGATGGCGGCGGGCGCCGCGCGTGCGATGAAACCGCGGCCGCTGTTCCCCGAGATTCCCGGCCGCACCGCCGAAATCACGGTCCCGACCCGCCACGGCCCGATGCCCGCGACGCTCTACCGGCCGCCGGAGGGCGGCTCGGCACGGGGCGTCTACGTCAACGCCCACGGCGGCGGGTTTGTGGTGGGCGGCCCGATCGGGGACGACCCGCTGTGCCGCTACCTCGCCGAGCACGCCGGGGTGTTCGTGGTCAACGTCGACTACGCGCTCGCGCCGGACCGGCGGTTTCCCGTGCCGTGCGAACAGGTTCACGACGCGCTCGAGTGGGCGGCCTCGCCCGGGCGCGAATGGGCGGGCGCCCGGCTGTGTGTCGGCGGGCAGAGCGCCGGCGGCTCGCTCGCCGCGGCGGCGTCCCGGCTCGCGCTGCGCGCCGGCGGGCCCGGGATTGCCTTGCAGGTACTGCATTACCCGCCACTCGACCTGGTCACCCCGGCCGCGGACAAGCCCGCGCCGCCGGGCCGGCGGGCGGTGATCCGGCCGTGGATGGGAGAAGTCTTCGACACCGCCTACATCCCCGACGCCGCCCGCCGGACGGACCCGCTGGCGTCCCCGGCGTGGGGCGGCAACGGCGACGGCCTGGCCGGCATCGCGCCCGCGCTGGTGATCACCTGCGAACTCGACCGGCTGCGCGCCGAAGCCGTCACCTACGCCGCCAAGCTCGCCGAGGCCGGCGCGCTGGTGGAGCACTACGACATCCAGGGTGTCGACCACGGGTACGACCTCATGAGCGGAGACCCCGAGCTGGTCCGGCGGGTGTACACGTTCCTCGCCCTGCACGTCGAGCGTGCGGTGACCGCCTGAGCGGCGGGCGGCGCCCGGTCCCGGTTGGTGCAGGCGCGGTGACGCCGTGCAGTCATCGTGTACTGTGGGTGGCATCCGAGAGCATTTCGCGCGCGAGTGGTCGAACCTGCGCCGTCCTCGGCCCAGTCCGGCCGGTACACTGGCCGGGGACGGGAGCACCGACATGCCGTCGGGCCCGAAAACCAGTTCTTCCTCTGCACCGGCCACCGAACCACGTCTGCGGCTGAAGCCGGCGGGGCCCACCACGGGACACGTCGACGGCGGGTGGTGGCCGCGGACCCGTGACCTGGACGCCGAGCTGCCTGCGCTGCTCACCGAGGTGGCCGCGCGGATCGGGCGGATCGACCGCGTCACCTACCACCTCGCGGACTGGCCGGCCCCCGATCGCCGGCTCACCTTCGACGGCCACGTCGTGCGGCTCGAGGGATTCCGGTCACAGCAGCCCGGCCACCTGACGGTGATCGGCTGGGACCGGGACCGGCTGACCTTGCAGGTCGTCTCGCCGGAAACCACGTCCGACGACGCGGAGCACGCCCTGGCGAGCGCCGCGGACCCGGACGAGAACGAAGCCGGCGCGCAGCCGCTCGCGGCCCGCGAGGCCGACGGCGTCCCGCAGCCGGTATGACCCCCGCCGCCCACCGGCGGCACCACGAAAGGACCATCTGATCACTACTTCAACCGTGGACAGCTCGCTGTTCAGCCACCCCGTCGTCGAGGAACCCCGCCCCGGCGCGCCCGCCACACCCCAGGACAACCGGTACGGCAGCCTGTTCCTCCAGCCGTTCTACACCCCGGCACCGGCGTCCGACGGCCCGACCGACCCCGCTCCGCGGCAGCGTTCCCGCGCGGCCCACGACCCCTCCGGGCGCCGCTGATCACGACGGCGCGCGGCGTGGCGGCCGCAGCGCGGTGACCTCCGGGACCGGGCCGTCGAACCGCTCGATCTCCACCACGGCGTGCTGACCGGTGCACCCCTGCGACAGCCGTGACGACGGCACGTCCGCCGTCAGCACGTTCGGGTTGCCGTGCGCGCACAGCGGGCCGGCCGGGTGGCCGGCGACCGGGTCGAACCAGGCTCCCGTCGGGAGCTGGGCCACCCCCGGGCGCAGGGCGTCGTCGAGGACCGCGCCCGCCAGGCATGCCCCGCGCGTGTTGAACACCCGGACCACGTCACCGGAGGCGATGCCTCGGGCCGCGGCGTCGGCCGGGTTGAGGCGGATCGCCTCGCGGCCCGCCACCTTCCCCGCGCGGCTGACCTCGCCGGCGTCGAGCTGGCTGTGCAGCCGGGTCCGCGGCTGGTTCGCGATGAGGTACAGCGGCCCGGTTTCCGTCGGCGGCAACCAGACCGGGTGACCCGGGCAGTCGTCGTACCCGAACCCGGCCACGACGGCCGACGTGATCTCGATCCGGCCGCTCGGCGTCTTCAGCGGGTGTGCATCCGGGTCGGCGCGGAAGTCCGCGAACAGTGTGTGGTGCGCCGGCCCCGGTGGAAGCCGCAGTTCGCCGGCCGCCCAGAACTCCGCGAAGGACGGGCTGTCCCGCCATTCGCCGTACAGGTGCTCGAGCCACTGCCGCGGCGAACGCCCTTCGGTGAACGCCGCGTCGACGCCGAGCCGCGCGGCCAGCGCCGCGAAGATCGCGTAGTCGTCACGAGCTTCTCCGGCGGGCTCGGCGATCCGGTGCATTGCGATGAGGTGCGTGTCGCGGCGGCCGGAGCCGAGGTCCTCGCGCTCCAAGGCCGTCGTGACCGGCAGGACGACGTCGGCGTGGCGGGCCGTGGCCGTCCAGAACGGCTCGTGCACCACCACGGTGTCCGGCCGGGCGAAGGCGCGGCGCAGCCGGTTGAGGTCCTGGTGGTGGTGGAACGGGTTGCCGCCCGCCCAGTAGACGAGCCGCGTGTCCGGGTACCGCCGGACTTCACCGTTGTAGTCGTACGAAGCGCCGGGGTGCAGCAGCAGGTCGGCGATCCGGGCGACCGGGATGAACTCCTCGACGGGGTTGACGCCCTGCGGCAGGTGCGGTGTCCGGAGCTCCGGGCCGGTGTCGCCGACGTCGCCCATCGAGCCGTACCCGTGGCCGAACCCGCCGCCGGGCAGCCCGATCTGCCCCAGCATCGCGGCCAGCGCGATGCCCGCCCACACCGGCTGTTCGCCGTGCTCGATGCGCTGCAACGACCAGGTCACCGTGACCAGCGTCCGGTGCGTGGCCATCTCCCGGGCGAGCGCGACGATGTCGGCTTCCGGGATCTGGGTGATCCCGCTCGCCCAGCGCGCGTCCTTGCCGGTCTCCAGGAGGTACCGCTCGAACTCCGGGTAACCGACGCAGTAGCGGTTCAGGAAATCCTTGTCGTGCAGGCCTTCCGTGGCGAGGGTGTGCGCCAGGCCGAGCATCAGCGCGGTGTCGGTCGCCGGCCGGATCGGGTACCACCGCGCGTCCACTGTGGACGGCAGGTCGTCCCGCAGCGGGCTGACGAGCGCGACCCGGGCACGCAGCCGGGCGAGGTGCCCGGGCGTGCCGTGTTCGGTGACCCCGCCGGGGGTGACGAACACGTTCTTCTCCGGCACACCCCCGAAAGCCACGATCAGTTCGGTGTGCTCGGCGATCGTCGGCCAGGTCGACGCCTGGCGCAGCACGGCGTGCGCGTCACCGACGACGTGCGGCAGCAGCACCGACGACGTCCCGTTGCTGTAGGTGTTGCGCGACGCCGTGAAACCGCCGATCGTGTTCAGGAACCGGTGCAGCTGGCTCTGCGCGTGGTGGAACCGCCCGGCGCTGGCCCAGCCGTAGGACCCGCCGAAGATCGCCTGGTTGCCGTGCTCGGTGCGCACCCGGCCGAGTTCGGCGGCGAGCCGGTCGAGGACCTCGTCCCACGGCACCTCGACGAACTCGTCGTGGCCGCGGCGCTCGTCGGGCCCCGGCCCGTCTTCCAGCCAGCCGCGGCGGACCGCCGGGCGGGTGACCCGGCTCGGGTGGTCGAGCGCCGCGGCCAGGTTCCCGAGCAGGGGTGACGGCGCCGGGTCGGCCGGGTGCGGGACCACCCGCAGCCGGCCGTCGGTGTCGACCTCGGCGGAGAAGGCGCCCCAGTGTGACGTGCTCGGCTTCATGCTCCGACGGTAACCGCGCCGGCGCGCTCGCGGACGAGGCGGACCAGCGTGCCGTAGTCCCGGGCGCCGGCCAGCGGTGAGAACCCGCGGATCAGCAGCGTGCCGACACCGAGCCGGACGTAGTCCAGCAGGGCGTCCGCGACCTGTTCGTAGCTGCCGACCAGCGCGGTCGAGTTGCCGGCGGCGCCGGTCGTCTTCGCCACCGCCGTCCAGAGCCGCTCGTCGTGCACCTCGCCGGTCGCCGCGGCTTCGAGCAGGCGCTGCGATCCGACGGCGGCGCTGGAGTCGCGGATGCCCTTGAAGTCGCGCACGCAGTCCTGGGTGAGCCGCAGGACGTCACGCGCCCGGACCCAGGCCTCGGCTTCGGTCGCCGCCGGGATCGGCCGGAGGCTGACGCTGAAGGCGGGCGCGCGCCCGTGCGGTGCGGCGGCCGCGCGGACCTGGTTGATGCGTTCGGCGATCCCGGCGAGGGGCTCACCCCAGAAGGCGTAGACGTCGGCGTGCTTCGCGCCGACGCGGATGGCATCGCCGGACGCGCCGCCGAAGTAGACCGGGATCCGGTCCGGCCGGACGTCCGAGCGGGCGTCGCGGACCTGGTAGAACTCGCCGTTGTGGTCGAACGGCTCGGCTCCTTCCCACGTTTTGCGCACGACCTCGAGGAAGTCGTCGGTGCGGCGGTAGCGGGTGGGCTTGTCGGTGAAATCGCCGTCGCGGGCCTGGTCGGCGTCGTCGCCGCCGGTGATGACGTGCAGGGCGATCCGGCCCGGGTGGAACGCGTCGAGCGTGGCCAACTTGCGGGCCAGCTGGGTGGGCGCGACGAACCCGGGCCGGTGGGCGAGTAGCACGCCGAGCCGCTCGGTGGCGGACAGGACCTGGTCGGCGAGGATGAACCCGTCCGGGCTGCTCGCCGACTGGGCGATGAGCACGCGGTCGAACCCGGCTTCTTCGTGGGTGCGGGCGACTTCGCGCAGGTAGCCGGGCTGGATGATGGGGCCTTCCGGCGCGACGATCTCGCTGGCCTGGCGGCCGGCGGCGTAACCGATGAACTCGACTGTCACGGGATCTCCTGTCCTAGGGCGCGGGCGGCGGCGAAGATGTCGCTCATCCGCCAGCTCTCGTTGGGGTGGGTGCGGCGGGCGCGGCCCCAGCCGGAGTCGCGCCGGTACTGGGCGGGCCAGTCGGTGGCCAGGACGGCTTCCTCGTCGGCCGCGACCGGGGTGCGGCAGTCGGGGTCGACGAACAGCGCGTCGACCGGGCAGTACAGCTCGCAGAGGAAGCAGGTTTGGCAGTCGCCCTGCCGGGCGATGACCGGGGCCGCGTCCGGGACGGCGTCGAAGACGTCACTGGGGCACACCTGGACGCACTTGTCACACTCGATGCAGCGGTCGGCGAGCACAAGTTCGATCACGCGGCGGCCTCCTGCCAGGCGGGGTCGTCGGTGCGCCAGTGCATGCCCCGGGTCTCGGGCCGGCGCAGGGCTGCCGTCTTGACCCAGCGGCCCATGGCCACCAGCGACGCGGTTTCGCGGGCGGTGACGGCGTCGCGGCCGGTGCCGGTCAGCCCGCCTTCGACGACCGTCCACAGGGAATCCAAAGTAGACAAAGAGGCACGGAGACCCGGCTCGTCGCGGAACATGTTCTTGTTGTAGGCGTTGAGCTCCTCCCGCACGACGTCGACCACGCCGGTGGTGTCCACGGTGGCCGGTCGGCCGCTCGGGCGGATCCCGGCGCGCCCCACCGGGTGCAGGGGCGCCGGAGTGGCCGAACGGGCGTGACGGACCGCGGCGCGGCCGGCCCAGGTGCCCGACGACACCGCCCACGCGGAGTTCGGTGAGCCACCTCCGGAGATCGCGCCGACCACCGGCACCCGGCTCGCGACGTCGCCCGCGGCGAACAGGCCGGGCACGTCCGTGGCGCCGTCCGGAGCCGAGACTTCCAGGCCGCCGACCCCGCGGATCGTCCCCTCGCCGAGCAGCGTGACCTCGAACCGGTCGGTGTACGGGTTGATGCCGCGCCGGGCGAACGGTAGCAGGAAGTTCGGCTGCACCACCGGCATTTTCCGGCGCACCCACTCCGGCGTCCGGTCGAGGGTGGCGAACACGGGACCGCGCAGCAGCGCGGCACCGAGGTCCCGGTTGCGGTCCCGGCCCAGCTCGATCTCCCCGCCGTCGGCGTCGGTGTAGGTGCCGAAGAGGTACGACATCGACCGCGCCATCGTCGAGAACGCCGGGGCGAGCGTGTAGTAGTTCGAGAACTCCATACCCGACAGCCGGGCGCCGGCTTCGACGGCCATCAGGTGCCCGTCGCCGGTGTTGCCGCGCGAGCCGAGCAGGTTGGACCGGAACGCCGTCCCGCCGGTGGCCAGCACGACCGCGCCCGCGTGGACCCGCCAGGCGCCGCCGGCTTGACGGCGTACCCCGGCCGCGCCGCCCACCGAGCCGTCCGGGCGCAGCAGCAGTTCCAGCGCCGGGTGGTGGTCGAAGATCCGGACGCCGGCCCGGTGGATCAGGCCGCGCATCGCCCGCAGGTACTCCGGGCCGCGCACGTTGTTGGTCCGGTCGGGCTCGCCGTCGCGGACCGGGAACGGATAGTACTTGTCCAAAGTGGGCAGTCGCTCCCAGGTCGTGCGCAGGACGCGCAACGCCTGTTCGGGGTCGGCGAGGCCACCGGCGTGCGCGTGCCGTTCCGCGACCGCCTGCTCGTGGCGGCCGGGTGGCACGAACCAGTGCGTCACCCCGGCGGTGGCCGTGACACCGCTGGTGCCGCAGTAACCCTTGTCGGCGAGGACGACGGTCCCACCGGCCTGGGCCGCGGCCAAGGCGGTCCAGGTCGCGGCGAGCCCGCCGCCGACGACGAGCACGTCGGCGGTCAGCTCGAGGTCGGGGGTCACCGCGTCTCCGCGAGTTCGGCGTCGGCGGCCACCCCGAGTTCCGCGAGCAGCCGGTAGCGGAGCTCCTCGAACTCGGGGTTGCGGCGGCTGCGTTCTCCCTCGAAGGCGACCCGGTGCTCGGCGGCGAGTGTGCCTTCGCGCAGCGCCACGACCCGGTCAGCGAGCAAGATCGCCTCGTCGACGTCGTGGGTCACCAGCAGGACCGCGGGGCGGTGGACGTCGACCAGGTGCCGGACCAGGGCGTGCATCTTGATCCGGGTCAGCGCGTCCAGCGCGGCGAACGGCTCGTCGAGCAGCAGCAGGCGCGGCTCGCGGACCAGCGCCCGGGCGAGGGCGACGCGCTGGGCTTCACCGCCGGACAGGGTCGCGGGCCAGGCGTCGGCGTGCCCGGTCAGGCCGACCTCGGCCAGCGCCCGGGCCGCGGCCTCGCGCGCCCCGGCGCGGGGGAGGCCGACCGCCACGTTCTGCCACACCGGCCGCCACGGCAGCAGCCGGTGCTCCTGGAACACCACCATCCGCTCGGGCGGGGCGGTCAGCTCACCGCCGTCGGGCTCGTCGAGTCCGGCCAGCAGCCGCAGCAAAGTCGTTTTGCCGCAGCCGCTTTCGCCGATCAGCGCGACGAACTCGCCCGGCGCGATGTCGAGATCGAGTCCGTTGAGGACGGTCCGGTCCCCGAAGCTCTTGGTCAGCGCGCGCACGCGCACGGCGGTCGTCACAGCTTCACCGCATGGTCGGCGATGGTGATCGGGCCGCTGAGGATCTTCCGCTGGGTCAGCCAGTCGGCGCCGCGCTGCAGCTGCGCGATGCCGTCGTCGTTGATGAGCGACAGCTTGGTCTGGACGTTCTTCGCAGCCATCCGGTCCAGGACGGCCTGCGGGTAGTGCGAGACGGCGTTGCCGATGTCGAGGGACTGCTTGTAGTTCTGGTTCTGCCACTCGTAGTCGGCCTGGAACGCGCTGATCACCTTGCGGATCGTGTCGGCGTTCTGCTCGGCGTACTCGCGGCGGACGAGGTAGCTGGTGAAGTCGATCTGGAAGTCCAGCTCGTCCCCGTCGACGAAGATCGCTTTGGCGCCGTACTGGACCTCGGCGATCTCGCGGAAGCCCTGCCAGATGGCCCAGGCGTCGATCTTCCCGGCGCCGAACGCGGCCGAGGCCTCGGGCGGGTTGAGGTAGGTAACCTTGACGGACTCGCGCGGCACGTTGTACTTCTCCAGCGCGGCCACGAGAAGGAACTCGCCGAGCCCGGCTTTGTTGACCGCGACGGTCTTGCCGACGAGGTCCGTCACCTTCTGAATGCCGGTGTTCGCGCCCGCGACGATCGCCGTCGTCCGCGGTGTGGACGCCGCCCAGGCGACGTAGACGAGGTCGGCGCCGGAGAGGATCGCCTGGTCGGCGGGGGTGGTGCTGCCGCCGAAGCTGAAGTCCGCGGTGCCGCCGACCACGGCCTGCAGGGTCGGCGCGTGGTTGGGGAACGGTCCGACCCACTCGACCGTGATGCCCTGGTCCTTGAGCGTCTTCTCCAGCACACCACGGGCTTTCGGCACGGAGATCGTGCTGTAGGTCAGGCGGACCTTGCCCTGGGTGGCGCCGCCGGCCGAGCCGGTGGCGCAGGCGGCGAGCGGGGCGGACAGCGCGGCGAGGCCGGCAGCGGTCAGGAACGTTCGGCGTGAGAGCGTCATGGGGGTTCCTCAGGCGGTCAGGCGGGCGTAGGTGGGGTGCCAGCGCAGCAGGCGGCGTTCGAGCAGGCGGGTGACGAGGTCACAGAGGATCCCGATCACGGCGTAGATGATGACGACGAGCACGATCACGTCGGTCTGCAGGAACTCCCGGGCGTTGGTGGCCATGAACCCGAGCCCGGCGTCGGCGCCGAGGGTCTCCGCGATGACCAGCGCGAGCCAGGCCGCGGTGAGCGACAGCCGCAGCCCGCCCAGGATCGAGGGCAGGGCGCCCGGCAGAACCACCCAGCGGATCTGCGCGGCCCGGCCCAAGCCGACGACGTCGGTCATTTCGAGGAGCTTCGGGTCGATCTGGCGGATGCCGAGCACGGTCGTCAGGTACAGCGGGACCGCGGTGCCCAGCGAGATCAGGAAGATCTTCCCGGCCTCGCCGATCCCGAACCAGACGATGACCAGCGGCAGGATCGCCAGGAACGGGACCGCGCGCACCATCTGGATGCTGCGGTCGAGCAGCGCTTCGGCCACCCGGGACAGCCCGACGAGCAGGCCCAGCGCGAGACCGAGGCTCGCGCCGATGGCGAACCCGGTGGCCGAACGCTGCAGGCTGGCCAGGAGGTTGGTGACCAGCTCGCCGTCGGCGAGGAGGTCCCCGGCCTTGGCCAGGACACTGCTCGGCGCCGGGAGCACCTGCTTCGGCAGGACACCGGTCCGGGCCAGCAGTTCCCAGAGCGCGAGCACGGCCACCGGCGTCAGCCAGGAGACCGCGCGGTACGGGAACCCGCGGCTCCGGGCGCGCGTGCTCGCGGGCAGAGAGGCCGAAGGGACGACCACGGCGCGCGTCACCGCGGATCGATCCCCGAGTCGAGGTACTCGCTCAGCTTCTTGCCGCCGGGGAACAGCCCCTGCTGGACCCAGGTGTCGTAGGTCTTCTGCAGCTGGGCGGCGAGCGCGGCGTCGACCGGGATGCGCTGGTAGGTCGTCTCGTCCGGCCGGACCTGGGTGGCCACGGCAAGCGGCTGGTGCGCGAATCCTGCGTACCACTTGTCGAACGCGTCGGGGTTGTCCTTCGACCAGGTGTAGCTCTTGTCGACGCGGCTCGCGAAGTCCTGGATGGCGGTGCGCTTGCGCGGGTCTTCCAGCGCCTTGTCGGTCGCGGAAAGCACGTTGAGGCCGGAGTTGATGCCGGCGCCGTCGGACAGCACGCGGGCGCCGAGCTCGCCACGGGCGCGGGCCGCGTAGACGCTCCAGGTGGCCCAGGCGTCGATGTTGCCGCTCGAGAAGGCGCCGTTCGCCTCGGCCGGGGCGAGGAAGTTCAGCGTGACGTCCTTGTCCGACAACCCGGCCTGCTTCAGCGCGCCGATCACCAGGTAGTGCGCGACGCTGCCGCGGGTGGTGGGGGAGATGCGCTTGCCCTTGAGATCGGCGACGGTCCGGGCCGGGCTGTCCTTCGGCACCAGGAGGTAGGTGCCCTTGCCGCCGTTGCTCCAGGCCGCGGCGACCTTGATCTTCGAGCCGCCGGCGATCGCGGTGACCGTGGGGGAGTCGTTGGCGCCGCCGATGTCGATCGCGTCGGCGCGCAGGGCCTCGTGCAGGTTGACGGCCGCGGCGAACTGCGACCATTCGATCCGGTACGGCAGGTTGTCGAGCAAGCCGGCGGCCTTCAGCCGGGACTGCGTGGCGCCCGTCTGGTCGCCGACGCGCAGCACCACCTCACCCGAGGCGTCCGATGTGGACGATCCGCACGCGGTGAGCGTGGACAGGCCGAGCAGGGCGGCCACGAGCAGGGCGAGCCGGGGTTTCGAAGGCATGCGGGAACTCCCCAATACGGTGTCGCCGGAGGAAAAACCGGTGGCGCGGACCAAATGGTCACCGGCGTGTGTCTATTCTGCCGAGAGACCGGGGAGAGTCAACGCTCCCGAGCGGGTTCCCACGAGCCGGGAAAGCTCTACTGTGGACAGTCCTCGAGCGGGACGCCGGTGGCCGCGCGCACGGCGTCGGCGTACTCCCGCAGCGGCCGCCAGCCGGGCACGACGAACCGGCCGCCGGGGCCGGTGAAGGTCAGCGTCGGCAGGGCGTAGCGGACGTGGTGCTCGAGGTGCTTCGCGCGGCCGCTGTGCGGCCCGGGCGCGGTGATGTCGAGGACTTCCGGACACGGATTCCGGGTTTCGCGCCAGTCCTCGCGAACGGCCTGGCGGACTTCGTCACTCAGCATGGCGGCGTGCAACGCCGCGAGGTCGAGGCCGGGGACGCCGTCGACGGCGGCGAGCACACGATCGGTGGTGTCGGCCGGGGTGCCGAGGACGAACGTCGTCTCGCGCAGCCGGCTCAGGACGAGGTCGGCGACCGTTTCCCCTTGGGCCTCAGCGGCTTTTGCGGCCAGGGAAGCCGGCCAGCTCGTCCGCGTCACCCAAGCCAGGTGGGGCGGTTTCGGGGCACCGGTGTGCTCGGTGACGCCGTTGATGAACTTCAGGTACCAGGCGGCCTCGGCGGCCGGATCCGGCGCCGGGTCCTCGTCGTCGTCGAAGAGGATGCCGAACACCCGGCGCCACCGGGCGTCCGGGAGTTTTCCGCGCAGCCGGCGGAACTTCGGCTCCGAACCCCACGCCCACGGGCAGGCGGGATCGGTGTACTCGACGACTTCGAGCGCCACGACTCAATCCGTGGGGACGTCGACCGGGGACCAGAGGCTCGGCAGGTTGACCACGATGCCTTCCTGGCTGCTGCGCGCGATGATCACCACCGCCTCTTCCTCGGTCGGGTTCTCTTCGCGGTGCGGCACGTACGGCGGCACGAAGATGTAGTCACCGGGCCCGGTCTCGATGCGGATTTCCTCGTCGCCGTCGGCGAAGACGAACACCGGGTGGCCCGACTTGACGTAGATCGCCGTCTCGGCTTCGCCGTGGTGGTGGTCGCCGGAGTTGGTGGTCGGCGCGACGTGGGTCTCGCCCATCCAGACCTTCGACGACCCGACGGTCTTGCCGGAGATCGCCTCCAGGCGGGTCATCCCGGTCGTCTGGTTCGTGTCGCCGGTGAGGTCCGCGCCGCGGATGTGGCGCAGCGGCTGGTGCCAGAGGTCGGTCATCGGAGTCCCTTCAGGTGGCGACGCGGTCCGCGGCCGCATCGGTGAGCAGGTCGGCGAGGGTCGTCGCGCGCAGGAGGGTGTCGAGGCCGGCCTCGACGCCGGACCAGAACGGCGTGAGCCCGGCGGCGGTGCCGTGGTAGGCCAGGGCGGGACGTGGTTCGCCGCGGACGGAGAGGAACTCGCCGTCGACCGCCACCACGGCGTCCCGCACGGTGATCTCCGCGGCGGCCCTGGCCAGCCAGTAGCCGCCCTCGCAGCCGCGCTGGCTGCGGACCAGCCCCGCCTGGCGCAGGTCGCGCAGGACGGCCTTGATGAACCGCGCCGGGATGTCCTGGGTGGACGCGACGGCTTCGCAGGTGATCGGCCGCGTGGTGTCCGCGGCGAGCTCCAGCAGGACCCTGATCGCGTAGTCCGCCCTGGCCGAGATGCGCATGCCCGCCATCATCCCCGGACCAGGGCCGGTGTGCTCGTTCCGGCCCGCAGCCATTCCAGGAACTGGACGACCTCGGCGGCGACACTGCGGTGGTCGACGTCGTTGAGCACGTCGTGCCGGCCGCCGGAGACGAGCACGAACCGGCCCTGGGGCAGCTTCGCCGTGTACGCGCGGGCGGCTTCGGGGTCGGCGACGCGGTCGGCCCCGCCGTGCAGGACCAGCACCGGAACCGCCGGTTCGGCCACCGGTCCCGGTGCCGGTTCACGCAGCGCGTCACGCGCGAACCGGTCGTCGCCGTCGAGGAGGGCGCGGTGGACCGGGCACGCGGTCCGGGCGTCCAGCTCGTCCGCCCAGTCGCCCGGCCCGTCGAAGGGCAGGCCGCTGGCGATCACCGCGGCGACCTGCTGTTTTGCCGCCAGATCGAGGGCCCGGACGGCACCGGTGTCGTGCCCGAGCAGCACGACGGGCGCCGGACCGGCGGTGTCGGCCGCGTCCGTCGTGACGCGGTAGCCGTCGAAGGCCAGCCGGGCGCCGAGCCGGGCGTAGAGGGCAGGGTGCTCACCCCGGCCGGGCAGCAGCACGACGGTGCCGCGGACCGTGACGCCTGCGGCCGGCGCCCACTGGATCGGTTCGACCAGGGTCATACGGCGGCCGCCGTGGCCGGCTGCCGCTCGCGGCGGGCCAGCTCGGAGCGGACCAGCGGCAGCAGGTGCCGGCCGTAGTCGATCGCGTCGTCCAGGGGGTCGTAACCGCGGATCAGCAGGGTGGTGACGCCGATGTCGACGTAGTCCAGCAGCGCCTTGGCCACCGTCTCGGGCGTGCCGACCAGGGCGGTGGAGTTGCCCGCGGCGCCGGTGGCCGTCGCCGTGGGAGTCCACAGTGCACGGTCGTGCCGCTCGGCCTTCGCGGCGGCGGCCAGGAGCCGGACGCTGCCGACGTTGGTCGGCGCGCCGCCGTCACGCCACTCGCGGGCCGCCTTCGCCGCGCCGGACGCGGTGATCGTGTCGAGGATCCGCTGTGCGCGTTCCCAGGCGAGGTCTTCGGTCGGGCCGAGGATCGGGCGGAACGACACGCTGATCCCCGGGAGTGTGAGCCGACCGGCGGCCTTGGCCGCGGCCCGGACGGCGGTGATCTGCTCGGCCGTCTCCTTCAACGGTTCGCCCCAGAGCGCGAAGACGTCGGCGTGCTTGCCGCCGACCCGGTAGGCCGCTTCCGACGAACCGCCGAAGTACACCGGGATCCGCGGGTTCTGCAGCGGCCGCACCTGCGGGGTGTAGTCGTCGAGCCGGTAGTGCTTGCCGTGGTGGGAAAACGCGTCGCCGGAGGTCCAGGAGCGCTTGAGGATCTCCAGGTACTCGTCGGTGCGCTCGTACCGCTCGTCCTTGCCGAGGTAGTCGCCGTCGCGGGCCTGCTCGACGTCGCTGCCGCCGGTGATGGTGTGCACCGCGACGCGGCCGCCGCTGAAGTGGTCGAGGGTGGCGAACGCGCGCGCCGCCAGCGTCGGCGCGACGAACCCCGGGCGGTGCGCGATGAGCAGGCCGAGGCGCTCGGTGTGGGCGGCCGCGTAGGCCGCCACCTGCTGGCCCTCCGGCCAGCCCGCGCCGTAGCCGATCAGCACGCGGTCGAAGCCGCCGTCCTCGTGGGCGCAGGCGAACCGCCGGACGTAACCCGGGTCGATGACCGGCCCCCTGGCCGGCCGGGTCTCGCTCGCGTCCCGGGTGCCGATCATGCCGACGAACTCGACGGGCATCTGCTTTCCTTTCGCCGCAAGACAAACGCATCGGTAGGGAACGGCACCGGCCCCCGCGCTGTCAATTGGGCATCTCCAGGTGTCCATTTGCTGGACGCCCCTGGCCACCGGCGTTCCGGGCGGCTTATGGTCTCGCCGCACCCGACCCTCCGGAGGAACTCGTGACCACGAGCGTCGCCACCGTGCCCGCGCCCGACCTGGCCGTGTTGCCGTCGATCGTCACCGGGCTGGCCGCGCGCGCCGGCGAGCACGACCGCGAAGGGACTTTCCCGCACGAAGGCGTCGAACTGGTGCACGCGGCGGGATTGCTGACGACGACGGTGCACCCGCGGTACGGCGGTCCGGGCGCCGGCGTGCTCGACACGGCCCGGCTGCTCGCCGAACTCGGCCGCGGCGACCCGTCGGTCGCGCTCGTCACGGCGATGACGCTGTTCGTCCACGCCGGGCAGGCGACCGCGCCGTCGTGGCCGGACGACGTCTACCGCGAGGTGCTGGCGGAGTCGACGCGGCGGCCGGTCCTGATCAACGCGCTGCGCGTGGAACCCGAACTCGGCTCGCCGACCCGCGGCGGCCTGCCCGCGACGATCGCTCGCCGCACCTCGGACGGCTGGCGCCTGTCCGGCCGCAAGATCTACTCGACCGGCTCGGTCGGCCTGCGCTGGATGATCGTCTGGGCCCGCACCGACGAGCCCGAGCCACGGGTCGGCGGGTTCCTGGTTCGCGCCGACTCCCCGGGCATCACGATCGAGCCGACCTGGGACCACCTGGGCCTGCGGGCGAGCGCGAGCCACGACGTCGTCTTCACCGACGTCCCGGTGCCTTCCGGAGCCACCGCGGGACTGTCCACACCGGACAAGCAGCGACCGCCGGTGCTCACGTTCCCGCTGGCGCTCCCGGCGCTTTACCTTGGTGTGGCACGCAACGCGCTGGACTGGCTCACCGGCTTCCTGCGTGAGCGGGTGCCCAGCGGGCTCGGCAAGCCGCTGGCGACGCTGCCCCGGTTCCAGACCGGTGTGGGGGAGATCGCCGCCCGGATCACCGGGGCCCAGGAGATCCTCTTCGGCTTGGCAGCCCGGGTGGACGACGGCGAACCCGGCACGCACGCGGGGGTGGCCAAGGTGCTGGCCACCCGCCTGCTCATCGAAGCGGTCGAGCAGGCCGTTGCGCTCGCGGGCAATCCGGGTCTGACGCACGGCAATCCGTTGCAACGGCACTATCGCGACGTGCTGTGCAGCCGCGTCCACACCCCGCAGGACGACGCGGTGCTGACCGGGCTGGGCCGTTCGATCCTGGGGTGAGCGCTCAGCTCGCCGGTCCGCCGACGAGGACCGACCAGCCGCCGTCGACCCGCAGGACGGTCCCGGTGGCCGGGCGGAGCGCGGGATCGGCGGCGAGCGCCACCGCGGCGGCGACGTCTTCGGGCTCGAGAACGCGGCCCAGCACCGATTCCCGGGCGAGCAGCGCACCGCGTTCCCCGGCCAGCAGCTCGGCGGTGGCCGGGGTGCGCACCGCCCCGGGTGCGACGACGAGCACGCTGACGCCGTCGCGTGCGCTTTCCGCGGCGACGTGCCGGGCGAAGGTGGTCAACGCGGATTTTGCGGTGCCGTGCGCCAGCCGTCCGTCACCGACGTAGTCCGCGGCGGTGCTGCCGATGTAGATCAGGCGGCCTTCACCCTGGCGCCGCATCGGTTCGAGGACACGCTTGGTGAGGTGGAAGGCGCCGGCCAGCTCGCCGGTGACCTTGGCCGCGAACGCCGTCCAGGACAGCTCGGCCAGCGGTGCGAACGGTGGCGGAGCGGTGTTCGCGTTGAGGACGACGGTGTCGATCCGGCCGTGCTCGGCGAGGATCCCGGTCACCAGCGCGTCCACGGCGGCCGGGTCGGTGACGTCGGCTCGGGCGCTCGACGCGTTCCCGATGTCCTGCACCACTTCGGCCGCCGCGGCCGAGTCGGTGCGGTAGTTGACAATCACGTGGTGCCCGCGGGCTCCCAGCTGCCGGGCGACGGCCGCGCCCAGGCCGCGGGCGGCTCCGGTGACGAGTGTGGTCGTGGGCATGGTGTCCTCCCTCGTGAGCAGGTCACTAACCTAGGGAGAGCGCGGGTGCGGGGGAATGCGCTCACCTCCCGGTGTGGTCCTCACCCGCGGGTGAGCGCGCAGGCCGGGAAGGTGGGGGAGACGTGCTGGGTGACGTGTTCCACAAGGACTGCCCGGCTCGTGAGGTGCTGGGCCACCTGGCCGGCCGGTGGGCGATCCTCGTGCTCACCGCGCTGCTGGCGCACCCGCGCCGGTACCACGAGCTGCGCGCGGTGGTGGCGGGGATCAGCGACAAGAGCCTGTCGGCGACACTCCGGTCGTTGCAGCAGGACGGCCTGGTGTGCCGTGAGGTCGGCGAGGGGCAGCCGCCGACGGTGACGTACTCGGTCACGCACCTGGGCCGGGGTGCCGCGGCGGCGTTGACCCCGCTGCTGGACTGGATCCGCGCGAACGCGGAGGAGATCACCGCGCGCCGGACACCCTGACGTTCGGCTACGCGGTGGGCGCCTCGCCCGTCTCGGCGAACTCGAGGCGTTTGGCCACCGACACGGTCTGGTCGGCGAAGCGCTCGTGGAAGCGGGCGATCAGGGCGAGGCTGCTGGCCGCCTGGACCCCGTGCGTCCAGTTCTCGTTCGTGATCGCGGCCAGCACGCGGGAGTGCAGGGCGTCGACGGCGTGGTCGGTTTCGTCCAGCTCGGCGTAGCCGCCCTGGGCGTCACCGAGGATCAGCTCGCCCACGCGGTCGGCCATGCCCGCCGCGATTTCCCCCATTTCGGTGAAGACTCCCTCGAGCTCGGCGGGGACGGCGTGGTCGGGGTGGGTGAAGCGGGCCGTGTCGGCGACGTGGGCGGCGAGATCCCCCATGCGCTCGATCTTCTCTGCGCAGTACACCGCGGCGAGGATCGTGCGCAGGTCTCCCGCGACGGGCGCCTGCAGCGCGAGCAGCGACTGGGCCTGCTCTTCGCAGGCCTCACGGGCGCGGTCCAGCTCGTCGTCGGCGGTCAGGACCTGCTCGGCCAGCGGCAGGTCGGCGGTCAGCAGTGCCCGGTTCGCCTGCCGCATGGACTCGGCGGCCAGCCGGCACATCCCGCCCAGCTGTTCGCCGAGCCGGGCCAGGTCGCCGTGGAAGTTTTCCCGCATCGGGGCAGACTAGCGGCCGCTGGATAGGCTCGGGGAGTGCCCGACCTGATCGCGCCCACCACCCGCCTGCACTCGGCTTGGCTCGACGCCCACGCGGAATGGGGGCCGGGTGTCCACGAGGACGGCTTCGGGTTGCAGCCGACGGACGACGTCGGCTCGCCGGCCGGCTTCTCGGCCTGGGTCACGCGGCTGGCGGCCGACGAGAGCTGCACCTGCTGGTGGATCGTGGAGGACAACGTGGTGCTCGGCGGAATCGCGCTGCGGCACGGGTCCGGTGAGTTCGTGCGGCGGGCCGGTCACATCGGCTACGGCCTGAGGCCGTCCGCGCGCGGACGAGGGCTGGCCCAGTGGGCGTTGAAGCGGGTGCTCGGGGAGGCGCGGTCGCTCGGTGTCGAGCGCGTGCTGCTGGTCTGCGCGGCCGGCAACGTCGCCTCGATGAAGACGATCGAACGCTGTGGCGGGGTTCTGGAAAGCGCTACCGAGCCCGGCGCCGCGCGGCGGTACCGGATCGAGATCACCCGGAACTGACACGGAATCGGGAGCACGATGTACAGCAGCAACACCGACGCCGATCACGACGGGTTCGTCTGGATGGTGAAGAACGCCGTGGTGCCGCGGCCGATCGCGTGGGTCAGCACGGTGAGCGAGGCCGGCGTCGCCAACCTCGCGCCGTTCAGCTACTTCGCGCCGATGACCATGGACACGCCGACCGTGGTGTTCTCGGTGTCCGGCCGGACGGACACCGTGGCCAACATCCTCGCGACCGGCCAGTTCGCCGTGACGATCGCGCTGGCCGGGCAGGAGGAGCTCGTCGCCAGGACCGCGGCCGTGGTGAGCCCGGACGTCGACGAGGCCTCGCACGTCGGGCTGACCTGGGCGCCGGGTGTCGGCATCGCGGTGCCGCACCCGTCGGGCGCCGGGCCGAGCCTGGAGTGCGAGCTGGTGACCGTCCAGGACTTCAAGGGCTCGAAGCTGGTCTTCGGCGAGGTGCTCGGCGTCGCGGTCGACGACCACCTGCTGCGCGAGGACGGCCGGCTCGACCAGGACGTCTACCACCCGGTCGGCCGGCTGGGCGGCGCGACCTTCACGAGGGTCGACAACTGGGTGCGGCACCCGATCCCGTCGCCGGACGAGTTCTTCGCCGGGTGACCCGGTTCAGTCCCGGTACCACTCCTGCGCGAGCAGTTCGTAGGACCGCACCCGGTCGGTGTGCCCGTGGGTGATGGTGGTGATCACGAGCTCGTCGGCCCCGGTCGCCTCCTGCAGCTGCCGCAGCCGGGCCGCCACCGTCGCGGGGGAGCCGGCGAACTGGGTGTCGACGCGGTCGGCGACCAGCGCGCGGTCCTCGTCGCTCCACACGTGTGCGGCGGCCTCCTCCGGGGTGGGGAAGGGGATCGCGCCCTCGGCGCGGCGGACACTGCGGACCCAGAGGCCGTACCCGGCGGCCAGTTCGCGGGCGGTCGTGTCGTCTTCGGCGACGACGACGTCGGCCGACACCGCGACGTACGGCCGGCTCAGGGTTTCCGAAGGCCGGAACGCCTGCCGGTAGGCCTCGACGGCTTCGAGCACGCCGGACGGGCTCACGTGGTAGTTCGCGGCGAAGCGCAGCGCGTTGTGGCCGGCCACGGACGCGCTCTGGCCGCCGCTGCTGCCGAGGATCCAGACTTCGACCTCCGCGCCTTCGCCCGGCACCGCGTGCGCGTCCAGCCCCTCGGCTGACCGGTAGGTGCCGGCGAGCAGCGCGAGGATGTCGTCGACCTGCTCGCCGTAGTCGGGCGACTCGGCGCCGGGCTGCTGCAGGAGCCCGAACGTCAGCCCGATCCGCGGTGACCGCACCAGCTTGCCCATGTCGGGCCGGTCCGGGACGAGCAGGCCGTTGGCCGGCTGGGCCGGTGTCGCCGGCCGCGGGGCCGCGGCGGCGAACTCGCGGATGAGCTGCTTGCCGCTGCGGCCGAGCCCGAGGTCCAGCCGGCCCGGGTGGAGCGCTTCGAGGAGACCGAACTCCTCCACCACGGCCAGCGGCGTGCGGTGCGCGAGCTGGACACCCGCCGACCCGAGCCGGATCCGCGTGGTGGCCCCGGCGACGAGCGCGATCAGCACCGGCGGCGAGGCGCCGGCGACACCCGGGTTCAGGTGGTGTTCGGCGAACCAGTAGCGGTGGTAACCGAAGCGCTCGGCCTGCTGCGCGAGGTCCACCGTGTTGCGCACGGCCTCGCCCACGTCGGACCCGGAGCTCACCGGGACGAGGTCCAGCACCGACAACGGGACTTCAGGCATGACGGTCCTTTCCGACGGGCCACGGCGGATCGGGGATCTCCTGGCGGAGCACGGGCGCGATGTCCGACTGGAACAGTTCGAGGGTATCGCGGTGCTGTCGTGCGGTGAGTCCGTCGCGGTCGGCGTGCAGGTGCATCACCTGGTGCCCGAGTTCCTTGTGGTACCGCAGGACCTTGTCGGTGATCTGAGCCGGGCTGCCGATCAGGGCCGAGCTGCGCTCGGCGAAGTCTTCGAGCGTCCGGAACACCGGTTCCAGGCCGAGCCGGGTCTGCAGGGCCAGCCGGCTCTCGAAGATCGGCCGGTAGACCTCGAGCGCTTCTTGCGACGTCTTGGCGGCGTAGTAACCGGCGGTCCCGGCGCCCACGACGAGATCCGCCGGGGCGTGGCCGTGGTGGACCCACCGTTCGCGGTAGTAGCGGACCAGCTCGGCGTAGGGCTCGACGGGATTGGTGACGTTCGCGGAGAAGAGCGGATCACCCCACTTCGCGGCGAGGTCGACGGACTCTCGGCTGGTCGCGCTGCCGTGCCAGACGCGGATCGGCTGCTGCAGCGGTCGCGGCCAGACCTCGGCGTCGGTGAGCGACGGCCGGAACCGGCCGGACCAGGTGACCTTGTCTTCGCGCCACAGCTTGCGGAACAGCTCGTAACCCTCGGCGTTGCGGTCCCACTGGTCGTCCGGCGTGACGTGGAACAGCTCGCGCTGGGCGGCGCCGTTGCCCTTGCCGATGATCAGCTCGAGCCGGCCGCCGGAGAGGTTGTCCAGGGTCGAGTAGTCCTCGAACGCGCGGACCGGGTCGAGCAGGCTCAGCGTGGTGACGGCGGTGAACAGCCGGATCCGAGCCGTCCGGGCGGCGATGTGGCTGAGCACGACCGGAGGTGCGGAGGAGATGAACGGGCGCTCGTGCCGCTCGCCGACGCCGTACCCGTCGAAGCCCAGTTCTTCGGCCAGTTCGGCGTTCGCGACCACTTCGCGGAACCGGTCGCTGGTCGGGGTCAGGACGCCGGTGACCGGGTCCGGGACGTGGGTGATCAGGGTGATGAGCAGGAACTTCACGCGGCCGCCCCTTTCCTTCCCCGGCCGGGGTCGTCCCAGTGTGCGCCGGAACCGGCCCGCCGGGCGGGGACGGCCAGGGAGTGGGACGGCGGGAGAATCCTTGCTGCGAACGGAATGGTCAGGAGCCGAGCAGTCGTTTGCCGATCGAGCCGGCGACGCGCCCGTCGACGAGGACCCAGGCGGCTTCGTGGGTGCCGAGCCGGGACGCGGCTGCGCGGCGGCCCTCACCGATCCCGATGGCGGGCAGCGGACCCGTGACGTAACCGGCGATCGGGTCGGCCGGCCGGGCCACCCCGGCCCGGACCATCAGGCCGAGCTCGTCGACGTCGAGCGCGCCGGTCACCTCCGCCACCGACGGTGGTCCCGGGACACCCGGCCGGTCCGGGCCGACCGGCCACAGCGGCCCGGCGCCGGGATGCCGATCGGCCAGGGCGAGCGCGTCGCCGACCGTGGCCGTCGCCGCCAGTCCGGGGGCCGGGTTCGCGAACGGTCCGGCGAGGTCCGCCACGGTCGGCTCGTCCCCGCGGTCGTCGAGGAAGCCGAGCCGCCGGAGCCAGTCGTCGTCGTAGTACTTCGACAGGTACGAGCGGCCGGAGTCGGGCACCACGACGACGATCAGGTCGTCCGGGCCCAGCCCGGCGCCCACCCGCAGCGCGGCGGCGACGGCGGTGCCGGCCGAAGCGCCGAGCAGCAGTCCTTCCTCACGGGCCAGCCGTCGTGCGGTCAGGATGGACTCACGATCCCCGATCGCCTCGACCCGGTCGAGCACGTCGCGGTGGTAGGACTGCGGCCAGAGGTCCTCGACGGTGTCCGGGTGCAGGTAGTGCCCGATGCTCTCGACCAGGTAGGGACTGCCGTTGCCGCCCGAATAGACCGAGTGCTCCGGATCGGCCCCGATCACCTGCACCCGGCCGTCGCTGACCTGCTTGAGGTGGGCGCCGGCCCCGCTGACGGTCCCGCCGGTGCCGATCCCGGCGACGAAGTGGGTGACCCGGCCGCGGGTTTGCTGCCAGATTTCGGGCCCGGTCGTCGTGGCGTGGGCGGCCGGGTTGGCGGGGTTGTCGTACTGGTCGGCGAGCCAGCCGCCGCGTTCCTCGGCGATCCGGCGCGCGACCTGCGAGACGTGGGCCGGGTCCTCGCGCGGCACGGCGCCGGGGGTGACCACGACGTCGGCGCCGTAGGCCCGCAGGATCGTGATCTTCTCCCGGCTGCTCTTGTCCGGCAGGACGACGGTCAGTCGGTAGCCCCGCTGGGCGGCCACGATCGCCAGCCCGATCCCGGTGTTGCCGGACGTGCCTTCGACGATCAGCCCGCCGGGCGGCAGGGCGCCCGAGCGCTCCGCGTCGAGGACCATCGAGAGCGCGGCGCGGTCCTTGACGCTCCCGCCCGGGTTGAGGAACTCGGCCTTGACGTAGATCCGCGGCCCGTCCGGCGGCGCGATCCGGGCGAGCCGGATCAGCGGCGTCCCGCCGATCGCCTCGAGCACGGAGTCGAACGCGTCGACGTCATCGGAGGCCATGCGGCACCACCTCGGTTTCGGGTGACTCCACAGCTATCCCGGCGGACCCGGCCGGCGCACGCCCTACCAGTTCGTGGGACGAGTGCGAGACTTGCCGTCCAGATCGTGGGACAGTGGATTGCCCACTGGGTTTAGGAGGCGTCATTCCTTAAAGTTCCCGATCATCACTCGATCGGCTGAATCCTGAAGGTGCCGTGCCCGACCCCACGCTTTTGCCCGCCGGTGTCACCCCGGCCGCGGCGCGCTCGCTCCCGGCCGCTTTGTGGCGTGCCGTCCGGTCCGGCTGGTGGACGTCCACCTGCGCCGTGCTGATCGTGCTCATCGTGCTGCTCGCCGTCGCCGCGGACCTGTTCGTGCTGGTGGAAGGGCAGAGCCTGGCCCCGGACATCAGCACGCTCGGCCCGACCGGCCTGCCCGCGGGGACGCTCGGCGGGGTCAGCGGCGCGCACTGGTTCGGTGTCGAACCGCTCACCGGCGTCGACCTCTTCGCGCTCGCCGCCCACGGGGCTCGGACGTCGCTGCTGGTCGGGCTGGGCGCGACCGTGCTGGCCACCGCGCTCGGCGTGGTCATCGGGGTCAGCGCCGGTTACCTCGGCGGCTGGTGGGACCGGCTGGTCACCTGGACCGCCGACGTCATCCTCGGTTTCCCGTACCTGATCTTCATGATCGCGCTCGGCGCGGTGCTGCCGGTCGACTTCCCGCGGCAGTTCACCCTGGTCGTCGTCCTCGGGCTGTTCGGCTGGCCGCGCGTGGCGCGGATCGTACGGGCGCAGGCCCTGACGCTGGCCAAGCGCGACTTCGTCGCCGCGGCGCGGGTGATGGGTGGCGGCCCGTGGCACGTGTTCACCAAGGAACTCCTGCCGAACCTGTGGGCGCCGATCATCGTCGTGGCCAGCCTGAGCATCCCGTCGATGATCGGCAGCGAGGCCGCGCTGTCGTTCCTCGGCGTCGGTGTGCTGCCGCCCACCCCGAGCTGGGGCCGCACGATCAGCGCGGCCATCGACTTCTTCGAGACGGACCCGATGTACCTGGTCTTCCCCGGCCTGCTGCTGTTCCTGATCACGCTGGCGTTCAACGTCGTCGGTGACGCCATCCGCGACGCGCTCGACCCGCGGTCCGGGGGAGCGGCCTGATGCGCACCGCCCGCTTCGTCGCGACCCGGTTCGCCGGGATGCTGCTGGTCCTGCTCGTCGTCGCCTTCGTGACGTTCGTCGTGTTCTACGTCCTGCCCGCGGATCCGGCACGGATGGCCTGCGGCCGTCCGTGCTCGCCGGAAAGCCTCGAGCTGGCGCGGGAGTTCATGGGCTACAACAGCCCCTGGTACCAGCAGTTCTTCGACTTCCTCGGCGGCATCTTCGGCGGCCGCACCTTCGGCACCGGCGTCACCGCGATCCACTGCACCGCACCGTGTTTCGGGTACGACTTCCAGAACAACGTCGACGTGCTCAGCGAGATCGGCAGCCGGATCGGGGTCAGCTTCTCGGTGGCGCTGGGCGCGGCCGTGATCTGGATCGTCCTCGGCGTCGGGCTCGGGGTGCTTTCCGCGCTGCGCCGCGGCACCGCCGCCGACCGGATCACCATGGCCGTCGCGATGGCCGGGGTGTCCATGCCCGCCTACCTGGCCGGGATGATCGGCATCACGATCTTCGCGTTCGCCCTCGACGTCGTGCCGAAGAACGGGTACGTGCCGCTGACCGAGGATCCCGCGCAGTGGGCGTGGCACCTCGTGCTGCCCTGGCTGGTGCTCGCGTTCCTGCACGCCGCGATCTACGCCCGGCTCACGCGCGGGCAGATGCTGGAGACCCTCGGCGAGGACTACATCCGCACCGCGCGGGCGAAAGGCCTCACCGAGCGCAAGGTGGTGGGCCGGCACGCGCTGCGCAACGTCCTGCTGCCGGTGATCACCGTGTTCGGCGTCGACCTCGGCTCGCTGCTGGCCGGCACCGTGATCACCGAGCGGATCTTCGGCATGGCCGGTGTCGGGCGCCTGCTCGTCGACGCGATCTCGTCGCTCAACCTGCCGGTGCTGCTCGGCGTGACGCTGTTCTCGGCGCTGCTCGTCACGCTCCTGAACTTCCTGGTCGATCTCTGCTACGGCGCGCTCGATCCGCGAGCCCGCCTCGTCTGAAGGGGACACAATGAAACGGGGACACGTGCTGCGGTTCGCCGCGGGGGTGACCGCCGCCGTCATGCTGCTGACGGCGTGCGGCGCCAACGACACTCCGGCCGGACAGGGCGGCGCCGTCAAGCCGGGCGGCAACCTCGTCCTGCTCAACGACTCGCCGTCGATCACGTGGGACCCGGCGAAGAGCTCCAACCTGGTCGTCACCACGCTCGGGCTGATCCACCGCCGCCTCACGTCGTGGGACGTCGCGCCGGGCAAGGACACCACGATCGTGCCGGACCTGGCCACCGACACCGGCCGCCCGAGCGACGGCGGCAAGACCTGGACGTTCACGCTGAAGGACGGCCTGAAGTACAGCGACGGCACGCCGATCACGGCGGCGGACGTCAAGTGGGGCCTGGAGCGCTCCTTCGCGCCCGCGTTCTCCGGCGGGCTGGCCTACCACAAGGACCTGCTCTCGCCGGGCCTGGCGTACAAGGGCCCGTACGACGGGAACAAGGAGCTCGACTCCATCCAGACACCGGACGCGAAGACGATCATCTTCCACCTGGCGCGGCCGTACGGCGACTGGAACTGGGTCGCCAGCACCCCGGCGTTCACCCCGGTGCCGAAGGGCAAGGGCGCCGAAGCGAACTACGGTGACCACTCGATCGCGACCGGCCCGTACCAGCTGCAGAGCTACGAGCGCGGCAAGTCCGCGAAGCTGGTCCGCAACCCGAACTGGGACCGCGCGACCGACCCGACGCGCCAGGCCAACGCCGACACCATCACCTTCGAGCTCGGCCAGGACACCAGCGTCATCTCCAAGCGCCTGATCGACGACACCGGCAACGACCGCAATGCCTTCGGCATGTCCTTCGCCTCGCCGGCCCAGCTGGCGCAGATCCAGGGCAGCGCGTCGGCGAAGTCCCGGCTCGTGACCTCGGAGTCCGGGGCGCTGGCCTACCTTTCGCTCAACGTCCAGCGCGGGAAGCTGACGAACCCGAAGGTGCGCGAAGCGTTCCAGTACGCCGTCGACAAGGCCGCCTACCAGGTCGCCAGCGCGGGCAGCGCCCAGCTGGCCGGCGACGTCGCCACGACGCTGATCACTCCGGGCCTGCAGGGCCGCGAGCAGTACGACCTCTTCCCGGCGCCGCCGTCCGGCGACCCGGCGAAGGCCAAGCAGCTGCTCGCCGAGGCGGGCCTGCCGAGCGGGCTCGACGGGCTGGTCCTGGCCACCCACAACGAGAACGGCTACCCGGAGAAGGCCGCGGCGATCCAGGCCGCGCTGGCGCGGGCGAACATCAAGATCACGATCAAGCCGCTCGACACCGACACCTACACGTCCGAAGTGGACACCAAGGGCCTGTCCGACTACGACCTGACGCTCACCTCGTGGCAGCCGGACATCCCGTCGGCCAACGCGAACATCCAGCCGCTGTTCCAGTCGACCGAGATCGGCAACGGCGGGTACAACGAGTCCCGCTACAGCAACCCCGAGGTCGACCGGCTGATCGCCGAGGCGCAGGCCACCGTCGACCCGGCCGAGGCCGGCAAGAAGTGGGCGGCGCTGGACAAGAAGATCCTCGCCGACTCGCCGGTGGTGCCGCTGATCTACACGCGGAACTCGTTCCTGCACGGGTCGAGCGTCGGGGACGTCCAGATCGGCCGCTTCCCGGCCTACGTCGACTACCGCAAGTTCGGGATCGTCTCGTGACCGGAGCCGGGCTCCTGCGGCTGCACGACGTGGCGGTCTCGTTCGGGGACGTCGAAGCCGTCCGAGGGGTCGGCTACGAGGTCCGTGCGGGCGAGGTCGTCGCGGTGGTCGGGGAGTCCGGCTCCGGCAAGACGGTCACCGCGATGTCCCTGCTCGGCCTGCTCCCGCCCACGGCGAAGGTGTCCGGGCGCGCGGAGCTGGCCGGGCGGGACCTCTACACGATGGCCCCGGCCGAACTGCGGGAGGTCCGCGGCGGCGAGGTCGGCATGGTGTTCCAGGAGCCGATGAGCGCGCTGAACCCGGTGTTCACCATCGGTGACCAGCTCGTCGAGGCGATCCGCACGCACCAGGACCTGACCGCCGCGGCCGCCCGCGAACGCGCGATCGAGCTGTTCGGCCTGGTCGGGCTGCCCGCGCCGCGCCAGCGGTTCCGGTCGTACCCGCACGAGCTGTCCGGCGGGCAGCTGCAGCGGGTCGTGATCGCCATAGCGGTCGCGAACGAGCCGAAGCTGCTGATCGCCGACGAGCCGACCACGGCTCTGGACGTCACCGTCCAGGCCGAGATCCTCGAGCTGCTGCGGGACCTGCGATCCCGGCTGGGCACGGCGATCCTGCTCATCACGCACGACATGGGCGTGGTCGCCGACCTCGCCGACCGGGTCGTGGTGATGCACGACGGCCGGGTGGTCGAACACGGCGACGTCGGTGCGATCTTCACCGCGCCCGCCGAGGACTACACGCGGCAGCTGCTCGGTTCGGTGGTGTCGCTGAGCAGCGCGGCCACGACCGGGCTCGAGCGGGCGCTGGCCGAGAACGTCGAGATCTCGCCGGGGCACGTGGCCGCCACCGAGCACCCGGCGGTCGAGTCGGTCCCGGACGTCCCCGCCGTGGCCCCGCTGCTGCGGGTGGAGGACCTGGCTGTCACCTACCGCGGCCGGTTCCGGGCGCACGCCGTGCGGGCCGCGGAGGGGGTGAGCCTGCACGTCGAGCCGGGGGAGATCCTCGGCCTGGTCGGCGAGTCGGGCTCGGGCAAGAGCACCGTGGCCCGGGCGGTCACCGGCCTGCTCGCCCCGACGGCGGGCGCGGTCCACATCGGCGACGCCGACATCACCCGCGTCCGCGGACGCGCCGCGAAGGCGCTGCGGCGGCGCATCGGCGTTGTGTTCCAGGACCCGCTGTCGTCACTCAACCCGCGGACGACCGTGGGGGAGAGCGTCGCGACGCCGCTGCGGCTGCACCACGCCGCCCGGGGGTCCGAAGTGGACAGTCGCGTCGCCGGGCTCCTGGAGGCGGTCCAGCTGTCACCGTCCCTGCGCTCGCGTTACCCGCACGAGCTGTCGGGCGGGCAGCGGCAGCGCGCCTGCATCGCGCGGGCCCTGGCGCTGCGGCCGGACCTGCTGGTCGCCGACGAGCCGACCAGCGCCCTCGACGTGACGATCCAGGCGCGCATCCTCGACCTGCTGCGGGAGCTGCGGCACGAGTTCGGGTTCGCGTGCCTGTTCATCAGCCACGACCTCGCGGTGATCGAGCAGCTCGCCGACCGGGTGGCGGTGATGCACCGCGGGCACGTCGTCGAGCAAGGGGCGACCAAGGAGGTGCTGACCGCGCCGGCGCACGCTTACACCCGTCGGCTGCTGTCGGCGGCGCCGGTCGCCGATCCCGACGCCCAGCGTCGGCGGCGCGAGGCCTGGCGGCAGTTGCGCGAGGCTCGCTAGCCCGCCTCGACCTGCGCCGCCGCGAGGCCGGCGGCGGTCACGCCAGCTCGAGGTGCTCCCGCAGGGTCGTCCCCTCGTACTCCGTCCGGTAGACACCGCGGTCCTGCAACTCCGGCACCAGCCGATCGACGATGTCGTCCAGGGCGGCCGGGACCAGGTGCGGGCTGATGTTGAAGCCGTCGACGGCGCGCGTGCGGACATAGCGCGCCCACTCGTCGGCCACCTGGCCCGGCGTGCCCACGAAGCCGTGCTGGCGCGGCTGCACCTCGAGGACCAACTGGTGGATGGACAGCTTCTTCGCCTCGGCCAGCTCCCGCCACCGGCGGATCCGGTCGAGCTTGCCGGTTCGGTCGGCGATCGAAATCGTGCCGCGGGACGGGTCCAGCTCACCTTCGACGGGCTCGACGTCCGGCAGGGGCCCGTGCGGGTCGTACGCCGACAGGTCCTGGCCCCAGTACTGCTCGAGGAACGCGACCGCGCGCTGCGGGGAGATCTGGCGCCGCCGGACGTCCTCCGCGCGCTCGGCCGCGTCGGCCGGGGTGTCGCCGAGCACCACCGTCGCGCCGGGCAGGATCCGGACGGCGTCGGCGGGACGGCCGTGGCGGGCGAGCCGGGCCCGCAGGTCCTCGGCATACGCCAGGGCTTTGTCGTAGGCGGTGTTGGCGGAGAAGACGACGTCGGCGTACTTCGCCGCCAGCTCCCGGCCACCCGCGGAGTCCCCGGCCTGGAACAGCACGGGCCGGCCCTGCGGACTCGGCGGCACGGTCGGCGCCGCCCGCAGCCGGACGAGGTCGGTGTGGTGGGAGACGGGCCCGGCCCAGAGCGCGAGGGCCGCTTCGACGAACTGCTCCGCGCGCTCGTAGCGGCGTTCGTGCGCGAGCCAGCCGCCGCGGCGGAAGTTGGCGCCGGTCCAGGCGTTGTCGGTGGTGACGATGTTCCAGCCGGCCCGGCCGCCGGACAGGAAGTCCAAAGAGGACAGCCGACGGGCGAGGTCGGCCGGGAAGTTGTACGTCGTGTTCTGGGTCGCGACCAGGCCGATCCGGGTGGTCGCCGCGGCCAGCGCGCTCAGCTGCGTGATCGCGTCGGGGCGGCCCGCGACGTCGAGGGCGTGCACCCGCCCGCGGTTTTCCCGCACCCGCAGGCCTTCGCCGAGGAAGAAGGCGTCGAACAGACCTCGTTCCAGCGTCCGGGCGACCGACACGTAGGTCTCGATTTCGGTGTGCGGGGCGTTCGACGGGTCGTCCCACAGGAACTGCGGTCCGACACCGGTGTAGAACACCCCGAGGTGCAGTCGCGCGCTCATGCCGCACCGCCGGCCGCGAACAGGCTCGCCGGACGGGGCAGCCCGAGGGACGCCCGCAGTGTCGCCCCCGGTTCCGGTGGCACCAGCAGTCCTTCGGCACGCAGCTGGGGAAGCACCTGCGACGCGAGCACCGGCAGGTCGGCCGGGTCCTCGGGGTGCAGCCGGACACCGTCGACGCTCGTGGCGAGCCAGCCGAGCAGCTCGGTCAGTCCCGGCGCGGATCCGGTGTAGCGCAACCGGTCGGTGCCACGACGGCGGGTGCCGGTGGTGTCGAGCAGCACGTCGACCTCGGCGAACACGAGGGGAGCACCGGATTCGCGGGCGCGCAGGGCCCGGTTCTTGACGTCGTCCAGGCCCGTGCCACCCACGAGCACCACGTCCGGGCGCGCCGCTTCGGCCAGGTCCTCCGGCGCGAGCACCACCGGCCGGCCCTGCGGCGGCCGCGGGGTGATGAGCGGCCCCTTGACCGAGAACCGCGCGCCGGTGAAGTCCACGTGGTGCACCTTGTCCGGGTCGAGGTACCGCCCGGTGGCCACGTCCTTGACGACGGCGTCGTCGTCCCAGGAGTCCCACAGCCGGCGCACGACCTCGACCACGTCGGTGACCTCGTGGTGCAGCGCGTCCGGGCCGAGCGGGGACGCGCCGATCGTGGCGAGCGCCTCGGCCGAGCCGTCGGCGGCGACGACCCAGGCGGCCCGCCCGTGGGAAGCGTGGTCGAGGCCGGCCAGCTGCGCGGCCAGGTGGAACGGTTCGGCCGTCGTGACGTTCGCCGTCGGCGCCAGCCCGATCCGGTCGGTGAGCGTCGAGACGTAGGCGGCGCGAGTGGTCGCCTCGAGCCGCAGCCCACCGGCGGGTGGCAGCGGCGAGTCGGCGAAGGTGACGAACGTGAAGCCGGCGCGCTCGGCACTTCCGACGCCGCCGGCCAACGCGCGGGGCGCGAGCGTGCTGCCACCGTCGATCTCCACCGCGACGTGCAGGCTGCGAGATGTCATGCTTCCACAGCTATCCGGCGGCCCGGCCCGCCGCACCTGCTTTCAGGATGTGGACGCGCTGGGGTGACGGCACCGGTGGGCCGACAATGGCTTCGTCGGCGGAAGGGGTGCACGATGAAGCGGCTGGTTCGCGCCTTCGTACGGGTGTTCACCGGGTTCGGCTGGGTCGTCACACCACCGGCGGGGCCGTACGACGTCGGCACGGTCATCCCGTTGCCGCGCGGAGCCGGCGAGGCCGACGTGCCGAGCGTGCCGCTGAGCCGCCGGGAACGGGAAACCTTCTGGGACATCGTGTCGGGCTGAGCGGTCCAGGATCTGGAACTCGGCGGCGGTGCGTTGACCGGGCTCGGCCCGGCTTCCTAAGGTCGTGACCGTCAACGGAAAAGCGTCCCGGTGCACGGATGCCTTTCCTCCCGTTCTTTTTCCGGAACAGGTACTCCCATGCCCGAATCCGTCTGGGTCGCCCAGTCTGATCCGCGGGTCCGGCCGTTGCTCGCCGATCTGGCCCGCGAATATTCCACCCGTTACCAGCGGGTGCTCACCGACGTCCACTTCGAACTCCGGGAGTACCCGGCCGAGCGGTTCGCCCCGCCGGAGGGCGGGTTGCTGCTGCTCGTCGACGACGGCCACGCCGTCGCGGGGGGCGCTTTCCAGCGCTACGACGAGGAAACCGCCGAGCTGAAGCGGATCTGGACCCACCGCGCCCACCGTGGACGCGGGCTCGCGCGCCGTGTTGTCGGCGAGCTGGAGGCCGAAGCCGTCAGCCGCGGGTACACCCGGATCCACCTCACCACCGGCCCGAACCAGCCCGAGGCGCGGGAGCTCTACCTGGCCACCGGGTACACACCGCACTTCGACGTCCGGGCCGTGCCCACGACGCGGCTGAGGTTTTCGAAGGCGCTTCCCGCCGCGGTGGCCGCGGGATGACCAGTGACGTCGGCACCCGGCCCGCGCCCGCCGCGGCGCCGGAGGAGTCGCTGAAGATCGTGCCTGCGCGGCACCCGATGACCTGGGTGGCCGCCGTCGTCGTGGCGGTTCTCGTTGCGATGGCGGGCCATGCCCTGGTGACCAACAAGGCGTTCGACTGGCCGACGTTCGGCCGGTTCGTCTTCCAGAAATCGATCCTGGAAGCCGTCGCGCTGACGCTCGAACTGACGTTGTTCGGCGTGGTCGCCGGATTCCTGCTCGGCACCGTCCTGGCGTTGATGCGGATTTCCCGGAACCCGCTGCTGCGCGCGGTCAGCTGGACCTACACCTGGATCTTCCGGTCGGTGCCGCTCATTCTCCAGCTGCTCTTCTGGTACAACCTCGCGATCCTCTACAACGAGATCTCCTTCGGCGTCCCGTTCGGGCCGTCGTTCGTGTCGGTCGGGACGATGAGCCTCATCCCGCCGTTCCTCGCCGCCGGCCTCGGGCTCGCCCTGCACCAGGGCGCCTACGCCGCCGAGATCGTCCGCGCCGGGTTCCTCTCGGTG
Organism: Amycolatopsis sp. NPDC051758; assembly: GCF_044453095.1. NCBI lineage: Bacteria > Bacillati > Actinomycetota > Actinomycetes > Pseudonocardiales > Pseudonocardiaceae > Amycolatopsis > Amycolatopsis sp. NPDC051758. The sequence goes on along the minus strand of NZ_JBITCJ010000002.1, from coordinate 1,054,687 downwards.
GACGCCGGGCAGCGCGAGGCCGCCGCGGCGCTGGGGATCCCGGCCGGCCGGCAGTTCCGCCGGATCGTGCTGCCGCAGGCGATGCGCACGATCGTGCCGACCGCGGCCAACGAGATCATCGGCCTGCTGAAGGCCACGTCGCAGGTCTACGTGATGGCGCTGCCGGAGCTGTTCTACCAGGTGCAGGTGATCTACACCCGCAGCGGCCGGGTGATCCCGCTGCTGCTGGTGGCGACCGCCTGGTACCTCGCGCTGACCACCGTCCTGTCGATCGCGCAGTACTACGTCGAGCGCCGCCTGGGGCGTGGGGCATGACCGCGGAGTTCATGGTGGACGTCCGGGGTGTGCACAAGAGCTTCGGGTCGCTGACCGTCCTCGACGGTGTTGATCTCCAGGTGCGCCAAGGGGAAGTGACCGTGCTGCTCGGGCCGTCCGGGTCCGGGAAGTCGACCCTGCTGCGGCTGATCAACCACCTCGAACGCGCCGACCGCGGGTTCATCAGCGTCGGCGGTGAGCTGATGGGCTACCGGCGCGCCGGGGACCGCCTGCACGAGCTCAAGGAACGCGAGATCCTCAAGCAGCGCACCAGGATCGGGTTCGTCTTCCAGAACTTCAACCTGTTCGGGCACCTGACCGTGCTGGAGAACGTCGTCGAGGCGCCGGTTTCCGCGCAACGCCGGCCGCGCGCCGAAGCCGAGGCCGCCGCGCGCGAACTGCTCACCCGCGTCGGGCTCGCGGAGAAGGAAAGCGAGTACCCGCGCCGGCTGTCCGGCGGCCAGCAGCAGCGGGTCGCGATCGCGCGGGCGCTGGCCCTCGAACCGGCCGTCCTGCTCTTCGACGAGCCCACCTCGGCCCTCGACCCCGAGCTGGTCGGCGAGGTGCTCGCGGTCATCCGCGACCTGGCGAAGGCGGGCACGACCATGGTCGTCGTCACCCACGAACTGGGCTTCGCGCGCGAAGTCGCCGACACCGTCGTCTTCCTCGACGAGGGCCGCGTGGTCGAACAAGGCCCGCCCGCCGAAGTGCTGGACCACCCCCGTCACGCCCGCACGCGGGCCTTCGTCGAAAAAGTGCTCTAGGGAGAACCATGAGACTGCGTACTTTCCTGCTCGCGTCGGTGTTCGCGCTCGCCGCGTGCGGCAGTCCCGACGCGGCCACCGGCCCGGCGGCCGACCAGCCCGGCGGGGTCAACATCACCGCCGACCAGAACCGCATTCGTGCGCAGAAAGTCGAGACGATCGCCGCGCTCGTGCCGGCGGACATCCGTGCCCGCGGCACCCTGGTCGTCGGCACCACCGGCAACGGCACCCCGCCGCTGTCGTTCCGCGCGGACGACGACAAGACGGTCATCGGGGTCGAGCCCGACCTCGCCCAGCTGGTCGCCGACGTGCTCGGCCTCAAGCTCGACCTGCAGGCCTCGTCGTGGGAGAACCTGTTCCTCTCGGTGGAGAACCGGCAGTTCGACGCCGGGTTCTCGAACATCACCGTGACCGAGGAGCGCAAGGACAAGTACGACTTCGCCACCTACCGCAAGGACACCATCGCGTTCGAGGTCCGCGCCGAGAAGAACACGGCGGTGCGCGAGCCGAAGGACATCGCCGGGCTCACCGTCGGCGTCGGCGCGGGCACGAACCAGGAGCAGATCCTGCTGCGCTGGGACCAGCAGAACAAGTCGGCCGGGCTGGCGCCGGTGAAGTTCCAGTACTACCAGGCGACGTCCGACTACTACCTCGCGCTGCAGTCCGGCCGGATCGACGCCTACGTCGGCCCGAACCCGACGTCGGCCTACCACGTCGCGGTGGACGGCAAGACCAAGATCGTCGGCACGGTCTCCGGGGGCGGCACGATCCCGGCCGACATCGCGGCGATGACCAAGAAGGACAACGGCCTGGTGAAGGCGCTACAGCAGGCGCTGGACACGGTGATCGAGAACGGCCAGTACGCGCAGGTCCTCAAGCGCTGGAACCTCGCTTCGGAGGCGTTGCCCGCGTCGGAGCTCAACCCGCAGGGCCTGCCCCGCAAGTGAGCCGGGGAGTGGACAGGAGCACTGTGGACGTGCTGGGGTTGGGGGCCAGCCGGACCGGGGCGGTCGGTGATTTTCCGCCCCCGTGACGCCCGAGGAGTGCGGCCCTGAGCCTGTCGGAGTACCTCCGCGAGAACTGGATCGACGTCGTGAACGACGCGATCCTGCACGTGGACCTGACCCTGGCGGCGATGGCCCTGGCGGTGCTGGTCGGGATGACGATCGGCCTGCTCACCTACCGGCGGCGGTGGCTCGGCTCGATCGCGACCACGACGACCGCGGCGTTCCTGACCATCCCGTCGATCGCGCTGCTGGGCATCCTGATCGGGCCGTTCGGGCTGGGGTTGACGAACGTCCTGTTCGCGCTGGTGCTCTACGCGCTGCTGCCGATCACGCGCAACACGATCGTCGGGCTGCGCGGGGTCGACCCGGCCGTGGTGGACGCGGCGCGCGGGATGGGGCTCGGCCGGGCGCGGGTGCTGTGGCGGGTGCGGCTGCCGCTGGCGTGGCCGGTGATCCTGTCCGGCATCCGGGTTTCGACGCAGATCACCATCGGGATCGCGGCCATCGGCGCGTACGTCAAGGGCCCCGGGCTCGGCAACGAGATCTTCGACGGGCTCGGCCGGTTCGGCTCGGTCAACTCCCTGAACCAGGTGCTGACCGGGACGCTCGGGATCATGCTGCTCGCGTTGCTGTTCGACCTGGCCTTCGTGGTGGTCGGCAAGCTGACCACCCGACGGCGTCCGCGCCCGCCCAAGGAGGCGCCGGAGGTGTCCGGCGAAATCGCCGGGACCGGCGGTGAGACGATCGAGCTGCAGGAGATCAGCAAGCGCTACCCCGGGCAGGCGGCGCCCGCGGTCGACCGCCTCACGATGCGGATCCCGGCGGGCGAGATCGTCGTGCTGACCGGCCCGTCGGGGTGCGGCAAGACGACGACCATGCGGATGATCAACCGGCTCGTCGAGCCCACCTCGGGCGCCGTCACGATCGGCGGCACCGACGTGGCGGCGCTCGACCTCGACGAGCACCGGCGGCACACCGGCTACGTGATCCAGCAGGTCGGGCTGTTCCCGCACCTGCGCGTGGACGCCAACATCGGCGTGGTGCCGCGGGTGCTCGGCTGGACGCGGCGGCGCATCGCCGGCCGCGTGCGCGAGCTGCTCGACGTGGTCGGCCTGACCCGCGAGCACGGCCTCCGGTACCCCCGTGAGCTTTCCGGCGGCCAGCAGCAGCGCGTCGGCGTGGCGCGGGCGATGGCCGCGGACCCGCCGGTGATGCTGATGGACGAACCGTTCGGCTCCACGGACTCGATCACCCGCGCCCGGCTGCAGGACGAGTTCCTGCGCCTGCAACGGGAAGTGCGCAAGACGATCGTGTTCGTCACGCACGACTTCGACGAGGCGCTCAAGCTCGGCGACCGGATCGCCGTGCTGCGGCCGCGTTCGGTGATCGCCCAGTACGACACCCCCCAGGCGATCCTCGCCGCGCCCGCCGACGACTACGTCGCGGCCTTCGTCGGCTCGAAGCGGAACCTGAAGCGGCTCGCGCTGATCCGCGTCGGGGACCTGGAGCTCCGGACCGCGTCCGAAGTGGACGGACTGCCGCCGGTCCCGCCCGACGCCACCCTGCGGGACACGTTGGACACCATGGTGCGCACCGGCAGCACCGCGGTGGTGGTGACCGAGGACGGCACCGGGCGCGCACTGGGGGTCTGCGACGTGCCCCGCCTGGTCGCGGCGCTCCGGCCCGCCGACGACGCGCCCCCACCCGCGATCCCGGACGTCGAGGAGCCACCCGGCCAGGCCACCACGACGCCTCCCCGGCCACGCCGCCGCCGGCTGGGGCTGCTGGTGCGCCCGGTGCTGCTCGCCGTCGCCCTGCTGGCGCTCTTCCTGCTCGTGCGCGCGCAACCGCTCGACTCGATCGAACAGCGTTACCTCAACGCCGGGGAGATCTTCGCCGAGCTGGGCGCGCACGTACGGCTCACGCTGATCTCGACGGTGTGCACCATCGCCCTCGCCCTCCCGCTCGGCATCCTGCTCACCCGCCCCGGCACCCGGTGGGCCCGGCCGATCGGGCTGGGCCTGGGCAACCTCGGCCAGGCGATCCCGTCGATCGGGCTCGTCGTGCTGCTCGCGCTGTGGACCGGCACGGGCACCACGACGGCGGTCGCGGCGCTGGTCGTCTACGCGACCCTGCCGGTGCTGCGCAACACGATCGTCGGGCTCGACGGGGTCGACCCGACCCTCGTCGACGCCGCACGCGGCATGGGCATGACCGGAGCGGCGATCCTCTGGCGGATCGAACTCCCGCTGGCCGTCCCGGTGATCCTCGCCGGGATCCGGACGGCGCTGGTGCTCACCGTCGCGAGCGCGACACTGGCGACCTTCATCGACGGCGGCGGTCTCGGCGGCGGGCTCGTCGCCGGGATCGGCCTGTACCGCCCGATCCTGAGCCTGACCTTCGGCATCGTCGTCGCCGCGCTGGCGCTCTTCGCCGACTGGCTGGGCCTGGTCGCGGAGGAGGTCCTGCACCCGCGCGGCATGTAGTTCGACCGACTCGAGGAGGACCAGCTCATGCGGATCTCTCAGCGCACGACCGCCGCCGTCGTCGCCTTCGCCGCGGCGGCGGCACTAGCCGCCGGGTGCACGATCGGGAAGGACCAGACCGGCGCCCAGGTGGGCGAGGGGTCCATCAAGAAGATCGACGCCCTGAGCGGCGCGCAGGTCCGCGTGAGCTCCAAGGAGTTCGACGAGCAGCTGCTGCTCGGCCAGATCGCCCTGGTCGCGCTGCAGGCGGCCGGCGCGAGCCCGCAGGACAAGACCAACATCACCGGCTCGAGCAACGTCCGCCAGGCGCTCACCAGCGGCGCGGTCGACCTGTACTGGGAGTACACCGGCACCGCCTGGATCAGCTACCTCAAGCAGACCAAGCCGATCGCCGACCCGCAGGCGCAGTACGACGCGGTCAAGCAGGCCGACGCCGCCAACGGCGTCACCTGGTGGGCCCGCTCGCCGGCCAACGACACCTACGCCCTCGCCGGCAACCCGGCGACGGTCGCCAAGACCGGCGTCAAGACGATCTCGGACTACGCGGCGCTCGTGAAGCGGGACCCGGCGGCGGCCTCGACCTGCATGGGCCCGGAGTTCAAGAGCCGGGACGACGGGTTCCCGGGGCTGGAGAAGACCTACGGGTTCACCCTGCCCGAGCCGCAGGTGCACCTGCTCAACGACGCCGTGGTCTATCCCGGCATCGGCAAGGGGGACCCCTGCGGCTTCGGCTCGGTCGCCTCCACCGACGGGCGCGTGGCCGGGCAGAAGCTGACGGTCCTCGACGACGACAAGCACTTCTTCCCGACCTACAACCCCGCCATCTCGATCGCCGCCGCGGTGGCGCAGAAGTACCCGCAGCTGGAGCAGGTCTTCACGCCGATCGCCGCGAAGCTCGACACCGCGACGCTCACTGACCTGAACAAGAAGGTCAGCGTCGACGGCCAGAAGCCCGCGACGGTGGCCCACGACTGGCTGAAGGCGGCGGGCTTCATCGCCTGATCCAGGGCGCCTGATGGGGGCGCAGGCTGTCGAGGGCTCAAGCCGTGACGCGCTCACGAAGTCCGGCGGCGAGACCCGCGACGGTCAGCAGGTCCAGAAACCCGCCGCCGTACTCCGCGAGCCGGGGACGGCGGGCGCCGGACAGGCGGAAGCGCAGGTGGACCTGGGTGGCGCCATCGCCGTCCGCGGTGAGGCCGATGGCCCAGCTGATCTCGAGCCGGCCACGGGTGGAGCGGTGGACGAGCGTGTGCGGTGCGTCGTGGATGACGATCTCGAACGTCGCGTCGCGGCCGCCCCAGTCGTCGATCACGTCGCCGGGACGGAGGTGCTGGAGGGCGGGGTCGAGGTGGCGCAGGGCGCGGCGGCGCCGGGGGAGGAGCGCTTCGAGCCAGGTGGGCAGGTACCAGCCGGCCCGGTTCTTGCCGAGCTGGGCGAACCACGGCCAGACCCGCTCCGGCGGCGCGCGCAGGGTGAAACCGCGGTCCAGCACAACATCGGGACGGGGAACGAGCTCGTCGCCGGGGACGGTCGCGGTGCGCTCCGCCGGGCGGGGTGCGACTCCGAGGCTGACCACAGCTGACCTCCGTATCGGATGAGACCGTAGCACCCGCGGTGAGCTGCGCAGACGAGCAAATCCCGCGCGGCGAGCGTGCCGGCCGCCTGCCGGCGAACGGGCCCTCACCCGGCGTTGACCCGGCGTGCGGTGCTGAACCGGCGCTGGTAGGCCGCCGGGCTGATGGACAGTTTCCGCGCGAACACCCGCCGCAGGCTCTCGTAGCCGGGGAACCCGGCGAGCGCCGCCGCCCGGGTCGCGTTGTGGCCCTGGTCGAGCAGGGCCCGGGCCAGGTCGAAGCGGATGTTCTCCACGTACCGCGCCGGTGTGGTGGACAGTTCGTCGTGGAAGAGCCGGGTGAGCTGCCGCGTGCTCACGTTGAGGTGCTTCGCGAGTGACGTGAGCGAGTGGTCTGCCGAGGGGTTCGCCGTCACCAGGTCGGTGATCGTCCGCAGGGCCGGGGACCGGGGCGGCGGTCCTTGCAACGGCGCCGAGAACTGCGACTGCCCACCCGACCGCTGCAGGTAGACCACCAGGGTGCGGGCGACGTTGCGGGTCAGCTCGGGGCCGTGGTCCTCCTCTACGAGAGCGAGCGCGAGGTCGATGCCCGCGGTCACCCCCGCCGAGGTGTACGTCGTGCCGTCGCGGACGTAGATCGCGTCGGGTTCGACGCGGCACGTCGGGCACCGGGCCGCGAGCTCGTGGGTGACCTTCCAGTGTGTGGTCGCGCGCTTGCCGTCGAGCAGGCCGGCGGCGGCGAGGAGGAACGCTCCCGTGCAGATCGACGCGACGCGCCCGGCCCCGGCGGCCGGCACCCGCACCGCTTCCGCGAGGTCCCGGGGGATGGGTGTGCTCGGGTAGCGGTCGGCGCCGGGCACGAGGTAGGTGCCCGGCGCGGCCCCGGCGGACACGGCGCCGTCGACGGTGATCCGGAAGCCGAGGTTCGACCGGACGTCTCCGCCGGTCGGGGACAGCAGCAAAATCCGGTAGGCGGCGCCGAACCGGTTCGCCTCCTTGAACACCTCGGCCGGACCCGCGACGTCCAGCAGGGTCACTCCGTCGTAGACGAAGAAGGCGACGTCGTGGGGCACGGGCACTGCTCATTGGTAGCACGCCGTCACCGGGAACGCAGCTGGTCCGGATCCGAGGGGTTCCTGGCCGGACGAAGGCGGCACTGGGCGGGTTCCCGACGGCAGCATGGAAGACGGACACCCAGTCCGGCCACCACGAACGGAAAGCGGAAGTCATGTCAGAGTTCATCGCGGGGGTGGAGGTTCCCGGGACGGCGGCCGTCGCCGAAGCGACCCGGCTCCTCCAGGAGACGACCAGCCCCCTCATCTACCACCATTCCCGCCGGGTCTACTTCTTCAGCCGGCTCCACGCGCACCGCCTCGGCGTGGAACCGGATCCCGAACTGCTGTACCTGGTCGCGATGTTCCACGACGCCGGTCTCCTGACCCCCTTCTCCGACGTGGAGCAGCGGTTCGAGGTCGACGGCGCCGACCACGGCCGCAAGTTCCTGCTCGAGCACGGGTTCTCGAAGGCGGCCGCCGAGACCGTGTGGACGGCGATCGCGCTGCACACGACACCGGGAATTCCGGGCCGGATGGGCCCGGAGATCGCCACCACCCATTTCGGCGTGCTGACCGACGTCCTCGGTTTCGGCCTGGACCGGCTGGACTCCGCGCAGGTGGAAGAAGTCCTCGCCGTGCACCCGCGGGGGGATTTCAAGAACGAGTTCCTGCACGCCTACTTCGACGGGCTGAAGAACCGCCCGGAGACCACCAACGGGACCGTGAACTCCGACGTCCTCGAGCACTTCGTGCCCGGTTTCCGGCGCACCACCACGGTCGAGCGCATCGTCGGCTCGGCCTGGCCGAGCTGACGGCGCCCCGATGGACCAGCGGTTCGGCCGCGGTGCCGCCTTCGGCCTGCTCGTCGTGGTCACCGTGCTGCTGATGGCGTCGACGAGCGCGCCTTCGCCGATCTACCCGCTGTACCTGCGACGGTGGGGCTTCTCCGTGACGATGCTGACCGTGGTCTTCGCGGTCTACGTCGCCGGGCTGGTCGCCGCCCTGCTGACGGCGGGATCGCTGAGCGACCACCTCGGGCGCCGGCCGGTGCTGGCCGGTTCCCTGCTGGTGGCCGCGGCCGGCACGGCGGTCTTCTGGACGGCCGGCGGGGTCGGCTCGCTCGTGCTCGCCCGGGTCGTGCAGGGCCTCGCCACCGGGACGGCGACCGGCGCCCTGGCCGCCGGGCTGGTCGAGCTCTCCCCGGCGGACCGTCCGCACCGGGGACCGATGGCGACCGCCGTGGGCACGAGCTTCGGGCTGGCCGCCGGGGGCGGGGTGACCGGGGTGCTCGGCCAGGCCGGCCCGCGTCCCGACGCGGTGGTCTTCCCGGTGCTCACGGGCGCTTTTGTGGTGCTGGCCGCGCTGGTCCTGGTGATCCCGGAGACGGTGGTCCGGCGCGCCGTAACGCCGGCGGCGCTGCGCCCGAGGATCCGGGTTTCCCGCGAGACGCGGCCGGAGTTCTTCGCCGCCGTGCCCGCCATCGTCGCGGGGTGGTCGGTCACCGGCTTGTTCCTCGCCCTCGCACCGTCGCTGGTGCGTGACGTCCTGCACGTGCGGTTCGCCGCCGCCGGCGGCCTCTTCATCGCGGTCCTGTTCCTCGCCAACAGCGCGGGCGGGCTGTGGGCGGCGCGGCACCCGGCTCGCGTCGCCACCCTGCGCGGAGCGGCCCTGCTGACCCTCGGCGCGGCCGTGCTGGCCGCTGCCCTGGTGTTCGGCGCTCCGGCTGCCTTTCTCGGCGGATCGATCATCGCCGGGCTGGGTGTCGGCCTGACGTTCACCGGAACGCTGCGCGGCATCAGCGGCGCCACCACGGCGAGGACCCGGTCGGAAGTCTTCTCCGCCGCCTACGTCGTCAGCTACGCGGCGCTGAGCCTCCCGTCGCTCGCCGCCGGGCTGGCGGCTCCGTCGTGGGGGCTGGAAACCACGAGTTACGTCTACCTCGCCTTCGTCGGAGTGCTGTCGCTGAGCGCGGCCCTCCACGCGTCCCGGCGAACCACATCCGGAAAGGAACTGCCATGCGAGCCATCACCATCCAGGACCGCGCCGCCGGTATCGGCGGACTCACCCTGACCGACCTGCCCTACCCGCACGCCGCCGAGAACGACGTCATCGTGCGGGTCCACGCCGCCGGCTTCACCCCCGGGGAGCTCGACTGGCCCGCCACCTGGACCGACCGCACCGGCCGCGACCGCACGCCCAGCGTGCCCGGGCACGAGCTGTCCGGTGTGGTGGTCGAGCTCGGCTACGGCACCACGGGCCTCACCGTGGGCCAGCGGGTGTTCGGCCTCTCCGACTGGGCCCGCAACGGCTCGCTGGCCGAATACACCGCCGTGGAGGCGCGCAACCTCGCCCCGCTCGCGGCCGACATCGACCACACCGTCGCCGCCGCGCTGCCGATCTCCGGGCTGACGGCGTGGCAGGGACTGTTCGACCACGCGGGGCTCACCACCGGCCAGACCGTGCTGATCCACGGCGCCGCCGGTGGTGTCGGGTCGATCGCCGTCCAGCTCGCCCGGGAGGCCGGTGCCCAGGTCATCGGCACCGGCCGGGCCGGGGACCGCGACGTCGTGCTGGACCTCGGCGCGCAGTCGTTCCTGGACCTGGCCGCCGACCCGTGGGACGGCATCGGCGAGGTCGACGTGGTCCTCGACGTCGTCGGTGGTGACGTCCTCGAGCGGTCCACCGCGCTGGTGCGGCCGGGCGGCACCCTCGTGACGATCGCGGCGCCGCCTGCGGTGCAGCCGGCGAACGGGCGCGCCGTCTTCTTCGTGGTCGAACCCGACCGTGCGCGGCTGGCGGACCTGGCCCGGCGGGTGCGGGACGGCCGGCTGAAGCCCCTCGTGGGCGCGGTGCGCCCGCTCGCCGAGACGGCCGAGGCATTCACCCGTCGCCGGCGCGTCCCCGGCAAGACGATCATCCAGGTGCACGGCGCCGAGTGATGTTGAAACGTGACAATCCAGATCGGTCAAGAGAGGAGGCGGATCGACTCCGGGTTTTCCCACTTCGTTGACTTCGCCTTCCGTCGCATAGTAGCGTCACCGCGCTGAGGTTATGAAACCTTTCAATCCGGAGGTCGCGATGGTGCGGCACGCCGCGGGCGGGGCAGCCACCGAAGTCCGCCTGAGCGCGACGGGAGTGGTGGCGTGAAGGTCGCCGTGCTGGTCACCTGCATCAACGACGCGCTGTTCCCCGACACCGGCAAGTCGGTGTTCCGGCTGCTGCGCCGGCTCGGTGTCGAAGCGGACTTCCCGGCCGGGCAGACCTGCTGCGCGCAGCCGATGGTCAACACCGGCTACCTCGACGAAGCCGTGCCCGTGGTGCGGTCGTTCGTGGCCGCCTTCGAGGGGTACGACGCGATCGTCACGCCGTCCGGCTCGTGCGCGGGCTCCGTCCGTCACCAGCACTCCATCGTCGCGCGCCGGGCCGGGGATCCCCGGCTGGCCGAGGGCGCGCCGAAGGTCTACGAGCTGAGCGAGTTCCTCGTCGACGTGCTCGGCGTGACCGATGTGGACGCCTACTTCCCGCACCGCGCCACCTACCACCCGACCTGCCACTCCCTGCGGATGCTCGGGGTCGGCGACAAGCCGCTGCGGCTGCTGCGCAACGTCCGCGGGCTGGACCTCGTCGAGCTGCCCGCCGCCGAGGAGTGCTGCGGATTCGGCGGCACCTTCGCGGTGAAGAACGCCGAGACGTCGACGGCCATGGGTGCGGACAAGGCCCGGCACGTGCGTGACACCGGCGCCGAAGTGCTGGTGGCGGGGGACAACTCGTGCCTGCTGCACATCGGCGGCCTGCTCTCGCGGGAACGCAGCGGTGTGCGCGTGATGCACCTGGCCGACGTCCTCGCCTCGACCGAGGAGGACGCGTGACCGCCACGTTCGTCGGCATGCCCGCTTTTCCCGAGGCGGCCGGGAAAGCGCTTGCCGACACCCAGCTGCGCCGCAACCTCGCGCACGCCACCGGCACGATCCGCGCCAAGCGCGCGGCCGTCGTCGGCGAGGTCGACGAGTGGGAGGAGCTGCGGCTGGCCGGCGCGGCGATCAAGGACAACACCCTGCGCAGGCTCGACGAGCACCTGCTGCAGCTGGAGGAGTCGCTGCAGGCGCGCGGTGCGACCGTGCACTGGGCGCGCGACGCGGCGGAGGCGTGCGAGATCGTCGCGAAGATCGCGCACGCACACGGTGTTGACGAGGTCGTCAAGGTCAAGTCGATGGCCACGCAGGAGATCGGGCTCAACGAGGCACTCGCCGCGCACGGCGTCACGGCGTGGGAGACCGACCTCGCGGAGCTGATCGTGCAGCTCGGTGACGACCTGCCGAGCCACATCCTGGTGCCCGCGATCCACCGCAACCGCGCCGAAATCCGCGAGATCTTCCGCCGGAGCATGGGGGACGCGGGGCGTCCTGCGCCGCCGGGGCTGTCGGACGAGCCCGCCGAGCTGGCCGCCGCCGCGCGGCTGCACCTGCGCGAGAAGTTCCTGCGGGCGCGGATGGCCGTGTCCGGCGCGAACTTCGCCGTCGCCGACAGCGGCACGCTGGTGGTCGTCGAGTCCGAGGGCAACGGCCGGATGTGCCTGACGCTGCCGGAGGTGCTGGTCTCCGTCGTCGGCATCGAGAAGATCGTGCCGACGTGGTCCGATTTGGACGTCTTCCTGCAGCTGCTGCCGCGCTCCAGCACGGGGGAGCGGATGAACCCGTACACCTCGACGTGGTCCGGGGTCACCCCCGGCGACGGGCCGCAGGAGCTGCACGTGGTGCTGCTGGACAACGGCCGCACCCGCGCGCTGGCCGACGAGGTCGGGCGCCAGGCGCTGCGCTGCATCCGCTGCTCGGCGTGCCTCAACGTCTGCCCGGTGTACGAGCGGACCGGCGGCCACGCCTACGGCTCCGTCTACCCGGGACCGATCGGCGCGATCCTGAACCCGCTGCTGAAAGGCGTCGGTGTGGACGAGCAGACCGACTCGCTGCCGTACGCCTCCAGCCTGTGCGGCGCGTGTTTCGACGCCTGCCCGGTGCGCATCGACATCCCCGAGGTCCTCGTCCACCTGCGCGCCAAGGTGGTCGACGCGCACCGCGCAGGTGCGCCGAAACCCGAAGCGGTGGCGATGAAGTCCGCGGCTTGGCTGCTGTCGGACGCGCGACGTCTCGGGCTGGCCGAACGCGGCTTGGGGGCCGCCCATTCCGTCCTGACCCGCTTCGGCCGCCGGGTGCTGCCGGGTGGCCGCCGAGCACTGGGCCGGCTGCCCTGGCCGGGTTCATTGTGGACGAACGCCCGTGACCTGCCCGCGCCGCCGCGCGAGTCGTTCCGGGCGTGGTGGCGCAAGGGAGGCCGGCCGTGAGCGCGCGGGACGAGATCCTGGCCGCGGTGCGGGGAGCGCTGCGGGAAGCGGACCGGACGGAGGCGCCGGTGCCGCGGGGCTACCGGTCCGTCGCACCGCCGGACATCGTGGACCTGTTCGCCGAGCGGGTGGTCGACTACCGCGCGGCGCTGACGCGCTGCACGGCGGCCGAGCTTCCCGAAGTCATCCGGGAAGCCCTTGGCCCCGCGAGGAAAGTCCTGGTGCCGGAAGGCTTCCCGATCGAGGTTGAAGGAGCAGCCGACGCCGCCGATCTGGACTCCTTCGACGCGGTGGTCACCACGGCGGCGCTGGGCATCGCGACCACCGGCACGCTGGTGCTGGACCACGGCCCCGGCCAGGGGCGGCGCGCGCTGAGCCTGGTGCCGGACGTGCACGTCTGCGTGCTGCGGGAGGACCGGATCGTGCCGGGTGTGCCGCAGGCCGTGGCGGCGCTCGACCCGGCGCGGCCACAGACCTGGATCAGCGGTCCGAGCGCGACCAGCGACATCGAGCTGACCCGGGTGGAGGGCGTGCACGGGCCCAGAACCCTGCACGTCATCGTCGTCGCGGCATGAGGAGGGGCGGTGGGACCGGTGAACGCTCCGCTCGACCGCGAGGACCTCGACCTGCTCGCGCTGCTCGCCGAAGGGCTGTCGGTGGAGACCATCGCGCGGCGGCTGGACCTGTCCGACCGCACGGTCCGCCGTCGCCTGCGGTCCATTTGCGACCGGCTCGGTCTGGTGGCCCCCATTCAGGCCGTGGTGTGGGCCGCCCGCCGCGGGCTGGTCTGAGGCCACCGATGTCCGGTTCCGGACACTTTTCTTGTCCCCCAAGTGAAACCGACGTACCGTCGGCCGAGAATTGAAACGATTCATCGTCGAATCCAGGCCGTCCCCACCGGCCGCCCCAGGAGCTGCTGTGCGCCACAGACCCCGCTGTCTCGTCGCCCTCGTCTCACTGTTCCTCGCCGGCACCGCCGTCCCCGCCGCGGCTGAGACCGGAAGTCACCTCTTCGGCGCCACCGACCTCCGCGCGAACCACCTCGACCGTCCACTCGGGACGGACGACACCACGCCGGAGCTGAGCTGGCAGACCGTCGCCCGGGACCAGACGGCGTACGAAGTCCAGGCCGCCACCTCGGAAGCGCGGCTGGCTCGCCCGGACCTCTGGGACACCGGCCGCGTCCCCGGCGTCACGACCGAGCTCGACTACGCCGGCCGCGCGATCGGCAGTCGTCAGCGCGTGTACTGGCGGGTCCGCGTCTGGTCCGGCCGGACACCGTCGGCGTGGAGCCCGCCCACCTGGTTCGAAACCGGCCTCACGCAGCAAACGGACTGGTCCGCCGGCTGGGTGGCGAACCGCCAGTGGCAGCTCGGCGCCAAGCCCGCCCAGCCCGTGGTCGTCACGCTCCCGAAGCAGTCCGCGCAGTACGTGAAGCTCGACGTCACCAAGCTCGGCCTGCCGCTGGCCGAACAGCCCCTCGACAGCCAGAACCGCATGGTCACCACCGGCGACACCCGCCGCTTCCCCGACCTGACCCACCGGCTGCAGCTGGCCGAGCTGCAGGTGCGCGACTCGGTCGACCCGGGCGTGAACTTCGCCGGCGGACGCCAGAAGTTCGTCACCGCCTCGGAGACCCAGACCGTCCGCAAGGAGTGGGAGCCCGGCCTGATCGCCGACGGCCTGACCACGTCCAACCCCGAGGACGCGGGCAACGCCGGTTACCAGAGCGCCGCGCACACCAGCGCCGACGCCGACGTCTGGCTCACCGTCGACCTCGGCGCCGCGCACACCTTCGACCAGGTCGTGCTCTACCCGCGCACCGACACCCTGACCGCCGACGGCAAAACCGCGAACTTCCCGGTCGACTACACCGTGCAGACCGCCACCGACGCCGCCGGGCCGTTCACCGTCGCCAAGACCGTCACGAACCAGCCGGCCCCCGCGACCTGGCTGCCGCCCGCATTGCCGGTGTTCGCGAAGGACTTCTCCGTGCGCGGCCGCGTCGCCGGCGCCCGGCTGTACGTCAGCGGCCTCGGCGTTTACGTGCCCAGCCTCAACGGCGCTCGAGTGGGTGACGCTGTGCTGGAGCCCGGCAACAGCGACTACGCCGACCGCGTCACCTACGCCGCTTACGACGTGACGAACCAGGTGCGCAGCGGGGCGAACACGATCGGCATCACGGTCGGCAACGGCACCGCGGACGCCCTGCACACCTCCGGCCGCTACCGGAAGTTCGCGCGCACGGCAAGTGAGCCGCAAGTTGTCGCGCAGCTGGAGTTAACGCTAACAGACGGGTCCGTGCAGCGGATCGGCACCGATTCCAGCTGGCGCACGACGCTCGGCGCCACCACCGTGTCCCAGTGGTACGGCGGTGAGGACTACGACGCCCGCCGTGAGATCCCCGGCTGGGACCGGCCCGGCGCCGACCGCCGGACCTGGTCGCCGGTGGTGCCCGCGACGAGCACGGCGAAGCTGACCGCCCGCCAGACCGAACCCGTCCGGGTGGTGGAACAGCTGGCGGGCAAGGAGATCTCGCGGCCCGCGCCCGGCATCCGCGTCTACGACGTCGGCCGGAACATCGCCGGGCTCCCGCAGGTGACGCTCACCGCGCCGGCGGGCACGGCGCTCCGCGTGTACCCGGCGGAAGCGTTGCGGGACGGGCACGTGGACCAATCCATCAGCAACGTCGGCACGCCGATCTGGGACAGCTTCACCGGCAAGGGCGGCAAGCAGACCTGGCACCCCGACTTCACCTACCACGGCTTCCGCTACCTCGAGGTGGTCGGCGTGCCGGACAACGCCCAGCTGTCGGTCACCGGCCTGCGCACGATGGCGGACAACGCTTCCGCCGGCGACTTCGGCTCCTCGGACGCGACCCTCGACGGCATCCACCGGCTGACCCGGGCCGCCGTCGAGAACAACATGCAGAGCATCCTCACCGATTGCCCGAGCCGCGAGAAGCTCGGCTGGCTGGAGCAGGACCACCTCGCGTTCGACACGATCGCCCGCAACTACGACGTCGAGGCCTACCTCGGCAAGATCGTCCAGGACATGGCCGACGGCCAGGAGGCGAGCGGCCTGGTGCCCAGCACCGTGCCGGACTACGTGACCCTCGCCGGCTCATACCGCGACGACCCGAACTGGGGAGGCGCGGTGGTCCAGGTGCCGCTCAAGGCGTACCAGACCTACGGTGACCAGGAGCTGCTCAGCCGGTACTACCCGGCGATGCAGCGTTACCTCGGCTACCTGACGGGCCAGACGACGCGGTGGGTCGACGGCGTTTACGACTACGGCCTCGGCGACTGGATCACCACCGAGTCGCCGGTGATGCCGCGGGCGATCGTCAGCTCGTTCGGCGTCTGGGCGGTCGCCGACGGCCTCGCGAAGGTGGCGACGGCCCTCGGCCAGGACGCCACGCCTTACCGGGCCCAGGCCGACGCGCTGGCCAAGGCCGTCTGGACGAAGTACTTCAACCCCGCCAACGGGTTGTTCGGTGGCGGCGGTCAAGGCGCGACAGCTCTGGCCCTCGACATGGGCGCGGTGCCGGCCGAGCTGCGGGCCGGGCAGACCCAGCACCTGGTGGACATCATCGAGGCGGCGGGCTGGCACCTGGTGATGGGGGAGATCTCGTTCCCCTCGGTGCTGCGGGTGCTGTCGAACGCGGGCCGCGACGACGTCGTCTACCGGATCGCCACCCAGACCACCAGCCCCAGCCTGGGCCACCAGGTGCAGGCCGGGCTGACCGCGCTCGGCGAGACCTGGGACGGCGGCAGCGGCCAGTCGCAGGACCACTTCATACTCGGCGCGGTGGACGGCTGGCTGACCACCCGGCTGACCGGCATCGGGCAGGCCGCGGGCTCGGTGGGCTTCCGCAACCTGGTGATCGACCCGGCGGTGGTCGGCGACCTGAAGTCCGCGTCCGGCAGCTACGAAAGCCCGTACGGCCGGATCAGCACGTCGTGGACGAAGTCCGATCGTGAGTACCGGCTGTCCGTCACCGTCCCGCCCGGCAGCACGGCCGACGTGCACCTGCCGCAGGGCGACGCCGTCTTCCGCGTCGGCTCGGGCACGCACACCTTCCGGCAACCCATTCCGCGCGGCTGAAGGGGAATCCCATGCGCAGAACACTGACGTCCCTGGTGATCGCGGCGGCCACGGCGCTGAGCGTGGCCACTCCGGCCACCGCCGAGCACAACCGTGGCCCGGCCGCGACGACCAACCTCGCCCGCTTCGACCCGGCCGCCTTCGCGAACCCGCCGAAGGACAGCAGCCCGGCGATCTACTGGTACTGGAACAACACCATCACCAGCGAGATCACCGACAAGCAGATGGCCGAGATGCGCGCCAAGGGCGTGTACGAGGCGGTCATCTTCCCGCTCGGCGGCGACTCGATGAAACCGGTGTTCCTCAGCGAGGACTGGTTCACGCTCGTCGGGCACGTGCTGCGCGAGGCGCAGCGCACCGGTATGAAGATGTGGTTGTTCAACGACAACAACTTCCCGAGCGGCCGCGGTGCGAACTACGTCGTCAACGGCGGCACCCTCGGCACCCGTACCATCCCGGCTCGCCCGGACCTGCGGCTGAAGGGTCTGCTGCGCTCGACGCGGATCGTCGACGGGCCGTCGACGTTGCCGCTCGCCGAGACGTCGGGGCTCAGCGTGGACACCGGAAAGCTGGTGGTCGATCCGGCCACTCGGCCGGGCATGGCGCCGCTCACGCCGGGGGCCGGCTGGACCGACTACACCGTGAGTGGCAAGGTCACGCTGACCGCAGGCGGCGTCCAGCTGGCGGTGCGCTCGGACGGCACCCACGGTTACCTCGTGGACGTCGACGCCAAGGGCGCGGCCAGTGTGTACAAAGTGGACGGTGCGAACCGGACGCGGCTGACCACGGGCGTCAACACCCCGGGCTTCACCCCGACCCACGTGCAGACGATCAACGTCACGGTCTCCGGCACCACGATCACCCCGAAGATCAACAACACCGTGCAGCCCGCCGCGACCGATGCGAGCTTCCCGACGGGTGCGGCAGCGGTGTCGGCCGAGGGCACGCAGCGCTCGCTGTGGGACGACCTGACCGTCACCGCACCGGATGCCACCAAGCTGTGGACGTCGACCTTCGACAACGCCAACGCACTTGCGGACTTCCCGCAGAACCGGGTGAACCTCGCCGGCGTCACGGCTGCGGCAGCCCGACCGGTCGGCACGAACGCCGCGGTGGAACTGAAGGGCAGCACCTGGCAGGTGCCCGCGGGCCGGTGGCAGGTCGACGTCTACTCGCAGGTCCTGCTGCAGGACGACTCCAGCGGCTACACCCGCGGTTACCTCGACCTGCTCGACCCGAACGCAACGGACGCCTTCCTCAGCATCGCGCCCGAGGAGTACGCGCGCCGCTTCCCGTGGGCGATGGGCACGGTGGTACCGGGGTTCTGGGACGACGAGCCGTTCATCGCCTCCGCGCAGCCGCACCCGTTCAAGCGCCTGCCGTCGTCTCCCGGGCTCGCCGACGCCGTCCGTGCGGCCGGCGGCACTCCCGGCGTCGCCTACACCGCGGCGGCGGACGGCCTCGACACCGTCGCCGACCAGGCCGCCGGGACGTACTGGCGAGCCGTGGACAACCTGTTTTCCACCAGCTACTACAAGCGCGAAGCCGACTGGATGGCCAAGCACGGCCTGAAGCTGATCTCCAACCCGCTGCTCGACGAGCAGAGCCCGCAGCAGCGGATGAACTCGACCGGCGACCTGTCGAAGGACAACCAGTGGGCGCAGGTGCCCGGCAGTGACATGATCACCACCGACTACACCGCCGGCCAGCAGACCACCCTCGGTCGCAACGCTGCCTCCGCCGCGCACCAGAGCGGGGCGCCGCGGACACTGATGGAGACCTTCGGCAACGCGGGCTGGCAGGTGGCGCCGGACTACATGCACGCCACCGTCGGCGCGCTGGCCACCCGCGGTGTCAACCTCACCTTCCTGCACGCGATGTACACCGATGAGACGTCGGTGACGTTCGCGCCGCCGTTCGGGCCGCGCAGCACGTTCTGGGAGGACATGCCGGACGTCGACGCGTGGATCGGCCGGGTGATGGAGCTGGGCCGCGGGGAGAACCTCGCGAAGACCGCCCTGGTCCAGCCGCAGCGGGCCGCTGAGCAGACCCGGGTGGCCGACGCGTCGCACCAGCTCGACAAGGACTTCTCCGACACGGCGTACGCGCTGGAACGCGGCCAGGTCGACTTCGACCTGTTGAGCGACTCGTCGCTGTCCGGTGACCCGGCGGCGCGCTTCCAGGCCGTCTCGCGCGGCGGGATCTTGCAGGTCGGCCAGGCGGACTACCAGCTCGCGGTGCTGCCGCGCACGCCGGTGCTCGACCTCGCGACCGTGCGGTCGCTGGCGAAGTTCGTCCAGACCGGTGGACACGTCATCGCCGTCGGCGCACTGCCGACGCGGGAGGCGACCGGTCGCGACGCCGACCTGGCGCGAGAGCTGCGTTCGCTCTTCGGTGGTGCGGGCGCTTCGTGGGCCCGGCGTGGCGCCGGTGCGGTCGCTTTGGTGACCGACGTGAACACGATCGCGGGGCTGGCGCAGAACGCCGGGTACGGTGCGGCTCGGCTGCAGCCCGCGGCGGACGCGGTCCGGGTGCAGCGCACCGGCCGTGGTGCCGACACCGCGTTCCTGCTGAACAACGAAAGGGACGCGGTGGTCACCACCACGGTGACCTTCCCGGTCGACGGCACCCCCGAGATCTGGGACCCGCGCACCGGCACGGCCAAGGTCGCCACGGCATACACGAGCGGACGCAGCACCACCGGCGTTCCGGTCACGCTCCAGCCGTACGAGACCCTGGGTGTGGTGTTCCGCAAGGGCGTCCGCGACACCGCGCACCTGACCGACGGCACGCTGCCCGCGACCTCGGTCTCCGCTGCCGGGCGGGACATGCTGGCCGCGGTGACCGCGACGGCGCCCGGCAGCTACCCCCTCACCGGGCAGGCGAACGGCCGCACCTACCGGGGCACCGTTCGTGTCACCGATCCCTTGGCGCCGATCGCGCTGAACGGACCCTGGACGGTGCGGCTGGAGCAGGACGGCGCCGTCGCCACCGAACGCCCGCTCGGCTCGTGGACCACCTTCGCACCGACGTTCTCCGGCAGCGCCGTCTACACCACGACGGTGACACTCACGCCGGCCGACCTCGCGAAACGCAAGCTCGTGCTCGACCTCGGTGAGGTGCACGACCTCGCCACGGCAACGGTGAACGGCACCGAACTGCCCGTCGCGCTCTGGCATCCGTACACAGTGGACGCCACGAAGGCCCTGCACGCCGGTGTCAACACGATCAGCGTGCGTGTCACCAACACCCTGGCCAACTCGCGCAACAAGATCCTGGCGTCCGGCCTCGTCGGCCCGGTCGTGCTGCGCCCGCAGGCCGCCATTACCGCCCGGCTGGAGGCCACCCGATGACAGTCAGCAGACGCACGGTTCTCACGGTTGGCGCCGCCCTCGGCGTGGGCGCCACCCTCTCGTGGGCCCCGCCTGCCCTCGCCACGTCCGGGAAGCCGTTCCTGAAGCAGTTCGCGAAGCCGGACGCCTCGACGGCCGCCAAGTTCCGCTGGTGGTGGCCGCACGGCTTGGTCGACCTCGGCGAGATCGCCCGTGAGGTGGACCAGATCGCCGACGCCGGCTTCGGCGGTGTGGAGATCCAGGACGTCCACCACAGCGTCCAGACCGTGATGGATCCGGAGCACCACGGTTGGGGCACACCCGCGTGGCTCGCGGCGGTGGAAACGGCGTTGCGCCGGGCGAAGGCGCGCGGCCTGACCGTCGACCTCGCGATGGGCCCGTGCTGGCCGACCGCGGTCCCGACGATCACGCCCGACGATGTTGCGGCGAGCAAGGAGCTGGCCCACGGCGTTGTCACGGTCAACGGCAGTTACACCGGGCCGCCGCCGGCCGCGGTGGTGCCCGCCGAGGAGGGCGTGGGCAAGCAGGAGCTGATCGCGGTCCAGGCCGCGTTGGTGGTCGGTTCGCCCACCGCGGCCACGGTCACGCTGGACCCGGCGTCGGTGCGCACAGTGGACGTCCACAACGGACAGATCGACTGGACCGCGCCTTCGGGGACCTGGATGCTGTTCGCGTACTGGGCTCGCGGCTCGGCGCAGCAGCCGGAGGCGGGTCCGCACACGACGCCGCTCGCCTACGTCGTCGACCACTTCAGCGCGGCGGGCACTCGCGTCGTCCTGGACGAGTGGAACTCGACGATCCTCACCCGCGCGATCCGGAGCCTGCTCAAGGACGTCGGCGGTGACCTGTTCGAGGACTCCCTGGAGATCGAGACCGACGCGACCATCTGGACGCCGTCCTTCCTCGCCGAGTTCCGGCGGCGAGCGGGCTACGACCTGCTGCCGTACCTGCCGGTCGTGGTGCAACGCAAGGGCAAGTACCTGTTCGCGTTCGACTCCGACACCTCGAACCACGTGCGCGACGACTACAACCAGGTGCTTTCGGACCTCTACCACGAGAACCACCTGATCCCGGTCCGGGACTTCGCGCACCGGCTCGGCATGACGCTGCGCGTCCAGCCGTACGGCCTGCAGACCGACGCCATCCGCAGCGCGGCGCTGCTGGACGTGCCGGAGAGCGAGTCGCTCGGGTTCAAGAACCTCGACGACTACCGGGTCCTGGCCTCCGGCCGCGACATGGGCGGGCGGAAGCTGCTGTCGTGCGAGTCGGCGGCGTACGCGAACGGCGCGTACAACACCACCTGGGACAAGGTGCTGCAGACGATGGGCAGCGTGTTCGCGGGCGGTGTCAACCAGGCCGTGCTGCACGGGTTCGCCTACGCGATGGCGCCCGGCGCGCAGTGGCCCGGGTTCGCGGCTTTCTCGCCCTACAACGGCAACGGCATCGGGTACGCCGAGGCGTGGGGCCCACGCCAGCCGACGTGGGGGCACGTGCCGGACATCGCCGGCTGGTTCGCCCGGACGCAGCTGGTGCTGCGGACCGGGAAGCCGCAGGTCGACATTGCGTTCTTCCGCCAGAAAGGCTGGACGTCCACCGGCATCGGCGCGCCGTGGGCGACCAACGACGGCATCCCGGCCGGGTGGACGCACGGCTTCCTGAGCGAGGCCGTGCTGGATCTGCCCAGCGCGGTCGTCCGGCGTGGTCGGCTGGCGCCGGACGGCCCGGCGTACAAGGCGATGATCCTCGGTGGTGACCAGTTCCACGGCAGCGAGCACACGCTGTCCGTGCCCGCGGCTCAGCGTTTGGTGGACTTCGCGCGCGCGGGCCTGCCGACGATCGTCATCGGCACCTGGACCTCCGATGTCCACGCCGAGGGCATTGCGCAGCCGGGGGAGAACGACCGGCTTCGTGCTCTGATCGCGGAGCTGCTCGCGCAGTCTTCTGTCCGTGTTGTCGCCGACGCCACCGGCATTCCGGCCGCGCTCGCCGAGCTGGGTGTCACGCGCGACGTGGAGCACGACCCGTCGACCGTGATGAGCGTCCACCGCATCGACGGCGACACCGACTATTACTACCTCTGCAACGCCCGGCACGCGGAGAACCGCAAGATCACCGCCGTCACCCAGGATGTGTGGCTCACCGCCCAGAACCGTGATGCCCAGCCTTTTGTGCTCAATGCGTGGACCGGCGAAACCGAACGGCTCGGCGTGTTCACCCGCTCCGGTGCCAAGATCCGGGTGTCCGTGTCGCTGAACCCGGGGCAGTCGGTGATCATCGCGCTCGGCCGCGGTGACCGTGACCCGAGTGCGACTTCGACGGACGCGCCCGAGGTGCGTCACCTCGACGGCAAACTCGTGGTGCGTTCCTCGGTCGCGGGCACGTACTCGACGACGTTGTCGAACGGGCGGATCGCGCGAACTTCGATCGCGGCGCCGCCCGCGCCGATCGCTTTGTCCACTTGGGACCTGGAGGTCGAGGACTGGCAGCCGGGCGCAACACCGACGTCCACGATCAAGCCGAAGCGGCACTTCTCGTTGACCGCGCTCGCGGCGTGGCCGTCGATTCCCGGGTTGGAGGACGTCTCGGGGGTCGGCCACTACCGGACGATCGTCGACCTCGGCCGGTGGGATCGCGGGTTGGGCGCGTACCTGGATCTCGGGGAGGTGTTCGACACCTACCGGGTGCGGGTGAACGGCGCGGCGCTGCCGCCGTCGGACGTGCTGGACACGGTTGTCGACGTCGGGCCGTGGTTGCGGTCCGGGCGCAACACCCTCGAAGTGGAGATCGCCACCACGCTCAACAACCGGCTCCGCGTGAGCCGTCCCGAAGTGTTCGCGATCGCGGCGCGGCAGGCCTACGGGCTGGTCGGCCCGGTGCGCCTGCTGCCGTACCGCCAGGAGGAGATCCGATGAACGTCACCCGGCGCACCGCGCTCAGTCTCGGGGCCGCGCTCGGCCTGGCTGCGGTGGTCCCTTGGGAGGCTTCGGCTGCTACGACGACGCCGGTGCGGCCCATCGCGCTCGGCGGCGTCCGGCTGCTGGAGAGCCGGTACCTGGCGAACATGCGCCGGACCGTGGCGTACCTGAAGTTCGTCGACCTGGACCGGCTGCTGCACACGTTCCGGCTGACCGCCGGCCTGCCGACGTCGGCCGAGCCGTGCGGTGGCTGGGAGGCCCCCGACATCCAGCTGCGCGGGCACACCACCGGCCACCTGCTGTCCGGCCTGGCCCTGGCGGCCGCGAACGCGGGCGATGCCGAGCTGGCCGCGAAGGGCGCCCGGCTGGTGGCCGAGCTGGCGAAGTGCCAGGCGCCGTCCGGCTACCTGTCCGCGTTCCCGGAGTCGGACTTCGTCAACCTCGAAGCCGGGAAGTCGGTATGGGCGCCGTACTACACGATCCACAAGATCCTCGCCGGTCTCCTGGACCAGCACCGGCTGCTGGGCACCGCGGGTGCGCTCGACGTCGCTCGTGGCATCGCCCGCTGGATCGACGGGCGCACGGCACCGCTGTCGCACGACGCCATGCAGAAGGTCCTGCACACCGAGTTCGGCGGGATGAACGAAGCCCTGGCGAACCTCTACGCGATCACCAAGGACCCGCTGCACCTCACGTTGGCCCGCCGCTTCGACCACGACGAGATCTTCACCCCGCTCGCCGCCCGCCAGGACACCCTCGCCGGACGGCACGCCAACACCGACATCGCGAAGATCGTCGGGGCCGCGGCGGAGTACGACGTCACGGGTGAGCAGCGCTACCGCACGATCTCGACGTACTTCTGGGACCAGGTTGTGCACCACCACAGCTACGTCATCGGCGGCAACGCCAACGCGGAGTTCTTCGGCCCGCCGGACCAGATCGTCAGCCAGCTCGGCGAGAACACCTGCGAGAACTGCAACAGCTACAACATGCTCAAGCTCGGCCGCCTGCTGTTCCTGCAGGACCCGAGCCGCACCGAGTACCTCGACCACTACGAGTGGACGCTGCTCAACCAGCTGCTCGGCGAGCAGGACCCGGACTCGGCGCACGGGTTCGTCACCTACTACACCGGCCTGACGCCGGGCACCGAGCGCAAGCCCAAGGAGGGGGTGACCTCCGACCCCGGCACGTACAGCAGCGACTACGGCAACTTCACCTGCGACCACGGGACCGGCCTGGAAACGCACGTCAAGTACGCCGAGAACATCTACTTCACCTCCGGCGACACGCTGTACGTCAACCTGTTCATTCCGTCCACAGTGGACTTCCACGGCGCACGGGTGCGGCTGGAGACCGAGTACCCGTATGACGAGACGGTCCGGCTGCGCGTCGACGGCTCCGGCGAGTTCGCACTGCGCGTCCGGATCCCGTCGTGGGTTTCCCATCCCCGCCTGTCCGTCAACCGCGAGCCGGT
This sequence comes from Amycolatopsis sp. NPDC051758, assembly GCF_044453095.1. Classification (NCBI taxonomy): domain Bacteria; kingdom Bacillati; phylum Actinomycetota; class Actinomycetes; order Pseudonocardiales; family Pseudonocardiaceae; genus Amycolatopsis; species Amycolatopsis sp. NPDC051758. Next base: position 1,030,300 of record NZ_JBITCJ010000002.1, on the reverse strand, counting down.
GGCCGCGACGGCGGGACGGTTCGCGACGATCCGGCGGCGGTGGCGCAAGGGTGACGTTGTCGAGCTGCACCTGCCGATGACCGCGAAGTGGCTGCCCGCACCGGACAACCCCGCGGTGCGCGCACTCACCTACGGCCCGCTGGTGCTGGCCGCCCGGCACGGCTCGGACGTCCCGCCGGTCATCCCGACGGTGGACCCGCGCACGCTGCGGCGTGAGCCCGGCCGGGCGGAGTTCAGCGTGCGGGCGGGTTCCGAGCGAGTGCGGCTCAGCCCGTTCCTCGACGTGCAGCACGAGCACTACAGCGTCTACTTCGCCGCACCCCCGGACCGCCCGGCGCCGAAGACCGTGGCGGTGTACCCGCTCGGCGCGAGCCTGGCGGAGTCGGCCCATCGCTGGCCGGACGCGGTCCTCGCCGGCGGCGCGACCCCGGGGAAGCGGGGCATCGAGCTGGACGGTGTCACCGGGCACGTGCGGCTGGCCCCGGGCCTGCCGGCGAACCTGACCGAGCTGACGGTGTCGATGTGGGTGCGCCCGGACACGATCGTCAACTCGGCGCGGGTGTTCGACCTCGGGTTCAACCCGCAGTCGTACCTGTTCCTGACCCCGCGCACGGGTCTGGGTGTCGCCCGCTGCGCGATGAAGCTCGGCGGGATGGCGACGGAGGACTTCGTGGACGCCGCCATCCCGCTCCCGGCGGGTGTGTGGACCCATGTCGCGGTCACCGCGGGAGCCGGGTTGCGGGTGTACTTCGACGGTGAGCTCAGCGGCGTGAACCCGGCGCCGTTGATGAGCCCGCTCCTGCTGGGCGCAACCCAGCTGAACTACCTGGGCCGCTCGCAGAACGTGAAGCACCCGTACTTGAAGGGCGCGGTTGCGGACTTCCGGCTGTACGGCCGGGCCCTGGGCGACGCGGAGGTGCGCGCACTGGCGGCGGGGCCGCGGTGAGGGTGGCCGGCTCGCCACCGTATTTCTCGCAGTGGGAATCCCCGGACCTGGTCGGCGCCATCATCCGCGGTGAGGTGCGAGCGGAGGACGATCCCCGGTGGCGTGAGTCCGGCGCCGAGTCACGCGCCGAGTACGCGTTCTGGAGCTGGCGGGCCTGTGGAATGGCTTGCCTCCGCACGGTCCTCGCCGCCCGCCGGGGTACGTCCGCCACCACGATGGGGCTGGGCAAGGAAGTCCTGGCGGCGGGCGGACACCGCTGGCGGCCGGACGGTCTCGACGGCCTGATCTACGCACCGTTCGCCGGCTACCTCCGCGAACGCTGGGACATCGCGGCCGAAGTACGCGCGGACCTGCGCATCGACGAGGTCTGCGACCTCGTCTCCCGAGGCGACTGGGTCATGGCGTCGGTGAACCCGAAGATCCGGCGCCCGGCCGACCACCCGGAGCGCCGGGGCGGGCACCTCGTGCTGGTCCACGGCCTGGCGGGGGACGAACTGGTGCTGCACAACCCTTCGGGCGACGGCGAAGAGAGCCAGGCCGGCGCTCGCGTCGGCAAGAAGGACTTCGCCCGCTTCTACGCCGATCGGGGCGTGGTCTTCCCGCACGGCGAGCAGCGGCTCAGCTCTTGACGGCGTCGTGCTCCAGCAGGCTGTGCGCGCAGTCCAGGACGGTCGTCCGCGCCGGGCGTGGGGACCAGCCGAGCACCTTGCGCGCCTTCTCGGTGCGGTGGCGGTTGCGGCGGCCCAAGCCGGGGAGGATTTCGCGCAGGGAACGGTCGAACAGTGCCGCCGCGCGGACCGCGATGTCCGGTAGCTGCCGGGTCGGGACCTTGCGGCCCGCGTCGCCGAGGCCTTCGCGCAACGTGACGGCGATGTCGTGCATCCAGAGGAACTCGCCGGTCGCGAGGAACCGCTGGCCGGCCGCCTCGGGCGCGGTCATCGCGCGGAGGTGGACGTCGGCCAGGTCGCGGACGTCGACCACCTCGAGGCCGATGCGCGGGGTGCCGGGCACGGCGCCGGTGACGAGCCGGGTGATGATCTGCACCGAGCCGAGGTTGTCCGTGGTCAGGACCGGGCCGAACACCGCGCCGGGCAGGACCGTGGTGAGGGTCATCGGGCCGTCGTAGGTCGCCATGAAGTCCCAGGCGGCGCGCTCGGCGGCGGCCTTCGAGCGGCGGTACGCGGGCAGGCCGGGGGCGGCCGGGTCCGTCCACAGTGTCTCGTCGGTGACACCGTCGGTGGTGTAGGACGCGGGGCTCGCGGCGTTGGCCGCGGAGGTCGTCACGACACGCCGGACCCCGGCCGCGGCGGCGGCCCGCAGGACCCGCAGGGTGCCGTCGCGGGCCGGGACGAGCGGGTCCTTGCCACCCAGCGGCGAGGCGACGTGCAGGACGTACGTGCACCCCGCGACGGCTTCCGCCCAGCCGGCGTCGGACGTCAGGTCCGCCACCGCGAACTCCAAGCTGTCGGCTCGCGGCGACACGGAGGCCACGGCCTGCCGCACGCCGTCGGCCCGGCTCCGGTCGCGCACCGTGGTGCGCACGGTGTACCCCTCGTCCAGCAACCTCGTGATGCACCAGCCGGCCACGTACCCCGTGCCGCCGGTGACCAGGACCGTGTCCGGCATACCGTCACCTCATTCGTTAGCCGGTCGGCTAATGAAACCACGGTAGCATGTCTCCATGGCAACCCGGGCGGCCCAAGCCGAGAAGACGAGGCAGACGGTGCTCGACACCGCCCGGAAGCTGTTCGTAGAGCACGGTTTCGACGCCACGTCGCTGCAGCAGATCGCCGATGCGATGGGCGTCACGAAGGCGAACGTCTACTACTACTTCCGCACCAAGATCGCGATCCTCGAAGCGCTGCTGGAGCCGACGGTCGCGGCGCTCACCGCGCGTCTCGACGACGCCGAGCGCATCACCGACCGGGAGGAGCGGATCGACCACCTGATCACGACGTGGGTCGACCAGGTGGTGGTCGCCTACCGCACGATCGCGCCGATGAGCCGGCACGACCCCATCGCCCGCCGGCACGAGAAGATCGCCCGCGAGCTGGACGAGCTCGCCCAGCGCGGCCTGCACCTGATGTTCGGCCCGGCGCCGACGGTCGACGAGCGGGCCGCCTACTGGCTGATCAGCGACCTGGGTGTGGTGAACCGGCGGCTCGACCACCTCGGCGACGACGAGCTGCGCGCGACGCTCGTCCGCCTCTGCCGGGGCGTGGTCAGGGAAGCCGGCAGGGCCCGAAGTACAAGCACTCGATGACCGCCCTCGGGTCGAGCGCCCGCGCCCGAGGCTCCAGGGTGTCCAGCAGGGGAGCGATCCGGTCGAAGTCGACCTTCCCGGCCGCGGTGAACGGGAAGAACTGCTCCCCGGTGTCGTGCTCCGGGCAGCCGCTGCCGCGCAGGTTGCCCGCCGCCACCAGGCAGAACACCTCGTCACCTTCGCCATCGAACGTGAAGTAGCTCTGCAGCCGGACCGGCGTCGTGTCGGAGACCGCGTTCATCCGCTGCCCGCCGAAACTGCCGGGGTAGTGCCAGCCGGCGCGCGGATCGTCGGCGAACCACGTCTCGGCGGGATCGTCGGCGCCGTCGAGGAGCCAGCCGCGCGCGGTGAGGAACTCGTGCACACTCCGCTGGCGGGCGAGCGGCAGGTCGGTCGACGACGTGGTCATCGGGGTCCCTTCGAGCGAGGCGGTCGGCCCACCCAGTGTCGCCCCCGCCCGGTCCCCACGATCGGGTGACCTTCGGCGGAGAACCGAGACGCGCACCGGCGCCGAGTCTCGGAACCCGGACGTAGCGTCGGACCATGCGGATGCAGCTGGAACCGGCCACGCCGTCCGCCGGCCGCCGCGCGTGGACGGTCGGCGTGATGTGCACCGCCGTCGGCCTTGTGATCGCCATGGTGACGATCGTGAACGCGGCGCTGCCCGCGCTCGCCGCCGACACCGGGGCCAGCCAGGCCGAGCAGACCTGGATCGTCGACGTCTACACGCTTGTGCTGGCCGCCCTGGTGCTGCCGGCCGGCGCGCTCGGTGACCGGCACGGCCGCCGCGGGGTGCTGGTCGCCGGGCTGGTGGTGTTCGCCTTCGGGTGCGCCGCGCCCGTGTTCTTCGGGACGTCGACGTGGCTGATCGTCGCGCGGGCGGTCACCGGGCTCGGTGCGGCGATGATCATGCCGGCGACACTGTCGATCATCAACGCGAGCTTCCCGCCGGAGCGGCGCGGCCGGGCCATCGGGATCTGGGCGGCCGTGGCCGGCATCGGCGGGCTGGGTGGGCTCGTGCTCGCCGGTGTGCTCCTGGAGCACTTCTCGTGGCATTCAGTGTTCCTCGCGCCGGCGGTGCTGTCGGTGGTCCTCGTGGCCGCGAGCCTGACCGTGCCGACCTCCCGCGACCGCCACCCGCACGCGTTCGACACCGCCGGCGCGATGCTCAGCGCCCTCGCGATCGGCGCGGTGGTGTTCGGCATCCTGCGGGTCGCCGACCTCGGCTGGGGCCACGGCCTGGTGCTGGGGTCCATCGCGGCGGGCCTGGTGCTGGGCGGGTTGTTCGTGGTGTTCGAACTGCGCTCCGCCGCCCCGCTGCTGGACGTGCGGCTCTTCGGCAACGCGGCGTTCGCGACCGGCTCGGTGTCGGTGACCGTGCAGTTCACCGCGGCGTTCGGCATGTTCTTCGCGCTGGCGCAGTACCTGCAGCTGGTCCAGGGTTACTCGGCGCTCGATTCAGGGCTGGCGCTGTGGCCCGTGGCCGTGACGCTGTTCCCGTTGTCGCTGGTGTCGTCGCCGCTGGTCCGCCGGTTCGGGCTGCGGGTGGTGACCTGCGGCGGGCTCGCGGTCGTCGTCGCCGGGATGGTGCTGATCGGCCGGCTCGGCGCGGACAGCGGGTACCTCGCACTTGCGGTCGCCGTGTGCGTGCTGGGCGCCGGGATCGGCGTGACGGCCCCGGCCGCGACGAGCGCGATCCTGGACAACGTGGCGCCGTCGCAGTACGGCGTGGCTTCGGCGGTCAACGACGCAACGCGCGAAGTCGGTGCGGCACTGGGCATCGCGCTCGTCGGCAGTGTGCTTTCGGCCGCCTACACCGGTTCCGTCGCCTCGGCCACGGTGCTGCTCGCGCCGGCCGCGCGCGAGGCCGCCGACGGCTCGCTCGCGGGTGCGCTCGCCGTGGCCGCCGGTTCGGGCCCGGCGGGTGCTCAGCTGGCGGCGGCCGCACGAGACGCCTTCACCCGCGGCATGGGGATCAGCATGCTGGCACTGGCCGCGGTCGTGGTGGCCGGCACCCTCGCCGCCGCCGCGCTGGGCCGCCGGAAACGCCGTCCCTGACTGACAAATAGTTGTCTGGACCAAAAACCGGTGATCTGTTGACTTCCGGCCGGATCCGGAGTCACCCTGAAAACCGTCCCCCGCCGGGCCCGGGCGGTCCCCTCTCCACCGAGGAGATCTTCCATGCCCAGAAAAGGTTTTGCGGTTGTGCTCGCCATTCTGCTCGGTCTTGCCGGCAGCGCGACACCCGCCGACGCCGAGCCGGCGGCCGCACTCGCCACCATCTGCAACAAGTACTGCGACGGCGCGGATCCGGCCGGTTCGCCGGGTGACCGCCGCCCGGTCTCGGCGACGGTGTTCGGCCGGTCGATCGGGCTGCACTTCGACGACAGCGACGCGATGGGCTGGGCGTCGATCGAGACCGGCAGCCCGGGGGACGAGGTGTGGCTCGACCGCTCCTTCGACGGCGGCCGGTCGTGGGCTTCGGGCAGCCGGCTCGGGGCCACGAAGATCCCGGCGGGCAACGGTGGCTGGCGCACCCTGATGTACAACGTGGACGACTGGAACAACACCGGTGTCGGTGCGCTGCGGGCGTGCGGGAAAGCCGGTGACCGCGCGGACATCGCGTGCACGGCGTGGGCGCGCACGACGTGGAACGCGGGGGAGCGGCGGACGGCCGCGGCCACCGCGCAGATGATGTTCTACAACAACACGACCGGCCTGTTCGACACCACCGGCTGGTGGAACTCGGCCAACGCGCTCACGGCGGTGATCCGCAACGTCCAGGTCACCGGGATGCCCAGCTACCGCTACGCCATCGCGCGCACCTACGACAAGAACATCAACGGCGCGCTGGGCCAGTTCCGCAACGACTACATCGACGACACCGGCTGGTGGGGGCTCGCCTGGGTGCTGGCCTACGACGTCACCGGCGACAGCCGGTACCTGAACACCGCCCGCGCCGACGCCGACCACATGGCGGCCTACTGGGACGGCACGTGCGGCGGCGGGGTCTGGTGGAGCACCGCGCGGACGTACAAGAACGCCATCGCCAACTCCCTCTACATCCAGCTCAACGCGGCGCTGCACAACCGGATCGGCGGCGACAGCGTTTACCTCAACCGCGCGAAGAGCGGGTGGACCTGGTTCCAGGGCACCGGGATGGTGAACGGCTCGTCGCTCGTCAACGACGGCGTCAACCTCGGCACCTGCCGCAACAACGGGGACACCGTCTGGTCGTACAACCAGGGGGTGCTGATCAACGCGCTGACCGAGCTGAACCGGGCAACCGGCGACGCCGGCCTCCTGACCACTGCCCGGCGGCTCGGCGACGCCAACGTCACGTCGTCGTCGCTCAACACCGGCGACGGCATCCTGCGCGACCCGTGCGAGAGCGGCGACTGCGGCGGCGACGGCCCGTCCTTCAAGGGCGCCGACGTCCGCGGGCTGGCCGCGCTCAACGCGGCACTGGCCGACCATCCGTACACGACGTACCTGCGCAGGCAGGCGGACCGGGCGTACTCGGCCGACCGGAATGCCCTTGACCAGTACGGCCTTCGGTGGTCCGGGCCGCTGGACAAGATCGACGCCGCTCGTCAGCAGAGCGCGCTGGACATGGTGAACGCGGCTTCCTAGGGATGTGCCGGTGCGGCCCCCGAGCCGGGGCCGCACCGGCCTTCGCCAACACTCCGGGCACCCGGCGGAAGCCTCGTTCGGGCGTAGTGGCCCGCTCCCGCAAGCGCTACGGTGAGCTGTTCGGGCAACGCTCTCCGTGACAGGCTGTGGAGTGGGGATGGCGGGTCGGCGTCCGGGCCGGACGTGGTCCGCCTTTGCGGTGCGCGAGTTCCGCGTGGTGTGGCTGGCGGGCCTGCTTTCGGTGGCCGGGGACCAGCTGGCGCGCGTCGCGCTGGCGATCCTGGTGTACCAGCGCACGGGTTCGGCGGCGCTCAGCGCGGCGACGTACGCGTTGTCGATGCTGCCCGCGCTCGTGTCCGGGGCACTGCTGTCGTGGCTGGCCGACCGGTACCCGCGCCGGCAGGTGATGGTCGTGTGCGACGCGGCCCGGGCCGTGCTCGTGGCCGTGATGGCGCTGCCCGCGACGCCGCTGCCGGTGATGGCCGCGCTGCTGGTGCTCGTGCAGCTGATCGAGGCGCCGTTCTCCGCAGCGCAGGGCGCGGTCCTGCCGGACATGCTGGGCGCCCGATACGAAGCGGGCCAAGCGGTGCAGCAGGTCACCGGGCAGCTGTGCCTCGTAGTGGGATTCGCCGCGGCCGCGGTGGTGGTCGCCGGGGTCGGGGCGCACCCGGCGTTGGCGATCGACGCGGCCACTTTCGCCGTCTCCGCCGTGCTGATCCGGGCGGGCTTGAGTAGTTATCCGCCGTTCCACGCCGAAGTCGCAGCGGCGTCTTGGTGGCGACGCTCGTGGCGTCAGATCGCGGCGGGCGCGGTGGTCGTGCGCCGCGATCGCACCCTCTGGACGCTGGTGTGGCTCGGCTGGCTGGCGCTGTTCACCGTGGTCCCGGAAGGGCTTGCCGTGCCGTTCGCCCGGCAGGTGGGTGTCGGCGGCGCGTGGATCGGCGTGCTCCTCGCGGCCGAACCGGCCGGCGCGGTCGCCGGGGCACTGCTGTTGCGGCTGGTCGCCCGGCCGGTGCGGATGCGCGCGCTGGGCGTGCTCGCGGTCGGGACGTCGGCGCCGTTGATGGCCTACTGGGCCCGGCCCGCTCTGGGCACGGCGCTGGTCCTGCTGTTCGTGTCCGGGGTGTGCTCGGCCTACCAGGTCACCGCGGGGGCGACCTTCGTCCAGCTCTCCCCGCCCCGGGTGCGGGGGCGGACGCTCGGGTTCGCGCGGACCGGGATGATCGCCGGCCAGGGGCTCGGGATCGTTTTTGGTGGCGTGCTCGCGCAACTGGTCGGCCCGGCGACGGCGATCGCCTGGGCGGGAACCGCGGGAGCGCTCGTTGCGCTCGCCGCGGCCGTCGTCTGGTCGCGCCGCCGTCCCGACACGATCTCCGCCGGTCTTCCCGCCGAAGTCTGACTCCTGGTTTCACCAGCCCTTGTCGCTCATCGCGGGCTCCTTTCGTGCGGTTCGTCCGGTGGCGGACACCAAAAATGGTCTCAGCCGTCCGGTCGAGTGGCAGCGCGGGGAAAGGGCTGACATCCGGCGGGCACCCGGCTACCGTTGGCGAGCACGTGGTCACGGCGCAGAGCGGGGGGCACTGCGATGGGCGGACGTGAGACCACCGGCGGGGGCTGGGCGCCACCGCGGTGGAAACTCTGGCAGTTACCCGGACGCGTGCGAGCGTTCGTCCTCGGTGTCGACCTGGCGGCGCTGGTCGTGCTGGTGTTCGCGGTCCGGGCCGGGCCGGACGCCCGGGAATGGGCGGCGGCGGGCTGGCTCGCCGCCGCGGCGATCCTGCACCTGCACGCGTCCCACGCCATCGAACGCCGTCGCCGCGACCGGTCGGGTTCGCCGTACGTGGACCTCTGCAGCGTCTGGATCTTCGCCGGCGTGGTCGTGCTGCCGCTGGTGCTCGAACTGGCGCTGGTGGCCGTGATCTACGGGCACCGGTGGGTGCTGGTCAACCGGTTCGACCCGTTCCGGCCGCCGCACCGCACGGTGTTCACCGCCGCGACGCTCGCGCTGGCCGCGTCGGCGGCGTTCGCGGTGCTGCAGCTGACCGGCGCCCACCTGAGCTCCGGCGCGCGGCCGGGCTGGGCCGACCTGGCGGCCGTGGTCGCGGCCGCCGGGGTGCAGTGGGCGGTCAACACCGCACTCGTCGGCACGGTCATCGCCTGGACCGTTCCCATCGAGCACCGGCGGCAGGTGCTGGGCAGCGCGTCGGACAACCTGCTGGAGGTCAGCCAGCTGGCGCTCGGCGTGTTCATGGCGCTCGCGCTGCTGTGGTGGCCGCCCGTCGCGCTGCTGATGATCATCCCGACGTTCGCGCTGCACCAGTGTGTCCAGCTCGACCAGTTCAAGATCGCCGCCCGCACCGACCAGCGCACCGGGCTGCTCAACGCGATCGCGTGGCACGACCAGGCCGAGCACGCGCTCGACCGCGCCCGCGCCACCGGCGGCCGGGTCGGGGTGCTGATGATCGACCTCGACTGGTTCAAGCGCATCAACGACACCCACGGCCACCTCGTCGGCGACGACGTCCTCGCGGAGGTGGCGGCGGTGCTCGCGAAGACGGTCCGCCGCGGTGACGCCGTCGGCCGTTACGGCGGTGAGGAGTTCGCGGTCCTGCTCCCGGGGGTCGACCAGGACGAAACCCGCACCATCGCCGAGCGCATCCGCGGCCGCATCCGGGCCCTGCGCATCACGGCCCCGTCGGGCGAGCTGGTGGAGCTGTCGGCGACCATCGGCGCGGCGCTGTACCCGGCGCTGCCGGAGTCCGGTTTGGACGATCTGATCCGGGCCGCGGACAACGCGCTCTACGCGGGCAAGGAAGCGGGCCGGGACCTCGTGGTGCTGGCGGCGCGGTGAGTCACGCTTTTGGTGCGGTGGCAGCGATGTGCGGGTCGTCGGCGGGCAGCCACGCTTCGCCGGAGTCGAGGTCGAGCCGCCCGACGTCGCGGGTGAGCACCTCGATCGTCGCCCGGACGGCGGTGCGCGTCTCGTCGCGGCGCGCCACCAGCGACCACGTCCAGAACGGCGCCGGATCCACCACCGGCCGGCGCGCCAGGTCCGGCGGTGTCGGGGCCGTCTGGCCCTTCGGGTTGTTGAGCACCGGGCGCCGCAGCTTCCGGATGTAGTCGAAGAACGCCGGGCCGGTGGCGGTGCCTTCCGGGGCCTGGACGACCGTCGCGCCGGTGGCCGCGGCGAACTCCTCCGCGTAGACGTTCCAGGACGCCCAGCTCGTCGTGTCGGGGTCCACGAGCACCACGACGTCCTTCGCCGCCACCTCGGCGGCGGTGCCGGCGCCGATCGCGTACAGCCGGTCCGCGCCGATCAGCCGGCCGGTCAGGTCGTGCTCGGCCAGGTCCGCCGCACGCACCCAGCAGATCGCCAGGTCGATGCTGCCGTCGGCGACCCGGCGTGCCTGGGCGTGCGACGGCAGCACCCACGGGTCGACGTGCAGCTGCGCCACCCCGGCCACCCGGTCGAGCAGGTCGGCGGGGCGCCAGCTGACGTAACCGAGCCGCACCGGCTCGCTCGCGGCCAGCCCCGCCGCCGACCGGCGCAGCTCGTCCGCCTGCTCGAGGAGGGCGCGGATCCGGGGCAGCAGTGCCTCGCCGCACTCGGTGAGCGTGACCGAACGGCGGTCGCGGTCGAAGAGGCGGACACCCAGGTCGCGTTCCAGCGCCTTGATCTGCTGGGACAGCGAAGGCCCGGCGATGCGCAGCCGCTCGGCGGCCCGGCCGAAGTGCAGTTCTGTGGCGACGGACACGAAGTACCGAAGCTGGCGTAGCTCCATACCCGGAGCTTAGTGCGCTGGGAGGGCGGGCCTCCCAGCTGAGAGCGAACCGGTCGTGGCGGCGGCCCGCGCCCCGGCACACCATCGGCTCAGGAAGAGCAAAACCCCTCAAGGAGGTCCACAGTCATGAGCACTCAGAAGGTCGCGGTGGTCACCGGCGCTTCGCAGGGCATCGGCGCTGCGCTGGTCGAATCGTATCGCAAGCTCGGGTACGCCGTGGTCGCGAACTCGCGGTCCATCACCCCGTCCGGTGACGCCGGGATCCTGACCGTCGCGGGCGACATCGCCGACCCCGCGGTCGGCGCCCGGGTGATCGAGCGGGCGCTGGCCACCTTCGGCCGCGTCGACACGCTCGTCAACAACGCCGGCCTCTTCGTCGCGAAGCCGTTCACGGAGTACACCGCCGCCGACTTCGAGCTGGTGACCGGCGTGAACCTGCGCGGCTTCTTCGAGATCACCCAGCACGCGCTGGCGGCGATGCTCAAGACCGGCGGCGGCCACATCGTCAACGTCACGACCAGCCTGACCGACCACGCGAACAGCGCCGTGCCGTCGGCGCTGGCGTCACTGACCAAGGGCGGCCTGAACGCGGTCACGAAGTCGCTCGCGATCGAGTACGCCACGCGGGGCGTCCGCGTGAACGCCGTGTCACCCGGGATCATCCGCACCCCGATGCACCCGGCCGAAACCCACAACGCGCTCGCGAGCCTGCACCCGGTCGGGCGGATGGGCGACATCGCCGACATCGTCGACGCGGTCGCCTACCTGGAAGGCGCACCGTTCGTCACGGGGGAGATCCTGCACGTCGACGGCGGCCAGAGTGCCGGGCACTGAAACCCTTCCACAGCAAAGGAAAACCGGCATGAGCACCGAAATCCTCACGGCCGTGCTGGACGGCTGGAAGTCGGCGGTCGACGCGCACGACCCCGGGCGCGTCGCGACGTACTTCACCGAGGACGCGATCTTCCAGGGCCTGCACCCGTACAGCGTCGGCCGCGAAGGTGTGGCGGAGTACTACGACTCCCAGCCTCCGGGCATGACCGCGGACTACACGATCGTGGAAACCCGCCGCCCCGCCGAGGACGTCGTCTTCGGTTACGCGAGCGTCGTCTTCGGCTTCACGGACCGGCCGGCGATCACGGTCCACCTGGGTGTCCTCCTCCGCCGCACCGGCGACGGCTGGCTCATCGGCCACTACCAGGTCTCCCGGCTCTGAGGGGCGGGGTTTCCCGGGCGCGGTTACAGTCCCGGCCATGGGTCTGAGCATCCGCAACCAGCTCGCCGGGACGGTCTCCGCCGTCACGCCGGGCGAGGTGATGGCGACGGTCAAGACACGCCTGTCCGGCGGGCAGGAGGTGACGGCCGCCGTCACCCGGGAAGCCGTCGAGGACCTCGGTCTCGCCGAAGGATCGGCCGTGCGCGTGCTGGTCAAGTCGACCGAGGTCTCGCTGGCGACGGGCCCGGTGCGCGGCATCAGCATCCGCAACCAGCTGCCGGGCGAGGTCACCGCCGTCGCGACCGGCGGGGCGATGGCGACGGTGAAGGTGGCCGTCGAGGGCGGCGAGCTGACCGCTTCGATCACCCGGGAAGCCGTCACCGAGCTGGGTCTCGAGGCCGGCTCGAAGGTGGTCGCGCTGGTCAAGTCGACGGAGATCTCCCTGGCAACCGCCTGATCGCGGGGTGGATGCGCGTCGCGGCTGATCGACGTCGGTGAGCTGCGGGACCGTTCGCAGGTCCGGCTCGACGTCGACCACGTGACCTGCCGCAAGCGGGAGCGGCACGAGGTGCTGGGTGTGCACCGGTACGACGTGCTGCGGGAAGGTCCGCTCCCGCTGGACCTCGAAGCACAAGATGTCCGGTCTGACCGTGGTCGTCCTGGCGGTGTCCGAAGACGGGTTCCAGGTGGTGCTGTCCCTGGCGGAGATCGACCCGGAGTTCGGCCACTGCGCGGCCCTGCCGGCGACCCGGTACAACCGCGAGGTCCTGTCGAGGCCGACGCTCGTCATGCCCGGTGACCTGAGGGCGAGCCGCTATGTCCGCGGGCCGGCCGGGCGCTGAGTGTTGCGGCCACCCCGCCCGGCCCCCATACTGGTGCAGCAATGCAACCAGTTGTGAGGTGGAAGCGGTGCGGAAGGATTCGCGATCGGCTTGCCCGATCAACCTGTCGCTGGAGATCTTCGGTGACCGGTGGACCCTGCTCGTGCTGCGGGACGTCGTGTTCGGCGGGGCGCGGCACTTCCGCGAGCTGCTCGGCGGGGAAGAGCGGATCTCGTCGAACATCCTCGCCGACCGGCTCGGCGTGCTCGTCGAGCACGAGCTGCTCACCAGGGCGGGCGATCCTTCGCACAAGCAGAAGGTCACCTACAGCCTCACTGAGCGGGCCATCGAGCTGGTGCCGGTCCTGGCGCAGCTCAGCGCCTGGGGCGTCCGGCACCTGCCGGTGGCCGACGCGTACGCCGCGCGCGCCGAAGTGCTGACCGCCGGTGGCCCGCCGCTGTGGGAAGCCTTCATGGACGAACTGCGCGAAACCCACCTCGGACCCGCGGCTCGCCGCGGGAAGGCGCCGGACGGCCCGACCGTCGCGGCACGCCTGGACGCGGCCTATGCCGCGGCCGTAGAAAACCGACGATCGGAGTGATCATGCAGACCCGGCTCGACGAACGGTTCAGCGATCCCGGCACCGAAGCCACCGGCTGGTCCGAAACGGTGAAGGTGCTCGAAACGGCGCAGATCAGCTGGCTCACGACGGTGCGCGCCGACGGCCGGCCGCACGTCACGCCGCTGGTCGCGGTGTGGCTCGACGGCGCCGTCCACTTCAGCACCGGCGCCACCGAGCAGAAGTACCTCAACCTCACCGCCAACCCGGCCGTCGTGCTGACGACCGGGTGCAACACCTGGGACGACGGGCTCGACGTCGTGGTGGAAGGTGTGGCGCGCCGCGTCACCGACCGGCCGGTCCTCGAACGGCTCGCCGATGCCTGGCTGTCCAAATGGGACGGCAGCTGGCGCTACGACGTGACCGGCGAGGGGTTCAGCCAGGCCGGTCACGACTCCGCGGTGTTCGCGGTCGTGCCGGAGAAAGTCCTGGCCTTCGGGCGGAACCGGACGAACGGGACGTCCGGGGACTCGATGCTGTCGACCGTCGAGTTCACCCACACCAGCCACCGGCCGTAGCGCCCTACCTTCAGGCGTTTACCAGGGTTTCGCCCGGCGTTAGCCTCGGGCCCGGCAACGGTTCTCGATCAGCGACCCATACTGGCCCGGCTTCCCACCACGACACCCCCGGAGTCCCCATGACGGACGTCAACCGCCGACGTTTCCTGCAGCTGGCCGGCGGCACCGCTGCCCTTTCCGCGCTGTCCACCAGCATCGCCCGCGCGGCGGAGATCCCCGCTCTCCGCCGCACCGGGACGCTGCGGGACATCGAGCACGTCGTGGTCCTCATGCAGGAGAACCGGTCGTTCGACCACTACTTCGGCACGCTGCGCGGGGTGCGCGGCTTCGGTGACCCGCGGCCGGCGGCTCTGGCCTCCGGCAAGCCCGTCTGGGCGCAGTCGGACGGGACGCGCGACATCCTGCCCTTCCGTCCCGAAGCGGACAACCTGGGCCTGCAGTTCATCCAGGACCTCCCGCACGGCTGGAACGACACGCACGCGGCGTGGAACCAGGGCCGGTACGACAAGTGGGTGCCCGCTAAGGGCTCGACCACCATGGCGTACCTGACCCGCGAAGACATCCCGTTCCACTACGCGCTGGCCGACACGTTCACCATCTGCGACGCCTACCACTGCTCGTTCATGGGTTCGACCGACCCGAACCGCTACTACATGTGGACCGGCTACACGGGCAACGACGGCTCCGGCGGGGGACCGGTCCTCGGCAACGACGAGAAGGGCTACTCCTGGACGACCTACCCCGAGCGGCTCGAGCAGGCCGGGGTGTCGTGGAAGGTCTACCAGGACGTCGGTGACGGCCTCGACGCCGCCGGGGGCTGGGGCTGGATCGACGACGCCTACCGCGGCAACTACGGCGACAACTCGCTGCTGTACTTCAACTCCTACCGCAACGCCAAGCCGGGCGACCCGCTGTACGACAAGGCCCGCACCGGCACGAACGCGAAGGCCGGCGACGGCTACTTCGACCACCTCCGCGCCGACGTCAAGGCCGGGAAGCTGCCGCAGGTGTCGTGGATCGCGGCGCCGGAGGCGTTCTGCGAGCACCCGAACTGGCCGGTGAACTACGGCGCCTGGTACATCGCACAGGTGCTCGACGCGCTGACGGCGAACCCGGAGGTGTGGAGCAAGACCGCGCTGTTCATCACCTACGACGAGAACGACGGCTTCTTCGACCACGTGCTCCCGCCGTACGCCTCGGCCGGTCAGTCCACTGTGGACACCACCGGGGAGATCTACACCGGCTCGGCGCAGCAGCCCGGCCCGTACGGGCTCGGCCAGCGTGTCCCGATGCTGGTGGTCTCGCCGTGGAGCAAGGGCGGCTGGGTGTGCTCGGAGACCTTCGACCACACCTCGATCATCCGGTTCGTCGAGCGGCGCTTCGGGGTGCACGAGCCGAACATCTCGGCGTGGCGGCGGTCGGTGTGCGGTGACCTGACCTCGGCGTTCGACTTCGCGCACACCGACACGAAGGTCCCCGCCCTGCCGGACACCGCCGGGTACGCCCCGCCGGACCGCGTGCGGCACCCGGACTACGTGCCGCAGGTTCCGGCCCACGGCGTGCTGCCGAAGCAGGAGCGCGGGCTGCGGCCGGCGCGGGCGCTGCCGTACGACCTGGCGGCCGACGCCCGGGTGGCCGGCGGGAACCTGACGGTGACGTTCGCCAACCACGGCCGCGCGGGCGCGACCTTCAACCTCACCTCACCCTCGGCTGACCCGCGGACCTACACCGCGGGCGCCGGGCGCTCGCTGTCCGCCACGCTGCCCGCCGCCGGTGGTTACGACTGCACCGCGCACGGGCCGAACGGCTTCGTACGGCAGTTCCGCGGCACCACGGCCGGGCCCGAGGTGGGCGTGCGCTGCGACGGCGACGACCTCACGCTGGTGCTGACCAACGGCGGCACCACCCCGGTGCGGCTGACGCTGAAGGACGCCTACGGCCGGCGTTCGGCGACCCGGCTGCTGCGGCCGGGGGCGCGGGTCGTCGAGCACGTGGACACCCGGCGCAGCAACCACTGGTACGACGTCTCGGTGGTGTCGGACCACGACCCGAAGTTCCTGCGCCGGCTGGCCGGGCACGTGGAGACGGGCCGGCCGAGCACCAGCGACCCCGCCACCCTCACCGACTGACCGTTTTTCACGCTCGCGGCGCCGGCCCCTCCGGGGGACCGGCGCCGCAGTGCGTCGGCGACCTCTTGCCGATCATATCGGAAACCATATACGATCCGGGCCACGATCCACGGGCACAAAGGAGTGGTCATGGCGCGCCTGTTCGGAAGCATCAACCGTGAGCACCGCCGCGTGGTGCTCGCCGCGATGGCCGGGACGACGATCGAGTGGTACGACTTCTTCGTCTACGCGATCTCTGCGGGGCTGGTCTTCGCGACGCAGTACTTTTCCGCGCTGGGCAAGGACGCGCTCATCCTGTCGTTCGCCACGGTCGGGATCAGCTTCTTCTTCCGGCCGATCGGCGCGGTGATCGCCGGCCACCTCGGCGACCGGCTCGGCCGGCGCGCGATGCTCATCGCGACACTGCTGCTGATGGGCGTCTCCACGGTGCTGATCGGCCTGGTGCCCGGCACCGCGAGCATCGGCGTGGCGGCGCCGATCCTGCTGGTGGTGCTGCGGATCGTGCAGGGCTTGTCCGCGGGCGGCGAATGGGGCGGCGCGGCGCTGCTGGCCGTCGAACACGCTCCGGCCGGCCGCCGCGGGCTGTACGGCGCGTTCCCGCAGATCGGCGTCCCGCTGGGGTTGCTGCTGGCCAACGGCGCCCTCGCGCTGGCCGCGGCGGTCACCACCCCGGCGCAGTTCCTCGCGTGGGGCTGGCGGATCCCGTTCCTGCTGAGCTTTGTGCTCATCGTCGTCGGCTTCGCGATCCGCAGCCGCGTCGCGGAGAGCCCGGTGTTCGAGGAGGTCCGCCGGACCCGCAGCCGGTCGAGCCTGCCGCTGGTCCCGCTGGTCCGCCACCACGGGCCGCTGGTCCTGCTGGGCGCGGTGCTGTTCGCGGCGAACAACGCGGTCGGCTACATGACGACCGGCGGGTACGTGCAGTCGTACGCGGTGAAGACGCTGCACCTGGACCGGTCCACGGTGCTGGCTGCGGTCATGGTGTCGGCGGTGGCGTGGCTGGTGAGCACCCTGATCGGCGGCCACCTCGCCGACCGGATCGGGCGGATCGTGGTGTACCGCATCGGTTTTGCCGTCCAGCTGGTGTGGATGGTCCCGTTCTTCGCGCTGCTCGACACCGCGAACGTGGGCCTGCTGGTGCTCGCGCTGGTGCTGTTCTCCGTCGGCCTCGGGTTCACCTACGGCCCCCAGGCGGCGCTGTACGCGGAGATGTACCCGACGCACGTCCGCTACAGCGGCGCGGCGATCTCGTACGCGATCGGCGCCGTCCTGGGTGGCGCGTTCGCCCCGACGATCGCCGAAGCCCTGCAGTCGAGCACCGGCACCGTTTATTCGGTGTGCGCGTACCTGGCGGGCATGACCGTGCTCGGGCTCGTCGCGAGCTTCTTCATCCGCGACCGGCGGGATGTTCCGCTGAGCGACACGGAACCGGCGGGCGGCCCGGTCGTGGCCGGCGACGCCGTGCCGTGACCCCGCCGCCGGCCCGCTTGCCTGTCATAGGGTGGTGAGCGGCGGCTGCGGGGAGGAGCGGTGCGGTGCTGCGTGTGCTGGGGGAGGTCGGCGCGTCCGCCGACGGCGCGGCCGTGGATCTCGGGCATCCCAAGCAGCGCTGCGTGCTGGCCGCGCTGGTCGTCGACCGGGACCGGGCGGTGCCGGTCGACCTGCTCGTCGAACGGGTCTGGGGTGCCGCCGCGCCGCGCCGCGGGCGGGAGACCGTGCACAGCTACGTTTCGCGGCTGCGGCGGGCGTTGGCCGTGACCGGAGAGGTGACGATCACCCGGCGGGCCGGCGGTTACGTCCTGGAGACCGGTGCGGCCGAGGTCGACCTGCACCTCTTCGAGGACCTGCGGGCAAAGGCCAATGCCGACTCCAGCGACGAGCGTGCCGCGTCCCGGCTGACCGAGGCGCTGTCGCTGTGGCGCGGGCCGGCGCTGGCCGGTCTCGCCGGCGAATGGGCGGAGTCCGAACGCGAACGCCTCGGCGGCGAGCGGCTGGCGGCCCGGCTCGAGCTGGTCGAGGTGCGGCTCCGGTTGGGGGAGGGCGCACGGCTGGTCACGGAGCTCGCGACGCTGGCCGCCGCGCACCCCTACGACGAGCGGATCGCCCGCCAGTACCTGACGGCCCTGCACCGGGCCGGCCGGACGGCCGACGCGCTCGAGCACTACCGGCGGGTCCGCACCCGCCTCGCCGACGACCTGGGTGTGGATCCCGCCGCGCCGCTGGAAGAACTGCACCGGCAGCTCCTCGGCACGCACCGGCCGGCGGCGGCTCCCGCGCCGCTCGTGCCGCGGCAGCTCCCGCCGGCGATCCGCGACTTCACCGGCCGCGAAGATCACCTCGCCGAGCTCGATGCGCTGCTGCCGCCCGAGGACGGCCAGGCCGCCGGGCAGGCGGTGGTGATCTCCGCGCTCGACGGCTCGGCGGGCATCGGCAAGACGACGCTCGCCGTGCACTGGGCGCACCGCGTCCAGCACCGGTTCCCCGACGGCACGCTGCACACCAACCTCCGGGGTTACGGTCCCGGCCGCCCCGCGTCGCCGGACGAAGCCCTCGACGACTTCCTGGTCACGCTCGGCGTGCCCGCGGCGGCCGTCCCGGCGGGCACCGGCGCGCGGTCCGGGCTGCTGCGCACGCTGCTCGCCGGCCGGCGGATGCTGCTGGTGCTCGACAACGCCAACAGCGCCGAGCAGGTGCGGCCGCTGCTGCCGGGCTCGCCGGGCAGCATGGTCCTGGTCACCAGCCGCGACAGCCTCACCGGTCTCGTGATCACCGAAGCCGCCCACCGGCTCACCCTCGACGTGCTCTCCTTCGACGAAGCACTGCACCTGGTCGACGGCATCGTCGGCGCCGGCCGGGCCGCGGCGGAGCCCGAGGCCCTGCGGGAACTGGTCGGGCTGTGCGCCCGGCTGCCGCTGGCGCTGCGGATCGCGGCCGGCCGGGTGGCCGCGCACCGGCACGTGTCCGTCGCCGACGTCGTGGCCGAACTCGCCGGCGACGACCGCTCCCGGCTCGACGCGCTGGCGTGGGGACAGGATCCGTACGCCGCCGTCCGCACCGTGCTGGACTGGTCCTACGAACGACTGCCCGCGCCGCAGGCGCTGCTGTTCCGGCGGCTCGGCCTGCACCCCGGCCCCGACGTCTCCCTGCCCGCGGCCGCGGCCCTCGTGGGCCTGCCGCCGCGGGAGACCCGTGAGCTGCTCGCCGCCCTGGTGCACGCCAACCTCATCACGCTCGTCGCGCGGGACCGCTACCGCTTCCACGACCTCCTGCGTGCGTACGCGGCCGAGCAGGCGCGCGAACTGGACGGCCCGGACGACCGGCGCCACGCCGTCGACGCGGTGCTGACCTGGTACGGCCACACCGCCCACCGCGCCGACCGGTTGCTCTACCCGGCCAGCACCCGGCTCGTGACCGCCCCGCCCGAACCTCCGCACGAGCACACTCTCGCCGACCGCGACGACGCCTGGTCCTGGTTCGCCGCGGAGCGCGCGAACCTCGTCGCCGCCCTGCACCACGCCGTCGACGCGGAACTGGACCGGCACGCCGTGGGGCTGGTCGACGCCTTCGGGTTCCTCATCCTGATGGGCGGCTGGGAAGAGCGGATCGCGACCGCGGACGCGGGCCTGGTCGCGGCGCGGCGGGCCGGGGACCACGCGCACGAGGCGAACGTCCTGCTCGCCCGCGGTGAAGCCCTGCTCCACCTCAACCGGCCCGAGGCCGAAGCCGACCTGGCCCGCGCCGCCGAGCTGGCCCGGGAAGCCGGCCACCCGCCCATCCGCATCGCCGCCCTCAACGACCTCGGCCGGCTGATGCTCGGCCAAGGACGGCACACGGAAGCGTTGCAGCGCCTCGAAAGCGCCCTCACGCTGAGCCGGGGCGTCGACACCGGCCGCTGGGAAGCGGTCGTCGACGGCGTGCTCGCTTCGGTGCATGCCGACCTCGGCAACCACGACAAGGCGATCGAGCACAGCGAACGCAGCGCGAGCCTGCGCCGCCGGATCGGCGACTCCGACGGTGAAGCGTGCGCGCTCACGGCACTCGCCAAGGCGTGGCAGGGCCTGGGCGACCACGACCGGGCCATGGCCCACTGCCGCCGGGCGATCAGCCTGGGCCGGGCTTCGCTCGGCAGCCAGGACGAGACACTGGCGCCGCCCCTGGCGGTTCTGGCGGGCTCGCTGCACCACGTGGGCCGGGCGGACGAAGCGCTCGCGTGCTGGCGGGAAGCGGCCGCGATCTACGCCGAGCGCGGCTTGGACAGCGACGTCACGGCGATCCACGAGCGCATGCGGACCGCCGCCTCCACGGGCTCGGCGCGCTGAACCCGCGGACGGACCGCCGTCCCGGTGCGGCCGGGACGGCGGCCCGCGTGGTCAGCGCGCGACGACCGTGTAGCCGTAGGCCAGCAGGTTGCCGGTGTGGCTGCTGAACTTGTCCGACCGCGCGCGGAAGGTGTAGCTGCCGCTGACACCGTTCACCTTCGGCGTCCAGCACCGGGTCTGCCCCGGCGCGACACGGCCGTTGCCGCCGGCGGTGTCGCACGTGACATCGCTGACCCAGGATCCGTCCCGGTAGGTCTGCAGGTAGACCTGCGCGTACTCGCTGACCGTCATCGGGCTGCTGTAGATCACGAAGCCCCAGTAGTTGTACGCGCTGTCGCGGCACAGTTCGACGGTCGCGACCCGGGTCCCGCCGGTCAGCGCCGTCACCGGCGCGGTCTTCACGATGGTTCCGTAACCGCTCTTGTGCTGGCAGTCCGGGGCGGCCTGCGCCTGCGCCGAAGCGGGCACGGCCACGCCCAGCACGGCCGCGGCCGCCACCCCCAGCGTCGCGATGACTCTCCTGATCATGAACCCCTCCACATCTCCGTGCGGCGATCGCCGCGCCGGCCCACCATGCGGAGTCCGTCGTGCGGTTTCCTTGAGGAAAACCGCAAGGCGCTGGTCGCCGGCGGCTACCAGTCGAGGTCGACCGCCAGGAACGGCTCGGTCTCCGGAGCCGCCTTCCGGGCCCGCAACATCCGTTCCGCCGGGGCGCCGACCGCCACGCGCAGCGGCGGCGCCGGATTCTCGATCGTGTCGGCCACCGAGGCAGCGACCTCCTCCGGGGTGACGGCTTCCCCGCGCAGAGCACCGAGTTGCCGGTACAACGGCGCGTACGGGCCGTCGTCCGCCAGGAACGTCGGGGCGCGCTCGGCGCCGCCCGACGACACGGCGCCCGGCTGCACGATGCTCACCTTGACACCGAAGTGGCCCGTTTCGATGGCGAGTGTCTCGGCCAGCGCCTCGAGCGCCCATTTGCTGGCGCCGTACGGGCCGATCATCGGCAGCACGAGCCGGCCCTGGACGCTGGACACGAACACGAGGTGACCCGAGCCGCGCGCCCGCATCGCGGGGAGCACCCCCTGCGCCACCCGCAGCGCGCCCACGGTGTTGAGCCGGAAGAGCCGTTCGACCTCCGCCAACGGAACGCTTTCCAGTGGCGCGCGGACGGTCTCGCCGGCGTTGCTGACCAGGACGTCGATGTCCCCCGCGGCGTGGATGGCCTGCCGGACACTGTTGTCGTCGGTGACGTCGAGGCGCAGGCGCTGGTCGACCGGAAGATCGTCCAGGGCTTCGGGACGGCGCGCGGTGGCGACCACCCGGTGGCCCCGGCCGGCGAGCTCGACGGCGATGGCGCGGCCGATGCCCTTGGACGCGCCGGTGATGAGCACGGATGACATGGGTGTTCTCCTCACGGGGCAGGGACGAAGTTGGGGCCGCTCGTCTCGAAGTCGGCCTTGCGCTCGACGACGAACCGCTCGACGGACAGTGGTGCCCGGCCGCCGACCTGCTCGACGACGTCGTTCGTGCCGGCGAACACGCCGTTCCGGTAGTCGACGGCGACGTTGCTCAGGTGCTGCACGGGGTGCGCGGCCATCCCGCGCCGCCTCATCGCCGAGGCGAACTCCTCAACGCTGATCGGCTCGTAGTGCACCGGGATGCCGAGCACACCGGAGATCGTGCGGGCGATGTCGTGGTGGTCCAGCTCGACCGGGCCGTGCAGCGAATAGCCGGCGCGGTCGTGCGGCTCGGGGTCGGCGAGCACCGCGGCGATCACGCGGGCCTGGTCGGTCGCGGCGATCGGCGCGTGCCGGCCCTCGCCGAACGGGAGCCGGAGGAAGCCTTCGCCGCCGCGCCGTTCCCACCACGTCGTGAGCCACTCGGCGAAGAACGTGGGACGCAGGTGTGTGGTGCGCAGGCCGGTCCGGTCCAGCAGGCGTTCGGCGAGCCAGTGCTGCCGCGCGGCGAGGCTGCCGGCCGCCCGGCGGGCGGAGATCTGCGACATGTCCACAACGGACCGGACGCCCGCTTCCGTGGCCGCCTGGGCGAAGTTGACGGTCGCCTCGAGCAGCCCGTCGCGGATCGGGTAGCACAGGTAGGCGCCGCTGACGCCCTGCACGGCCGCGGTCACGTCGTCGAGGTCCAGCAAATCGGCTTGGACCACTTCGGCCCCGGCCGCGGCGAGCGCGCGCGACCGTTCGTCGTCCCGGTGCACCATGGCCCGGACGCGGTGCCCGCCCGCCAGCAGCAGCTCGGCCGTGGCGCGCCCGGTCTTGCCGGTGGCGCCGGTGATCAGGAAGAGCCGGTCGTCTGTCATCGAGAAACCCCTCGCCGGTTAGTTCGGTCATTGAACTACCGCACCGTAGCACGGGGCAGTTCAATGAGTGAACTAGCAGGAGTACGCTGGGGGCATGGTTCTCCCCAGCACCTACGCGGACCGCAACTGCTCACTGGCGCGCTCCCTCGAGATCGTCGGGGAGCGGTGGACGCTGCTCATCGTGCGCGACGCGTTCTTCGGCGTCCGCCGGTTCGGGGACTTCGCCGACCGGCTCGGGATCCCGCGCGCGGTCCTGACCACCCGGCTGAAGTCGCTGGTGCAGGAGGGCGTGCTGACCCGTGAGGACACCGGCGGGGGTGCCGTCGAGTACCACCTCACCGGCAAGGGCCTCGAACTCTGGCCGATCCTGCGCGCGATGATGGCCTGGGGTGACGACTTCTATTCGCCGGCGGGCGCGAAGCGCGTCTTCCGCCATGACGAGGACGGCGGTCTGCTCGACCGCGACGGCCGGTGCGAAGAGTGCGGCGCGGTGGTCCCGGTGCCCGCGATCCGCCTGGAGCGCGGCCCCGGCTTCGAGCCGGCGGGCGCCGGCCCCACGCCGCGACGGCTGCTCGAGCCGGTCGGGAAGGCGTCCGACGGCTGAGCCGCCCGCCGCGGAAACCGCGGTGAAACCGTCCTGAAGCCCGTCCCTCGCATCCTTTCCTCGTCGCGGCCGTCCGGGCCGTGGTGACCAAAGGAGGCGCATGGACAGCGCTGCATCCGCGATCGCGGTGACCGGGCTGCGCAAGGCGTTCGGCGACCGGGTCGTGCTCGACGATTTCACCGTGGACGTGCCCGCCGGGACGACCTTCGCCCTGCTGGGGCCGAACGGGGCCGGCAAGACCACCGCGGTGCGGATCCTCTCCACGCTGATCCGCGCGGACGGCGGGCAGGCCCGGATCGCGGGGCACGACCTGGCCACGGACCCGGACGCGGTGCGGGCCGCGATCGGGGTCACCGGCCAGTTCTCGGCCGTGGACGACCTGCTGACCGGCACCGAGAACCTGGTCCTGATGGCCGACCTGCACCACCTCGGCCGGGCCGAGGGCCGGCGGCGGGCCACCGAACTGCTCGACCGGTTCGACCTCGCCGAGGCGTCCGCGCGGCTCGCGTCGACCTACTCCGGGGGCATGCGCCGCCGCCTCGACCTGGCGATGACGCTGGTGGGCGAACCGCGCGTGATCTTCCTCGACGAGCCGACCGCCGGGCTCGACCCGCGCAGCCGCCACACGCTGTGGGAGATCATCCGGGACCTGGTCGCCGGCGGTGTCACGATCTTCCTGACCACCCAGTACCTGGCCGAGGCCGACGAGCTGGCCGACCGGATCGCGGTCCTCGACCGCGGCGAGATCGTCGCGATGGGGACCGCGAAGGAGCTGAAGCGCAGCGTCCCCGGCGGCCACGTGCGCCTCCAGTTCCGCGACGCCGCCGAGCTCGACGCGGCGGCTCGCGCGTTCGGAGAAGGGCGACGGGACGACGAAGCCGTCACCCTCGAAGTGCCCGGCGACGGCGGCGTCCGCGCTCTGCGGTCGGTGCTGGACCGCCTGGACCGTGCCGGGATCGAGGCCGGCGAGCTGACCGTGCACACTCCCGACCTCGACGACGTCTTCTTCGCCCTCACCGGCCACCCGACCACCCCGAAGGAGCCGGTCCGATGAGCGACACGACGACCATGGTGCGGCGCAACTTCCGCCACACGCTGCGCAACCCGAGCGCGATGGTCATGACCATCGCGCTGCCGGTGGTCCTCCTGCTGCTGTTCGTCGGTGTGTTCGGCGGCGCGCTGACCACCGGCCTCGGCCCAGCGGCGCAGGGGCGTGGTTACCTCGACTACCTCGTTGCCGGGATCCTCCTGATGACCGTGGGCTACGGGGCGACCACCACGGCGATGGCGGTCAACCGGGACATGACCGCGGGCATCATCGCCCGGTTCCGCACGATGGCGATCTCCCGCGCGTCGGTGCTGACCGGGCACGTCGTCGGCTCGGTCGTCCGCACGCTGGTCAGTGCGTGCCTGGTGGTCGTGGTCGCGCTGCTGCTGGGCTTCCGCCCGGGCGGGGACCCGCTCCGGTGGCTCGGCGCCTTCGGCCTGCTCGCCCTGCTGACGCTCGCCCTGACCTGGCTCGGCGTCGCCGTCGGGCTGGCCGCCAAGACCGCCGAGGGCACCGCGCCGTTCACGTTCGCCGTCCAGGTGCTGCCGTTCCTCAGCAGCGCGTTCGTGTCCCCGGACGCGATGTCCGGGGCGGTCCGCTGGTTCGCCGCGCACGAGCCGTTCACCCCGATCATCGACGCGCTGCGCGGGCTGCTGCTGGGCACCCCGGTGGCCGGGCACGGCCTGGTCGCCGTCGGCTGGTGTCTGGGTCTCGCGCTGGCGGGCTACTTCTGGGCGCGGGCGCTGTTCGGCCGCGATCCGAGCTGACCCCGGGAGCGCAGCGCCGCCACCGCCGCGGCGCGGAGGCCGTCGTGGTCCAGGCCGGCGTACGTCGAGACAGCTTCGGCGTACGCCGAGGGGTCGGCTTGGACGGCAACGTCCCGCAGCCGCGTGAGCGACATGGCCGGCTGGAACGACCGCTGCAGCCCGAACCGCTCGGCGAGGGCGATCAGGCGGACGCCCTCGGCCGTGGCGCCACGGCCGACGTCGGTGACGCCGAGGGCCACCAGAAGTGAGCCGCAGGCCGGGAACTCCACCACCGGCACCGAAGTGACCATTGTGGACAGTGGGCCGGGCAGGGCCGCGGTCAGGCCGTCGACGAGGTCCAGCCGGCCGTGCCGGGCGTGGGTGACCACGGCGACGGCCTGGACCTCCCACTGCCAGAGCCCGGCGCCGGTGGTGGCCCGCAGCTGGTCGGCGGCGTCGCGCCACAGGCGCAGCCCGCCGTCGACGTCCCCGCGGCTGAGCAGGATTTCGGCGCGGGAGCAGACGTCGAACATCGGCAGCTCGAGCGTCTCGTCTTCGCCCGCGCCCGGCTGCAGGCCCTGCTCGGCTTCGTCGAACGCGCCGCGCTGGAGGTTGGCCAGCACCTTCGCCCAGCGGGCGCGGGTGGAGGTGGATCGCGCGCCGAGCTCTTCGAGGAGCTTCAACGCGACATCGATGTGGCGCAGAGCCTCCTCCCCGGGCTCGACCTGGAGGCACAGCTCGCCGACGCGGGCGTGGGCGAGGGCCCGGGGGAGCGGGGTGCCTTCGTCGTCGAGCCGGTCGAGCATCCGGCGGGCCGCCCGCAGCGCGCCGTCGAGGTCGTTGGCGCTTTCCCGTTCGTAGCTGGCGACGTAGCCGGCCATGCCCGCGAGCATCGGCCGGTCGTCGTTGCACAGTCGGTGCAGCGCTTGGGGGTCCGGGGCGCACAACGCGGCCTGGATGGCGCGGACGGGGTCGTCCGGTGGTGCGGCGGGCAGCCGGCGGAGGGTGACCAGGGTGCGCCGGGCTTCCGCGGTGCGCATGAGGAGGCTGATCAGCGCGCCCAGCACGGCCGCGGTGCGGGTGGCTTCGAGGAAGGCGGGAGCCGGGCGGTAGTGCGACAGCAGCCAGGCGGTTTCCCGGGCCAGCGCGGTGAGCCGCGTGAAGTTCGACTCGGTGACCCACAGGCTGCCCAGGACGGCGGCGATCGCGGCGACGGCGGCCCCGTCGTCCCGGGCGAGCCCGTGGTGCAGGGCCAGCGCCAGGTTGTCCTCTTCGACCCGGATCCGGCCGGCGGCCTGGACGAGGTCGGGCCCGACGACCGAATCGTGGTGCGCCGTGCCGAAGTCCCGCGCCCAGGCGAGGAAACCGTCGAGGACACGGGCGGTTTCGCCGTCGACCTCCGCCCGGCGCGCCGCGCTGAACTCGCGCACCGTCTCCAGCATCCGGAACCGGGTGCCCGCGGTGTTGTCGACGGGTTCCAGCAGCGACTGGTCGACCAGCCGCTCGAGCACGGTGTCGTCGCCGAGCACGTGACGCGCGGCGTCGGCCGTGAAACCGCCGGGGAACACCGAAAGCGTGCGCATGGCGGCCCGGCCGGCGTCGTCGAGCAGGTGCCAGCTCCAGTCGATGACGGCGTGCAGCGTCCGGTGCCGGCCGGGCGCGTCCCGCGCGGTGCCGCGCAACAGGGCGAACCGGTCCGCCAGCCGATCGGTGATCTCGGCGACGGACAGCACCCGGACCCGCGCCGCGGCCAGCTCCACGGCGAGCGGCAGCCCCTCCAGCCGGGCACAGAGCTGCCGGACGGCCTCGGCGGGGAGGTCGGCGCCGGGCCGGACCGCGCGGGCCCGCTGGGTGAACAGCTCGGCGGCCACCGAGAGCGTGAGCACGGGCAAGGGGTAGACGGATTCGGACGACACGCCGAGCGGCGCCCGGCTGGTGGTGAGCACCCGCAGGCCGGCGCTCAGCGACACCAGGCCGTGGACGAGGTCCGCCGCGCCGCCGACCACGTGCTCGCAGTTGTCCAGCACCAGCAGCACCGGCCCGGTGCCGAGCGCTTCGGCGATCCCGGCGACGGTGCCACCGACCCCGAACCCGGCCGCGACCGCCGCCGCGACGTCCCCGTCCGCGGGCAGCCCGGCCAGCTCGACGAAGTGCACCACCCGCTGGTCGGCCCGCCGCCCGACGGCGTGCGCGAGCCGGGTCTTCCCGAGGCCGCCGGGACCGACGATCGACACGACCCGCGACGTCCGCAGCAGCGCGGTCACCGCGGTGAGGTCCTCGTCCCGGCCCAGCAGCGGGTTCGGCTCGTGCCGGAGGCCGTGCCGCTGCACCGGGGTGTCCGCGAGCAGCAGTTCACGGTGCAGTTCCCGCAAGGCGGGCCCGGGGTCGCTGCCCAGTTCGTCGCGCAGTGTCCGCCGGTGGTTCTCGTAGCGGGCCAGTGCGGTGGCCGGGCCGGCGATCGCGGCCTCGCAGCGCAGCAGCTCCAGCAGGATTTCCTCGTCGCGGGGCCGTTCCCGGGCCAGCTCGCCGAGGGGGCCGGCGGCTTCGGCGTGCCGGCCGAGTCTCGCCAGCGCGAGTGCGCGGGCGAGGCTGAGTGTCCGGTGCGTCGCGCTGCGGGCGGCCCGCAGAGCGGACAGCGGGTCGTCGCCGGTGGTGTCCTCACGCCCGTCGTACAACGCGAGCCCGGCTTCGGCGTGGTGGAGGGCCGCCGCGTGGTCACCCGTCCGGGCGGACTGCTCGCTCAGGGCCGCGTGCCGCACGACGGCCGACGTGTCGACCTGGTCTTCGGCCAACGCGAGGCGGTAGCCGGTCGGGGTGGTCACGATGACGTCGGGACCCAGGCGCGCCCGGGTGCGCGACACCAGGATCTGCAGCGCCTTGGCCGGGTGCTCGGGCCGGTCGTCCGGCCAGAGCCCGGCCACGAGCCGGTCCGCGCTGCAGCCGGTGCGCAGGTCCCCGGCGAGCAGCGCCAGCAGCGAGCCCGGCCGGGCGCCGGTGATCTCCCGGCCGCGGAAGGAGACCCGGGACAGCAGGGCCAGCTCGACGGTCACGAACCTCAGGCTATCCGGGCCGCGGGGCCGACACCGCGCGTGACCGCATCGAGGCGCGCCACACCCCGCGCCACGGCGACCAGCCCTGGTCGCCGTACTGGCCGGATGCCGGTGTTCGCCGGGGCGGGTGTGCCGGTCCGATGTGGATCGGGCATTGTTGTCGGCCGGGAGTGCAGCACGCCGTCGATCGGGGAGTCGAAGCTTGAGCACCACACCTGAATTCGCGATCCCGGACGTCGTCGACAGTCCCGTGACGGCGAAGCCGCCGTCCGGTTCGGCGGTGCGGTGGCTGCTGGCGCAACGGGTCGCCCCCGCGGGGCCGGAATCCGCCGAGGACCACGGGAAGCCGCAGTCGTGGTGGAAGGTCATGTGCCTCACCGGTGTCGACTACTTCTCAACTTTGTCCTATTTGCCGGGAATCGCCGCGCTCGCGGCCGGCGCGCTGTCGCCGTTGGCCACCCTGCTGATCGTCGCGCTGACGCTGCTGGGCATGCTGCCGATGTACCGGCGGGTCGCCCGCGAAAGCCCGCGCGGCCAGGGGTCGGTGGCGATGCTGGAGGACCTGCTGCCGTTCTGGCGCGGCAAGATCTTCGTGCTGGTGCTGCTGGGGTTCGTCGCGACGTCGTGGATCATCACGATCACGCTGTCGTCGGCGGACGCGTCCGTGCACCTGCTGGAGAACCCATACCTGCCCGGCTTCCTGCACGGGCACGCGGTGCTGATCACGGTCGTGCTGCTGCTGATCCTCGGCGGCGTCTTCCTGCTGGGCTTCAGCGAGGCGGTCGGCGTCGCCATCCCGCTCGTCGCGATCTTCCTGCTGCTCAACGCCGCCGTGGTGGTCGTGAGCGGCATCGACCTGTTCTCCGACGGCGCGGCGCTGTCCCGCTGGACGGACGCGCTCACCTCGGGCGGCGGCGGGTTCACCGGCATCGTCGGGCCGGCCGTGATCGCGTTCCCGGCGCTGGTGCTGGGGATGTCCGGGTTCGAGACCGGCGTCAGCATGATGCCGTTGGTCGCGGCCGAGGGCAAGACGGACGAGGAGCGCCTCGAGTCGCGCATCCGCAACACCCGCAAGCTGCTGACCCTCGCCGCGCTGATCATGTCGGTGTACCTGATCGCGACGAGCTTCATCACCACCGTCCTGATCCCCGCCGAGAAGTTCAAGGAAGGCGGCGAGGCGAACGGGCGGGCCATGGCCTACCTCGCGCACCAGGAGCTCGGTGAAGCCTTCGGCACGGTCTACGACGTCAGCAGCGTGCTGATCCTGTGGTTCGCCGGGGCGTCGGCGATGGCCGGGCTGATCAACATCGTGCCGCGGTACCTGCCCTCGTACGGGATGGCGCCGGAGTGGGGCCGCGCGGTCCGGCCGGTCGTCCTGGTCTACACGGTGATCAGCGTCCTGATCACGGTCGCGTTCGGCGCGGACGTCAACGCCCAGGCCGGCGCCTACGCGACCGGGATCCTCGCCATGATGGTCTCCGGCGCGGTCGCCGTCACGATCTCGTCGATCCGCCGCAAGCAGCACGCCGGCACCATCGGGTTCGCCGTGTTGACGCTGGTGCTGCTCTACGCGCTGGTCGAGAACGTCATCGAGAAGCCGGACGGCCTGGCCATCTCGGCGTTGTTCATCCTCGGCATCATCGTCGTGTCGCTGGTTTCGCGAGTGTCCCGGACGACGGAACTGCGCGCGGAGCGGATCGAGTTCGACGAGACGGCCCGCCGGTTCGTCACCGACTCGCTCGCCAACGACGGCGCGCTGCACATCATCGCCAACCGCCGCCAGGGTGGCGACCTCGCGGAGTATTCGGCGAAGGAAGCCGAGCAGCGGAGCATGAACCCGCTGCCCGGCACGGCGGACGTGCTCTTCCTCGAGATCGACGTCGTCGACCCGTCGGAGTTCAGCAACGTGCTCCAGGTGCGCGGTGTGGAGGTCGACGGTTACCGCATCCTGCGCGCCCAGAGCCCGGCGGCCCCGAACGCGATCGCGGCGGTCCTCCTGGCCCTGCGCGACGCGAGGGACGTGCTGCCGCAGTGCCACTTCGAGTGGTCGGAAGGCAACCCGCTCGGGCACTTGTTCCGGTACCTGATCCTCGGCCGCGGCGACACGGCGCCGGTGGTCCGCGAGATCCTGCGCACGACCGAGACCGACCCGGCCCGCCGCCCCGGCATTCACGTGGGCGGCTGACCGGGCCGGGCCGCCGTCAGTTCAGCTTGCGTGTGTCGGCGGGCAGGCCGCCGCCGGCGTAGACGTCTTCGGCCAGCTTCGCCAGGGCCGTCAGCGCGACGTTCTGGCTCCACGGCCCGTACGACACCCGCGAGACACCCAGTTCCTGTGCCCGGGCCAGCGGGATCGAGCCGGGGATGCCGATCAGGTTGACCTTGCGTTCGCCCAGCGCCTCGACGAGCTGCGTGACCTGGGCTTCGTCCAAGCGCCCCGGCACGAAGAAGTTGGACGCGCCCGCGTCGAGGTACGCGCGGCCGCGGGTGAGGGCCTCTTTCAGCGCCTCTTCGGGGTCGCCGACCTTGATGAACGCGTCAGTGCGGGCGTTGAGGACGAAGTCGACACCCGCCGACTGCGCGGCCGCGACGGCGGCTTCGACCGCCTTCACGGCTTCGTCCAGCGGCTTCATCTGGTCTTCGAGGTTCGCGCCGACGGCGCCGGCCTCGATCGCGCGGGTGATGGTGCCGCCCGGGTCGCCGTAGCCGGCTTCGAGGTCCGCGGTCACCGGCAGGTCGCCGGCGGTCCGGACGATCAGGGCGACCTCGGCGATCATCTCGTCGCGCGGGATCTTTTCGCCGTCCGGGTAGCCGCGCGAGGCGGCGATGCCGTGGCTGGGTGTCGCGAGCGCCTTCGTGCCCGGCGTTTCGGCGACGACCTTGGCGGTGATCGCGTCCCAGACGTTGACGACGAGCAGCAGCTCGGGCGCGGCGTGCAGCTCCTGCAGGAGGGTCGCCTTCTCGGCGGTGGAGGTCATGCCGCCAATCTAGGGGCCCGGCGCCGCCGGGACCCGACTTAAGTTCCGTCGGCCGGGTGAACTCTGGACCGCACCCGCCGGGTGCTGGTAGTCCTCTGCGCGTGACCATGGACACGATCGCCCTGCACAGTGTCAACCCGTGGGAAGTCTCCTTCCTCCGCGAGGAGGTCGGCGGCTACTTCGCCCACGGCGTCGAGCTCGCGCCCGGGGCGACCGTGCTCGACGTCGGCGCCAACGTCGGCGTCTTCTCCGCCGCCGTCTACGAGCGGCTCGACGGCGACGTGCGGATCTTCGCGTTCGAACCGCTGCCGCCCCTCTACGAGACCTTGGCCCGCAACGGCCGTGACTTCTTCGACGGCCGGCTGACCGCACTGCCGTTCGGCCTGGCCGCGGCCGAAGACGAGCTGGACTTCAGCTACTTCCCGGCCGCGACGATCTTTTCGTCCTCCCTGCGGGACGCCGGGAACGTCGAAGCCGAAAAGAAGCGGGTCACCGCCAGCATCGTCGAGATGATCCGCCAGGGCAGCCCGGCCGCCCGCCGCCTGCCCGGTCCGGTGCTGCGCGGCATCGTCGGCCGCAAGCTGCGGGTGATGCGGGAGCTCGAGACGCACCGGGTCCGCGTCCGGCCGCTGTCCCCGGTGCTCGACGAGCACCGTGTCGACCGGATCGACCTGCTCAAGGTCGACGTCGAAGGGGCCGAGCTTGACGTGCTGCGGGGCATCGAAGACCGGCACTGGCCGCTGGTGCGCCAGGCCGTCGTCGAGGTCGAAGGCTGGGAGCGCAACCGCGACCGCGTCCGCGAGGTGTTCACCGCGCACGGCTTCACCGTCGACGCGCAGCAGGACCAGGTCCAGCGGGCCGCCGACATCGGGATGGTGTTCGCCCTCCGGTGACCGTCACCAGCCCTCGGTCAGCACGCGGTCGAGGGCGTCGGCTCAGATGGGGTTCTGACGCTCACCGGGTGGTGTGGGCGCCGCCGTTGACGTGCAGGGTCTGCCCGGTGATGTGGCGCGCACCCGCGGAGGCCAGGAAGTACGTGGTTTCCGCGATGTCGCCGGGCTGTCCGGCGCGCCCGTTGTGGGTCGCATCGATCAGGGTCGTCCGCCGCTGGTCGCTGAGCCTCCCGCGGAAGAAGTCCGTCTCGGCGATGTAGCCGGGGGAAATCAGGTTCGCGGTCAGGCCCTTCGGGCCCACTTCGGACGACAGCCCGGCGGTCCACGCCGCGAGGGCGGCTTTTGCTGCGCCGTAAGAGGTTGCGGCGTACTCGGCGCCGATGGAACCGACGTTGACGATCGAGCCGCCCGGGCGCAGCTTGCCGAGCACGGCGGTGGTGGTGAGCACGGCGCTGAGCAGGTTGGCGTCCAGGTTCGCCCGCCACGCCTGCAGGACCTGCTCCAGGCCGGTTCCTTCCGTGGTGTCGAAGTCGGTGTTGCCGCCCGCCATGTTGACCACGACGTCGAGGTCCGGGCCCAGCTCGTCCGCCAGCCGCGCGACCTGCGCCGGGTCGGTGCCGTCGCAGGGGATCGGCCGGACGTCGAGTTCGGCGGCCGTGCGGGTGAGGCGCCCGGTGTCGCGCCCGGTGACGACCACGGTGTCGCCGTCCGCGCGGAACCGGGCGGCCACCGCCTTGCCGAGCCCGTTGCTCCCGCCGGTGACCAGCACGATTCGTGTCACGAGATGTCCTCCTCTGCTATGTTTAGCTCTAAACGTAGCAACGAGGGGACGAGGATGTCCAACGATCCCGGGGCCGACGGCTACCCGCTGGAGGCGATCCTGCGGTGGCCCGCCGCCGACATCGCCGCGTCGTGGCAGCGTGAACTCCCCGGCGTGCGCACCGGGTCGATCGAGATCATCACGCCGGTCTGGCGCATCGCGAAGCTCCTCGCCGACGACCGGCGGCGCACCCTGGCCGAACTGGGGATCGATCCGTCCACTTTGGACCTGCTGAGCGTGATCCGGCGGGCCGGGCCGCCGTACGAGCTCACCACCCGGGAGATCACCCGCCGGACGCTGGTCACCGCGGGGGCGATTTCGCAGCGCATCACCCGGGCCGAGCAGGCCGGGCTCGTCGAACGGTCGCCGTCACCGGTGTCGCGGCGCGCGGTCGCCGTCCGGCTCACCGAAGCCGGTCACGAGCTGATCGAAAGCACCGTGCGTCAGTTGCTCGAGCACGAAGCGGACCTGATCGCCGCGCTCACGGCCGCCGAGCACGACGCCCTGACCGGCTTGCTCGCCAAGCTAGAGGCGACGCTGAGCGGTCCCGACGTGGCATCATGACGCTGGCTTCGATCGGTGAGCCGAACGGAGGACCGGCAAAATGTACGCTTTACCGAACGGCAGGCAGAACGTGGCAGAAGACGGCGGGCCGTCCATCCGGGACATGCTGGCGGTGAACCTGCGGGCCGCGCGGGCGACGCGCGGGCTCTCGCTGTCGGAGCTGTCGCGCCGCTCGGGGATCGGCAAGGCGACGCTGTCGCAGCTCGAGGCGGGCACCGGCAACCCGACCATCGAGACCGTGTTCAGCCTGTCCCGGGCCCTCGAGGTGGCGATCTCCGACCTGCTCGACCACCGGCCGCGCGGCGGTCTGACCGTGGTGCGCGCCGCCGACGTCGAGGTGCTCCGCGGCGAGGGTGTCGACCTGCGGCCGCTGCGCCGGATCGAGGCCGAGAACAGCGTGTTCGAGGTGTACGACCAGCTGGTCCGCGGGGACGCGCCGCAGCGTTCGCAGGGGCATGTCGGGGTTGAGCACACCGTCGTGCAGACCGGCGAGCTGCGGGTCGAGGTGGCCGGCCGGACCGTGGACCTCGGTCCCGGGGACTACGTCGCGTTCGACGCCCGCGAGCCGCACAGCTACACCGCCGTTTCGGCGCCGGTGCATTCGGTGCTCCTGCTGCAGTACCGCGCGGACGAGCGGCTCGACGGCCGGCCGCACCCGGTGCTGCAGGATTGACACCCTTCCCGGCCGAGATCTACGCTCCGATCGTTCGCTTTACCGAACGCTGGAGGGTCGATGAACCGAACGCGGGTGGTGGTGATCGGCGCCGGGGTCGTCGGCGCGGCGTGCGCCCGTGAGCTGAGCCTGGCCGGCTTCGACGTCCTGGTCGTCGACCGCGGCCGTCCCGCGGGTGGCACCACCTCGCACGGTGAAGGCAACCTGCTCGTCTCGGACAAGGAGCCCGGGCCGGAACTCTCCCTGGCGCAGCTGTCGAACCGCCTGTGGCCGGAAATCGCGGCCGACCTGGGCGACGCGTGCGAGTTCGACCCGAAGGGCGGCATCGTTGTCGCCACCACCGAAGCCGGGGCTGGTGTTCTGACGGCGTTCGCCGCGGCACAGGCAGCGGCCGGGGTGCTGACCGAGCCACTGTCGGCGGCAGAACTCGCGGCGGCCGAACCGGCCCTGACACGCGAGGTGACGGCCGCCATCCGCTACCCGGAAGACGCGCAGGTCCAGCCGGCCGGCGCCACTCTGGCCCTGCTGCGCGCGGCCCCCGGTGTCCGATTGCGGGTGGACACCGAAGTGATCGGAGCTGTGGTGACCGGCGGCCGGATCACCGGAGTCCGCGTGCCGGGCGAGGTGCTCGATGCGGACGTCGTGGTGAACGCGGCGGGCCCGTGGTCGGGACTGGTCTCGGGCGTGTTGGGCGCGCCGATCGCGGTCCGCCCCCGGCGCGGCGAGGTGCTGGTGACCACCCCGATGCCGGGAGTGGTCCGCCACAAGGTCTACGACGCGGACTACGTCGGCGCGGTCGGCACGGACTCCGGCGGCTTGCAGACCTCGGCGGTGGTCGAGTCGACCCGGGGCGGGACCGTGCTGATCGGCTCGTCGCGCCGTCGGGTGGGTTTTGATGACAGCTTGAGCCCGCACGTGCTGAGCGTGATCGCGGCCAAGGCGCTGCGGCTGTTCCCGAGCCTGGCGGACGCGGCGGTGATGCGCGCGTACGGCGGGTTCCGGCCCTATTTGGACGATCACCTGCCGGTGCTGGGGGAGGACCCGCGGGTGGGAGGTCTCTGGCATGCGACGGGCCATGAGGGTGCGGGGATCGGCTTGAGTGTGGGGACGGCTCGGTTGTTGCGGGAGTTGCTGACGGGGGCGGAGCCTTCGATGCCGGTCGGGGAGTTCACTGTGGACCGTCCGGCGGTGCTGGCGGAGGTGGCGGCATGAGCGGCTACCTCCTGCCTCGCGACCGCGACCCCATCGGCCGCACCGACACCCCGATCCAGATCACCGTCGATGGCACTCCGGTCCCCGGCATCGCGGGCCAGACCGTCGCCGGCATCCTCCTCGCCGCCGGCCGGACCTCCTGGCGCACCACCCGCTCCGGCGCCCCGCGCGGGGTCTTTTGCGGCATCGGCGCCTGCTTCGACTGCCTCCTCACCGTGAACGGCGTCCCCGACGTCCGGGCCTGCCGCCGCCGGGCCGCCGACGGGGATGAAATCCGGACCCAGTCCCGGCAGGAGGGCGCATGACCCAGGTCCTGATCATCGGTGCCGGGCCCGCCGGGCTCGCCGCCGCCGAACATGCCCTTGAAGCCGGCGCTGAAGTCACCGTTCTCGACCAGGCCGACGCTCCCGGCGGGCAGTATCACCGGATGCCGCCCGAGACCTACGCGACGCGGCATCCCCGCCGCTGGGCCGAGCTGCTCGGCCGCTGCACCTGGTGGCCCGAAAGCACCGTCTGGGCGCTCGAAAACAGAAAAGTGCACGTCCTGCGTGGACAACCCGACGGAACCGGACGCCGGAAGCACACGATCGAACCCGACGCGCTTGTCCTCGCCACCGGCGCGCACGACCGCACCCTGCCGTTCCCCGGCTGGCAGCTCCCCGGCGTCTTCACCGCGGGCGCCGCGCAGGCACTGGCCAAGGGGGAGCGCGTCGCCGTCGGGCGGCGGGTGCTCGTCGCCGGGGCCGGGCCCTTCCTGCTGCCGGTTGCCGAGTCGCTTCTCCAGGTCGAGGCCGACGTCGTGGCCGTGATGGAAGCCAACCCCGCGACCACCGTCCTCAAAGGATGGGGATTCCCCACTGCCAAAGCCGGCGAACTGGCCCGCTACGCCCTCACGCTCGCCCGCCACCGCGTCCCGTACCACTTCGGCCGCGTGGTTGTCGAAGCGCGCGGTGACGACCGGGTCCGCGAAGTTGTCACCGCCCGCGTCCGCGCGGACTGGTCGGTGGTGCCCGGCACCGAACGGACCTACGAGGTCGACGCCGTCTGTGTCGGGCACGGCTTCACGCCGCAACCCGAACTCGCCGTCGCGGCCGGGTGCCTGCTCGACAACGGGTTCGTCCGCGTCGGTGACGACCAGCGCACCACGGTCACCGACGTTTTCGCCGCCGGGGAGATCACCGGAATCGGAGGCGCGGAAGCCGCCGCCGCTGAAGGCGCGGTCGCCGGGTGTGCTGCCGCCGGTGGCACACTGAGCCGTGAACTGCGAAACCGGCGTGATCGAGCACGCGCGTTCGCGAAACGGCTCGCCCGAGCCCATCCGATCGGCGCCGCCTGGCCCGGGTGGCTGCACGACAACACGATCATCTGCCGCTGCGAGGAAACCACCTACGGCGCCCTGAAGGACGCAATCGGGTCCGGCCCGCACGCGCTCAAGCTCGGCACCCGGGCCGGGCTCGGCCCCTGCCAAGGCCGGATCTGCGGCCCCACCGTCGCCGAACTCTGCGGGGGCGCCGAGCGCCACCACCGTCCGATCGCCCAGCCGATCCGCCTGGGCGAGCTCGCCGATCCGAAGGAGACCCACCCATGAGCACCCGCGACCTCGGGGGCGTGGTCGTCGCCGCCGCGTTGCCCTACCGGCCCGACGACGCGGCCCCGGCCGGGCTGGCCGTCGACTACGACGCCTACGCCGAGCACTGCCGCTGGCTCGTCGAGAACGGCTGCCGCGGGGTCGGCCCGAACGGCTCCCTCGGGGAGTACTCCTCGCTCACCGACGTCGAACGCCGCCGTGTCGCCCGCACCGCGATCGAAGCCGTCGGGTCCGACGGGATCGTGGTGGTCGGCGTCCACGGCCCCGGCGCGCACCAGGCCAGGTACTGGGCCGAAGCCGCCGCCGAAGACGGCGCGCACGGTGTGCTCTGCCTCCCGCCGACGCTCTACCGCGCCAACCACGGCGAAGTGCTCGCCCACTTCGAGGCGGTGGCGTCGGCCGGGCTGCCCGTGATGGTCTACAACAACCCCTTCGACACCAAGGTCGACCTCACGCCCGGCCTGCTGGCCGAGATCGCGCAGATCGACAACGTCGTCGCCGTCAAGGAGTTCTCCGGTGACGTCCGGCGAGTGCTGGAGATCCGCGAGCGGGCGCCGGAGCTGGCCGTGATCAGCGGCGCCGACGACGTTGTCCTGGAAAGCCTCCTGATGGGCGCGACCGGCTGGTTCGCCGGCTTTCCCAACGTGTTCCCGGCCGAGTCGGCGCGCCTGTTCGAGCTCGCCACCGCCGGCAAGCTCGACGAGGCCCGGGCGCTGTACGAGCCGCTGGTGGCCGCGTTCCGCTGGGACTCGCGCACCGAGTTCGTCCAGGCCATCAAACTCGGGATGGACATGGTCGGCCGCTACGGCGGGCCCTGCCGCCCACCGCGCGGCCCGCTGTCGGCGGCGCAGGACGAGCAGGTCCGCGCCGACATGGGCCGCGCGCTGACCGCGCTGGGGGTGGGGTAGGTGCGGTCCTCACGCGCGATCACGGCGGTCGACTCGCACACCGAAGGCATGCCGACCCGGGTGGTGACCGGCGGGGTCGGCACGATCCCCGGCGACACGATGGCCGAGCGCCGCCGGTACTTCATGGCGCACCTGGACCACATCCGGCAGTTCCTGATGCACGAGCCGCGCGGCCACTCGGCGATGAGCGGCGCGATCCTGCAGCCGCCCTGCCGCGACGACGCCGACTGGGGTGTTGTCTACATCGAGGTCTCCGGCTGCCTGCCGATGTGCGGCCACGGCACCATCGGCGTCGCGACCGTGCTGGTGGAGACCGGCATGGTCGAGGTGACCGAGCCGAAGACCGTGGTGCGCCTGGACACCCCGGCCGGGCTGGTGCACGCCGAGGTCGACGTCCGCGACGGCCGCGCCGAGCGGGTCAAGCTCCGCAACGTCCCGTCGTTCCTCGCCGAGCGGGACGCCGTGGTGGAAGTACCTGGCCTCGGCGAGGTGCGTTACGATCTCGCCTACGGCGGCAACTTCTACGCCATCCTCGAACTGTCCCAAGTGGACATCCCGTTCGACCGGTCCGAAAAGGACCGGATCCTCGGCGCCGGCCTGGCGATCATGGGCGCGATCAACGAGCAGCGGCCGCCGAAGCACCCGGCCGACCCGCTGATCGGCGGCTGCAAGCACGTCCAGTTCCTCGCCCCGGGCTCGGACGCGAGGGCGTCCCGGAACGCCATGGCGATCCACCCCGGCTGGTTCGACCGGTCACCGTGCGGCACCGGCACGTCCGCCCGGATGGCCCAGCTGCACGCTCGCGGTGAACTGCCGCTGCACACACCGTTCGAGAACAGTTCCTTCATCGGGACGACATTCACCGGCGAGCTGGTCGGCGAAACGACGGTCGGGGATGTTCCGGCGGTGATCCCGGAGTTCTCGGGCCGGGCCTGGATCACCGGGACTGCCACCTACCTGCTTGATCCCGATGACCCGTTCCCGGCCGGCTTCGTCCTCTAGGTGGTTGAGCCGCCACTACCGGTCCAGGACGTGGGTGTAGGCCCGTAGCCGGTTGGCTGCGGGCCTTTCCCCTGTTCAGTTGTTCACGCCGCGAACGGCAGGGGTTGGTGGAGGTTGTTGCGCCGAGGTTTTCGGCGCTTATCCAGGAACACCGGGGGCAAGAACTCCGGTAGGCCGTCAGTGGCGATGCGGACTTCCCAGCCGGAGCGATGCAGGAGCCGGTGGTGGTGGGCGCACATCAGCACCAGATTGCCCAGATCCGTGGGGCCGCCATCGGCCCAGTGGTGAATGTGGTGACCCTGACAGTGCCGCGGAGGGCGATGACAGCCAGGGAAAGCGCACCCGCGGTCCCGCAGGTAGAGGGCGCGGCGAAGGCTGGTCGGGACCGAGCGGCGCGAGCGGCCGAGATCAAGCAGTTCGCTCTTGTCGCCTAACACCGCCGGGATGAGTTTGCAGTCGCAGGCGTGGATCCGGGCTTCGGCCGCCGAGATGCGGCCGGTGTCGCCGAGAGTTGCCCGGCCGATGCCGGACCGAAGGTCTTCCAGGGAGACCGCGACCATGACGTGGGCTCGTTCACCTGCCTGCGTCGGCAGGTCCGGAGTATTTAAGGCGAGGTTGATGGCGTCGGAGAAGGCGTCGCCGTAGCGTTCCTGCGGGGAACGGAAGTCGCCGCCGTCGTCGGCGGTGCGGCGCTGGGCGAGCACGTCAAGCAGGGCGCTGGCGCGAGCGCCGGTCTCATCGTCGAACCGGCCGTTGAGCTCCCACACCCCGGATCTCTTCCGGCGCAGGGAAAGCTCTCGGGTGGGCACAGACGGTTCGGTCTCAACCGGCTCAGCACCGTCGGGATCGAGGTGAGCCACGATCCGCGCCCCCAGCGCTGCAACCTGCTTGTGCCCGGCGTCGGAAGCGAAGGACAGCAAGTCTCGTTCTGCATCGTCGCGATGTTCGGGCGGAACTTGCGTCAGGGCACCGACAATGGTGTCGATCATCGGGTTGCTCAATCGACCGTCCAGGGCGGCGACCCCGGTGGCGGGAGCAACAGCGGGCACCGGGCTGCCATCGAGGGCACACCCAGGATTGACCGCCCGCGCTCGTTTCACGACGCGTTCGGCAGCAGCCTTGGGAACATCGGCGAGATGCTCGAACAACCGGGCAACAGACCGATACCCGAACAACTCCATCACACCACGGGACTCGATTTCCACCAGCAGCGAACCGATCTCAGCCTCAGCAGACCGCACCACGGTGAGCAGCGCGGAGACACGGTCGGCCAGAGCCACCGCATCTGCTTGCCACACCGTTTCGCTGTCCACACAACAAGATTACCGACGATCGAACGAATGTTCATCACTCGATCAGGTGGAAGCGGCGGCCCGGCAGGGACACCGTTGCGTGGGGAATCGGCGCTCCCGCACCGAGCAGGAAGCAACCACGAGGAAGCGCCGATTTCCCACGCAACGGCGAAGCCGTATCTTGAAAACCCGCGACTAGGTGGTGATGGACGCGACGGCATCCGTCCCATAGTTCCGGGCGTACCCGTTCTCAACCCCGACCAGGATCTCGGCGACCTCGAAGTACCGGTCCCAGAAAGGAGTTTCCCGCAGGGCATCGATCAGGAGCTGGTACGCGTGATGGTCGACAGCCTCCCAAACCCACACATCGGTCACCCGCGCCGAATAGAACTCGGTGTCGTAGAAGCGTGACCGGACGCCCTTCGTCCTTTCCTCGATCGCCGGGACGACTTCGGTGCGAAAGGCTTCGATCCGCTCCTCGACGGTCAGGGCCAGCCACTCGGGCATCGTCTTGACCAGCATGAAGGCCGTCAACGTCGTCTTCACGCGTACGCACCCGCTTCGATGTCCTCGACCAGGCTCGGCCCGGACGGCGTCCAGCCCAGCAGTTCGCGGGTGACGGCGTTCGACGCGGACATGTCCAGGCCGAAGAACCGGCCGATGAACCCGAAGTGCTCAACGGCGTTCTCGGGGGCGACCGAGACCACCGGGACGTCGAGCGTGCGCCCGATGGCCTCGGCGATTTCCCTGGTGGTGACGGCTTCTTCCGCGACGGCGTGCAGCCGCGACCCGGCCGGCGCGCGCTCGAGGCCGATGCGGATGAGCTGTGCCGCGGCGGGGCGGTGGACCGCGGACCACGCCGTGGTGCCGTCGCCGAGGTAGGCCGACACGCCGTGCTTGCGCGCTGCCGCCATGATCGACGCCAGGAACCCGGGGTCGCCGATGCCGTGCACAGACGGTGCGAAGCGGACGCTCGCCACCCGGACGCCCTTGCCGGCGTACTCGAAGGCGAGGTTCTCCCCGCCGCCGCGCATCGAGTCCGGGCCGACGGCGGGGGAGACGTCGGTCTCGACCGCGGGCCGGCCCTGGACCAGGCCGGCCATCGCGGCGGCGAGGAGGAAGGGGTGGTCGGTGCCGGCGAGCGCGCCGGCGAGAGTCTCGATCGCGGCCCGCTCGGTCCGGTTGTTCTCCGCCGGGTTCGCCCAGTCGTGCTTGTTGGCGAGGTGGACCACCCCCTGGGCGTCGAGGGCGCCGTCGCGGAGACCGTCGAGGTCGTCGAGATCTCCGCGCCGGACCCGGGCGCCCTTCTTGCCGAGGGCGAGGGCGGCGGCGTCCGAGCGGGCGAGGCCGGTGACCTCGTGGCCGGCGCCGAGCAGCTCGTCGACGACCGCCGAGCCGATCCAGCCGGTCGCGCCGGTGACGAACACGTGCATGGTGCTGCTCCTTCTTCGGGGAACTCGTTACGAGTACGAAGTTAGGAGCCGCGTTGGTGTCCGTGCCACGCAACATCGGTAATCCATAGTTGCGTCAGGCGCAAGTTGTGGCCGTCCCGGCTCCGGTCCCCGTGCCCTGGAAGCCGAACTCCGTCGACTGGCCGGGGGACAGGGCGCCGTTGAACCCGGCGTTGGTGAACCGGACGGTGCCGGTGTCGCCGCTGCGCCCGGCGTTCCACGTCGACGTGATCGCGGCGCCCGCGGGCAGGGTCGCGGTGACCGTCCAGCCGGAGACCGGCGCGGCGCCCGCCGTGACGCGGACCGTCGTGACGAACCCGCCCGTCCACTGGTTCACCGACACCGACGCCGTGCAGGTTCCTCCCGAAGGAGGCGTGGTGGGTGTGGTGGTGCTGCCCGGCCCGTCGCCGAGGACGGGTGTGGTCCAGTCGCGCCACTCCGCCAGGTTGCCCGCCTTCTTGGCCGAGATCCGGAAGGTCCCGGTCGCGCTACCCGTCTTCAGCAGGAACTTCTGGATGTTCTGCTGCAGCGGCGTCCGCCACTCCGGCCGGGACGCGCAGTGGGTGCCGTCCTGGACGTCGGACCAGTAGGTGATGTTGTCCCCGGCGCCGAGCGCCTTGTAGACCTCCGCGCCGGCCAGTGCGGCGACACTGCCGGACCGCGCGCCCAGCCAGTCGATGTGCGGGTTCTCCATGACGAACAGCCCGCGCGGCGCGACCATGGCGACCAGCTCGTGGGTGTCGACCGGCAGCGCGGCCGGATTGCCGGTGTACGCGCTGAAGGCGTCCCCGAACCACGGCTGCTCCCCGTAGGCGTTGCTCAGCGGCTGGGACCCGCTTTCCCCGGGAATGCCACGGAGGATCGGCACGCCGGCCGTGCCGGACTCGATCGGCATGGTCAGGGCGATGCGCTGGTCGAACGCGCCGATCGCAAAAGCGCCCTTCCCATACCGCGAACACCCGGTGACGCCGAGCGCGTCCGGCTTGAGGATCCGCCCGCCCGCCTGCTCGACGACGTCGATGATCCGGCTCACGCCCCACGCCCAGGCGGCCAGCAGCCCGGTGCTGCTCGACGAGCCGTAAATGCTGTAGAACGCGCCCTGTTTGTTGTTCCGCGGGGTGCCTTCCTTGCCGACGGCGAGCGGGTCGTAGGTGATGACGGCGGCTCCGGCGGCCTTGATGGTCGCGGTGTCCGCGCCGAATCCGCCCACGACCACGACGGCCGGGAACGGCCCGGTGCCGCTCGGCAGTTCGACACCCGCGGAGAAACTCGCGCTCCGGCCGTTTTCCCCGGCGTTCACGGTGATACCGGTGTTCGAAACCGTGCCCGTGACGCTGGCCGGCTTTGCCGGCTTCTCACCGTAGATCGAGCGCTCCGCGAGCTTCTTGATCTCCTGTCGCCGGCACCGCCAGTCGGACCGGCTGGTGATGCGTGCGCCGTCGATCTTCTTGAAGGGGTCGGGAAGTTTGGCGGTGGCGGGCCACGAGCCGGGCACGGTGACGGCACAGTCGGCGCCGTCGTCCTCGACCGCCGCGGCGGCGCCGGAGGCGACCGTGACCACGCCGCCGAGGGTGAGCACGGTCGCCGCCAGCAGTACGAGGGCAGCGCGGATCCGGGTGTGCACACGCACCGGGTTCTCCCTTCCGGGGAAACGGAATACCAAAACGGTAGGTCCGTTTCGCTTTCCCCGTCAAGAAGTGCCCGTCGACCGAAACTTTCGAATTGCGGGTTATTCCGAAAGTTTCGGATTTGTGTGTTCGGCGTCGACCCGGGTGGTGACGCCGGTTTCGACGATCGTGCGGGTCGCCTCCACCGACGCGTACGTCCACAGGATGCGCATCGGCTCGGTGGCCGACGCGTTGCGGAACCGGTGCGGGGTGCCCGCGTCGACGTACGTCGTGTCGAACTGCTCGAGGTGGTGCTCGGCGCCGTCGATCTCCACGATCGCCGAACCCTCGAGGATCACCACGCTCTCCGGGCAGTTGTGCGTGTGGAGCGGGATGCCCGC
The DNA here is from genome assembly GCF_044453095.1 of Amycolatopsis sp. NPDC051758. Lineage (NCBI taxonomy): Bacteria > Bacillati > Actinomycetota > Actinomycetes > Pseudonocardiales > Pseudonocardiaceae > Amycolatopsis > Amycolatopsis sp. NPDC051758. The sequence continues at coordinate 986,906 of NZ_JBITCJ010000002.1, read as the reverse complement.
GCCGCCCTCGAAGTGCGTGGTGCCGTTCAGGAACACCTTCGCGCCGACCGCGCATGTCACCAGGGGGACGGTGCTCGCGCCACCGCCGCGGTTGTGCGCCGGCAGCGACGACGGGCGCAGCACCGCCGGCGGGAACGACGTCGACCCCGGGCCGCGCCACACGGTCTTCGTGTTGGTGAACTCGCGGATCCCCTCGGCCCCGAGCTCGCGGCCGTACCCGGACTTCTTGATGCCGCCGAACGGCAGGCGCGGGTCGGACGCGACCATGCCGTTGACGAACACGGCACCCGCCTCGAGGCGGCGCACGAGCGCGGCGGCGCGGTCGAGGTCGCGGGTCCACAACGCCGCGCCGAGGCCGAACTCCGTGCGGTTGGCCAGCTCGATCGCTTCGTCCGGGCCGGCGACTCGGGTGATCGCGGCGACCGGTCCGAAGGTCTCCTCGTCGAACGCCGCCATGCCCGGGGTCACGTGGTCGAGCACCGTCGGCGGGTAGAAGAACCCGGGCCCGTCGGCGGGCTTCCCGCCCAGCAGCAGGGAAGCGCCCGCGTCGACGCTCCGGCCGACCTGGTCGTGCAGCGTCTCGCGCAGGTTCTCCCGCGCCAGCGGGCCGACCTCCAAGGCGGCGGCCGCGGCGGTGAACTCCCGGACGAACTCGTCGGCGACGGCTTCTTCGACGATGAACCGCTTGGCGTTGACGCAGCTCTGCCCGCCGTTGACGAACCGGGCCTTGACGGCGGTCGCCGCGGCGGCGGGCACGTCGGCGTCGGCCAGCACGACGAACGGGTCCGACCCGCCCAGCTCCAGCACCTGCTTCTTCAGCGCCGCCCCGGCCTGCGCGGCGATGATCGCCCCGACCTCGGTCGAGCCGGTGAAGGTGACCGCCGCGATCCGGTCGTCCGCGATGAGCCCGGCGACTGCGCCGGACTCCACGAGCAGCACCTGGACCAGGCCCTCGGGCGTGCCGGCGGCTCGCATGACGTCCGCGATGGCCAGCGCGCACTGCGGCACGTTGCCCGCGTGCTTGAGGACGATCCCGTTGCCCGCGGCGAGCGCGGGCGCGGCGAAGCGGAAGAACTGCCAGAACGGGTAGTTCCACGGCATCACGGCCAGCACGACGCCGAGCGGGTCGTGCACGACCACGCTGTCGGGCGGGATCGGCCGGTCGGCGAGGTAGGTGCCCGCCTGCCCGGCGTAGTGCTCGCACGTCACCGCGCACTTCTCGATCTCGGCTTCGGCCTCGGTGAGCGGCTTGCCCATCTCCGCGGTGACCAGCCGGGCGTACTCGTCCTTGCCGGCACGCAGAACGCGGGCCAGCTCCCGCAACAGCCCCACCCGCTCGGTGACGTCGAGAGTGCGCCAGCGCGCCTGGGCGCCGGCGGCCGCGTCGAGCGCAGTCTCGACGTCCACAGTGGACTGCGGGGTGAAGCGGGCCAGTTCGGTGCCGCTGGCCGGGTCGACGGAGAGGATCATCGGGCTCCAGTCTTCGTGAGGGCGTGGCTGACGGCTTCGGCGAACTCGGCCGTGCCGAGCGTGCCGCCGAGGTCGCGGGTGCGGGTCCCGGGGTCGTCGAGCACGGTGTCGACGGCCGCGGTGATCAGGGCCGCGGCCTCGGTCAGCCCGGGGTTGTCGTCGCGGCGGCCGCGCCAGTCGAGCAGCATCGCCGCGGAGAGGATGAGCGACGTCGGGTTCGCCACCCCGAGCCCGGCGATGTCGGGCGCGGAACCGTGCTGCGCCTGCCCGACGCACAGGGTGTGCCCGGCGTTGATCGACCCGCCCAGGCCGAGGCCGCCGGAGAGCTCGGACGCTTCGTCGGACAGGATGTCGCCGAACATGTTGGTGGTGACCAGGACGTCGAACCGCTCCGGGGTGCGGATCAGCAGCGCCGCGGTCGCGTCGACGATCAGCTCTTCCAGTTCCACGTCCGGGTACCGCGAAGCGACCTTGCGGACCTCACGCAGGAACAGCCCGTCGGACAGCTTCAGCACGTTGGCCTTGTGCACCGCGGTCACCTTGCGGCGGCGGCCGCGTGCCAGCTCGAACGCGGCGACGGCCACCCGCTCGGCCGCCTTCGCGCTGACCTTGCGGACCGACAGCGCCAGATCGGGGTCGGGCATGAACTCGCCGGTGCCCGCGTGCATGTTGCGGTCGGCGTAGAAGCCTTCGGTGTTCTCCCGCACGATGACCAGGTCCATCGGGGCGCGCAGGAGGCTCAGCTCCGCCCGGGAGCGGCAGGGCCGGATGTTGGCGAACAGCTCGAACACCGTCCGCAGCTCGGCCGACGGGTTGATGCCGCCCTCGGCGCGCGGCGGGTACTCGTAGTGCGACACCGGCCCGAGCAGGACGCCGTCCACCTGCGGGATCCGGGTCATCACCGCGGCGGGCAGGGTGGTCCCGGACTCGGCCAGCGAGGCGAGCCCGATGGCGCGCGTCTCGAACTCCAGGCCCAGGCCGAGCAGGTCGTCGGCGGCGGTGAGCACGTCGAGGGTGGCGGTGGTGATCTCGGGCCCGATGCCGTCGCCGGGCAGGACGAGGATCTTCATGGGTGGTGCCCTTCGGGGTCGGGGAGCAGCGCGGCCAGGTGGGGCCGCATCCGCTCGGCGATCAGGCGGTAGCCCTCGGCGCCGGGGTGCAGGCCGTCGGCCAGCAGCCCGGCGTCGGCCGGGCCGAGGATCGCCGGGCCGGGCACCACGGGCAGGCCGGCCGCGGCGGCCGCGACCTCGGCCCGCACGTCCGCGAGGGTGAGCCCGAGCGCGTTCGGCCGGTTCTCGCGCTCGGGGGCGTGCAGGGGAGTGGTGAGCAGGATCGGGGTGTCCGGGTGGCCGTCCCGGATCGTGCGGACGAACCCCTCCAGCGCGGGCCCGAGCGAGCGTGCGGAGAAGGACGCCGCGCCGTGGATGTTGACCCCGACGCACAGGCTGATCACGTCGGCTTCGGTGTCGCGGATGTGCCGGGCCACCACCGGGTCGAGGTGGCATTCGCCGGCAAAACCCAGGCAGCGCACGGACCAGCCGAGTGTCGTCGCGGCCAGGGCGGGCCAGGTCTCGGACGGGCCGGCGGCCAGCCGGCACTGGGTGATCGAGCTGCCGTAGACGATCCAGCGCGGACCTTCCGGCAGCGGCGTCATTTCTCCGTCGAGGCCGAGTTCGCCGAGACTGACGTGGCTCGACTGCGGCAGCCAGATCCGCACGCGCTTCCGCCCGGCGGGGAGATCCACGCCGACCGTGCGCGAGCGGCTCACCAGCTTGTCGTCGACCACCACGTCGACCTCGCCGGTCCCGGCGATCCAGACGTCCCAGTCCAGGCGGCGGGCGTCGGTCTCGAACTCCAGCCGCACCCCGGCAGGCATCCGCGCGACGTCGTCGAGCCGCGGGTGCAGGCCCGCCGCGGGCAGCCGGCGGGGGACGAGCCGGCCGTCCTCGGTGACGAGTTCCGCTTGCCCGCGCAGGAATTCCCGGTACCTCACGCGCTCAGTTCTTCGGCGAGCTGCTTGACGGCGTGCCGCAGGTCTTCTTCCTCGATCACCAGCGGCGGGGCGAGCCGGATGGTCGAGCCGTGGGCGTCCTTGGCCAGCACACCCCGGTTCAGCAGGCCTTCGCAGACGTCGCGGCCGCTGCGGCCGACCACGTCGATGCCGGCCCAGAGGCCGAGCGTGCGCACCTCCCGGACGTTGGGCAGGCCGGTGAGCAGTCCGGCGAAGATCTCGCCCAGTTCCGTGGCCCGGCGCTGCGGTTCGCCGCTCGCGAGCTTACGGACGACGGCGGTGCCGATCGCGCAGGCGAGCGGGTTGCCGCCGAAGGTGCTGCCGTGCTGGCCCGGCTGCAGGACACCGAGCACCTCGCGCCGCGAGACCACCGCCGACAGCGGGATCAAGCCGCCGCCGAGCGCCTTGCCCAGCAGGTAGACGTCCGGCACCACACCGAAGTGCTCACAGGCGAAGGTGCGCCCGGTCCGGCCGAGCCCCGACTGGATCTCGTCGGCGATCATCAGCACGTTGTTCGTGGTGCAGGTTTCGCGGACCGCGGCGAGGTAACCCCCGGGCGGCAGCAGGACACCCGCTTCCCCCTGCACCGGCTCGATCAGCACCGCGACGGTGTCTTCGGTGACGGCCGCACGCAGCGCCTCGGCGTCGCCGAACGGGACGGTGTCGAAGCCGGGCGTGAACGGGCCGAAGTCGGCCGTGGCGACGGGGTCGTCGGAGAAGCTGACGATGGTCGTGGTGCGGCCGTGGAAGTTGCCGCCCGCCACCACGATCCGGGCGCGACCGGCGGGCACGCCCTTGACCGTGTAGCCCCACTTCCGTGCCACCTTGATCGCCGTCTCGACGGCTTCGGCGCCGGTGTTCATCGGCAGCACCAGGTCCATGCCCGCCAGCTCGGCTAGCTCCGCGCTGAACGTCGAGAGCTTGTCGTGGTGGAACGCGCGGCTGGTGAGCGTCAGGCGGTCGAGCTGCTCGTGCGCCACGGCGAGGAGCTCCTTGTCGCCGTGGCCGAAGTTCAGCGCGCTGTACCCGGCGAGCAGGTCGAGGAGGCGCCGGCCTTCGACGTCGGTGACCCAGGCGCCGTGGCCTTCGGCCAGCACGACCGGCAGCGGGTGGTAGTTGCGGGCCGTGCTGGCCTCGACGCGGCTGATTTCGTCGGTCGTCGTGCTCACGGGCTCTCTTTCCGGGTGGGTTTGCGGGGCCGGCGGGAGGTGCCGGTCTGGCTGAGCTCCGACCGCAGCTCGGTCAGCAGCTCGGCCCGTTCGGTGGCGCGGGCTTCGTCCTGGGCGCGCACGCCGAGCACGAGGGCGTCGGTGAGCACCTGGGACGGCAGGCTTTCGCCGGTGGAGCCGGTCGCGCTGGGCGCCGCGGACAGGGCGACGTGCACACGGTCGGCGTAGACGGGCACGAGGGAGTCGGAGACCAGCACGGCCCGGGCGCCGACGGCGGCGGCGTGGTCGAGCACGATCTCCAGCTCCGCGAGCAGCCGGCTGGGGGAGTACAGCACAACGACGTCCCCCCGCTCGAGCTCCAGGAGGTCGTCGGCCAGCCGGAAGCCGGTGGCGCCGCTGACCCGGGCGCGCCGGCCGATCCGGCGCAGCCGCAGGGCCAGGTAGGCGGCGACGGTCTCGGACGGCCCGATGCCGAACGCGAGCACCTCGCGGGCGCCGGCCAGCGTGGCGACCGCCGTGTCGAAGGCCGGTTCGGTGGTGAGCCGCCAGGTGCCGGCGAGCCGTTCGGCCGCCTCGGTGAACACCTGGGCGAGCAGGGCGGCGGTGGCCGAGCCCTCGACGCCCGGGAGGCCGGTCGGCGGCGCCGGGCGGGTGGCCCGCACCACCTCCCGGGTGAGGCTGTGCCGCAGTTCGAGCAGGCCGGCGTAACCCAGCGACTTGGCTGTCCGGACGACGGTCGCGTCGCTGGTCCCGGCGGCCGCCGCGATCTGCTCGGCGGTGGCGAAGACCGCGTCGGAGGTGTGGGTGCGCAGGTACTCCGCGACCTTCCGCTCCGCCTTGGTCATCATCGCCAGCCGGCCGGCGATCCGGTCCTGCAGGGACGGCTCGCCGTGCTCTGTAGTTTCCATGTCAGTCGTTGACTTCCTTGTAGGAATGACTACATAGTAGCGCAAGAATCATTTGCTGCAAGGTCTGTAGTCGCCACTACATCGCGGAGGCTTGCTCTTGACCACCATCCCGCTGCTGGAGCTCAGCGGCTCTCCCACCGAACGCGGCCGCGCGCACGGCGAAGCGGCGCGCGCGGAGATCGCCCGCTCGATCGACCACTACCGCCGGTCGTTCGCCGTCAAGCCCGGCCTGGCCTGGGCCGACGTGCTCGCCCGGGTGGGGCCGTGGCGGAAGCTCGTCGGCACGCACGCCCCGCACCTGCTGGACGAGATGGACGGCATCGCCGCCGGCGCCGGGGTGCACCCGGACGAGGTGCTCGCGCTCAACGCGCGTGGCGAAATCGCCCGCAACCACGCCAGCCGCTTCACCGAAATGGAGCCCGACGGCTGTTCGTCGTTCGCGCTGCTGCCCGAAGCCACCGGCGACGGCCACGTCTACTGCGGGCAGAACTGGGACTGGCGGGCCGAAACCGAAACCACGACGGTGCTGATCCGGATCGTGCAGCCGCCGAAGCCCACCGTGATCATGCAGGTCGAGGCGGGCCAGGTCGGCCGGCACGGGGTCAACTCGGCGGGGATCGCGCTCAACGCCAACGGCCTCGACGGCGCGTTCGGCGCCCCCGCCGGCCTGCCGCAACCCGTGCTGCGCCGCCTGATCCTGGACAGCCCGACCCTGCGTGACGCGCTGCGCGTGCCGTACACACTCCCGCAGCACATCGCCACGAACCTGCTGTTCACCCACCGCGACGGGTTTGCCGTCGACCTCGAGACCACCCCGCTCGACCACCGCTGGGGATACCCGGCGGACGGCGTGCTGGTGCACGGGAACCACTACCGGTACGGCATTCCGCCCGCGCTGGCCGGGACGTACCGGCCGGCCGCGGTGGACTCCCTGTACCGCGTCCCGATCATCGAACGCGGTCTCGCCGGCGCGAAGGACGCTTCGGATTCCGAGAGTGTGCGCAAGGTCGTGCAGTCCACCATGAGTGACCATTTCGGACATCCGCACGGGGTCTGCGCCCACGTCCGGGAGAACGATTCCGCCGTGACCCGGTACAAGACCACGATGTCCAGCCTGGTCGACCTCACCGCGGGGGAGTACCGCGTGCTGCGCGGCAATCCGTGTGAAGGCGGCTACGAGCTCCTGCCGTGGCACATCGCCGACGGGCCCGGCGGGGTGTGAGCCGTATCTTGGTGCGGTGAGCGAGGACACCTGGGCCGCTCTGGCCGACCAGTTCGCCGACGGCGCCTACGCGACGGTGAAGGGACGCGTGCGCACTTACGTGCTGCACCGGCAGCTGCTGGAGCACTTGCCGCCGCCGCCCGCAACGGTGCTCGACGTCGGTGGCGGCGCGGGCCACCAGTCGTTCCCCCTGGCCCGCGCCGGCTACGACGTGACGCTGCTCGACCCGTCGGAGGCAATGCTGGACAAGGCCCGGCAGCGGTTGTCGGACGACATCCGGCCGCGGGTGACGTTTGTGCACGCCTCGGGTGAGCACGCCGAGGAAGCGGTGCAGGGCCGTCGTTTCGACGCCGTGTTGTGCCACGGGGTGCTCGGCTACCTCGACCGGCCGGAGCCGCTGGTCGACCAGCTGTGCCGGTGCGCCGCTCCCGGTGGGGTGGTCTCGATCATGACGGGCAACGCGCACACGATGGCGGTGCGCCCGGCGCTGGAGCAGCGGTGGGACGACGCGCTGGCGGCGTTCGAGGCCACGACCGAGGTCGGGGTGCTGGGTGTGCCGACCCGCGCCGACACGGTGGAGGATCTCAGTGATCTCCTGTCGGACCGGGGCGTGGAACCCCTGGACTGGTACGGGGTCTGGTTGTTCGTGGACTGGCTCGAGTTCGGCGGTGCCTCCCTGGACGTGTCCGATGCGGAGCGGGTGGCGGCGGTCGAACTGGAAGCCGGCCGCCGCGATCCCTACCGCCGGCTCAGCCGCGTTTTCCACCTCCTGGGGCGCAAGGGTCAGCGGCCGATCTCGGCGCTTTCCAGCACCGCCAGCGCATCCGGCACCAGCACCGCGGCCGAGTAGTAGGCGGACACCAAGTACGAGATGATGGCCTGCTCGGACACCCCCATGAACCGCACGTTCAGCCCCGGCTGGTACTCGTCCGGCAGTCCGGTCTGGTGCAACCCGACCACGCCCTGGGCCTGCTCGCCGGTGCGCATCAGCAGGATCGAGCTGGTGCGGGTCTCGGTGACGGGGATCTTGTTGCACGGCAGGATCGGCACCCCGCGCCACGCCGGAACGTGGTGCCCGCCCAGGTCGACGGCGTCGGGGTAGACCCCGGCCTTGGTGCATTCGCGCCCGAACGCGGCGATCGTCTTCGGGTGGGCGAGGAAGAACCCGGGGTCCTTCCAGACCAGGGCGAGGAGTTCGTCGAGGTCGTCCGGGGTCGGGGGACCGGTGCGGGTGGGGATGCGCTGGGCGAAGTCGGCGTTGTGCAGCAGCCCGAAGTCGGTGTTGTTGATCAGCTCGTGTTCCTGGCGCTCCCGCAACGCCTCGACCGTCAGCCGTAGCTGCTGCTCGATCTGGTTCATCGGCTGGTTGTAGAGATCCGCGACTCGCGAGTGGACCCGCAGCACCGTCTGGGCGACCGACAGTTCGTACTCACGCGGCGAGGCTTCGTAGTCGACGAACGTGCCCGGCAGGGCCGGTTCCCCGTCATGCCCCGACGCGAGCGAAATCTCCGCTTCGCCGTGGTCGTTGCGCGCGCTCGACCCGCCGGCGACAAAGGCGTCCAGATGCGCCTGGAGGCTCTCCGAGCGTGACAGCACATCCTCGAAGACCTGCCTCGGCAGGGAAAGAACGGTGCAGGACGTGACGGCCTTGGCGGTGAACTCCCAGATCCCGTCGTCACGGACGAGGGTGTTTTCCCCGAAGTAGCCACCGTCGGCGAGCGTGCCCAGGACCGTCTGGTCGCCGTAGGCGCCGACACCGACCTTGGTGATCTTGCCGTGGGCGATGAGGAACACCTGGTCGGCCTGGCTGCCGAACTCGACCAGGGTGTCGCCGGGCTCGTACTCGTGCTGGCCGAACCGGGACGCCAGTTCGGCGAGAACTTCTTCGTCGTCGAACCCGCGCAGCGGCGCCAGCTCGCCCAGCTCCGGCGGGATCACCCGCACTTCGGAGCCGCTGGTGGTGAACGTGACCCGGCCGTCGCCGACCGAGTAGGCCAGGCGCCGGTTGACGCGGTAGGCGCCACCGGAGACCTCCACCCACGACAGCAGTTTGAGCAGCCATCGGGAGGAGATGCCCTGCATCTGCGGGACGGACTTGGTTGTGGTCGCCAGCGTCCGGGCCGCGGCGCGCCCCAGGCTGAGGGGTGCCTGTTCGGATTCCACCGGGTCGGTGACAGTCACAGCGAGAACCACCCAATCATGCGTTTCGGTCGGAACGGGTCACTGGTAACGGGGATTGGTGGCGTGCCAGGTGAAGCCGCCGCCCATCCAGGAACGGACACCCACGAGGAACCGCTGCAGCTCCGGGGAGGGCACGGCCAGCAGCTCCCGGTGGCCGTCCTCGAACTCGTGGACGATCTTGTTGTGCAGCTCGACGGTGGCCTCGACCGCCTCTTCGACCGGGCAGCCCCGGTCCGCGGCGATCTGCAGGACCATGTTGCACACCGGCTTCTCGTCGGCCGCGTCCTTGGCCACCGAATGGAGGTCGTTGACCAGCACCGACGCCGTCCCGGCGCGCATCATCGCTTCCCGCACGCGCGGGTCGTAGTAGAACGGCGCGGCCAGCTCGTACCCGCCGACGGCGTCGATGAGGGTCATCGACGTGTAGAAGCTGTCGTGCTGGCGGGCCGCCAGGTACTCCCACGCGGGTGGGTAGCGGCCGGTGTGGCGCCACGCCGCGTAGGCGTCCCAGCTGACGAACATCGCGAACGTCGAGTAGCAGACGCGCTGCACGAGCACGGGGGAGCCGTGCCGGCCCAGGTGGTCGATCGCCGAGCCGAATCCGACGAGGATCGGGTCGGCGCGCAATGCCTCCGTGAGCGGCGCCGAGAACTCGCCGGCCGGCGCGACCGGGTCCATGGCCGCCATGACGAGCGCCAGGCGCGGCGGGAGCTCGGTGGGCGCCGCGCCGAGTGTGCTGTCGTCGGCGTAGTAGTCGTCCGCCGCCCACCAGGTCGCGTTCAGCTGGGCCGCGACGAGCAGCCGGTCGGGGTCGTCGCAGTCCGGGTGGGCGAGCATCACCAGCCGGCCGAACCCGGCGTGCGTGATCTGGTCCAGGCCTTCGCCGGTGAACCCGCAGTCGGTGGCCCACGCGACCAGCCGCCGGTCCACCTCCGCGGCGAGACCGTCGTCGATGCGGCCCACCACCGGGCAGTACAACGGCGACGCGCTGCCGTCACCCCACGGCAGGTACGCGTACGCCGGATCCTGCCCGGGTGAGGGCATGAACTGGGTCGCGATCCGCGCCGCCGACGTCCCGAGGCCGAACGGTCCCGCCAGCAACCCCGCGGCCCCGCCGGTGGTCCACTGTGGACACGCGGTTCCGGTCATCGTGGATCTCCCTCGTGACCGGCCGCCTCAGACGCGGTCGGCGGCGATGAGCAGGTAGTGGAAACTGCCTTCGCGGTAGGCGGTCAGGAAGGGCTCCTCGATGCCGGTGGCGACCGACGACTTCGCCCGCAGCTCCCAGTAGGGGATCGTCGCCGCCGTCAGGTCGACCACGTTGATCGGGACAAAACCGTTGGCGGACAACGCCTTGAAGTAGTCACCGCGGGCGTGGATGTTGCAGATGTAGTGCTGGTCGATCTGGCTCACCGCGCGCGACCGGCCGCCCGTGACGTCGTTGTAGCACCCGGTGATCGTCACGTACCGCCCCCCGGGCCGCAGCTGCCGCGCGTGCTCGGCGAACAGGTCGTGGAGGTCGACGTACATCGTGCTCTCGTTGTTCCAGATGCCCTGGAAGACGCCGGTTTCGAAGCCGGTGTCGAGCATGTTGCGCAGGTGGTAGCGCACCGAGCCGTCGATCCCGCGCTGCCGGACGTGCTCGTTCGCGAACCGGACCTGCTGCTCGGAGATGGAGATCCCGTCGACCTGGCAGCCGAAGCGCTGGTGGGCCATCACACTCGTGCCGCCGCGCCCGCAGCCGGCGTCGAGCAGCCGGTCCGTCGGCGCGATCCGGCCGAGGTGATCGAGGAGGACGTCCGCCTGCGCCGTCTCGAGCCGGTGCATCTCCGCGATGATCGCCTGGTCGCGGGTGGCTTCCGGCGCCTCGAGGACGGCCGGGTCGTAGTCGCCGAGCCCGTAGTGGTGGTGGTAGAGACCGTCCACATCGCCCAGCTTGAGGTTCACCGGATCCTTTTCCGCGTTCCAGTAGTCGGCGACCGACTGCTGGTACGCGGTGCGGGTCACGGGCTGGTCGGTAGCGGTCATCAGCGAGCTCCTCGTCGTTTTCCTTGGCAGGCAAGGGGATCGCCGGGCACCCCGGTGTCGTCCCCTCCTCCGTCGACGCTAGCGAGGATCGTTTCGCGGGGACAAGGAGCTTCACTCGCGCTGCGCGGGCGTTGCCCGTCTGGCCCAGCGGCGCCCCTGCGCGGGGTGGTCCGTCACCCGCATCCGGACCCACGATCGAGACCGGCCGCCCCCCGTCAGGGGGACGCCGCGCAACAGCGGGTGTCAGGTGACTTCCAGGTTGGCCATCATGCCCATGTCTTCGTGTTCGGCGTTGTGGCAGTGGAAGAGGAACCGGCCGCGGTAGCCGTCGAACCGGGTGATGATCTCCGCCGATTCCCCCGGCCGCAGGGAGACCGTGTCCTTGAGCCCCGCGTCGTGCGGCAGCGGCGCGCGGCCGCCGCGCGACAGGATCCGGAAGCCGGCCAGGTGCAGGTGGACCGGGTGGTGGACGTCCGCGACCAGCGGCCACACTTCGACGTCACCCGAGCGGACGGTGACGTCGGAACGAGCCGGGTCGAACGGCCGCCCGCCGATCACCCAGCCGTGGCCGCCGCCGGCGAGCTGACCCGCGCGGAAGGAGAACTCCCGGGTGCGCACCGCACGGTCCCAGGACGGCAGATCCGTCGACAGGACCGGCGGGACACGGCTGTCGTCGCGGGCCGTGCGGGCGACCCGGAAGGCCATCACTTCGGCGGTGCGCCCGGAGCCCAGCCGGTTGACGAGCCGGACGCGGCCGCCGATCGGGACGCCCGCGAAGTCGACCACCACGTCGTAGCGCTCGGCCGGCGCGATCGGCAGCGACGTGTGGGTGACGGGCGCGGCGAGCAGTCCCTGATCGGCGCCGACCTGGACGAGGTCGAGCCGGCGGCCGTCGTCGGTGACCGCCTCGAGCTCGTAGTGCCGGGCGTTCGACGCGTTGAGGAGCCGCAGCCGGTACCGGACCGCGTCGACCTCGTGCACCGGCCACGGCGCGCCGTTGACCAGGACGACGTCGCCGAGGACCCCGCCCAGGAAGGTCTCCCGCACACCCGGCCGCGCCCGCAGCGTGGCGTCCACCGACGGGTAGTCGAGCGTGCCGTCGGCGGCGAACGCCCGGTCGGCGATCATCAGCGGCAGCTCCCGCGGCCCGGCGGGCAGGCCGAGCGATTCTTCGGCGTCGTCGCGGACGATGTGCAGGCCGGCCAGGCCGCGCCAGATCGCCGGGCCGGTGAAGTCCATGCGGTGGTCGTGGTACCAGAGCAGCGCCGGGCGCTGGTCGAGCGGGAAGGTGTAGTCGCGCGTCAGCCTCGTCGTGACCGCCCGCGGGTCGTGCATGGTGTGGTGGTCCGCCCAGCCCGCGGGCAGGACGAGGTCGGTCGGGTAACCGTCGGACTCCGCCGGCGTCCGCCCGCCGTGCAGGTGCACCACGGTCGGCACGGGCAGGGTGTTGTGGTGGGTCACCGTGACCGGCCGCCCGCGGCGCGACTCGATCGTCGGCCCCGGGAAAGTGCCGCCGTAGGTCCACATCGGCGTCCGGATCCCGGGCAGCACCTCCAGCTCCGCGACCCGCTGGGTGATCTCGTAGTGGTCGGCGCGCGTCGGTTTCAGCACCGCGGGAATCGGCAGTGGCACGGTGAACGGCGGCGGCAGCGGCACCGCGCTGCGAAGCTCGGCGCCGGTGACGGCCGGCCGTCTCGCCAGCGCGGCGGCGGTGGACAGCCCGGTGGCGGCCAGCAGGCCGAACGCCCCGCCGAGGCCCAAGGCCTGGCGCCTGGTCAGTCCGTCACGCATCAACGGCCGCCCGCCCGAGCGGCCGCCGCCACACGGCGACGACGAAGACGACGAGGGCCACGATGGTGACCACTCCGAGCGGGAGGTGCAGCCACAGCGCGCCGCCCAGCCCGGCGAAGTACTGCGCCGTCTCGGCCGCCACCAGCGCCGCGGTGGCGAGGAACGGCCAGGCCCGCCGGAGCCGCACCCAGACCACGATGGTCACCACGAACTGCAGGTAGGCGACGAACGACACGACGTCCGCGCCGAGCGCGTGCAGGCGCAGGCTGTCGTAGTCACCACTCAGGTAGACCCCGGCGAACACCGGCTGGCCGGCGATCACCACGACGTGCGCCCCGGCCACGGCCCGCAGCACCCATCCGGCGGGGCTCGTCCTCGCTGTCACACGTCCTCCTCGGTCCGGCTTCTTTTCGAAGCTATGACCGGGAAGTTGCCGTGTCCAAGATCAAAAGTGTTATGCCGTCATGCCCCGGAAGGCATGGTGGCGCGGCTTTCGTTCAGCCCGGCCAGCAGATCACCGAGTTCGCCGACGCGGTCGAGGACCTCGTCCGCGGTGAACGTCAGGTGCAGCACGTGGCGGCAGGCGCGGACCTCGTCCCACGTGATCGGCGTCGACACCGTCGGGTGGTCGCGCCCGCGCAGTGAGTACGGCGCGACGGTCGTCTTGGCCGGGTTGTTCTGGCTCCAGTCGATGAACACCCGGCCACTGCGCTGCGCCTTGGCCATCACCGCCGTCACCGACTCCGGCGTCTCCCGCGCCAGCCGCTGGGCGAGCTTCTTGGCGTAGGCGGACGGCGCCGCGGGGTCGTCCGTGCGGATGCCGCAGTAGAGCTGCATTCCCTTGGACCCCGAGGTCTTGGCGAACGGCGTGAGCCCGTCCGCGACGAGGAGGTCGTGCAGCCGTTCGGCGACGCGGGCGCAGTCGACGATCGTGGTGCCCGGGCCGGGGTCGAGGTCGAACACCAGGCGGTCCGGCGGCTGCTTTTCGGTGCCGACGACCGTCCACTGTGGAACGTGGAGTTCGAGTGCGGCCATGTTCGCCGCCCACACCAGCGCCGGCAGTTCGTCGAGCAGCGCGTAGTCGATGGTGCCGCCGCTGCCGCGTGAGCCGGTGCTCGGCAGCCGCACGGTGCGCAGCCACGCCGGGGCGCCGTTCGGGACGTTCTTCTCGAACCACTTCTCGCCGCCGACACCGTGGGGGTACCGGATGAACGTCACCGGCCGGCCGGCGAGGTGTGGCAGCAGGACGGGGGCGATCCGGGAGTAGTAGTTGATCACCTCGCCCTTGGTGTACCCGTCCGCCGGGTACAGCACCTTGTCCAAATTGGACAGCGTCAGCTGCCGGTTCCCGGCCTGCACGGTGATCCGCTGCCCGACCGGCTCGGGCCGTGGGGGCGGCGGGTCGGCGACCGGGACCGCGCGCGGCGCGATGACCTCGTCGGGCTTCTTGTCCTGGCGCAGGCCGCGCCAGGCGGTGTGGCGGACGCGGCCGGCGCGGGTGAACTGCCGGAAGACGATCTCGCCGACCAGCCGCGGCTCGACCCAGCGGGCGCGAACGGTGTCTTCGCGGGGCGGCGTCGTGACGAACGGGTGCGTGCGGCGTTCGAGCGGCTGCAGCTGCGCGACGAGGTCGGCGCGGGCGGCCTGCGAGAAGCCGGTGCCGACGTCGCCGATGTAGACCAGGTCACCGGAGTCCGGGTCGTGGGCGCCGAGCAGCAGGCCGCCGAGGGTGCCGGTGAAGCTGCGCTGGCCGGGCCGCCAGCCGCAGATGATGACCTCCTGCGTCCGGATCAGCGGGTGCTTGAGCCAGGAGTCCGGCCGCTGCCCGGGCACGTAGGCGGAACTGCGCAGCTTCGCGACGACGCCTTCGTAGCCGGCGGACGCGGCGTGGGCCAGGAAGTCCGCCGGGGTGCGGCGGTCGGCGGCGAGCTCGTCGAAGGTGACCGCGCGGACGACCGAGACGCGGTACGGGTCGGGCATCGGCAGGCTCTCCAGCAGCCGCCGGCGCTCGTCGTACGGGGTCTTCAGCAGTTCGCGGTCGCCGAGCCGGAGCAGGTCGAAGGCGAGGAACCGGACGGGGAGGTCGTCGAACGGCTTCGCCACGGCCGCGCTCTGGTGCCGGACGTAACGGCCGCGGCGTTCCTGCATGAGCTCGAAGTCGATCCGGCCGTCTTCGCCGTAAACGACAACTTCGCCGTCGAGGTAGGCGGCCTGGCCGTCGAGAGCGGGGGCGAGCACGCCGGCGAGGTCGGCGAACTCGGCGGTGAAGTCGATGTTGTTGCGGCTGGTGAGCACGGTGGTGCCGGCCGGGCCGATCCGCATGGCCGCGCGGTAGCCGTCCAGCTTGTACTCGTAGGCCCACTCCGGGCCGCTGCGCAGCCGGCCGCCGTCGGCCTTGGCCAGCATCGGCTCGACCCAGGCCGGGACCTGGGACGCGTCGTGAACAGCCATGCCGAACCTCCGTCACCTCTCGCGCCCAAGGTAACCCGTTCGGCCTAGCTTCGCTCGGTTTCCGCAGGTCGGAAGGCCTGTTTCCACGTGTCGTCGAGCTTCGCACCGGGCGCGGCCGCCCAGCAGGCCGCGAGCAGGTCGTAACCGCGGTGGATCAGCGCGGCGTGCGGCGGCCAGTGCTGCCGCGTCCAGCCGAGGTTGTTGTGCGCGGAGTCGATCGCCGCGCGGGTGGCGCCCTCGAGCTCGAACTGCAGGTCACGCCGCAGCGGCAGCGCCTCGTCCGGGCGCGCGGCGAGCAGCGTGAGCGCGGCGGCGCGGACGCGGGAGCCGGCCCAGCGGAACGTCGTCCGGTGGGCGTTCGGCGCGACCAGGTACTGCGACAGGACCGCGAGCGCGACGCCGATGAGCGTCTCCACCAGCCGGTCGCGGATCACCGGGCCGACCGGGCCGCTCGCCGCGGCGCCGCCGGCGAGCAGCGCCACCGGCGTGATGAAGACGACGGCCACCGCGTAGTTGCGCGGGACGAACAGCTCGATGCAGAACTGGAGCACCGCGATCGTGGTGATGAGCGCGAGGCCGGTGGGCCCGAGCCGGACGAGCACGGCGAACAGTCCCAAGCCGACGGCCGTCCCGGCGAAGCGCTGCAGGCCGCGCACGTTCGCCCGGACCCGGTCGGTGCCCTGCTGCAGGACCACGAGCGCGCTGAGGATCGCCCAGTGCGGACGGCCCAGGCCGAGGCTCGCGCTCAGGGTGCCGGCGACCGCGCAGGTGCCGCCGACGCGCAACGCCGTCACCATGGCGTGCGAGCGGAGGGTCGCGGACCTTCTCAGCCGGTAACCCACGCCGGGCCGGGGCAACGGCAGGGTGCCGCCCGGCGGCGTCTCGTCGGGGCCGGTCTCGGCGCTGGTCGCGGCGGCGAAGCGCCGGTGCGCGGCGAAGAGCGTGGTCGCCAGTTCCGACCCGGGCCCGCGGCCGGCGTCGTGCACCGCGCCCCAGGCTGCCGAGATGGCCGAGCCCGCCGAGTGCCGGGCCTCCGCACCGGGGCTGCCCTGGAGGAACGCTTCGATCGCCCGAACCGCCCGCTCGACGGCCACGCGTTCCGGCTTGCCCCGATTGGCCACGATGCCGGCCATCGACACCAGCGCCGAGGACGCGCCACCCAGCGCCGTGCAGACGAGCAGGGTGAGCGGGTCGGCGCCGGCCTCGGTGGCGACCAGCGCGCCGCCGGTGACGAGGGCGAAGAACAGGGCGCCCGGCGGCCCGAGGCGAAGCGCGTCCACTGTGTACACGGCGAGGATCGCAACAACGGTGACCACGGCCACGATCGCCGGCGTGCCCCCGGCCGCGGCGACGGTGCCCAGGCCGGCGGCGAGCAGCAGCACAGCACCCGCGGTGAGGACGACCCGCGCACGGACGCGGTAGGGGCGGCCTTCGCCGTAGAGGACGGCGAAGGCGCCGAAGGTGACGAAGAGCGCGACGTCCGCACGGCCGGCGAGGACCACGACGGCGCCGGGGAGTGCGACGGCAGCTGCGGCCCGCAGTCCGGCACTCCACCGCCGTCCGGCGGCCGGTAGCGCGAACAGCAACGCCCGCGACCGGGCGATGCGGGGGAGCGGGTCTTCGGACGGCACGAGCCCATTCCAGCACGTGGCTTGGGGGCGGCTCGGGCGGGGAAGTCCTCGGGGCGGTGGGATCCGGTTGGCTGGCTGCGACCCTTGGGGTTCGGGCGAAGTCGGTTCCGCGGGCGAGCTGTGGCTGCAGCGGGTGGGCCACTTCGTGGGCCCGGGGTGGCGCGGTGAGGTTTCGCGGTCCGGTGGCTCAGGCGGGGAAGAGGTCCTCGGTCGGCGTGGATCCGGACGGCTGGCCGCGATCCCTGAGGGCTCGGGCAAAGTCGGTTCCGCGGGCGAGCGTCTGCAGCGGGCGGGCGCGCCACTTCCCGGGCCCAACGGCGGCGCGGTGAGGCGTCGCCGCCCCGCGGCTCAAGCGGGGAAGAGCTCCTCCACCGCCCGGCGCAGGGTCGCGCGCACCGCCTCCGCGTTGTCGAGTTCGCCGCCGTGCAGGGCGCCGTCGCGCAGGAGGACCAGCACTCGTGCCGCGTGGTCCGGGTCCGGGTGGCCGGTGGCCGCCGCCTCTTCGCGGAGCACTTCGAAGAACCACGAACGGTGGTCGTTGATGACCTTGCGCACCGGGTGATCGGGGTCGGGGAACTCCGCGGCGGCGTTGAGGAACTGGCAGCCGCGGAAGTCGTCGGCGCAGGTCGCGTCGCCGACGACGCCGAGTGTGCCGGCCAGCGCCTCACGCGGTGGCTTGCCCGCGCGGACCTCGTCGACCGCCGCGCGGATCTGGTGGCTCGTTGTGCTCAGGTAGGCCGCGACCAGGTCGTCCTTGGTGGGGTAATGCCGGTAGAACGTCGCCCGCGTCACCGCCGCCTCCGAGACCAGGCGTTCCACCCCGACCGCGTGGATGCCCTCGGCGTAGAAGAGCCGGGACGCGGTTGCGAGCAACCGGTCCTTGGGGTGCACCTCGCCGGACTTCATCCGGCCAGCATAGAGAAAGACTGGTCGTTCTGCCAGATCGCCTTCATCACATTGCGCCGCCGGCTTGCGCGCGCCAAAGTAGCTGACAGAAAGACCGGTCATTCTCTCTAAGGAGCCAGTCATGAGTAAGCCCACCATCGTCCTGGTCCACGGCGCGTTCGCCGACTCGTCCAGCTGGACCGGCGTTGTGTCGAAGCTGCAGGAGCAGGGCTATCCGGTGGTCGCGGTCGCCAACCCGCTGCGCGGCGTGGAGTCCGACGCGGCGTACGTCGCGGACGTGGTCAAGAGCGTCGAAGGCCCCGTCGTACTGGCCGGGCACTCCTACGGCGGCGCGCTGATCACCCGCGCCGCGACCGAGACGCCGAACGTCCGCGCACTCGTCTACATCGCGGCCTTCCAGCCCGACGCGGGCGAGAGCGTCTTCGAGCTGTCCGGCCGCTACCCGGGCGCCAAGCTCGGCCCGGAGACCACGAACGTCCTGGTGCACAACGGCGAGCCCGAGCTGGCCATCAAGCCGGCGGACTTCGCCGAGGTCTTCGCGGGCGACGTCCCGGCGGCCACGGCCGCGATCCTGGCGGTCACCCAGCGCCCGGTCGCGCAGCAGGCCCTCGCCGCGCCGTTCGAGGGCACCCCGGCGTGGTCGAAGCTGCCGTCGTGGACGCTCGTCGCCAACCAGGACAACGCGATCCCGGCGAAGGCCCAGGAGTTCATGGCCGAGCGCGCGTCGTCGACGGTCCGCCACATCGACGCCTCGCACGCGGTCGCGGTGTCGCAGCCCGAGGTCGTCGCGGAGGTCATCGTCGCGGCGGCGACCGCCACGGAGTGAGCCCGAGCTGTGCGGACCGAGCCCGGCCTCGGTCCGCACAGCGCTAGGCCGCTTCGATGCCGTGCGACGCCAGTTCGTCCTGAAGCGGGCCCAGGAACTCCGAGTTGACGATCCGGCGCAGTGAGGTCCGCCGGCGAGGTGATGTCGAACAGCTCGTCCTCGCCGTCCAACGTTGCGCAACTTGGCGCAGTCAGCGCACCGCGACGAACCAGTCGGCCACCATCCCGGCCGCGTAGACCACCACGCCGGCCGGGATGGCGGGCCAGCGAGGTTTCCGGTGCCGGATCAGCTGGGCGCCGACCAGCCAGCCGAACAGGATCGCCAGGATCCACCCCGAAATGGGCAGCCAGAAGATGACCTGCCGCCCGGTTTCGGTGCACGGGAAGAGGGTTTCGTCCGGCAGGCACGAGTCGGTGCTTTCCGCCGCGGCGGAACCGAACAGGTACGCGAGGACCCCGCCGGTCACCGCCAGGAACCAGGAGGTGACGGCGAACCCGATCCGCTGGGGAGGGTGCTCGAGCATCATCGGGCGTCAGGGTAACGCCGCGACGTGAACCTCAGGTGATCGGCGGGAGACCGGCGCGTGCCGCCCGGTACTCCCGCACGATCTTGGCCACGATCTCGGCCGCGGGCAGCACCTCGTCGACGAGCCCGGCGGACTGTCCCGCCTCCAGCTTGCCCTCCACGACGTCGCCGTGGAGGGCGGCGTCACGAAGCGTCGATGCCTGGAACGTCTTCCGCCGCAGTGCTTCCTCGGCGCCGGCCGCTTCCAAGCCGAGCATCCGTGCGGTGAAGTTGTTGTCCAGGACGCGGATGACGCCGAGGCCGTGCCCCACCGTGCGGGTGGCGTCGACACCCGCGTCGACCACCGCCTGCTTGTACGCGTTGTGCACGGACGACTCGGCGCTGGCCAGGAACCGGGTGCCGAACTGGGCCGCACCCGCGCCGAGGGCGAGCATCGCCGCCAGGCCCGCGCCGTCGGCGATGCCGCCCGACGCGATCAGCGGCACCGAAGGCACCGCGCGCGCCACCGCTCGCACCAGCACCGACGTCGTGACCATCGCGGGTGGCGGGTGCCCGCCCGCCTCGGCGCCGACGACGACCAGGGCGTCGACACCCGCGTCGGCCGCCTTCCGCGCGTGCTCCACCCCGGCCACGACGTGCAGGCAGCGCGTCCCGGCGTCGTGGAAGCGGGCCAGGTACCGCCGCGGCCCGCCTTGGGAAGCGATCAGCACCGGCGGCCGGTGCCGCAGCACCAGGTCGATCACTTCGTCGGCGCCCGCGCGGTACAGCGGGAGGTTCACCGCCCACGGCTGGTCCGTGCCCGCCGCCATTTCCGCCAGCACGCGGGAAAGATCGGGCAGCCGCATCGGGCCGGCCGCCACCACCCCGAGCCCGCCCGCGTTCGAAACGGCCAGCGGCAGCGCCGAGCACGACGACGCCCACGACATCCCCGCCTGCACGATCGGCAGGTCGGTCCCCAGCAGCCGGGTCACCGGCGTCTCGATGCGCGTCACGCCTGCTCCAGCAGGGTCCGGGCGTGCGCGGCCAACCGGTTCTTCTGCACCTTCGAGCTCGCGGTCATGCCGATGCCCTCGAAGCCGTCGACGATCCGCAGGTGCCGCGGCACCTTGAACCCCGCCATCCGTGAACTCGCCCACGCCAGCAGTTCGGCCTCGGTGACGTCCGGCGAAGTCAGCACGACAAACGCGAACGGCACCTCCAGCAGCCGCGCGTCCGGGACGCCGACCACGGCCGCCTGCCGCACCAGCGGGTGCCGGTGCAGGGTGTCCTCGATGTCCGCGGGCGCGACGTTCTCGCCGCCGACGCGGATGATGTCCTTGGTGCGGCCGGTGAAGTGGAACCGCCCGGACTCGTCGAGCAGGCCGACGTCGCCGGTGGACAGCCAGCCGTCGGCGTCGATCGTCTCGGCCGTCTTCACCGGGTCGTCGAGGTACCCCACCATCACGTTCCAGCCGCGCACCAGCACCGAGCCGGGCTCGCCGGGGCCGCAGTCGCGGTCACCGTCGAACGCGCGGATCCGCACCTCGACCCCCGGCTGGACGGCCATCGCGCCGGACGCGCGGATTTCCGCAGGTTCCCACCACGCCGACTGCGCGACGTTCGGCGAAGCCTCGGAAAGTCCGTATCCGGCAACACATTCGTGCGCGCCGAGCTCGGTGATGACCCGCTGGATGACGGTCGGCGACGCCGCCACCCAGCCGCCGCGCAGCGACAACCGGCGCTGTGCGCGAGAGGGGTGGTTGAGCAGCAGCAACGCGATGGTGTCGTTGCCCGAGAAGTGCGTGCAGCGCTCGGTTTCCAGCAGCCGCAACGCTTCTTCGGGCTCGAACTTCGGCATCGTCACCAGCGTTGTCGCGTGCTGGGCCGACGCGAGCACCGAGAGTGTGCTGCCGGCGACGTGGAAGAACGGCCGGGCCGAGTGGAACCGGTCGCCCGCCCGCAGGCCCAAACGCAGGCCGGAGAAGAACGCGTCCGCGCACACGCTGCGGTGGGTGAGCAGGACGCCCTTCGGCCGCGACGTCGTGCCGGAGGTGTACTGCACGAGCAGGATGTCGTCCGGAGCGCCGACCGGTGGGGGAGCTTCCGAAGAACCGGAAAGGAACTCGTCCCACGAGGAAGCGAAGGAAGGAACGTCGTCGCCGAGCACAACGACCTTCTCGAGCGCGGGAAGCGACTCGACGTCGATCTCCCGAAGCAGCTGAGCGAAGTCCACATTGAGCACCCGGGAGGCGACGAACAGCGTCCGCACCTGCGCGTGCTCGAGCGTGTACCGCACCTCGTCGGCGGTGAACCGGGTGTTGACCGGCACGGCGACCGCCCCGGCCGCGCCGATCGCGTGGAACAGCGCCACCCAGTCCGGGCCGTTGCCGAGGCAGATGCCGACGCGGTCACCGCGGCCGATCCCGGCCGCTGCCAGGCCGGCGCGGATCCGCGAAACCCGCTCGGCCAGCTCGCCGTAGGTGATCCGCTCCGACGCCGTGACGACGGCTTCGACGTCCGGCGCGAGCAGGGCCGCGCGGTCGAGGACCTCGTGCGTGGTGAGCGGGCAGGCGGTGCGCAGTGCGGTCATCGGGGGTCTTCCTTCCCGGCGGTGAAGCGCTCGACGCCGTCGCGCCAGCCGCCGTCGGCGAGGCACTGTTCGATGGCGGCCAGCTCGATGCGGATCCCGCGGTCGAGGTCGGTTTCCGCGCCGAGGTCGACCGCGCGCTTGGTGAGCGAGATGGCCAGCGGCGGGGCCTTGGTGATGCTCGCGGCCGTCTCGTCCCCGGCGGCGAGCAACTCCTCAGCCGGGACGACGCGGGTGACGACGCCCAGGTCGGCGGCCTCTTCGGAGGCGAGCGCGCGGTTGGTGAACAGCAGCTCCTTGGCCCGGCGCTTGCCGATCACGCGCTGCAGGCGCTGGGTCGCGCCGACGGTGCCCCAGTGCGGCTCGGGGAATCGGAAGACGGTCCCCGAAGCGGCCAGCGCAAAATCGGCGGCGAGGGTGATCTCCCCGCCCGAGCCGACAACCGCGCCCTGCACCAGCGCGACCACCGGCACCCGGCACTGCTCGATGGCCGAGTACGCGGCGAAGGCGGCGACACGCCGGCGTCGCACCCAGGCGGCGTCCTTGCCGGTGCGCTCCTTGAGGTCGGCGCCCGCGCAGAAGACCGGCCCGCGCCCGCTCAGCAGCACCACCCGGACGTCGTCGTCCAGCGACTCGAAGGCTTCCCGCAGCTGGTGACACATCGGCAGGTCGAGGGCATTGCGGGCCTCGGGACGCGCGAGTTCGACCCGCGCGATCCCGTCGGTGACGTCGAGGCTCACTCGCTCGGTCATCGGATCACCCCGTCGGTCCGCAGGTCCTCGATTTCGGCAGCGGCGAGCCCCAGCTCCGCCAGGACGTCGTCGGTGTCGGCGCCCAGCAGCGGTGGTACGCCGGGCACCGGGGCCTCTCCGGCAGTCTCGCGCAACGGCGTCCGCAGTGCCGGGAACGGTCCCTCGGCGGGGTGAGTGAACTCGCCGACCACTCCGCGGGCGACGGCGTGCGGGTCGGCGAGGGCTTCGCGCACCGACCGGACCGCTCCGGCCGGGACGTCGGCCGCGCGCAGCTCCTTCACGAGCGCGTCCCGGTCGTGCTGGGCGATCGCGCCACGCAGCGCCTTCATCACGCGGGCACGCTGTTCGACGCGGCCGGAGTTGTTGTGCAGCACCGGATCCGCGGCCAGTTCGGCGAGCCCGAGGACCTCGCACAGGGGTGTCCAGTGCTGGTCGCTGCCGCTGATGTGCAGCCACTCGCCGTCCCCGGCCTGGAACGCCGCCGACGGCACCCGGCCGGGATGCTCGGTCCCGGTCCGCACCGGATCCTCGCCCAGCGCGAAGAGCCGGGCGGCGTTGAGCGCGTGGAGACTCAGCTGGACGTCCATCATGGACACGTCGAGGTGGCGGCCGCGGCCGGCCGCCGCGCGCCCGGCCAGCCCGGTCAGCACCGCGATCACCACCCAGAGCCCGGAGGTCAGGTCCGCCACCGGGATCCCGGTCTTCGACGGCGGCCCGGCCGGCTCGCCGGTCATCGCCATCACGCCGGACAGCGCCTGGAACACCGTGTCGTAGCCCTTGCGGTCGCGGTCCGGGCCGGTCTGCCCGAACCCGGTCGCCGACACGTAGACCAGCCCGGGGTTCCCGGCGGAGAGGTCCGCGTAGCCGAGGCCGAGGCGGTCCATCGCGCCGGGCAGGAAGTTCTCGACGACGACGTCCGCGCGGGCAGCGAGCTTTCGTGCCACCTCCTGGCCGCGCGGGTCCTTGAGGTCGAGCGTCACGGACTTCTTGCCCCGGTTGAAGGCGAAGAAGTAGGCGCTTTCGCCGTGCGGCAGGCGGGGCTCGAAGCTGCGGGTCTCGTCGCCGGAGCTGGGCCGCTCGACCTTGATCACGGTCGCGCCGAGCTCGGCGAGCACCTGGGTGGCCAGGGGAGCGGCGAGGACACGGGAGAAGTCCAGCACGGTGACACCGGAGAGCGGGCCGGTCATCCGCGGAACCCCCGCATCAGCGCGTTGACGTCCTGGCCGGCGCGCATCGCGGCGTCCGTCGGCAGGTCCGCAACGCGGTAGAACAGGTCCTTGGCCGCGGCGATCGCCCGCGGCTCCACCTCGGCCCAGTGCTCGGCGATCTCCAGCGCGGCGGGGAGCACCTCGTCCGGTTCGACGACGCGGTTGACCAGACCGTGCTCGAAGGCTTCGGCGGCGGTGAGCAGCCGCCCGGTGCTGACCAGCTCGAAGGCGAGCTTGCGGCCCAGGTGCTCGACGAGCCCGGTCATCACCAGCGCCGGGACGATCGAGTGCTTCAGCTCCGGGTAGCCGAACTTCAGGTCGGTCGCGGCGACGACCATGTCGGCGCCGATCGCCAGGCCGGCGCCGCCACCGACCGCAGCGCCGCGGACGGCCGAAACCACGGGGACACGCAGCTGCCGGGCCTGCACCTGCAGTTTGGCGGTGAGCGCGGCGCGTTCCAGAACCGCGTCCGGCTGGTCGGGTGTCAGGGACGAGAACTCGCCGAGGTCCGCGCCCGCGCAGAAGCCGCGGCCGGCGCCGGTGAGCACCACCGCGCGGACGTCCTGATCGGCGTCGGCCTCGGTGAACGCTTCGCTGAGCGCGCGGGTCAGTGCCGTGTTCAGGGCGTTGAGCTTCTCGGGCCGGTTCAGCGTCAGGACGCGGACGGGGCCGTGGTCCTCGGCAACGAGGGGGACGGTCACGGGGTCTCCTGGTTCGGGGTCGGGGCGAAGCCGGCGCGGGCCACCATGCTGTGCAGGGGCCGGCCGAGGGCGTCTTCGCAGGCGGCCGAAGCCTTCGCGAGCAGGTCGAGGTCGAGACCGGTGTGGACGCCCATCGTGTCGAACAGGCTGACCAGGTCCTCGGTGCAGACGTTGCCGGTCAGCCCGGCGCCGTACCGGATTGCGCTGGGGTGGCCGCCGACGCCGCCCATCGCGGTGTCGAAGTTCCGGCAGCCGGCATCGAGGGCCGCAACGGCGTTGGCGATGCCGGTGCCGCGGGTGTTGTGGAAGTGCGCGACCACCGGCACTGCGGGGTCCAGCCGGGCGAAGAGCGCCCGGACCGACGGCGGGGTCGCGACACCGGTGGTGTCGCCCAAGGTGACGAGGTCGGCGCCCAGCTCGGCGAAGCGGGCGACGTCGTCGGCGACGCGGCCGGGGTCGACCGCGCCTTCGAACGGGCAGCCGAACGCCACCGACACGACCCCGATCAGCTTGAACCGGCCGCCGGCCAGCGCGACCATCTCCTCGACGCGCTGCCACTGTCCGGCTCTCGACGTGCGGAGGTTGCGCTCGGTGTGGCTCTCGCTGGCCGAGACCAGCAGGCTCAGCTCGTCGGCGCCGTGCCCGGCGTCGAGATCGGCCAGAGCCCGGTGCACCGCGCGCGGGTTCGGGCAGGTCGCCTTGAAGCCGACCCCGGGACGGCGCCGGATCTTCGCGAGGACGTCGGAGGCGTCCGAGAAGCCCGGGACACGCGAAGGGTGGCTGTAGCTGGTCGCCTCGATGCGCCGGAACCCCGCGTCCGCGAAGGCGTCCAGCAGCGCGACCTTCGTCGCGGTCGGCACGAACTCCGGCTCGTGCTGCAGCCCGTCGCGGGCGAAGCACTCGCAGATCGTGACGGCGTCGGGCATCGGGCCACCTCCTGTTCGGTGGCTCCAGAACTACGCGGCTCTGTTGATAAAGTCAACAGTCAGGGTCGCCCGGATGGGCGCGCTCACGTTCCTCGACGGCCAGGGCCAGGTCGGCCAGCTTGTCCAGCGCGCCGCTCAGGGTCGCCGCCTCTTCGGGGGTCAGCGCGGCCAGGAACTCCGCGTCACGCTCGTTCGCCGCGGTGATCAGGCCGCGGTAGACGCGGGTGCCCTCGCCGGTGAGGGCGAGCTGCGAGGTGCGGCCCGAGCCGGCCGTCCGGTCCACCAGGCCACGCTCGGTCAGCCGGCTGACCACCCGGCTCATCTGCGCCTTGTCCAGCCCGGCCCGGCGTGCGAGCCGGTTGAGTGTCAGGGTGGGATCGGCGGCGATGAGCGAGATCGCCCGCCATTCGCCGAGGCTGACGTCGAACTCCCGCCGGTAGCGCAGCGCGGCGCTGCGCGACATCGCCGACGACGTGCGGGAGAGCCGGTAGGAGAGGAGTCCGGAGATGGGCACCAGGTCTCGGCCGTCCGCGCGTTCCGCCATGCCGGTCATCGTAGCCGCTGCCGCCCGGGTGTTGACAAACTCAACACGTGTTGCCGACACTGCAGCCGCACGCCCAGCCTGACGAAGGAGTCGAGCAGCATGGCCGAACCACCCGCCGTCACCGGACGGCCCGACACCCCGGTGGCCGGGGTCGACCGCGCGTCGACCTACCGGACCATCGCGCTGCGGGTCATGCCGCTGCTCGTGATCTGCTACGTCGTCAGCTTCATCGACCGCACCAACATCGGCATCGCGCAGCAGGGCCTCAAGCGCGACCTCGGGTTCGGCTCGGCCGTCTACGGGCTCGGCGTCACGCTGTTCTTCGTCGGGTTCATCCTCTTCGAGGTCCCCAGCAACGCCCTGCTCGCGAAGATCGGCGCCCGCAAGACCCTGGTCCGGATCATGGCCACCTGGGGCGTGGTCACGATCGTGACGTTGTTCGTGCAGGACGAAACCACGTTCTACATCGCCCGGTTCCTGCTCGGCGTGGCCGAAGCGGGCTTCTTCCCCGGCGCGCTCTACCTGCTGTCACGCTGGTTCCCGTCCGCGCGCCGGACACGGATGACCGCGGTGTTCTTCATCGGCGTCCCGGTTTCCGGTGTGCTCGGCTCGGTCGTCTCCGGCTGGATCATGCACTCGCTCGGCGGTGTCGGCGGGCTGGCCGACTGGCAATGGCTGTTCCTCATCGAAGGGATCCCGCCGATCCTGCTCGCGGTGCTGGTGGCGTTCTTCCTCGCCGACGAGCCCGAGCAGGCGAAGTGGCTGACGCCGGCGCAGAAGGCCGCCGTCCGGGCCGACCTCGAAGCCGACCGGCGCTCGAAGGGCGAGTCCCCGGAGCGGCACGGCGGCATGCTCTCGGCCTTGCGTGACCCGAAGGTCTGGATCCTCGGCCTGTGCGCCTGCGGCGCCTACACGCTGGCCAACGCCGTGTCGTACTGGACACCGCGGATCATCGCCGAGGCCGGTGTCGGCGACGTGCTGAACCTGGGCTTCTTCTCGGCGATCCCGCCGCTGCTCGGCATCGTCGTGATGCTGGTGGTCGGCCGCCACTCCGACCGCACCTTGGAGCGGCGGTGGCACGCGGCGGTCAGCTGGCTGGTGGCCGCGGTGGCGATGCTGGCGCTGGCGTTCGCGGGCAGCAACGTCCTGGTGGTGGTCCTCCTGCTCGCGGTGATGGCAGCGGCCCACTACTCGGGCCTGACGGTGTTCTACTCGATCCCGTCGATCTACCTGAGCGACCGCGCGGCGGCGACCGGCATCGCGGTGGTGACGTCGATGGGCTCGTTCGCGGCCGCGGCATCCCCGTCCCTGCTGGGCTTCATCCAGGCGGCGACCGGCAGCCTTTCGCTCGGCCTGGTGATCAGCTCGGGCATCGTGCTGCTCGCGGTCGTCGTGCTCCTGGTCGGCGTGAAAGCGAAGGACCTGAAGGAGAAACACCACTAAGTTGGCCGGGTGACTCTCGAAACGATCGCGCGGGTGCCGGCCGGGTTCCCGGTCGAACGTGTGCTGGCCCACCCCCGGTTGCCCCTGCTCGCCTGTTTCGACGCCGGTCGCCCCGCGGTCCACGTGCTGGACCACGCGGGTGGCCGGCTCGCCGCGATCGGCACCGAGACCGCTGCCTACAACCCGGCCGCGCCGTGGGAGCGGTTCACCCGGACGCCCGCGGCGGCGTGGCACCCGCACGAGCCCCTGCTCGTCGTGTCGGGCGAGAGCGGGATGACGCGGTGGACTCCCGGCGGGATGTCCACAAGGGACTCCGCGCGCTACCACGGCGTGGCGTTCAGCCCGGACGGCGCGGCGCTGTGGGCCTCGCCGTCGTCGAGCGACGAGCCGGCTGCTTGGAACTGCTCCGACGTCGTCGACCTCGCTTCGGGCGCTGTCGGTTCGGGCCCGCAGTGGGACACCGGGGTTGCCGAACACCCCGCCGGTGGGCTGGTGGCCACGCTCCGCAGCAACCAGGGACTCACCCTCGTGGTCTTCGCCGAGCCGGGCGCGGGGATCCGCAGCCGGGCGCTGGTCCTGGACGCCGACGGTTACGGGCCGCCGATATTCAGCCCGGACGGGCAGTACCTCGCGATCGCGGGCAACGCCTACGAGAACCTCCTTCAGGTGTTCGAATTCCCCTCGCTGCGACGGGTTCTGGCGACGGGCCTCGGCTCACGGCAGGCTGTCGCGTTCGCCGCCGGCGCGTTGTGGTTCGGGGTGCCGGACGGGCCGCTCGTCGGGATCGACCTCGACGGCGGGACGACCGTCGAGCACAGCCTGTCCGGCTCCCCGGCGACCGCGCTGGCCGCCACGGCGACGGGTGAGCTGGTCGCCGCCGCCGGAAGTGAACTCGTGCTTCTCGGGCGGGCAACCGCCGATCCCGTGCTCGATCCGTCGCGGGTGGCCGAGTTCCTGGCCACGACCACCGAGGTGTCCGATGAGGACGACCTCGACGAGGTGCCCGCGACTCTCGACCCGGAACCGGCCTGGCTGCGGCTGCGGGCGGCGCTCGACGCGCGGTCAGCGCCGTAGCGTTGTCTCTTCCTCCAGCCGCGACAGCTTCTCGGGGTTGCGCACCGCGTACAGCCCGGTGATGAGCCCTTCGTCGAGGCGCACCGCCACCACGGTGTCGACCTCGCCGCCGAGGCGGAGGATCAGCGCCGGGTAGCCGTTGACGTGGGCGGCCCGCAGGGAGCCGGCGGCGAAGTTGCCGACACCCGCCGTCAGCACGCTGGCGACTTCGCTCGCGCCGACGATCGGCTGCAGGACCGCCTGCACGATGCCGCCGCCGTCGCCGAGGAACACGACGTCCGGGGCGAGGAGATCGAGCAGCTGCCGCAGATCGCCCGTTTCGACGGCGTGCTGGAACGCCGCGAGCGCGTCCCGGGCCGCGGCGGGGGAGACGGCGCCGCGCGGCCGGCGTGCCGCGACGTGCGAGCGGGCCCGGTGGGCGATCTGGCGGACCGCGGCCGGGCTCTTGCCGACGGCTTCGGCGATCTCGTCGTAGGCCAGGTCGAACACCTCGCGCAGCACGAACACCGCCCGCTCGGCCGGGGTGAGCGTCTCGAGCACCAGCAGCATCGCCATCGACACGCTGTCGGCCAGCTCGACGTCTTCGGCGACGTCGGGCGCGGTCAGCAGTGGCTCGGGCAGCCACGGGCCGACGTAGGACTCCTTGCGGCGGCCCAGTGTCCGCAGCCGCATCAGCGCCTGGCGGGTGGTGATCCGGACCAGGTACGCGCGCCGGTCGCGCACGTCGGCGAGGTCGACGCCGGTCCAGCGCAGCCACGTCTCCTGCAGGACGTCCTCGGCGTCGGCCGCGGAGCCGAGCATCTGGTAGGCGACGGTGAACAGCAGGTTGCGGTGCGCGAGGAACGCCTCGGTGGCGGGATCCGGGCCGGCCATGGGTGGCTCCTCTTCGTCGTTCGGCGGAGTTTCCCACCAGATGCCGGCCGCGGCCGCGGTGTGACCGTGATGGTCGTCACTGTCACGGCGCGGGGGTGGTCCGGCATCTCCTGGACGTCCGGTTCCCATCGAGTGAGGACGAAGTCATGGAACCCCGATTCACCCTGACGGAGAACGAGATCGGCGCCAGGTTCGCCAAGCGGTTCGGCAACGCGAGCCTGGCGATCATCCAGTCGCCGCTGCCGAAGGTCACCCAGGAGCTGGTGTCGCTGCGCGTCAGCCAGATCAACGGCTGCGGCTGGTGCGTCGACATCCACACCAAGGAGCTCGCCGCGGCCGGCGAACCGGCGGTCCGGATCAACCTGGTCGCCGCCTGGCGCGAGGCCACGGTGTTCTCCGAGGCCGAGCAGGCGGCGCTGGCGCTCGCCGAGGAGGGCACCCGGCTCGCCGACGCCTGCCCCGGCGTCTCCGACGACACCTGGGCGCGGGTCCGCAAGCACTACGACGACGACCGGACCGCGGCGCTGGTCGCGCTGGTCGCCCAGATGAACTCGGCCAACCGGCTCGCGGTGATCCTGCACCAGCAGGGTGGCTCGTACGAGCCCGGGATGTTCGGCTGACGGCTTCCCGGCGTGGTTGGCTGGAGGGCATGACGAAGGCTGACCGGTGGCGGCGGTACTGGGACCGCAAATCCGCGAGTTACGACGCGGAGATGGGGATCTGGGACCGCCGCCTCTTCGGCGACTCGCGGGAGTGGGCCTGCGCGCAGGCGACCGGCGAGGTCCTCGAAGTCGCCGTCGGCACGGGGTTGAACCTGCCGTTCTACCCCGCCGAGGTGACCCTCACCGGCCTCGACCTGAGTTCCGGGATGCTCTCGCTCGCCCGCGACCGGGCGCGTGCGATCGACCGTCCGGTGACTCTGCGGGAGGGCAGCGCCCACGCGCTCCCGTTCGCCGACGCGTCGTTCGACACGGTCGTGTGCACGTTCGGGCTGTGCGCGATCCCGGACCCCGCGACGGCGGTGGCGGAGATGACCCGGGTCCTGCGCCCGGGCGGCCGCCTGATCCTGGTCGACCACGTCGCGTCGTCGTCGTGGGTGGTGCGGGTGATGCAGTGGCTGGTGGAGCTGGCGAGCGTGCCGCTGGCCGGCGAGCACTTCCGGCGGCGGCCGCTGAAGCTGGTCGAGGCGCTGGGGTTGCCGGTGGAGCGGCGGGAGCGGTTCAAGCTGGGCCTGGTGGAGCGGCTGGTGGCCCGTCAGGTCAGCTGACCGGCTTCGCTTTTCGCGCTCGGTAGGACGCCTGCCGGCACGCGTCGGAGCAGTAGCGGCGGGGCCGGCCGAGGTCCGAGGCGACGGACCGGGCCGGGGTGACCGGGCAGGGGCACTCCGAACAGAGCGCTGACCCGGCGGCCAGTTCGAAGTACCCGTGACGCTCGCACCGGTCCACGGCCGGGCCGTCGGCGCCGCCCATGATCCGGGCGCGCACCTGGTCCGGGACGGTCGCCTGGTCCGAATCGAGGTAGTCACGCAGGACGGAGGAGCGAAGCGGACGGCGTATCCGTCTGAACGCGTCAGCCTCCCGGCGCAGGACCTCGGCTCCGGAGAAGCCGAGGATCTTCGCCGTTTCGGCACGGGAGTGGGGAACGCCGTCACGCAGGCCGTATCGCAAGATGACGATCTCGGCCTCATCCGGCGAAATGGTCTCGAGCACGGACTTGAGCTGATCCAGGGCGAGGATCGCGGCGGCGTAACGGCTCCCGTCAAGCACGGTCACCCGCCGACGCGTCACGGCCGGACCTCCTCTTCGCCGCCCTCAGTATCGCGGCTCGACAGCGCCTTGCGTGCCCGGCCGCTGAGCTTGCGGAACACATTCGTGGCTTCGGTGAAGACCTGCGGCACGTCTTCGGGTCTCGCTTGGCACAGCGCAACGACGGCCACGACGCCGAAGACGACCATGAGCAGCAGCATCGGTGACAGGTAGACGAGCAGCGTCAGCAAGGCGACCTCCGGGCACGACGAATTCGCCGGGTGAGGCCCGGCGAAGACAAGGGGCAACAAAAAGGCCCCGGCCAGAGTGGCGGGGCCTGAGGGCACAGTCGTGCCCGATCCGAGGTCAGGTTAGCACAGCGAAAAATGGCCACGCCAAGACACGGCTACGCCGTTTTTCCCAGAAACCTCGCAGGTCGCGAAGCGTCGTGCCAGTACGTCACTCACGACACGCACTTTCGTAACGCGTCAGCTGAAGAGCTTCGCCAACGGGCTCTCGTCCAACCCCGCAAGAAGCGCCGCAGCATCGTCATAAGTCGCGATCGCCCCGGCCTCCGTCAGCTCCGCCGCACCAACCCCACCGGACAGCACCGACACCGTCCGCACTCCAGCCTTCGTCGCCGCGTGCACGTCCCACACCGCGTCGCCGATGAAGATCGTGTCCTCCGGCGCTGTTCCCGCGCTCTCCAGCGCCGCGAACACCGGCTCCGGATCCGGCTTCGTCGCGTCGACGTCCGCGCCCGAAACGATGCCGGACACCACGTCGTCGACGTCGAGGACCCGGCGCTGTTCCTTCAGCTCGTCCGCCCCGGCCGATGTTGCGAGAACCACCCGCACCCCGTGGCCGGCCAGCGCCCGGATCAGCTCGGGCGCCCGGTCGAACGGGCGCAGGAGCGAAGCCGTCTCCAGGTAGAAGCGGCTGTGCAGCTCCTTGACCTCGTCGCCGATGCGGTCGGCGTCCTCGTCGCCCAGAAGTGTGGCCAGCAGCTTGCCGGACCCCTTGCCGATCGCCCGGTGGACGCGCCACGAGTCGACGTCGCGGCCGAGCCGGTGGAACGCCCGGTGCCAGGCGTGGACGTGCAGGTAGTTGGAGTCGACGAGGGTGCCGTCGACGTCGAACAGGACCGCGGTGGTGATGGTCGCCTCCTTAAGCCGGGAGTGCGCGGATACCCCGGGGCCGAACTGGTGAAACGACCGGTGCGCGCCGTGTTTGAGTGGTCGCGGACGGGATATCCGACCGGATGGCCGGGTTTCCGGTCATGAGGGGAGGTTGGTCACCGATGCCGACGCGGCAGAACTCGGTGCGGGTGGTTCCCCATCCCGGCGCGATCACGATCGCCTCGGTGCGGGGAGTGCTCGACCAGGACACTTATCCGCAGATCCGCGACGGCCTGCTGAAGATCGCCGCGGAGTCCTCCGACGGCCTGCTGGCCGACGTCGAACAGCTCGAGATCCCCGACGCGGAGCTGGCCGGGGTGTTCCGGCTCGTCGCGCTCCGGGTGCGCGACTGGCCGGCGATCCCGTTCGCGCTGGTGACCGCGCGGCCGGAGCAGCGGGCGATGCTGGGCCGGCGCGTGCCGGTCCACCCGGACGTTCCCTCGGCGGAAGCGGCGCTGACCCGGCCCGCACGGCGACGCGTCGGGCGGCTGTTCGCGCGGTCGCCGCGCACCTCGGCCCGGGCCCGCGGGTTCGTCCGCGGGACCTGCGCGGAGTGGATGGTGCCCGAGCTGGCCGAGGACGCCGAGCTGGTCGCGACCGAGCTGGTCGAAAACGCGCTGCGGCACACGGATTCGGTGCCCCGGCTGCGGCTCGACCTGCGCCGCGGGCGGCTGACCGTCGAGGTCGCCGACGAAAGCGCGCGTCCCGCCGTGCTGCGTGAGGGGCTCGACCTGCTCGAGACGGGGCTCGGCCTGCGGATGGTCACCAAGGTCGCGAAGCGGTGGGGGAGCAGCCGGTCGTGGTCCGGCGGCAAGACCGTGTGGGCCGTGCTGGGCCGCGCGTGAGGGACGTGCGTCACGTCGGGGAACACCGGCGCTTTTCCTTCGTTGTAACGGATGTAGGCACCACCCCAGCTCCCGCTTCCGCTCGCAGGTAACCCCCAGCCTTCGCCGAGCGGGAGCGGGTCTTTCGTCCATTGTGGACTTCGGTGGGGAAACCGTGAGGCCGAGGGTTGCCGGCGCCGCCACCGGGTACCCGGCCTGACCCGCCGGAGGAGAGCCCGATGTCCCACCCGCTCCCGTGCCGAACGCAGTTCGAACTGCTGACCTACGACGGCCGCCTCATGCACCCGGTGCTCTTCCTGCAGCCGGACGACCCGTTCGACCACCTCGGCCTGTTCCGGCTGCTCGCCGCGGCCGGGCTGGCGCTGCCGGCGGCGTGGGAGTGGCGGGGCGGCCTCTGGCCGTTCAGCGTCACCTGCCGGCTGGAGCTCATGGGTGACCCGGCGACGGTGCTGGTCCTCGCCCACGAGCGGCCGGTGACCGCCGGGCTGCCGCCGGCCGAGTGGGCCGCCGCCGTGCTCGCCGGGGAACGCGCGCTGCTGGTCCTCCTGCCGCCCGACCACGAGGCAGGCGACATCGAGAACCTCGCTGTCCAGGAGCGCCGGCGGGCCTGCCTGGCCGGGAGCGTCGAGGCGGGTCAGCGCGAGGAACGGCGGCGGGGCCGGTAGTCGCGCTCGGTCTCGACGTCCCCCTCGGGTGTGTGGACCACGTGCCCGACACCCCGCTTCTTCGCGATCAGCCGGCCGGAGAGCACGGCGTCGGTGCGGCGCGGCGAAGTGTTGGACGCGCGGGCACCACCCTCGACGCGGTTCTTCCACAGTCCGTTTTCGAAGTAGGTGTGCACGTCACCCTCGGCCACGCCCGCCACCTCCGCTCGTGTCCGCGAAGGATGCGGATGCCCGGGCACGGAGCGGACAAACGTTCAGCTCAGCCCGAGCACCCGGACGGCGTTCTCCTTGAGGATCAGCGGCCGCACCTCGTCCTTGAGGTCGAGCGCGGCGAAGTCGGCGAGCCAGCGGTCCGGGGTGATCACCGGGAAGTCCGAGCCGAACAGGACCTTCCGCTTGAGCAGCGAGTTCGCCGCGCGGACCAGCTGCGGCGGGAAGTACTTCGGCGACCAGCCGGACAGGTCGATGTACACGTTCGCCTTGTGCGTCGCGACCGAGATCGCCTCGTCCTGCCACGGCACCGACGGGTGCGCCAGGATGATCGTCAGCTCCGGGAAGTCGGCGGCGACGTCGTCGAGCAGCATCGGGTTCGAGTAGCGCAGCTTGATGCCGTGCCCGCCGGGCAGGCCCGCGCCGATCCCGGTCTGCCCGGTGTGGAACAGCGCGGGCACACCCAGCTCGGCGATCGCTTCGTAGAGCGGGTAGTACCGGACGTCGTTGGGCTCGAACGCCTGCAGGCTCGGGTGGAACTTGAAGCCGCGGACGCCGTGGTCGGCCACCAGCGTCCGCGCGCGGCGCACGGCGGCCTTGCCGGCGTGCGGGTCGACCGAACCGAACGGGATGAGCACGTCCGGGTGCTCGGCGGCGGCGTCGGCGATCTCCTCGCTCGACAGCGCGGGGTGCCCGGTCGCGGCCGGCGCCTCGACGGTGAAGACGACCGCGGCCATCTTCCGCGCCCGGTAGTGCTCGGCGATCGCGGTCACCGTCGGGGTGCGGTCCTGGTCGGCGCGGAAGTACTTCGCGGACGCGTCCAGCAGTTCCTGGTCGAGCGCGAAGCAGCCGTGCCCGTCTTGCTCGACGTGGGTGTGGACGTCGATGGCGGTCAGTGCGGAAAGATCCACGGACGAACTCCAGTCAGGGCAGGTCGGGCTGCGCGGCCTTGGCGGCCAGCAGGCGGTTCAGGACGGCGTCGCGGGCGGCCACGAGGGCACGGTCGTCGGTGCCGGCCCGTTCGGCGTCGACCCCGGCGACGAGCGTCTCGGCCAGCTCCGGGGTCAGGTGGACGCGGCCGAGGTCGCGCCACCACTCTTCGGTGGGCGGGCCGAGGTGCGCCAGGACGTGCGCCAGCCCGCCCGCGCCGCCGGACAGGTGCTGGTTGAGGAACGGGCCGAGCACGGCCCAGCGCAGGCCGGGCCCGTACGCGATCGCCGTGTCGATGTCGGCGACCGTCGCGACCCCGCGTTCGACCAGCGAATACGCCTCCTGCCACAGCGCGGCCTGGAGCCGGTTCGCGATGTGGCCCGGCACTTCCCGCGACAACCGGATCGGCCGCTTCCCGACCGAGGTGTAGAACGCCACGGCCCGGTCGACGACCTCGGGCGCGGTGTCGCGGCCGGGCACGACCTCGACGAGCGGGATCAGGTGCGGCGGGTTGAACGGGTGCCCGATGACAACCCGCTCGGGATGGTGCGGGCAGCCGCGGGCGATGACGCTGGGCAGCAGCCCGGACGAGCTGCTGGCCAGGATCACGTCCGGCCGCGCGGCCTCGTCGAGGACGGCGAACAGCGCGTGCTTGACGTCCTCACGCTCAGGACCGTTCTCCTGCACAAAATCCGCCGCGGCGGCCGCTTCTCCGGCGTCGGCGACGAACCGCAGCCGATCCGTCGGCGTGCCTTCGAGAGCAGTGCGCAGCCGTTCTTCGGCGCCGGGTGCCGGATCGGTGGCGACGACGTCGAGGCCGTGGGCGAGGAACAGCCCCGCCCAGCTCGCGCCGATCACACCGGTGCCGACGACCGCGACGGTGCTCATGCGCGTGCCCGGAAGTGGTCGAGGGCGGTGGGATCGGCCAGGACGTCCTTGCCGACGACGTCGTCGGCCCGGGCGCCGAGCAGGAGTTTCTTCACGGGCAGCTCCAGTTTTTTCCCGGTGCGGTTGCGGGGGATCACCGGGACGGCGGTGATCGAGTCCGGCACGTGCCGTGGGGACAGCGCGCTCTTCAACGCCGTCGCGATCTTCTCGCGCAGCGGCGCGTCCAAGGCGCCGTCCCGGAGAACGACGTAGAGGCGCAGGTCGCCGTTCCCGCCCGCGGGGTCCTCGAGGTGCACCACGAGGGAGTCGTCGATCTCCGGGAGCTCCTCGACGACGCTGTAGAACTCCGCGGTGCCGAGCCGGACGCCGCCGCGGTTGAGGGTGGCGTCCGAGCGCCCGGCGATGACGCAGCCGCCGCCGGGGGAGAACCGGATCCAGTCGCCGTGCCGCCAGATGCCGGGGTAGGTCGCGAAGTAGGTCTCCCGGTAGCGCGAACCCGTGTCATCACCCCAGAACCCGACCGGCATGGACGGCATCGGCGCGGTGATGACCAGCTCACCCAGCTCGCCGACCACCGTGTTGCCGTCGAGGTCGAACGCCTTCGCGTCGACCCCCAGGCACGGTCCGGAGATCTCGCCGGCGACCACGGGCTGCAGCGGGCCGCCCTGGACGATCCCGCTGCAGACGTCGGTGCCGCCGCTGCCGACGTTGAGCAGGACGTCCGGCCCGAAGACGTCCCGCACCCAGTGGTAGCCCTCCGCCGGCAGCGGGCTCCCGGCCGCGCCGAGCTGCCGGAGCGCGGACAGGTCGAACGACGCGGCCGGGTCGAGGCCCGCCTTCCGGCACGCCATCAGGAATCCCGGGCTGGCGCCCATCAGCGTCGCGCGGGTCTCGGCGGCGAGCCGCCACTGCCAGGCGAGGTCCGGGTGCAGCGGGTTGCCGTCGACCAGCACGATCGACGCGCCGGTGAGCAGCCCCGACACCAGCGCGTTCCACATCATCCAGGCGGTGGTGGAGAACCACAGGATCCGGTCGCCCGGGCGCAGGTCCCAGCTGAGGCCGTGGTTCTTCAGGTGCTCCAGCAGGATCCCGCCGTGGCCGTGCACGATCGCCTTCGGCTTCCCGGTGGTGCCGGAGGAGAACAGCACGCACAGCGGGTGCGCAAAGCCGACCGGCTCGAACCCGGGTGCACTCTCGGTGAGCAGCTCGCTCCAAGTGAGCGTGCCCGGGAGGTCGTGGTTGCCGTAGGGGACGTGGACGACGTGCTCCACGGTGGTCAGCCCGGCGCGGATCTCGGCGACCTCGGCGCGGCGGTCGACTTCTTTGGCGCCGTAGCGGTATCCGGACACCGTCAGCAGCACCCGCGGCTCGACCTGGCCGAACCGGTCGACCACCGAGCGGGCGCCGAACTCGGGCGCGCAGGAGGCCCAGATCGCGCCCAGGCTCGCGACCGCGAGGTAGGCGACGACGGTTTCGGGGATGTTGGGCAGGTACGCGACAACGCGGTCGCCGCGGCCGACGCCGAGCCGGGCCAGGCCGGCCCGCGCCCGGGCGACCCGGTCGCGCAGCTCGCCCCACGTCAGCTCGGTGCGCTCGCGGGTCTGCGAGTAGCCGATGACGGCGACCTCGTCGTCAGGCTGGTGGCCGAGGGCGTGCTCGGCGTAGTTGAGGGTCGCGCCGGGGAACCACTCGGTGCCGGGCATCCGCGGGTCCGGCACGACACTCGAAGCGGGGGAGTGGAAGCGGACGCCGAAGAAGTCCTTGATCGAGGACCAGAAGCCGTCGAGGTCGGTCACCGACCAGCGGTGCAGCGCGGCGTAGTCGTCGAAGGTGTGACCGCGGGCGGCCAGCCACCCGAGGTACCGGCCGATCTCGGTGGTCTCACGGACGTCGGGCGCGACCGGGCGCAGGATCATCGGCCGACCTTCCCGGCGCGCTTGTCCAGGAACGCCTGCATCCGCTCCTTCGCCTCACCGCTGCCACTGGCGACCGCGGCCATCAGCGACTCCATCAGGTACCCCTCGGCCGGGTTGGCCTCGGCGATCCGGGGGAGGGCCTGCAGCACGGCGAAGTTCGTGATGGGGGAGTTCGCGGCGATCTTGCGGGCCAGGCCGAGCGCGTGCTCGAAGCCGTCTTCGACGCGGTAGTGCGACAACCCGGCCGCATGGCCCTCGTCGGCGTCGAGGACGCGGCCGGTGAGCATCATGTCGGCCATCCGGTGCGCGCCGATCAGCCGCGGCACCCGCACCGATGCGCCGCCGCCGACGAACAGCCCGCGCTGGCCCTCCGGCAGCGCGTAGAACGCCGACGGCTCGGCGACGCGGATGTGCGCGGCCGCCGCCAGTTCCAGCCCGCCGCCGACCACCGCGCCCTTGAGCACGGCGACCACCGGGACGCGGCCGCGTTCGAGCCGCTCGAAGGCGCGGTGCCACATCATCGAGTGCTCCAGGCCCTCGAACACGTCGCGTTCGGTGAGCTCGGACAGGTCGAGCCCGGCCGAGAAGTGCTCACCGTCCGCGGCGAGCACCACGGCCTTGACGCCCGGCGGCGGCGCGCCGAAGAACGCTTCGAGGCCGAGGACGGTGGCGTCGTCCAGGGCGTTGCGCTTCGCCGGGCGCGACAGCCACAGCACGGCGATGTCGTCCTTCAGCTCGAGGCGCAGTGAGTCGGGCAGGAGAGCGATGGTCATGCGGATCCGATCGGGAAGGTTTCGGCGGCGAGGGCGCGCAGTTCGACACGCCGGATCTTGCCGGTGGCGTTGCGCGGCAGGGCATCGGTGAACCGCACGTGTTTCGGGAGCTTGTAGCGGGCGAGGTGCTGCTCGAGATGCGCCCGGAAAGTCGTTTCGTCCAGCTGCGCGCCGGGCCGGACGACGACGTAGGCGGCGCCGGCCTCACCCCAGCGCTCGTCGGCGACACCCACCACGGCGCAGTCGTCGACCTCGTCGAGCCGGACGGCGACCGCCTCGATCTCGGCGGGGTAGACGTTCTCACCACCGGAGATGATCAGGTCCTTGACCCGGTCGACGACGTGCGCCCAGCCGTCCTCGTCGACGCGGACGACGTCGCCGCTGCGGAACCACTCGCCGTCGACGAAGCTCGCGGCCGACTCCTCGGGCCGGTTCCAGTAACCGCCGAAGACGTGCGGTCCGCGCACCAGCAGCTCGACCGGTGTCGCGCCGAGCGGTTCCGGCGTCAGGTCCGGGCCGAGGGCGGCCACGTCGGTGAAGAAGTGCGGCACACCGGCGGCGACGGGGTGGTCGAGCGTGCCTTCGTGGGTGGCCATCGAGACCCCCGGTGAGGCTTCGGTCATGCCGTAGCCCTGGAGGAGTTTCACGCCGCGGTCGAGCCACGCGCGGGCGACGCGCTCAGCGACCGGCGAGCCGCCGTAGAGCACGCACGTCAGCGAGCTCAGGTCGGTGTGGTCCCAGTCCTCGTGCCGGCACAGCATTTCCAGCATGGTGGGGACGGCGGAGAAGCTCGTGATCCCGGCGGTGCCGATCCGGCCGAGGATCGCGCCGGGCTCGAACTTCGCGACCGGCTCCACACTGCCGCCCTTGAACAGCGTCGGCAGTGTGATCTGGCCCAGCCCGACGCAGTGGAACAACGGCGCGATGCACAGCGCCTTGTCGGTGCTCAGGACGTCGAGGTGGGCGAGCTGGTTGACGGTGTTCCAGGTGAGGTTCCCGTGGGTGAGCACCGCGGCCTTCGGCCGGCCGGTGGTGCCGGAGGTGTAGAGCAGCAGGCAGGGATCCTCGAGCCGGACGCCGGTCGACGGCGCGGGCCCGGCGGTGGCGAGCTCCGCCTCGAAGTCCAGCCCGCCCGCCGGGCACGACGCCGGATCCGTCGCCAGGACGTGCCGCACGGTCTCCGGCAGCGGGCCGGCCGCGGCCACGAGGTGGTCGGTGTCCGGGCTGTGCACGAGCACGGAAGTGCCGCTGTCGTCGAGCATGTACCGGATTTCCGGGCCGGAAAGCCGGTAGTTGAGCGGGACGAAGAGCGCGCCGCAGCGGGCGGTGGCGAAGAGCGTCTCGAACACGGTGACGTCGTTGACGCCGAGGTAGGCCACGCGGTCACCCGCGCGCACCCCGAGCCGGGTGAGCGCCCCGGCGAGCCGCTCGACGCGCTCGGCGAGCCCGGCGTACGTCAACGTGCGGCCTGGTTGCACGAGCGCGGTGCGGCCCGGCGAGATCCGCGCGCGGCGTTCGGCCCAGCTGCCCAGGCCGAAGTCGGCCGGGCCGGGAGATCGGGTCACGGCAGTCGTCTCCTTCGCGCCGGTGGCAGGTTTCCTGTGATCGCGGCTCGGCCGAATGGATCAACCGTGGACCACAGCTGGGCTGCCGTTCCGGACCGCAACATTGGATGTAAGGAAACCTGATATCCATCAGGATGCGCAAGGTCTGTGTTGCTGTCAAGGAAGAGCAGGGGTTCACCCGGGGAGGTGGTTTGCGGAACGGGCGTGCGGGCCGCGTGCGGACGTGCCGGGTTCGGCCGTTGGCGGGGTTGCGCCGTTTGGATCAAAGGCTAGGCTGCGAAGTGCGGTTCAGCAGCAAAGCCGCTCCCCCTCCGCTTGCCAGCGTTCGAGCGGGCCGGGTGAGGCCCGTTCGTCACGTCATCTGGGAATGAAGGCGTGTATTGATGTTAGTCGTCCAGCCCCCCGCGACGGCGATCCCCGTGGTGCCGTCGGCGCGTGTGCCCCGAACCGCGTCCGAGATCCAGGTGATCCGCCCGTACTTCGGCGCGGTCATGGTCCGGATCCGCGGCGCCCTCGACGAGGACAGCGCTCCCCAGCTCCGGTCCGAACTGAGCACGTGGGCGCACCGCCGGTTCCCGGTCCTCGTCCTCGACCTGTCGGAGGTCGACTTCCTCGACACCGACGGGCTCGCCGTGCTCGGCGACATCCAGGCCCGGACCGTCCGCGAGAACGCCACCCTGCGGATCGTCACCGGCGACAACCGCATGGTGCGCCGGGCGCTCTCGGTCAGCGGGCTCGACCACGCGCTGAACGTCAGCCGGCTGCCGTCCGGCTGGGAACGCGCGACGGAGATCCCCAGCCAGAGCTGACCGCGGTCAGGCTTCGGGCGCCGGGCCCGACCGGCGACGGCAGGTCCTGGGCGGCGGGCTCAGCGCACGCTCAGCGCGTCGTGCCGGCCCTCGATCGTTTCGCGGAGTGCGTCGTCGGTCGGTGCCGGCTCGATGCCGAAGGCGGTGGTCGCGGCCGACGAGTCGAGGACGAACGGCCCTCGCAGCTGGTACTGCATCTCGACCATCTCGCGGGCAGCCGGGTTGAAGAGCCCGGCGAGGCGCAGGGCGATGCCGGGCATCGTGGTGAGGCGGGCCGCCGGCGCGTCCGCGATTTCGGCGGCACGCTCGGCGAGCCGGCGGATCGAGACCGCCGGTGCGGTCGGCACGTGCCACGGCCGTCCCCACGCCTGCTCGTCGGCGGCCACTGCGACGAGCGTGCGGGCGACGTCGCCGACGTAGGTCCAGCTGTGCGGGGCGTCGAGGTCGGCCGGCGCCGACGCGCGCTTGCCGGCGAGAACCTTGGGCAGCACCAAGGCGGTGAACGCCGACAGGGTGCCCGCGCCCAGGTAGTCGGAGCCGCGCACCTCGGCCGTGCGGATCCGGCCGGCTTCGTGCGCGGCCAGCGCGTCGGCCCACAGCTGGGCGCGCACCTCGCCCTTCGCCGAGTTGGGCCGCATCGGCAGCTGCTCGGTCATCGGGGCGTCGACGGCGCCGTAGCCGTAGAGGTTGCCGGTGGTGACGAGCACGGCGCCCGTCCGCTCGGCGGCCTGGAGGAGAGCCGCGCCGAGGGGCGGCCAGTCGGTGAGCCAACGGTGATAAGCGGGCCCCGCGCAGCTGTACAGCGCGACGGCGCCTTCGGTGTGGCTCGCGAGAGCGGCGGCGTCGGCAGCGTCCGCGGCGACCCGCTCGACGCCGTCGAGCACCGGGCCGCCACCGCTACGGCTGAGCAGGCGGACCTCGTCTCCCCGGGCGGCGAGCAGGCGGGCGGCGGCCGCGCCGACGGGACCGGCGCCGACAACTACGTGCAGGGACATGGGGGACCACCTTTTTCACAGAGTCGAGAGAACAGTGTTCTCGGATATGAACACCGTACTGTCGTGGTCGCCACATCGTCAAGAACACTGTTCTCGTCGTGATCGGGTGTTCTCGGACTGTGCGACACTGGGATCATGTCCGCCTCGTCGCTGCGCGCCCGGGTCCGCTCGGAGATGCACCAGGAGATCAAGGAAGTCGCCCGCCGGCGCCTCGCCGCGGAGGGCGCGAACCTCTCACTGCGCGCGGTCGCGCGGGACATGGGGATCGTCGCTTCCGCGCTGTACCGGTACTTCCCGAGCCGGGACGCCCTGCTGACGGCGTTGATCATCGACGCGTACGAAGGCCTGGGGACGGCCGCGGCCGACGCCGAAGCGGCGATCCCGCGTGCGGATCTGCGCGGCCGGTGGCTCGCGGTGTGCGGCGCGGTCCGCTCTTGGGCGCTGGCGCACCCGGCGGAATACGGCCTGCTGTACGGAAACCCCGTGCCCGGTTACGCGGCCCCGCAGGAAACGGTGGCCCCCGCGGCGACGGTCGTCCTGCTGCTCGCCGCGATCGCGGGCGAGGCGCCGGGCGAGGTCCCGGCGGGATCACCGCTCCCCGAGCCGGTTCGCGCCGACCTGCGGCGGCTGATCGAGGACCAGCCGGGGGAGCTGTCGGAAGAGCGGCTGGACCGCGTGTGCGTCGCCTGGACGCAGCTGTTCGGGCAGGTCAACTTCGAGGTCTTCGGCCGGCTCGACGACCTGGTCCAGGCGCGGGCCGAGTACTTCGAGCACCACATGGCCTTGCTGGCCGATCTCGCCGGCCTGCCCTGACCGGGCTCAAGCGCCGAAGTACACCCGGAACGTCGTGCCGTGCTCGCCGGTGTGCAGGCGGACGAGGTCGGCGAGGTGGTTCACCAGCAGCAGCCCCCGGCCCCGGGGCTGCGCGGGTGTCGCCGGACGGCGGCCGGCCAGGGGGTCGGTGAGCGTCCCGCCGTCGTGAACCTCGCAGACGAACGAGCCGTGCTCGGTCCAGAGCCGGACGGTGCCGGTGCCGCTGCCGTGCTCGATGCTGTTGGCCAGCAGCTCCGTGACCACGACCTCGGCGTCGGCGGCCTGGTCGGCGGTCAGCCCGGCGGCGACCGCGTGGGCGCGGGCCAGTGCCCGGGCCGCGGCGAGGTCCGTGGTGTCCGGCAGTTCGGCCACGTCGTCCGGCACCGGCAGCGGCCGGTTGTAGCGGGCGACGATCTCGCCGGGGGCGTACGCGGTGCTGGCGCGGCGGCCCGCGCCGTCGATCACGACCGGGTGGGTGGCTTCGGCGTCGGCAAGGACGTCCGGGGTGAGCTCCCCGACGTCGTACGGGCAGAGGATCGTCACGTCCCGGCCGGTGAAGGCCAGGTTGATGAGGGCTTCGTGCTGGGCGCACGCCGGGTACTCGACGGCCGACCGCTGCGCCCAGATCGGTTCGCCGATGATCCGCACCGGCCGGCCCGCGTGGGTGTCGGCGAATTCCCGCAGCACGCCGGGGATGATCCGGCCGGGGTTGCGCCCGGCTTCGGTCATGTCCAGCAGGCGGACCCGGTCCGCGTCCGCGCCGAGCTCCCGCCGCAGCAGCCGGAGGTTGCCCCCGGGTACCGCGATCGCCACCGGCTCACCCGCGGCGAGGCCGCTCCACACGAACGGCACGGTCTCGGCGAGGTACTCGGCGGCGCCGCGGTAGAACAGCGCCGGGTGCGCGAAGGGCTCGGCAGCGGTCGTGCTCACGTCGCCTCCTCGGCACCCGGAAGGCCCTCAGTATGCGCGGCGGGGCCTGCGGCCGGTTCGGCGGCAGGGTTTCGCGGCTGGTGATGCAGTGAACGACCCTTTCACCTCGTCCGACGAGGTGAAAGGGTCGTTCATGACGGCGGCGGGGTCAGCGGCCGTCGGGGATGTTCTGCAGGAACGCCAGCGGGTCCTCGCCGAAACTGGCGAGCGCCCGGCGCCGGATCACCGACGAGGCCGCGGCGGCGGCGACACCCCAGCCGGCGATCACCACGACCACCGCGGGCGCCGGGAGCAGCCGGTCCAGGAGGGCGAGGCACACGGTGGCGGCGAGCGCTGCGACCCGGGCCAGGCCGAAGTACCAGCGCCGGGGACCGGCCGTGAAGACCCGGGTGCCGGCCAGGTACATCGTCAGCCCGGCCGTGATGAACCACGCCGCCGCGTGCGGCGGGGACTCGTGCAGCGACAGGTTCACCCCGGCCGCGACGAGCACCAGCGCGAAGGCCGGGAAGAGGTGCCCGGTGGCGTACAGCGAATACGCGAGCGCGGGGTTGCCGCCGGAGACGTCGAGCATGCGCTCGTAGAGCTCCGCGGCGGAGGTGAAGTACACCCACCACAATGCGCCGGCCAGCACCAGGCCGCCGGCCATCGCCAGCCAGTAGCCGGCGTCGTCGGCCGGGCGCTCGAGCGCCGCGGTGCCGACCGTGAACACCAGTTCGCCGAGCAGCAGGATCATGAAGAGCCCGAAGCGCTCGGCGAGGTGGGCCGAGTCGACCGCCAGGTTCGGGTCACGCGGCGGGGCGAGCAGCTCGCGCCACCGCGCCG
Organism: Amycolatopsis sp. NPDC051758; assembly: GCF_044453095.1. Classification (NCBI taxonomy): domain Bacteria; kingdom Bacillati; phylum Actinomycetota; class Actinomycetes; order Pseudonocardiales; family Pseudonocardiaceae; genus Amycolatopsis; species Amycolatopsis sp. NPDC051758. Next base: position 942,616 of record NZ_JBITCJ010000002.1, on the reverse strand, counting down.
CCGGCGTCGGCCGCTGCTGGCGCTCGCCGCGCCGGTGTCCGGGACGGTCGCCGAGCAGCAGGAACCCCGCCTCCTGCAGCAGGGTCACCGCCCACAGGACGTAGACCCACGGCTGCGGCACGACCACCGACACGCCGAACACGACGGCCGACGCCGTGTAGCCCCAGCTGATCCGGCGCTGGTCGAGCCCGGCGCGGGCGGGCCACCGGTGCGCGGCGGCCAGGATCACCCGGACCCCGGCCATGGCCGCGGCGAAGATCGCCGGGTGCCCGTCGAAGACGTGGTGGGCCTGGGTGGCGGCGATCGCGCAGGGGATGGTGCCGGCGAGCACGAACAGCCGGGCGGCGGCGCTGCTGTCGTCACCGCGGCGGTTGTAGAGCACGGCGAAGCCGATCCACGTCCACCACAGCGTCGCGAACAGGCCCAGCGCGACGCCGACACGGACCCAGTGCGGCTCCGCCACGATGCCGTGCGCCACCTGGCCCACGGCGAACACGAACACGAGGTCGAAGTACAGCTCGACCCACCCGACCCGCTTGCCGTGCCCGGTCTCGCCGCCGCTGGTGTCGTCCACATCGGTCACGGCGGCGATTCTGCCGCCTCGCGCGCCGCGGGGGCTCGGCGGGGCGGCGCGCGGGAATTAATAACGAACCATTCGAATAATGGCCGATTTCGCCACGAATTCGCTCGACGGCCCAGCCTGGCGACTCCTGTGGGTAATTCTGCCGCCAGTGCGGCGAGGCCGGTCGTTTACCGCCCAGTAGGGCCTGGAGCTGCGTGAACACGCTTGTACGATGTACAAGCAGCGACCGTCGGAACACGATAAGTGAGCCATCGGAGCGAATCGGAAAGAATTCGTTACCGGCCTTCTGAAACGCCGATGCTTAGGGTTGACAAGCGTGGCGGAGGTGATGTTCTCTGCTGGTCGGCCCGATCAACGCCACGTCTTCCGCGGCACGGGAGTGAGGCAATTCCACCGGTTCGGGAGCCGGTGCCCGGTCCGCTCGGGACGTCCTTGATCGGCCTTGGGGTTCTCCTCGTCCTGTCCGAGTTCGAAGTCAGCCGCGGCTGGGAATCGAGCGGTTCCGCCATGCACGAAAGCAGGTCCACGCCCCGCCGGCCGGCGGACGCCGCGTGGTGGCCGGCCAACTGGAGCGTCCGCACCAAGATCAGCGTGGTCCTCCTGTTGCCCGTCCTCGTCGCCGTGGCGCTCGCGGAGGTCCGGATCCAGGGTGAGCTCGACCGCGCCACCGAGCTCAGCGCGGCGCGCGACCGGTTGCCGGTGCTGCGCGACACGATGGACCTGACCGCGTCACTGGGCCAGGAGATGGTCGCCGCGGTGGCCGTGCCGGGCGGCGCGCCGAGCACGCTGACCGCCGCCGTGGACACGAAGGTGGCCGCGATCCAGCGCGACACGAGCTTCTCGCCGCTGCCCGGCGACTCCGGCCGGACGCTGAACACCGTGCTGGGCAAGCTCGCCGGGATCCGGGCGGCCGGGTCCGGCGGCGGGGACGTGCGCACCAAGGCCGCCGGCTACAACGACGTCATCTCCACCCTCGGCGACCTCGTGCCGACACTCGTCCCGGCCGATGTGGGCAGTGAAACCGCCGCCGGCGCGGAAACCGCCCGGCTGCTGGTGCACCTGCGGGGCGAATTGGCCACCGAAGAGACCTACGTGCGGGCGGCGGAGGCCAGCCCGGACGACGCTTCGCTGCGCCCGGCCACCGTGCTGACCGCGGCCGAGCAGGAGGTGCTCCGCGAACAGGCCGAGCACCAGCTGAAGGGTGACGTGCTGGCCCGGTTCACCGCGGCGACGCGCACCGCCGACGGCCGGCTCGACGCCCTGCAGGACTCCGGGAACGGCGGTGCGCTCGCGTCCTTCCTGCCCTCGATCACCGCCGAAACGACCGGTGTCACCGGCGTGCTGAACGACGTCGCGGGAACGCTGTCCTCGAACGTGTCCCTGGCGGCGGACGAGGCCCGGTCGGACTCCCTGCGTGACACGGCCCTGGTCCTCGGCGCACTGCTCGGCGCGCTCGCCATCGCCCTGCTGGTGGTGCGGTCGCTCGTGACGCCGGTGCGCCGGCTGCGTGCGGCGGCCCTGCACGCGGCGCACGAGCAGCTGCCCGAAACCGTCCGCCAGGTCCGCGACGGCACCGAGGTCGACTGGCGCGCGGTGCCCGCGGTCGGCATCCGCACCGAAGAGGAGATCGGCCAGCTGGCCCGCGCCTTCGACGACATGCACCGCCAGGCCGTCCGGCTCGCGGTCGAGCAGGCCGACCTCCGCAAGCAGGTCAGCGAGATGTTCATGACGCTGTCGCGGCGGAGCCAGTCGCCGGTGGACCTGCAGCTGACGATCATCGAGGACCTCGAGGCCGGGGAGCAGGACCCGCTCCGGCTGGACGAGCTGTTCCGGATCGACCACATCGCCACCCGGCTGCGCCGCAACGGCGAGAACCTGCACGTGCTGGCCGGTGGCCGCCCGGTCCGGCACGGCCGGGAACCGGTGCCCACGCGCGACCTGCTGCGCGCGGCGACGTCGGAGGTCAAGGACTACCGGCGGGTGGCGCTCGGCAACGCGCCGCGCAGCTCGGTGCAGCCGGAAGCGGCCGCGGACGTGGTGCACATCCTCGCCGAGCTGCTGGAGAACGCGACGCGGTTTTCCCCGCCGGAGCACAAGGTGGCGCTCACCGCCGACCGCGGCGCCGACGGCGGGCTGCTGATCGAGGTCGTCGACCAGGGCCTCGGCATGACGGCCGCCGAGCTCACGACGGTCAACGACCGGCTCGCCGCGGCGGGGACGGTCGGCCCGGAGACGACCCGGCGGATGGGCCTGTTCGTGGTCGGCCGGCTCGCCGCGCTGCACGGCGTCACGGTGCGGCTGCGCGCGACCGGCCCGGGCACCCGGCACGGCGGTGTCACCGCGAGCGTGCACGTGCCCGGCGCGCTGGTCATCGCCGACCTCGCCCGCCCGATCGGCGCGGGCCGCCGGTCCGCCGAACCCGCGGCCGCGCACCGCAACGGTCACCCCCGGCCGGTGGTGCCGACGCAGGGGGCGACGCCGATCTTCGAGCAGGTGGTGACGAGCTGGTTCACCGAGCCGGGCGCCAAGCCGCTGGTCCGGCGGACCCCGATCGAGCCCGCGGCGCCGGTGGATCCGGCGAGCGCGGCCTGGCCGGGCGGCGCTCCGGTGGGCGACGAGCCGGTGCCTCCGGCCGGCCGGGAGCGCTCCACCGGAATGTCGTCCGGGAACTGGCCTGTTCCGGGTGAGTCCGGCGCGGCGGCGCGGACCGGCTCGACGGGAACGCCGTTGCCGAAGCGGGCTGGTTCCGGCTTGGCGGGGATGTCGTCGGGGGGCTTGCGTGGCCCGGCCGACTCCGCGGCGGATCCGGGAGCGGATCGGGCCGGGTCGGCTGGAACGCCTTCGGCCGACCGGCGAGCTCCGGCCGAGTCCGGCGAGGAGCTGGCTGCGGCGAACGGAACGTCGTCGGCGGACCGATCCGGCACGGCTGATGCGGGCGAGGTCCCGGTGACGAACCGGCCTGGCTCGGCCGATTCCGGTGGTTCGCCGGTCGCGGATCGTTCTGGCGCGGCTGATTCGGGCGGCTTCCCGGTGGGGAACCGGTCCGGCGGGGCCGACTCTGGCAGCTTCCCGGTGGGGAACCGAGCCGGTGCAGACGATTCCGGTGGTTTCCCGGTGGCGCATCGCTCCGGTGCGGGCGACTCCGGCGGCTTCCCGGTGGGGAACCGAGCCGGTGCGGGCGATTCCGGTGGTTTTCCGGTGGGGAACCGGGCCGGTGCGGGCGATTCCGGTGGTTTTCCGGTGGGGAACCGGGCCGGTGCGGGCGACTCCGGCGGGTTCCCGGTGCCGAACCGGTCCGGCGTGGCCGACTCCGGCGCGATTCCGGCGGCGGACTGGCCGACCTCGATCGAAAAGCCGGTGGCTCCCTCGAACCGGTCCACCCCGGCCGATTCCGACCCGGCGTCCGCAGGCCGTGCCTCGACCGCGAAGCACTCATCGGACCGCGGTGCGGAACCCGCCACCCGGGTGGGGGAGTGGGCCGGCCCGGCCGACCAGGCGCGCAAGGCCGCCGAAAGCGCTCTCAAGCCGGCCGTGCAGCAGCTGACCGAGGCCGGGCTGCCGACCCGGCGGCCCGGTGCGCAGCTCGCGCCCGGTGCGGCGCTGCCCCGCACACGTCAGCAGGACAGCGGCGTGTTCCGGGACCCGAGCGCCGTCCGGAACAGCTTGTCCCGGCACTACCAGGGCATGCGCGCGGCCCGGCAGCAGACCGCGGCCCGCGTCGAAGAAACCGGAGAGGACGGAGTGGAACCCCGATGACGGAACTTCCCGACGTGCAGCCGCGACGTGAAGCGTCGGCGCGGAGCCGCAGCGGAACGCTGGCCTTCCCCGGCCAAGCGCCGCCGCCCGAGCGGACGGCGACGCTGAACTGGCTGGTCAACGGGTTCGTCCAGGACGTCTCGGGGGTCGCGCACGCGGTTCTGGTGTCGGCGGACGGGCTGCTCGTGGCGGCCGATGACACCCTGCCCCGCGAGCGCGCCGACCAGCTGGCGGCCATCGCGGCCGGGCTGTCGAGCCTCTCGCTGGGCACCGCGGAGCTGTTCACCGCCGGCCGGGTGGTGCAGTCGGTGATCGAGATGGAGCAGGGTTTCCTGCTGCTGATGAGCGTCGGCGACGGCTCGAACCTCGTCGTCCTCGCCTCGACCGGCTGCGACATCGGGCTGGTCGGCTACGAGATGACCATGCTGGTCGAGCGGGTCGGGCAGAAGGTCGACGTGCCCGCGCGCGAGATGCCGGTGGCCCAGGACCGGCGGTGACCGGCTACGCGCCGCCCGGCCCGGACGAAGGGGAGCCGCGCCGCAGCCCGGCGCTCGCCCGCCCCTACGCCTGGACCGAAGGCCGGACGGCGCCGTCGGTGGACATCGCGGTCGAAGCGCTCGTCGAGACCACGGCGGCGGGCCGGGCCGAGCTCGCCTACCAGTCGTCGAGCGCGCTCGCGCAGGTCACCGAGCTGTGCATCCGGCCGCGGTCGCTGATGGAGGTCGCCGCGCTGCTGGGGCTGCCGCTGGGGGTGGTCCGCGTGCTCGTCTCGGACCTGATGCAGGAGCGGCTGGTGATCGTCCGCGACACGCTGTCGGACAACTCCAGCTGGGACGACCGCCACGACCTGATGGAGCGCGTGCTGCACGGCCTGCGCGACCTCTGAAAGGACGCACCATGGAACACTTCGCGCTCGGGCACTGGCTGCTCGTGCTCGCCTACCTGACGTCGGTGGTCGGCTGCGCGCTCGGCCTCGCGTGCGCGGTGCAGGCGCGCCACGCGGCGACCGAGCGGCAGCGCATCCGGTGGCTGGTGCTGGCGGCCGTCTCGATCGGCGGTGTCGGCATCTGGCTCATGCACTTCGTGGCGATGCTCGGGTTCAGCACCCCGGGCATGCCGGTGCGCTACGACGTCTTCCGCACGGTGCTGTCCGCGCTGCTGTCGGTGTCGGCGGTGTTCGCCGGCCTCCTGGTGGTGGGCGGCCGCGCCCGGTTCGGCTGGTGGCGGCTCGCCCTCGGCGGCGTGATCACCGGGCTGGCCGTGAACGTCATGCACTACACCGGAATGTCGGCCCTGCGCGTGAAGGGCGACTTCGGCTACGACGGTCTGCTGGTGGCGCTGTCGGTGGTGATCGCGGTGGTCGCGGCGACGGCGGCCCTCTGGTTCGCGGTCTTCCTCGACCGGCTCTCGCTGCGGCTGCTGGCCGGCTTCGTGATGGGCGCGGCGGTCACCGGCATGCACTACACGGGCATGGCCGCGGTCCGGATGAACATGGACATGAGCGCCCCGGACCCGGCGGGCGTGGAGGTGTTCTCGTTCCTGTTCCCGGTGTTCGTCCTGGCGGCGATCGCGATGGCCGTCCCGCTGTGCGCGGTCCTGATGGCGCCGGCGATCGAGGCGAAGGCAGCGGCTCCGGCGGTGGAAGAGGAACCCGTCACGGTGTGAGCTGTGCGCGGACGGCGTCCGATCGGTGAGTTGGCTGTTCCGGTCGGCCACGTGCCGACTTTGCCGGGGCCTTGGCGTCCATGGCCTGCCCGCCGAGTCGTGCGGTCCACAGTGGACGGCCCGCGGGGAACTTCCCCGCGGGCCGCTCACCTCAACCCCCTACAGGATGCACAACAGCGAACAGGCCGTCGCCGAGGACCAGTCCGTGTGGGACGGCGGTGTTCCCGGTGGGACGTTCGCCGGCACGTAGCTCGCCTTCGCCTTGTTCGTGATGGGGAACAGGCTCAGCAATGCGTACGTCGAGCAGTAGACCTGCTTCGACTGCCCGGCCGCCAACGTGAACGGACCCGTCTGGCAGGACGGCTCCACGCTGTCCACCACCTGCGCGGCGGAAATCCCGACCGGGCCCTGGTTGGTCACCGTGATCCGCCAGTACGCCGTCGCGTTCAGCAGGCCCAGGAGGCCGACCGGGGCCTGCTTCACCCAGGGCCCGACGCCGCCGGGGCCGCACTTCGCGGCCGTCGCCGGCTTGCAGATCTCCTTCTCCACCTTGACCACCGGCGTGCACGCCGTCCCCGGCGCCACCGGCAGCGTCACCGTGTTGGACGTGAACGAGCCCGACGAATCCGTGCCCGTCGCCGTGTTCGCGACGCTCGCCACCGCGCAGTCCGTCGCGATCGTGGTGCGGAAACACACCTGAGGCGCATCGCCCGCGTAGTCGACCACCAGCTTCGGCTGGTTGCCGCCGCCGAAGTCGGCCGGGCTGGTGAGCACCAGGGTGGTCGTCACCGTGATCGACGGGTGCGCCACCGGCGACACGCCGGTGAGGTCGACCGAGCCGTCCGGGGCGAAGCCCGGGGTCGGCACGACCACGCCGTCCTGGTCGACGACCGTGACTCGCGACGCCGCGAAGTCGACGTTCGCCGGCGTGATGCCGGTCAGCCGCGCCGCCGTGTAACCCTGGACGTGCGAACCGCCGTCGCAATAGAAGTCGCCTGGGCGCAGCGTCACCTGCCCGCCGGACCGGACGCACGGGGTGGCGCCCGTCGCCGGGTCCATCGAGAACAGCACACCCGCGTCGCCGAGGCCGATCAGGCAGCCCGACGGCGGGTCGTAGGTGTACCCGTAGTCCCGGGTGTTGCCGCCGTTGGCCGACGGGTGCGTGATCGGGCCGGGCAGACCCGCGCACGCCGCCCCCGTCGCCCAGTCGTGGCACAGCGTCGCGCCGACGTAGCCGCCGTTCCAGATCGGCAGGTAACTGCGCACGTGGCCGTTCGGATCGGTGACGACCTCCGGGTTGAAGACGTAGACCCCGGCCGTCAGCGAAGCCGCGATCGGTGGCGCCGTCAGCGTCGATCCGTCGAGCGCGTAGCACGTCGTGACGTTCGTGCCGCCGGTCGTCGACGCGCACGCGCCCACCGGGGCGCCGGTCGTGCCGAACGCCGTGTAGCCGTTGTAGTTGTAGTTCCCGGCCGGTCCCGTCGGCCGCGGGGACGCCCAGCCTGCGCACGCCGTGGCCGTGGCCGGATCGAAGCAGCCCAGCGACGGCTGCTGCGCGGTGTTCGGGTTCGACGTCGACGCGAACACCTTGCCCGCCACCAGGGTCGTCGCGCCGTAGACGTACGGCTGGTTCGCCGCCGGCACGATCGGCGCGTACGGCTGGCCGCCGCAGGCGCTCTGGGTGGTGATGGTCCAGCAGACCACCGCGCCGCTGCTGACGGTTCCGTACAGGTTGCCGCCGCTCTGCACCAGCCCGGTGATGCTGCTGACCGGCGGGGAACCACCGGTGGCGGCCAGCGGCCAGTACCCGCAGTTGGCCGCGGCGGCCAGGTCGAGGCAGCCGACGCCGACCGAGGTGCTCGTGACGGCGGGGTAGTAGACCTTCGCGGGCGCCGCGGGATCCCGGACGTACTGCGAGACCATGGTGCTGGCGATGTCGCCGGCGCCCAGGGTGCCGAGCGGGCCCACCGCGGTGTTGAGCACCTTCGGCCACGGGCCGCCCGGGCAGCGCTGCCCGGTGCCGAGGTCGGTGCAGACCACCTTGGGCGAGGTGGCCCCCAGGTGGTGGAAGATGTTCCAGGCCTGCAACGTGCCGTTCGGGGTGCGGTGCAGCAGCGGGGTGAAGCCGTCACCGCCGGTCGCGGTGGTGACCGCCTGCACGGGCGGGGTCAGCGAACCGGACAGCGAAGTCGCGTCGGGCCCGGCGGTGGGATTGGTCGCCCGCACGGCCGTGACGCCGGACGCCGGTTCGGCGCCGGTGAAGGTGCTGCCGTCGGTCGACCATTCCGGCGTCCAGCCGGGCGGGACGTGCAGTGAGCCGGATTGGAACGTCTGGCCGGCGCCGACGGCGTCGGTGATGGTGGCGGCGCCGGTCCCGGTGGCGTGGTCCTCGTAGCCGATGACCCAGTCGGCGGTGGCGCCGTGGGCGGCCGGGGATCCGGTGCCCTGCACGGACTTCGTCAGCGCCGACACCGCGGCGGGCGCGGGGTCGGCGGCCGCGGGCAGCGGGGCGGTGGTGGCCGCCACGAGCACCAGGGGCAGTATTGCTCCCAGCATGCGTCTTCGCATGAATGGTCCTCGATTCTTTCACGGTGGAAGTTCCGGGAAATGGTTTTCCCGGCCGAAGGAAAAGCCTATGCCCCGGTCACCGGGCGATTGAAGTGCTCTCACCCGGGCGCCAAAAAGGCGAAGCCAACAGCGCAGTTCGTTATCACCGCGAAATGGGGGAAGCTTGCTGCGACGAGGAAGCTCGGCCGGGTGATCACCCGGATGTCGTCAGCGGTTCACTCGTTCGGGTAACGAGTGGAGGCTAATAAGGCGGTGCTCCGCGAGCCGGTGAAGATTTATTTTCCGGATGTGTTCTCGTGCAGCTGCCGGTGGGACCGGGCCAGCGGCTCCCCGGCGAGCCGGGCGGTGACACCGGCGTCGAAGTTCGGGCACCGCGTGATGTCCTCGTGCGGGCAGCGCAGTCCGTGCTCGATGGCTTCGCGGGCGGCCTGCGCCCGGGCGATCTGCTCGTCGAGCTCCGCGAGCTTGCGCCGGGCGACCCGGTTCCATTCACCACCCGCGTCGTGGCGCGAGGCCATGAGCACCTTCTGCTCGGCGAGGGTGAACCCCGCGTCGCTGTAGAGCAGGATCGTGCCGACGACCCGCGCGGCCGACGCGGGGTAACGGCGCTGCCCGGAGATCCGGGCGGGTGCGGGGAGCAGGCCGAGTTCCTCGTAGTAGCGCAGTGCCGAGGTGCTGACCCCGGCGCGGCGGGCCAGTTCGCCGATGGTGAGCAGGGTGTTGACTTCAGGTGCGCTTGAAGGCATTGACTGCCCGCCATGGGAACTCGCCATGAAAGCAGGATGCCACGGGTGGTGCGTCGGGCGCTGACAGCCGCCGCCGAGTACGGCGTCGCCCGGGCCGGGCTCGCCGCGGTGCGCGCCCTGGACCACGACGTTGTCGGCCAGGCCCACCGGCCCCGGGGCCTGGCCGGGCGCGTCACGGCGTAGGAGATGGCCCACCGCCCGTCCAACCGGCAGCGCAGTCGTTGGGCGGTCTCGCTGCTCGAGGTGCGGCCCGGCGACGAAGTCCTCGAGATCGGCTTCGGTCCCGGCCTGGCGATCGCGGAACTGGCCCGCGCCGGCGCGGGCCACGTCTACGGCATCGACCACTCCGGCGTGATGCTCCGCCACGCGGCCAAGCGCAACGCGGCCGCCATCCGGGCCAGGCGCGTCACGCTGGCCGAGGCGTCGGTCGACCGGCTTCCGTTCGACGGCCCCTTCACCGCCGTCCTCGCGGTCAACTCCCTCGGGTTCTGGCCCGAGCCGGCCCAGCGGCTCACCGAGCTGCGCCGGCGGCTCGCGCCCGGCGGACGCCTGGCCGTCGTGTCCCAGCCCCGCTGTCCCGGCGCCACCGCGGCCACCACCCGCGACGCCGCGCGCAAGATCGAGGATCTGCTGAGGGGCGCCGGCTTCACGGAATTGCGCACCGAGACGTTCCCGCTCGATCCGCCGGTGGCCTGCGTGCTCGCGTCCTAGCCCGATTCCGCGTCGAAGCGCAGATGGGACGTGATCCGGTACCGGTCGCCGCGGTAGACCGAGCGGGTCAGCTCGACCACCCGGCCCGTGGTGTCCCGCGTCTGCCGTTCGATGTGCAGGATCGGGGCGTACACGGCGATTTCGAGCAGCTCGGCCTGTTCCGGGTTGGTGACCGCGGGCTCGATGGTCTGCACCGCGTCCCGCACGGCGATCCCGAAGCGTTCCCGCAGCAGCCGGTAGAAGTTGCCGGTCTCCAGGTCCGCCGGGGACAGCCCCGGCACCAGCGACGCGGGCAGCGCGAGCTGCTCGATCGCGATCGGCTCGTCGTCGACGTGCCGGACCCGGGTGACCCGCAGCACCGGCGTCCCCGGCTCCCGCTCGAGGTCCGCGGCCAGGGACCGCGAAGCCGGTGCGCTGCCGAAGGCGACGACGCGGCTGGTCCAGTGCCCTTCCGCGGGCGGGACGGCGAGGACCGTCGCGAGTTCCTGGGTCACCTTCTGCGGGCTGGTGAACGTGCCGCGGCCGCGCTGGCGCACCAGCAGCCCGGTGCGGGTCAGCTCGTCGATGGCCGCCCGGACGGTCGGGCGCGAGACGCCCAGTTCGGCGGCCAGGTCCCGTTCCGACGCCAGCCCGGTGCCGGGGCCGGCGTTCTCGATCACCTTGAGCAGGTGCCGCCGGACGCGGTCGCGCTTCACGGTGGGCGGGCGGTCCGCCGGCTCGTCGACAGCGGTCAAGGCACCGTCTTCCCGGATACGGGGACCGCGCCGGCGAACCGGACACGCTCCTTCGGCAGGGCGTCCAGGGCGCGCAACCGTTCGAGGTGACCGGTCAGCCGCTGGTGGAAATCAGCATAGTCGCGCTCCGGTGCCGACCACGCCCGCTCGGCCAGCGCGCACAGCCGCGGGAACGCCAGGTGCCGCACGTGGCCGGGGGTCGGCGCGTGCTCGGTCCACAGCTGCGCCTGGGTGCCCAGGACGCCGGGCCGGGTGCCGTCGGAAACCGCCAGCCCGCCTTCGAGCGGGTCGAAGCGGTAGACGTCTTCGAGTGTCGTCACCGGCTCGCGCGGTGGCTCGCCGGGGTCCTCGCTCTGCCGGTAGTCGAAGTAGGTCGATGTGTGCGGCGCCATCACGACCTGGTGGCCGCGGGCCACCGCGAGCGCGCCGTGCGCGGCGTCACGCCAGGCGGTGACGACCAGGTCCCGCGGGAGCAGGCCGGCCGCGTGGCCGGTCTCGTCCCAGCACACCGCCTGGCGCCCGAGGTCCGCGAGCACACCGTGCAGCTCGCCGAGGAACCACGGGTGCAGCTCGGCCGTGTCACGCAGCCCGAGCCGCGCCGCCCGGGCGAGCGCCGCCGGGTTCGTCGCCCACTGCGTCGTGGGGCATTCGTCCCCGCCGATGTGCAGGTGCCGGGCCGGGAAGACGTCCGCGACCTGCGTGAACACTTCCCGGCAGAAGTCGAGCGCGCCGTCGTGGACGCCGAGGATGTCCGGGCTGATGCCCCACTCGGTCCACACCGGCAGCCGCACGTCCGGCCGGTTGCCCAGCTCGGGGTAGGCGGCCAGCGCCGCGCGCACGTGCCCGGGCAGGTCGATCTCCGGCACGATCCGCACCCCGCGCTCGGCGGCGAAGCCGACGAGGTCATGCAGCTCGCGGCGGGTGTAGAAGCCGCCGTGGGGGACACCGTCGAAGACCCCGCTGCCGGCGGGCCCGACCATCGACTCGGCGCGCCACGCGCCGACGTCGGTGAGCCGCGGCCACCCGTCGATCTCGAGCCGCCAGCCCTGGTCGTCGGTGAGGTGCAGGTGCAGGACGTTGTACTTGTGCAGCGCCATCAGGTCGACGAACTCGCGCAGGAACTCCGGCGGCAGGAAGTGCCGGGCGACGTCGAGGAGCACACCGCGCCACGGCAGCCGGGGCGCGTCGCGGATGGCGAGGCAGGGCAGCCGCGGCGGGCCGTGCAGCGGCACCAGCTGCCGGATGGTCTGGACGCCGTTGCGCAGCCCCGCTTCCGTGGCCGCCGTGAGCAACGCGCCCACCGGCGTCACGTCGAGTTCGTACCCCTCCGGCCCGAGGTCCCGGTCCGGCACGAGGTCGAGGCGGATGGAGGGTCCACTGTGGATCGTCGGACGGCGCAGGTACCCGGCGAGGAGCCGGGCGGCACCCTCGGCGCCGTCGCTCGCGAGCACCCGCAGGCCGCCGGCCGGCACGAAGGAGCCGCTGCGGCGCGTCAGCCGCGCGGGGTGGGGGATCAGCATCAGCCCTTCACCGCGCCCGCGGTCATGCCCTCGACCAGGTGGCGCTGCACGAGCGCGAAGAATATGACGACGGGCAGCGCGAACAGCGTCGACGCGGCGATGAGGCCGCCGTAGTCGGTGCCGGTGCTCGTGCTGAACGAAACCAGCCAGACCGGCAGGGTGTAACCCGAGCTGTCCTTCATGATCACGTAGGCGAACAGGAAGTCGTTCCACGCGGTGATGAAGGCGAACACGCTGGTCGCGATCAGCCCGGGCAGCACGAGCGGCAGCAGGACCGAGCGCATCACGCGGGCGCGCGACGCGCCGTCCATCATGGCCGCCTCTTCGAGCTCGACCGGGATGCCGTGCAGGAACCCGCGCAACGTCCAGATCGTGAACGGCAGCACCAGCGCCACGTAGGTCAGGACGAGCCCGAACAGCGTGTCGAGCAGGTGCGCGCTCTTGAGGCCGAGGAACAGCGGGATGACCAGCGCGGGCACCGGCACCATCTGCAGGATCAGCACCCCGATCAGGAAGCTCCGGCGCCCGAAGAACCGGAAGCGTGTCAACGCCGTCGCGGCCAGGAAGGCGACCACGATGGACAGTGCGAGCACCGCGACGACGACCACGACGCTGTTGACGAGGTCCTGCACGAACCCCGGCTTGGCGAGGGCGTCCGCGAAGTTGTCCAGCGTGACGTCGAGGGGCAGGAAGTCCGGGGTCGGGCTGAGGATGTCCCCCGCGGGCTTGAACGCGGTGAGCACCATCCAGTAGACGGGGAAGATCCAGACGAGGCAGAACATGGCGGCGGCGATATTTCGGCCGAGGCGCCGGATCACAGGTCCTCCCCGGAGCGGACGAGCCGGCGCACGTACAGGGCGGTCATCGCGACCAGCAGCACGACCGAGACGACGGCGATCGCCGCGCCCTGGCCGAAGTTGTTGCGGCTGAAGGCGCGGGTGAACGTCCAGATGCCGAGGGTCGTGGTGCCGCCGTCCGGCCCGCCCTGGGTGAGGATCCAGATCTGGTTGAACACGGTGAAGTCCCAGATCACCGAGAGGATGGTGACCAGGCCGAGGATCGGCCGCAGGAACGGGAAGGTGATCGTGCGGTGGACCCGCCACGGCTGGGCACCGTCCAGCTCGGCCGCCTCGTAGTAGGAGCGGGGGATCTGGGACAGGCCGGCGTGGAGCGTGAGCGCGACGAACGGCACCGACTGCCAGACGACGAGGAGCCAGACGAGCGTGAACGCCGAGGCCGGCGACGTCGTCCAGTCGTGCTGGGTGAGGTCCCCGAAGCCGACCTGGGTCAGCAGCCAGTTCACCACGCCGTAGCCGGGCTGGAAGAGCCACTGCCAGACCACGGTGGACGCCACGTTCGGCAGTGCCCAGGCCGCGATCAGGCACATCGTGACCGCGGTGCGCATGCCCTTGCCGAGGCGCTGCAGCAGCAGCGCGACGACGAACCCGATCACGAGCGTCCCGGTGACCAGGGCCGCGCAGAACCCGACGCTGCGGGCGAGGACCGGGAGCAGCTGGTCGTCCCCGAGCACGGCCGCGTAGTTGTCCCAGCCGGCGAAGTTCGTGGTGCCGGTGAACAGCGACCGCAGGCCGTACTCCTGCAGCGAGATGACCACGAGCCGGACCAGCGGGTAGCCCAGCACGAGCCCGAGCAGCACCACCGCGGGCAGCAGCAGGCCGTAGGGCAGCAGCGTTCGACGGCGACGGCGTGGCGCCGCCGGTCTGCTTCGGACGGTCACGGGAGCTTTCTCCAGCACCACCAACGGAACTCCTTCGGGAGAGGGGCGGGACGGCCCGGTGGGGGACGGCAGTCGGCCGGGCCGCCCCGCCGGTCAGTGGGCGTTCAGCGCCTCGGTCAGGTGCGCGTCGAAGTCCCGGGCGGCGTCGGCGATCGGCCGGCTCCCGGTCGCGATGTCGGCGAAGAACGTGTTGATGGACTTGTCACTCTCGATGGTCGCCCAGCCGGGGGCGGCCGGCGTCGCGACGCTCGACTTCGCCGCGGTGGTGAAGGCGGCGTTGAGCGGCGGCAGGGTGGCGGTGACCTGGTCGATCAGCTCGGTCGAGATCGGCGTCCAGCCGTCGATGCCGACGATCGCCTCGCGCTGCACGGCCGGGTCGGTGGCCGCCTTGAGGTAGGCCAGGGCGAGGTCCTGGTGCCGGCTCTTGGCGGCGACGGCCAGGTCGGACCCGCCGAGGAACACCGGCTGCGTCTTCCCGGGTGTGGCGCTGGGGAACGGGAAGGTGCCGAGGCGGTCCTTCAGCTCCGGCTTGTTCTTGAGCACGGTGTTGACGCTCGAGTCGAGGATGGCGCCCGCGCCGCCGGCGGAGAAGATCGCGGCCTGGTCCGGGGCCTTGGTGTCGACGTTGCGGGACGCCGGGGAGGAGTAGGCGGCCTGGAAGTCCTTCCACGCCTGCAGACCCTTGAGCGCCTCGGGGCTTTCGAGGGCGCCGGCCCACTTCCCGTCCTTCTGCGTGGCGATCTGCCCGCCCGCGTCCCAGACGAACTGGAGCGCGCCGTACCAGTACCGGCCCGGGAAGTGGAACGCCGAGTAGTCCGGGGCGGGGTGCTTCGCCTTGATCTTGTCGAGGGCGGCGGTGAGCTCGGTGAACGTCTTCGGTGGTGCGGTAACGCCGGCGTCGGCCCAGACCTGCTTGTCGTAGATCACCGCGCGGTTGCCGGCGAAGAGCGGCGCGCCGTAGAGGGTTCCGTCCACAGTGGCCGGACCGGCGAGCCCGGGCAGCCAGTTCTGGCCCGCGGCGAGCTCGTCCTTGTGCGGAGTGAGGTCGGTGAGGGCGCCGTTGGCGGCGAAGAGCGGGACGTTCGTGTTGCCGATCTCGATGACGTCCGGCGTGGTGTCCTGGGCCAGCGCCGTGCTGATCTTCGTGTTGATGTTGTCCCATTCCTGGATCTGCACGGTGACCTTGGCGCCGGTGGCCTTCTCGAAGGCGGCGTTGATCGCCGCGGTGGCCCGGTCGCTGAGGTCGCCGTTCATCAGCCAGACGGTCAGCTGCTTGCCCTGGCCGTCCTGGGCGGGGGGAGCGGGGGTGTCGGTGCCGCAGGCACTGGCGGTCACGGCGGCGACGGCCAGTGCGGCGGCGAGGGTGCGTCTGCGCACGGGGAACTCCTGGGAGGCGGCGGAAGTGGCGGCGGAGCAGGGCCGGGACGAAGCGCCCCAAGGTGGCCTTGGTTGCGTCTTGGGGCGCTTCGTCGCGGAAGGCGCGGAACCGGGGTCAGCAGTGGCCGAGGTCGGCCCACTGGGCGGTGAGCCCGGGTTCGGAGCCCTGGGTCCACCAGTTCGCCTGCCACAGGTGGGCGTTGTGCTTCACCCGCTGGCCGCCGAGGTACACCGTGCCCCAGTCCCATTCCGCCGCCGTCGAGCAGTTGGCGGGCTGGGAAGGCGTGGTCGGCGTGGTCGGGGTGGTGGGCGTCGTCGGCGGCGTGGTCGGGGTCGTCGGGGTGGTGCAGCCGGTCACCGTGTCCACATGGGACGTCCCGGCCGTCCGGTACTGCGCGGCCTTGGCGACGGCGTCCGCCGGCGAGACGACCTGGTTGCCGGCGTAGTACGTCCAGTCGACCTGTTCGGTGTAGACGCTGTTCCCGCTCGTGTGGCCGGCGGTGTCGATGAACCACATGTTGTAGTTGATCGACATCGGCGTGCGCGGGTACACCGGGTTGCCCTGGGCGTCGGTGGTGTGGTCCGCGGTCGGCACGCCGTCGATGTAGTACTTGACGTGCCCGCCGGAGACCTGCGTGACGATGTCGTGCCAGCCCGCCAGACTGCGGTTCTGCGCGGTGGAGGTGCGCAGGCCGTCCCAGGTCGGGTTGTTCCAGTAGGTGTACCAGCTGGTCTGGTAGTTCGCCTGCGAGCCGCCCCAGCCGCCGTTGGGCAGGTACTCGGAGAAGTCGAGCTCGCTGTAGAGCGGGTCGCGGTCGTAACGCAGCGGCGAGATCGTGAAATACGTTTCGTTGACGTGGTCGCCGTCGGAGCCGCTGTCCGGCGCGTCGGTGAAGCGGACCCGGCTGGCGTACGTGCCCTCGAAGAACCGCAGCTGGTTCTGGTAGAGCTCGGCGTGCGTGGTGCCCGCCGCGCTGCCGTCGGTGGTGGCGGTGAGCTGCGCGACGCGCTCGCCGTTCGCCGTCGGGAAGCTGATGTTGCTGCTGAGCCACCGCGCGCCGGGCACACCGGGGCTGCCGACGTCGTTGCGCGTGGTCCAGCCGGCGCTGCCGAAGGCCGGGTCGGTGGGGGAGGCGTAGTGGAAGTCGTCGAACAGCACACCGCAGTCGGCCGCCGCGGCCGACGGGCTGGCGTCGGCGCCGCCGGAAAGGATCAGGGCCGTCGCGGCCACGGTCGTGAGGCTGGTCAAGACTGCTGTGGTGGTCCGGATTCTGCGGGACATGGGTCTCCTCCTGGGGGATGCGGGGAGCGCCGATTGGTCTAGACGAATCAGGTGGCGAGGACTCTCCTCCTGACCATTGGTAAAGTCAAGGAAGCGCCAGAAGTTACCTTTGGTAAGGTCCAGCGGCTCGATTTCGACGAGTCTTGCCGAGGCTGTCGAGTTACCGTCGTCCCGTTCGTCATCTCTTCGACCGATGCCGGACCAGGGAGGGCAAGTGCAGTACATGCTGCTGATCTACAACTGCGAGCGGCCGGAACCGGGTGACCCCGGCTTCGAGGACGCGCTCGCCGCGGTCAACGCCTTCGCCGACGAGTGCCGGCGCCGCGGGGTCTTCGTCTCCGGGCACCCGCTGCAGGGCGAGCACACCGCGACCACGGTGACCGTCCAGGAGGGCCGGACGCTGATCACGGACGGGCCCTTCGCCGAGACCCACGAGCACCTCGGCGGGGTGTACGTCCTGGACTGCCGTGACCTCGACGAGGCCCTCGAGCTCGCCGCGCTCTGCCCGATGGCCGCGCAGGGCTCGATCGAGGTCCGCCCGGTCGCCGGGGTGCCCGGGCTCGACCACCGGGTCGCGCATGGGTGATCGGGCGGCCGACGTCGTCGAGCGCGTCTACCGCGACGACCGCGCGCGGCTGCTGGCCGCGCTGGTGCGCGTGCTGGGCGACTTCGAACTGGCCGAGGACGCCCTGCAGGACGCGGCCGCGCAGGCGTTGCGCACCTGGGCCGTGATCCCGGACGACCCCGTCGCCTGGCTGCTGACCGCGGCGCGCAACAGCGCCGTCGACCGGATCCGCCGCGCCCGCGTCGGGCAGGCCAAGCTCGCCCGGCTCGCGGCCGGGGAAAGCGGGGTGAGGACGTTGAGCCTGCCGGACGACCGGCTCGCCGAAGTGGGGGACGACCGGCTGAGCCTGCTCTTCACCTGCTGCCACCCCGCGCTCGCCGAAGACGCCAGGATCGCGCTGACCCTGCAGGCCGTCGCCGGGCTGACCGCGGCGCAGATCGCCCGGCTGTTCCTGGTCGCCGAGCCCGCGCTGGCGCAGCGGCTGGTGCGGGCGAAGCGCAAGATCCGGGACGCCGGCATCTCGCTGAGCGTGCCACCGGACCACCTGCTCCCGGACCGGCTCTCCGGCGTGCTAGCGGTGCTCTACCTGGTCTTCACCCGGGGCTACGCGTCGCCGTCCGGGCGGGACGAGCCGACGGAGCTGCGGCGCGAGGCCATCCGGCTGGCGAAGCTGCTCGCCGCGCTGATGCCGGACGAGCCCGAGGCGCTCGGCCTGGTCGCGCTGCTCCTGCTGCAGGACTCGCGGTCCGCGGCGCGCTACACGGCGGGCGGCGACGTTGTCCTGCTCGAAGACCAGGACCGCACCCGCTGGGACCGGGCGGAGATCGCCGAAGCGCTCGGCGTGCTCGGGCGGGCGCTGCGCCACGGGACGGTCGGGCAGTACCAGCTGCAGGCGGCGATCGCGGCGCAGCACGCCCAGGCCCGCACGGCCGCCGACACCGACTGGGCGCGGATCGCGGGGCTCTACGCGCAGCTGCGGACGCTCGCGCCGTCACCCGTGGTCGCGCTCAACCACGCCGTGGCCGTCGCGATGGCCGACGGCCCCGAAACCGGGCTCGCCCTGGTCGAGGCGATCGACGGCCTCGACCGCTACCACCTCTGGCACGCCGCCCGCGCCGACCTGCTGCGCCGGCTCGGCCGCCCGGCCGACGCCGTCGTGGCCTACCGGCGAGCGCGCGACCTCGCCGAGGCCCCGGCCGACCAGCGCTTCCTCACCGCCCGCCTGCACGAACTGGAGTCCTGATGCGACTGTCTGTCTTGGACCACGGGCACCACCGCCGCGCCCGGCTGTTCCTGACGCTCACGAGCAAGGTGTCCCGCGTCGCGAGCCCGGACATCGTCAAGATGCTGCTGTACCGGCCGGAGTTCCTGACCCGGCCGCTGCTGGACCTGACCGCGCCCGCGATGCGCGGCGAGTCCTACTGGACGGCGGCCGAGCGTGAGTACCTCGCGATGAGCACGGCCGAGGTGCACGAGTGCCCGTTCTGCATCGTCACCCACGCCGAGCTGACGCGGATCGCCGGCCACGGCGAGATCGACCCCGACCGCCCCGCCGGCGCCCGCCCGGAACTGCTTGCCGTGCAAGGGTTCCTCCAGCAGGTGTCGCGGACGGCCGAGCTCGATCCCGCGCCGGTCCGCGACCTGCCCGAGCAGGCGGTGCTCGACGCGCTGCGGGTCAACCTGGTGTGGAACATCGTCAACCGGCTCGCCAACGCGTTCGGCTACGAGCTCCTCGACGGGCAGCTGAAGACGGGCACCCGCGCCCTGCACCGCGCCGGCTACCGCTTCCCGGGGTTCTTGCTCGGCGAGGACCACGGTGATCTCCGGGCGAGCGTCTTCGACCAGCCCGCGCACACGAGCCCCGAGCTCCGCCGGGCCGCCGCGGCCGGCGACGGCCTGGAAGCGCCGTGGCGGGACTACGCCGCCCTGGTGCGCGACGCCTCCCACCGGATCACCGACGACGACGTCCGCCGGCTCACCGCGGCGGGGCGGACCGAGGACGAGATCTTCGAGGTCACGGTGGCCGCCGCGGTCGGCGCCGCGCTGCGCAGCTTCGACGCCGGCCGCGACGCCGTCAGCAGCTCCGCTGGTAAGTGACCGCGCTTTCGGTGGTGGTGCCGGGCAGGTCGACGGTCGCCGCCAGCACACCGCCGTCGGTCAGGGCCGCGGGGTTGCCGGCGCGCCCGGTCGGTGTGCCGGGGAGGGTGTGGGTGAGCACGCCGTTCTCCCAGACGCCGAAGGCCCGTCCGCCGTCCGCGGTGCGGTACCGCCCGGCGAGGGTGCCGGCGGAGTCGGTCAGCAGGTCGTCGGTCTGCTCGGCGAGCCGGTGCACGAGGTGGCCTTCGAGGTCCCAAACGCCCGCGTACACGTCGGTCCCGTCGAAGCCGCTCGCGACGATATGGCCGTTGCGGTACGCGGTCGGCCAGAAGATGGTCCCCGGCACCGTCGTGAAGGTGCCGTCGGGGTGGCGGAGGATCAGGTCGGTGCCGTCGCCGCTCGTCGCTTCGATCAGGATCCGGCCCTGGTCGTCGGCGTCGACCGGGACGACGTCGTAGTACCGGCTCGGGTCCGGGTTAACCAGCTGCACGGTGCCCGGGCTCGCGGCGGGCCAGATGAGCAGCTTGAGGTCGTCGAAGCCGGTGCTGGTCATGCCGATGATGTCGCCGGAGTCGGTGACGATCTTGGCCCGCACCCGGGTGGCGTTCGGCGGCTTGGGCAGGTTCTCCCACCGGCCACCGCGGTGGGCCACGGCGTCGGCGATGTCGCCGTTCGCGTACGTCTGCCCGACGGCGACACCCGAGGAGTTGACGTCCCGCAGCTCCGTCTGCTTGCCGAAGGCGTCGCCGAGCTTTTCGATCTGGCCGTTGTGCCAGCGCACGAGGGTGGACCGGCCGCCGCTGTCGGTCATCGAACCGACGGCCCAGCCGCCGTCGGACGCGCCGGTGACGGCGGATCCGGGGTAGCCGCTCAGCAGCGGCAGCGTGGTCGCTTCCCAGGTGCACCCGGCCGCGGTGGCGGCCGCGGGTGCGGTGGTCACCGCCGCGGCCACCAGGCCGAGCGCCAGCAGAAGTCTTGTTGTCACAGTGGTTCTCACGTCGTCCCCCTCGTGGTGCCGGTCGGGTGGGTCACGGCCGGCGGGCGACGGCGGTTGAGCGCCGTTGCCCGATCGTGACCTCGGCGGGCCGGTCCGCGGCGGCCCATGATGGGGAAGCGCGGGTGCGCCGGAGCGGGAGGAGCGAAATGGACGGGCTGACCGAGGAGGAGGCGGCGATCGTCGCGGTGGTGCGGGACTTCGTCGAGCGCGACGTCCGGCCGGTGGCGCGGGAGCTGGAGCACGCCGACACCTACCCGGAAGCGCTGATCGAGCAGATGAAGGAGCTCGGCGTCTTCGGGCTCGCCGTCCCCGAACCCTGGGGTGAGACGCAGGTGTCGGCACAGTGCTACGCGGCGATCACCGAGGAGCTGGCGCGCGGCTGGATGAGCCTCGCCGGCGCGATGGGCGGCCACACCGTGGTCGCGAAGCTCATCACCACCTACGGCACGCGGGCGCAGCAGGACCACTACCTGCCGCGGATGGCGACCGGCGAGATCCGCGCGACGATGGCGCTCACCGAGCCCGGCGGCGGCTCCGACCTGCAGGCCCTGCGCACCACCGCCCGCCGCGACGGCGAGTCCTACGTGGTCGACGGCGCCAAGACCTGGATCACCAACGCCCGCCGCTCGCAGCTGGTCGCCCTGCTGTGCAAGACCGATCCGCACGCCGAGCCGGCGCACGCGGGCATCAGCATCCTGCTCGCCGAACACGGCCCGGGCTTCCACGTCTCCCGTGACCTGCCGAAGCTGGGGTACAAGGGGGTCGAAAGCTGCGAACTGTCCTTCACGGACTTCCGCGTCCCGGCGACCGCGCTCCTGGGCGGCGAGGAAGGCCAGGGGTTCGCGCAGATGATGCGGGGCCTGGAGATCGGCCGGATCCAGGTCGCCTGCCGCGCACTGGGCGTCGGCCGCGCCGCGTTCGAGGATTCCCTGCGCTACGCCCAGGAACGGGAGACGTTCGGGAAGCCGATCTGGCAGCACCAGTCCGTCGGCAACCTCCTCGCCGACATGGCCACCAAGCTGGAGGCGACCCGCCAGCTCGTGCGGCACGCCGCCCGGCGGTACGACTCGGGGGAGCGCGCCGACCTCGAAGCCGGGATGGCGAAGCTGTTCGCCTCCGAGACGGCGATGGAAGTCGCGTTGTCCGCCGTGCGCATCCACGGCGGTTACGGCTACTCCACGGAGTTCGACGTCGAGCGGTACTTCCGGGACGCGCCGCTGATGATCGTCGGTGAGGGCACCAACGAAATCCAGCGCACGGTCATCACGCGCCAGCTGGTCAAGCGCCACCCGATCGGCGGCGGCCGGGCATGACGGCCTTCGAAGTCACCGAACCGATCCTGCCCGGGCCCGCGCACGCCCTCGGCGCGCTGCTCGACGTCCCGGTGCCCGGTGACGGCGTCCTCCCGCTGCTGTGGCACTGGCTCTACCTGCTCGACCGGCCCGCGCAAGCCGACCTGGGCCCCGACGGGCACCCGGTGCGCGGCACCGTCCTGGCCCCACCGGGCCCGGGGCGACGGCGGATGTGGGCCGGCGGCCGCGTCCGCACCCCCGGCGAGCTGCGTTGCGGCGAGCCGGCCACCCGCCGGTCGGAAGTCCTGGCGGTGCGGGACAAGGAAGGCAAGACCGGCCCGCTCACCTTCGTGACCGTGGCGCACCGGATCACCCAGGCCGGCCGGGTCGTGGTCGACGAGGAACAGGACATCGTCTATCGAACGGCCGCGAGTGATACCGGGTTGTCGCCGGGGGAGAACACGGCAGAATTGCCGCCGGGTCCGCACGAGTGGCCGATCGAAGTGACCCCGACGCTGCTGTTCCGTTTCTCCGCGTTGACCTACAACGCCCACCGCATCCACTACGACCGGGACTACAGCCGCGAGATCGAGGGTTATCCCGGGTTGCTCACCCACGGGCCCCTGCAGGCGATCGCGATGGCCGAGGCCGCCCGGGCCCGCGGTGTGGCGAGCCGGCTGGAGTTCGAATACCGGCTGGTGTCGCCGTTGTTCGACTTCCAGGGGCTGGTCGCTTCCTCGGTGACGGAAGCCGGGGAAACCACCACCGCGGTCCGCGACCGGTCCGGCCGGCGGACGGCGACCGGGGCGCTGCGAACGATTAGGCCGAACCGGTTAAAACGATAACCGGAACGCACGGCCGCGGATTCCCCCAGGCGTCGCCGGTGAATAGCGGCAACCTGCGGAAATACCGGAAAGTGAATACCGCGGGGACCGGTCCCCGGCACATTCGTGGTCGTCCGGAGAACGCTGCACCCCGACCGGCCGCGTGCCATAGTGACGGCTCCGGCCGGAATCGGGTCGTTCGGGGATGGGGGGACGATGCCAGCCGACGTGTCCCCGTTGTCGGGCCTCGACGCCGTCACCGGCGGGCTCGTCGAACGGTTGCTGGCCCGCGCGGACGGCGAAAGCCGCCCGCTGCCCGTTGTCGTCGCACTCGGGGCGCGCGGCACCGGGAAGACCGCGCTGCTCGACGCCGTGGCCGAGCGGTGCCGGGAAATCCCGCACGCGCACCTCGACTTCGAACGGCACGACCGCGCGGACAGCCGGCCGCGGGAACTGCTGGCACACCTCGCCTTCGACCTCAGCCGGCAGTGGAAGCAGTTCGGGCGGCTGGCGTTTCCCCGGCTGTGGCTGTGCATGCTCGTGCTGGGCGCGCCGGTCGAACTGCAGGACCGCCGCGCCGCGCTGCGCAAGCTCCACGCCCTGCTGGCCAAGAACCAGCCGCTCGAGCAGAGCCGCGAGGCCATCGTGGACGTCGTCCGCCTCGCGGGGGGCATCGCGCCCGCCGGGAGTCTCCAGGGCTGGCCCGCCGCGACCGACCTCCTGCTGCGCGGCCTGAGCTGGTACGACCGCCGCCGGCTGATCGGCAAGATGCGGGCGCTGCCGGCCGGGACCGGCAACCACGAGGACTTCCTGCTCGAGATCGCCCGCCACGCCCAAGGGGACGACGAGGACCGGGACGCCGTCGACGCCACCTTCTGCGACGCCTTCCTCGCCGACCTGCGCCGGGACTACACCGGGCTCAACCGCTCGCGGCGGACGTTGAACAGCCTGGTGCTGCTCGACAACGCGCACACGCCGGGTGGCCGGCTGTTCCTGCGCGCGCTGACCGAAGCGCGGCAGCGGGCCACCGAAGCGGACCCGCTGGTCGTGCTCGCCACGAGCCGGACCTGGAACCCCGACTGGCACGAGAGCTGGTCACCGCCGGCCGCGCACCGCGGCGGCCCGGACCACCGCCCGCCCACCACGCACCGGACCGACGGTGTGCGCCGGCCGTCGCCGCGGCAACCGTCCGATGTGGACGCCGACTGGCGGCCCGACCCGAGCCGGCCGGAACCCCGGTGGTACCCGTGGTACCTGCTCGAACTGGGCGCGCTGTCGAAGGACGACGTCGTGGGCATCGCCGCGGGCAGTGAGATCCACCCCGCCTCCCGGCTGCCGCGGTTCCTCCACCGCCTCACCGACGGCCACCCCGGCGCGGTCACCGACGTCATCACCGCCGTGGCCCACCGCCACGACCCGCGGCGGCCCGGCGCGCTGCGCACCGCGTTGCGCACCCCGGCCGCCGGGCCGGACGGGCCGCCGCTGATCACCACGATGCGCGACTACCTGCTGCAGGACTTCTCCGCGCCGAGCCGGCAGGACCTGGTCACCGCGAGCGCCGCGCTGGACGTGGAGCTGTTGTTCCACAAGGAGATCCTCGACCTGCGGAACCCGGCGGGGGAAGGTGTGCTGTTCAAAGAGCTCGGTGACCACCTGTGGCTGCGCGCGGAGCCGGGCGAGGCACCCCAGTACGTGCTGCACCCCTGGCTGCGCCGGATCCTGTTGCAGGAGCTGGCTTCCCGCGCCGACGACCACCCGCTCAGCTGGACCCGTGTGCACACCCGGTGCCGCGAATTCTACGAGGAGAACGGCCGGCTCGTGGCCGCGCGTTACCACGACCTGGCGCTGGAGAACGTCGCCGCGGCGGTCGCGCACCTGCGCAAGCCGTTCGCCGACGCGCGCCACGCGGAGTTCGACGTGACGACCGCGGAGGCGTGGCTCGCCGAGCTCGACGTCGTCACCGCGGCCCCCAACCGGCTGGACAAGCACGCCGAGCCGTACGACCAGGTCCAGCTCCACGCCGGGCAGGGTGACGACGACCTCGGGACCACGCTGGCCTGGCTGGTCGTCGCGCTGTGGATCGCCCGCGATCCCCTCGGCGACCCGGGCGGGACGCTCGACTCGACGATCGAAGGGGCCTTCCACCAGCTGGCGCAGGGCCGGGGGCGGGGCTCGATCCTGCTGCACGAACGGGCGGAGGAGTACCGATGAGCGCGCGCAGTGACCGGATCCGGCCGCCGCGGCCGACGTGGTCGAAGTGGCTGGTGGCCGGCGGCGGGGTGCTGCTGCTCGCGATCGTGCTGGTCGCCGTGCTGGTGGTGGTGCCGGCGATCAGCGCGGCCGGGCGCACCTGCGGCGCCGGCGTCGAGAAGCGCGGTGACACGGAGGAATGCATCGGCGTCACCGACGGCGCGTACGTGTTCTCGCCGGGACTCGCCGACGTCGAGCAGCGCATCCGCGAGGAGAACGAGTCCGTCACGTCGTCGGGGAAGCCGCACGTCACCATCGCGGCCTTCCTCCCGATGACGCTGGCGGAGCACGACATCCTGTCCGACGAGTGGGTCCGCCACCAGCTGGAAGGCGCCTACATCGCGCAGCGGCGGGCGAACACGACCCGGTCGTGGGGCAGCCTGCCGCTGATCCGCCTGCTGCTGGCCAACCCCGGCAGCCGGCTGACCCACTGGGAGCCGGTGGTGGACGACCTGGTCGGGCGGGTGGCGGCCGAGCGGCTGGTCGCCGTCACCGGGATCGGGCTGAGTCTCGACACCTCCCGCGACGCGATCCGCCGGCTGTCGGAGCACCGGATCCCGGTGGTCGCCTCGCACCTGGCCGCCGACGAGTTCTCCGAGATCCCGGGCTTCATGCGGGTCTCGCCGACGAGCTCCACCTACGGCCTGGCGGCGGCGACCTACGTGCGCCCGACCGCGCACACGGCCACGATCGTGCAGGACGTCAACCCCGGCGACCTGTACCCGAAGACCCTGGCGACGGCGTTCACCCGCAAGTTCGCCGACGCGGCGCACCGGATCGTCGGCCGCACCGAGGAGTACGACTCGAGCCTGCCGGGGATCGAGAACACGTTCCTCCAGATGATGCCGAACATCTGCGGCAACCAGCCCGAGGTCGTGTACTTCGCCGGCCGCGAGAACCACCTCACGTCGTTCATCGCCGAGCTCGCCCAGCGCCCCTGCCTCGACCGGCACATCACGGTGCTGACGGGTGATTTGGCGCTGGTCGGGCCGCCGGAGGCGGAGATGCGCCGGGGCCTGCAGGCCAACGTCACGGTGCTGGCGCCCGGGCTGGCCCACCCCCAGGCGTGGACGAGCTCACCCCAGGCGTTCAACCCGGCCGCGGTGGCGAGCTTCCAGGAGGCCGGGTGCACGGACTGCTTCACGGCGATGTTCCCCAAGGAGCGGCTGGACGACGGCATCGCGATCCTCGCCCACGACGCGGTGCTCACGGTCGTGTGGGCGATCCGCGGAATCCCGCGTGTGTCGCCGGCCCAGGTGACGGCGCAGGATGTGTTGCAGGCGAAGAACCGGCTCCACGGGACGCTCGCGGTCCCGGGCGCGAGCGGCATGATCTCGTTCGACGACCGGGGTGACCCGGTGAACAAAGCCGTGCCGATCCTGCGGGTGCGGTTGGACGACACGCCGGAGTTCGTGCAGCTGTCGGCGCCGGACTCCTGAGCGGTCGGCGGCTCGCTCGGTGCGGTGAACGACTCGTTGATCGCGTCGGACGATAGGAACGAGTCGTTCATCGCGTCGGGGACGGCTTGACGCGGGTCGGCGACCGCGGCTCCTGAGGTTGCTGGGTTCAGGCGTGATGCACCCAATGTGGCATTCGGTGCGTCTGACGTACCCAACGCCACATTGGGTGCATTGCTCGCCGCGGCCGCCGCCGCGGCTGCTGCTGCCGCCGCGACCGCTGCTGCCGCCGCCGCGACCGCTGCTGCCGCCGCCGCGACCGCTGCCGCCACCGCGGCCACCGCCACTGCCTCCGCCGCCGCGGCCCAGGCGCCCGCTGTACCTGCGCGAGCACCGCTCCGCTGCGCCCGGTCAGCCAAGCCCGCAAGATCGTCACGTGCCGTTCCCCCCGCTCATCCCTCCGTCACAACCTCGTCGCAGATATTGTCAACAATTTCATCGACGATTAGGGTGCGGGTACCAAGCATGCGAAGCGACGAGGAACTACGTTGATCATCGACTGTCACGGCCACTACACGACCGCCCCGCCCGCCCTCGCGGCGTGGCGCGACCAGCAGATCGCCGCGCTGGACGATCCGGGTGTCGCACCCTCGCGCGCTGACCTGCGGATCAGTGACGACGAGCTGCGCGAGACGATCGAGCCGAACCAGCTGCGCCTGATGGACGAACGCGGCATCGACCTCACGATCTTCTCACCGCGGGCGTCGTTCATGGCCCACCACGTGGGCGGCTTCGAGACCTCGGCGGAGTGGGCGTCGATCTGCAACGAGCTCTGCTACCGCGTCAGCACGCTCTACCCGGAGCGGTTCGCCCCGGCCGCGATGCTCCCGCAGTCCCCGGGTGTCGACCCGGCGACCTGCATCCCGGAGCTCACCCGCTGCGTGGAGGAGTACGGCGCGGTCGCGCTCAACCTCAACCCGGACCCGAGCGGCGGCCACTGGACCGCCCCGCCACTCACCGACCGGTCCTGGTACCCGGTCTACGAGAAGATGGTCGAGTACGACATCCCGGCGATGGTGCACGTCAGCACGAGCGTCAACCCGGCGTTCCACACCACCGGCGCGCACTACCTCAACGCCGACACCACCGCGTTCATGCAGCTCGTGCAGGGTGACCTGTTCGCCGACTTCCCGACGCTGCGGCTGGTCATCCCGCACGGCGGTGGCGCGGTGCCCTACCACTGGGGCCGGTTCCGCGGCCTCGCGATGGCGCTGGACAAGCCGGAGCTCGAGGACCACGTGCTGAACAACGTCTTCTTCGACACCTGCGTCTACCACCAGCCCGGTTCGGACCTGCTCTTCGACGTCATCCCGGCGCGCAACATCCTGTTCGCGTCCGAGATGGTCGGCGCCGTCCGCAGCATCGATCCGCGGACCGGTCACCACTTCGACGACACGCGCCGGTACGCCGAAGCGGCGAACCTGTCCGAAGAGGACTGGGCGGCGATCCGGGAGCACAACGCCCGCGCCGTTTACCCGCGCCTGGACGCCCTGCTGAAGGGACAAGGCCGATGACGAAGACGCCCGGCTGGCTGGACTGGTACGCAAATCCGTCCACACCGGACTTCCGGCTGCCGTACGGGACCGTCGACGCCCACTGTCACGTCTTCGGCCCGGAACAAGAGTTCCCGTTCGCGCCGGAGCGCAAGTACACGCCCTGCGACGCGAGCAAGGAGCAGCTCTTCGCCCTGCGTGACCACCTCGGCGTCGCACGCACCGTCATCGTGCAGGCCACCTGCCACGGCGCCGACAACTCCGCCATGCTCGACGCCGTCCGGGCAGCCGGCAGCCGGGCGCGCGGGATCGCGACCGTCCGCGCTGACATCGGCGAACAAGAGCTGCGCGAACTCGACGCCCAAGGCGTCCGCGGGGTGCGGTTCAACTTCGTCAAACGGCTCGTCGACGCCTCGCCCGAAGAGGACCTGAGCACGATCGCGAAGAAGATCGCGCCCCTCGGCTGGCACGTCGTCCTCTACTTCGAGGCCGCCGACCTGCCCGAGCTCGAAGACTTCTTCGGCGAACTCCCCGCGCCGCTCGTGATCGACCACATGGGACGCCCCGACGTCACGAAACCGGTGAACGGCCCGGAGTTCGCCCGGTTCCTCGGCTTCGTCGACCGCAACGACGTCTGGGTGAAGGTCAGCTGCCCCGAGCGCCTCACCGTGACCGGACCGCCGGCCCTCGACGGCGAAAAGAACGCCTACACCGACGTCGTCCCGTTCGCCCGGCGCGTCGTGACGGAGTTCCCGGACCGGGTGCTGTGGGGGAGCGACTGGCCGCACCCGAACCTCAAGAACCACATGCCCGACGACGGGCTGCTCGTCGACTACGTCCCGCAGATCGCCGAAACCGCCGAACTGCAGCGAAAACTGCTCGTCGACAACCCGATGCGCCTCTACTGGCCCGGCGAAACCGCCTGAAACCCCCTGAAGGGCATGCAATGCAGCACGCCAACGCGCTCAACCGGCTGAACCGCCTGCCGATCTCGCGCTTCCACAAGATCACCCTGCTCGCCGTCTCGTTCGCCTACTTCTTCGAGTTCGCGGACATCAACAGCTTCGCCACCACCGCGCCCAAGCTGATCAAGCTGTGGGGCGTGACGGTGAACCAGGTCGCCTACGTGACCTCGCTGTCGTTCGTCGGGATGTTCTTCGGCTCGATCATCGCGAGCAAGCTCGCCGACCGCTGGGGCCGCAAGAACGCGTTGATGTGGACGACCGTCTGGTTCGGCGTCTTCTCTTTCGCGGCGGTGTTCTCGTGGGACATCGTGTCGCTGGGCGCCTTCCGCATCCTCACTTCGGCGGGCCTGTCGGCGATGACCGTCGTCGCGGTCATCTACGTCAGCGAGCTGTACCCGGCGGCGAGCCGCGGCAAGTACCAGGCGTACGCGATCGTGATCGGCATCTGCGGCACGCCGGTCACCAACCTGATCGCCAGCGCGGTGGTGCCGATCAACTCCTGGTCGTGGCGGCTGGTGTACCTGTGGGGCGCGCTCGGCGTTCTGCTGGTGCTGTTCACGCGGCATCTGAAGGAGTCGCCGCGCTGGCACGAGAGCCGCGGTGAGCACGAGAAGGCGGACGCGGTGCTGCGGGAGATCGAGGCGCAGGTCGCGGCGGAGAAGGGCCCGCTGCCGGAGCCCGCGCCGCCGATCGAAGAAGCTCCGATGGGCAAGGCGCCACTGCGCCTGCTGCTGCAGAAGAAGTACCTGTACCCCACGCTGCTGCTGACCGTCCTGTGGGTGACGCAGACGATCGGCTTCTTCGGCTACTCGAGCTGGGCGCCGACGCTGCTGGCCAAGGAAGGCTTCAGCGTCGAGAAGTCGGTGTTCTACGTCGCGCTGACGACGGTCGGCGCGCCGCTCGGCTCGTACCTGGCGGCCCTGGTCACCGACCGGTTCGAGCGCAAGTGGTGCCTGGTCGCGTTCGGCACGGTCATCGCGCTCTGCGGCCTGTTCTACGGGCTGACGTTCAACCCGATCCTGATCGTGGTGTTCGGCTTCCTGGTGAACCTGTTCGAGCGCGGCTACACGGCACTCGGGTACGCGTACTCGCCCGAACTGTTCGACACCCGCGGCCGGTCGCTCGGCACGGGCGTGTCGTACGGCCTCGGCCGGTTGTCCAACGCGGTCGGCCCGCTCATCGTCGCCGCGCTGTACAACGGGAGCGGCTACCAGAGCGTGTTCTTCTTCATCGCCGGGACCTGGCTGGTCGGAGCGGTGGTGCTGGCGATCTTCGGGCCGCGGACGCGGCAGGCGAGGCTGAAGCCCGCGACCACCGGCGTGATCACCACGGCGCCGTGAACGTGTGCCGTCCCGGTCCCGCGTTGACGCTTTCCGAGCCGGGAAGCCGGACGTCGGCGCGGGTCCCGGGCGGCACGTCGACCGTCAGCCGCAGCCGGCCGGCGATGAGTTCCCAGGCACTGCGGATGGGCCCGTAGGGGCTGAGGTGCTCGGCCTCGGCCCGGTCCAAGCCGCCGCCGGGGCAGGGCCGGACGAGGAACCGCCGGTAGCCCGCCTCGGCGGGGCCCGGGTCGTCGGGGAGCCGGATCCCCGCGATGTGGGTGTGCAGGAAGGACATCGCCGCGCCCTTGCTGTAGTGGTTCAGCGAACCGTGCACCTCACCGCCGTCGACGGCGTCCCAGCGCTCCCAGAACGTCGTCGCGCCGCGGTCGAGCATCTCCAGCCAGGACGGGATGCCCGTCGACAGCAGCACGCGGTAGGCGAGGTCCGGGTGCCCCGTGTCGGCCAGCGTGGGCAGCAGCAGGCCGGTGGTGAGGAAGCCGGTGCCGACGCCGGCCGCGGCGACCAGGTCGGCCAGCCGTCCGGCTACGACGTCCCGTAGGTGCCCGGGCACCAGCCCGAAGGCGAGCGCCCGGACGTGGTTGCCCTGCGTGGGTTCGGTGAGCACGCCGCCCGGCCGGAGGTATTCGCGCTGCCACGCGTTCCGGGCGCGGTTCGCGAGCCACCGGAAGCGGGCTGCGTCCGACGTGTGGCCGAGCAGCTCGGCGACGCGGCCGAGCACCCGGGCCGAGCGGGCCAGGTAGGCCGTGGCGACGATGCCGTGGTCGGCCTCGGGATCCGGGTTCGGCGGGACGCCCGGCTCGAGCCATTCGCCGAAGTGCCCGCCGGTGTCCCACAGGAACTTCTCGTGCGGAGCCGCGGCGGTCACGCGCGAAGGGTGCCGCCGCTCGCGGGCGGTCGCGGCCGCGTACTCGACCCAGCCGACCATCGATTCGTACTGTCCACTGAGGACTTCGAGGTCGCCGTAGGCCCGCCAGAGCTCCCAGGGCACGAGCACCGCCGCGTCACCCCAGCCCGCGGAGCCGGTCATCGCGTCCTGGAACTTGTTGCCGGACGGGCCGTCACCCGCGGGGTCGGGGGTGATCGTCGGGACGCGGCCGTCGGGCCACTGGTCCGCGGCCAGGTCCCGCAGCCACTTCCGGGAGAAGCCGGCGACGTCGTGGGTGCGGGCGGCGGTGGCGACGTGCACCTGCCAGTCGCCGGTGAAGCCCGAGCGTTCCCGCTGCGGGCAGTCGGTCGGGACGTCGCAGGCGTTGCCGCGCAGGCTCCACACCGCGGTCCGGTGCAGGGCTTCGAGCCGCGCGTCACTGCAGCTGAACAGGCCGGTCTCGGGGAGGTCGGTGTGCACGACGACCGCGGTGACTTGCGGGTGGTGCCCGTCGATCTGGACGTACCGGAAGCCGTGGGTGGTGTGCCGCGGTTCGAAGACGTCGCCGGCGCGGCCCGCGGAGACGACCGTGTCGACCTGCCCGGCGGGCAGCAGCTCTCCGGTGGCGAAGTCGAACGCCCGCAGGTGGTCGGTGGTGACGCGGCCGTCCGGCGCGAGATGCTCGCCGTGGGTCAGCGTCAGCCGGGTGCCGGCCGGGCCGAGGTCGCCCAGCCGGACCCAGCCGGTGATGTTCTGCCCGAAGTCGGCGACCACGCCGTTCTCGAGCCGGGTGACCGACACCGGCGGCAGCTCCTCGATCCGGCGGACCGGGGGCCCTTCGGTGAGCACCAGCTGTGCATGGCCGCCGGTTCGGGTCGACGCGGGGTGCCAGCCGTGCGCGTAGAGGCCGAGGGAACCCGGTGCGGGGAGCCGGAAGTCGGTCTCCTGGCCATCCATGAGGTCGGCCGCGGTGATCCGGCTCGGCCGCGACCACCAGCCCGGGCCGGTGGTGACCGTGGTGGTGCCGTTGACTTCCAGGGCCAGCAGGGCGGCGGTGCGGTTCCCGAAGCCGTCGGCGGTGCGCTCGAAGCCGTGGCGGCCGCGGAACCAGCCGTCGGAGAGCAGGAACTCGACCGAGTTCTTTCCTGGCCGCAGCAGGTCGCTGACGTTGTGCGGTTCGACCTGGACCCGCTTGCGGTAGGCGGTGAACCCGGGCGTCAGCTCGAGGTCGCCGACGCGGGTGCCGTTGACGAAGAGTTCGTAGATCCCGCGCGCGGTCGCCCACGCCGTCGCGGTCACGACCGGTTCGGCCAGGGTGAATTCGTGCCGCAGCTGGTAAGCCGGTCGCCGGCCGGGCGGCGCGACAACCGGTTCGTGCGGCTCGATCCAGGCCGCCGTGTCCAGCGCCGCGGGCAGCGTGACGACGTTCCAAGGCGCGAGTTCCGACCAGTCGCTCCGGCCGAGATCGGTCCACACGCGGACCTGCCACGACGTCGCCGGACGCCGGGGCAGGTCGACGAGCACCGACCGGTCGCTCTCACGGCGTCCCGACGTCCAGTCCGGGCCGGTCAGCCGGATCTCGTACGCGTGCTGGACGGCCGACCCGGCGGGCAGCCACCAGGAACCCCGTGGCGAAACCGAAGGACGGCCCGGCGTGAGGTGGTCGAGGCGCAACCGGGTGGG
Organism: Amycolatopsis sp. NPDC051758; assembly: GCF_044453095.1. NCBI lineage: Bacteria > Bacillati > Actinomycetota > Actinomycetes > Pseudonocardiales > Pseudonocardiaceae > Amycolatopsis > Amycolatopsis sp. NPDC051758. The sequence continues at coordinate 910,105 of NZ_JBITCJ010000002.1, read as the reverse complement.
CTTCATGTCAGCCGGTAGAGGTCGTAGCGAACGGTGTCCGGGGCGCGTTCGGCCAAGCCGACCAGGAGGCCGGTGGTGAGCGGCCGGCCGACCGCACCGGACACCCGGACGGTGAGCCGGAACTCGTAGCTCGACCGGTCGACGTGCTCACCCCGGGCCAGCGCGGCCAGCACCGCCGGCGGCCCGGTGCGGACCCCCGTGGACGTGACCGACACCAGGCCCTCGGCGGTTTCGGCGAGGTAGCGCGCTTCGACGAGCGTGGTCCCGTCGGGCAGGATGCGCTGCCAGTCCGCCCCGAACGGCTGGATCCGGCCCGCCAGCCCGGGCCCGGTGAAGCTGCCGCCCGTGATCGGGACGATCCGGCTCCGCCCGGCCGGCGTCTCGCCGACGTCGAGGGGCTCGCCGAGCTCGACGACGGCCGAGCTGACGAACTCGAGCGCCGGTGGTGGGAACAGCGGCACTAGCGCACCTTCCGGATCGGCAGGATCAGCACCGCGCCGAGCAGCCCGGCGATCGCGCCCGCGACGAACAGCGCCGGGAAGTTCTGCGGCACCGCGGCCGTCGCGCCGATCGCGAGGATCGCCGGGGCCAGGGCCGGCACGACCGACGTCGGCAGGTTGCCGGCCAGGTTCATCAGCCCGAGGTCCTTCGCCGTGTCGGCCGGGTCGGGCAGCACCTGGGTGATGAGCGCGATGTCCACCGCGAAGTAGACCCCCTGGCCGAGGCCGATGATGCCCATCGCGACCAGGAACAGGGGATAGGTGCTGGTGAACGTCGCGAGCAGCAGCCCGCAGCCGAAGATCACCGCGGCGGTGACGACGAACGGCTTGCGGCGCCCGACCCGGTCGGAGATCTTGCCGGCCAGGGGCGCGAACAGCAGGGCCGCGCCGGTGAGCACGAGCGTGGACAGGAAGACCGCGTTCGCGATGCCGGCCGGCGGGATGTGGAAGACGTTCAGCAGGTAGAACGTCTGGTACGCCTGGATGGCGGCGACCCCGAAGAAGACCAGCAGCCGGCTCAGCCAGGCGTAGCCGAAGTTGGGGTGCCGCACCGGGTTCACCCAGAACGTGCGGGGCAGGTCGCGCCACGCGAACGCGGGCCGCTCGGCCATCGGCAGGCGCCGGTCCCGCATCGTGACGGCGAGCAGGACCGTTCCGAGGACCGCGAGCCCGGCCGGCAGCAGGATCATCGCCGGCAGGTTCGGGGCGACCAGCTGCGCGATGAACAGACCGAGCACCGCGCCGACCGGGAGGCTCAGCCCGACGATGGCCGACGCGGGGCCGCGGCGGTCCGGCGGCAGCTGGTCCGGGATGACCGAGGTGAACGCGACGGTGGACGCGCTCGCGCCGACCGTCGTGCAGCTCGCCGCCACGGTCAGCGCGAACGTCGTCGCGCCCAGCTGGAGCCCGATCGCCCCCAGCGTGAACAGGATCGCGCCGAGCACCAGGAACGGTCTGCGCCGGCCGAACCGGCCCGTCGTCCGGTCGCTGAGCCGGCCGAAGACCGGGAAGGCGACCAGGGAGCACAGCGCGCTGATGCTGGTCACGATGGACACCATCGTCGTGGCGCCGGCCGGGTCGAGCAGCGTTGCCTTCACCGACAGCGTCAGCACGGCCGGGACGAGCACCGCCATCCCCGCGCCGACCGCGGCGAAGGCGAAGAAGAAGAGAAATCCGCGCCGCGGTCCGGGGAACGCCGTGTCGGCGGATACGGAGGTTTGGCGGAAAGAAGTACTCATCGTTGGGCACCTTTCACGTCTCGGTCGCGGCGGCACACCGGATGACCTGCGGGAAGGATGGGGGCCCGGTGCGGTGTACCGTGAGAGCGATGCCAATCAATGGAACGCCGAGGTGGCCATGACCGAGTCCGCGCGGGTGCGCGGGCGCCGTCCGGCGCACGGCGAGCCGGTGGTCGACCGGGCGCTTTCCCTGCTCTCGACGTTCGACGCGGAGCACCGCACGCTCACGCTCGCCGAGCTGAGCCGCCGGGCCGAAATGCCGCCGAGCTCCGCGCTGCGGCTGGCGAACCGGCTGGTGGACTGGGGTGCGCTGGAGCGCGACGACACCGGCCGGTTCTGTGTCGGGCTCCGGCTGCTGGAAGTCGCGACGCTCGCGCCGCGCGGCCACGGGCTGCGGCAGGTGGCGCTGCCGTTCATGAACGACCTCTCCGAGGTGACGCACCAGCACGTCCAGCTCGCCGTCCGCGACGGGATGCAGGCGATGCTCGTCGAACGGCTTTCGGCGCACCAGGCGACGCCGGTGGACTACCGGATCGGCGGCCGGCTTCCGTTGCACTCCACCGGGGTCGGCCTCGCGTTGCTGGCCTTCGCGCCCAAGGAGGTGCAGGAGGAGCTGCTTTCGAAGCCGGTCTACAGCGAGCCGGACAACCGGCTCATCCCGGCGGACGTCCTGCGCCGCACGCTCGCCGAGGTGCGCCGCGAGCGGCTGGCGATCTTCCGGCGCGAGGACGAGCACCATTCGATCGTGTCCGTCGCCGCGCCCGTCTTCGGCCGGGACGACACGGTGGCGGGTGTGCTCGGTGTCCTCGTCCCCAAGCGGATCGCCCAGCCCCGGCGGCTCGGACTGGCCGTGCAGACCTCGGCCCGCGGCATCTCCCGGGAGCTGGCCGGCCGCTGAGGCTGCCATTCAATGGCACGGCGGTGGGTGGCGCGCCGGATCGGCGGTCATCCTCGGCGCCATGCTCCCTCTGCTCGACGACCACGGCGTCGCCTTCCGCGATCTCGACGGCGACGGCGTGATGGCCCCGTACGAGGACCCTCGCCGTCCGGTGGCCGAGCGGGTGCGCGACCTGCTCGCCCGGATGACCCCGGCGGAGAAGACCGGGCTGCTGTTCCACGCGCCGGTCGCCGTCGCCCCGGACGGCGGCGTGGTCGACGCGCCCGCCGGGTTGCTGCCGGCCGCGCCCACGACGTCCGTGCTGCGCGACGGGCACCTGCGGTGCCTGAGCCTGATGGCGCCGGTCGCCGCCGGGCCCCTGGCCCGCTGGCACAACCACGTCCAGGACCTCGCCGCGCACAGCCGGCTCGGCATCCCGGTGCTGCTGTCGTCCGACCCGCGGCACTCGGCGAACGAGAACCCGCTGACGTCGGTGCCGTCCGGTGGTTGTTCACGCTGGCCGGAGCCGCTCGGGTTCGGCGCGCTCGACGACGAGGACCTGGTGCGCGAGTTCGCCGCGACCGTGCGGGCGGAGTACACCGCGGTCGGCGTCCGGCTGGCGCTGCACCCGATGGCCGACCTGGCCAGCGAGCCGCGCTGGGCCCGGATCTCCGGCACGTTCGGCGCCGACCCGGACGTCGTGGCCCGGCTGGCCGCGGCCTACGTCGAAGGCCTGCAGGGGCCGGCGCTCGGCCCGGGTTCGGTGGCGGCGATGGTCAAGCACTGGCCGGGCGCGGGACCGCAGGCCGGCGGGCTCGACGCGCACTTCGCTTCCGGGCGCGACCAGGTCTACCCGGCCGGGTTGTTCGAGTTGCACCGCGACCGGTTCCGGCCGGCACTGCGAGCCGGGGCCGCCGCGGTGATGCCGTACTACGGCCGTCCGGTGGGCGTGCCGGGGCTGCGTGAGGTCGGGTTCGCGTTCGACCCTTCGGTGGTGGCCGGGCAGTTGCGCCGCGACGAAGGCTTCGACGGCTTGGTGTGCACCGACTTCGGCCTGCTGACCGACAGTGTGCTGGCTGACGGGACTGTGTGGCCGGCGCGCGCGTGGGGTGTGGAGCACCTGGACCGGACTTCGCGGGCGCTGCTGCTGCTCGACGCCGGGGTTGACCAGTTCGGCGGGGAATGGTGTCCCGAGGTGATCATGGGCCGGGTCGGGGCGGCGCGGCTCGACGAGTCCGCCGGGCGGGTGCTCACCTTGATGTTCCACTTGGGACTGTTCGAGAACCCTTACGTGTCCGAGGAAACCGCTGCCGTCACGGTCGGTCGTTCCGACTTCGCCGCGGCGGGGGCCTCGGCTCAGCGGCGGTCGATGGTGGTCGTCACCGACGCCGGCGTACTGCCTCTTGTGGACGGTGTCCGGCTCTACGTCGAAGGCGTCGACCGGTCGGTGGCCGAGCGCTATGCGTCCGTTGTGGACACGCCGGAGGAGGCCGAGGTGGCGCTGGTGCGCTTCGGGGCGCCCTACGAGCCCGCTGCGAAGCTGCCCGAGGCGTTCTTCCATCAGGGTCGCCTGGACTTGCCCCCGGATCAGCTCGAGCACTTCACCGCGCTGGCCGCGAGGGTGCCGACAGTCGTCGACGTCTTCCTCGAGCGCCCGGCCGTCCTGCCGGAGGTCGCCGCGGCCGCGGCCGCGCTGCTGGGGGACTTCGGCGCCACTGACGACGCCGTCCTCGACGTGGTGTTCGGCCGTGCCCGCGCGGAGGGCCGGTTGCCGTTCGAACTGCCGTCTTCGATGGCCGCCGTCGAAGACCATCCCGAAGACCTCCCGGGCGGGACGGTCGATCCGCTGTTCCCGCTCGGCCACCCGAAAGGCTGACCGTATGCCGATCCATCCCGCTGTCGCCGCGAAGCTTCCGCTGCTCGACGGTGTCCCGTCGTTCGAGGCGTTGGTGACCGATCCCGCGTTCCGCGACCGGATGGTGCAGTTCATGACGCCGTCCGTCGGTAATCCGCCGCCGGTGGTCAAGACCCGCGAGGAGACCGCGGCCGGGGTGCACGTCCGCGTCTACTCGCCCTCGCCGGAGGACGCGGACGGGCGGCCGTGCCTGGTGTGGCTGCACGGCGGCGCGTTCAAGATGGGCGACCTCGACATGCCGGAGGCGGACTGGGTGGCGCGCGAGGTGGTCACGCGCACGGGCGCGACGGTGGTGAGCGTCGACTACCGGCTCGCGATCCCTTACCCGGCCCCGCACGACGACGTGGTGGCGGCGGTGCGCTGGGTCCGTGATGCGCTCGCGCCGTCGCGGGTCGTGCTGGGCGGCGCCAGTGCGGGCGGCAACTTGGCGGCGGGCGCGGCCCTGCGCCTACGCGACGACGACGGCTGGGTACCGGCGGAGCTGGCACTGGTCTACCCGGTGCTGCACCCGGAACTCCCGCCGCCATCGGCCTCCTTGACGCGGCGGATGGCCGAGGTGCCGCCGATCCTGCACTTCCCGCCCGACGAGGTCCGCACGATCACGGAGGACTTCCTCGGCGGCCCGGCGAGCAGCGCGGACGGTTACGCGATGCCGGGCTTGGCGGTGCTCGAGGGGCTGTGCCCCACGCTGCTGCTGACGGCCGAGTACGACGACCTCCGCCCGTCGGGGGAGAAGTTCGCCGCCGCCCTGGCCTTGGCCGGGGTCGACGTGCGTCACGTGCAGATCCCCTCGATGCTGCACGGGTTCTTGGGGCTGCCGTCGGCGATCGAGCCGGTGGACCAGGCGCTGCGGCTGGTGGCCGGCCTGCTCGCCTAGCACCGCGTTCAGCCGAGCCCGCGCAGGAACTCCACCGAGCGGTCGACGATCGCACCGACGTCCGGGGCGTCCACCCACATGTGGCGGGCGCCCGGGACCAGGTCCAGTTCCACCGGCGCACCCGCGTCTCGCAATGCCGAAGCCAACTGGCTGCTCTGGGTCGGGGGCACCATGTCGTCGGCGTCGCCGTGCATCAGCAGGATCGGCGGGGCATCAGCACGAACGAAGCTCAACGGGCTCGCTTGCCGCGCTAAGGCCGGGTTGTCGCAAGGCGCCACGCCGAGCAGCTCGGTCTCCCGCGAGACGTCACCGTCGAGGCCGAGCAGATCCGTGGGCGGGTACCACGCGACAACCCCGTCCACGTCACCGCCGTCCAACGCGGCCAGCAAAGCGAGGTGCGCACCCGCCGACTCGCCCCACAGGAACGTCCGGGAACAGTCCACTTCGGACCGAAGCCAGGCGACGGCCGCGCGCACATCGTCCAGCTGGGCGGGAAACTGCGCCTCCCCGCTCAGCCGGTAGTCCGCCGCGGCGACCACAAAACCCCGCGAGGCCAGCGTCGAGCACAGCGACGCAGGGATCGTGGTCCGCCGGGAACCCCGCCGCCAGCCGCCGCCGTGCAGGTACACGATCGCCGGGAACGAGCCGTCGCCCGGCGGCCGGTGCAGGTCGAGTTCCAGGGGCCGGAAGCCCAGGACCTCGCGGTACACCGTCACGCGGCGGGCACCTTGTGGAACCGGCCGCCCTGCATGATCGCCAGCAGGTTGTCCTTGTCCTGCAACAACGTCACGTCCGCGGTCGGGTCGCCGCGCACCACCAGGACGTCGGCGAAGTAGCCCTCGGTGAGCACGCCGACCGGCATGTCCAGCACCTGGCCGCCGAACTGCGTGGTCGCGCGCAGCGCCTCGGCGGGGGAGTAGCCGAACAGCCGCACGAACAGTTCCAGGTCGCGGGCGTTGCGCCCGATCGGGTTGTTCGGGAAGCCGTAGTCGCCGCCGGGCAGCACCCGCAGGCCGCGTTTGCGCAGCTCCGGGTACAGCTGCTCCATCGCGGCAAGAGACTTCACCGAGCCCATCTTCTCCGCCAGCGCCGCGTCGATGCCGAACTCCGCACCCTCGTGGACGTTCGCCCACATGATGCCGACCGCCGGGGACAGGAAGATCTTGTCCTTGTGCTCCTCCAGCAGGTCGATCGCCTCGGGATCGGCGTACGAGCAGTGGTAGACCGACCGGAACCCGCTGCGCACCGCCAGCTTGATCGACTCCGGCGACTGCGCGTGGCAGTTGAGCCACACCCCGGACTCGCGCGCCTGCTCACCGGCCGCGGCGGCTTCCTCCGCGCTGTACTGGGTGACCATCGAGCCGCCCTCGAAGAAGACGTCGTCATTGCTCATCAGCAGCTTGACGCTGTCGAAGCCCAGCTCGGCCTGCTCGCGGATGAACGCCCGCACTGCCTCGGGACCGATCTCCTTCGGCTCCGGCCCCTTCGGCCCCATCTGCACCGGGTTGTTGTCCCGCTCGAACGACGCCGCGCGCATCCGCGGCCCCGGGACCTCGCCCGCGGCGATGCGGTCGCGCAGCCGGACCTCGGTCGGCACCGGCGTCAGCGACCCCGCGGAGTACGCGCTGGTGAAACCGTGGTCCAGGAGGATCCGCGCGTTGCGCTCGGCGAGCGCGAGGTGCTCGTCCGGCGTGGGCATGTGGTGGAAGAACGAGACGTCCAGCGGCGGGTTGAACGACGGGTCGACGTGCCCGACCGCCGACGGGAACGTCAGGTGCGCGTGCGACTCCACCAGCCCCGGCATGACTGTCGCGCCGCGGCAGTCGACGACCTGATCACCCGGCTCGGGTTCGACGCCGGAGCGCACGGCTTCGATCCGGTCGCCGCGGACGACGACGTCTCCCGGCACCGCCGGGGCGCCGGTCCCGTCGAACACCCGGCCGCCGGTGAAGATCACCCTGGTCTCGCTCATCTGCCCGTCCTCACTGACGAGAAATCATGCGCCGATCATGTTGTAGCCGCCGTCGGCGACCATGAAGCTGCCGGTCATGTGGCTCGCGTCCTCGGACGCGAGGAACAGCGCGGTCCCGGCGAGCTCCTCGGGGCGGGGGATGCGGCCCATCGGGGTGTCGTTGCGCAGCTGCTCGCCGCGCCCGGACTTCCAGTCCTCGCGGCCCAGCGTCGCCTCGGTCTCGATGAAGCCCGGCGCGAAGACGTTCACCCGCACGGTGGGGGCGAAGGCGCGCGCGTACGACTTGGTCAGGCCGATGATCCCGTACTTCGCCGCCGCGTACTGCGGGGCGCGGGCGCTGCCGCGCGCCACGACCGTCGAGCCGATGTTGACGATCGCGCCGCCGCCCTGGGCGAGCATCCGGTCGCCGAACTCGTGCGTGCACAGCAGTGTGCCCTTGATGTCGACGGCGAGGACGTGGTCGATCGACTCCTCGGTGATGTCCCGCCACGACATCTGGTCGCGCGCGACGTCGCCGACGTTGTTGACCGCGACGTCGACCCGGCCGAAGTGGCTCCACACCTCGTCGGCCATCCGGCGGATCTGGTCGTGCTCGGAGATGTCCGCCTGCACGAGGAACGCCTTGCGCCCCAGCGCTTCGACCCGCGCCGCGGTGCGCTCGGCACCGGCCCGGGACCCGCGGTAGTGCACGGCGACGTCGGCGCCCTCCTGCGCGGCGCGCACGGCGATCTCGGCGCCGAACCCGGTGCCGGCGCCGGTGACGAGGACGGTCTTGTCGGTGAATCGCACGAAAGAACTCCTTAAACGAGGGTGCGGCCGCCGTCGGCGTACAGCACGTGACCGGTGACGAACGCCGAGCGCTCGGAACAGAGGAACAGGACCGGGCCGACGAGGTCGTCGACCGTGCCGAGCCGCCCGGCCGGGACGAGCGACGTCAGCTCGTCGCGGACGCCGGGCCGGTCGAGGTGGTGGCGGGTCAGCCCGGTCTCGGTGTAGCCGGGCGCGACGGTGTTCACGGTGACGCCGCTGCCCGCCCATTCCCGGGCCATCACCCGGGCGAGCTGGTTGACCCCGCCCTTCGTGGCGGCGTAGGGCGCGTGGTGCGGGTGGGCGAGCAGGCCGGACACCGACGACAGGTAGACGATCCGGCCGTGCCCGGCCGCCACCATCACCTCGCCCGCGGCCTTGCCGGTCCAGAACGCGCTGTTCAGGTTCAGCGTGACGATCGATTCCCAGACCTCATCTGGGGTCTCGAGCACCGGGCGCCGGTCGTTGACGCCGACGGCGTGCACGAAAACGTCCAGCCCGCCAAGCAGCTCGACGGCCCGGGCGACGCACTCGCGGCTGCCCTCGGCCGTGGCCAGGTCCGCCCGCAGCGTCTTGGTGCCGACCGCGGCCAGCCGCTCTTCGTCGAGGTCGGCGACCACGACCTCGGCGCCCGCTTCGGCGAGCGCCGCGGCGACCCCACCGCCGATGCCGCCGGCCCCGGCGACCAGGGCTTTCCGCCCGTCCAGACCCAGCCAATCCACTCCGCGCGCTCCTTCGATCCTCGGTTCTGCCGACGGTAGGTTCCGAGCGCGGGCCGAGGAACGACCGTGCCATTGGTTGGCAACCCCCGGCGTCAGAAGAGGGCTCGCTGGTGGGATGGCCGGCATGAGCAGGCTGCCGCACCTCACCCCCGACGACCTCGACCCCGAGCAGCGGGCGCTGTACACCACGATCACCGGCGGCCCCCGCGCCGCCGGACCACAGCGGTTTTCCCTGGTCGACGACGACGGCGTGCTGACCGGCCCGTTCAACACGATGCTCCTCGCGCCACCGGCCGGGCAGGCGCTGCAGGGGCTCGGCGCCGCGATCCGGTACGAGACGACGCTGACCGATCGCGTCCGCGAGCTGGCGATCCTCGCCGTCGCCGCCCGCTGGGACTGCGCGTTCGAGCGGCACGCCCACGAGCCGCACGCGCGAGCCGCCGGGATCACCGAGGCGCAGCTCGAAGCGGTCCGCGGCGGCGCGATGCCGGAACTCGTCGACGAGACCGAGCGGGCCGCGCTGCGGTTCGTGTTCTCGCTGCTGCGCGAGGAGGACGTCGACGACGTGACTTACGCCGAGACCGTGCCAATCATTGGCAACCGGATGGCCGTCGAGCTCACCACTTTGGTGGGCTACTACGCAACGCTGGCCCTGCAGCTGCGGGTCTTCCGCGTCACCGACCCCGGAGGAAGCAGACACCGATGAAGCTCGTCACCTTCAACGACAACCAGGTCGGGCGCATCGCCGACGACCAGGTGCTGGAACTCGACACCGCCTCGACCCGCGAGTTCTTCGAACGCGACCGGGACGTGCCCGAGACCGGCCGTCGTTACCCGCTGGCCGAGGTGCGCCTGCGCGCGCCGATCGTGCCGAAGAAGTTCTTCCACACCGCGGGCAACTTCCGCGAGCACCACGAAGACCTCGCCCGGGTCAACTGGTCGCACCCGGTGAACAAGGGGATCGTCTTCTTCCAGAACGTCGACGCGATCATCGGCCCCGGCGACGCGATCGTCTACCCCGAGCACCTGACGTCCGAACTGGACTACGAGCTCGAACTGGCCATCGTGCTCGGCAAGCCGGGCAAGTTCTTCAGCGCCGAGCAGGCGGCCGAGCACATCGGCGGCTACCTCGTTTTCAACGACATCACCGCGCGCGACATCCAGCGCCGCGAGATGGAGTCGGGCGTCTTCTCCTTCTCCAAGGCCATCGACACGTTCTGCCCGATCGGCCCGTACATCGTGACCGCCGACGAGATCGAGGACCCGCACAACCTCGACATGGAGCTGCGCGTCAACGGCCAGGTCCGGCAGAAGTCCAACACCGGGCGGATGTCCGTGTCGATCCCGCAGCTGATCGCCTACCACTCGCCGCAGACCTACAGCGCGGGCGACCTCATCACGACCGGCACCGTCGCCGGTGTCGCGGCGAGCACCGAGGATCCCTTCGCCAACTACCTCAAGCCCGGCGACGTCGTCGAGGCCGAGATCGAAGGCATCGGCGTGCTGCGCAACCGCGTCGTGTCCTGGCAGGACGCCCACGGCACCCCGCCGCCGGCCGCGGACCAGTGGATCTGATGCGCCTGTCCACAGTGGACGACCGAGCCGTCCTGCTCGCCGGCGACGGCGTCATCGACGTCGCCCGGGCGAGCGACGGCCGCTTCGGCCCCGACCCCATGGCCGTCCTCGAGCAGTGGGCGGCCTTCCGGGGGTGGGCGGCGAAGGCTTCGCTGCCCACCACGGAACCCCTGGCCGGCCGCGCGTTCGACGCGCCCGTGCCACGGCCGCGCCAGGTCTTCGCGATCGCCCTCAACTACCCGCCGCACGCCGCCGAGGCGGGTTACCAGCAGCCCGCGGATCCGTTGGTGTTCACCAAGTTCCCGAGCTGCATCACCGGCCCGGACACGACGGTGGAGCTGCCCGGCGACCGCGTCGACTGGGAGGTCGAGCTGGTCGTCGTGATCGGCAAAACCGGCCACCACGTCGCCGTAGAGGACGCTTGGGACCACGTCGCCGGGCTGACCGTCGGGCAGGATCTCTCCGAGCGCGGGGTGCAGCTGCTCGGCACCCCACCGCAGTTCTCGCTCGGCAAGTCGTTCCCCGGCTTCGGCCCGACCGGCCCGGCCCTGGTGACGCCGGACGAGTTCCCCGACCCCGGCGACCTGCGGCTGGTCACCGAGCTGAATGGCACGGTCGTCCAGAAGGCCCGGGCCGGCGAGATGATCTTCGACGTGCCCGAGCTGATCGCGCGGCTCTCGGCGATCTGCCCGCTGCTGCCCGGCGACCTGGTGTTCACCGGAACTCCGGCCGGCGTCGGCAACCGGATGAGCCCGCCGCGCTACCTCGGCCCGGACGACGTGCTGGTCAGCCGGATCGAGGGGATCGGCGAACTGCGGACCCGCTTCAGCGCAGGAGCGTCTCGAACGCGATCGTGAAGAACGCGGCGAAGCAGGAGCCGTCCTTGGCGGCACGTTCGCCGACGATGGCGCCTTCCCGAGCGTTGACGAGGAACCGGCCCAGCACCTCCGGATCCTGCGCCGACGTCACGGACCCGTCGGCCTGGGCTTCGCGGATCGTGTCCGCCACGGCCGCCGACCGGCTTCCTCCCAGACGAAGTGGCCCGCGTCGAGGACGTCGAGCCGGCTGTGGGGCAGCCGCTCGTGCAGGTACTCGGCGTTGGCCGTCGGCACCACGGGGTCCTTCCGCCCGGCGATGATCTGCACCGGCGTCTTGATGCCGGGCAGCAGGCCGCCGAGAACCGGCAGCTCGGCGGGATAGGCACGGATATAAGGCATCTGCTCGACGAACCGCTGGCCCGATACGCGGCGAGGTAGTCCTCACGCACGACGTGCGGCTTCACCAGCCCGAGCGCGTCGGCGATCCGCACGACGAACTCACCCATCGCCCGCGGCGACAGCAGTTCTTCGCGCAGCTCGGAGTGCCCGAACCCGGGCAGATTCACGGCGACCAGGTGGGCGTGCGCCGCTAGCCTCGCCCGGCTCGCGTCGAAGGCGAACAGGCTTTCCGGCCACGGGCTCAGCAGGAGCGCGTCGGCGTCGCGCGGCCCGTCGCTCTCGGCGTAGCGGATGGACAACCCGTCGATGCTCCGGAACCGGGGCGTGAGCTCAGTCATGACTACACGTGACGCCGGAGGGTGGACAGGGCACGGTGCTGGCTCACCCGAACCGCGCCCGCGCTGGGCATGCCGAGCGTCGTGGCCGTGTCCCGCGCGGACAGTCCCAGGAGCACCCGCAGGACGACGACGTTCCGCTGCCGCGCCGCCAAGTGGCCGAGCAGGCAGTCCACCCGCTCCCGGCCTTCGGGATCTTCCGAGGGGGAGAGCTGCAAAGCGGCCAGGTGTGCGACCGGTGAGCTGGCGTCGCGGGTGCGGCGGCGCCGGGCGTCGACCACCTTGTGCGCTGCGATCCCGTAGACGAAGCCCAGGAACTTGTCGGCGTCGTACCGGTAATGGGGCAATGCGCGCAGTACGCCGAGCAGGACTTCCTGAGCGCAGTCTTCCGCGTCGCTGTCACGCACATTGCGGCCGCCCAGGCGGGCGCGGCAGTAGGTGAGCACCGCGGGGCGGACCAGCCCCAGCACGGTGTCCGTCGCGGTGGGGTCACCCGCCATCGCCGACTGCAGCAGGGTTCCGTCGACCGTCATCGGCTGCTCCTCGGACGCTGGTGCGTTCTGCCGTGCCGAGGTCCGGGGCCGTCCGAACAGCCTAGGCTCCTTGGGCCACCCACCAGAAAGAATCCCCCGGATGGGGGATGCGCCTGGGGTTGCAAAAGAAGGTGCCCGCCGAAACCCCTTGGGAAGCCAGGGTTTCGGCGGGCGGTGGTGAGCGATTCCCTTACACCGTCGACGTCCGTTCCGGCTCGGGCGCCGGCACCTGCGGTGTGCCGGGGCCGCGTGAGGCGCCGCGCGCGGCGATCCAGATCAGCGCCACGCCGCCGGCGAGCACGAGCAGGCCCACACCGAGGACGAAGGCCGCGACCCAGCCCAGTGCCGGGACCGTCGCGCCGGCTTCGACCTGGGCCACGACGCCGCGTGAACCGTCGGCGTTCATCACCACGAGCGTCCAGTCGCCGTCCTGCACCGGCCATTCGAGCGTCTGGGTGCCCACGCCGGTGGCGCCGGCGGCCCAGATCCCGGCCTCGCCCGGGCGCACGCCGAGCGCGCCGCCGGGGTGGATCACCGTCACGGCACCGTTTTCCGTCAGGTTCGTGACGGTGCTGTACTCCGCCGCGGCGAGGTAACGCGAGACGTCCGCGGTCCTGGCGATGCCGACGAAGACCGGCTTTTCGGCGCCGGTCGCGCGGATCCGCGTCTCGCCGACGGTCGCGGCCCAGCCGGCGGCGCCGGCTTCGACGCCGTGGAGCTGGATCGGGTCGCTCGTGAGGGCGTACCCGCCGGCGGAGAAACCGTTCGAGGCGCTGAAGTAACCGTCGGCGTCGCGCTGGGTGCGGTCCGCCCACAGGACGGCCGCGCCACCGGTGAGCAGGCCGGCCGAAACCAGGACGAGCACCGCGCCCGCGATCGCCGCCGCGGTCCGGCCGCCGGTCCAGCCGGCGTGCCCGGGTGCGGGCGTGTCCGGCGACGGTGCCGGCTCGGTGTCACCCGGCTCGGCCCCACCCTGGTCGAGGCGGAACGGCGGGTAGACGTCGGTCAGCAGCGACACGTAAGCGGCCACCCGCAGCACCCAGCGGTCCAGGCCGAGCAGGAAGTCGAAGAGCGGCCGCGGGTACCGGCCGGTCACCAGCAGGATGACCCCGGCCACCAGCACGAGGACGCCGACCAGGCCGCCGGCCGCCCAGGTGAAGCCGTCCGAGCCGTCCCGGCCGGCGAGCCAGCTGCCGCCACCGGCGAACAGGCCGACCAGGACCAGGTGCGGGAGGGCCAGCAGCCACGACTTCACCAGGACGAGACCGCGCGAAAGGTGTTGCGGGTACTCGACTTCCAGCCGCGCCGGGTAGTCCGGTACATCGGCGAGCGTGAACGGGGGATACCGGTCCGTGCCGAGCGCGCTGCTCGCGTAGAACTGGACGCGCCAGCTCCAGCGCAGGACGCCGACCGTGAAGTCGAAGAGCGGCCGCGGGTAGCGCCCGGTGATCAGGATCGCGAAGAACGCCACGACGCCGACGAACGGGTAGGCGAACCACAGGACCGCCAGGATCAGGTAGTGGGGGACCGCGAGAACCCACTTCACCAGCCAGAGCCAGCGCGACAGGGGTTCGTCGAGCCGGGCCTCGACCCGGATCGGGTAGCTGCGTGCGGCGGTCATGGTGGTCCTTCCTCGGGTCGTGAACGGGCCGCGCCGGTTCCGCCCCCCGGCGTCCGGATCGGCGTGCGGCCACGCCGGTGTTCCGGCGCGGCCGTTTCACCCCTCCAGCGTGGCGGCGCACAGCCCGCGGACCAGGGTCCGGCGACCCCGGCCGCCCGGCGAAGGTCACCGGATCGGGCTCAGCCCTCGTGGACGGTGACCGGGCAGCGCGCCGGCGACGAGCAGGACGCCCCGGCGAGGGTCGCCGATGCCAGCTTCGCCACGAACGCGCCGGGGGAGCCCGCCTCCGCGAACAGCGCGCGCTGCAGCTGCGCGCCGGTTTCCCCGGCACGCACCGCGGCGAGCTGCCGCTCGACCGTCGCCAGGTCCCCGGTGGCCAGCAGAGCGGGGTGGACGTACTCCAGCAGCCGGTCGACGATCAGCCGCTGCGGGAGAACTTCGCCGGTGAAGGGGTCGATGCCGTGGCCGGGGCCGCCGTCGCGGGCCGCGGCGGTGAGCGACGCGGCGACCAGCGGCGTCCGGACCGGCCGGGGCGCAACACCGGCCCGAGCCTCTTCGAGGATCGTGACGACGAGGGCGCGGACCAGGCCCGCGCACAGCACCGCGTCCTCGGCGGTGAGGCCGACGTCCGCGATCCGGATCTCCACGGTCGGGTACTTCGGCGAGAGCCGGGCGTAGAAGTAGACGCCGTGGGCGTCCATCGCCTCACCGCGGCGCACCGATTCGTCGACGCTGGCGGAGTAGGCGGCCACATCCGGCCAGTCCAGCGGGGGTTTTGCCGTCGGCCAGCGCGACCACAGCGGGTACCGGCCGCTGGCCCACCCGGAGTCGGCGCCGTGCGCGAACGGCGAGTTCGCGCTGAGCGCGAGCAGCGGGGCGAGCCAAGGGCGCAGCCCGGCCAGGACCCGGACGCCGAGCGCCGGCGACGGGATGCCGACGTGCACGTGGCAGGCGCAGGTGCCCGCCTGCGGGATGAGCTCGGGGAACCGCGCGGCCAGCGCCTGGTACCGGGGTTCGGCGGTGACGCCGGGCAGCCCCGGCAGGTCGCCGCACGGCGGTGTCCCGGACGCCAGCAGCAGGCAGCCGGCGTGCCCGGCCGCGTCCGCGACGAGCCCGCGCAGCCCGAGCAGGTCCGCCCGGAGCTCGTCGAGACCGGTGCGGATCCCGGTGGCGGTTTCGATCTGGAAGCGCAGGAACTCCGGCGTCACCGCGGGTTCGCCGTCGAGCAGCGCCAGCACACGGGGCGCCGCGAGCGCCACCCCGCCGTTCACCGGGTCCGCGAGGACGAATTCTTCCTCAACACCGAGGGTGAGCCGATCCCGTTCCGGCAGCGGAAGTCGCACGTGCAAGGCCGGCTCCGTCCTTCGATGGGATCGCCAGTGTCGTCCGGTCGCGGTGCGCCGGAGAAGGGCCGCCGGTCCTCCATCGGGGAACTTTCGGCCCTTCCGCGGGCCGACGGGACCGAAGGCCTCGGGTACCCTGCGGAGGCGCTTCCTGCCGTGAGGAATCGCCGATCGCAGAACCGGGAAGCGCTGACGAGGGTGTCCACTATTCGTGACGAGTGGGGTGAGAACTCCTCGCTGGGTCGCCTGTGGGCGATGCTGACCGCCTTGGCGGAAGAACGTGACCGGACGCCGTCGGTCGAATTCGTGTGCGAGGTGGCCGCGGAGCGGTTCGGGACCGAGAGCGCCTGCCTGATCGTCACCGGGCCGACGGGGATCGCCGAGCTGCACAGCTCGATCGGCAAACTCGGCCACCGGATCCCCGAGATCGAAGTGATGGTGGGGGAAGGGCCGATCCGGGACGCGCTGGAGCTGGCGTCCACGGTGCTCGTCACCAACCTCGACGCCCAGCCGGTGCTGCGCAGGTGGCCGCTGTTCGCGCCGCTGGCCGCCGAGGCGGGGGCGAGGGCGTGCTTCGCCTTCCCGCTGGCCGTCGGCGTGGTCCGGGCCGGTGTGCTCGTCCTGCTGCACGACGCGACGCTGGCGCCCGGCGCGGCCGCCCTCCGGGAAGCGCTGGTCTTCGCCGATCTCATCCTGGCAATGCTGATGGGGGACCAGGTCGCCCGGCAGGGGAAGGCCCCCGGGCCGGCGCAGGACGAGTTCCCGATCGTCGGTCCCGAGGTGCACCAGGCGACCGGGATGGTGGCCGCGCAGCTGGACACCGACCTGGACACCGCGTTCGCCCGGTTGCGGGCGCGGGCCTTCGCCGACGAACGCCCGCTGTCCGAAGTCGCGGCCGACGTCGTCGCGCGCCGGCTGCGCTTCGACCCCGATCCGGACATCCGATGACCGAAGCCGGCGGCGGTAGGCTGCCGGAGTGGGAAGGACGCCGATGCGTGAAGCCGGGCTGATCGACACCCTCGTCGAGCTGGCCGACACGCTCACCGGCGACTTCGACCTGATCGACTTCCTGCACCTGCTGGCGGGCCGGTGCGTCGAGCTGCTGGACGCCGACGCGGCCGGCGTCCTGCTGGCCCACCCGCACGGCCGGCTCCAGGTCGTCGCCAGTGCCGACGAAGCCCCCGAAGTCGTCGAGCTGTTCCAGATCCAGGTCGACGAAGGACCGAGCGTCGACGCCTGGCTGGCTGGTGAGCCGGTGAGCCACCCCGATCTCGCGGACAGCGGCAGCCTGTGGCCCCGACTGCGGGAAATGGCGGCGACAGCGGGGTATTCGGCGGTCTACGCCGTCCCGATGCGGCTGCGTGACGAAAACGTCGGGGCGCTCTGCCTGTTCAAGGCCACCACCGGCGAGCCCGGTGCGGATTCGGTGCGGGCGGCGAAGGCGATGGTCGACGTGGCCACGATCGGCCTGATCCAGGCCCGGGTGGCCCGGGAACAGGAAGTCCTCGTCGAGCAGCTGCAGACGGCGTTGCACAGCCGGATCGTCATCGAGCAGGCGAAGGGCTTCGTGGCCGAACGGCTCGGGGTGGACGTCTCGGCGGCGTTTGCCCTGCTGCGGGGATACGCGCGGTCCCGGGAACGGCGGCTGACCGAAGTCGCGGGCGAGGTCGTCACCCGCTCGGCGAACGTCCAGGACCTGTTCGACGGCGTCGAGGGTGAGAAAGGTTCCTTCGGCCCCCGGGCCGGGGACGTGTGACCCTGGGCAGGCCTCGGCCCGGTTGGACACGCTGATCGGAGGCCGGACGCCCGTTTCGCGGACTCGGGTGCGCACCGGTCACCGAAAGGACGACGCATGCTGATCCAGATCAGCACGGACCGGACCATGCCCGGCGGTGAAGAGCTGATCCGGCACTTCGAAGCGGAGCTCGCCGGCAAGCTGTCGCGGTTCAGCGACCACATCACGCGCCTGGAAGTCCATTTCAGCGAAGAAGCCGCGGCCGCCGAGGGACTGGACCGGCGCTGCGTGCTCGAGGCCCGGCCGGCCGGGCGGCGGACGGTGGCCGTCAGCCACCACGCGGGCTCGGTCGGCGACGCGTGCCGGGGTGCGGTGCACAAGCTCGAGAGTGTGCTCGAAAGCATGTACGGCCGGCTGGACCACCACAAGGGCGGGGACTCCATCCGGCACCAGGACGCACCGTGACCGTCCTCAATGGACCGACTACCGCCCGGACGAGACACCGCAAGGAGATCCGATCGTGAAACCCTTCGCCGTCGACCTCCCGCACCCGCGCCGCCCGCTCCTCGAGGTGGTTCCGCCGTCGGTACCCCGGCCGCGGCCGGCCGTGGAACCCGTGCCCGGGCGCCGGTACCAGGACCTGACGATCACGCTCGAGTGGTGCGGCCGCACGCTGGTCGTCGCCGCCGACGGCGACGTCGACCTCAACACCGCGCCCATGCTCCGCGACGCGCTCGAAGCAGCCCGGAACCGGGCGCCGAGGCGGATCATCGCGGACCTGTCCCGCGTCCGGTTCCTGAACAGCGCCGGGTTGGCGGTCCTGATCGACGCGCATCGCCGGTCCGGGCCGGGCACCGGCCTGCGGCTGGTGGCCACGACCCGCGCGACCTGGCGGCCGTTGCGGCTCGTCCAGGACTGCGAACGGCTGGTCATCCATTCTTCGCGGGAAGCGGCCGTTGCCGCATCGAGCCGTCCGGAGGGCAGTGCCCGCTGACCCGGCGAGGTCAGCGCCGGCGAGCCTGCGGGCTGCTTCGCCAGCGCCGGGGAACCACCGGCGTTTCTTCGGGCGGCCCGTCGTCGGCCGGACGGCCTTCGGCGGGCGAGAGACCGAGGACGGCCAGCAGCTCGACGCAGTCGTCGGCGTCGTGCGAGGCCGATGCGACCACTCGAACGGCCTGGCGCCGCTGTTCGCCGGTGAGGGTGAACGGATCCGTCGCGTCCGCGGGCGGCCACTTTCGCGGGCCGGTCATCGGACCGCGGTGGGGGAAAGGATGATCATGCCGGCCCCTCCGGTCGGGCTCGACCACGGGAAGTGGTGCCGCCGGGGATCGGGGCGGAGTCGCCGGGCGCCGGCCGGCACCCGGACCCCCGAATGTAGTCCTCCCCGGCCGGGCCCGGGGACGGCAAACGGGTCGGATTCCCGGCCGGCGGTCAGCGCGGGGGTGCCGCTGACCGGACAGTCCTTTGTGGACTCAAGCGGGCAGGTGCACGAGCCGGTCCGGAAGTTACCGGAGCTGAGCTAGCCGCGGCTCGGGCGCATCGCGGCGACGACCGCGGTGGCGACGACGAGGTGCATCAGCATCAGCCCGACGACGTTGGCCGCCGTCGCGCCCGCCGTCAGGAGCAGCAGGTCCGGGATCCAGGTGAGCACGAGCACCACGGGCACGACCACGCGCAGCGCCTTCGGGGCCCGCCGGGCGATCAACGTCCAGCCGATCGCGCCGAGGAGGACCCCGACCACCGTGGCCGGCAGGTAAGCGGCGGGGGAGAGACCCGTGCCGGTGCCGCCGTCGTCGAGCGCGGACGCCACCAGGTAGATGGCCGTGTTCACGGCAAGTGCCGCGAGCGCGGCGATTCCGAGCCGGAGGGCGACGGCGGTGGTCGGGGTGGCGGTGGTGGTCATCGCTCCTCCTTGGGTTGTGTGTTAAACCCAAAGGTAAGTTGGGTTGCGTGTTAAAGTCAAGCGGTGGACGACGGACAGCAGCCGGTCGAATGGCTCGACAGCCGGCAGGAACGGGCCTGGGTCAACCTGGCGAAGGTTTTGCTCACGCTGCCCGGAGCGCTGGAAAGCCAGCTCCTGCGCGACGCCGACCTCACGCTGCTGGGCTACATGATCCTGGCCCGGCTGGCGGTGGTGCCCGAGGAGACGCTGCGGATGAGCGAGGTCGCGGAGATGGCGAACGGTTCGCTCCCGCGGATTTCGCACGCGGTCGCGCGGCTCGAAGACCGGGGCTGGGTGACGCGGACGGTGCGCACCGGGCAGGGCCGCCGCTTCACCGTGGCGACGCTGACCGACGCCGGCCGGAAACACCTCGACGCGTCGGCGCCCGGGCACGTGGCGAACGTGCGGCGGCTGGTCGTCGAGCCGCTGGGGGAGGACTTCGAGCGGCTCGGGACCGCCGTCGGGCGGATCGTCGAGGCGCTCGGGCTGCCGACGAAGTTCCTGAGGCAGTAGGTTCCGGCGCGGGGCGGTGGCCCCGCGCCGGAGACGTCACGCGTTCTGCGAATCCTCGACCGGGGTCCGGTCGGCCGGCCCGGAAGCCTTGGCGCTGTTGGCCTTCTGTCGCACCAGGGCCACCATCACCGCGCCGAGCAGTCCGGCGATCGCGAACACCAAGAAGCCCAAAGAGGACAGTCCACTCGCGACCAGGATGCCGCCCAGCCACGGCCCGAACACCGCGCCCAGCCGGCCGACGCCGGACACCCAGCCGAGCGCCGTGGCCCGGCTGTCGGCCGGGTAGTAGGCGCCGACCGCCGCGTAGATCAGCGTCTGCGCGCTGAACAGCCAGGCGCCGGTGAGGAACACGACGACGTAGGTCACCAGCAGCGGCATGTGCAGCGCCAGCAGGCCGACGCCGCACGCGGTCAGCGCGAACCAGATGATCGCGACGGGCCGCGCGCCGAACCGGTCCGCGAGCCGGCCGGCGATCAGCATCCCCGCGATGCCGCCGAGGTTGATCACGAGCAGGAAGCTGATCGCCGAGCCCAGGTTGTAACCGTTGCCGCGCATCATGGTCGGCAGCCAGGTGTTGACGCCGTAGACGAGCAGCAGCCCGGCGAACGAGGCGATCCAGAACAGCAGCGTCGTCAGCCGGACCGTCGGGGTGAAGAGGCCGCGCAGGCCGCCGCGGCGGTCGGTGGCCGGCTCCGGCGCGAACGCCTCGAGCGGGACGGCGAACTTGTCGGCGATCGCCCGCGCCCGGTCAGTCTTGCCCTTGGCCAGCAGGAAGGTCATCGACTCCGGCAGCAGGAAGACGATCGCGGGCAGCACCGGGACGAGCAGCAGCGCGCCCAGCCAGTACACCGAACGCCAGCCCAGCGACTGCACGAGCGTCATCCCGAGTGCGCCGGCCAGCGCCCCGCCGGCCTGGTGTGCGGTCATCACGGTGGTGACGGCGAGGTTCTTCCGCCAGGCCGGCGCGTACTCCATCACCATGGCGATCGCCGACGGCAGCAGGCCGCCGAGGCCGACGCCGGCGACGAACCGGGCCCCGCCGAAGAACTCGACCGTCGGGGCGGCGGCGCAGGCGGCCGCGGCCAGGGAGAACACGGTGACGCCGGTGATGATGATCTTCCGGCGGCCGATGCGGTCGGTGATGATGCCCGAGGTCAGCGCCCCGAGCATCATCCCGAACGTCGTCAGGCTGCCGATGGTGCCGCCGCTGACCGGGGTCAGGCCGAATCCCTTGTCGGCGAGCACACCCGGCAGGGTCGCCCCGTAGACGAACAGGTCGAGCCCGTCGAGCAGCACGAGGACCCAGCACAACGCCGTCACCCGGACGGAGAGCCGAACCGTGGCGGCGGTCGAGCCGCCGATGGCACCTGTGGACATCCTCGTCCCTTTCGTCCAGGGGCTGCGAGAGTGTCCGAAGCTACATCGGTTGAGATATTGAACACAAGACTCAATTCAAGATTGTTAACAATCCTGTGAATCAGCTATGTGTGCAAGTTGGTCACGAGCCGCGCCGGCGATGTCGGCGCGGACGCCCAGCTCGCCGAGCATCTCCGCGGCGGCCGCCATCTCGGCGGTGCGGCGGACGGCGTGCCGGTACGAGCCGTCGACCAGCCGGTCCACGGTGGCCGCACCGGCGCCGGTGAGCTCGTCGACGACGATCTTCCGGAGCCAGTCCTCGCAGCCCGCGGCCCGGGCGGCCTGCAGGGCCTCGACCACGGCGGCGGACATCCCCTTGAAGAACACGCTGCGCAGCAGCTTGCGTTCGGCGGCGAGCCCGGCTTCGCCGGCCATGACCTCGACCGCGGCGCCGAACGAGTTCAGCGCGGTGGCGACGGTCCCGGCGGCGGCGCCGGTGGCGAGCATCGGGACCCGCAGGCCGCGGCCCGGGACCGGCGCCATGATCGCGACGTCGGCGAACGGCACGCCGTGCGCGGCGGCGATGCCGGCGAGTTTGCGCTTGGTGCCGGGGGAGGCGGTGTTGAGGTCGGCCCACGCCGTCCCCGTCCCCGTCCGCAGGCCGGCCAGGCCGGCTTCGAGCGCTTCGACGGCCGCCGCCGAGCTGTTCACGCTGAGCACCAGGTCGGCGCCGTCAGCCGCTTCGGCTTCGGAGCTGGTGGCGACCACGCCGTCGGCCGCGGGCACGGCCGGGTCGTAGCCGCGCACGACGGCTCCGGCGGCGACCAGGTCGCGGGCGAGCGCAATGCCGGCTTCGCCCAGTCCCAGTACCGCGATGGTTCCGGTCATAGCAGAATCCTCTCTACAAGCTACGATCGAGTACACGATGTGCTCGACAAAATTGTCAACAAACGGAGTCGGGGTATGACCGAGAGTGCTGCGGACCGGCAGCCGGGGGAGCGTTCCGTGGTGGCGGCCATCCGCGACGCGATCGTCCGCGGCGAGTTCGTGCCCAACCAGCGGCTGGTCGAGGCGGACCTCTCCAGCCAGTTCGCCGCGAGCCGGGCGACCGTGCGCGCCGCGCTGATCGAGCTCACGAACGAAGGGCTCGTCGAGCGTGTGCAGAACCGCGGTGCCCGGGTGCGCGCGGTGTCGCTGGAGGAGGCCGTCGAGATCTCCGAAGTCCGGATGATGCTCGAGTCGCTGTGCGCGGCGAAGGCGGCGGAGCGGATCAACGACGCCGAGGTCGGCGAGCTGCTCGAACTCGGCGAGCTGATGCAGGCGGCGGTGGGCACCGGCGACGTCGTCGGGTATTCGGGCCTCAACCAGCGGCTGCACCGCCGCGTCCGCGAGATCAGCGGCCAGCGCACGGCGGCGCAGGTGCTGGAAAGGCTGCGCGGGCAGAGTGTCCGCCACCAGTTCCGCCTGGCGATGCGCCCCGGCCGGCCGCAGGTTTCGCTGCCGGAGCACCTGGCGATCATCGACGCGATCTGCGCGCACCACCCCGAGCGCGCGGCAGAGGCTGCGCGGGTCCACCTGGGAAGTGTGATCGAGGCGCTGCGGGCGGCGGATGCCGCGGAGGTTTCGCCGCTGCACCGCTGATCGGGGGTGGCGATCTGATGTCGTGAACGACTCGTTCATGGCGTCAGGCGCGGTGAACGAGTCGTTCACGGCGGTGGGGACGTGGCTGGGATGGACCCGGGCGGGCGCGCTGTTACTTGCGCGGGCGACCGGGCGGGGGCTCGCTATGACCCGCGCGGGCGGTGCTGCCTTCCGGTGTGGACTGCGCGGGGCGCGCTTTTGCCCGCGCGGGCGGCCTTTCGGTGTGGACCACGCGGAGTGCGCTATGACCCGCGCGGGCGGGCTTCCGGTGTGGGCTGCGCGGGGTGTGCTGTTGCTTGCGCGGGCGGGCTCCCGGTCTGGACTATGCGGGGTGCGCTATGACCCGCGCGGGCGGGGTTGCCTTCCGGCGTGGACTGCGCGGGGTGTGCTGTTGCTTGCGCGGGCGGGGGTTGCCTGCGCGGGCCCGCCGTTGCTCGCGCCGTGAATTGCCCGCCGTGAATTGCCCGCCGGCGTTGCCCGCGGGGCGCTCGTCGGGGGTGCACCTCGCGCAGACTTCCCACATCGCTGCGGGCCACCCATCCGGTAGCGGTCTGCCTCTCTGCTGCGAGTCGCCTGCGCCGCGAGCCGCCTCCCTGCCGCCACATCCTTGGTCACAGTCGCAGCACCATCATCCCCGCCAAAATTGTTGACAATTTCGTCTACGGAACCGTACGGTGACCACATGAAGCCCGTCATCGTCACCGATCCGCCGCGCGCCGACCTCGAGCAGGTGACGCGCCTGGCCGACTACGGCGTCGCCACCGTTCACGAGGCGCTCGGCCGGTCCGGGCTGCTCGGCCCCGACCTCCGGCCGATTCAGGACGGCGTGCGCGTCGGTGGCACCGCCGTCACCGCGCTGTGCTGGCCCGGGGACAACCTGATGATCCACGCCGCCGTCGAGCAGTGCCGCGAAGGCGACATCCTGGTCGTCACCACCACTTCGCCGTGCCGTGACGGGCTCTTCGGCGAGCTGTTCGCCACCGCGCTGCGCCACCGCGGCGTGCGGGGCCTGGTCACCACCACCGGCGTCCGCGACGTCGCCGAGCTGCGCGAGCTGGGCTTCCCGGTGTGGTCGGCGGCGGTGAGCGCGCAGGGGACCGTCAAGGCGACCGCGGGCGCGGTGAACGTCCCCGTCGTCCTCGGTGGGCAGGTCATCCGCCCGGGCGACGCGATCCTGGCCGACGACGACGGCGTCATGCGCGTACGCCGCGAAGACGTCCGAACCGGACTGGAAGCGAGCCAGGCCCGGCTGGAAAAGGAAGCAGCCGCACGGGAAGCCTTCGCCAACGGCCAGCTCGGGCTCGATCGGTACGGGCTGCGCGAAAAGCTCGAAGCCCTCGGCGTCCGCTACCTGACCGCCGAGGAGTACGAGAAGGAGCAGGCATGACCGGCGTGCGCTGCATGCTCATGCGCGGGGGCACGTCGAAGGGCGCCTACTTCCTCGCCGAAGACCTGCCCGCCGACCCGGCTGTCCGCGACGACCTGCTGATGCGGATCATGGGCACCCCGGACCCGCGCCAGATCGACGGGGTCGGCGGCGCCCAGCCGGTCACCAGCAAGGTCGCGATCGTTTCCGGGGCCACCGAGCCCGGCCACGACGTCGACTACCTGTTCCTGCAGCTCGGTGTGGAAGAGGCGACCGTCTCCGACCGGCAGACCTGCGGCAACCTGCTGGCCGGCGTCGGGCAGTTCGCCGTCGAACGCGGGCTCGTGCCCGCCGGGGACGAGCGCACCACCGTGCGCGTGCGGCTGCTCAACACCGGCACCATCGCCGTCGCGAGCTTCGCCACGCCCGGCGGCGAAGTCGACTACAGCGGTGGCACGGCCATCTCCGGCGTGCCCGGCACCGCCGCCCCGGTCGAACTGGACTTCACCGAGACCGAAGGGTCCGTCTGCGGCAGCCTGCTGCCCACCGGCCACGTCCGCGACGACGTCGGCGGCATCCAGGTGTCCTGTGTGGACAACGGGATGCCGGTCGTCGTGGCGCGCGCCGAAGACCTCGGCATCACCGGCTACGAAGACACCGCCGAGCTGGCGGCCGACACCGCACTCGCCGGGCGGATCGACGCGCTGCGCATCGAAGCCGGGAAGCTGATGGGGCTCGGCGACGTCAGCGGCAGCTCGATCCCCAAGACCACCCTGGTCGCCGCGCCCCGCGACGGCGGCGCGATCTGCACGCGGACGTTCATCCCGGTCAAGCCGCACCCCTCGATCGGTGTTCTCGGCGGCGTCAGCGTCGTGACCGCGCTGCTGCTGGACGGCGCCGTCGGCAGCGACCTGCTCGCCGCGGGCGAGCCCGTCGAAATCGAGCACCCGAGCGGGAAGCTCGCGGTCGGCATCGAGTTCGACACCACCGTCACCCCGCCCCGGGTCCGCCGGTCGACGGTGATCCGCACGGCGCGAAAGCTGTTCGACGGCACCGTTTTCCCGCGTTCCTGAGGAGCCTGCCATGCCCGATCCCTCGCCCCGTCACGAAATCGCGCACCTCGGACACGTCGAACTGCGCACCCCGGAGCCGGAGAAGAGCCTCGACTTCTTCGTCCGCGTGCTCGGCCTGACCGAGAACGGCACCGACGGCGACTCGGTGTACCTGCGTACCTGGGACGACTACGAGCACCACAGCCTGAAGCTGACCGCGGCGAAGACGTCCGGCGTCGGGCGGACGGCGTTGCGCACCTCCAGCGAGGACGCCCTCAAGCGGCGCGTCGTCGCGCTCGAGGAGCGCGGGCTGGGCGTCGGCTGGACCGACGGCGACACCGGGATCGGCCCGACGTACGTGTTCCGCGACCCGGACGGCCACGAGCTCGAGATCTACTGGGAGACCGAGCGTTACGACCCGCCGGAGCACCTGCGCCCGGCGTTGAAGAACCAGGCGCAGGCGTATCCGGCGCGCGGGGTCGGGGTCCGCCGCCTCGACCACGTCAACTACCTGGCCCAGGAGGCGGAGGCCAACGGGCGGTTCATCTGCGACGCCCTCGGCGGCCGGGTCACCGAGCAGATCCAGCTCGACAGCGGCGTGATTTCCGGGCAGTGGACGCACTTCGCGCAGAAGTCCTACGACATCGTCTACACCAACGACTGGACGAAGACGAACGGGCGGCTGCACCACATCGCGTTCGCGACCGACACGCGCGAGGACATCCTGCGTGCGGCCGACATCGCGCTCGACACCGGTGTCCACATCGAAACCGGGCCGCACAAGCACGCGATCCAGCAGACGTTCTTCCTCTACCTGTACGAGCCCGGCGGCAACCGCATCGAGCTGTGCAACCCGACCGGACGGCTGATCTTCGCGCCGGACTGGGAGCCGGTCACGTGGACCGAGGCCGAGCGGGCCAAGGGCCAGGCGTGGGGCCTGAAGACGATCGAGTCGTTCCACACCCACGGCACGCCGCCGGTCGACTGACCGCCCTCAGCGTGCCGGCTCACGGCGTCACCAGGGCACGGAACCCTCCTCGCCGAAGAAGCCGCCGGTGGGCCCGTCCGCGCCGAGCGAGGCCAGGCGCACCACGACCGCCGCGCCCTGGGCCGGCGTCAGGTACCCGGTGTGGTTGTTGATGTCCGTGTCGACGAAGCCGGGGCTGACGGCGTTGACCAGGATGCCGTCCTTGCGCAGTTCGTTGGCGTACTGCACGGTCAGCGCGTTCACCGCGGTCTTGGACGGCGAATACGCGGCCGACGCCGGCAGCCGGGTCAGCGGGCCGTCCGGGTCGCTCGCCAAGGCCAGTGACCCCGCGCCGCTGCTGACGTTGACGATGCGCGGCGCCGGTGCTCGCCGCAGCAGGGGCAGCAGCGCGTTGGTCACCGCGATCACCCCGAAGACGTTGGTCTCGAAGACCGCCCGGACCATGTCCAGGTCGACCGAGCTCGGGAGCTGGTCAAGGGCGTCCGTAGGGGAAACCGGGCCGGAGCCGGTGATGCCGGCGTTGTTGACCAGCACGTCGAGCCGGCCGAAGCGCTCATCGATCCACCGGGCGGCCGCCCGGACGCTGGCCGCGTCGGTGACGTCCAGGACGACTGCGACACCGCCGACCGCCGCGGCGGCCTCTTCGCCGCGTTGCGGATCGCGGGCGCCGAGCACAACCGTCATGCCCAGCGCGGCGAGCTGTTCGGCGGTCGCGCGGCCGATGCCCTTGTTCGCCCCGGTGACCAGGGCGACCTTCTGCGTGTGTTCGTTCATGCCCCCGAGACGAAACGGCCCGGTCGTTCTGTGACATGTCACAGCGGGCCGGGCTGGTTCGTCCCGGGTGCGTGACCCAGACCGAGGAGTTCGAAGACCTCCGCCCGCTGCTGTTCTCGATCGCCTACCGGATCCTCGGCAGCGTGACCGAGGCCGAGGACGCGGTGCAGGAGACCTGGCTGCGCTACGAGTCCTCCACGACGCGGCCCGAGTCCGTCAAGGCGTTCCTGGCCGCGACGGTGTCCCGGATCGCGATCGACGTCCTGCGTTCGGCGCGCGTGCGCCGCGAAGAATACGTCGGGCAGTGGTTTCCCGAGCCGCTGCTGGCCGATCCCTACGAGGACCCGGAACGCTCGGCGGAGCTGGCCGATTCGGTGTCCATGGCGGCCCTGGTGCTGCTGGAGCGGCTCAGCCCGCTCGAACGCGCGGTTTTTGTGCTGCGCGAGGTGTTCGGGTTCGGTTTCGGGGACGTCGCGGCGGCCGTGGGACGCTCGGCAGCCGCGTGCCGTCAGCTCGCCGTGCGGGCGCGCCGCCACATGGACGCCGGCGGCGCCCGGTTCGCGGCGGACCGCCGGGAGCGGGAAGAGCTCGCCGGGCGGTTCTTCGACGCTTTCCGCGAAGGCGACGTCGACGGGCTGCGGAAGCTGCTCGCCGCCGACGTGCAGATGGTCGGTGACAGCGGCGGCAAGGCCCCGTTGTGGGGCAACGGGATTCACGGCGCCGTCAACGTGGCGCGGGTGCTCGTGGGGCTCGTCGCGCCGTTCGCCCGGATCGGCGGCGTGGTGGAGTCCCGCGAGCTGAACGGCCAGCCGGGGGCGCTCTTCCGCGACCGGGACGGCAAGGTCGTCAACACCCTGGCCCTCGACGTCCTCGACGGGCAGGTCCAGGCGATCCGCGTGGTGCTCAATCCCGACAAGCTCGCCCACCTGGGCCCGGTCGCGGACGCCTGGGTGGTCGTCCGCGAGACGAACCGGGCCCGGCGGTCAGGGCGACCGGCAAAAACTGTCGGACCCCCGTGAAATGATCCTCGCGAGTCACCCGCAGCCCGACCGGAGGTCTTCATGCCTTTCGCCGACGAACTGATCGGCGCCCGCACCGTGCGCGACCTCGTGGCGGCCCTGCGCGTCGCGGTGCCGCGCTCGAAACCGGTTTCGGTCGCCGCGGCGGAGACCGCGCTCGCGCCGTTGTCCCTTCGCGAACGCAGCGATCTGCTGCGTGACGCGCTGCTGAACGACCTGCCAGGGGACTACGCGTCCTTCGCCGCGACCGTGCGCTCCGCGGCCTCGGCGCCGACCTTCACCGGCTGGCTGATCTGGCCGGTCACCAGCGCGGTCGCGGTCAAGGCGATCGAGCAGGGCGACGAAGATGCGTTCGATGACGCGCTCGTGCTGCTGGCGGAGTTGACCCCGCGGCTGACGTCGGAGTTCGCGCTGCGGGTGCTGCTCAACCACGACCTGGACCGCGCGCTGGCCACGATCGCCGGCTGGACCGGTTCGGACAGCCACGACGTGCGGCGGCTCGCGTCCGAAGGAACCCGGCCGATGCTGCCGTGGGCGGTGCGGGTGCCGCGGATCCTGGCCGAGCCGAACTCGACCCTGCCGATCCTGAACGCGTTGTACCGCGACAACAGCGAGTACGTCCGGCGGTCGGTGGCCAACCACCTCAACGACATCAGCCGCCGCGACCCGGATCTGGTCGTCGCGACGGCGTCGCAGTGGCTGGCCGAGCCGGGCGAAGATCCGGGCGCCACGGGGAAGGTCGTGCGGCATGCGCTGCGCACGCTCGTCAAGCAGGGCCACCCCGGCGCGCTCGGGCTCCTCGGGTTCGCGCCCGCCCGCGTCGAGGTGACCGGGCCGCGCTTGTCGGCGGACGCGATCGCGATCGGGGCGGCGCTGACCTTCACGGCCACGGTGCGCAACCTGGAGTCCGAGCCCGCCCGGCTGGCGATCGACTACGTCGTTCACCACCGCAAGGCCAACGGCACCACGACCGGCAAGACGTTCAAGCTGACCACGCAGGTCCTCGGGCCGGGGGAGAGCTACGAGCTGAGCCGCGAACACTCCTTCCGGGTGATCACCACCCGTCGCTACCACCCCGGCGCGCACGCCCTGGAGCTGCAGGTCAACGGGGTCCGCTCCGGCCGGGCGGACTTCGACCTCCTCGCGGCTCCTTAGCCGTGGCAGGTGTCCCGGCCCGGGGGCACGTCCAGGGCGGGGTTGCGGTCGAAGAAGCCGACCGGCCGGAGCTTGAAGCCGGTGTGGTCGACGGGCATGATCGGCCAGTCCTCCGGGCGCGGGAAGTGCGTCAGCCCGAAGGTGTGCCAGCCGACGAGGTCCTGCCCGTCGAGGTCGCGATCGCCGGCCACGAAGGCCGGGAGCCCGGCGCCGCCGGGGTGCTGGTTGACGAAGTCGCCCGCCGCGTACCGCTGGGCGGGGTCGAACCGGGTGACCCACAGGTGCTTGGTCGCGAAGGTCGCGCGGCGGCTGATGGAAGAGTCTTCGTCGGCCAGCAGCTCCGGGTTTCCCTCCGGCAGCAACGCATACGCGACCGGGTCGCCGAGGCGGTTGCGCGAGCCCGGGTTCGTGATGTGCCAGACGCGGCCCTTGCGGTTGTCGGCCATCCGCTGTGCCTCGGACTCCGTGCGCAGCGGGGTCCGGCGCTGGGTGAAGGCGTTGCCGCGCTGGTTGTCCGGGCCCATCGGCACGCGCTCGACGTCGACCTCTTCGACCAGGTTCTCCGGCCCGTCGACCATCATGTCGAGGCGCGCGCTGAACAGGTGCTGGTGGTACGGCGCGCCGAGACCCGGCGCGAGCTGCGACGCGTACGGGTAGCCGGGGCCGGGGTAGGCGGAGGTGAAGACGACGCCGGTCGCCTTGACCTCGCACTCGATGGTGCCGTCGAGGTAGAGGTACCAGTAGAAGCCGTAGTCGTAGTTGCCGATGGTGGTGAAGAACGACAGCACCATGCGGCGCTGGCGGCGGGTCTCGGCCGAGCCGGCCCAGAGGTCGGTGTGCTTCCAGAGGATCCCGTGGTCCTCTTCGTGCAGGCAGATCGCGTTCGGCAGCGTGCGGGGATGGCCGGACTCGCCGGCGATCACCGCGTCGAGGTAGGTGATGTCGCCGACGCAGTCGCAGCCCAGCTCGAGCGCGTTGGCGTAGCGGCCGACCAGGTACTCGCCGGTGTCGAAGTAGTTCTGCCACGACCGGACCGGCGACGGGTCGCCGTACGGCACGACCATTTCGGCGATCGACGCCCGGTGCACGATCGGGCGTCCGTCGAAGGCGATCTGGTGCAGCACCAAGCCTTCCCGGGCGTCGAAGCCGATGCGCAGCGACCAGTTCTCCCACTGGAGGAGGTGGCCGTCGAGGGTGAAGCTGGGGCCCTGCGGCTGGGTGATCTCGATCGGCTTCTGTGACGTCCGCGGCGGGCCGGTGACGGCGGGGTCGTCGAAGTTGCCGGACTCTTCGGGCACCGGGACCGCGCCGGTGTCGATGACCTGGTCGACGGTCTTGGCCACCACGTCGACGTAGGCGACCAGGCCGTCGACGGGATGGGCCCAGGGGTGGTCCTTCGGGTGCCGCTGCACGAACGCGAGCCCGCGCAGGATGCGGCGGCCGACCTCCTCGGGGTACTCGAACACCCCGGCCGAGAGCGGGGCGACCCGCACGTCGGCGACGTCCAGGTCCCGCGCGGCCAGTGCGGCCAGCCAGCGCTCGTCGGTGGCGAGGATCTGCTCCACCAGCTCGAACTCCTCGTCGAGCACCGGCAGCTGCCCGTCGACGGCCGGGTCGAGCCGCCGTTCGGCGACGACCTTTTCCGCTGTTGTGGAGAGGAGGACGTCGTGTCCGCCGCGCGCGGCGACGTCGTGCAGCAGCACGCGGACGACGCGGTCGGCCGGCTGCCCGCCGTAGAGGGCTTCCTTCGGCGGCTCTTCGAGTCCGAGGTAGACCACGCGCGCGGTCGGCGGGAGCAGGCCGGCGTCGGCGAGCACCTGCCGGGCGGTGGTGATCTCCTCGGCGGTCAGCGGGGCGAGCGGGTGAGCGAAGGACATCGGGCGGCTCCCGTTTTCTCCAGGTGTAGACTGAAGAGTGCGGCAAACCCGCCGCGAACGCCAGGGCCGGCGGTCACTTCACCGGTAAAGACGGCCCGGGGAGGTGCGCCGTGCCCAAGCAGATCGACCACGACCGGCGCCGCGCGGAGATCGCGGAGGCGACCTGGCGGCTGATCGCGAAGCGCGGCCTCGAGGCGGCCACCCTGCGGGAGATCACCGCGGCGCTCGGGATGGCGCACGGGGCGCTGAAGCACTACTTCCCGGACAAGAACGCGATCGTCAAGGCGGCGTTCACGCACGTCTTCGAGGCGACCAACGCCCGGATCAGCCACCGGCTGGGCGACGCGACCGGGCTCGCCGGGCTGCGGGTGTTCTGCCACGAGATCGTGCCGGCCGACGAGGTGACGGAGCTCGAAGCCCGCGTGGTGCTGCCTTTCTGGCAGCGCGCGCTGGCCGACGCGGAGCTGGAGTCGGTGTTCGTCTCGGCCATGGCGGAGTGGCGTGCCCGGATGGCGGGGTTCTTGCGGGCGGGGCGGGAAGACGGCTCGGTTGTTTCCCCGGTGGCCGAGGAGGTGCTGGTGGAACAGCTGCTGGCGATGTTGAACGGCCTGCAGGTCCACGCGCTGCTGACGCCGAAGGTGACAACGCCTGGACTGCAGCGGCAGGTGGTGGATGCTTTTGTCGACGGTCTCGGGCCGCCGGGTGCGGGTGGCGGGGCCTTGGCAGTGGTCGGCCCGGATGCGGTCGGCGCTGGGCCGGGATTTGTTGGGGTGGCTGCGATCGGCCCGGTCGAGTCAGCAGCCGGTCCGGCCGCCGGGTCCGCGACGGCCGCTGTTCCGGACATCGAGCCGGAAGCCGGCTTCGCGGATTCCTCCGGCGAGGCCTCGGCCGCCGCCCGCCGCGAAGCCGCTGACTTCCTGTCCTTCGCCGAGACCGCCGTCAGCGCCACCGCCGAGCGGCTTCCTGACACCGATCGGCAAGCCATGACGCTGGTCCTGCTGCTGCACCGGGTCGCGAACACCGTCGTCTACGATCTCGAGTCCACTGTGCACCGGCCGGCCGGCTGGAGCTGGTCGGCGTTCCGGCTGCTGTTCACCGTCTGGGTGGCCGGCCCCCAGGAGGCCGGCCGGGCCGCCGAACTGACCGGGATGAGCCGGGCCGCGGTGTCCAGCCTGGCCAAGACCCTCGACGCCGCCGGGCTCGTCGGTCGCGCCCCCGACGAGCGTGACCGGCGCAGCGTCGTCCTTTCCCTGACTAAGCCGGGGAAGAAGCGGCTCGAAGCCGCCTTCCGGGAGCACAACCGAAGAGAGTCCCGGTGGGCCGGACTGCTGACGCCCGAAGAGCTGACCGCGGTGAACACCCTGCTGGCCCGGCTCGCACGTACCGCCCAGGACCAGGACTGGATCAGCCACCGGTTCTGATCAAATGTTTAAATACTCGCCGGCCCCCGGCAAGGGAGCCGGCGAGGCGAGGTCACTGGCAGGCTTCGCAGTCCGGGTCGTCGATGCGGCACGCGGCTCCGTCGGTGAGCGGGAAGTCGAAGTCGTCGAGCACGGGCACGACCGGCGTGGCGGCCGCTTCTTCGGGCGCGGTGGTGGCGGACATGGCACTCCCTTGGGTACGAACGGTTTCCACTCCTCTGTAGCGCCGAAGATCGACAGACATTCCGTGACGCGCGGCACACCCGGTGTGCTAACTTCCCCGGCATGCGCCGGATGCTCGCGGTTTTCGCCTCCCTGCTGGTGTTTTCCCTGATCACCCCGGGTGCGGACGCCGCGCCGAAGCCGGGCCGCGAGTGTTCGACGCCGTCGATCGACCGGCTTCAGCAGTGGCTGGCCAGCGGTGAAGGCACCACCGTCCCGGCCACCGGGAACCTGCTCGTCCGCGAGCGGCACGGGTACGCCGCCAAGGTGACCTTCCTCAACAACGAGTGGCACGTGGCCGTCGTGTGGCTCGGCAACCAGTTCGAGGCGCAGGCCGATCTCTCGCGTTCGGCCGGCTTCTGGCTCACGTACAGCGCGACGGACGACCTCTACGTCCAGCTGCGCCCGGCGTCGCACTGGAGCGGCGGCGACAAGTGGCTCACGCTCGTGCCGTCGACGCACGGGAAGCTCGTGACGAAGTTCTTCGGCTTCTCGCCGCGCAAGTGGACGTCACTGCCGGAACTCGGCACGCCGTCGTACTCGTTCGCTTCGGCGCTTCCGGAGGCACGCGGCCTGGTCTTCGTCGGCAAGACGGCGAACCGGCTCGACTTCCGCGGCCTGCGCATCGACGGCTACCGGCCGCCCTGCCTCTGAATCAGTGCGGGTTGCCCATCGACGAGTTGTCGTAGCTGCCCTGGCCGCCGGCGCGGTAGGTGTACCGGCCGGACTTCCGGCCGCGCCGCGCCCGCCGGCCGAGCAGGACGAAGACGATCACGAGCGTCAGGATCAGCAGCGCGATCCCGCCGAGGCCGAGCACGAGTCCGGTGGGCATCGGCCGAGCATAGTTCAACGGCGCTGCCGCCCGCGGCGGCCGAGTCGACAAGTCGGCGAGGTCAGCGCAGGACGCGCCGGATCATCTCCACCAGCTCGGCGACGTCGGCGTCGGCCATCGGCTTGCCGGTCATGCCCATCCGGTGGAGCAGGGTGCCGACGATGACGTCGATGACGAACAGCACCCGGTGCTCCGGCTCGCCCAGCACGTCCTGGAGCGCGAGCCGGTACGGATCCTGCAGCCGCGTGGACAGCACTTCGCGCAGGGCGGGGTCGCTGACGGCGTCGACGAACACCCCCGCGAACGCGCCGCCCACGCCCGGCTCGCCGATCTTCGCCGCGACCCAGTGGATGGCCGACGCCACGATCTCGTCCGTGCCCGCGCCGTCGAGGGGTGCGGGGCCGAGCGCGTCGACGAGGCAGTCCGTGATCAGGGCGCCCTTCGACGGCCAGCGGCGGTAGAGCGTCGTCTTCGCGACACCCGCTTCGGCGGCGATGCGGTCCATCGTCGCGCCCGCGTAGCCGAGGTTGTGCACCGAGCGCAGGGCGGCCGCGAACACGGTCGCGTCCAGGTTCGTTCGGGGCCGCCCGGGCGCGGACGAGGTGGAAGCCGGCACCGGAACAGGCTACCCTGGCAATTACGCTACCGTTAGTATCGTAATTCGGCCGGAGGAGAACACCATGGGAGACAAGGCACCACTGCGCGCCCGGCTCGTCCTCAGGGACAAGCTGGACTGGGAAACGCTCACCGACGCCCAGGTGATCGCCGTGCGCGAGAAGGTCAACCGCCTGCGCCGGGCCCGCACCACGCGGATCGTCACCGGGCTGCCCGACCGGGGCACCCGCATCGAGGAGACGACGATCGACCTGCCGGGCCGGCGGCTGATGCTGCGGGTGCACCGGCCGAGACGGTCCACCGGAAAGCTCCCGCTGGTCCTTTCCTTCCACGGCGGCGGTTTCATCGTCGGCACGGCCGCGCAGAACGACTGGCTCAACAGCCGGATCGCCGCCCGCTGCCCGGCCGTGGTCGTCTCCGTCGAATACCGCCTCGCCCCCGAGCACCCGCTGCCCGAACCGGTCGACGACGGCTACGACACGCTCGTCCGGCTCGTCGAAGACCCCTTCGGCTGGGGCATCGACCCCGGTGCCGTCGCGGTCCTCGGCGAGAGCGCCGGCGGGACGCTCGCCGCGCTCGTCGCCTTGCGCGCCCGCGAAGCCGGGCTGCCGCTGCACGCCCAGGTACTGATCTACCCGAGCACGGACTGGACCGAGACCGCGCACGCCTACCCCTCGGTCGCCGCGAACGCTGGCCGGCCCGGGCTCTCGATCTCCGAGTGGTCCGCGGCCCGCCGGCTGAGCGTGCCGCCGGACCTCGACGCGCGGACGGTGTCGCCGGTGAAGTTCGAGAGCCTGGCCGGCCTGCCGCCGACCCTGGTCGTCACCGGCGAGCTGGATGCCGCCGAAGACCACGGCCGCCGGTACGTCGAGCGGCTGCGCGAGGCCGGCACCGACGCGCGCGTGAGCCGCTACGCCAAGGCCATCCACAGTTTCCTCAGCGTGCCCGGCCTGGTCCCGGCGGCCCGGCCCGCGCGTCGCGAGGTCGTCGCCTTCCTGCACGACCGGCTGCACCCGGCTCCGCGTCAGAGGTCCAGGACGACGTCCTCCTGCGGCCTCGCGCAGCAGACCAGCGCTTCGCCGGGTGCCGGCGGCTCCAGCGGATCCGGCTCGTAGGCGACACTGCCGGAGAGCATCGGCGTCACGCACGTGTGGCACACGCCGGTGCGGCACGACCAGCGGGTCGGCACGTCGCAGGCCTCGGCGAACTCCAGCAGGCTGGGGTAACTGTCGTTCCACGGCACCGTGAGCCCGCTGCGCGCGAAGGTGACCGCCGGCCCGGTGCCCGCCGCGCCGGCCGGGGGATGCGGGGTGGTGCGGACGGCGTCGGTGATCCCGGGGTTGATCGCGGACACCCCGCCGAACAGTTCACTGTGGACGTTCGCCGGGTCGAGGCCGAGCTTGACCAGGGCTTCGCGCATCGCGGTCATGAACGCGTCCGGGCCGCACAGGTACGCCGTCGCGGCGCGGGGCAGCTCCAAAGTGGACAGTGTCTCGGCGGTCAGCCGGCCGTGGGTGGCGCCGGGTGTGCCGGGTGCCGGTTCTTCCGCGGTGTAGTAGACGTTTTCGTGGCCGTGAGGGAGGCTCGCCAGCAGTTCGTGCGCTTCGGCGGCGAACGCGTGCTCGGCCGCCGTGCGGGTGGTGTGCAGCCACCGGACCTCCCGCCCGGTCCGGCTCGCGGCGAGCGCGTGCAGCATCGCCAGCACCGGTGTGACGCCGATGCCCGCGGAGATCAGGAGCACGGGCCCGGTGTCGCCGGCCAGTACGAAGTCGCCGCGCGGCGCGGCGACGTCCACCACCGCGCCCGCCTTCAGCCGGGTGTGGAGATAGCCGCTGACCACGCCGTCGCGCTTGACGCTGATGCGGTACTCGCTGTCCGACGGCCTCGCCGACAGCGAGTAGCTGCGGACCGGCGCCGGGTCGCCGGCCTCGGGGACACGCAGGGTGAGGTACTGGCCGGGGACGGGCCGGGGGAGCGGGGCGCCGTCGTCGGCGGCCAGGTGGATCGAGGCCACGGTGGTGCTCTCGGGCACGATCCGCTCGACGCGCAACGGCCGGAAACCGCGCCACCCGCTCGGCTCGGGTGCCGGCGCCGCCGCGAGCAGGTCGCGGAACGACCCCTGCCAGCCGGGGCTGAGCGCCGGGATGTCGACGGCCTTGCGCAGTGTTTCGGCGTCCCGGCCGGGCAGGTAGAGGAGCGCGTCGACGTCGGCGACGCTCAGCTCGTGACGCCCGGTCCGGGTGCGGACGATCTCGTCGCCCGCCTCGACGTGCCCTTCGGTGATGACACGCAGGTAGAAGCCGGGCCGGTGGTGCGCGACCAGCAGTGACGGCATCCGCGGCTCGCCCAGCCGCATCCCGACGCGGAAGCACGTGACACGCGGCTGGGTGACCTCGAACTCGGCCTCCCCGATGCGGTAGCGGTCGCCGATGTGCACCTCGTCGTCGGGCAGGCCGTCGACGGTGAAGTTCTCGCCGAACTGGCCGTCCGCCAGGTCGTCCCGGCCCAAGAAACGCCGCCAGTGCTCGTAGGACTGGCGCTGGTAGACGAGCACCGCGCGGTTCTCGCCGCCGTGGCCGCCCAGGTCGCCCTGGCCGTCGCCGTCGACGTTGAGCCGCCGGACCATCAGCCGGCCCTCGACCGGGTACTTGAAGATTCCGGTGTGGACGGTCTTGCCCTGCCAGGGCACGTCCTTCGGCATCCCGACGTTGAGTGAAACCAGGCGCGCCACGGTCATCGTCTCCTTCAGTCCGCCGCGCCCGGGCGGGAGCGCTGGTAGTGCCGCCGGGCCTTCATGCGGTTGCCGCAGACCGCCATCGAACACCAGCGGGCGCCGTTGGGCTTGCTGTGGTCGATCAGGAACAGCCGGCAGTCGGGGTTGGCGCACGGGCGCAGCCGGCCGGGGCTCGACTTGGCGAGCTCGTCCCAGGCGAGCACGGCTCGCGCGGCGGCCGACCGGCCCGGCGGGACGTCGAGCTGCCACTCGACCCCGCCGTCACCGAAGGATGCCCGGTAGCTCACGGCGTCGACGAACCGGGCCGCCGAAGCGGGCGTGTCCTGACCGCGCACGATCCGCTGCAGCACGGACCGCGCTTCGAGCACCGCGCGGTGTTCGTCGTCGGTCGCCGGCTGCCCGTGCGCAGCCAGCCAGTCCCGGCCCGCCCCCACCTCGGCCAGGTCGTCCCCGGGCACCCCGTCACGCACGGGCGTGGTGTTCAGCAGGTCGAGCAGCAGCGCCTCGTCCGTCGTCGTCATCCTAACCTCCAAACCCATGCTTGACAGGTTACAGCATCGATGTTTCCATTTCTAACCATCAAAGTCACTAATAAAGGTTAGGAGCACGTGATGGGACTGGCCTGGCAGCAAGGACCGCTGTCCACCCGGGCGGTGGGGCACTTCCTGGTCGAACAGCCGCTGCCCGAGCAGATGCTGTTCGCGGAGCCGCTGCGGCGGCGGATGCGCGTCCGGTTCGGCGGCGAGTGGGTCGCCGACAGCGAGGACGTCGTCCTGCTGCACGAACCCGGGCGTTACCCGGTGGCGTACTTCCCCGTGGCCGACGTCCGCGAGGGCCTGCTCGTCGCGGAGAACCGCACGACGACGCACCGCGAGCTCGGCCCGACGGAGTGGTTCACCGTGGAGGCGGGGGACCAGAAGGCGCCCCGTGCGGCCTGGCGCTACCCCGGCCTCCCCGGCCACGCGGACGTCCTGCGCGACCGCGTCGCCTTCGCCTGGCGCGCGATGGACGCCTTCTACGAGGAGGACGAGCGCATCGTCGGGCACGCCGCCGATCCGTACCACCGCATCGACATCCGGCAGACCTCACGCCACCTCGTCGTGCGTGACGGCGACCGCGTCGTCGCCGAATCCCGGCGCCCGGTCGTGCTCTACGAATCGGGCTTCGCTCCGCGCTGGTACGTGCCGCGCGAGGACGTCGACCTCACCGCGCTGACCCCGGCCGAGGGCCAGACGTTCTGCCCCTACAAGGGATTGGCCGGCTACTACGACATCGGTTCGGGCAAGCGCGCCGCCTGGGGGTACCCGGAGGCGTGGCCCGAGGTCGAGCGGGTGTCCGGGTTCGTGTCGTTCGAGCCGGACGTCGTCGACGTGACCCTCGACGGCCGGAAGCTGGCGCTCGAGCCGGGCCAGACGGTGACCCCGCACGGCGTCGACCGGGGCCTGGACCCCGACGAGCTCAAGGCAGGCGTCGCGCCGGCCCCGACGGGAGGGAACTGACATGACATCTTCGTTGCAGGACCGGACAGTGCTCGTGGTCGGGCGTGGCAGCGGGATCGCGCAGGCGGTGACGCTCGCCCTCCGGGCAGCCGGGGCGAAGGTCGTCGTCGCCGGCCGCGACGAGCAGGCGCTCGCCGCGGCGTACGACGACCCGGATGTCACCGCGGCCGCCGTCGACCTCACCGACGAAGCCGCCGTCGCGGCGCTGGCCGAGCGGCTCGGCCGGGTCGACCACGTGGTGTCGACGGCATCGGCCCGGGCCCGGGGCGCGCTCGGCGACCTCGGCCACGACACCGTGCTCCGGTCGTTCGACGTGAAGGTGCTCGGGCCGCTCCTGCTGGCAAAGTACTTCGCGCCGCGCATGCCGGAAGACGGCTCGTTCGTCTTCTTCTCGGGATCGTCCGCCCGCAAGCCCGCTCCGGGCATGCTCGCCGTCGGCGCCACGAACGCCGCGGTGGACGTGCTGACCCGCGGCCTCGCGGTCGAACTGGCGCCGATCCGGGTGAACGCGGTGTCGCCCGGCACGATCGACACCGGCGCTTACGACGCGCTGGGGGAGCAGAAGAAGGCCGAACTGTTCGCCACCCGCGCGGCCACCAGCCCGGCGCGCCGCGTCGGGCGCGCCGAAGACATCGCCGAAGCCGTCGTCTTCGCGCTGGGCAGCACCTTCCTGACCGGTGTCTCGCTCGGCGTCGACGGCGGCGAACCCCTCGTCTGAGTACCAGGAGCGTCCACGATGAACTACCTGATCGAGATCCTCACCCTGCCCGTGTCCGACGTCGACCGGGCGACGCGGTTCTACGCCGAGCAGGCCGGGTTTTCCCTCGACGTCGACTACCGGCCGAACGACGGGTTCCGGGTCGTCCAGCTGACCCCGCCCGGCTCGGCGGCGTCGATCCAGCTCGGGATCGGGCTGACCGACGCGCCCCCGGGATCGGCCCGCGGCGGCTATCTCGTGGTGTCCGACATCGAAGCGGCGCACGGCGAGCTGGCGGGCCGTGGAGTGCCGGTCGGGGCGTTGCGGCACAAGAAGTCCGCGGCCTGGCAAGGGGACTACACGCCGGGGCCGGATCCGGAGCGACGGGACTACGCGAGCTTCTTCGACTTCGCCGACCCGGACGGAAACACGTGGGTGGTCCAGGAACGCGGTTACGGGACGCGCTGATTCGCTACCGTGACGGCATGACGGAGGGTGTGCCGACCTGGCCCGAGGTCTTCGGCCGCCTGCAGGCGGCCGGGTTCCGCACCGTCACCGGGGTGATCCGGTACCGCGTCCCCGGCGACGGCGAAGGCGAGCTGCGGTTCTGGCACGAGGTTCCCGGCCGGTGGCGGGTCGAGGACGAGCACGGCGTCCGGCACGTCACGGACGGGCGGCGGGAACTGGTCCGCCGCGACGGCCGGCTCGAAGACCTTTCCCACACCGGTTTCCACCACGGGCTGCCCCACCCGCAGTCGCTGTTCGGGCTCCGGCTCGGCGGGCGCGTCGAGTTCGACTGGCTGCGCGACTTCCCCGCGCCGGAGCGGCCGGGCGAGCCGGCCGAGGTCGGCGGGCGGCAGGCCTGGGAGTTCGCGCTGCCGGCGGTCGAGCACAAACGCGCCCGCAAGCCGTACCCGTTGCGCGTGGCCGTCGACCAGGCCACCGGCGCCGTGCTCCGGCTGGCCGTCCCGGAAGGCGATTACTTCGTGGAACTGACGGAGTTCACCGTGGACGGCGAGCTGCCGCCGGACGTCTTCACCTGGGCCGGCCCGGTGTCCACCCGGCTCGCCGACGAGCGTGCCGAGGCCGAGCGGGTCGGCCGCTGGCTGGCCGGAGCCGAGCTGCCGATGCCGCGCTGGTGGCCGCGCGGGCTGCCCCACCACGGCGGTGACGGAGATCCCGCCACCGGCGCGTACCGCGTGCTGCTGGAGGTGCCGGGGTTCCCGGAACTGTCGCGCTGGCCCGCCGGGGCGCCCATGCCCGGCGGCTGGGACGGGCGGCACGAAGGCCGCCACGTCCACCGCTGGAGCGACCGCCGGTGGGAGTGGGCGCTCGCGGTGGACGAGCCGCTGAGCGAGCCGGACCTGGCGCGGGTCGTCGAGTCGATTCCCGACGCCTGAGGGGGCGAACACGTGAGTGAGCACCGCGCGGTCGTGGACCGGATCGCTGGGGTGGACGGGCGGTGTGCTGCCGGGAGGCGTACCCCGACGCTCGAACTGTTCTGACGCTCAGGGCGACTCGACCGGCGTCGCCGCCCAGGACGCCAGGATGCGCAAGGCTTCGTGCGCCGGCGAGCCCGCGTCGGCGGTGAGGACCATCAGCCGCTGCCCGCTGCCGTCGGGGCTCTCCCACATGTCGCAGTCCAGGGTGAGCTCACCGACGACCGGGTGGCGGTAGTGCTTGACCCCGTAGCCGGCCGACGTCACGTGGTGGGCCGCCCACCACGTGCGGAACTCGGGGTGGTGGACGGCGAGCTCGCCGACGAGGTCCGCCAGCTCCGGCGCGTCCGGGTCGCGCGCGGCCTCCAGGTGCAGGGCAGCCACCGCCGTGCGCGCGGCGTGTTCCCACTCGACGTGGAGGACGCGCACCTGCGGATCGGCGAACAGCAGGTAGACGTAGTTGCGCCGGTTCGCCGGGTAGCGCGCAAAATCGGTGAACAGCGCCGCGGCCGATTCGTTCCACGCCACGATGTCCATCCGCCGTCCGAGCACCATCGCGGGTGTTTCGGCCAGCTGGTCGAGCAGCCGTTTCATCGCGGGCCGCACCTTTTCGCCCGCCCGGCGCCGCGGCCGGCGGAAGGGCTTGCCCGCCAGTTCGTACACATAGGACTGCTGGTCCTCACTGAGCCGGAGTGCGCGGGCCAGGGTCGCGAGCACGGCGGACGAAGCCGGCACCCGCCCCTGTTCGAGCCGCGTGAGGTAGTCGACGCTGATCGCCGCCAGCTGGGCCACCTCCTCGCGGCGCAGGCCGGCCACCCGCCGCCGGGTGGCGGGCTCCGGCAGGCCGACGTCGGACGGGTTCAGCTGCGCGCGGCGCGCCTTGAGGAAGTCGCCGAGCTCCCGGGGCCGGCTGATCGGGTCCATCCGGCCATTGTCGCCCGGCCGCGCCGCTCGTGCCTGGGCAGGTTTCTGCCCAGGCACGAGTCTCGGTCACGATCGGAGCTCACCGACCGGCGCCGGCAGCAGGTCCTGGCGCTTGCGGTCGGTGACCCACCACTTGCGCACGCCGGGCTTGCGGGCTTCGTAGGCCAGCTGCTTGACGGTGCTCCGGCACACGAACTCCTTGAGCTTCGCGCCCGGGCGGCCGCCGACGTACAGCTTGATCGCGTGGTCGTCCCGGTGGGAGAACTGGAAGAGGCCGTGGGTCCGCCCGAGGCTCAGGCACAAACCGGCGAAGCCGACGCCGATCGGCGCCGGCGCCGTGCCGGCGATCCGGGCCAGCACGGTCTCGGCGGCCTGCGGGCCCAGCTGCACCGCGGACTGGCAGCCCATCCGGAACGGCAGGTCCGACGGCGCCGCCGAGTCCCCGGCCGCGACCACCCGGCCGTCGTCGACGCTGGTCAGCGTCTCGTCGGTGCGCAGGCGGCCGGTGGTGTCGGTGCTCAGCCCGCTGCGGGCGGCCAGGTCCGGCACCCCGAACCCGGCGGTCCAGACGGTCACCGGGCTCGGCAGCTCGCGGCCGTCGTCCAGCGACACGCCGGTGGGGGTCACCGCGGTCACGGCGGCGCCGTCGAGGATCGTGACACCCAGCTCGGCCAGGTGCTCGGCCACCGAACGGCGTCCCCGCGGGTGCAGGTACGGGCCGAGCTCCCCGCCGCAGACGAGCGTCACGGCGCGGCCCCGCTCGGCGAGCTCGGCGGCGGTCTCGATGCCGGCGGGCCCGGCGCCGACCACCGTCACCGCCGCAGCCGGAGCGGCGTCGAGGACCTCGCGGAGCCGTTGTGCTTCCTCGAAAGTCGCGACGGGATGGGCGAAGTCGGCCGCGCCGGGCACGTCCGTCCCGGCGTTGGCGCTGCCGACGGCGTAGACCAGGTAGTCGTAACCGAGCGTGCCGCCGCCGGCGAGCGCCACGGTGCGTCCGGCCGCGTCGATCCGGGTCGCGGTGTCGACGACCAGGCGGACGCGCCCGGCCAGGACGTCCCGGTAGTCGGTGACGGCGCTGTGGGAGCCGCCGATCAGCTGGTGCAGGCGGATGCGCTCGACAAAACCGGGGCGCGGGTTGATCAGGGTGACGTCGACGTCGTCGCGCTGGGTCAGGCGGTTCGCCGCCATCACGCCGGCGTACCCGCCGCCGATCACGACCACTTCGGTGTTCTCGCTCATGGTGTCTCCTTCGCTCGTCGGCCCCAAGACACCGGCCGGCCGGGCGGTGTGACACCGGCGTGTCGGCGGCGCCGTCGTTCTCGGTTCCGTCGCGGACCGTGAACCGCCGAGCGGTCGTCCGCCGCCGTCGCGGGCGCCGACCAGGCCGGCGCCACGAGCGTCGCAAGCTCCACCGCGGGTCCGTGAGCGCCGGGCCGGAGTGCGTGTCGGCGGCCGGTCGGCGTGTCGGCGGCGGTGTGCTCCAGCCGGGTGAAGCGGCGTGTCAGACTTCGCGGCGATGTACACCCCAGCCGACCTCGCCGACCTGCTCGAATGTGAGCACCGCAGCGTCCTCAAGCAGGCGCTGGCCGCGGGCCTGCCGGGCGCGCCACGGCCCGCTCCGAGCCTCACCCGGCCCGAGGTGGCCGACCCGGCCGCCGTGAAAGCGACCGAGGCGGACCTGCGGTCGGGGGCGCTGATGATCCACCAGGCCGTCCTGCGTGACGGTGAGTTCTCGGGGCGCGCGGACCTCCTGGTCCAGGACGACGAAGGCCGCTACGAGGTCCACGACGCGACGCCGGTCCGCCACGCCGATCCCGCCGCCGTCGTGCGGCTGACCGCGGTTGCCGACGCGCTGCGCCGGGGCGGGTGGCCCGCCGGTCCGCACATGCACCTGCGGCTGGGGGACGGCAGCACCCGGACGCTGCGGGTCGACGACTTCCGGCCGCTGGTGGAGCGGCTGCGGGCCCGGCTGCAGGGCCGCGAACCCCGGCTGCCGGCCCGGCTCTGGGCCGACGAACGCCCGGCCTGCGCCGGCTGCGGCTTCGCCCAGCACTGCGCGTCGGCCCGGGAGGCCGACCGCGACCTCTCGCTCGTCGCCGGGATGCGCAGCGACCAGCGCCGCAAGCTCGTCGCCGCCGGGCTGGGCTCGATCGACGCGCTCGCCGAGGCCGGGCCCGCCGACCGGCCACGCGACCTGTCGACGACGTCGTTCGCGAACCTGCGTGCCCAGGCCGCGCTGCAGGTCCGGCAGGACACCACCGGCGACATCTCCTACGAGATCGTCGACCCCGGCGCGCTCGCCGAGCTGCCGGCGCCCGCGCCCGGCGACGTTTTCCTCGATCTGGCGGGTGATCCGCACGCGCTGTCGGGGGAGGGCTTGGACTACCTCTTCGGGGCCGTCACCGCCGACGGCGGCCAGCGGTTCACGCCGTTCTGGGCGCACAGCCGCGCCCAGGAGAAGCGGGCGTTCGAGGAGTTCGTCGACTTCGCCTCGGCCCGCGTCGCCGAGCACCCCGGCTCGCACGTCTACCACTACGCGCCGTACGAGGTCACCGCGATCAAGCGGCTCGCGGCGGTGCACGGGACCCGCGAGGAGGAGGTCGACCAGCTGCTGCGCGGGGGTGCCGTCGTGGACCTGCACACGGTGGTGCGCAAGGCCTTGCGCGTGTCGCAGCGGTCGTACTCGATCCGGTACCTCGAGCCGCTCTTCCGGCCCGGCGCCCGCGAGAGCAGCGTGAAGACCGCGCTGTCCGACGTCGAGGTGT
Organism: Amycolatopsis sp. NPDC051758; assembly: GCF_044453095.1. Lineage (NCBI taxonomy): Bacteria > Bacillati > Actinomycetota > Actinomycetes > Pseudonocardiales > Pseudonocardiaceae > Amycolatopsis > Amycolatopsis sp. NPDC051758. The sequence continues at coordinate 866,007 of NZ_JBITCJ010000002.1, read as the reverse complement.
ACGAGGAGTACCTGGCGTTCACCCGGTCCGGCGAGGCGGAACGCGCGGACGAGGTCCTGCGCGGCATCGGCGAAAACGCCGAGTACGACTGCGTTTCCGCCTGGCGGCTGTTCGAGTTCCTCCATCAGGTCCGCGCCGACGCCGGTGTCGAGCTGCCCGAGCCGGTCGAGGAATCCGCCGAGGACGCGCTGCTCCGCCAGACCGAAGAGGATCTCGCCGCCGAACGGCGTGCCGAACGCGCCGCGCAGCTGGCCGCGCTGGTCGACCCGCTGCTCGACGGGCTCCCGGACGACCCGGGTGCCTTCACCCCCGACGAACGCGCCCGCGCGCTGCTGGCGGCGTCGGTCGGCTACCACCGCCGGGAGACCAACCCGGCGTGGTGGGAGTACTTCCGCCAGCTGGCCGCCCCGCTCGGCGACCTCGAGGTCGACACCGCCTGCGCCGTCCCGGTTTCGCTGGAAGCGGGGGAGTGGGTGCCGCCGGCCGGGCGCGTCCGCAACGCCAAGCGGACGCTGCTCCTCGCGTGCGACCCGGACCGGCCGCACCCCTTCGCACCCGGTGACGACGTCCGGCTGCGCTACGGCGACACCGCCCGCGACGCCAAGGTCGTCGCGGCGTCGGCCGTGGAGCTGACGCTGGAGGAGAGCAGCCCGCCCGACGCGACCACCGCGGACCGGCCGGTCGCGGTGCTGCCCGGCAGCCCGGTGCGGCCCTCGCCCAAGGACGAGGCGGTCGCCGACCTCGCCCGCCTGGTTGTCGACACCCTCCCGGCGCTGCCGCGCCACCCCGGCGTCGACCTGCTCCGCCGGACGTCACCGCGGCTGCTCGCCGGCGCCGCGCTGCCGGAGCCGGGTGACGACCTGGTCCGCACGGTGATCGAAGCCGTCGACGAGCTGGACGGCTCGGCGCTCGCGGTGCAGGGGCCGCCCGGGGCGGGCAAGACCTACCTCGCCGGGAAGCTGATCGCCCACCTCGTGCGCGCCGGGCGGACCGTCGCGGTCACCTCCACCAGCCACAAGGCCGTGGAGAACGTGCTGAGCGCCGCCAAGAAGAGCGCGCCGGAGCTGCCGTGTGCCAAGCGGGCGAAGAGGACGCCGGACCCGGCGGCGCCGTGGGAACAGCCGAAGAGCAACCCGGCGCTGGTGAAGTGGCGCGAAGAGCACAACACCGGGCACCTGGTCGGCGGCACGGCGTGGACGTTCGCCAACGCCGCGATCCGCGAAGAGCCGTTCGACCTGCTGATCATCGACGAGGCCGGCCAGTTCGCCCTCGCCGACGCGCTCGCCGTGTCGATGTGCGCCAAGAACGTCCTGCTGCTGGGTGATCCGCAGCAGCTGCCGCAGGTGGTGCAGGGCACGCACCCGGCGGGCGCGGAGGCGTCGGCGCTCGGCCACCTGATCGGCGAGGCCGACATCATGCCGCCGGCGCTGGGGTACTTCCTCGACGAGACCCGGCGCATGCACCCCGCCGTGTGCGAGCCGGTGTCGAACCTGTCCTACGCCGGCCGGCTGCACGCCCACCCTTCGGCGGCCGACCGCGCTCTCGACGGTGTTGCCGCGGGCCTGTACCTGGCCGAGGTCGACCACCACGGCAACACGACGCGGTCGGTGGAGGAGGCGGCCGCCGTCGTCGCGCTCGTGGCCGGCCTGCACGGCCGCCCGTGGACCGACCACGGCACGACCCGGCCGCTCGGGGACGCCGACATCGTGGTGGTCGCGCCCTACAACCTGCAGGCGCGGACGGTGACGCGGGCCCTGGAGGACGCGGGGTTCCCCGGTGTCCGGGTGGGCACGGTCGACCGGTTCCAGGGCCAGGAGGCGCCGGTCGTGATCACCACGATGACGTCGTCGTCGGCGGTCGACCTGCCGCGCGGGCTCGACTTCCTGCTCTCGCGCAACCGGCTCAACGTCGCGCTCTCGCGGGCGCAGGCGCTGGCGATCCTGGTGTGCTCACCACGGCTCGTCGAGGCCGACATCCGGACCGTGGACCAGATGCGGCTGGTCGCGGGCATGATCGGCCTGATGACCGCAGCAGGGCCGTGGCCGCTCGGGTGACTGGCTCCACTTGAGCGCGGCGTGCCAGGTCGCGATCAGCGCCTCGTCGTCGGCGTAGCTCGGCGCCGTCCCGACCGGCACCCAGGCCTGCTCGACCGGAGCGCCGTCCTCGACGCGCACGACGGTGACCCCGGCGTATTCCAGCACTTCACGGCCGTGCCCGGCGGGCACCGAGACCGCACGGGTGCCCAGCTGCAGCCGCACTTCCCGTTCACCCATCAACCAGGTTCCCCCATCTCGTTCGACGATGGTGTCGCGCACCGGCCGCGATCCGTAACAGTTTCCGGGGTCCTCCGGCCGGGTGTGCGGTGAGCGGCACGGATCCACCGGTCGGCGGCGGCTTTGCCCGGTGACCGGTGGATCGCCGGCGGACCGGGCACCCTCCGGGGTGACGGAGGGAGTTCGGCATGGCCGGAGAGGTCGTCGTCGTGGGTGGCGGCTTGGCGGGGTTGAGCGCGGCGGTGGCCCTGCACCGGGCCGGGGTCCGGGCGACCGTGCTCGAGGCGGGCGACGACGTCGGCGGCCGGGTCCGCACCGACGTCGTCGACGGCTTCCGGCTCGACCGGGGGTTCCAGGTGCTGCTGCCCGCGTACCCCGCGCTGCGGCGGCTGGTCGACGTCGCGGCGCTGCATCCGCACCCGTTCACCCGCGGCACGATCGCCGTGACCGACGGCGGCCGTCGCTGGCTGGCCGGGCCGTGGCACGGACGGCCCGCCCTGAGCGGCGTCGCCGGGTTCGCCGCGAGCCATCCCGGCGACAGCGCGCGGGTGGCGACGCTGGCCGTGCGCGACGTCCTGCGGCCGGCGCTTGCCGACAGCGGCCGCAGCACCGCCGAGGAGTTCCGGCGCTGGGGCTTGTCGGAGGCCACGGTCGAGCAGGTGCTGCGGCCGTTCCTCGCCGGGGTTTTCCTCGACCCGGCCCTGGACACGTCCGCCCGGATGTTCCACCTGCTGTGGCGCAGCTTCCTGCGCGGCGGAGGCGCGCTGCCGGCCGAGGGGATGCAGGCCCTGCCGCGCCAGCTGGCTGCCGCGCTGCCGACGACCACGATTCGCACCGGTGTCGAGGTCACCGAGATCACGGCCGACGGCGTCCGCACCGCGTCGGAGTCGCTGCCCGCACGGGCGGTGATCGTGGCGACCGATGGCGACACCGCGGCCCGGCTGCTCCCCGGCGTCGAGGCGCCCGGCTGGCACGCGGTGACGACGTTCTACTACCGCACCGCCGAGTCACCGTTGCGGTCGCCGACACTGCTCGTCGACGGGCTTGACGAGCTGCTGATCAACACCGCGGTGCTCAGCGAGGTCGTCCCGGGTTATGCGCCGCCGGGGTCGGCGCTGATCACGGCATCCGTGCCCGACCGCGCCGACCCCGGCCTCGAGCCGCGGGTGCGGCAGCGGCTGGCGCGCATCTACGAGGTCGACACGCGGGACTGGGGCTTGGTGGGCACGTATGCCGTGCCCCGGGCGCTGCCGGTGTTCGGACCGGGCGCGCCGTTGCGCCGGCCGGTGCGGATCGGGCCGGGCCGGTACGTCTGCGGTGACCACCGGGACACCCCATCGGTGCAGGGGGCGCTGGTGTCGGGACAGCGCGCGGCAGCCGCCGTGCTGGCCGACCTGGCACGGCCGTAGGGAGTCCGCCGCGGCCGGCTGTCGTAAAGTGCGGTGAGGACGTGGGGGAGGGCGACGGTGACGGGAGCGGGCAATGCCCGGCTGCGCTCGGCGGTCCTCGCGGCAGCGTGGGTCCGGATTCCCGGCGTCGAGGTTCTTTCGTCGGGGGACGGCGGCCCGCTGACCCGCACGATCAAGAAGATCATCGACCCCTTGGTCGTCCGCACGGCGGCGCGCCCGCGCCTGGGCCGCCCCCTCCTGGAGCCCGCTGCGGCGGCTGAACTCACCGAGCTGCTGCTGGCCGACGCGCCCCGGCTGCGGGCGACGGCCGCCTGGTTCACGCACCTGAAGCGGCAGCGCCGCGCTCTGCGCATCACGGCGGGCGACGTCCAGGACGTCTGCTTCCCGCTGGCGTACGAGCTGGCGACGGCGTTCGGGATGCCCGGCCCGGAAGCGCCGGAGAAGGCCGTGTCGGCGTTGCGCGAGCTGCACGGCGAAGGCGACGAAGCAGGCATCGCCCAGCTGACCGCCTATCTGGACGACCCCCGGGTGGCGGCGGACCTGACCGCGGACCTGCGCCGCCACTGGCGATCCGACGCCGGTCTCGCGGCGGAGGACGCCGTCGCGCTGCTCGGCGGGTTCGTGTCGGACCTCTCCGACACGGCCTGGCGGACGCTGGCCCGCTCCGCCGCCGGACACGCCTTGGGGCTGGCTCTCCGCCGGCCCGGAGGCGCCGATGTCCTCACCCAGCCGGTGTCCGACCTCGGTCTGCAACGCGGTGACCGCACCGCGGTCCCGCCGCTGCTCCGGCGCGACGAAGCCGGCCCCGAACTCCTCGAGCGCAGCGTCGAACGGCGGGTGCGCGCCACGCTGCGCCGGCTTCCGGCCGGTGAGCGGGGTCCGGTCGACGCCCTCGTCGAGGACGAACGCCGCCGGGTGGTCGCCGGGTTCGGGCTCGGGCTGCCCGCGCTGGCCACCTGTTTTGCGCTCGGCGTGGTCCTCGCGCCCGCGCTCCGGCCGCTCGACGGCGCCGCGCCGAGCGAGATTCCCGAGTTCGCGCGGCAGCTGAACGCGCAGGTCGCGCGCGAGGGATACGTGCTGCACGCGCGGCGGGCCCTGGCCGGCGCGACCCCGCTGACCCCGCGGCCGGACCCCGAGCTGGTGCGGGAGCTGCGGGAGTTCGCCAAGCAGTTCCTCGGGCGGCTGTGGATCCGGCTGCACGGCTTCGACGTCCGGGGTGACCGGCCGGCCGACGCGGCGGACGTCCGGGATCTCGTCACCGGCGTGGTGCGCTCGACGTCGCTGGATTTGCGGACGAAGGTGCGTCGCGCGCTGGTGGCTCGCCTGCCGGACTTGGAGGCGGTGTCGTGACGCATCCCGTGCACACCCCGGTCGTCGCGGCCGACGGCGGGCTCGTCCGGTTCGCCCTCGCCGACCTGCTCGGCGGCGCGCCCGGGTTGATGACCGTCGAACTCAGCGACGCCGCGGCCGCGGAACCCTGGCTGACGCGGCTGGTAGGCAGCGAGCGCGCGCTGGAGGCGATCGCCGCCGGGCACGTCGACGTTCCCGCCCACCCGGAACTGGCCACCCTCGCGCTGCTCCTCTGGGCCCGCCGGTGGTGGCCCGCGAGCCCGTCACTCGGCGTTCCGTCGCTGGATCCGGCCCTGCTGGACCTCGAAGCGGCGGCCGCCACCGCTGCGGTCGAGGACCTGGCCGAAGGCCTGCTCGACGGCTTCGAAGCGTCCCCGGCCGAGCTGTTCGACGCGGCCGCCGAGGGAATCGCCGTCACGTCCGTTGCCGAGGAGGTGCGCGGCCTGTGCCTGCGGTTGTCGGCCTGGTTCGACGACCGGGACGACGTCGTGCGTGCCGAAGCCGCGGCCGGGCTGGCGGCCGCCGTCTCGCCGGGGCAGCGGGCGTACGCCTTGGCTGCGGGTGCCGGTCCGTCGATGCTCGGGGAAGGTGTTGTCGTCGAGGGCCGCGCGAGTGTCGACTGGGCGCGGGTTCCGCCGGGTGTGCTCGACGCCGCGGAGGACACGGTCGCCTGGCGGATCGTCGCGGCGCCGGTGGGCACCCGGCTCGAGGTCGAAGTCGAGGGGGCCTTCGCCGACGCGGCACTGACCGCGTTCGCGACCCACGACGGTGCGGTGATCGCCGAGGTTCCGCTGCACCTGGGCGCCGGGCGGTTCGCCGGGAGCGCCGACCTGGACGTCACGTCGGTCGACATCGTGGTGGGCGTGACGGCCGAGAGCATCGTCGGGACCACGGCGGAGGACCGGGCCGAGGTGGTTTCGCTCGTGCGGGCGCGGCCGCCGGCGGCCCGGACGCTGGCCGAGCGCGCGGCCGCCGCGTCGGCCGAAGAGGAGTTCTGACGTGCTCGTCGGCCTGCCAACGCCGTTGAATCCGCCGGACCGGCCGCTTCCGCCGGAGCTGGCCGGCGCGAGTTCCCACGGTTACAACTGCCGTTGTGTCGCCGTGGAGTTCGGCCTCGATCCGGCGCCCTACGGCGAATTCCCCGCGTGCTCGCTCACCGAGGCTTCGTACCGGCGGTTGCTCGAGGAAGCCGTCGAGAGCCAGGTGGCGGCCAAGCGGCTCGCCGCCGCGAGGGACTTCGCGGGTGCGCAGCGGGAGTACGTCCGGATGCGGCAGGTCGCGCACCGGCTCGACCGGACCGACCTCGAAGTGGCCGCGCTCAGCGATTTGGCCGCCCTCTGCTACTCGGCGGGCGACCTGCGGAACGCGCGCCAGTGCGCCGAAGCCGTGCTGGCGGACTTCCGCGTGAGCGCCGCGGCGGCCGTCCATTTCGGACAGTACGCCGAGATCCGGATGGTCGAGGGGTCTCGTGAGGTCGTCGAGCGCGTGCTCGTCTCACTGTCCACGGAGGAGGGTGCGGTCGCGCGGGCGCGGGAGCTGATCGCGGGACAGCGGCACCGGGCGGCGCAGCGGAAGGCAGCCGGGCCGGGGCAGTACCCGCCCGAGCTGCTCGACCTGCACGGCGCCGACGAGCTGGAGCTGCGCATCCTCGAGGTCCGCGTCCAGGTGGCCGAGGGTGACCCGGCCGGCGCGCTGGACGCGCTCGAGCCGATCCTGGTGGCGCTGGACACGCTCGCCGGCGTCCACGAGGTCCGCGACCAAGTGGCGTCGCTGCGGGCGATGGCGCAGGCCGAGCGCGCGCGTTTGCGCCAGGCAGGCGGCGAAGACGCCGACGCGCGGGCCGACCTGGTCCGGCTCGGCGCCCGGCACGAGGGCCGGCCGGCGGCCGCGAAGTTCGCCATCACCCTCGCCGCGGACCGCGCCCTCGGCGGCGACTTCCCGGGCGCGGTCGAGGCGATCATCACCGCCCGCAACGACCTGGCGGCGGCGGGCGCGACCGGCGACGTGGCGGAGGCGAGCCACGCACTGGGCACGTTGCTGCTGCTCGCGGGCGATCCGCGGCAGGCACGCGACCAGTTCGAGCACGCGGGCAAGATCTGGACCGCCCACGGCGACGAGCCGGGTCTGCGACGCCTCGACGTGGCCCTGGCCCGGTGCTTCGCGGCGGAAGGCCAGTGGGAGAAGGCTCAGGAGCACGCGACACGCGCCCGGGAGTCGGCGCGGGCGTCCGGCGAGTGGCTGGAGTGCCTGCACACGGACTTCGTCGCGGCGACGATCGCCTACACCCGCGGCAACGACCTGCCGGGAGTACTGGATCTGCTGCTGCCCTTGACGTTGGCCGCGGCGGACTACCGGTTCGAGTTCACCTCCCCGCGGGCACGCACGGCATGGGCGAGCTCGGTGAGCGGCCCGGCGACGGGATTGCTGATGGAGCTGCTGGCCCGGCTGAAGGAGCCGAGGCTGGCGGCGGAGCTGATCGAGCGCACCTGTGCGGTCGGGGCGTACACCGGCGCCGAGGGGCCACTGCTCGACCTGACCGGTGCGGTGCCGGGGTTGGAACCGGCGCTTGCGGGCGAGTCTGAGGTTACGTCTGCCGCAGGGGAACGGCGGGTTGCGATATCCGCCGACTCGCGCGAGACACTGGAAGCCGCTGGAGAGCCGCAGGTCGTGCGGGGTCCGCTTCCCCTGGCCGCCCTCGGCGCCGTCACCTCAACGCTCCCGCTTCGCCTGGCCCCACCCCCAGCCCTCCGCTGGTCCCCGGCCTCACCGATGCAGCTCGACCCCTGGCTGAAGCTCGCCACCGAGCGCTACTCCTTGGCACGCAACGAAACAACACCCGTCGAAACCTGGCCCGAACCCGACCCCGGCCGCGAAACCTTCCTCCTTCGCTACGCCGACGCCGGGCACACCTACCTCAGCTGGCGCACGACCGCCGACCTCGACTCCGTGCACACCCATCCCGTCGACGCCGCCCTCGTCGCGACCGCACGCGAGCTCCTGGCCGAAGCCTCCCCGACACCGCGCGAAGGCGAGAGCGTCGCCGAGGCCGTCCGGCGTTCGTTGGACCACAACGCGTTCGGCAGCGTCGAAGGCGAACAACGGCTGGCCCGCATCCTCGCCCTCAACCTCCTGCCCGCCGACCTCGTCGCCGCACTGCGAAACGCCACCGGACGGCCGCTCCTGCGGATCCAGCCGTCGCCGAGCCTGGCCGCCGTGCCGTGGGGGTTGCTCGCGCTGCCCGACCGGCGCCCGGACCGTGTCCTCGAACCCGGTGAAGAAAGCCTTTGCTTCGACGGTGACGACCGCGTCCTCGACGTCGCCGACGTCTCCCTGCTCGCCCCGGCCGGGATCCCGCGGCGGCCGCCTGCCGCCGACGGGCCGCCCGCCTACTTCCTCGACCCGCGGATCCCCGGCCAGAGCGCCTTCGGTGAGCTGGGCTCGGTGCTGGGCAAGCAGGAACCCACGTCGAAGCTGATCCGGCACCTCGACGCGCGGCTCGCCGGCGGGCCCGTCCAGCCACCGGCGAAACAAGGCATCGACCTCGTGCGCCGGACCGACACCGACCGGCGGCTGCTCGCCCGGGTGCTGGCCGGGCCGTGTTCGCGGCTCGTCTTCGCCGGGCACGTCAGCCTCGTCCGTGACGAACACGGCGCGCAGACCGCGCTGCACCTGTCCTGCCCGGCCGAGCTGCCCGGCACCGCCGAGCCGATCGGTGCGCACCGGCCGTTCACCGCCGCCGATCTGGCCCGGTCCGAAGTGGACACGATGCCCGCGCGGGTGGCCTTGATCGGCTGCGCCAGCGCGAGCGACTTCGGCCTGGCCGAGCCGTTCGGCGTGCTGCTGGCCGCCGTCGCGGCCGGGGCGCGGCTGGTGGCCGCGACGGTCTGGGCCCTGCCGACGTCGGCCGCGGTGCCCGGCGCGGACCCGATGGCCGACCTGGTGATCGCCGTCGACACGGCGCTGGCCGGCGACGACCCGGTCACCGAGCTGTGCGCCTGGCAGCGCAGCCGGCTCGCGCAGTGGCGCGAACACCCCGAGCCGGCCCGCTCGCCGGTCTTCTGGGCCGCCCTGACCTGCCTCGACGCCTCCGACGACGGGCAAACCTGGGTTCGGTAGCGGCGCGTCCGGCCGAAGCTGTGTGCACACCGCACAGCGAAAGGCAGGGCCGATGTTCAAGAAGATCCGCGACAAGGTCAACGAGGCGACGCAGCAGGGCGCAGCCCGCGGCGCGCAGGACTTCCAGCAGCACGCGGAGCAGTTCCGGCAGGCCGCCGCGGCCCAGGGGTACGACATCACGCCGCAGCTGCCGACGCCGCAGCTCGCAGCGCAGGCGCTCCGGGGTCTGGCCGCCGACCCCGACATGGCGGCGTTCATGGCGCTGCCGCCGGGGGAGCAGCTGAGCCAGCAGCAGGAGCTGCAGGCCTACGGCACCGAGCTGCGCCGGCTCTACGACACCGGCGAGCCCGCCACCCTGGTGGTCCGCGCCCTGGAGCCGACCGGCCGGACGATCGCCGGGCAGGCGCAGTACACCGCGACGCTGGAGGTCACCCGCGCCGACGGCAGCACCTACCGGACGGTCACCCCGCTGATCACGCCGCTGGCGACGATCCAGCAGTACGCGCCCGGCACCCGCCACGAGGCCCGCGTCGACCCCGCCGACCCGGCGAAGGTCGGCGTGTTCGGCCCGATCGCCTAGGGGGCCACCATGTTCGGATCGTTCACGATGGGCCTGTCCGAAGAGCCCGGGCAGGCGCGCCGGGCCGCCCGGCGGCTCTGGCTGCTCGGCGTGCCGGCGACGCTCGCTTGGGCCGTCGCCGGCTGGTCGGGGGCGCTCGGGCTGCTGGACGGCTTCCGGCTGATGTCGCTGAACCGCGTCGACGCGTGGGGGGCCGACGCGGGCCCGGCGGGTTCGCTCGCGCTGTTCTTCAGCGTCGCGGTCACGGTGGCGTCGTCGCTCGGCTTCGCGATGCTGTGGGGCGCGGGCCTGTCACTGCACCGCATGGGAATCGGGTTCCGGGCGAGCTCCCTGACCGCGTCCCTGGGCGTGGCGCTGGGCAGCGGGGTCGCGATCCCGTCGTGGACGCCGCCGGAGTCGGTCGGGCAGCGGCTGCCCTTCCTCGACGGCAAGGCCGAGCCCTGGTCCGATGTGGACTGGGTCGTCTACTACGAGCCCTACCTCGTGCCCGCCGTCTCGGGGCTGGTCGCGCTGGTGACGATCGTGGTGATGCTGCGGGCGTTCCTCACCGCAGCGGAGGCCGACGACCGCGCGGAGGCGCTGCGGCACCTCGGCCGCCAGGTGACCGGGCACGTCACGCAGCTGGAGTTCACCAACGTGTGGGTCATGGGCAACCCGCGGTTCACCGTCCACGTCCGGTTCCCCACCGAGAGTGGGGAGCGCACGGTGGTGACGACGATGATCACGCCGCTGTTCCAGGCCCCGGCCCCCGGCTCGGCGGTGCGGGTCCGCTACGACCCGGCCGACCCCGACGTGATCTTGGTGGAACCGGATCCGGCGGAGTCGTTCCCGCCGTTCGGCTAGCACCCCTTCGAGAGCCCGGAGCACATCGATGTCCACCGCACTCGCGCCGGCCCGTGGTTTCCTCACCGGCGCTGTCATCGGCGTGACGCTGAGCGCGTTCGTCACCGGAATCATCATCGAAAACGTCCCGGTCATCCTGACCGGGCTGGGACTTCCGCTCGCGTACGGCGTGCTGCGCTACCTCGCCGGCCTGCCGCGACGCGCCCGCGAAGCCGTGGTCGTTCCCCGCGTCGCGCTGGCGAAGGTCGAAAGCCTCCGCGCCGGCGGCACCGAAACCGGCGACGTTCCGGTCGACTTCGTCTTCACGGTCGCCCCCGACGGCGCCGCGGCCCACCGCGTCCGGGTCACCCACCCCGTCAACCTGATCGACCTGCCGCGCCACCGGGCCGGCGACGTCCATGTGGTCGAGTACCCGCCGGACCGGCCGTGGAAGGCCCGGATCGTGCCGGACCCGGCGCCGGAGTGGCGGCGGCGGATGGCGGGTGCCGAGATCGCTTCGGCCCCCGAGTCCGCGCTCGTGCAGGAGCCGCCGGAGGGGTGCGCGTTCTCGGTGGCCGTGCTGCTCGGGCTGCTGCTCGGCGCGGTCGCCGTCGTCGCGCTGTACCGCGTCGAACTGTTCACGCCGGACCCGCCCGCGGAACCGGAGACGTCGTCGGTGACGTCTTCGTCGGGCTCCGCGACGATCACCGTCGGCCCCGGGCAGTCGTTCCTGGACGCGGGGGAGCTGCGCCGGGCGATCGACTCCCTGGCCGGGCACGCCGACGTCTCGCGGGTACTCACCGCATCCGTCCAGGAGCACCTGGTGTCCGTGGTCTTCGCGCCCACTGACGACGCGGCGGTCCCGCACTTCGACCTCCGGGCGGCGCCGCTCGACCGCATCCCCGACCTGGTCCGGCGGGCGACGAGCACCCTCGACGTCGGATCGCCGAAGTCCTGGCAGGTCACGGTTGTCCGGCTGCCCGACGCGCTCACGGTCCGCGTCACCGTCACCGGGCCCGGCGGGAGCGCCTCGCTCACCCTGCCGCCGCAGTAGCCTGAGCCGATGGCCGTCGCCGTGCGGGTCCTGCTGGTGATCGCGGTTGTCGTCGTGGTCGTGCTGGCGCTGTTCTGGGCGTTCCAGCGGAGGCTGATCTACCTGCCGGACACCGCGCCGGTGCCCGCCGCCGCGCGTGTGCTGCCCGGCGCCGAGGACGTCCGCCTCCACACCACCGACGGGCTCGAGCTGGGCGGCTGGTTCGTCCGGCCGCCGGGTGAGGCCCCGGCGACGGTCCTGGTGGCCAACGGCAACGGCGGCAGCCGGACCGGGCGTGCCCCGCTGGCCGCGAAGCTCGCCGAAGCGGGCTTGGCCGTGCTGCTGTTCGACTACCGCGGTTACGGCGGTAACCCGGGTGATCCGAGTGAAGACGGCCTGGCCCTCGACGTCCGCGCGGCCCACCGGTTCCTGGTCGAGGACCGGCGGGTGCCGCCCGGGCGGATCATCTTCTACGGCGAAAGCCTCGGCTGCGCCGTGGTGACCGGGCTGGCCCGCGACCACCCGCCCGCCGGGCTCGTCCTGCGTTCGCCCTTCGTCGACCTCGCCTCGGTGGGCGCCGAGCTCTATCCGTACCTGCCGGTGCGGCTGCTGCTGCGCGACCGCTTCCCGGTCCGGGACGACGTCGCGCGCCTGCGGGTGCCGACGGTGGTCGTCCTGGGCGACCGAGATTCGGTCGTCCCGCCGGGCCAGAGCCGCGAGGTCGCCGCCGCGGCGTCCGCCCGGCTGGTGGAGTTGCCCGGTGCCGACCACAACGACCCGGTGCTGGTCGAAGGGCCGCAGGTGGTCGACGCCGTGACGGCGCTGATTCCCGGCGCCACCGGATAGTGATGTTTGCCCGCCGGGGACGCGGGAACCTTTTCGGCATGGCTGATGCGGGAATCACCGAAATGTCGGGCCGGGCCGGGACCATCGCGGCCCTGCGACGCGTACTCCTCGCGTTCGGGGTCGGCGGCGCGCTGGGGTGCGTCGCGTGGATGGCGTTATGGCTGGCGATGCACGTCTAGGACTGCAACCGGGGTAGCACGGCGAGCCAGGCCAGGGCGTCCGCGACGCTGCGGTGGATCGGCAACGTCTGCGCCAGGTCGAGAATCGTGATGGGTCGCACCACCGCTCGCTGCGCCCCGACGATCGCGAACGGCACTCCGCTGACGTGCGCTTCCGAAGCGGCGACCAAGAGTTCGGTGACGCCCCGGGCACTGCAGAAGGTCACCCCGGAGAGGTCGAGGACCAGCGCTCGCGGCGCCAGCCCGGTTTCTTCGGCCAGGCGGGTTCTCAGCCGGCCGACCACCGCCAGGTCGATTTCACCCCGGGCGGTCACGAGGGTGGTTTCCGCGGTCGCGGTGACGCGCAGGGTGAGTGTGGCGGGAATGTCCACCCGGGACATCGGAGCGGCGATCTGGTCGAGCACACGGGCCTCCTCGGAGCGAGGTACGGCCGGGAAGCCGGCACACCCGGTGCCCGTCTCCCGGACCTCTGCGGTCGAACGCGCAGGGAACGGACGGCTACCGGTTGAACCGTGAGGCCTTCACCCTACGCCTTGATCGGTTGTTGCCTTGTCGCCGGCGTCAAGGTTTAGCTTTCGGTGCGTGGAATTCGGGATCAGCTACAACACGGCCTTCTTCGGTGTCGACCCCGACCGGATCGGGCGGTTCGCCCGGGATGCGGAGGAATGCGGCTTCGAGTCGCTGTACCTGCCCGAGCACGTCGCGCTGTACCCGGGCGCGAAGATCGGGCCGATGGAGCTGACCCCGTCGCTTCCCTACGGTGATCCGCTCGAGATCCTGACCTTCGTCGCCGCGACCACCCGGCGCATCCTGCTCGGCACCGGCGTGTTGTTGTTGCCGTACCACCACCCGGTGGTGCTGGCGAAGCGGCTGGCCACCGTCGACGTGCTGTCCGGCGGGCGCCTGCGGCTGCTCACGGTGGGCGTCGGCGCGCTGCCCGGTGAGGCGCGAGCGGCCGGAGTCGACTACACCACCCGTGGCCGCCGGGCGGACGAAGCGATCGACGTCCTGCGGCTGCTGTGGGCCGGCGGCGAGGACGGCGTCAGCTTCGCCGGGGAGTTCTTCACCTTCGACGACGTCTGCAGCTTCCCGAAACCGCTGGGCGCCACCCGGCTGCCGATCCACGTCGGCGGGTCGAGCCCCGCGGCGGCACGACGGGCCGGCCGCCGCGGCGACGGCTTCTTCCCCGGCGGCCTGCTGACCCCGGACGAACGCCGCGGTCACCTCGAGCTCGCCCGGTCGACGGCGATCGAGGCCGGCCGCGACCCGGACGACGTCCAGTACACCCGCTGGGGCTCGATCAGCCTGTCGGTCGACGACGCCGAAGCGCTGGCGCGGGAGGGCGTGCACCGGGTCGTCGTGACACCCACCTCGGCCGAACCGGCCCGGCAGCGCGAAGAGATGGAGGAGTTGGCCGAGCGGTTCGCCCTGCGTCGCGGCTAAACCGTCCGGTGGTGTCCGCCGGGGTGGTGGCCGGTCCGGCCGGGGTGACGTCCGCGGCGCCGAGCGGCGTCACGGCGTTGCAGCCGGCGTACGGGGCGGCGGTGGTCGAGCCGCAGGACCCGTCACCTGGACCGACCCGGCCGGGGTGACCCGGCACCGGTTCGTCCGCAGCTTCCAGGTCAGCGCCGACGGCGATCCCGCGGTCAAGCTGCGCATCGAGTACCAGGACGGCGCCGGCAAGTGGCAGGCCGCCCTCGACGCGCGCACCGGCGGGCCGTTGCTGAACGCGACGGACGCGCAGTTCGCCAAGGTCGGCAACGTCTTAACCGCCACGAACGGCGACCTCGTGGCCGTCGAAGAGCTGGGCCGGGTCGACGCGGCGGGCAAGCGGTACGCCGTCCGGTGGACCTCGGCCGACGGCGGGGTCGGCCGGCGGCCGAGCCGCGCCGACCTCGACTTCACCGGCGGCACCATCAGCTCCGGGACCGGCCGGCTCTTCCAGGGGGTGCTGACCCTGCCGGACGGCAGCCAGGTGGTGCCGTTCTACGCGGCGCACCAGGGCAGCCTGTCGGCGGCGTACCTGCTCTCGGGCAACCACGACGGCACCGCGTGGAAGCGCGCGTCGACCGTGTTCCTGTCCGGCACCTACAACTACACGGAAGCCACGGTCACCCGGCGTGCTGACGGGCGCCTCCTGATGGTGACGCGGCTCGACCAGATGTCCGGCGGGTACGCCTACAGCCGACTGCTCGGCCGGGTCACCACCGCCCCGGTGAACTCGGCGGCCGACCTCGGCACCGCCGGCTGGGGTGCGGCGTACGCGCTGAAGGTGCCCGGTGCGGCCGACGAGAACGCCGTCCGCGGGGTGAACCCGGTCCTGCACACGATGGACCAGGGTGTGCTGATGCTCGTTTTCGGGCGGCCGCGCAACAAGATCACGTTCAGCTACGACGGCGGCACCACGTGGTCCACCGTCCACAGCTTCTACGACAACCTGCCGACCGGCTGCTCCGGCGGTTACGGCGGGCACCCGTGCGACACCCTCGGCTCCAGCGGTTACCAGGGGGTCGCGGTGACCGGGCCGCGCACCGCCGAGGTGATGGGGGACAACTGCCAGTCGGGCTGGGGGCTGCGCGGGGGCGTACGCCTACCCGAACACCACCGACGACCGGCTGTGGAGCGCCACGGTCACGCTCTCCTGAGCGGACGGCGACTGGTGCCCGGTGGACGCGTGCGGTACAACCGGGAGCGTGGCCGAGCGCGCGCAGCGCCCCGACCCGCACGTCGTGGTCGTGCGTGACGTGCTGGTGCGGTACCTCGACGCCTGGACCGCGACGGTGCTGCGGTCGCAGCGCGGCGGCACCTACGTCGAATGCGGCGGCTTCGCGGCCGACGCGTTCCGGGTCTTCGGCGAGTTCGCCGACCGCCTCGAGGACCACCACCTGGAAGCGGTGCTCGTCGGCCAGGCGGTGCCGGCCGCGCCGCCGGCGAACCTGGGCGTCCGGTCGGTGGCCGGCCTCGGCGACGTCGAGGTGACCGGGCCGATGCTGGCGCACCTGGCCGGTGTCGAGGCGTGGCCGCCGGGTTTCCTGCGGGGCAAGGCGCACGAGGTGGTGCTGACGGCGGCCACGGCCGCGGACCACCGCGAGCGGCTGCGCGCGGCCGGGCTGGGGTGCGCGGTGGTGGTCGAGCTGGTGGCCGAGGACGGCAGCGCGCCGGTGCTCGTGTTCGCCACGGCGGACGCCAAGCACCTCGCGACCTTCAAGAACGAGCTGTGGGCGGTCGACGAGTTCGCCGGCATCCGCTACCGCGACCCGCGGGACGCCGAGGGCGTGCTGGTGGACATCTCGCTCACCCCGCAGCTCCTCCCGCTGCGCCGGGCCCTGCTGGCCGAAGTGGCCCGGCGGGGCTCTCGCACGGTTGCCGAGCTGCAACGATTCACGCTGCTGGAGACGATCTACCGCGCCGAAGACACGACTGGGGCACTGAATGCCGCGGTGACGGCGGGCGAGCTCGCGCGCGAGCCGGAGAAGGGGCGCCTGACCGCGCGCACGGTGCTCAGCCGGTGACGGCGAAGAACTCCGCGAGCGCGGCGGCGACCAGCTCGGGCTGTTCCTCCGGGAGGTAGTGGTCACCCGGCAGCGCCCGCCCCCGGACGTCGCTCGCGTACTCCCGCCACACCTCCAGGACGTCATAACTGCGCCCGACGAAGCTGTGCTCGCCCCACAACGCGAGCAGCGGGGCCGCCACCAGCCGTCCGGCGTCGGCGGTGTCGTGCTCGAGGTCGATGCCCGCCGCCGCGCGGTAGTCCGAACAGGACGCCGCGATCGCGGCCGGGTCCGAGAAGCACCGGATGTACTCCCGGACCGCGGCCGGGTCGAAGGGCGTGCCGCCGTGGTGGCGGGCCGCCATCCGCGCGGTGATCCAGAACTCCGGGTCGGCGCCGATGAGGTGTTCCGGGATCCCGTGGCCCGCGGCCAGGAAGAACCAGTGGAAGTACCCGAGCCCGAACGCCTTGTCGGCGTGCTCGAAGCTGTGGCGGGTCGGGACGATGTCCAGCACCGCCAGCGCCGACACGGCCTCGGGCGCGTCGAGGGCGAGCCGGTGCCCGACGCGGCCGCCGCGGTCGTGGCCGGCGACGCCGAACCGCTCGAACCCCAGTGCGTTCATCACCAGGAGCTGGTCGCGGGCCATGGCGCGTTTGGCGTATTCGGCGTCCCCGTCGCCCGGCCGGGGCTTGGCGCTGTCGCCGTACCCGCGCAGGTCGGCGAGCACGACCGTGTGCGTGGCGGCCAGCACCGGCGCGACGTGGTGCCAGATGAGGTGGGTCTGCGGGTACCCGTGGAGCAGCAGGAGCGGCGGCCCGTCGCCGGCGACGGCGCAGCGGATCCGCACCCCGTCGGCGTCGATCGAGTGGTAGGTGAAGGGCAGCGGGACACTCATCGAAGCGGCTCCGGTTCAGGCGGCGGTGAAGTCCAGGACGGCGCGGGTGAAGGTCTCGGTCGTGGCCGTGCCGCCGAGGTCGGGGGTGCGCAGCGGGGTCTTGGCGAGGACGTCGGTGATGGCCTGCTCGACTTCGGCGGCGGCCTCGGCGTGGCCGAGGTGCGCCAGCAGCATCGCCGCCGTCCAGATGGCGCCGAGCGGGTTGGCGGTGCCGCGGCCGGCGATGTCCGGCGCGGAGCCGTGCACCGGCTCGAACATCGACGGGAACTCGCGCTCGGGGTTGATGTTCGCGGCCGGCGCGATGCCGATGCCGCCCGCGACGGCGGCGGTGAGATCGCTGAGGATGTCCCCGAACAGGTTGGACGCGACCAGCACGTCGAAGCGCCCGGGGTCGAGGACCACCTTGGCGCACAAGGCGTCGATGTGCTCGGAGTCCCAGGTGACGGCCGGGTGCGCCGCCGCGGTTGCGGCGACGACCTCGTCCCAGAACGGCATGGTGTGCACGATGCCGTTCGACTTGGTCGCCGACGTCAGCCGCCCGCGGCGCTCGCCCGCGAGCCGGAAGGCGAAGTCGGCGACACGGGAGACGCCGGCGCGAGTGAACACGGCTTCCTGGACGGCCATCTCGTCCGGGAAGCCCCGGCCGAGCCGGCCGCCGATCTCGCTGTACTCGCCTTCGACGTTCTCCCGGACGACCACGAGGTCGACCTCGCCGGGCCGGGCGCGCCGCACCGGGCTCTCGACGCCCTCGAAGACCTTCACCGGCCGCAGGTTGACGTACTGGCGGAAGCTCCGCCGGATCGGGATCAGCAGGCCCCACAAGGAGACGTGGTCGGGCACCGACGGATCACCCACGGCGCCGAGGAAGATCGCGTCGTGGTGGCGGATCCGGTCGAGGCCGTCCGCGGGCATCATCGCTCCGAGTCCGGTGAAGCGGCGGCACGACCAGTCGAACTCGTCGTAGGCGAACGTGACGCCGTGCCGCCGGCCGACGGTGTCGAGCACCCGGCAGGCGGCGGGCGTGACCTCCTGGCCGATGCCGTCCCCGGGGATGAGCGCGATGCGATGGGTGACCATGCCGTTGATGGCACCACCCGCGCGGCGGCCGCGTCCAAGACGGAGTTCCACCCGGCGTTATCGGCTCGGGCTATAAGCGAGCGCGAGGAACGCGCGCGCCGCCGGGGTCAGGTCGCCGGCCCGACTGGCCAGGGCGAGGTGGAGGTGCCGCGCCGGCTCGAGGTCGAGGACCAGCGCACCGGCCTGCCGCGCCAGCGGCGCCCAGGAGTCGGCGAGCACCGCGACCCCGACGCCGCCCAGCACGAGCGGCAGGACGGTCTCGCGGTGCTCGGTCTCGACGACCTCGGTCAGCTCGACGCCGGCGGCGCGGATTTCGTCCACCAGGCGCCGCATCCCGGTGCCGGACTGGCCGACGATCAGCCGCTGCCCGGCGAGGTCTTCGTGGCGCACCACGGTGTCCGGGGCGAACGGGCCGCCGGCCGGGCAGACGAGCACGAACCGCTGCCGGCCGATCGGCCGCAGGTCGACCCCCACGCCGGCGGGCGGTTCGGCGGCGGCCAGCAGGCCCAGCTCGGTCTGTCCACTTCGGACCTGGTGGAGCACTTCGTCCGCGGTGAACGCGGCCCGCACCGCCACGGACAGCCCGGGGTGCGCTTCGGTGACGGCCTTGATCATCCCGGCCAGCGGCTCGACCGCCTGCGACGGCATGGCCGCGATCTCGACCCGGCCGACCTGCAGGCCCGCCACGGATTCGACGCTCGCCCGCGCGGCGGCGAGCCCGCGCAGGACCTGGCGCGCGGGCTCGATCAGCGCCCGGCCCGCGTCCGTGAGCACGAGCCGCCGTCCGACGCGGTGGAAGAGGGCCAGCCCGAGGTCGCGTTCGAGCGTGCGGACGGCCTGCGAAAGGGACGGCTGCGCGACGTACAGCGCCGCGGCGGCCTTGTTCGCGCTGCCGTGGTCCACGACCGCGAGGAAGTAGCGCAGCTGCCGGGCGTCCATGCTGGTCAGTTTTGCAGAGGAACCGCTTCCGGGCCTTCGGAAGGAGCCCAGCGGTGGATCGCGAAGCGGCTGCCGTCCCGGCGCACCTCCGCCGCGCCGGGACCCGCGAAGTGGGCCGGGACGACGAGCTCTCCGTTGTCCGCCGCGCGTTCCAGGACGCTTCGCCGGGTTGCCGCGGCCTGGCGCGGGTCTTCGCAGAAGCAGCTGCTGTGCTCCGGCGCGAGGATCTGCACCGGGCTGTGCAGCAGGTCGCCGACGAACACCGCGCGGCCGGAGCCGGAGGCCAGGCGCAGCACCGACGAGCCGGGGGTGTGGCCGGGCGCGGCTTCGAGCGTGAGGTTGCCGTCGATGCGGTGGGTGTCTTCCCACAGCACGGCCCGGCCGAGCACGGGGGCGACGCTGTCGGCGTAGACGAGCAGGCTGCCGTCCCGGCGCAGCTGCTCGCGTTCGTCGCGCGGCGCGGGCCGGCGATGGGCGTTGCGAGGGTCGAAGTACGTCTGGTCGGCGCGGGGGATGAGGTAGGTGGCGTTCGGGAAGGCCGGCGCCCATTCGCCGTTGCGCAGCTCGGTGTTCCAGCCGACGTGGTCGTAGTGGATGTGCGTGTTGACCACGACGTCGACGTCCTCCGGGCGGACGCCGGCGGCGGCGAGCCGGTCGAGGAAGGGGGTCGCGAGGTGGTCGAACAGCGGGATCTGCGGCCGGTCGCGGTGGTTGCCGACGCCGGTGTCGACGAGCACGACCCGCCCCTCGCTGCGGAGCACCCACGTCTGCACCGCGCCGCGGTAGCCGCCGGTCTCCGGGTTCCAGTGGTCGGGCGCGAGCCACGCCGCGTTGTCCGCCCAGAGCCCGTCCGGGCTGCCGGCGACGATGGTCTGCGCCGGGGCGATCTCGCCCTGCCACTCGACGACCTTCAGGACTTCGACGTCACCAATGTGCATGACTCCACGCTAAGGCCGACGATTGAGCGTTCCAATGTCTGAACTGCTCGATCTGATGCGTGAACGTCTCAGAGTTACGATGGCCGGGTGGATCTCCTGAGTGACGCGATCGCGGCGGTGCGGATCGGGCAGCCGACGTCGAACCGGCTTCGCGCCGGTGACGGGTGGTGCTACCGCTTCGCGCCGTACGAGGGCGCAGGCTTCCACGTCCTGTTGCGCGGCAGCGGCTGGCTGGTGCCGGACGAGGGCGAGCCGGTGCCGCTCGGCGCCGGGGACGTGGTCCTCGTCCCGCACGGCAGCGCGCACACGCTGTCCGCCACCCCGGACGCGACCGGTGCGGTGCCCTTCGAGACGGCGGTGCCCGAGCCGGCCGGCCGCACGGAGTTCCTGTGCGGCAAGTACCGGCTGGACCACGCCCGGCAGCACCCGGTGCTCGCGGACCTGCCCGAGGTTGTCCACCTGCCCGCGCGGATCGGCCGGCACCCCGAACTCCGGGCGGCGATCGACCTGCTCGGCGCGGAGGTGACCGAGCCGCGGCCGGGACGGGCGACGGTGGTCACCGGGCTGCTCGACCTGCTGCTGGTGTACCTGATCCGGGCGTGGCTCGACGGCAACCCGGCGCCGGGCTGGCCGCAGGCCCTGCGTGACCGCGAAGTCGCCGCGGCGCTGGAGGAGCTGCACACGAACCCGGCGGCGCCGTGGCGCATCGAGGACCTGGCGGCCCGGGTGGGCCTGTCCCGCGCGACGCTGGCCCGCCGCTTCACGGCGTTGACCGGCCGGCCGCCGATGGCGTACCTGACGTGGTGGCGGCTGACCATGGCCGCGCGGTTGCTGCGGGAGACGGAGCTGCCACTGCCTTCGATCGCGTCGAAGGTCGGATATGCGTCGCCGTTTGCGCTTTCGCACGCTTTCAAGCGCCAGTTCGGAGTGGCGCCGGGGGGTTACCGGACGCCGCGGTAGTCAGCCGATCTGCTGGCGGATCCAGTCCGCCACGACGTCCACCCGCGCGATGGTCTCGGGCCCCGGCTGCGGACACGGCGGCCCGGTGTTCACGATCGCCACCAGCGTCCCCGTGAGGTCGTCCGCCGAAACGAAGAACGGGCCGCCCGAATCCTCCGGGCACGGGCCGTTGTCCACCGTCCGCGTGCCGACCGGCAGGGCCTCCAGGGTGGCCCGGTCGATGCCCGACACCTTGAAACGGCCGCGTTTGAGGTGGTCGGACGGGCCGAGCACGGTCGCCGAGTGCGAACCCCAGCCGGCGAACTGCAGCTCCGCGCCGACCGCGGGCCGGCTGTCGGCGAGCGCGACCGGGGTGATGTCGTCCACCGGCGCGCTGAGCTTCGCCACCGCCAGGTCGTTGAGCGGCGACTGCCGGACGTCGACCACCTCGGCCGTGTGCCCGCCGGGGTCACTGTCCTTCAGCCGGCCGACCGTCACGGTCATCGTGTAGGGCGGCCGGCCGCCGATGCGGGCGTCGTTGAGGTTGTGGAAGCAGTGCCCGGCGGTGACGATCCACTGGGGCGCGACCAGCGCGCCGCTGCAGGCGCCGTCACGCACGCCGCCACCCGCGACCGGGATGTCGTCCGACGTCAGTTTGGCGTTGAACGGCAGGACCGGCTGCGGCGCCTCGGCCGTGGCCGGCGGCGGCTCCGAGGCCGCGGGGTCGGGCAGGCTGTGCCCGTGGGGGGCCGCGGCCAGGGCCGGCAGCGCGGGTGCCGCGGCCAGTGCGGTGTGGGCGAACGCGACGCCGGCCCCCGCCAGCACCGCGACCGCCGTCGCTCCCGGCCGGAAGAGCCGCCGTCGTTCCGAAGTTCGCCTCACACCTCAAGTACACGAGCGGGACGCCGGTTTGGTTGAGTGCAAAACGTTTCCGCCGGTCAGGCAGGGTCACTGCCGCCGGCGAGCCGGCTTCGTCGCCGCGATCGCCGGCCAGAGCACCGCCACGACCGCCTCGGCGATCCCGTCCTTCGGCTCGCCCCGGTAGAAGGCGGCGAAGTAGCTGCCGAAGCACAGCGTCGCGATCGTGTGCTTGTCGATGCCGTCCTGGATCGCGCCGCTTTCCTGCAGCTGCGTCAGCACGTTCTCGACCAGCGTGACCCGCGGTTCGACGGCGTGCTCGCGGAGGATCCCGAGCAGCTCCGGCGTGCGGACCGCCTCACCGGCGAAGTTCCCCATGAGCACCATCGCGTCGGGGTTGAAGTACTCGGGATCCAAGCGGCGGACGGCCTCGACGAGCGCCTCCCGCGGCTCCAGCCGGCCCAGGTCCACGGTGTACATGTCCCGCTGCCGGCGGAAGCCGTAGTCCAGCGCGTCGACGACCAGTTCGAACTTCGTGCTCCACCGCCGGTAGAGCGTCGGGCGGCTGACCTTGGCATCCGTCGCGATGTCGCCGATGGTCATCAGCGAGTAGCCGTCGCGGACCAGGCGCGCGCGGGTGGCCAGGATGATCGCCTCGTCGAGCGCCGCGTCGCGAGGACGGCCACCTGGTCGCGGCGCGGCTTCGCTCGTCGCTTCTTCGTGTGCTCGCGCCATGAACCCACCTCGCTGCCGACGCCGGACCCGCATCCTAGCCGATTCGTTACAGCGAGTGGTTGTTACGCATGGGCGTGCGACGCCGGGCTACGGCGAATGAGGCGCCGGTGCAAGCCCTGAGTCGTCGTCCGCCAGCATGCGGCGGTTCGCCTCGCCGAGGCCGTCGGCCAGCGCGCTCAGCTGGTCCGGGGTGAGGACGTCGACGAGCAGCTCGCGGACCAGCGCGACGTGCCCGGGTGCGGCCTGCTCCAGCAGCGCCTGACCCTCGTCGGTCAGCACGGCGTAGACCGCGCGGACGTCGCTCTCGCACGCGCGCCGCCGGACGAGCCCGGCGTGCTCCAGCTGGCCGATCTGGTAGGTGAGCCCGCTCTTGGAGTTCGACACGGCGCAGGCCAGCTCGGCCATCCGCAGCTCCCGGTCCGGGGCCGCGCCGAGCCGGACGAGGATCTCGTACTGCAGGTGGGACAGGCCGGCGTCGCGCTTGAGCTGCTGGTCGATCCGCTGGTGGAGCAGGGCGTAGGTGGTGCGGAACGCGGTCCAGGCCCGCTTCTCTTCGGAGCTCAGCCACCGCGGGGGACCCATGTCACCACCGTACCGGTCGTTCAAATTCGAACCCAGTCTCAACCGTGCTGTTAGTGTCGGCACGTCGGTATTCGGCAGGAAGCACCGTGGAGCGGCGTGTCCGAGGCGTTGACGTTCGATCCGGGTGCCGCTGCCCGCGTGCGGCTCTGCAGTCGCCGGGACAACGGCTGGTCCGCGCTGTGCGTGCGGCTGCTGGACAACGCCGAAGAAGCCCAGCTCGACCTGCCGCCTGCCCCCGACCAGACGATCGTCCTGGTCAGCGCGGGCACCACAACGGTCGAGTCGCGCCACGGCGCCCGCTGGCGGCGCGCGGACTACGGCCCCGGTTCGATCGGCCTCACCGCCCCCGGCCACCCGACCCACATCCGCTGGCGCGGAACGGATCGCACGTTCACGACGCATGTGCACCTGCCGGGCACCCTGATCGACCGCACCGCCCTGGAACTGTGGGGCAAGGACGCAACCCGGCTCGGCCGGCCGGACGCCCTTTCCGTCGAGGACCCGGTGCTCGCGTCCGTGACCGAAGCACTGGGCGAGGCGGCGCTCGCCGGCGTCGACGAGCTCTACGCGGAGTCGGCGGCGACCTTCCTCGCGGTCCACCTGCTGACCCGCCACGCCGCGGCGCCCCCGCCCCGCGAGCCCGGCCGGGACGAGCTGCGGACCCGCCGGGCCGTCCAGTTCATCCGCGACAACCACCACCTCCCGCTGTCGCTGGCCGACATCGCCGCGGCGGCGGACCTGAGCCCGTTCCACTTCTTGCGCATCTTCAAGACGGCGACCGGGGAAACGCCGTACCGCTACCTGACGCACGTGCGGGTCGAACGGGCGCGCCGCCACCTCGAGCGGGGCGACCTGTCGGTCACGGAGATCGCGCAGGTGTGCGGCTTCGCGACCCCGTCCCGGTTCGCTTCGGCGTTTCGTGCCCAAATCGGACAGTCGCCGTCGGCCTACCGGGCCAAAGTTCGGGACACTGCGCAATAAACGGCGGCCCGGGCAGCAATCACAGGAAGGCGCCACCGCCCGCGCGCGCGTTAGCGTCGGCCCGTGTCCACTCCAGAAACCACCGTCGAAGCGACCGTCAACGGCGAGGCCGTCCGGCTCGAGCTCGACCCCCGGGAGTCGCTGCTCGACGTGCTGCGTGAGCGGCTCGGCCTGACCGGCACCAAGAAGGGCTGCGACCAGGGCCACTGCGGCGCCTGCACGGTGCACCTGGCCGGCCGGCGCGTGGTCTCCTGCCTGACCCCCGCCGTGCAGGCCGCGGGCCAGGCCGTCACCACCATCGAAGGCGTCGCCGGCCCGGACGGCGAACTGCACCCGCTGCAGCAGGCCTTCGTCGACAACGACGCGCTGCAGTGCGGCTACTGCACCCCTGGCCAGATCATGTCCGGCCTGGCCTGCATCGCCGAAGGGCACACGGCCGACGACGACCAGATCCGCGAGTACCTGAGCGGCAACCTCTGCCGCTGCGGGGCCTACGTCGGCATCGTCGCCGCCGTCCGCCAAGCCGCCGAAGCAACCGCAAAGGAGGGCTGATGCGTCCCTTCGCCTACGTCGCGCCCGACAGCGTCGGCTCTGCCGTCGACGCCCTGCGTGACGCCGCGCCCGGCACGAAGGTGCTCGCCGGCGGCACCACGCTCTACGACCTGATGAAGCTCGGCATCGAAACCCCGCCCGCGGTGGTCGACGTGCACCGGCTGCCCGAGCTGAACACCATCACCGCCGGAGCGGACGAACTGGTTTTCGGGGCCGGCGCCCGGATGGCCGACGTCGCCGACCACCCGGTCGTCCGTGACGCCTACCCCGCCCTGTCCGAATCGCTGTGGCGCGCGGCTTCCCAGCAGCTGCGCAACATGGCGACCGTCGGCGGGAACTTGTTGCAGCGCACCCGGTGCGGCTACTTCCGCGGTGGCCCGGAGTTCCCCTGCAACAAGCGTGAACCCGGCAGCGGCTGCGCCGCGCTCGAAGGCCACGACCGCACCCACGCCCTGCTCGGCGCGAGCGACACGTGCATCGCGACGTACCCGGGTGACTGGGCGATCGCGCTGCTCGCCTTCGACGCGGTCGTCGACGTGGTCGGCCCGCGCGGGGAACGCACCGTGCCGCTCAAGGATCTGCACGTCGAACCCGGGGACGACCCGGCGCGCGAACACGTCCTGGACGCCGACGAGCTGATCCTGCGCATCCGCGTCCCGGCCACCCCCGCGGGCCACGGCTCCACCTACCTGAAGATCCGGGACCGCGAGTCCTACGCCTTTGCGCTCGCGTCCGCCGCGGTCGCGCTGACCGTCGAAGACGGCATGATCGGTGACTGCCGGATCGCGCTCGGCGGCGTCGCCACCCGGCCCTGGCGGGCGGACGAGGCCGAACGGACGTTGCGTGGCGCGCGGCTGACCGCCGAGGCCGCCCGGCACGCCGGGGAGATCGCATTCGCCGGTGCGCGGCCCGGCACCTACAACGGATTCCGAGTCGAGCTGGGCATTCGCACCGTCGCCGACGCCGTGCGCATCGCCGCGGAGAGGGCCACCCGATGACCGACACGCGCCGTGTGGACGCCTACGAGAAGGTCACCGGCAAGGCCGCCTACGGCACCGACCGCGTTCCCGACGGCGTCGCGTACGCAACGCTTGCCCTCGCCCGCATCGGCCGCGGGCGGGTGTCCCGTGTGGACACTGCCGCGGCCGGGGCCGTGCCGGGCGTGCTGCTCGTCGTGACCCGCTTCGACGCCGAAGAGCTGCAGGGCGCGGGCTTCATCATGGGCGGCGGGTTCTCCTTCCAGAGCCTGCAGCCGCTGCTGGACGACCACATCGCCTACCGCGGCCAGCCGATCGCCCTGGTCGTGGCCGAGACCCTGGTCGCCGCGACCGAGGCGGCCGACCTGGTCACCGCCGAATACGACCCGGAGCCCTTCGCCGTCCACCTGGACGCCGCGGGCGCGACCACCCTGGTGCAGGAAGAGGCGATCCCGCTGCCGTTCCTCGCCGACATCAAGGTCGGCGACGCCGACGCGGCGGTCGACGCGAGCCCGGTGCGGATCGACAGCACCTACGAGTACGCGGCCCAGCACGCGGTGCCGATGGAGCTGAACGGCGGCGTCGTCGAATGGCGGGGTGACACGCTCGTCGTGCACGAGGGCACGCAGAACGCGGCCGCCCTCCGGTTCGGGCTCGCCCAGCAGCTGGGCCTCGACGCCGCGAACATCGAGGTCCGCTCGCCGTACGTCGGCGGGGGCTTCGGCCAGAAGAACTCGCTGCAGCCGCACCTCGGCCCGCTCGCGCTGGTGGCGCGGCGCCTGGGCCGGCCCGTCAAGCTGGTGCTGGCCCGCACCCAGACCTTCCACAACGGGAGCTTCCGCCCGGCCACCCGCCACCGCGTCCGCCTCGGCGCGGACGCGTCGGGCCAGATCCTCGCCGCCGTGCACGAGGTCGACCAGCAGACGTCCCGGCACGACCTGTTCCCGGCGATGCACACCGAGGTCACCTCCCGGCTGTACGGCTTCCCGGCGTTCCGCGGCCGGCACCGCCTGGTGCAGACCGACGTGCAGACGCCCGGTTACATGCGGGCGCCGTTCGAGAGCTCGGCGATGTTCGCCTTCGAGTCGGCGGTCGACGAACTGGCGTATGCCACCGGCCAGGACCCGGTTGCGGTGCGGCTGGCCAACAACACGATGACCGACCCGGTGACCGGACGGCCGTTCTCCACCCGCTTCCTCGCCGAGTGCCTCCGCCGGGGCGCGGAGACGTTCGGCTGGGCGGACCGCACTCCCGAGCCGGGCTCGATGCGCGCCGACGACGGTTCGCTGATCGGCTGGGGTGTCGCCGCGGGCAACTACCCGGGCAGCATCGTGCCCGCCGTCGCGCACCTCACCGCCGGCGCGGACGGCCGGGTGACGGTCGGCGTCGACGGCCACGAGATGGGCCAGGGCATCCGCTCGGCGATCGCGCTGCTCGTTGCGGGTGACCTCGGCATCCCCGCGCGCGACGTCGAAGTGCGCGTCGGCGACACCCGGTTCGCCGCGCAGCACCTCACCGCGGGTTCGTGGGGCACGGCGAGCGCGCTGCCGGCCGTCCACTCCGGACTGCGGGAGCTGCGGAAGCACCTGAACGTGGCCGATACCGGTGAGGTCGATGTTGCTGCGGCCGTCCAAGGTCTTTCGGGGGTTCCGGGTGGCGGAGCCCCCGGCCCGGGGCGGAGCCCCGGTTTTCACAGGCGCGCCGGGCGTCCGGTGGAGGTCGAGGTGAGCACGCTCGGGCCCGGGCAGCCGCCCGAGGCGCTGGACCAGGCGAAGGCCGGGCACCTGGCCATCTCCGGCCCGGTGTTCCCCGAGTTCAGCACGTTCAGCTGGGTCGCCCACTTCGTCGAGGTCCGCGTGGAGCCGACGACGTGCCGGATCCGGGTGCCGCGCGTGGTCAGCGTTGTCGACTGCGGCCGGGTGGCCAGCCCGGCCACCGCCGCCAGCCAGGTGCGCGGCGGCGTGATCTGGGGCATCGGCGGGGCGCTGCGCGAGGAGAGCCTGGTCGACGACCGGTTCGGCGGTTTCCTCAACTCGACGCTCGAGGAGTACCCGATCATGGTCAACGCCGACGTCGGGCGCATCGACGTCGGCTTCGTGGACGAGCCGGACCTGCTGTTCAACCCGGTCGGGGTGAAGGGGCTCGGCGAGGTCGCGATGGTCGGGGTCACCGCGGCGGTGGCGAACGCCGTCCACCACGCGACCGGCAAGCGCCACCACCGGCTGCCGATCCGCCTCGATGACCTCCTCTAGCGAGGTCTTGGACGACCGCCCGGCGGTCTGCAAGCCGGACGCGCTCAGCCCGGCGGAGCTGGCGGACGCGCGGCGGGCCCAGCCCCGGCGAGGGTTGCTCGGCTGCGCGTTCGTCCTGCCGGTGACCGCGCTGCTCGCGGCGGGCGCGGGCGGGCCGGCGCGCACCCTGGAGGTGCTCGGACCGCCGGTCACGTTCGCGCTGCCGATCGTCGCGATGATCGCGTTCTGGTGGGCGGACTGGCCGGGGTCCCTCCTGCGCGGCGGCTGGAGCGGCGTGTCCGACACGGCGCTCGTGGCGGCGGGCGGAGCCGTGCTGGCCCTACTCGGCCGGGTCGTGACCGGGACGGCCTCGGTGCCGCTGGCCGCGGGCATCTTCACGCTGATGCTGCAGCTGACCCTGGTCGGCGAGGGCTGGCCACTGCGCGGCCGGGGCGAGCGGTGGCCGGGTGTCGCGGCGTTGGCGGTGAGCTGGGTCGCGGGCCTGGCGCTCTTCCTGGGCCTGGTCCGGACGGGAGCCGTGCCGGGGGAGGAGTACGGCGCGGTGTTCGCCGTGCTCGGTGCCTGGCAGATGGTCTGGTACGTCGCGCTGCGCGGCTGGCCGTTCGCCCGCATCCGGCGCCGCGCGATCCGGCTGGCAACGGCCCACGGCGCAGTCCTCGCCTGCGGTTTCGTCACGTACGCGGTGGTACGGCTCGCGTGGGAACCGGACCGGATAGCGGCGGTCGCGGGCGCGGCCATCGCGTCGGTACTCGTGGTGGCGATGTTGTTCGAGGCGTGGCCGGCGATCCGGCTCACGCCGCTGCCGGGACGGTCCTCGGTGCTCGTGCTGGTGGCACTGCTGACGGCCGTGTTGTCGTGGGTGGTACCGCAGGTGGCGCACTGGGCCGCGGTGCCGGACCGGCTGGTCGTCGGCTGGTCGACGCACACCACGCTCAACGCGCTGAGCTTGGCGGTGATCCTGCACGTGGCGGTCTGGCGCCGCTGGCCCGCTGGCTCAGCGCCGTGAAGCCACGGTCGCCAGCTCTTCGCTGATCTGCTGGAGCAGCTCGGTAGCCGCGTCGCCGAGGGCCTCGAGGTCGGCCAGCGTCGTCTCTTGGTTCTTCACTGGTGGTCCTCGAAGGCTTCGTGGCGGGCGATGACGGCTTCGGCGAACGCGGCGTGCACCGGGAGGTACTCGTCGAGACCTACCGCGGTCTCGGCCCACGCGTGCCACCGGACGTGCGCCTCGGCGACGTCGATCTTCGCGGCGGCGGCCACCGTTGCGGGGCTGGTGCCGGCGAGGATCGCGTGGTGCATGAGCGAGGGGGACGAACTGCGGGCGAGGTCCGCCAGCGCGGCGAGGCGAGCGAGTTCGGCGAGCGCGTCCGGTCGGCGGCGCGGGGCCGGGACGGCACGGGCGTTCTCCAGAACGCTGGTCATCAAACGACTCCTGGACGGAAGAAGCTGAGGAACCTGAACGGCCGTCGATTACCCCGCCCCGAACCGGATAAACGCAGCCGCTCGTGATCTCCGTCTCACCGGTTCGGGGTGGCAGAATCGGTGCCCTGATGACCAACGACGACCTCGCGGCCCACGCCCGCGCCCTGATCTCGGCGAACGCCTACCTGACCCTCGGCACGACCGGCGACGACGGCGCGCCCTGGACGTGCCCGGTCTACTTCGCCCCGCAAGACGATCACACCTTCGTGTGGGTCTCGGAGACCGGTGCCCGCCACTCGCGCAACATCGCCGCGCGCCCGCGGGTGAGCCTGGTCGTCTTCGACTCGACCGTCGCGCCCTACCACGGGCGCGCGGTCTACGCCGTGGGCGAGGCGGGGGAGCTGTCGGGCGAGGCGCTCGACCGCGCTTTGGCGAGCTATCCCCGTGGTGACGGCGACGGCGCTTCGGAGCTGACGCTCGAAGACGTCTCCGGGGCGTCGCCCTACCGGATGTACTCGGTGGTCGCGTCGGAGCGGTGGGTGCTGTGCCCGCGGGATCCCGGGCAGCCGTGCGACCTCCACGGCGAAGCCCGGGACCACCGGGTTCAGTTGTAGCGGACCTTCCCCTGGCACTGCGGGACCCGCTGCGGCCGCACGCTTTCCAGCGTCGGCGTGACCGGGACGATCGTGCCGTCGCGGCGGAAGGTCAGCTTGTCGATCGTCGTCTCGCGGTGGGTCCCGTCGCCGCCCGGGATGCCGAAGCGGTGGTAGGCCAGGTACCAGTCGTCGGTGCCCGGGACCTGCAGCATCGAGCTGTGCCCGGTGCCGAGGATGCCCAGGTGGGCGTCCTTGCTCAAGATCAGGCCGCGGTTGGTGAACGGCCCGGTCGGCGACGGCGCCGTCGCGTAGCCGACCCGGTAGTCCTCGCTGCGGGTGTCGTCGATCGACCAGCTCAGGTAGTACGTGCCGGTCCGCTCCGCCATGAACAGGCCCTCGCGGAACCCGTCCAGGCCGGTCAAGCGGGTGATCTTCGCCGGGTCGAACGAGACCATGTCGTCGTTCAGCGGCACCACGTAGGCGTTGCCGTTGCCCCAGTACAGGTACGGCTGCCCGGTGTGGTCGACGAACACCGCCGGGTCGATCGCCTGGCCGCCGTCGGGGTTCGCCGCGATCAGCGGCTTGCCGGAGTCGACGAACGGGCCGGTCGGCGAGTCGCTCACCGCCACGCCGATCTTGGCCTCGGCGCAGAAGTAGAAGTAGTACTTGCCGTTGTGCTGCGCGATCGTCGGCGCCCAGGCGTTCTTGTCCGCCCAGCTCACGTCCGGTCCGAGGTCGAGGACGACCCCCTGGTCCGTCCAGTCCACGAGGTTCTTCGACGACCAGGCCGAGAACTTCGTGCCGCTCCAGCCGTCGAAGCCGTCCGTGGTCGGGTACAGGTAATACGTGTCCCCGAACGCGACGATGTTCGGGTCCGCGTTGAAGCCCGGCAGGACCGGGCTGCGCGTCTCGTGCGCCTCGACCGTCCACACACGACGGTCACCCTGGGCGCCGGTGACGGTGAACTGCCGTGGCCGGCTCAGATCCACCGGCCGGCTGTCCGGCTTGATCGTGGCCCCCGGCGCCAGCCCGAACTTCGGCGCCAGCCGGCGCAGGTCGGTCCCCGGCCGCACCGGCAGCACCACGGTGGACGCGCCGGAGTCGATGACTGCGGGCGTCTTGAGCGAAGCCAGCTCCACCGACCGGATCGTGGTGCTGTTCGACGGCAGTGCCGCCACCTGGAGCCCGGTGAGCGCCCGGTTGTAGAGCCGCACGTCCTTCATCCTGCCGGTGAAGGTCTTGTCCCCCGCGTAGACGGACCGGCCGAGGTAGTTCGCCGCGGTGACACCGCCGCCGAGGTCGGACGGCTTGATCGTGGCGTTCGTGGTGCGAGCGACCTCGACGCCGTCGAGGTACAGCACCGCGACCCCGTCGCCGACCGTCAGCGTCACGTTCTTCCAGACCCCGCGTGGCAGCCCGCCGGCCGACGCCACCTGCTGTTCGGTGGTCCAGTTGCCGGTCGCGATCGCCCCGCGCAGGCCGCCGCTCGGGGTGCCGCCGGTGGTGAACAGGTAGCCGTCCCCGGCGCCGGAGGGCGCGGTGTTGCCGAGGCCCCAGAGGAAGTACGGCGTCTGCTGGGCCGGGTCGACCAGGACGTCGGCCGACACGCTGGCCGCGGCGGCGCCGGTCAGCAGGTTGTTCGGCAGCTGGACGTGTCCGTTCTTGCCGCCGAAGGCCAGCGAACCGCCGGCCCACGAAACGTCACCGGCCAGGGCGCCGTCGTAACCGTGGCCCGTGGTGTCGGCCGCGACCTGGCCGGACTTCGCGTCCAGCGGCCAGTGCGCGACGAGCCCGTTCTGATCGGCCTTCACCGGCGCCGGGGGAGCGCTCAGCCGGTCCATCTCCGCCTGCGTGACCGGCAGGACGGTGCCGTGGCGCGGTGACGCGGGCAGGTGCGCGCCGGTGGACATCGTCCACTTGCCCGAGTTCAGGTCGGTGGACTCGAACGGGACGTAACCGCGGCCGCCGAACTCGTCGATGAACAGGTACCACTTGTTCTCGGTGTTCGACTTGAACCCGGTGGGTCCTTCGCCGGCGGAGAGACCGGGACTCGTCGCCGTCGCCTTGCCGATGCAGTCGGCGACAAAACCGTAGTGCGGGTCGAGCAGGTCGGTGGACTTCTCCTCGGTGATGAACTTGCTGCACGGCGTCGAAGACGTGTTGTTGCGTTCGTCCTTGGTGAAGCGGTAGTAGGTGTCCTGGTTCTTGATGATCGTCGAGTCGATCACCGAGTAACCCGGGTCGTTCCACACCTGCGGCGCGCTGAAGGTGACGAAGTCGCGCGTGGTGGCGTACATCATCCGGTTGTAGCTGTCGCCGGTGTGGTTCGGGTCGTTCTCCGCGTACAGCTTCGAGGCCCAGTACACGACGTACGTCCCGCGCTTGGCGTCCCAGAAGGCTTCCGGGGCCCAGGTGTTGCCGGCGGTCGGCGGCGAGACCTGGACGCTGCGCTGGCGCGACCAGTGCGCCAGGTCGGTGGACTCCCAGACCATGATCGAGCGGCTGCCGGTGCGCTGCGCGGCGTCCCAGCCGCGGCCGGCGTAGATCCGCAGGTCGGTGGCCAGCAGGTAGAACTTGTCACCGTCGGGTGAGCGCAGGATGTACGGGTCGCGCACGCCGAGCTCGCCGAGGCTCGACTTGAGCACCGGGCGGCCCTGGTTGAGCTCGGTCCAGTTCAGCGGGTCGTTGCCGCGGCTCAGCGCCGAGTAGATCTGCTCGCCGTCCGAAGTCCCTTCGCCGGTGAAGTAGAAGAAGCTGTAGCCGGCCAGCGGTTCCTGGGCCGGCTTGGGGACGACGGTCGCGGTGAACCGCCGCGTGGTGCTTTCGCGGCCGAGGCTGACCTTCGCGGTCAGGACGACCTCGGCGGGCTTGCTACCGGACGGCGGGCGGGTGACCTCGCCGGTCGGGGTGATCACGGCGGGCGCGGACGAGGTCCAGGTGACGCTCGTCCCGCCCGCGCCGCCGGCCGGCAGCGTGAGGTTGCCGCGGACGTCGTCGATGCCGGGCACCGAAAGTGTGCTCGCGGCGGCGCGGACCGGGGAGGTGGTGGCGGTCGTCGGCGTCGCGCCGGCGCCGGTGGTGCCCAGGGGGACGAGTGCGGCCACGACGGCCAGCAGCACGCCGAAACGGCGCGGGGAGAACAACTTCATTGTTGTGTTCCTTCGGGGCGCAACGGGGACCAAGGGAATGTTAGCGTTAACATTTCACGGGGCACGCTGACTTTAAAGTCCGTCGTGTCCGGTGGTCAAGGGCCGGAAGAGGGGTGCGCGCGGTCCGACACGCGGTACCCGGTCGGGTGGCCAATCTTGATTCATTCAAGAAAATGGGGCAGACTCGCCCCGTGCCCACGACCACGGACTTCGAGCAGATGCTGCGCGAGGCGTCCCTGCGCGTCACGCGGCCGCGGCTGGCGGTGCTGTCCGCGGTACACGGGCACCCGCACGCCGACACCGACTCGATCATCGGCGTCGTGCGGGACGGTCTCGGGGAAGTGTCCCACCAGGCCGTCTACGACGTCCTGCGGGCACTCACCGGGGCGGGGCTGCTGCGGCGTATCCAGCCGCCCGGCTCCGTCGCCCGGTACGAGGCCCGCGTGGGGGACAACCACCACCACGTCGTGTGCCGGTCCTGCGGGGCCATCGCCGACGTCGACTGCGCCGTCGGCCATGCGCCCTGCCTGACCGCGTCGGACGCCCACGGCTTCCTGATCGACGAAGCCGAGGTCGTCTACCGGGGCCTGTGCCCCGACTGCTCCACCGCGTCGAGTTCCTGAACGTTTTTCTTGTCCCGGAAGGATTCCTGTGTCTGACAGTGCTGACGCCAAAGTTGGCGAGCTGAACGAAGAGGCCGCGGGCGGTTGCCCGGTCTCGGCCGGGCGTCGCAACCACCCGACCGAAGGCGCGGGGAACCGCGACTGGTGGCCGAACCAGCTCAACCTGAAGATCCTGCGCAAGCACCCCGCCGTGGCGAACCCCATGGGCGAGGACTTCGACTACGCCGCCGAGTTCAAGACCGTCGACCTCGACGCGCTGGCCGCGGACGTCGACGCCGTGCTGACCACCTCGAAGGAGTGGTGGCCCGCCGACTTCGGGCACTACGGGCCGTTCATGATCCGCATGGCGTGGCACAGCGCCGGCACCTACCGCATCGACGACGGCCGCGGCGGAGCGGGCGCCGGCATGCAGCGCTTCGCGCCGCTGAACAGCTGGCCGGACAACGGGAACCTCGACAAGGCGCGCCGGCTCCTGTGGCCGGTCAAGAAGAAGTACGGCAAGAAGATCTCGTGGGCCGACCTGATGATCTTCACGGGCAACCGCGCCCTGGAGACCATGGGCTTCAAGACCTTCGGCTTCGCCGGCGGCCGCGCCGACGTGTGGGAGCCGGACGAGGACGTGTACTGGGGCCCGGAGCGCACCTGGCTGGGCGACGAGCGCTACACCGGTGACCGCGAGCTGGAGAACCCCCTGGCGGCGGTCCAGATGGGCCTCATCTACGTCAACCCCGAAGGCCCGAACGGCAACCCGGACCCGCTGGCCTCGGCCCGCGACATCCGCGAGACGTTCGGCCGCATGGCGATGAACGACGAGGAGACCGTCGCCCTCATCGCCGGTGGCCACACCTTCGGCAAGACCCACGGCGCGGCCGACCCCGACCAGTACGTCGGTGCCGAGCCGGAGGGTGCGGGCATCGAGGACCAGGGCCTCGGCTGGAAGAACACCTTCGGCTCCGGCAAGGGCCGCGACGCCATCACCAGCGGGCTCGAGGTCACCTGGACCTCCACGCCGACGCAGTGGAGCAACCAGTTCTTCGACAACCTGTTCGGCTACGAGTGGGAGCTGTCGAAGAGCCCGGCCGGCGCCCACCAGTGGGTGGCCAAGGACGCCGAGGACACCATCCCCGGCCCGGAGGCCGGCGACCCGGCCCGCAAGCCGACGATGCTGACCACCGACCTGGCGCTGCGCGTCGACCCGGTCTACGCGCAGATCTCCAAGCGCTTCCACGAGAACCCGGACCAGTTCGCCGACGCGTTCGCCCGCGCCTGGTACAAGCTGACCCACCGCGACATGGGCCCGATCCAGCGCTACCTCGGCCCGCTGGTGCCGGCCGAAGAGCTGATCTGGCAGGACCGCGTCCCCGCCGTCGACCACGAGCTGGTCTCCGACGCCGACGTCGCGGACCTCAAGGCCAAGCTGCTGGACTCGGGCCTGACCGTCGCCCAGCTCGTCTCGACCGCGTGGGCGTCGGCTTCGACGTTCCGCGCCAGTGACAAGCGCGGCGGCGCGAACGGCGCCCGCATCCGCCTCGAGCCGCAGCGCGGCTGGGAGGTCAACGAGCCCGACCAGCTGGCGCAGGTGCTGCGGACCCTGGAGAGCGTCCAGGAGTCCTTCAACAGCGCCCAGACCGGCGGCAAGAAGGTCTCGCTGGCCGACCTGATCGTGCTCGGCGGGGTGGCCGCCGTCGAGAAGGGCGCCAAGGACGCCGGCGTCGAGATCTCGGTGCCGTTCACCCCGGGCCGCACCGACGCGACGCAGGAGCAGACCGACGCGGAGTCCTTCGCGCCGCTCGAGCCGACGATCGACGGGTTCCGCAACTACCGCGGCAAGGGCCACCGCCTGCCGTCGGAGTTCTTGCTGATCGACCGCGCGAACCTGCTGAACCTGAGCGCGCCCGAGCTGACCGTCCTGATCGGCGGCCTGCGGGTGCTGGGTGCGAACCACGCCCAGTCTTCGCTGGGCGTGCTCACCGAGACGCCGGGTGCGCTGACGAACGACTTCTTCGCGAACCTCCTCGACATGGAGACCGAGTGGAAGTCGACCTCGGAGGACCAGGAGACCTTCGAGGGCCGTGACCGCGCCACCGGCGAGGTCAAGTGGACCGGCTCCCGCGCCGACCTGGTGTTCGGCTCGAACTCCGAGCTGCGCGCCGTCGCCGAGGTCTACGCCAGCGACGACGCCAAGGAGAAGTTCGTCCGCGACTTCGTGGCCGCCTGGGCCAAGGTCATGGACGCCGACCGGTACGACCTGGTCTGATCTCCGGCACTCCGCGCCCGGGTCCGGCACTCTCAGTCGAGGGTGCCGGACCCGGGCGCGAGTCGTTCCAGGGTCCCGATGTCGGCGGCGAAGTCGTCCGTCGTCGGCGGCATGAGGACAACGTGGTCCGCACCGGCGGCGAGGTGCGCCCGCGCCTTCGCAGCGACGGCGTCCGGTTCGGCCTGGGCGACCACCGCGTCGGCCAGCGTGTCGACGTCGTCGGCGGAATACCCCAGCCGCTGCACCGCTTTCCGGTACCAGCCCATGCCCAGGCTGCCCGTCACCTTCTCCCGCGCCGCCTCGGCCCCGCCCGAGACCACCGGCAGGCCGATCACCAGCAGCTTGTCCGGGCCGAGCGCCGAGCGGGCTTCGGCGGTGAGCTCCGGCGGCAGGTTCGCCGGGAAGGCGCCGTCGGTGAGCTCGGCGGCCAGCGCGAGCATCTTCGGCCCGTTGGCGCCGAGGATCCGCGGGTAGGCCGCGTCCGGCGCGGGCGGCCAGGTCTGCGTGTCCATCCGCGTCAGGTAGTCGCGCACCGTCTTCAGCGGGCTGCCGTAGTCCCGGCCGATGGCGGCGGCCTGTTCCGGGTGGCCGGCCCCGATCCCGAGCACGAGCCGGTCCGGGTAGGCGTCCGCGAGCTGCGCCGCGGCGGCGTGCAGCACCTGCGGTTCGCGGGCCCAGATGTTCGTGATGCCGGTGCCGAAGGTCAGGTGCTCGGTGGCGGCCAGCAGGATCGCCAGCTGCACCAGGGCGTCCTTGCCGCCGACGACTTCGTTCGTCCACACGGTCCGGTAGCCGGCGCGCTCGAGCCGTCGGGCCCCTTCGCGCTGCGCGTCGGCGGACGCCGTCTTGGTGAACGAGATCGGCAGGTAGACACCGACCGGTCCGAGGTCTCTCATCGGGGTCCTTCCGAGAAGTAGTGGCCGGCTTCGAGGTCCGCGAGGAGCCCGGGCTGCTCGGGCTGCCAGTCGAGCTCCTTGCGCGTGCGCTCGGCCGTCGCCGGGATGTCGAGGGTGAGCACGGCGCCCACGAACCCGAAGTGGTCGTACGCCGCCTCCGGCGCGATCGACGTCACCGGCACGTCCAGGTGCCGCCCGATCACCTCGGCGAGCTCGCGGACCGGCACCGCCTCGTCGCCGATCGCGTGCCACCGCGTTCCCGCGGGCGCCGACTCCAGCGCCAGGCGGAACAGCCGGGCCGCGTCCAGCCGATGTACGGCGCACCAGCGGTTCGCGCCGTCGCCGGGATATGCCGAGACGCCCTTGGTGCGGGCGGCGGAGATCAGCCGCGGCACAAAACCCTGGTCGTGCTCGCCGTGCACACTCGGGGGCAGCCGCACGACCGACACCCGGACCCCGCGGCCGGCGAAGGCGAGCGCCACGGTCTCCGTTTCGAAGCGGGGCGAGGTGACCGCCGTGGACTCGGGCACCGTGTCCTCGTCCACCACCCGGCCGGGCGCCGCACCGGCGGTGCCGGAGGTGATCACCAGCGGCCGCCCGGAGCCCGCGAGCGCTTCGCCCAGCGCCTCGATCGCCCGCCGGTCCTGCTGTGCGGAGGCGGCGAAGTCGGTGAAGTCGTGGTTGAAGGCGAGGTGGATGGCGCCGTCGGTGGCGGCCGCGCCGGCACGCAGGCTCTCGAGGTCGTCGAGGGAGCCGCGGTGCGCCTCCGCTCCGGCGGCTTCGAGCGCCGCGGCGGACGCGTCCGACCGGGCGAGGCCGAGGACCTGGTGACCCGCGCCGAGCAGCTCGCGGACGACAACGCTGCCGATGAAACCGGTGGCGCCGGTGACGAACACACGCATGGTGGTGCACTCCTGACGAGAGGGGAACTTCTCCGTCCACCGTGGTCTCACGGAGCGTGCCAGGTCCAATGACTGTTTCGCGCAGCGTGACGCGGTCTGTGCATCACCGCAGGTCATCGGCTCCGGCCGGGTTTCGGGCGGGGTTACGCTGGGGACATGCCCGACACGGATCTCGACCTGCGGCTGGTGCGCAGCTTCACCGTCGTCGCCGAGCGGCGGCACTTCGGCCGCGCGGCCGCCGAGCTGCACCTGACGCAGTCGTCATTGAGCCGGCAGATCATCCGGCTGGAGCAGCAGGTCGGCGCGCGCCTGCTCGACCGCACCCCGCAGGGCACCCGGCTGACGGAGGCGGGTGAGGCGTTCCTGCCGCTGGCCGTCGAGGTGCTGCGGACGGCCGCCGCGGCCGCGGCGCACGCGCGGGCCGTGGCCCGGCCCCGCCGGATCACCGTCGGCTACATCGCGAACCTGATCGTCACCCCGGCCGTGCGCGAGCTGCGCCGCCGCCACCCCGACGCCGAGGTGCACACCCAGCACCTCCGGTGGGACGACGGCCGCGCGGCGCTGCTGGAGCACCGCGTCGACGTCGCGGTGGTCCGGCTGCCGCTGTCCACGGCGGGGCTGCACGTCACCGTGCTCTACGACGAGCCCCGGGTGCTGCTCGTCTCGCGCGACCACCGCTTGGCGGGCAAGGAATCGGTGACGCTGGACGACATCGCGGACGAGCCGCTGCCCCGGGGGACCGCCGACCCGGTGTGGGACGCGTTCTGGCGCATCGACCCCCGCCCCGACGGCCGCCCGGCCCCGGACGGGCCGCGGCTGAACGCAGTCGAGGACAAGTTCGAGCTGGTGGCGAGCGGCCAGGCGGTGGCGATCGTCCCGGCGGGCCCGGGTGATGTCAGCAGCCTGCGCCCGGACCTGACGACGGTGCCGCTGGAGGACGTCGAGCCGGCCCACGTGGCGGTGGCCACCCGCGCGGACGACCGGAACGGCCTCGTGGCGGCGTTCCGCAAGTGCGCGGAGGTGATGCTGACCGGGCTGCCCGAGTGACGGCTTGGGTGTGCTGAAGGGGACTTTCCTCAGGGGTGGTGCGAGGAAAGTCCCCTTCGGCGCACCCGGACCGCGTGCGTGCGTCCGCTGTCCTTTGTGGATTCCTGTTCGGTCATCGGGATGTCGGCGAGGCGCCCGCCGTGGTGCGGGCCGGCTCCGTCCGCTTGCGTTGGATCGCTTCCTGCGCGCGCTGCAACTTGTCGTGCCAGGCTCCGGAATCGTTTGTCATGGTGTGCTCCGCGGGACCGGATGTGGGTGGTGGCGCCGCGGCCGTCGGCGAACTCGGCCACGGTCGGAGGATGCGGCCCGGCGAAGCGGCCGGGAGTCCGGCGAGCTGCTGGTGCCGCGGGGGATAAGTACCCCGGCTTCCCGCCGGTCAACCGCCGTTTTGTGTACTCCACCAGGGTGACTTCGGTTCCGTTGCGGGCGCGGGGGTTCAGTCGCGGGTCCCGGCGAGGCCGTCGAGGAACACCCGCACGAGCCGTTCCGCCGGTTCCGTCCGCGCCTGCGGCGCCGGGCCCGCCACCAACGCCGCTTCGTGCATCTCGAACAGCAGCGCCAAGTCCGCCGGCTCGAGATCCGGCCGCACGCTGCCCGCGCGTTGCGCCTCCTCGAAAGCCGGGCGCAGCAAGGCGATCAGGGCCTGGGTGTACTGGCGCTGGCTGCGTTCCGGCAGTTCGCGGAACAGCCGGACGAGCGGGCGCCGCCGGGCCTGCATCGCGAGGATCCTGCGCAGCAGCTCGCGGAACGACTCCTGGTCCCGCAGCTGGCTTTTGAGCGTCGTGAGGTGGTGCGCGGCGACGGCGAGCGCGAGGGCCGTGCGGTCGGGGAAGTGCCGGTAGACCGTCGCCCGGCCCAGGCCGGCGCGGCGGGCGACCTCGTCCAGCACCACGTCGGCGTCTTCGCTGAACGCCTCGTCGGCGGCGCGGAGGATCGCTTCGCGGTTGCGGCGGGCGTCGACGCGCCGGGGCACGGCCGCAGACGGTCGCACAGCGCGCATGACCGGGAATGCTACTCGCGAGTAGTGAGACCGGCAATCCGTTCCATCTCTCGGTTCGGGTTCCTACAGTCACCCTCGGTCACCGTTGTCCGCCGGAGGAGCCCACACCATGCGCACCCTGAACCGCCGCACCGTCCTGCAGGGCGCGGCCGCCGTCGCCGGGGTCGCCGCGCTCGGCGCGGGCCGGATCCCGGTCACCCGGGAGGAACACCGGGTCGTCGTCATCGGGTCCGGGTTCGGCGGCGGTGTGACGGCACTGCGGCTCGCGCAGGCCGGGGTGCCGGTGCTGGTGCTCGAACGCGGCCGGCGCTGGCCGACCGGGCCGGACGCCGAGACGTTCCCGCACCCGACGTCGGCACCCGACAAGCGGATCTTCTGGCTCGGTTCGGCGCCGGCGCTGCCCGGTCTGCCGTCCCTGCCGCCCTTTGAGCGCTACACCGGCTTGCTGGAGCAGGTGAGCGGCCGGGGGATGAGCATGATGTGCGCCGCCGGGGTCGGCGGCGGTTCGCTGGTGTACCAGGGCATGACGCTGCAGCCGACGGCGGAGCTGTTCAACTCCTGCTTCCCGGAACAACTCGACTACGCGCGGATGGACGCCGAGTACTACCCGCGTGTCGCCGCGATGCTCGGGATCGCCACGGCGCCGGACGCCCTCGTCGAGAGCAAGCCGTACCAGGCAGCGCGGATCTTCGCCCGCAACACGCGGAACGCGGGTTACGGCGTGGAGAAGATCCCGATGCCGATCGACTGGGACTACGCGCTGCGCGAACTCGACGGCGAGCTGAAACCGTCCTACACCAACGGGGACTGCGCGCTCGGGGTGAACAACGGCGGCAAGCACTCGGTCGACGTCACCTACCTCGCGGCCGCCGAGGCCACCGGCCGCTGCACGGTGGCGACCCTCCACAACGTCACCGACGTCGCCCTGGCGAACGACGGCCGCTGGGAGATCCGCGTCGACCGCATCACCACCGACGGAACCGTGCTCGAGAAGAAGGTCCTCACCGCGAAGGCGCTCGTCATGGCGGCCGGCACGGCGAACACCACCCGCCTGCTGATGCGGGCCGGCGCGAAGGGCGACATCCCCGACCTGCCCGACGCGCTCGGCGCCGGCTGGGGCACCAACGGCGACCGCATCTACACGTGGACGAACCTCGCCGACGACTTCGGCGCGCCGCAAGGCGGCCCGGTGGTCT
Organism: Amycolatopsis sp. NPDC051758; assembly: GCF_044453095.1. Lineage (NCBI taxonomy): Bacteria > Bacillati > Actinomycetota > Actinomycetes > Pseudonocardiales > Pseudonocardiaceae > Amycolatopsis > Amycolatopsis sp. NPDC051758. The sequence goes on along the minus strand of NZ_JBITCJ010000002.1, from coordinate 825,098 downwards.
ACGGCAGCAAGGAATGGGACAACCCCGCCACGGCCAACACCGTCATCCAGGCGTCCCTGCCGCCGCTGCCGGACCTGCGCACCACGATGCTCGTCGGGTACGGCGTCAGCCAGGGCCGCGGCCGGTTCGTCTACGACGCTTCGAAGGACGACGCGGTCCTGCACTGGCCCTCGAACGCCGACGCGACGCTCAGCGCGCGCATCCACGAACGCATCTCCCGCATCGCCGGCCCGCTCGGTGTGCTGCTCGACACGACCGCCCTCGTGCCGAGCACCTGGCACCCGCTCGGCGGCGCCGTCATGGGCAAGGTCTGCGACCTCGAAGGCCGCGTACTCGGCCACCGTGGTCTTTACGTGCTCGATGGCGCTTTGATGCCGGGGACGACCGCCGCGTGCAACCCGTCGATGACCATCGCCGCGGTCGCCGAGCGCGCCCTGGACCACCTGGTCACCGAAGACGTCGACCGCGTTTTCTGAAGATCCGGACTCAACGAGGAGTTCCCGTGCGCAAAAGTCCTGTTTGGACGGTCTTGCTGGCCGTCGTCGCCACCCTGCTGTCGACGGTGTCCGCGAGCGCCGCGGCCGCGGATCCACCGCGGGGCCCGGCCGGCGACGCCTTCTACACCCCGCCGAGCCCGCTGCCCGCCGGCGCCGACGGCGACGTCGTCTGGTGGCGGCCGCTGCCGGACCAGTCCGGTGCCAAGGGATATCTGGTGCTGTACCGGTCGCGGTCGGCGACGGACACCCCGATCGCGGTGTCGGGCCGCGTCCTCGTCCCGACCACACCGTGGACCGGCTCCGGCCCGCGCCCGATCGTTTCGGTGGCGAGCGGCACCCGCGGCATCGGCGACCGCTGCGCGCCGTCGAAGTTCCAGCCGGACTACGAAAAGCCGCTGTTCATCGACGCGATGCTGCGGCGCGGCTGGGCCGTGGCGATCACCGACTACGAGGGGCTCGGCACACCCGGCCTGCACACCTACGTCGTCGGCCGGTCCGAAGGCCACACCGTGATCGACGCGGTCCGCGCGGCCACCCGGCTGCCGGCGGCGGGCCTGGCGGCGGGCGGCCCGGTCGCGTTCTCCGGGTACTCCCAAGGCGGCGGGGGAGCGGCGTGGGCCGGTGAGCTCGCGCCGTCGTACGCACCCGAGCTGGACGTCGCGGGCATCACGGCCGGCGGCACCCCCGCGGACCTGGACGTGGTGGCCAAGAGCCTCGACGGCGGCATCGGGTTCGGCTTCCTGCTGCTTTCGGCCCTCGGCCTTGACGCGGCGTACCCGGAGCTGGACCTGCCCGCCTACCTGAACGACAAGGGCCGCACGCTGTACACGACCCAGCAGGACGCGTGTGTCGACGCGGTGTTCGGGTACGCCTTCGGGCACATCGCCGACTACACGACGTCGAATCCCCTGGCCACCCCGCAGTGGCGAGCGCGGCTGGCGGAGAACGAGCTCGGCGCCCGCCCGCCGCAGGCGCCGGTCTTCCTGTTCCACGGCACGCTCGACGAGATCATCCCGCTGTCGCAAGCTCAGACCCTGCGCCGCGAGTACTGCGCGGCCGGCGTGGACGTCACCTGGGGCACTTACCTCGGCGAACACGTGACGACGCTGGCGTTCTCGGCGGGCGACGTCGTCAACTACCTGGGCGACCGGTTCGCGGGCAAGCCGGCACGCTCCAACTGCTGAGCGATTTCCGCGGCGGGGTAAGGAGTCCGCCGGTCCCGGGTGTGGAGCGCGTAGTAGAAGTCGTTGACGACCGCGGCCAGTGGGGCGTAACGGCCGCACTGGCCACCGTCGTCGATGTCGTGCCGGACGATCCAGTTCAGCAGGCGGGCCAGCACGTAGGCCTGGTCGTGCGCGGAGTGCTCGGCGAGGAACTCCGCTTCGGCCGACGAAAGCGCGAAGTCCGGCATCGCGGCGAGCCCGAAGTCGCTGAGGTAAAGCCGTTCCCCGTCGGTGAGGATGTTCTCGAAGTGCGCGTCGAAGTGCTGAACACCCTGGCCGGCCAGGAACTCGGTGATGCCGCGGAGGTCACGGTGGGCCAGGGCCACGCCGCCGGGGTTGCCGCCGAGCCACTGCGCGAGGTTCTGCGGCAGGTGTTCGAGGAACAGGACGAGGTCCGTGGTGGCGCCGTCGAGAGCCGCCAGGCGGCGCCGGACACCCGGGTCGCCGTGCCAGAACGCGACGTCCCGCTCGAGGTCGGCGCGGGGCCGCGGCAGCCCGGGCAGGACGCGCCAGTGGTGCAGGAGCGGGAAGTTCTCGCACTGCCCGGTGCGCACCCAGCCGGTCGCCGCGAGGTGCGCGTGCAGTTCACGCCAGGCGCTGATGCCCGTGGAGCCCACCCCGTAGTGGTACCAAGCCGGCAGCCCGTAGAGGTCGGCAGTCGACCCTTCGTGCCGCACCTCGATGTCGGTCAGCGCAACTCGCTTCACGAAGACCGGCTCGCCGGCCACGTCCAGCAGCCAGGTCGACCCGCCGATCCCCGTGCCGAGCGGGCGCGCGGAATCCAGCAGGTCGTCGGGTGCGTCCTCGAGGGCCGCGGCGATCTTCTCGTGTCGGGCGAGTCGGGTCACGCTTCGACGCTACTCAAGGACGGACCACGGTGAGGGCGAACCGCGTCGTGAGGCCGGCCGCGTGGTCGAGGGCGCCGGTGATGTCGTCGAGCCCGAACTCCGTGACGGCGAACCGGTCCAGATCCAGGAGCCCGGCGCGGGCGAGGGCGATCAGGCTCGCGTTGGCCGTCCGCGGGGCCAGCCACTGGCCGCGCAGGGTGATGTTGTTGCGCATGAGCCACGGGTAGGGCAGGGCGAGGTCGTCCCCGCCGAGCATGCCGACCCCGCCCATCAGCACCACCCGGCCGTATTCGCGGACCGTCATCGCCGCCGTGCGCACGGGCGCGGTGCCGGCCGACGGCGGCAGCAGGTCGAGGACGACGTCGATCGGACCGGGTGCCGCGCGGCGCAGGCGGGCGGTGTCGTCGTCGCCGGTCAGCCGGACCGTCCGGACGCGGGCGCCGAACCGGCGTTCGAGGTCGGCCAGCGCCGCCTCGTTCCGGCCCGGGGCCAGCACGCACGCCGCGCCCATGGCGAGCGCGACGGCGACCGCGGCGCTCCCGAAGTTCCCGGTGGCGCCGCTGACCAGCACGGTCTCACCCGGCCGCAGCTCCGCCGCGAGCAGGCCACCGTAGGGCACGAGACACAGGATGAGCGCGGTCCACCGCCCGGCTTCGGCCGGGTCGACCGGCCCGAGCGGGATCGCGTTCTCGGTCGGGACGAGGACCTGCCCGGCGTACGAGCCGTGGCCGAAGTGCCGCTGCAGGAACAGTCCGCCCTCGCCGCGGGCGCTCAGGCCCTGCAGGGTGATGTCCGGGGTCAGCGCGTCGTCGCGGGAACGGATCGCCGGGTCGCACAGCACCCAGTCGCTGGGCGCCAGCCGCGTCGCGTCCGGGCCGGTCGCGCGCACCCGGCCGACCGCGCCGGCGCCGGGTACGACCGGCAGCGTCAGCGCGTAGTTCCGCTCGCCGCGGAACACCTCCGCCGCGTAGGGCAGCACCGGCGCGGCGACGACGTCGACGAGCACTTCGCCCGTGCCGAGCTTCGGCGCGGGCATCTCGCGCACGACCAGGGGTTTGCCGAATTCTTCGAGGACAGCGGCTTTCATGTCTTGATCGTCGGAGAACCCGGGACCGATAGCCAGACCTGGTATCATCCTAGGACTCTCGAATGCCATGGAGGTCGTCATGCCGGACGCGGCCCGAGCCGGGCTGGGGGAGTTCCTGCGGTCCCGGCGCGAGCGGTTGAGCCCGGCGGCGCTCGGCCTGCCGGACCGGCGCCGCCGCCGGACGCCGGGGCTGCGCCGCGAAGAGGTCGCCGAGGTGGCCGGCATCAGCGTCGACTGGTACGTCCGGCTCGAACAGGGCCGGACGGTCAGCCCGTCGGCCGCTACGGTCGAAGCTCTCGCGGGGGCCCTGCGGCTGGACGACGCCGAGCGCGCCCACCTGCGCGCCCTGGCCCGCAATCCCGCCCGGACCGCGTTCACCCGCGAGCAGGTGCCCGGTGCCACCCGGCGGCTCGTCGAAGGCCTGACCGAGCCCGCCTACGTCACCGGTCGCCGCTGGGACGTCCTGGCCTGGAACCCCGCGGCGGCCGAGCTGTTCACCGACTTCGGCGCGCTGCCGGAGGCCGACCGCAACGTCCTGGTCTTCCTGCTGCTCGACGAGCGCGGCCGGCGGCTGTTCGGCGCCGGCTGGGCCGCGCAGGCCGAGCACACCGTGGCGCAGTTCCGCGCCGCGCACGACCTGTGGGCCGGCGACCCGGCGTTCGCCGGGCTGGCGGCGCGGCTGCGGTCGGGCTGCCGCGAGTTCGCGACGTGGTGGGACCGCCACGACGTCGGCCGGAGCGGCCCCGGCCGGAAGACGCTGTACCGCCCGGAGCCGGCGGTGTTCGACTACGCGACCTTCCAGGTCGCCGAGGACCCGGCGCTGCGCTTGACGATCTACGCGCCCACCAGCGGCAGGTAGACCTCGTCGACGATCTCGACGAGCACGTCGTCGTCCACTGTGGTCAGTCCGCGAGTGAGGAACTCGTTGCGCAGCAACACGAGGGCCACGGTCGCGACACGCGGATTGCTTGCGCCGGGTCGTGCTTCGCCGCGCGCGACGGCCCGCTCGACGATCTCGGCCCACATCTTCGCGCCGCCCTCGGCCGCCTGCTCGTGCAGCTGCTCCCGTAGCTCCGGCTCGTCACCGACGCCGGTGAGGAGGCCGCGCAGGATCCGCGCGGCGGGGGAGGACTGCCCGCAGTTGATCGCTCGCAGCAGGGTCAGCGCGTCTTCGCGGAGGCTGCCGGTGTCGGGCGGGGTGAGCCGGTCCGCGGCGACGTGCCGGTAAGCGGCGACACCGAGCGCGGCGCGGTTCGGCCAGCGGCGGTAGATCGCGTTCTTGTTGGTGCCGGCCCGCTGCGCGACCCGTTCCATGGTCAGCCCGGGGTAGCCGGCCTCGGCGAGCTCGTCCGCGGCGGCACGCAGGATCGCCGCTTCCAGTTCGGCGCCGCGGCGGCGGGTCTTCTCGGCCATGTGCCGGAGTGTATCGCTTTAGGGTACGGTACGGACCGTACCCTAATTTTTGGAGGAACTGTGCGAGCCAAGGGCATCGGCTACGACACCGGCTTCGAGCGGGACGGGCAGTTCAACCGCCCGTTCGACCCGGACCTCGTCCGCCGCGAGCTGGCGATCATCCACGACGAGCTGCACTGCACGGCGGTGCGGCTGATCGGCACCGACCTGGACCGGATCGAGTTCGCCGCCCGCGAGGCGGCAGCGCTGGGGCTGGAGGTGTGGTTCTCGCCGTTCCCGTGGGACCGCCGGCCGGAGGAGATCCTCGACCAGCTCGCCGACGGCGCTTCGCGGGCGGAGCGGCTTCGCGCGGAGGGCGCCGAGGTCGTGTTCGTCACCGGGGCCGAGCTGAGCCTGTTCAACCAGGGGTTCCTGCCTGGTGACGGCATCGCGGACCGGGTGGCGAACCTGATGGCGTCACGGGAGCTCCTGGCCGAACTGCCGGACCGGATCAACACCTTCCTCGGGCGCGCGGTCTCGGCGGTCCGCGCGCGGTTCGGCGGCCGGGTCACCTACGCGGCGGTGCCGCTGGAGCGGGTCGACTGGACGCCGTTCGACATCGTGTCGGTGGACGCGCACCGCTCGAAGGAGGTCGCGCACATCTACCGGGAAGGCGTCCGCACCCTGGTGGCGGCGGGCAAGCCGGTGGCGATCACGGAGTTCGGCGTGACGCCCTACCGCGGCGCGGCCGACCTCGGCGCCCGCAGCGGCGAAATCCTCGAGTACGACGGGGTTGTCCCGGTCCGGCTGAAGGGCGACTACGTCCGCGACGAGGAGGAGCAGGCGCGGTACTTGCGCGAGCTGGTGGAGGTGTTCGCGGCGGAAGGTGTCGACGCGGCGTTCGCGTGCACCTTCGTCTGTTACGGGCTGGTGCACCGGGCCGATCCGCGGACGGACCTCGACATGGCCAGCTGGGGTGTGGTCAAGGTGCTGGAGGACGGCGAGGGGGAGGCGTACCCGGGGGTGCGCTGGGAGCCGAAGGCCGCGTTCGGGGCGCTGGCGGAGTGCTACGCAGCCGTCTGACGAATTCTGGCCTGTTATCTCGATTTCCGGTCAGATCTTGACAGTCTCGGTGGTTCCCTCTAACTTCGAAGGGCAAGACATCGGATGTCCAGCCCGGTTTGCCGGGTCCGTCCGCCGACCGATGTGCACCCCTGCCGAACTGTCGTCAGGAAGGACACACCGACGATGCCGGAATTCCCCCGCCGGACGGCTCTTGCCGTCGCGGCTCTCGCCATCCCGATCGCCCTCGGCGCGGCCCACCCCGCCCAGGCGGCCCCGCTGTGGCACCCGAACCCCGCCACCGACGGGCTGCGCGCCTTCGAGGGCATCGAAGCCGACCGCGGAAACCACCACCCCGACCGGAAGTACGTGGTCGTCGAGGGCGACCACTACCGCTTTAACATCTGGCGCGACGACCGCGACACGACCGGCGGCGGCGACCGCCAGCGCACCGAATCCAAAGGCATGGTGCAGAGCGGGTCCACGCTCAAGATGCACAACGGCGAGACGTGGACGCTCTCGTACGAGATGTACATCCCCGGCTCGCTGCACGGCACCAGCAAGTTCACGCACATCTTCCAGACCAAGACGCCGTCGACCAACGGCGGCCCCTGGGTGACCCTGGACCTCACCCGCAGCGGCAGCAAGGAGATGCTGCGGGCGCGGGCCTACGCCAACTCGGGCTCGCCCGACATCGCGGCCGCGGACCTCGCGCCGTTGCGCGACAAGTGGATCACGATCGAATGGACGTTCACGCCCGGCTCGAAGGGCAAGGCGTCGTGCGTCATCCGCAACGGCACCGGCTCGGGAGCGCCGGTGGCCGCCCAGGGCAGCATGACGAACGTCAACAACCCCGACCAGGGCGACTACGTCCGCCCGAAGTGGGGGATCTACCGCTCGGTCGAAAGCGCCTCGTCCGACATCCTCGACACCTACCTGCTGTTCCGGAACTACACGGCCGCCCGCACGTAGTGTCGATCTGCCGCGAGCCCGTTCGTACGAGCGGCGAGCGGCGGGACCGGCCCGCGCGTGAGGAGGAGCGTCATGGCGCACTACCTGCTGTCCGTGCACAGCGTCGAAGGGGAGGTCCGCGAACCGCCGTCCGAAGCGGCGATGCGGGAGTCCCAGCAGCGGCTCGGCGACGTCGAGAAGGACCTGAAAGCGACCGGGACCTGGGTCTTCAGTGCCCGCCTGGACGAGCCCGCCGCCGCGCGGGTGGTCCGGGAGGCGGGGGACCGGGTGCTGACCACGGACGGTCCGTTCGCCGAGGGAAAGGAGCATATCGGCGGCTTCTACCTGATCGAAGCCGCCGACCTCGACGCCGCGCTCGGATGGGCGGCCCGGGTCACCGCGGCCATCCACGCCCCGATCGAAGTGCGCCCGCTCGCGGGATTCGCGGCCTGATTCGTGGCGGGGACCTCGGCTCAGGGGTGACACTGGCGCCATGAAGGTCGTCGACGGACAGCGGGGCACGGCCCGCCCGTCGACGACCTTCCCACCCCCGTTGCGGCGGGGTCCGGTGCTGGTCACGGCCACTTTTGCGGCGCTCGGTGGCGCCCTGATCCCGGCTGCTTCCCTGGCGGCGCTGTGGCGGGTCTGGCAGCTGTACGCGATGTTGTTCGGCCTGTTCGCCGCCGTCGAGCTCCTCTCGGTGGTCGTGGTGCTGGGGTGGCCCACCCGCAAGACGGCGCACAAGGCCGCCCTCGTCGCGGCCGCGGCCCTCGTGTTGTGGGTGGTCAGCCGGCCACTCGGGCTGCTGACGCGCTTCGACCCCTGGCAGCCGGCCGACACCGTGGTCGGCTTCACCGACTACGTCGCGGCCGCGCTGCAGGTCATCGCGGTGCTCGGCTTCCTGGTCGTGGCCCGGCGGCGAGCGCATCCGCGGCCGTCGGCGCTGCGGCGGGTGTCGGCGTGGATCGTGCTGTTCCCGGTGCTCCTGGTGGTGCTCGCGACCGGCGCGGCGGGCACGGTCGCCGCCGGGGCGGGCCTCGGCGAACCCACCGCGTCGACGCTGCTCGACGGGAACACCGTCGAGTACTGCCGAGCGGACGGTGTGCCGCTGGCGATGGACGTCACCCGGCCGCGGGCGGGCGGGCCGCCCACACCGGTGGCGCTCCTCCTGCACGGCGGCGGCCTGGTTCTCGGCAACCGCAAGGCCGACGGGCCGGGCGCACTGCTCGCCGGGGCCCGGACCGGCCCGCTGCGGGACGAGCTGACCGCCCGCGGGTTCACCGTCGCCTCGATCGACTACCGCCTCGCACCCGCCGCACCGTGGCCGGCGGCCCTCACCGACGCCCGGTGCGCCGTCCGGTTCCTCAAGGCGAACGCGGCCGCGCTGAACATCGACCCGGCGCGCGTCACGGCGGTGGGCACCGGCGCCGGCGGCACACTGGCGTCCCTGCTCGGCGTCGCACCGGGGCCGGGTCCGGGCCAGTACGCCGGCCAGGACAGCAAGGTCCGGGCGGTCGCCGCGGTGGCCGCCCCGGCCGAGTTCGAGCTCGCCGGCCAGGACCCGCTCACCCGCGCGTGGGTGCTCGTGGCCCTGGGCCGATCCCCGGCCACGCTCCGCGAGGCGAGCCCCCTGGCCTACCCGGCCGCGGGCGCACCCCCGTTCCTGATCACCGGCGGCGGCCGCAAGTCCGCGGAGTTCGCCGATCACCTGCGCACGGCGGGCGTCCCGGTGACCACGACGTCCGACGTCGCCGGCTTCCTGGCCGGGGCTGCCGGCTGACGGCAGGCGCCCTGAATTCGCCCTGGTAGCTTGACGCCATGAGCGGACGAGGGCTGGTGGCGCCGATCTTCGGCGACCACTCGTACCGCTGCGACTTCTACGGTTGACCGGCCCCGCTTCCGGGTCCTGTTTCTCTTTCAACCGTAAGGAAAGTCATGCCTTCTTTTGTGCACGCCGGAACACAGTGGGCGCTCAAGCACATGCCCCTGACCACCGCCGCCGTCGAGGAGACCGCGCCGTTGCTCGCCGGGCGGCGGCTCGCCATGTGCCTGCACGTCGAGCCCAAGACCGCGGCCCTGGTCACCCTGCTGGCCCGCGCCGGCGTCGAGGTCACGCTGACCGGCTCACCCGGCACCACCCATGACGACGTCGCCGACGCGCTCCGGGCGCTCGGCGTGCGGGTGCACACGCGCCGCGCCGACGACGACGCCGCCCACGCCCGCAACGTCGTGCAGGTCCTCGAGTGCGAGCCGGACCTCACCCTCGACAACGGCGCCGACCTCACGTTGTCGCTGCTCGGGTCCGGCGCTCCCGCCGGCTACCTCGGCGGCACCGAGGAGACGACCACCGGTGGGGTGCGGCTGCGGGAGAAGAGCGTCGGGCACCCGGTCGTCGTGATCAACGACTCGCGGCTGAAACTGCTGGTGGAGAACGAGTTCGGCGTCGGGCAGAGCGTGGTGCAGGGATTCCTCAACGCCACCAACCTGATGGTGCCGGGGATGCGTGCCGCCGTGCTCGGCTACGGGCCGTGCGGCAAGGGCGTCGCGGACACCCTGGCGCGGCTCGGCGCGCGGGTCTCGGTGTGCGACACCGACCCGATGCGGGCGCTCCAGGCCATTTTGGACGGTCACCGGGTCGGCCCGGCGCCGGAGGTGCTGGCCGGCGCGCAGGCCGTGTTCACCGCGACCGGCGCCCCCGGTGTGCTCGGTGAGGCGGAGCTGGCGGCGCTGTCCGACGGCGCGGTTGTCGCCGGTGTCGGGCACTTCGCGTGGGAGATCGACGCGGACGCGCTGCGGGCGGCGACGGTCCGCACGGTCGAGTACGGCGAGCCCGGCCGCCGGACCGGGCACGTGCTGGCCGGCGGCCGCGAGGTCGTGATCCTCGACCGCGGCCGGATGCTGAACCTGACCGCCGCCAACGGCAATTCGATCCAGGCCATGGATCTCGGCCTGACACTGCAGGTCCGCAGCCTGGCGGCGGTGGCCGCGGGCGGGCTGGCCACCGGTGTGCAGCCGGTGCCCGGGCCGGTCGAACAGCGGATCGCGGCCGACCTGGTGGCGCGGCTGCGGTAGCCGGGGCTTGCCCTGGAGCGCGCTCCAGGTCCTACCGTGACGGGCACGCCGACCGCACGTCAGGAGAACGTTTCATGGAACTGGGTTTCCACCTCCCCATCTTCGACATCGACGGCGGGACCACCGCCATCGCCGGTGAGCTCGCGCGGGTGGGCGCCGCGGCGGAGGAGGCCGGGGCGAAGTGGCTGTCCTTCATGGACCACTACTTCCAGATCGAGCCCACCGGCCTCCCCGCCGAGTCGAACATGCTGGAGGGGTACACCACGCTCGGCTACCTCGCCGCGCACACGTCCCGGATCGACCTCGGCCTGCTCGTCACCGGGGTGACCTACCGGCACCCCGGACTGCTCGCGAAGATCGTCACCACGCTCGACGTCCTTTCCGGTGGCCGGGCGGTGCTCGGGGTGGGTGCCGCCTGGTTCGAGCGCGAGCACCTGGGGCTCGGGGTGCCGTACCCGCCGATCTCCGAACGGTTCGAGCGGCTGGAGGAGACGCTGCGCATCTGCGGGCAGATGTGGGACCCGGCGGACAACGGCCCGTTCGAGGGCAAGCACTACCAGCTGGCCGAGACGCTCTGTTCGCCGCAGCCGATCAACCGGCCGAAGGTGATGATCGGCGGCAGCGGCGAACGCAAGACGCTGCGGCTCGTCGCGCAGTACGGCGACGCGTGCAACCTCTTCGGCACCTCGCCCGAGGACGTCGCGCACAAGCTGGACGTGCTGCGGCGCCACTGCGACGACGTCGGCCGTGACTACGCCGACATCCGCAAGACCATCCTGGCCAACAACCCGCGGCCGTCCCCGGAGACGCGCGACGAGTTCGTCCGCTCGATGGAGGGTTTTGCGAAGCTGGGCGTCCAGACGGCGATCGTCACCCCGACCACCGGCTCGCCGGCCGCCTGGATCGACGGCATGGCGCCGACCGTGCCGCAGCTGGCGGACCTCGGCTGACGGGCGCCCGCGTTGACCCCGGGCTTACTTCGGCTCTGGTAGGCAGGACCCCGGACCGGCGCACCCCGGTCCGGGGTTCGTCGTGCGATTTTCCTTGTGGTAAAAGGAAAATCCGGATGAACCACGCTGGTCGCCCGGCCGTGTGCCCTGGTGAGGTGGCGACCAGAGAGGAGGGGCTTCATGCCCCACGTGCGCACTGCCGGACGACACCGCAAACCGGCGACGATCGGACTCGCCGCGCTGCTGGGAGTCGCGGGGGCGACCGCGACGGCGATCGCGCTGAGCAGCCCGGCGAGCAACGCGGCCACGGAAAGCTGCGGCGGGCTGGACACGGCCCTGCAGAACAACCTCGCCTTCATCGCGGGCCAGCAGGCGGCCCCGGACGCCCAGTCCGAGGCGCGCATAGCCAACCGCCAGGCGGTGGTCGACCAGATCAACCAGCGCCGCTCGGCCGCGGGCTGCGAGGGTGACGTCGCGGCGAACGCGGCGCTGGCTGCGTGCGCGGAGATCGCCGGGGTGGCTCAGCAGCAGGAAGCCGTGGCGGAGGACAACGGCATGGCCGGTGCGGCCAAGCAGAAGGGCAAGGCCGCCGGCAAGCAGGGTGCGGCGGACGAGAACGGCATGGCGGCCGGGCAGGACGAGGCCGGTGCCGCGAACGGCAAGGCGAAGCAGAAGAACAAGGCCGCCCAGCAGGACGAGGCCGCCGAGAACGGCGCGACCGCCGAAGAAGGCGCGGCTGGCGAGAACGGCATGGCCGCCGACGAGGGCGCGGCCGACCAGAACGGTATGGCTGCCGGTGCAGGCGCGGCGAACGAGAACGGCATGGCCGCCGAGGAAGGCGCGGCCGACCAGAAGGCGGCGGCCGAGCAGGCCTGCACGGTGGTCCAGCAATGCCTGGCCCAGGTGACCGGGGCGGCCGACGCCAACGGCATGGCGGACCAGAACGGCATGGCCGCCGAGCAGAACGGCATGGCCGGTAAGAACGAGGCCGCTGACCAGGGCGGTATGGCTGCGGAGAACGGTAAGGCTGCCAAGAACGGTGCCGCCGAGCAGAACGGCATGGCCGGTAAGAACGAGGCCGCCGACCAGGGCGGTATGGCTGCGCAGAACGGCAAGGCTGCCAAGAACGGTGCCGCCGACCAGAACGGCATGGCCGCCGAGAGCGAAGCCGCCGACCAGGGCGGTATGGCCGCGCAGAACGGCAAGGCTGCCAAGAACGGTGCCGCCGACCAGAACGGCAAGGCCGCCAAGAACGAGGCTGCCGACCAGCAGGACAACGCGGCCCAGGCCGAAGTCGCCGCTCAGGACTGCGCTGCTCTCCTGGAGTGTGTCTCGCAGGCCGATCCCGCCGCGGCGGCCGGTCAGCAGGACATGGCCACCGAAGAGAGCACCCGCCAGCAGGCCGCCAACGGTGCGGGCGACCAAGCCGCGACCGACGAGGCCGCAACAGCGACCGACGAGGCCGCGACCGACCAGGCAACGGACGGCCAAGCAGCATCTGACCAGGCCGCAGCCGGCGAAAACGCCCAAGCCGCCGCCCTCGCCGTCAAGTGCGTCGCGGCCGCCACGGCAAAAACAGTCCCCATGGGGCGCTGACCCGGCACTCCACCCGGCACACTGACCGGGTGGAGTTCGCCGCCGACCGGAAGCTCATCCGCTGCCCCGGCCCGGACCCGCGGCCTCGCGCCCCGGTCCGGGTCGAGGTGCCGGCCGGCTCCGTCGACACCCATGCGCACGTCGTCGGGCCGGACGGGTTCGTCCCCGGCCGGAGCTTCACCCCGCCGGCCGCCGATCGGCACGATTACCTGCGGATGCTCGATACCACCGGGATGACCTACGGCGTCCTCGTGCAGGTCAGCGTGCACGGCACCGACAACACCCTGCTGGTGGACGCCCTTCGCGCGCACCCCGGGAGGCTGCGCGGGGTCGCCGTCGTCGAACCGGACGTCGGTGATCGCGAACTGGCCGAGCTGCGCGACGCCGGCGTCACCGGGCTCCGTCTCAACACCCTGACCGGCGGCGGGGTCGGGTTCACCGCACTCGACCGGCTCGAGGCGATCTGCGCGGAACTGGGCTGGCACCTGCAGCTCTTCACCGACGCGACCGAACTCACACCCCTCGCCAAGCGCCTGTCGAACCTGCGCGTCCCCTACGTCCTCGACCATCTCGGCGCGCCCGAAACGGCAGCCGGCACCGAGGCACCCGGCTGGCGGCTCGTCCGGGACCTCGTCGCCGACGGCGCCTGGGTCAAGCTCTCCGGCGCAAACCGGCTCGCCGAACCGCCGTACACCGAGGTCGGGCCGTTCGCCCGAGAGCTTGTCGCCGCGGCCCCGGACCGGTGCGTCTACGGCTCCGACTGGCCGCACGTCGGCTGCTGGGGCCCGATGCCGAACGACGGCGACCTCGTCGACCTGCTGGCCGGCTGGGTGCCCGATCCGGCAACCCGGGCTGCGGTCCTCGGCGCCAACGCGCGCCGGCTCTACGGTTTTCCCGACCCGATCCGGTGACCAGCGGGAACCGCGGCCCGTCGCTGATCGTTGATCCGGGGGAGACCAGTAACCTGGTGCCCGGAAAACGACCGACGACAGCACGAGGCTTCAGTGACCACCGACCCGGCGGCCGAGGAAACTTCCCTGCGTGAGGCGGCCGACGAGCTCGCCGTGGCAGGGCAGCTCCCGCGGTTCCTCCTGATGTACAAGTTCGCCATCGAAGAGCTGATGACGAAACTCCGGATCCTGAGCGAGGAGTTCGACTTCGTCCACCAGCACGACCCGATCGAGCACATCACGAGCCGCGTGAAGCGCCCGGAAGCCATCAAGGAGAAGGTGCACCGCCGGGGCCTCGGCGACGACTGGGTCTCCGCGGCCGGCGCCCTCGACGACATCGCCGGGATCCGCGTCGTCTGCCCGTTCGTCGACGACGTCTACGAGGTCGCGCGCATGCTCACCGCGCAGGACGACGTGGAGCTGTTGCGCACCAAGGACTACATCGAGCGGCCGAAGGCGAACGGCTACCGCAGCTTGCACCTGATCGTGCGCATCCCGGTCTTCTTGTCCGACCGGGTGGAGAAGGTCAAGGTGGAAGTCCAGCTGCGCACCATCGCGATGGACTTCTGGGCGGCGGTCGAGCACAAGCTGTCCTACAAGTACCGCGACAGCGTCCCGCCGGACTTCGCGGGTGAGCTCGCCGCGGCGGCGCGGACGGCGGCGGACCTCGACTCGCGGATGGCGGCGCTGCACGAACGCATCCGCTGAGCGCCGGTCAGGCCGCCAGGGCGTCGAGCAGGATCCGCAGCCCGAACTCGAACTCCGCCTCGTGGTCGCACACGGCCAGGTACGGCGCCGCCGCCACGACGGCCGGCAGCCCGGACGCTTCCAGGTCGGCGAGCCGGCGGCCGGCGCCGTCGGGGTCCGCGCCGCTGAACGTCGGCGCCGCTTCGACTTCGCGCATCAGCGTCCCGATCAGGAACGCGAGCACCGCCCGCAGGCTGTGGACCGCGCGCTCCGGCGGGAGGCCCGCCGCGAGCAGGGGCCCGAGCACCGCCTCGACCGGCGCGAGCGCGGTCAGCGACGCGAGCTGGCGGGTGAGCACGAGCGGCGCCGCGCGCGGGTGGCCGAGCATCGCGGCCCGGAAACCGTGCGCCAGCGCGGACATCGTCTCGCGCAGGTCCGTTCCCGGTGCGGGAGCGGGGATCGCGGCGAGCAGGACCTCGGCGATCCCGTCCAGCAAGGCATCCTTGCCGTCGACGTGGTTGTAGAGGCTCATCGGGTCGACGCCGAGCCGGCGCGCGAGCTTGCGCATGCTGACGGCTTCGAGCCCCTCCTCGTCGACGAGGGTGAGGGCCGCCCGCAGGATCCGCTCCCGCGACAAGGTGCCGCCCGAATCCTTGGGCGGCCGGCCACGCCGGGGTTTCGCGGTGGTTTGGCCGGTCACGGGGTGAGCGCCGCGGGCAGGTATTCGTAACCGCGCAGGATTCTCGTCTCGCGCCGCCGGCCGCCGGGGAGCACCCGCAGTCCGGGGAACCGGGCGAAGATCGCGCGCAGTCCGATCTCGCCTTCCATGCGGGCCAGCGACGCGCCCAGGCAGTGGTGCCGGCCGGCGCCGAAGGAGACGTGGTCGCGCGCGCCTTCCCGGGTGACGTCGAAGACGGCCGGCTCGGCGAAGACCCCGGGGTCGCGGTTCGCGCCCGCCAGCACGGTGGTCACCAGGGCTCCGCGCGGGAGGGCAACGCCGGCGATCTCGGTGGCGCGCACCGCCAGCCGGCCGGTCAGCAGCACCGGCGGGTCGTGGCGCAGCACCTCTTCGACGGTGTTGCCCCACAGCTCCGGACGCTCGCGCAGCACCGCGAGCTGCTCCGGGTGGGCGGCCAGCAGGGCGATGCCGCTGCCGAGCAGGTTGACGGTCGTCTCGAAGCCGGCCGCCAGCACCAGTCCCGCGGTGGCCTTCAGCTCCGCGTCGGTGAGCCCGACGCCGTCGTCGCGGGCGGCGACGAGCCGGCTGAACAGGTCGTCACCGGGGTGGCGGCGCAGGTGGTCGAGGTGCTCGCCGAGCCAGCCGTCGAACTCCGCCAGCGCGGTCTCGACGTCGCGGAACGTGCGCCAGCCCAGGCCGAGGTCGAGGCTGGGCGCGGCCGCCGAGCCCAGGGAGAGCACCTTGCCGAGGTCCTTCGCGGGCACCCCGAGGATCTCGCTGATGACGGTGACCGGGAGCAGGCCGCAGTAGGACTCGACGAGGTCGGTCTCGCCGCCGGGCTCGAGCGCGTCGAGCAGGCCGTCGGCGATCTCCTGGACCCGGCCGCGCAGCTGCTCGACGGCGCGCGCGGTGAACACGCGGGTGACGAGCTTGCGGTAGCGGGTGTGCTCGGGCGGGTTGACGGCCAGCAGCGACGGCGGCCGCACCGGGTGCAGGTGCTCGCCGGACGACCATTCGACCAGCCGGCCGAGCGCCGAGCCGTCGGACCCGAGCACGCCGACCCGGAAGTCCTCGCTGGAGAGCACTTCCCGGACCGCGGCGTGCGTGGTGGTCATCCAGCCGAAGCGGGTGCGGGCGAGCGGGCCGGCGGCGCGGATCTCCTCGAACAGCCCGGTCAGGTCGCGCCCGTCCGCGGCGGCGACCACCATCCGGCCCTGGAGATCCCCGCGCCGGGCTTCGCGGCGCAGCACGGCCCGGGGGAGCGCGTGGCCGAGGCTCCATCTGACCACGGATTTCACCGCATCGTCGAGGACCGACCTGCTGTTCCGGGCCACGGGGCTCCCTTTCCGTCGCGGGTGCGTGCTGCCTACAGTGTAGGTTATCGTTGATACCTACACCGTAGATAAAGGAGCGCCCGATGACCGCGTTCGACATCCCGGACCGCGCCGTCCTCGAAGCCCGGCAGAAGCTGGTGCTCGACCACTTCCGCGACGAGGTCGCCCAGGACTGGGACGCGACCCTCTCGACGTTCCCGCACCCGCACTACGAGGTCATCGCGACCATGACCGTCCACGACGGCGACGGCGCCGTCCGCGGTTACTACCACGACACCCGGACCGCGTTCCCCGACCAGCACCACGAGCTGATCGCGCTGCGGCACAGCGCCGACGCCGTGGTCGCCGAGTTCTGGTTGCTCGGCACCCACCTCGGGCCGTTCGGGAAGATCCCGGCCACCGGGTCCCGCTTCCGGGTGCGCATGTCGGCGTACTTCATCTTCGACGCCGACGAGAACCTGGTCTGCGAGCGCATCTACTTCGACACGCTCTCGATGCTCAAGCAGCTCGTCGGCGGCGTGGACAAGAAGAACCCGAAGAACTGGCCGCTGCTGGCCAAGCTGGTCCGCGGCCTGCTGGCGATGTCCGGCGAGCGGCCCGACCCGCGGCTGGTGAACACCGCGGAGCCGGACCTCGGGCAGGGTTGACGGGTCAGTCGCACCAGCCCCAGCCACTGGCGGCCCCCGCGATCACGCTGGTGGTGTTCGGCTCGGGCCGATCGGCGACCCAGCCCGAGTACTTGACGCACAGTGGCGCATACGCGCGCGCAACGGCGTAGTACTTGAAGTTTCCCCGGTCGATCACGTTCTTGCCGGAGTCTTCGGAATCCCGGAACAGGCCGGCCAGGGTGTCGGTGGCCACCCCGATGAAGGACCACTTGATCGTGACGACGCAGTTGTACCCGCCGGACTTGTAGAGCAGGTAAACCCCGCCCCACTTGCGCCCGTCCTCGGTCGTGGCCGGCAGCGACGAGATGATCCGGTAGCCGGCGCCGCAGACTTCGGTCGGGGTGTACGGGTTCGTCGCCGCCCCGGCGGGCGGCGCGGCCGTCAGGATCCCCGCGATGCTCAGCACGGTGACCAGGGTCCGGCGCAGGATCTTCACGAATGTCCTCCTGTTCGTCATGCGCAGGTCCAACGCAGCGGCCCGTACTCACTGCCGGTGTTGCCGAAGACCGTGCCGTCGTCGCCGACCACGAACACGTCCGCGTCGACCCCGTCCGGGGCCGGGAGCGCGCCCAGCAGCCGGGTGTCCTGCCAGACGGCGGCGTGCCCGACGAGGTTGGTCAGGCTGCCCGCGATGAGCCCGTGCGCGTTGATCGCTTCCGCGGTGCCGCCCTGCTCGAGCTGCCGCGGGTCGTTCGGGCCGTGCCAGGCGAGGGCGCGCGAGCTCGGCCACGAGTCGATCGCGGTGCCGACCACCACGCCGTTGCGGATCGCCCGGATGAGCACCGGCCGGTCTTCGCCGGTCAGCGGGATGACCTGCCCGTGGCGCCAGAGCGCGCCGAGCTTGTTGTCCGGGGCGTTGAGGAGCACGGTGCCGTCGTCGTCGAGGTCGATCCCGCCCCCGGCCGGGCTGTCGATGACGATCGGCCCGGCGGCGAGGTCCGACCAGAGGATGCTGACGGCGTGGTCGTCCCGGACGGCACTGGCGCTCGCCAGGACGTCGCCCCGTTCGTTGAGCGCGACGGCCGAATTGATGCGGTAACCGGCCGGGGTGGGCAGCTGCGTCAGCGTGCCGGGGCCGCGGTGCCCGCCGCTGAACAGGTAGACGCCCACCTCGGTGGACGTCGGCAGGCTGCCGGACAGGAGCACCGTCCCGGCCGAGTTCTCGTCGGCCACGTGCGGGTAGACGAACGACGCGAGCGCGTCCGGGATGCGCGGCTGCCCGTCCGTCCAGAGCACCACCCGGCCCATGTTGACGCGCAGGTCGACCACGTCGCCGGCGTAGTTGCCGTGGCTGTCGGTCCCTCTGACGCTGGTGAACTGGGCGCTGTACCCGTCCGGCGGCACCACCTTGTGCGCGGTCCAGGTGCACGCCTCGGCCGCCGAGGCGGTGGCCGGAGCGGTGAACACGGTGCCGAGCGCGAGCGCCGCGGCCGTGAGCACGGCAGCACGTCGAGACATGCGATCTCCCCCTTGGGTCGGTGAACGCACGCTGCACGCCCGACGACCGGGGCGGGTTGGGCCCGCGGTGGGGGTGTTACCCGATCGGCCTAGCCGGGCGCGGCTCGCCGTTCGCCGACCGGGGCGAGCAGCACCCCCAGCGCGATCAGCTCGGTCAGCGCCATCCCGCGCTCCACCAGGCCGAGCGGGATGAGCGTCCACCAGCGGCCGCCGTCCACCGCGGCGACCACCACCGCGCCCAGGATGACGGCGAACCAGCCCAGCGACGCGACCGCCAGCAGCCGGGCCAGCCGGCGGCGGCCGGGGGAGCCCGGGAACGCCGTGCGCGCCGCCACCAGCACCGCCAGCGGGAGCGCGACGAACGCCACCACGCTCGCGATCCGGTGCAGCGTGCCGCCGATGTCCGCGCGGGAAACCGTGGCCCAGTCCGGTTTCGGGAAGGCGACGATCACCAGCAGCCCGACCGTCCACAATGTACCCAGGATGGCGGCGGGCACGGGCAGCCGCCGCTGGCGGCCCAGCACGGCGAGGCCCGCGGCCGAGCCGAGCGCGACCAGGACCACGGCCAGGTCGAACACCCACTTGTGGTCGGACAGGCCGTATTCGCTGATCGTGCGGCGGGTCGCGCTGATCTCGTCGGTCGGCGGGATGACCTGCAGCAGCAGCACCAGCGCGGCGCCGAGCACCAGTGCGGCGATTCCCGTCAGCGAGACCGCGACCGAAACCCGTCGCGCAGGGATCGTGACCATGTTCCGACAGTAGCCGAACGCCGGTTGAACTCCCGGTGAAACGGGCTTTCACCGCGGCCGGCCGCGGTGAAAGCAGTACAACTTACGGCGGTTACCGCAGCCGGATTTCCTCCATTATGGTCACTCGCTACCGGTACGTCCGTGGTGCCGGCCTCGGTCAAGGAGGTCCTTTCCTGTGGGGAATTCACCAAGACGACTCGTGCTGCTGGCTTCGGCCGTGGCACTGGCCGCGACGTTCGTGGCGCTGCCCGCCGGCCCGGCCGGCGCGGCGCAGAACATCCTGCGTGCCGACAAGTCGGTACCCCGCTCGTGCTTCGCAAAGGTGCAGCCCAAGGGCACCGCGGGCACCGACCGCCGGGAAGTGACGTCCACGGTGGACGGTCTCGTCCAGGCCCGCCTGAAGGCGACGAAGGGCGCCGAAGGCGACTGGGACATCGTCGTTTTCGACAAGACCACCGGTGCGGTCGTCGCCGCTTCAACGGCGTTGCGCACCCACGAACTCGCCGAAAGTTTCGTGAAGAAGGGCCAGCAGCTCGTTGTCCAGGGCTGCCGGTACGGCGGCTCGGCCGGCCAGGTCCAGCTCGGCGTCGACTTCCTGGCGCTGACCCCGCAGGGCACGCCGACCACCGCGCAGAAGGCGCAGATGGTCCGCGTCCAGACCCCCACCCGCGCCGACAAGGCCAAGCTCAACGGGCTCGGCCTCGACGTCACCGAGAAGGGTGACGCGACCGGCGTCGAGGTCGTGCTGGCCGACGACGCCGACCGCAAGGTGCTCGCCGGCAGCGGGCTGAAGTCGACGGTGGTCGAGGCCGACCTGTCGGCGAAGTCGGTCGCCGACGCGAAGACCGACCGTGCGTACGCCGCGAAGACCGCCGCGTCCGCGCTGCCGTCGGGCCGCACGAGCTACCGGCACCTCTACGACTACAACTACGAGCTGAAGGAACTGGCCAGGAAGAACCCGGGCCTGGTCACCGCGTTCACGATGCCGGAGTCGACCTGGGAAGGCCGCGACGTCGTCGGCGTCGAGATCGCTTCGGACGTCAAGAACGTCACCGACGGCAAGCCGGTGAACTTCACCATGGGCGTGCACCACGCCCGGGAGTGGCCGGCCGGCGAGCACGTCATGGAATGGGCGTACGAGCTGATCAACGGGTACTCCCGGGACGCCGCGATCCGCAGCCTGGTCGGGAAGACCCGCAACATCGTCGTGCCGATCATCAACCCGGACGGTTTCGAGATCTCCCGCGAGGCCGAGCCCAAGGGCGACTTCACCCGGTTCGACTACGAGATGAAGCGCAAGAACTGCAACGTCAACGACTCGCCGCCGCAGTTCGCGACCGGTGTCTGCAAGGCCAACCCGGGTGGCCGCATCCGCGGCACCGACCCGAACCGCAACTACGCGGGCTTCTGGGGCGGCGCGGGCGCCGAACTCGCCTGGAGCGGTGACACCTTCCGCGGTTCCGCGCCGTTCAGCGAGCCCGAGGTGCGCAACGTTCGCTCGATCGTGTCTTCGCGGCAGGTGACCAACCTGATGACGATGCACACCGTCGCCGCGCTGGTGCTGCGCCCGCCGGGCGTGGCGGACGTCCGCCCGCCGCTGGAGGAGCCGCAGTACAAGGCCCTCGGCGACAAGCTGGCTTCGCGCAACGGCTACACCAGCGAGCCGAGCTGGGCGCTGTACGACACGACCGGCACCACCGAGGACTGGTCGTACTGGGCCACCGGCGGCTGGGGCTTCACCATCGAGGTCGGCGGCAACGGCTTCCACGGGCCCTTCGCCGACAGCGTCGTGGCGGAGTACGCGGGGCTGGCCCCCGCGGCCGGCGCCGGCAAGGGCGGCAACCGGCAGGCGTTCCTGGACATGCTGGGCAACGCGGCCGACCCGCAGCAGCACTCGACGCTGATCGGCTCGGCGCCGAAGGGCTACCAGCTCAAGCTGCACAAGACGTTCCAGACGCCGACGTCGCCGGTGATCCAGCCCGACGGCTCCACCAAGCCGCCGATCTACGTCACCGACGACCTGAACTCGAAGTTCACCACGACCGGCGGCCGGTTCGCCTGGTCGGTCAACCCGTCGACGCGCCCCTACGTCGCCGGCCGCTACGGGCGTGACCCGCAGGGCCCGGCGCAGCAGGGGTACCCGGTGGCCAACCCGGCCGGGGTGCCGCCGATCAACCAGAACTACCCGGCCGACCCGGCGGGTGACTCGTTCACCTTCCACGTCGACGGCCTGCCCCAGGTCGACAACGGGAAGTTCAGCGTCAACATCAACTGGGCGAACACCGCCACCGACTGGGACCTGTTCATCTACGACGCGGCCGGCAACCTGGTCAGCTCGTCGGCGAACGGCGGCACGACGGCCGAGCACGCCGTGCTGTTCGACCCGCCGGCCGGCGACTACCGGGCCGTGGTGGTCAACTACGACCAGGCCGACCCGAACACCGTCGACGACTGGACCGGGGACGTGTCGTTCTCGTCGCCGATCCCGCCGACGTACGGGACGAAGGAGGCCTACCAGCTGACCTGCTCGTCGCCGAACGGCAAGCTCGTCGGTGTCGCGGACGTCTACGCCGACCGCGGCCAGACGGTCGACGTCGGTGAGGTCTGCACCCGCTCCGCGCACGCGCAGAAGCAGCGCCCTTCGGGCGGCGTCCGGTAGCACCCATGTCGTGAAGGGCACCTTCAGGGACTCTGAGTCCCTGAAGGTGCCCTTCACGGCGTTACGGCCAGGGTGACGCCGAGGACGACCAGGATCGTGCCCACGACGCGGTTGAGGGCCGGTTTGGCGTGTGCGTACCAGCGTTGGGTGGCGGGGGAGGAGAACAGCAGCGCCACACTCAGGTGCCACGCGGTCGAGACGGCGACGATCAGCACGACCGCGGCCAGCTTGACGGCGGTCGGCTCGGTCGGCGGGAGTGTCGCGGTGAGCACGCTGCCGAAGAACGCCGCGGCCTTCGGATTCGTCAGGTTGCTCGTGACGCCTTGGCGGAAAGCGCTGCCGTGGCCTGCGGGCGGGGCCGAGTCCGGTGCCCGGGCGCGAAGCCACAACCGGACGCCGAGCCACGCCAGATAGGCGCCGCAGACGATGCGCAAGGCCGTGGCCAGCCACGGTGTGTGCGCCAGGACCGTGCCCAGCCCGAACACCGCGATGGCGGCCAGCAGCCCGCCGGCGGCGACCACGCCGAGGGCGACCGCCAGCGCGGCCCGCCGGGTCCCGGCCGCGGCGGTGTGCGCGATGAGGACGAAGTTGGGTCCGGGGGAGACGGCGGCCGGAAGGTAGGCGAGCAGCACGGTGCCGAGCGTGGCGGCGGGGTTCATGCCGCTCGGTCGCCTGGGGTGGTCGGTGTGGTGCCGGGGGACATGCCGTGCACGCTATGCGTGCCCGGGGTTCCGGCAAAGTCGGCCGCCGGCCGCGATGGGGCGCCTCCGGGATGCGGGTGAACGACTCTTTCCTGTCGTCCGGCGCCGTGAAAGAGTCGTTCACCGCGGTCGAGCCGCGGGTGCTCATACCGTTCGGCCAGCACGCGCGTCCGTCAGGCTTGCGTGGCCGGCGCAAGAATCACGCCGCGCGGCCGCCGCCGACAACCTGGCCGCACATCGTCCGCAGCGCGGCGTGGTCCACTGTGGACGGATCGGCCGCGAGCCACTCGCCGATCTCGTGCAGGAACGTCTCCGGGGTCATCGGCGCGGCAGGGAGGTCGCCGGGGTCGGCCGTGGTCAGCTCGCCGCTTCGGCTCGGGTACACGATCATCGCGCCGCGCAGCGCCACGCCCGGCAGCAGCTCGCGGTAGGCGGCGAGGCTCTCGGCGAGCCGGCTGCCGCCACCGCGGAACGGGCGGCCGTTGCGCAGCAGCCTGCCGTCCTCCGCCGTCTCGTAGTGGCCGGGCAGCCACAGCTTCGACTCGACGAGCACCAGGCGCTTCCCGCACAGCACGGCGTGGTCGACGTCGGCGAACACCGAGCCGGGCCAGGCGAGCCCGTGGAAGATCCGCGCGCCCGGCAGCCGGGTCAGGTAGCTCTCGAGGAGGTCGGCGGTGAGCCGCTCGGCCAGCTCGTCGCGCTCGGTGCCGGGGGCGCCGAACACGGTGCGGCCGCCGAACTCCTCGGCGTAGGCCTCGCGGGCGCGGCTGGCCCGCAGGTAGCCGCGCGCCAGCCGCTGCACCAGCAGCGCGGTGCCGGCGGTGAGCACCAGCCAGGCGACCAGCACGGGCGGCGAGAACTCGACGCCGCTGACCAGCGGCAGCAGCACCAGCACCATCCCGCCGACCGCGGCGACGACGGGGGTGTGCCCGGGCCCGCGGCGGCGGCCGTGCCGCATCCGGGTGTCCTGACCGGCGACGTGCCACCAGTCCAGGTCTTCGGCGTCGAGTTCGGGCAGGTCGGGCACGAAGCCGGGCTCGTCGCCGAAGCGCCGCCGGGGCCGCGGCCGGACCGGGACGGGCACCACCGTGGCGCCGCCCGAGTCGTAGCGGGCGCGGCGGACGGGGTCGCTGAGCACGTCGTAGGCGTCGCGGAGCAGCCGGAACGTGCCGACGGTGCCGCCGGCGTCGGGGTGCATGGTCTTCGCCAGCCGGCGGTAGGCCGTCTTGACGTCGGCCGCCGTGGCGTCCCGGCGGACGCCGAGCACCTCGTAGTAGTCGACCTCGGGCACGCGGGCGTTCACCTCCGGATGGGCTGCGCGAAGACTTTATGGGGTCGGGTCGCGGGGTCGGGCACCGCCTCCGCGGCACGCCCGGGTGATGGTCCCGCGGCGCTGGTCAGGGCGGTGTCAGGAGTTTTACCGTTCGCGGCGGCGGGTTCGTTGCACCCGGCCCGGCGCGCCGCGGGGGACGCGTGACGGTGTTCCGCAGGCCGGCGCCGACGTGTTCGCGGAGGTCCGTGACTGTCCACTGAGGACTGATTGTCGCCCGGAAGTGTTGCCGTGCCGGAAATCACCGGGACTGTCGTGACTATTGGTAACCGGATTTCACTCGAACAGACGGGAACGTATGTTCGAATCCGCGGCTAGGATGGAGACATGTCCCCGGCACCCCACGAACGTGACGGGCCCACCGCCACCCCACCTCGGCAGCGGGCCCGTCACCCCCGTCAGCGCTCGCGCAGCAGGAAGCGCTGCAGCTTCCCGCTCGCGTTGCGCGGCAGCGCGTCTGTGAACCGCACCCGGCGCGGGTACTTGTACGGCGCCGCAACGGCTTTGGCGTGCTCCTGGAGGGCGTGCACGACCTCCGGGCCGGGTTCGACGCCGGCGCTGAGCACGACGAAGGCGGTCACCACGGCGCCGCGGTCCGGGTCGGGTGTGCCGACGACCGCGCACTCGTCGACGGCCGGGTGTGTCAGCAGCACCTCTTCGACCTCGGGAGCCGCGATGTTGTAACCGGAGGAGACGATCATGTCGTCGCTGCGCGCGACGAACCGGAAGTAGCCGTCCGGGTCGCGCACGTAGGTGTCGCCGGTGATGTTCCAGCCGTCGCGCACGTAGTCGGTCTGCCGGGGGTCGCCGAGGTAGCGGCAGCCGGTGGGGCCCTGCACCGCGAGCAGCCCGGGCGTGCCGTCGGGCACCGGCTCGCCGTCGAGGTCGAGCACGGCGGCGCGGAACCCGGGCACGGCCGTGCCGGTCCGGCCGGGGCGGACCGCCTCGTCGGCCGCGGAGATGAACACGTGCAGCATTTCCGTGCTGCCGATCCCGTCGATGAGCGGCCGTCCGGTGACCTCGCGGTACTGCTCGGCCACGGCGGCGGGCAAGGCCTCCCCGGCGGAGACGGCGCGGCGCACCCCGGCCAGCAGCGGCCCGTCGCCGGAGCCGAGGATCGCGCGGTACGCGGTCGGCGCCGTGAACAGCACGGTCACCGACTGCTCGGCGACGATCGCGGCCAGCTCCTTGGGCGTGGCGCGTTCCAGCAGCAGCACGGACGCGCCGGCGCGCAGCGGGAACACCAGCAGGCCGCCCAGGCCGAAGGTGAACGCCAGCGGCGGGGTCCCGCAGAACACGTCGTCCGCGGTGGGCCGCACGACGTGCCGGGAGAAGGTGTCGGCGATGGCGAGCAGGTCGCGGTGGAAGTGCATGGTCGCCTTGGGCGTCCCGGTGGTGCCGGAGGTGAAGGCGAGCAGCGCGACGTCGTCGGCGGCCGTCGGCACGTCCGTGAAGGTCGCCGGGTGGCGGGCGCAGCGCTCGGCCAGTTCGGCGCCGTAGGAGACCACCGGCAGGTCCGGCGGCAGGTCGTCGAGCAGGCGCTCGTCGCACAGGGCGACGGCCGGCCGGGCCCGGTCGGCGATCTTGTCCAGCTCGCCGCGGCGCAGCATCGGCATGGTCGTGACGGCGACGGCCCCGGCCTTGAGGACGCCCAGCCAGCACGCGGCGAGCCACGGTGTGTTGGCGCCGCGCAGCAGCACGCGGTTGCCGGGCACGACCCCGAGCTCGGCGGTGAGCACGTGCGCGATCCGGTTGGCGCGCGCCAGGACCTCGCCGTAGGTCCACGTCTCGCCGGGCGACCGCAGGCAGGGGCGGTCCGCGCCCAGGCGGGTGGCGGTGTCGTCGAGCAGCACGGTCGCGGCGTTGAGGCGGTCCGGGTAGTGCAGCTCGGGAAGGTCGAAGACGAGCCGTGGCCACTGCTCGGCGGGCGGCAGCCGGTCGCGGCAGAACGAGTCGGTGTGAGCGCTGGGAGTAAGCGTCATCGCAGCCCCTCGGGTCTCGACCGCAGGATCGACCTGCACCACGAGGAACGTAGCACTCGTTGCGACCGTCGAGAAGACGCTATGTCGTAGGGATGACGGCGACGACGAAGGAGCGATGCCGTCCGCGGGCGCGCACGGTGCCGGCGGTGCCGGGCACCGTGCGCGGCCGGGCCGGGCTAAGGGGCCGGGCAGGTGGCGACGCTCATCGGCCGCATCGACCGGAACTGGTCGTTGTGGCCCCACGGCGCCAGGTCGTGGAGGTAGATCGGGTTGCTCGCGCTCGCGCCGATGCAGAAGACCGGGCGCACGTAGTTCTGCTCGGCGTAGAACACCCAGTAGGAGACGTTCTGCCAGGCCTTCACGGAGCTGATCTTGCGGTCGAGGCTCGCCGGCAGCACCGGGACGCCGGCCGCGTACGCGCCGTACGTCCCGTTCATGTCGCTGTCGGACCACACGCACAGCCGGCCGCTGGTGCACCCGGCGGCCTGAGCCGTCCCGGCCGCGCCCACCGCCGCCAGCGACACGAAGCTCGCGGTCACCGCGACGTTCGCGAGCACCTTGCGCAACTTCACTGGTTTCCCCTTGTCGTTCGGATGGTCGGCCGTCACCCGCGTGATCACCCGGTGCACCGGGATCCGGTGCACCACGAAGGCCACGCCGCCGGCCGGAGGTCGGTCAGCGCACCCGGGCGCCGCGGCGAAAGGAGCGACCGCCGGCGGGAATCCCGAGGGCGGAGCCGGCGCAGACGAGCAGGGCCACGGCGAGCGCGGACAAGCGGTTCATCACGTCGTCCCCCTCAGCCGCGCTGCCCCTTGGAGCGGCCCGCGCCGCCGGGATAGCTCGTGAATTCGCAGTCGCCGGCCAGAGCCGGGTGGACCGCTGTCCCCCTCGAACGAGTCATGGTGGTCGTCCCCTCGTGTCGGACCAACCGCCCGGCCGGGCAGTTGATCTTCAGGTGTAACGCACCGTCGTTGTCCGGCGCCGGGGAACGAGCGCCGGACGACAACCTCCGGACAATCGGCGATCAGCTTCCGCAGGGCGGCTGGTAGGGGAGTTTCTCCAGGTAGGACGCCCATTGCTCGGGTGTCGGCGAGCGGGTCGCGCGGCAGATCCGGGTGATCGTGCGCTCGAGGTCCAGGTCGAGGACCCGCACGGCGTCGGCGTTGTCGGTGACCGCGAGGAAGGCGCCGTCGGGGCTGAAGGCCAAGCCGTCGCCGCGGCTCGTCAACGCCGTCAGCGGCTCGCCGAGCGGCCGGGGCCGCGCCCGGTCGGCGACGTCCCAGAGGCGGACGGTCTGGTCGGTGCTCCCGCTGGCGAGCGTGCGGCCGTCCGGGCTGAAGGCCACCGACGAGACGGACCGCGTGTGGCCCGTCAGGACCGCCGCCCCGCCTCCGGCCAGGTCCCACAGCCGCACCGTCTGGTCCGCGCCCGCGCTCGCCAGCGCGTGGCTGTCCGGGGCGAACACCACGGAAACGACGTTGTTGGTGTGCCCGCGCAGCTCGCCCGCCGGCCGCGGCCGGGCCCGGTCGGTGACGTCCCACAGCCGGATGACGTGGTCGTCGCCGATCGTGGCGAGCAGCCGCCCGTCCGGGCTGAACGCGGGCGAGGTCCCGATGATGCCGCCGGTGAGCTTCGGCGCCCCGGGCGTGGCCGCGTCCAGCAGCTGCACCGCGCGGTCGCCGTCCCCGACGGCCAGGGTGCGGCCGTCCGGGCTGAGGTCGAGGGCGGCGCCGTACCGCGTGGTCAGCGGAATCGGCGCGCCGGCCCGCCGGGGCCGGCCGGGATCGGTGATCGTCCACAGCTGCACCAGTTTCGCCTGGCTGACCACGGCGAGCAGCCGCCCGTCCCGGCTGATCCGCACCCGGGTGCAGCTGCCGCTGCAGGAGGCGAGCTGGTCCGGCGGTGGCGGGAGCTCGCCCACCGGCGTGAACCCGGCCGTGGACCACAGCCGGACCGACCCGTCGAGGCCGCCCGTGGCCAGCAGCGAGCCGGTGGCGCCGAACGCGACGGTGTTGACCGCCGTCCGGTGCCCCAGCAGGACCCGGGCGGGCAGCGACCACAGCCGGACCAGGCCGTCGGAGCTGCCGGTCGTCAGCGTCCCGCCGTCCGGGCTGAAGGCGACGGTGTAGAGGTCGCCGCCGGCGAGGACCCGGGCGAGCTGCGCGGGCCGCGCCGGGTCGGCCAGGTTCCACAGGCGGGCCGTGCCGTCGGCGCTCCCGGTCGCGAGCACACTGCCGTCGTGGTTGAACAGCACCGACCACACGCCCGAGGTGTGCCCGGTGAGCGGCGTGCCCACCGGGGCGCCGGTCCGGGCGTCCCACAGGCGCACGGTGCCGTCCTGGCTCCCGGACGCGACGAGCTTCCCGTCCGGGCTGACGGCGACGGAGTGCACCAGGAGCGTGTGCCCGCCCAGCGGGCCGCCGATCGGCGCCGGGTGGCCGGGGTCGCCGAGGTTCCACAGCCGGACGGTCTTGTCGTCGCCGCCGGAGGCGAGCAAGCGGCCGTCGGCGCTGAAGGCGACCGAGCGCACCGGCCCGGTGTGCCCGGTGACCACGGCTTTCCGGGCCGGTCGCGCCGGGTCGGCGACGTCCCACAGCCCCACCGAACCGTCGTCGTTCGCGGTGGCGAGGAGCCGCCCGTCGGCGCTGAACGCGGCGAGGTAGATGCTCTTGCCGCCGCCCGCGACCGCCGGGCCGAACGCGACCGGATGGGCCGGGTCGGTGGTGTTCCAGAGCTGGATGGTGCCGGCTTCGCCGGTGACGGCGAGAACGTGGCCGCGCGGGCCGAAGACGGCGGCGCTGAGCCAGCCGTGCTGGCCCCCGGGCAGTACGGCCCGCGGAACCGGCCGGGTGCGGTCGTGCACGTCCCACAGCCGGACGGTGTCGTCGTGCCCGGCCGAAGCCAGCGTCCGGCCGTCGGGGTCGAACGAGGTCAGGTAGACGTTGCCGGTGTGCCCGGCCAGCGGCTGGGCCAGGGGAACGGCCTGGGTGCCGAGCAGCCGGGTGCGCACGCTCTCGTCATCGGGCCGGAGCCGGTGGGCGACCAGCTTCAGCTGGGCCGCCAGGGACGGGTCGCGGCTGTCCAGCCAGTTGGCCTCGGCCACGACCTGCCGGAACACGGCGTCGTCGCGTTGCTGCAGCGCGCTCGACCGCTCCCGGACGGCCACGATCGCGGCCACCGTGGCGGCGAGCGCGAACACGACGGCCACCGCGGTGAGCTGGCGGAGCCGGCGGGTCTTCAGCCTGCGGTGGGCCTTCTCCTCGTCTTCCGCGGCGACCGACGCCTCGAGGAACCGCCGTTCGCGAGCCGTCAACCCCGGGCGGGCGGTGTCGTGCCACGAGCGGACCCGCGCGAGGCGGGTGCCGCGGTACAGCGCGGAGGGGTCGCGGTCGAGCGCCTCCCACGAGTCCGTCGCCTCGGTAAGCGCCCGGTGGGCCCGGATCGCCTCCCGGTCGTCGTCGAGCCAGCCGCGCAGGCGCGGCCAGCTGCGGATGAGCGCCTCGTGGGTGATCTGCACCGACCCGTGGTCCGTGGTGACGAGCCGGGCGGCCACCAGCCGGTCGAACACGGCGTCGTCCACCTCGACCTCGCCGAGCGGCACCCGGCGCTTCGTGTCCTCGGTGCCTTCGCCCAGCGCGGTCATCCGGACGAACAGGTCACGCGCGACCTGCTGCTGCGCGCCGGTCAGCTCGGCGTACGCGGACTCGGCGGTCAGCGCGATCGCCTGCGCCAGCCCGCCGGTCTTGTGGTAGCCGGCCAGGGTGAGCTTCGTGCCGGCGCGCCGGTGCCAGGTTTCCAGCAGGGCGTGGGAAAGCAGCGGCAGGACGCCGGGCCGGCCGTGCGCCTCCGAGACCAGGTGGGCGACCAGGGCGCCCTCGACGGTGCAGTGCGCCCGGGCCGCGGGCTCGACGATCACCCGGCGCAGCTCTTCCGGCGCCATCGGGCCGACGGTGACCTGCGCGCCGGTCAGCGCCGCGGCCAGCCTCGGGTGCGCGGCGCAGTGCGGGTAGAAGTCGGCGCGGACGCCGAGCACGACCCGTTGGTCCGGGGTGTCGAGCAGGGCGCTGATGAAGTCGTCGCGTTCCCGGGCGTCCCGGCAGAGCGTGAAGACCTCCTCGAACTGGTCGACCACCAGCACGGCGCCGGTGGGTGCGTCGCCGAGCTCCGCGAGCGGGTGGCTGCCCGGGGTGACCAGCCGGACTTCCGTGCCGTTCCCGGTGAGCGCCGGGATGACACCCGCGCGCAGCAGCGACGACTTCCCCGATCCGGACGGCCCGAAGACCGCTGTGAAGCGCTTTCCGAGGACTCGCCCGGTGATTTCCCCGACGAGGGTTTCCCGGCCGACAAAACGGCCGGCATCACTTTCCCGGTAGCCGCTCAGGCCGACGTACGGCGCGTCGGCGGACTCGTCGTGCGTGGCCTCGGCGGCGAGGTTCGCGGCGAGCCGGTGCCACCGCTCCTCCCAGGGGCCGGGGTCGCCGCCGCAGGCGCGCACGAACGCCAAGGTGACCTCGAGGCTCGGCAGCCGCCGCCCGCCCGCGGCGTCGGACAGCGTCGAGGACGAGAAGTGGGCGGTCCGGGCCAGCACCCGGTACGGCGGCAGGCCCGCCTTCTCCCGCAGCAGGCGCAGGTCCGCGGCGAACCGCGACAGCTCGGACCCGTCCTCGTCCAGTGGTCGTTCCGCACGCGGCATCTCGTGCCACCCCTCCCCGTGCCGGACGGTTCTCCCGTCGCCGACGCAGCCAAGGTAGCGGCCCGTTCCGCGACGGGCACCAGGAGCCGTCGTGCGCACCGGTCACCGGGACGCCGGCCTCCTGGTCACGCCGAGGGCGGGGCGACGGTGGCGTCCGGCTGGTTCGCCCGGCGCAGCGAGCCGGCGACGAAGCCGTTCGCCTTCAGCTCTTCGACCAGCGCACGCAGGAACTCGACGGTCTCCGGACGGCGGTCCGGCGTGGTCCCGACCGCCTGCTGGATCTGCATGAAGCGCTCGGTGATCACTCGCGTGCCCGGGTGGGCGGCGGCGTAGGCGGTCATCGGCTGCCGGATCCCGGCGGCGACCTCCAAGCCCTGTTCCTCGAACGCGACGACGCCGTCCTCGCCCCGCACGACGGTCGCGTGCTGCAGGGTCCGCGTCAGGAACAGGTCGTAGGCGGACCCCTGCTTGACGCCGATCCGCACGCCCGCCCGGTCGACGTCGGCAGGCGACGTGAACGGCGAGCTGTCCGGAACGACGAACACCCCCTCGATGACGACGTACGGCCCTGTGAAGGCAACCTGGGCCGCCCGCGCCGGTTCGATCGCCAGGAAACCGAGGTCGGCCGCCCCCGACACCAGCGCCTCGAACGACTTCCGGGCCGCGTCGAAGCAGACGAACTCCACCGGGACGTCCAGCCGCACGGCCACCTCCCGCGCGAGGTCGACCGTGACCCCGCCGGGCTCGCCCGGCGAGCCGTGGGCGAGCACGGGATTGCCGAGGTTGATCGCGGCCCGCAGCGTCCCGGTGGGCGCCAGGTCTTCGGCGACGGTGGAGAGGTCTTCCATGATCGGCGAGGGTAACGGCGGGAGCGCGTGTGCGCCGCCGAAGTGTTGCTCACGCCACCGGCGGCTCGTCCGCCGGCCCGGAGATGTCGAGGTTGAGCGTCTTGCGGACGGTGAGGATGGTCTCGACGGCGGACTTGGGGTGGAGAGCCATGCGCTGCCGGGCCAGTGCGATGAGGTGGAGGTCCGGGCCGAGGCCGGTCTCCGCCAGATCGTCGGTGAAGACGTCGAGCACCGTGGCGCACAGCAGCGCGAAACAAGCGGCGTGCCGGCGCAACCGCTCGACGGGGTTGTCCGGATCGACGTCGGCCGCCGGGTCACAGATGCGGCGGGAGAACTCGACCAGCTCGAGCGAATGGTCGACCTCTTTGAGGTGGAGGAGCGCGGCCGAGAGTCGTGTCACCTCGTCGGTCGGCGGGAGCATGTCGGCCATGCCGGCCAGCGCGTGTGCCTTGCTGCGCAGCTCGGTGCCGATCAGGATGCGGGTGACCGTTTCCAGGGTGGGGTGGTAGATCTCGTTGGCGATGTCGACCATTTCGATGGTGTAGCGCCGGAGATCGCGCGGCAGCCCGCCGGAGAGGCAGTGGCACAGGTAGCCGAACTGTTCGGGGAGCTCCGGCAGCCGCAACGTGATCCACAGGCGGCTTTCCTCGAGGGTGAAGTGCTCGACCCGGATCATCTCGGTGAACGCGCTGTCGAAAGCGTCGCGTACCGCGAGCCCGCGTTTCTCGAAGTTCAGCACCGCGTCGTCGGAGACGGACACGAAGAACAAGCACCCCGGCACATCGAAGATGGCCTTGATGTCGTTGATGAACTGGTGGGCCTTCTCCGGCTCTCCGATCTTGTCGAGCTCGTCGATCGCGACGACGAGCAGGCCGGC
Source organism: Amycolatopsis sp. NPDC051758 (assembly GCF_044453095.1). Classification (NCBI taxonomy): domain Bacteria; kingdom Bacillati; phylum Actinomycetota; class Actinomycetes; order Pseudonocardiales; family Pseudonocardiaceae; genus Amycolatopsis; species Amycolatopsis sp. NPDC051758. The sequence continues at coordinate 792,805 of NZ_JBITCJ010000002.1, read as the reverse complement.
GAGTTTCTCCTGCTCGAGCTGTCGCGCGGTCGAGGTGGCGAACTCCCGGAACTTGTCGACCACTTCGGGATGAGTGAGCTGTTGCTCCGCGCGCTGGGTGGACCAGGTCCGGCCCGCTTCGCCCTTGAGGGGCAGGTTCAGTTTTCCGGACCAGCCCGTGGTGTAGGTCTGCAGGAAGCGGATCTGGTCGAGGTGTTTCTTGGCCTGTTTCCGGAGCGTGGTGATGCCGGGCGGGGTGCGGTCACGGGCGGCGGTGAACGCGGTTCGGACGAGCGCGGTGACCAGTACGAGGCCGAGGTGCACCGGGACGAGCGCCAGGATCGCCAACGCGGTCAGGCGCACGACGGACTGGCCTTCCGTGAGCAGGGAGAGGCTGCCCGGCAGCGCGCCCGAGGCGCGGCGAAGCAGGTCGGCGATCTCTCGTCCGAAGACAACGATGTTGGGCGAGCCCCAGAGCAGCATCGAGACCGCGGCCGCGAAGGCGAAGTGCACCACGATCCTGGTCAGGTGGTCGAAGGCCGTGCGGAGGAGCCGCCGCCGGCCGCGCGACGACGGGTGGCCGACTTTGTCGAGCACCGCACGGCAGAGCAGAGCGTGCAGGTGCAGGACGAAGTCGCGGGCCTCGTAGTTGGCCGGAGCGGACGCGAGCACCAGAAACGGTGTCGGGCTTCCGCCGCTGCTGTGCAGGCCGGACGTGATGGACTTGATCGCGGTCGTCTTGCCGACACCGCGGTTGCCGGCGAGGGCCACGGCGACCGAGTCGGCGCGGTCGAGCACGCGGGTCAGGCGACGGGTGGCCGCCGTCTGGATGATGTTGGCGCCGAGCTCCTGGTAGAGGCCGGTGACCTCACGGAAGATGAGCTTGGTTCCGAAGGTGAGCTTGCGGTTGCGCCGGATGAACTCCTGGATCGCCGGAACGACGATCTCGGCCTGGACCTCGGCCAGCCTGCTGCCGAGGCCGATGAGGTCGTCGTGCGGGACGATGCGGCCCACCTCGCCGAGACTGGTGACCGGGAAGAGCTCCGGGACCCTCCGCACCACGATCCGGCCGGACATCGCGACAACCCCGCCGAGCCCGCCGACCCCCATCGCGGCGAGAGGCCACGAGAGCGCGGAGTAGCTGTAGACGAAGCAAGAGAGATAAGCCGCGGTGAGGCCGACCGCGGCGCCGAGCCAGAGGATCTTGGCCGGGCCGAGGTAACGGACCCTCGGCCGGCGAGGAGCGATGTGATCCTGCCGGGCGTACTCATCCTGTGCCATGCGTACCCGGGCCAGGGTGGACTCGCTGCTCAGAACCACTGCCTTCGCGTCCTCGGCGCGAAGTCCCTCAGTGCGCAATGTCGCTCGGAGATCCGGGTCGGCGAGTGCATTGTCGAGCATCACTTCGAGAGCGAGGGCCGCCGTCCAGAGCTCGAAGTCGTCGGACGTCGTGACGTTCCAGTCCTGGAGAACACTGGGTCCGAGATCTCTGGGCGGTTCATCGCTCATCGTGACATGGTGCCAACGGGCTCGGCGCCGGTCGCCGGTTCCGGGGCAGGTGCGCCCTGTTGGCCGAACGCCGCCGTTACCGGCCGGTGACCGCGAGGTCGCTCACGCCACCGGCGGCTCGTCCGCCGTGGTCAGGTCGAACGTCGTCTCCTGGTGGTAGACCTCGCCCGGGCGGAGGACCGTGCTCGGGAAGTCCGGCCGGTTCGGGGCGTCCGGGAAGTGCTGGGCCTCCAGTGCGAACCCCGCGCCGCGGTGGGGCAGGTGGTTGCCCGAGTAGAACTGCAGCCCCGGCTCGGTCGTGTGCATCGTGAGCAGCCGCCCCGACTCCGGGTCCCAGGCGCGGGCCGCACGAGGTCCGTCGAGGATCCAGTTGTGGTCGTAACCGTGGCCGATCGCCAGCTGGGGATCGGGTGCGCCGAGGCGGGCGCCGATCCGGGCCGGCGTCCGGAAGTCGAACGGTGTGCCCTCGACCGGGACCGGGTCGCCGAGCGGGATCTGGTTCTCGTCGGTCGGGCAGAACCGGCTCGCGTTGATCGCCAGCCGGTGCGCGTGGACGTCGCCGGCGCCGGCCAGGTTCCAGTACGTGTGGTTGGTCAGGTTGACGACCGTCGGTGCGTCCGTGGTCGCGCGGTAGGTGATGCTCAGCCGGCCGGGCGCGTCGAGGCGGTACGTCACTTCGGTGGTGAGCCGGCCGGGGTAGCCCTGGTCGCCTTCCGGGCTGACCAGGGTGAGCCGCAGGCCGTCGTCGGCCTCGGCGGCCGACCACATCCGGGTGTCGAACCCGGCGGGGCCGCCGTGCAGGCTGTTCTTGCCGTTGTTCAGCGGCACCCGGTGCAGGACGCCGTCGAGGGTGAACGTGCCGCCGGCGATGCGGTTCGCGTACCGGCCGATCACCGCGCCGAGGAACACCCGCGCCGCGCCCGGCCGGTTGTTCCCGACGTAACCGTCCAGGTCGGGGTAGCCGAGGACGACGTTGCCCGGCCGGCCCGCGCGGTCCGGCGTCTCCAGCGACTGGAGCACAGCGCCGTAGTCGAGGACGCGCACGGTGAGCCCGTCGCGGGTCAGGGTGTACCGGTGGACGTCGGTGTCGCCGGCGCGGCCGAAGAGCTCACGGGTGAATGCGGTCATCGGCTCGCCCTCCAGCACGCTGTTAGCGCTAACAGCGTGCTGGAACTCTAGGTTCGGGTGCGCCGCCCGGTCAAGCGCCCGGCTGGGTGCCGAGCAGCTGGTGCGCCCGCAGCGCCATCTGGATCTCCAGCCGCTGCGCGGGATCGGCGAGCCGGTCGCCGAACAGGTCGCTCAGCTGGCTCACGCGGTACCGGACGGTCTGCGGGTGGACGCCCAGCGCCGCCGCGATGTCCGGGGTGTTCCCGTTGTGCTCCAGCCAGCTCAGCAACGTCTCGGCCAGCCGGACCTGCTGCTTCACCGTCAGGCCCGCGAACGGCGCGAGCGTCTTCGCCGACAGCTCGTCCAGCAGGAACCGGTCGGCCAGCAGCCAGTGGGTCGCCAGGTGGTCGGCCGTGTGCGTGACCGGCCGGTCGTCGATCAGGCCGTCGCGTACCAGGCCGAGCGTGCGGCGGGCCCACCGCAGCGACGTCGCCGCGTCGGCCGGCCGGACTCGGGGGCCCACCGCCGCGCGCCAGCCCGGCAGGCGGCCTTCGAGCCCGCGCAGATCGCGATCCGCGTTGGGGGTGAGCAGGCACGGCTCGGTGCCTTCGAGGTCGAGCAGCACGTCCTCGGCGACCTGCGGCGCCGGTGTCAGGTGCTGGTCGGTCCGCGGGTCGAGCGCAACGACCGTGACCCACTCCGGCATGGTCCACGTGGCGGCCTTCGCCATCGTCACGATCGTCGCGGGGGACGACGGCGGGGTGGCCAGCAGCAGTTCGAGCAGCCGGCGCCGGCGGCGTTCGAGCGTGCCTGTCGCCATCGCCTGGGCCAGCGTGTACCCCTCGACCGAGTAGGACGAAATCTCGTCCACGTAGGCGAAGATGGCCTCCGCGCCGACGCAGAGCACCGCGGCCGGGAACCGGTGCGCCTGCCCGAGCTCCGCGACGTAGCGCCACGCCGCGCGGCCGCCCGCGCGGTAGGCGGCCTGCAGCGAGTTCAGGCTGCCGCCGTCGTGGTGAACGCGCTTTCCCACTTCCATGAACAGCTTCGCCCAGTTGTCCTGTGTGGACGCGAGGTCGTCGATGCTGTTGATGCAGCTGACCACGGCCTGCTCGATGGCCAGCACGATCATCTTGCCGAATTCACCTTCGAGGGGCTTCGCGTACTCGGGCACGGCCCGCTGGATCTCTTCCAGGATCCGGTGCGCGAGCGGGTCGGCGTGCGGCCGGAACCGCCGCGCGAACTCCGTCGGCAACGAGCACCACAGCTGCCGCGCGCGGCCGGTGCCCCGCGGGTGGGGGACCGTGATCGTCCGGGTCATGGCCTGCCCCTCTCCGCATCGGCGCGGACGCCATGTACTCACACGGATACGGAGTTGGCAACCGCCGCCCGGGCGCGCGGGCCGAGTTCTGTCACGTGCGACCCAATCGCGGCGGCGGAGTTTGTCACCTGCCCGACAAGCGGCAGAACACTCACCGCCACAAGGGTTTTCGCGCGCCGATTTGTGAACCCGGCCCGTATCTTCGTGCGCCCCTTGGTTGTTAGCGTGATCAACCACTCAGCCGGGAGGAGACGGGATGACAGCGCTCGTTTCCTGGTGTTTCCGCCGCGCCGCCGTGGTCGTCGTGCTGTGGCTGGTGGCACTGGGCGGGCTCGGTTTCGCCGTGGCGCACACCGGCGCGGTCTTCCGCGACACCGTCGACCTGCCCGCCGCGGACAGCACCGCGGCGGCGAACGTGCTGCGTGGCACCGGTGCGGCCGGCGACGAGGAGCGGGTCGTCGTCCCGGTCGAACCCGGCGCCCGCCTCGACGCACTGGCCGCCCGGCTGGCGGCGCTCCCGCACGCGGTGTCCGTCACCCCCGGCCCGGTTTCGGCCGATCGGCGGATCGCGGTGCTCACCGTGCGGTTCGACGCCCCGGCGGCCGACCTCGGCCAACCCACGGCCGACGCGCTGGCGGCCGTCGTCCAGGACGCGGGCGGCGGGGCCGCCGGGGAGCTCGCCACGATGACGGCGGCCGCGCCGGACCTGGGCAACGCCGGGATCGGCCTGCTCGCCGCGGCCCTCGTGCTGCTGGTCGCCTTCGGGTCGCTGAGCTGCGTGCTGCTCCCGGTCCTCACCGCGTCGGTTTCGGTCGGCTGCGCGCTGGCCGTCGTGACGCTGTTGTCGCACGTCATGACCGTGCCGAAGATCAGCACCGAGATCGCCGCGCTGCTCGGCCTGGGGGTCGGTGTCGACTACGCGCTGTTCGTGCTCACCCGCTACCGGCAGGGCCGGCGTGATGGCGCGGAACCGGCCGCCGCGCTGGCCACCGCGGCGGCGACGTCGGGCCGCAGCGTCGTCTTCGCCGGGATCACCGTGTGCGTCTCGCTGGCCGGCATGCTGACCGTCGGGATGCCGTTCCTCACCGGGATCGCGGTGGCCGCCGCGGTTTCGGTGCTGCTGACCGCGTTCGCCGCGCTGACGCTGCTGCCCGCGTTGCTGCGGCCGGTCGCCCGGCGGATGCCCGTCCGGCGGGCCGGGACCGGCGGCCGCTGGGCCCGGCTCGCGCGCTCGGTGACCGCGCGGCCCGGCCCGTACACCCTCGCCGCGCTGCTGGTCGTGGCCGTGCTCGCGCTGCCGATGACCGGGCTGCGGCTCGGCGTGCCCGACGCCGCCTTCGACCCGCCCGGCAGTGTCACGAAGACCGCCGCCAACCTGCTGGACGAGGGGTTCGGCCCGGGCGCCGGCGCCCCGCTGCTGGTGGTGGGCACCGGTGACCCGGCCGTGGCGGCGCTCCGGGAAGCGCTGCTCGCCCGCGCCGACGTCGGCCCGCCCGCCGCATTGCCCGGCGGCGTCTGGCTGCTCACGGTGGTCCCGCGGACCGCGCCCGGCGACCCGGCCACCGACGACCTGCTGACCTGGACCCGGACGATGGCGACCACGGTCGGCGGGCCGGGCACCCACGTCGGCGGGATCGTCGCGACCCGGGCCGACTTCTCCGCGGCGATCACCGCCCGGCTGCCGCTGTTCCTCGCCGCGGTGGTCGGCATTTCCGTGCTGCTGCTCGCGTGGGTGTTCCGCAGTGTGCTGATCCCGTTGACGGCGGCGGTGATGAACCTGCTGACCGCGGCCGCGACGACGGGTGCGGTCGTGGCCGTGTTCGGCGGGCCGATCGAGCCCTACCTGCCGGTGTTCCTGTTCGCCGGGCTGTTCGGGCTGTCGATGGACTACGAGGTCTTCCTGATCGCCCGGATCCAGGAGGCGTGGCGCCGCCACGGTGACACCCGCGCCGCCGTGGTCGACGGTGTTGCGGCGACCGGCCGGACCATCACCGCGGCCGCGCTGATCATGGCGCTGGTGTTCGTGTCGTTCGCCTTCGTGGACGCCCGGGTCGTGCGGGAAGCGGGCGTGGGGCTGACCGTCGCCGTGCTCCTCGACGCCGTGGTCGTCCGGTGTGTGCTCGTGCCCGCGGTGATGGCCCGCTTCGGCGCCGCCAACTGGTGGTTCCCGCGCCGGCGGAAGCTCGCGGACACCCGCGAGCTGGTGGGGAGCACCCGATGACCCGCCGGACCCCGACGCTGGTGATGATCGCGCTCGGCGCGTTCGTCACCACGCTCGACAACACCATCGTCGCGGCGGGTGCGCCGTCGATCGGGCGTGACCTCGCGCTGGACCTCGGTGCACTGCAATGGGTCGCGCTCGGCTACATGCTGCCGTTCGCCGGCCTGCTGCTGGTGGCGGGCACGCTGGTGGACCGCTGGGGCCGCCGCGCGACCTTGCTGGCCGGGCTGCTCGCGTTCGGCGTCGGCGCGGCCGCCGGCGGGCTGGCCGGTTCGGTGGAGCTGCTGGTCGCCGCCCGCGTGCTGCAGGGGCTGGCCGCGGCGTTCCTGGTGCCGGGCCTGCTGAGCCTGCTCCGCACGAATCTCGACACGCGCGGCCGGACCCTCGGCGCGGCGGTGTGGACGGCCTGCCTGGCGGCCGCGCTGGCGCTCGGCCCGGCGCTCGGCGGGGTGCTGAGCGAATACCTCGGCTGGGGCTGGATCTTCTTCGTCAACCTCCCGTTCGTGGCGGTGATGCTCCTGCTGCTGCCGGCGACCGCGCCGCGCGGCCGGGACCCGGCCGGTCCGCGGCCGGCCACCGGCCCGATGATCGTCGTGACGGCGAGCCTCGTCCTGCTCACCGCGGCGCTGGTCCGGTCCGGAACCGGGGCCGCGCTGCCGCTGCTCGCCGCCGGCGCCGCACTCGGCGCCGGGTTCGTGGTCCGGGAGCGGCGGGCGCCCGACCGGCTGGTGCCGCCGGCCCTGACCGGCAACCGGGTGTTCGCCGGCTCGCTCGCCGTGCAAGTGCTGTGGGGACTGGGCATCTCCGGTGTCTTCTTCTTCACGCCGTTGCTGCACCAGGACTTCCTCGGGCTCGGCCCGGTCGGCGCCGGGCTGCCGCTCGCGCTGGTCGCAGTGGCGGTCATGGCCGCGACGCCGCTGGTGCCGTGGGCGGTGACCCGGTTCGGTCCACATCGGACGGTCGCGGGCGGACTGGCCGTGGTCGGCGCCGGGCTGCTGGCCCTCGCCGTGGTGAACCACATTCCGGCGATCTCCCCGCGGGTGCCGGGAATGGTGCTGATCGGGGCCGGTTCGGCGTTCACCACGCCGTTGACTTCGCACGCGCTGGACGTTGTGGCCGAGCGCCATTCCGGCACGGCATCCGGCTTGCTCACCGCGTCTCGCGAACTGTCGAGCGCGCTGGGAGTTGCGCTCATCGGCGCCGTGTTGACGGCGGTGCGCGGGATCCGGCTCGACGCGGGTGCGCCGACCGGAGTGGCGCTGGCCGGTGGGTACACCGCCGGGCTGCTCACCGCGGCGGCCCTGACGCTCGTCGGCGCGCTCTTGGCCGTGCGCGTGTTGCGGGCCCGTTCCACCACAACCTCGTCACCGCGTGACAAACGCGCGGTGCCGTAATCCGTTTCCCGATGAGCAAATGGGATCGCTCGATTGACAACCTCCGGGGAACAGCTATTCACTGCGCCGGTAAACGCTATCTGCGAGGGACCATGGATACCATTTCCGAGCCGCTTCCCGTCACGGGAGAAACGGACCGCGACGGCGAGTCGTTCTCGACGCTGCTGGGCCGCTGGGCACGTGTCCTCGGTGACGAGGTCGCCGTGACCCACCTGGACCACCGCACCACCGCGGACGGCCGGGCGATCACGCTCACCTGGCGCGAGCTCGACGAGCGTGTCGACGCGGTGGCCGCCCGGTTGAGCGAAATCGCCGGTCCGGGGGAGCGTGCGGCCGTGCTGGCCGCGCAGTCCGCCGACTACGTCGTCGCGTTCCTCGGCGCGATCCGGGCCGGGCTCGTCGCCGTGCCGCTGTTCGCACCCGGCCTGCCGGGCCACGCGGGCCGGCTGTCCGCGGCGCTCGCCGACTGCACCCCGCGGGTCGTGCTGACCACGACCGACGACTTCGACGCCGTGCACGCGTTTGTCGAGGGTCCGGACGTCGTCGCCGTCGACACGCTCGCTCCGGTCGCTCCGCGAGACTGGCCGCGGCCGGACCCCGACGCCCCGGCCTACCTGCAGTACACGTCGGGATCAACGCGCTCGCCCGCCGGAGTGGTGCTGACGCACCGCAACGTGCTCGCCAACGCGCGTCAGGCGTGCACCGCCTACGGCGCCGAATCGCGGACCACCTCGACGGTCAGCTGGCTGCCGCTGTTCCACGACATGGGCCTGATCCTCGGCATCGGCGCGCCGATGGCCGGCGGGATGGCGTCGGTCCTGCTGGACCCGATGGCGTTCCTCGAGCGGCCCGCGCGGTGGCTGCGTGCGCTCTCGGCCAGCCCGGGCGCGATCAGCGCGGCCCCCAACTTCGCCTACGCCTACAGCGCTTCCCGCGTCACCGAGGCCGAAAAGAGCTACCTGGAACTGAGCCGGGTCGTCTCGCTCATCAACGGCAGCGAGCCGGTGCTGCCGTCGACGATCGCGAAGTTCCAGGACGCCTTCGCCGGGTGCGGGCTGCGGCCGGAGGTGCACCGGTCGTCCTACGGCCTGGCCGAGGCCACGGTGTTCGTCTCCGTCACCGACGCGGGGAAACCGCCCCGGCAGGTCACGTTCGACCGGGACCGGCTCGCCGCCGGGTTCGCCGAGCCCGCCGCTTCCGGCTCGGCGCTCGTGTCGTGCGGCCACCCGGTCGGCCAGCGCGTCCGGATCGTGGACCCCGGCACCGGCTCGCCGGTCGGTCCCGGTGCGGTCGGCGAGATCCGGGTCAGCGGCCCGAACGTCGGCCGCGGTTACTGGGGACGGCCCGAAGCGTCGGCCGCCACCTTCGACCTGCCGCCGCTCGACCCGGACACCGGGTCGGGCTGGCTGGCGACCGGCGACCTCGGGGTGCTGTTCGACGGCGAGCTGTTCGTCACCGGGCGGCTGAAGGACCTGGTGGTCGTCGACGGCCGCAACCACTACCCGCAGGACGTCGAGCAGACCATCGAGGAGCATCCCGCGGTCCGGCTCCACTCGGCCGGGGTGTTCGCGATCGACGGTGACGGCGGGGAAGCCGCGGTCGCCGTGCTGGAACGCGCGAAGGACAGCGACGCCGATGTCACCGCGGCTGCGGCCGCGCTTCGGGCGGCGGTGTCGGCGGGCCACGGCCTGCGGCTGCACGACGTCGTCTTCCTGGCTCCCGGTGAAGTGCCCCGCACGTCGAGCGGCAAGATCAGCCGGGCCCGGTGCCGGGCGTCCTATCTGGACGGTTCGCTGACCACGCGGCGGCTCGGATGAACGCCGACGGGATCCGCGCCTGGCTCACCACCCGCGTCGGCGAGGTCGACCCTGACCGTCCGTTGAGCGAGACGGGGCTGTCCTCCAGGGACGCCACAACGCTTGCGGCCGACCTCGGCGAGGTTCTCGGCCGTGCGCTGCCGGTGACGCTGGTCTGGCAGTACCCGACGATCAACGCGCTCGCCGCTCATTTGTCCACTGTGGATTCCACGCCGGTTTCGGCTCCGATCGGGGAACGTGCGGCCGACGAGCCGATCGCGATCGTCGGCCTCGGCTGCCGCCTGCCGGGCGGGATCGAGTCGCCGTCCGCTTTCTGGCGGTTCCTCGACGCCGGCGGTGACGGCATCGGCGACGTCCCCGAAGGGCGCTGGGAGACGTTCGCGCCCGCCGAGGACCTCGCCGGCCTGCCGCCGCGCGGGGGTTTCCTCGGTGACGTCGCCGGGTTCGACGCGGCGTTCTTCGGCATCACCCCGCGGGAAGCGGAGGTGATGGACCCGCAGCAGCGGATCGTCCTCGAGGTGGCTTGGGCGGCGCTGGAGCACGCCGGGATCCCGCCGTCGAGCCTGCGCGGCAGCCGGACCGGGGTGTTCGTCGGGCTGTCGGCGACCGAGTACGGCTCGCTGACGATGACCGACGTCCCGGGGGTCGACGTCTGGTCCGGCACGGGCGCGGCGGCGAGCATCACCGCCAACCGGCTCTCGTACCTGCTCGACCTGCGCGGGCCGAGCCTCACCCTCGACACCGCGTGCTCGTCTTCGCTGGTCGCGGTGCACCAGGCGGTGCAGAGCCTGCGCCTCGGCGAGAGCGAGATCGCGCTCGCCGCCGGGGTGAACGTGCTGCTGTCGCCGGGCATCACGGCCGGCTTCCACCGCGCCGGCGTGCTCGCCGCCGACGGCCACTGCAAGCCGTTCGACGCCGGCGCCGACGGCATCGCGCGCGGCGAGGGGTGCGGCGTTGTCGTGCTCAAGCCGCTGCGCGCGGCACGGCGGGCCGGCGACCGGGTGCTGGCGGTGATCCGCGGCAGCGCGGTGAACTCCGACGGCCGGTCCAACGGCCTGACGGCGCCCAACCCGGAAGCCCAGGCCGGCCTGCTGCGCGACGCCTATGCGGCGGCGGGTGTCGATCCGTCCTCCGTGGACTACGTCGAGGCCCACGGAACGGGCACGCCGCTGGGTGACCCCCTGGAAGCGGGTGCGCTCGTGACGGTGCTCGGCGCCGGCCGCGACCCTTCGCGTCCGCTCTTGCTCGGTTCGGTCAAGAGCAACCTCGGCCACCTCGAAGGTGCGGCCGGGATGGCGGGGCTGATCAAGGTGGTGCTGGCGATGCTGAACCGGCGGGTGCCGCCGAGCCTGCACTTCCGTTCGCCGAACCCGCACATCGACTTCACGTGGCTGCGGGTGGTGGCGTCGGCGGCCTCGTGGCCACGCTATTCGGGCACGGCGCGGGCCGGGGTGTCGGCGTTCGGCTTCGGCGGGACGAACGCGCACGTGGTGCTGGAGGAGTGGCCGGCCGCGTCGTTCCCGTTGCGCGGGGCGGATCTGGACGGGCCGGAGGTGTTCGCTCTGTCGGCCCGGTCTGCGGAGGTGGTGCGGGCGCGGGCGGGGGAGCTGGCGGATTGGCTGGAGGGTGAGGAGGCGCCGCTGGGTGCGGTTGCTTCGACGCTGGCTCACCGGCGCGAGCACTTGCCGGTGCGTGGGGCGGTGGTCGCCGAGAGCCGAGGTGACGTGATTGAGGCGCTGCGGGAGCTGGCGGCCGGAAGCGGCATGGTCGGCGACACCCGGGTTGCGGCCGCGGGTCGGCCTTCGGTCGCCGAGCCAGGCGGCGGAAGCTCCGCGATCCCCCATCCCGGCATCGTGTTCGTCTTCTCCGGCTACGGCTCCCAATGGGACGGCATGGGCCGCGCCCTGCTGCGGTCCGAACCCGCCTTCCGCGCCGAAGTCGAGGCGCTCGACCCCGCCTTCCGCGCCGAAACCGGGTCGTCCCTGCGCGACCTTCTCGAGCAAGAACGAACCGACCTGGCCGCAATCCAGCTCGCCCTGTTCGGCATGCAACTCGCACTCGCCGCACTTTGGCGCGCCCACGGCGTAACGCCCGCCGCCGTGCTCGGGCACTCCATGGGCGAGGTCGCCGCAGCCGTCGTCGCCGGGGCGCTCGACGTCACCGATGGCCTGCGCGTCATGGCCACCCGGGCCCGGCTGCTCGCCGAACTCGACCAGCGTGGTGACGGTGCGATGGCCGTCGTGGAGCTGTCGCCCGCTGAGCTGGCGAAGTTCCCCGACGTCACCGTCGCGGTGTACGCCTCGCCCACCCAGTGCACGGTCAGCGGCGCCGCCGACCAGGTCGACGCGCTGGTCGCACACGCCGAAAACCTCGGCAGACTGGCCCGCCGGCTGCCGGTCGGCGGGGCGGGGCACTCCGCCGCCGTCGACGCGGTGCTCGAGCGGTTCCGCGAGGCACTCGGCGGCCTGACCGCAGGGAAATCCGAGATTCCCTGTTACAGCACCGTTCTCGACGATCCTCGCGAGACACCCGCCTTCGACGTCGAGTACTGGGCGGCGAACCTGCGCCGTCCGGTGCGGTTCAGCCAGGCCCTCGAAGCCGCCGCGGACGACGGGCACACCGCGTATGTCGAAGTCTCCCCGCACCCCGTGGCCCTCGCCGCGATCGAACAGACCACCGGCGAACGTGCGCTGCCTTCGGCCGGCCGGAAGATCGACGAGCGGGCCGCGTTTCTCACCAGCCTCGCCCACCTGCACGTGCACGGCCACGACGTGCTCAAGGCCCGTCCGCAGACACCACCGGTCGAGCTGCCCGGGCCGGTCTGGCGCCACGAACGGTTCTGGCCGCGACCGAGCACCCGCCGGGGCGGCCATCCGCTGCTCGGCGTCCACATCGAACAGCCGGGTGGGAAGACCCACCTTTGGCACGCCGACGTCGGCACCGCGGTGCTGCCCTGGCTGGCCGACCACACCGTCCAGGACACCCCCGTCTTCCCGGCCACCGGCTTCCTCGAACTGGCGCTCGCCGCCGGCTCCGGCGGGCACGTCCGCGACCTCGAACTGCGGGAAGTCCTGCCGCTGGCCGAGCACACCGAGGTGACGGCCGGCCTCACCGGCACCGAACTGAGCGTGCACGCCAAGTCCGCCCAGGGCGAGTGGGTCCGGCACGCCACCGCGCGGCTCGGGTCCGGCGGCACGCCGTCGGCCCCGTTCGGGGAGGTCACCGGAGCGCCGGTGGACCTCTACCGGGTGCTGGCCGGCCTGGGCCAGTCCTACGGCCCGGCCTTCCGCGGCCTCCGCCGGGTCGTCGCCGGGGAGGGCCGCGCCTCGGCGTTGATCGCGCTGCCCGAAGCGGACCATCCCGCGTACACCCTGCACCCCGCGCTCGCCGACGCCTGCCTGCACGCGCTGGCCGCAGCCGTCGGCGAAGCGGACGCCCTCTACCTGCCGCTCACCGTGGGTGAAGTGATTGTCGCCGGCGATCCGCGGAAGGGCGTGCGGGTGGACGCCGTCCTCGGGTCGGTCGACCCGTCCGGTGACGGCCTGCTCGGCAGCGTCCAGCTGGTCGACGCGGGCAACGCCGTTCTGGTGGAGTTCCGGGACGTCTACTGCCGCCGGTTCCGGGACGCGGCCCTCGCCCGGCTGCTGTTCGAAGCGACCTGGCAGCCGGCCGAGGTGCCCGCCGCGTCGGACCAGCCACCGAGCTGGATCGTGCTGGGTGAAGAAGACGTCGACCGGGAGACGCTCGCGAAGCTGGTGCGCGAGAAGGAAACGACCGCGGTGGTCGCCCTGTTGGGCGGAGCGACCAAGCCGGATCCGGGACGCGCCGCAAAGCTCGTCGAGACGCTGTCCGGGCTGGTCGCCGAACTGGCGGACCTCCCGGCGCCCCCTCGGTTGTGGCTGGTCACCGCGGGCGCGCAGAGCGTCGAACCCGGCGAGCGCGGTGATCCCGACCTCGCGGCACTGCGCGGATTCGTGCGTGTGCTCGCCTTCGAACACCCCGAACTCCGGGTGAGCCAGATCGACTTCGACGCCGAACCGGACCCCGCCAGGCTGTGGTTCGCCCAGCTGCGCGACGAGGTCAGCGCGGACGGCCCGGACGACGAAGTCGCCTGGCGTGAAGGCATCCGGCACACCCGGCGCCTGACCCGCCCCGAGCTCGGCGACGCGGTGCGCAACCCGGTCCGCGACGGCGCCTACGTCATCACCGGTGGGCTCGGCGGACTCGGCCTGGCCGCGGCGAAATGGCTGGCCGAACGCGGCGCCACGCGACTGGTGCTCAACAGCCGTCGCACCACCGACCCGGGGCTCGACGAGCTGGGCGTCGACGTCCGGGTGGTGCCCGGCGACGTCGCCGAGCCCGGCACGGCCGAGGCGCTCGTCGCGGCGGCCGTCGAAGGGGGCATGCCCCTGCGCGGGGTGCTGCACGCGGCCGGCGTGCTGGCCGACGGCGCGGCGATCACCCTGGACGCGGACGCGCTCGACAACGTCTGGCGGCCGAAGGCGCTCGGTGCCTGGCGGCTGCACGAGGCGACCGCCGGGCATCACCTCGACTGGTGGCTGGTCTACTCCTCGGCCGCCGCGCTCTTCGGATCGCCAGGCCAGGCTGCGTACGCCACCGCGAACGCGTGGACCGACGCACTGGTCACCTGGCGCCGGGCCCAGGGACTCCCGGCCGCGACGATCGGGTGGGGCGCGTGGGGTGAGATCGGTGCCGCGGCCGGGTCGCGCAACCCGGTGCTCGAGCCGCTCGGCACCGAGGAAGCGCTGTCGGCCCTCGACGCCGTCCTGGCGCGCGACCGCGCGGCGACCGGCGTCGCCCGGGTGAACGCCGAAACGGTGCTGGAGCTGTTCCCGCGGCTGGCCGAGCGGCCGTTCTTCACGATCTTCGCGCCGCGGTCCGAACCGTCCACTTGGGACGGACTGGAACCGCTGCGGGCCGGGTCACCGGAGGCCGCCCGGGCCGCGCTGGCCGACCACCTGGCCGGGCTCGTCGCGGGACTGCTGGGTTACGCCGAGGTCGACCGGCACGTGCCGCTGACCCGGCTCGGCCTCGACTCGCTGTCGGCGATGCGCGCCCGCGGCGCGGTCGAACGCGACTTCGGTCTGCCACTGCCGATCCCGCTGCTCCTGCGCGGGGCGAGCCTGGCCGAGCTTGCCGACCACCTCGCCGAGCAGGCCGGTTTCGGGCCCGCGAGCACGGCGGCGCCGGTCGGGGCCGGGCCGCGTGACCCCGCCGAACGCTGGGTCGCCCGCCACTGGCAGGCCGAGCTGGGCGGCCCGGAACCGGGTGTGCACGACAACTTCTTCGAAGTGGGCGGTGATGCCGGACGCGCGCAGCGGCTGCGCGCGGTGTTCGCCGAGCAGCTCGGCGCGGTCCCGGCCGTGGACCGGCTGTTCGCCACCCCGACGGTCGCGGCGCTGGCCGACCTGCTGCGGGCCGAGCTCGAAGGTCACGGCGGCGGCCCGGTGCGGCTGCTGCGTGACGGCGTCACCGAGCCGCTGTTCCTGTTCCACCCGGCCGGCGGGCCGACGAGCGTGTACCGCGAACTCGTCCGGCTGCTCCCGGAAGACCGGCCGGTGTACGGGTTCGAACGGATCGACGACGAGGACACTGTCGAGGGCAAGGCGGCGTGTTACACCGAGCTGATCCGCGAGATCCAGCCCCACGGCCCGTACCGGCTGGGCGGCTGGTCGTTCGGCGGCTGCCTGGCCTACGAGACGGCGCGGGAGCTCACGGCCGCGGGGGAGCCGGTCGAGCTGGTGGTCCTGATCGACACGATCCTGCCGCTGCCCGCGCCCGGCAAACCGGTGGGGGAGCTGCTGCTGGACCGCTTCGACCGGTTCGCCGAGCACGTCTCACGGACCTACGGCGTGCCCTTCGAGGTCCCGCGGGACGAGCTCGTGCGGCTGGACGAGGACGCCCAGATCCGCTGGGTCATGGACCGGCTGGCCGAGCAGGTGCCGGACCTGGGCCAAGGGGTCCTGAAGCACCAGTACGAGTCCTATATGGACGCGCGGGTCGCCGAACGCTACGCCCCGGCCCGCTACGACGGGCGTGTGCTGCTGCTGCGGGCCCAGGACCCGCACCCGCTGACCACCGCGCTCGACCCGCGGTACCTGCGCACGGACGACACCCTCGGCTGGGGCGAACACTGCGGCGACCTCGAGGTGGTCCGGGTGCCCGGTGACCACGTCTCGATGATCGACCCGCCGCACGTGGCGGCGCTGGCGGCGGCGCTCACGAGCAGATGCGAAGCGGTGGTGCGCTGATGGACGACCTCACGCCGACCACGGCGTTCCGGATCGCCGACCTCGCCGCCCGGCAGGACGAAGTCGTGCGGATCGCCGAGAAGCGGGCGGTCGACCGGCAGCACGCCAAGGGCAAGCTGACCGCGCGCGAGCGGATCGGGCTGCTGCTGGACGCCGGCTCGTTCGTCGAGCTCGACCAGTTCGCTCGGCACCGGTGCGCCGAGTTCGGGATGGACGCCAACCGGCCGTGGGGCGACGGTGTCGTCACCGGCCACGGCACCGTCGACGGACGCCAGGTCTGCGTGTTCTCGCAGGACTTCAGCGTTTTCGGCGGCAGCATGGGGGAGGTCTCCGGCGAGAAGGTCCTGAAGGTGATGGACCTGGCCATGAGCATCGGCTGCCCGGTGGTCGGGATCAACGACTCCGGCGGCGCGCGCATCCAGGAAGGCGTCGTCTCGCTGGCGTACTACGCCGAGCTCGGCCGCCGCAACGCGCACGCTTCCGGCGTCATCCCGCAGATTTCGATGATCATGGGCCCGTGTGCCGGCGGCGCGGTCTACGCGCCGGCGATCACCGACTTCACCGTGATGGTCGACGAGACCTCGCACATGTTCGTCACCGGCCCCGACGTCGTGCACGCCGTCACCGGCGAGCGGGTCACCGCGCAGGAGCTCGGCGGCGCGGCGGTCCAGAGCGAGGTCGCCGGCAACGCCCACCACCGGGCCGCCGACGAGCAGGACGCGATCGAGTGGGTGCAGACCCTGCTCGCCTACCTTCCCTCGAACAACCTCGACACCGGCCCCGAGTACGCCGACGACACCAGCCCCGTCCTCACCCCGGCCGACCTCGAGCTCGACCGCTTGGTGCCCGACTCGCCGAACCAGACCTACAACATGGCCGAGCTGATCGCCGCGCTGGTCGACGACGGCGAGTACACCGAGGTGCACAGCGCCTTCGCGCCCAACATGATCTGCGCGTTCGGCCGGGTCGAGGGCCGCACGGTCGGGGTGGTGGCGAACCAGCCGCGGCACCAGGCGGGCGTGATCGACATCAACGCGTCCGAAAAGGCCGCCCGGTTCGTGCGCTTCTGCGACGCCTTCAACATCCCGCTGCTCACCCTCGCCGACGTCCCCGGCTACCTGCCGGGCACCGACCAGGAACGCGGCGGGATCATCCGCCGCGGCGCGAAGCTGATCTACGCCTACTCCGAGGCGACGGTGCCGAAGGTGACCGTGGTCGTGCGCAAGGCCTACGGCGGCGGTTACGCGGTGATGGGCTCCAAGCACCTCGGCGCCGACGTCACCATGGCCTGGCCGACCGCGGAGATCGCGGTGATGGGCGCGGAAGGCGCGGTGCAGGTGCTCTACCGGCGGGAGCTGGCCGAGCTGCCGCCGGAGCGGCGGGACGCCGCCCACCGCCGGCTCACCGAGGAGTACCGCAAGCGCCACGGCGGCCCCTACCTGGCCGCCGAACGCGGCTACGTCGACCAGGTCGTCACGCCGTCGCAGACGCGGCTGCTGGTGGCCCGCGCGCTGCGGACGTTGCGCACCAAACGGCAGACCCTGCCGGCCAAGAAGCACGGAAACATCCCCCTGTGAAGGAGACTTCGATGAGAGCCACCCTGATGATGCTGGCCGTCGTCGTCCTGCTCGCCAGTGGTGTCACCGCCGCCCAGGCGAGCCCCGCCGTGGCCGACGACGGCGCGAAGGTCGTCCAGGAGACCTGGCTCGACTCCCGGACCGTCGACCTGAAGATCGACTCGCCCGCCCTCGGCACCACCGGGATGGTCCGGCTGATCGTGCCGACGGGCTGGGCCGCGCAGCCCACGCGGACGTGGCCGGTGCTGTTCCTGCTGCACGGCTGCTGCGAGCCGGTCGACTACCGCTCGTGGGACCAGTTCACCGACGTGAAGGCGTTCACCGCCACCAAGGACGCGCTGGTCGTGATGCCGACGGACGGCCCGGCCGGGATGTACACGAAGTGGTGGAACTTCGGGCTGTCGAGCAAACCCGACTGGGACACGTTCCACACCGCGGAGGTGCGCCAGATCGTCGAACGGGGGTACCACGGCGGCACCCGCCGGGCGATCGCCGGGCTGTCGATCGGCGGGTACGGCGCGTTCGCGTACGCGTTCCAGCACAAGGGGATGTTCGCCGCGGCGGCGTCCTACAGCGGGGTGCCGAACACGCTCTACCCGGGGATCCCGGTCTGGATCGTCGGCATCCTGGCCCGCGCCGGGATCTTCAACTACCTGAACCTCTGGGGCGACTCCTTCGGGATGCAGCCGATCTGGTCCGCGCACAACCCGTACGACCACGTCCAGGACCTGCGCGGCATGGCGCTCTACATCTCCTGCGGCAACGGGCAGACCGGGCCGCTCGACCCGCCCGGGCAGTCCGACGTGCTGGAGCCGTCGGCGCTGCTGTCGTCGCAGAGTTTCACCGACAAGCTGCGGCAGGCGGGCATCCCGGCGACCGTCGACTACTACGGCCCGGGCACGCACAGCTGGCCGTACTGGCAGCGGGCCCTGCACAACTCGTGGCCGGTGCTCGCCGGCGCGCTCGGCCTCCCGGCCTGAGCGGAACCCCTTCCCGATGGAGGTTGTGGTGAAGTCTGTCCCTTTGCGACGCTTGGTGTCGGCGCTGCTGGGCGTTTCCCTGGCTGCGCTGGGAGTTGTGGCCGCGAGCCCGCCCGCCGGCGCGGCGGCCGCCCCGATCCTGCCCGGACCGTTCGACGACTCCTTCTACACCCCGCCGTCCCCGCTGCCGGCCGGGAAACCGGGCGACGTGCTCCGCTGGCGCCCGTCGGTGCCGCTGATGAACGCGGCCAACGCCGACGCCTGGCAGGTCATGTACCTGTCCACCAACGCGCAGGGCCGTCCGGACGCGGTGACCGGGACGATCCTGGTGCCGAAGGGCAAGGACCCGGCCACCGCGCCGATCGTCGGTTACGCCGTCGGCACGCAGGGCCCGGCGTTCAAGTGCACGGCGTCGAAGGCGATGGAGCGTGGCACGCTCTACGACCAGCCCGCGATCAACGACTCGCTGTCCAGCGGGTACGCGGTCGCGGTGACCGACTACGAGGGTTATTCGCCGACGACGGTGCCGACGTACATCACCGGCCAGTCCATGGGCCCGGCCGTGATCGACTCGGTGCGGGCGGCGCAGAACCTCCCGTCCGCGAAGCTGGCCAAGACCGCGAAGGTGATCTTCCAGGGCTACTCGCAGGGCGGCGGCGGATCGATGTGGGCCGGCGAGAAGCAGCCCACCTACGCACCCGAGCTGAACGTCGTCGGTGTGGTCGCGGGCGGCGTCCCGGCTGACCTGACCGAGGTCGCCAAGGGCCTCGACGGGTACATCGGGTTCGGCTTCCTGGCCTTCGCCGCGCTGGGGCTGGATGCCGCTTACCCGGACCTGAAGCTGGATTCGTTCCTCAACGACACCGGCCGTCAGCAGCTGGGCGACGCGAAGAAGAACGCCTGCGTCGCCGAGCTGCTGCTGAACTATTCGTTCAAGAAGATCAGCGACTACACGACGTCGAACCCGCTGAGCACCCCGCAGTGGCAGGCGCGGCTGGCGCAGAACAAGCTGGGCGCGAACCCGCCACGGGTGCCGGTGTTCCAGTACCACGCGGGCACCGACGAGATCGTCAACACCCCGCAGGCGGAGACGCTGCACCGGGCGTACTGCGCGGCCGGGGTGCGGGAGCAGTGGCAGACCTACCTCTCCGACCACGCGACCGGGATCCTCGCCGGCAACGCCGATGCGCACCAGTGGATCGTCAAGCGGTTCAAGGGAGACGCGGCGCCGTCCAACTGCTGAGCAAAGCCGTGACTGGCCCATCGAGGGGCTCAGCGTCCCTCGATGGGCCAGTCACGGACGTCGGATCAGACCTTGCCGGCGGCGAAGGCGGCCGCGTCGGCGGCGTCGGCGCCGTAGCTCAGGTGGGCCAGGACGTTGCCACCGCCGGCCTGGCACACCGGGTCGCCACCGGCGCAGTAGTCCTTGGTGCGGCTCTGGTACGGGCCGGTGACCTCGCGGCCGATCGAGCGGATCGGGTTGCCGAACAACAGGATCGCCGCGATCCGCGGGGCCAGCTCCGCCGGGATGGTCGCGACGACCGGGCCGCCGACGGGCGAGCCCGCGCTGCTGATGCCGATCGAGTTGTCGACGACGTTGGCGCCCTGGGAGTAGCCGACCAGCACGAACCGCTGCTGCGGGCAGGCCGCGGCCTGCGCCGTCACGTGGTTGACGAGGTCGGTGTTGCCCTTCTGCACCGACGCGGGCTGGCCCAGGTCGGCCGGGTAGTTCACCCGGTAGCTGCTCAGCGACCGCGGCCGCAGCTGGTTCTGCACCGCTTGGTAAACGGGGTCGCCGACGATGAGGCCCAGCGTGCCGGGCTCGAAGGTGCCGCGAGCCACCGGCACGTCGATGTCGGTGCAGGGCGCGGCCGACGCCGCCGGGGCGGCGACGACGGTGAGGCCGAGGACGGCGAGGCCGGCCACGGCGGCGGAAAGCATACGGGTACTCATGGGATCACACCTCTGGGGGCGGGGAACCGGATTTGCCGCAAGCGTTTTCCGGAACCGGGGACGCGCGCGCTTTACTTGCGGGTAAAGGCAGCGTCGCAGCGTTTGCCGACCGAGGGCAAGAGGGTGTTCCGGTTCGCCCCGGAAATTGTCCGATCGGTGCTAATCAGTCCGATGTGGACGCTCAACGTGGTCCAGCAGCGCGGGGTCGAGGCCGCGCAGCGCGGCCATGACGAACCCGGTCGCCAGTTCGCCCGCGGCGATGGGGTCGACGCCGGGGGAGTGGGAGACGTGCATCGCGGCCCGGCCGACCAGGCCGACCATCATCGCCCCCAGGAGGTCCGCGCCGGCGCCGGGGGTCCGGCCGTGCGCGAGCAGGTACTCCCGGACCCGGGTGACCACCTCCGTGGTGATCGTGTCGGCCAGCGCGCGGCGCTCGTTCGACATCTCGTCGACGGCCGAGTCGAACAGCATCCGGAAGCTGTCCGGGTGGGCGCCGGCGTAGCTGAACATGGCCATCACCGCGAGCCGGACCCGTTCTTGCAGCGGGCGTGAGCTCGTCGTTTCGTAGGCGGTGAGCACCCACTTCTGCAGCGCGGCGACCTCCCGGGTCACGGTGGCGCGGAAAAGGGCCGCCTTGTCGCCGAAATGCGCGTACAGCGTCGGTTTGGTGGAGTCGGCGCGCTCGGCGATCAGCCCCATGGTGGCCATCGCGTACCCGCGCTCGGCGAACACGGCCCGGGCGGCGTCGAGCAGTTCGTCGTCGGTCGGGCGGGCGGCCGGGCTGCGGCGAGTGCTGGATCGATCAGGGAAACTCCGCCGGCTCATGGCGGTGTACTGTACGGAACCCGCTGCTTTACTGTCCGGTAAAGCTTGGTCCGGCTCCCTTCGTCCCGGTGGAGGAACCTGGTGAATGCTCGGCAGCGGGTCCCGGTCGCGGGTGAAGACGGGCTTCGGCGGGCGGAACTGGCCGCGCTCATGCGCCCGGCCCTGCCCGCCCTGGTCGACGGGATCGTCACGGAGGTGTGGCGGGCGGTCCCGGTCTACGCCCGGCCGGGCTCCTACGGCCGCGTGACCCGCCACGGCGTCGAGTGCGCCGTCGCGCTCTTCGTGGACCTGGTCCAGGATCCGATGGCGCCACGGGACGAGCTGTACGAGACGTGCCGCCGGCTCGGCGCCGGCGAGGCGCACGAAGGCCGCACCCTCGACGACCTCCAGGCGGCCTACCGCGTCGGCACCCGCGTGGGCTGGCACTGGATCATGCGGCTGGGCCGGCGCCACCAGCTCTCGTCGGCGACCATGGCGCGGCTGGCCGAAATGCTCTTCGGGTACGCCGACGAGCTCGCCCGGATGTCCATCCGCGGGCACCGGGAGGCGCTCGACGGCACCCAGGCCGGCCTGCGACGACGCCTGCTGCGGCTCGTCACCGGACCCGGCACCGTCCCGGACGAGCTGCTCACCGAGCTCGCGGCCGCGGCCGGCTGGCCGGTGCCGCCCGAGGTGGTGGCCGTGGCCGTCGAGGAGCCGAGCGACGTCTCGTGGGGACCCGACGTGCTCGCCGACGTTGATGCGCAGCACCCGTACCTGCTGCTGCCGGCCCCGGTGGACGCCCTTTGCGTCTCCCGGCTCGGCACGCGTGTCGCGGTCGGCCCGCCGACGGAACCGGGCGCCGCGGCGCATTCCCTGCGCTGGGCCCGGGCCGCGCTGCGGCTGGCGGCGGACGGCGCGTTGCCGGACGTGCCCGTCACCTGGTGCGCGGAGCACCTGACCACGCTGTGGCTGCTGCTGGACGAGCACCTCACCGACCAGGTCGCCCGGCGTGAGCTCGCCCCGCTCACGCAGTTCCCGGACCGCACGCGCCGCCGGCTGGGCGAGACCCTGTTGTCCTGGCTGCAGAACGGCGGCAACTCCGAGAAGATCGCGGTGGACCTGTCCGTCCACCCGCAGACGGTCCGGTACCGCGTGCGGCAGCTGAAACAGGCCTTCGGCGCGCGTCTCGAGGACCCGGACGCGCGGTTCGCCATGCAGACCGCGCTGCGGGCGTCGGGGCTGCGCACCGCCCAGTCGCGCTGAAACGAGTTCTCGTTCATCCGACCCGGCCGATGACCACCACGCTTGTCCCGATCGAGAACATGTTCTAGTTTTGAAGGTGTGAAGACCGATCTGGGCCTGGCCGGCGCCGTGGTGCTGGTCACCGGCGGCGTCCGCGGTGTGGGCAAGGGCATCAGCGAGGTGTTCCTCGCCCACGGCGCCCACGTCGTCACCTGCGCGCGGCACGAGCCCGAGGTGCCGGCCCAGGCCGAATTCGTGCCGTGCGACGTCCGCGACGAAACGCAGGTCACCGCCCTGATCGACGGGATCGTCGAGCGCCACGGCCGCCTCGACGTGGTGGTCAACAACGCCGGCGGCGCCCCCTACGCTCCGGCCGCGGAGGCGTCGCCGCGGCTGCACGAGAAGATCGTGCAGCTCAACCTGCTCGCGCCGCTGCTCGTCGCCCAGCGGGCCAACGCCGTCATGCAGCGCCAGGACACCGGCGGCTCGATCGTGATGATCTCCAGTGTCAGCGGGACACGCGCGTCGCCGGGAACCGCGGCCTACGGCGCCGCGAAGGCCGGGCTCGACAACCTCACCGCCAGCCTCGCCGTCGAGTGGGCGCCCAAGGTGCGGGTCAACGCGCTCGACGTCGGCATGGTGCGCACCGAGCAGGCCCACCTGCACTACGGCAGCGAAGCCGCGATCGAGGCGGTCGGCAAGACGGTGCCGCTGGGCCGCCTCGCCGAGCCCGGGGAGGTCGGCGCGTGTGCCGCGTTCCTCGCCTCCGGCCTCGCTTCCTACGTCTCCGGCGCGACCCTGCGCGTGCACGGCGGCGGTGAGGTCCCGGCGTTCCTCGCCGCGGCCGACGTCAACCATCGGGAGGATTCGTGAGCGGGTTGTGCCAGGACCGCGTGGTCGTCGTGACCGGCGCCGGCCGCGGCATCGGACGGGCGCATGCGCTCGCCTTCGCGGCCGAGGGCGCGCCGGTGGTGGTGAACGACGTGGACGAGGACGCGACCGCCGATGTCGTCGCCGAGATCGAGGCGCTGGGCGGGCGGGCGGTGGCGAACACCGCCGACATCGCCGACTGGGCCGGGGCGAGCGAACTCGTCGGGACGGCGCTGGCGCACTTCGGCCGCCTGGACGTGCTGGTCAACAACGCCGGGTTCGTCCGGGACCGGATGCTGGTCAACCTCGCCGAGGACGAGTGGGACGCCGTCGTTCGCGTGCACCTCAAAGGTCACTTCGCGCCCTTGCGGCACGCCGCGGACCACTGGCGGGCGGAGGCGAAGGCCGGGCGGATGCCGAGCGCCCGGGTGATCAACACGAGTTCGGGTGCCGGGTTGCTGGGCAGCGTCGGCCAGGGCAACTATTCGGCGGCGAAGGCCGGGATCGCCGGACTGACCGTCGTGGCGGCGGCCGAGCTGGCGCGCTACGGGGTGACGGTGAACGCGATCGCGCCGGCCGCGCGGACCCGGATGACCGAGGCCGTCTTCGCGTCGATGGCGCGTCCGGACGAAGGGTTCGACACGATGGCGCCGGAGAACGTCTCGCCGCTGGTGGTCTGGCTGGGCAGTGAGGAGTCCTCGCAGGTGACCGGCCGGGTGTTCGAGGTCGAGGGCGGGAAGGTGTCGCTCGCGCAGGCGTGGCGGCACGGCCCGGTCGTGGACAAGGGCGACCGGTGGGAGCCGGCCGAACTCGGCCCGGTGGTGAAGGACCTGCTCGAGCGCGCGCCCGAGCCCGAACCCGTCTACGGAGCGAGCTGATGGGCATCCTGACCAAGCGCGACGGCCACGTCGAGGTGATCACCGTCGACTTCCCGCCGGTGAACGCGCTGCCCGTACAGGGCTGGTTCGACCTCGCCGACGCACTGAAGAAGGCCGGCGGGGACTCCGACGTCCACGTCGTCGTGCTCCGCGCGGAAGGCCGGGGCTTCAACGCCGGCGTCGACATCAAGGAGATCCAGCGCAGCACCGGGTACGACGCGCTGGTCGGCGCGAACCGCGGCTGCCACGCGGCGTTCGGCGCGGTCTACGACTGCGCGGTGCCGGTGGTCGCGGCGGTGCACGGCTTCTGCCTGGGCGGCGGCATCGGCCTGGTCGGCAACGCGGACGTCGTCATCGCCTCCGACGACGCCACGTTCGGCGTCCCCGAGGTGGAGCGCGGCGCCCTCGGCGCGGCGACCCACCTGGCACGGCTGGTGCCCCAGCACCTGATGCGCACCCTCTACTTCACCGCGCGGACGATCACCGCCGCCGAGCTGCACGCGCACGGCTCCGTCTACCAGGTCGTGCCGCGCGCCGAGCTCGACGACGCCGCGCTGGCCATCGCCCGGGACATCGCGAAGAAGGACCCGCGGGTCATCCGGGCGGCGAAGGAGGCCCTGAACGGCATCGACACCCAGCAGGTGCACCGCAGTTACCGGTTCGAGCAGGGCTTCACCTTCGAGCTCAACCTGCTCGGCGCGTCCGACGAAGCCCGCGAGGAGTTCTTGAATGGCCGATAAGCGCACGACCGCCGACGAGGTGGCGGCCGAGCTGGAGGACGGCATGACCGTCGGCATCGGCGGCTGGGGCTCCCGCCGCAAGCCGATGGCGCTGGTGCGCGCGATCCTCCGCACGTCCGTGAAGGACCTGACCGTCGTGTCCTACGGCGGCCCCGACGTCGGCCTGCTGTGCGCGGCGGGCAAGGTCTCACGGGTCGTGTTCGGGTTCGTCACGCTCGACTCGATCCCGTACGACCCGTGGTTCGGCCGCGCCCGCGAGACCGGCGCGATCAGCGTCACCGAGTACGACGAGGGCATGTTCGGCGCCGCGCTTTCCGCGGCGGCGCAACGGCTTCCGTTCCTGCCGATGCGGGCCGGGCTCGGCTCGGAGGTGATGCGCGCCAACCCGGACCTGCGCACCGTGCGCTCACCGTATGGCGACGGCGAGGAGCTGGTCGCGGTGCCGGCGCAGCACCTCGACGTCGCGCTGGTGCACCTCAACCGCGCCGACGAGCGCGGCAACGCCCAGTACCTCGGTCCGGACCCGTACTTCGACGACCTGTTCTGCCTGGCGGCTTCGAAGCGGTTCGTTTCGGTCGAAAAAGTGGTCGAGACGGCGGAGCTGACGGCCGGCGGGCCGGTGCAGTCGCTGCTGCTCAACCGGGGCGCGGTCGACGCCGTCGTCGAGGCGCCGCGCGGTGCGCACTTCACCACGGCGGTGCCGGACTACGGCCGGGACGAGAAGTTCCAGCGGCACTACGCCACGTGTGCCAAGGACCTCGACGCCTGGGGCGGCTTCGCGGACCGGTTCCTCTCCGGCGACGAGACGCGTTATCTGTCCGAAGTGGACAAGTTCGAGGCGGAGGCGGCATGAGTGCGACCCGGGCCGAGATCGCCGTGGTGGCGGTGGCCGAGCTGTTCCGCGGTGACGGCGAGATCGTCGCCAGCCCGATGGGCCTGGTCCCGCAGCTGGGCGCGAAGCTCGCGCGGCTGACGTTCGAACCGGACTTGCTCATGTCCGACGGCGAGGCGTACCTGGTCACCCCGGACGGCGAAGTCGAAGGCTGGCAGCCGTTCCGGAAGATGCTCGACACGATCGTCCCGCACGGACGGCGGCACGTCGTGATGGGCGCCAACCAGGTCGACCGTTACGGCAACCAGAACATCTCCGCGATCGGCGACCACGCCCGGCCGAAGAAGCAGCTGCTGGGGGTGCGCGGCGCGCCGGGCAACACGGTCAACCACCGCACCAGCTACTGGGTGCCGCGGCACAGCACCCGGATCTTCGTCGACACCGTGGACGTCGTTTCGGGCGTGGGCTACGACAACGCGGCGAAGGCGGGGCCGTCCGCCGAGAAGTACCACGACGTGCACCGGGTCGTCACGAACCTCGGTGTGTTCGGTTTCGACACCCCGGACCACTCGATGCGGGCGGTGTCGCTGCACCCCGGCGTCACCCGCGAGGAGGTCATCGCGGCAACTGCGTTCGAGCTCGACTTCTCGGACGTGGCCACCACCCGCGAACCCACGGACGAGGAGCTGCGGCTGATCCGCGAGGTCCTGGACCCGAAGAGCCGGCGCGACAAGGAAGTCCCCGCGTGAAGACGGCGTTGACCCGGCTCGTCGGCGTCGCGCACCCGGTGGTGCAGACCGGGATGGGCTGGGTCGCCGGCCCGCGGCTGGTGTCGGCGACCGCGGAGGCGGGCGCGCTCGGCATCCTGGCGTCGGCGACGATGACCTACCCCGAGCTGGAAGCGGCGATCGCCGAGGTCAAGAAGCGGACCGGGGAGCCGTTCGGGGTGAACCTGCGGGCCGACGCGACCGACGCCGGCGACCGGGTCGACCTGCTGATCCGCGAAAACGTGAAGGTGGCTTCGTTCGCGCTCGCGCCCCGGAAGGAGATGATCACGAAGCTGCGGGACCACGGGATCGTCGTGATCCCGTCGGTCGGCGCCGCCCGGCACGCCGAGAAGGTCGCGGGCTGGGGCGCGGACGCCGTCATCGTCCAAGGCGGCGAAGGCGGCGGGCACACCGGGGGAGTGGCGACCACACTGCTGCTGCCGTCGGTGCTGGACGCCGTCGACATCCCGGTGGTCGCCGCGGGCGGCTTCTTCGACGGGCGCGGCCTCGCGGCGGCGCTGGCCTACGGCGCGGCCGGCGTGGCGATGGGCACCCGCTTCCTGCTGAGCAAGGAGAGCACGGTCCCCGACGACGTCAAGCGCGTCTACCTCGAGCAGGGTCTCACCGGGACGGTCGTCACCCGGCGCGTCGACGGCCTGCCGCACCGGGTCCTGCGCACCGACCTGGTCGAGAAGCTCGAGCAGACCGGTCGCCTCCGGAGTCTCGCCCAGGCCGCGCGAAACGCGCTCCGCTTCCGGAATATCACCGGACTGTCGCCGGTTGCGATGGTGCGAGAAGGCTTCGCGATGAAGCACGGCAACGATCTGACCTGGAGCCAGCTGGTCATGGCGGCCAACACCCCCATGCTGTTGCGCGCCGGGCTGGTCGAAGGCCGGACGGACGCGGGAGTGCTAGCGTCGGGACAGGTGGTGGGCATGATCCACGACCTGCCCACCGTGGGCGAGATCGTCGAGGGCACGGTGGCCGAGGCGGGTGAGATCCTGCGGCGTCTCGGCCGGGAAACGGGAGGATGAGCGTGGCGCTCAAGGTCGGTTACAAGGCGTCGGCGGAGCAGTTCGGGCCGCGGGACCTGGTCGAGTACGCCGTGCGTGCCGAAGAGGTCGGCCTCGACTCGGTCTGGGTGTCCGACCACTTCCTGCCCTGGCGGCACGAAGGCGGCCACGCACCGTGGGCGCTGGCCTGGATGCCGGCGGTCGCCGAGCGCACCAAGCGGGTGCAGATCGGCACGAGCGTGCTGACCCCGACGTTCCGCTACAACCCGGCCGTGATCGCGCAGGCGTTCGCGACGATGTCGCTGCTCTCGGGCGGCCGGGTGATCCTCGGCGTGGGGTCCGGCGAGGCGCTGAACGAGATCGCCGTCTCCGGGCGCGAGTGGCCGGAGTTCAAGGAGCGCTTCGCCCGGCTGCGCGAGTCGATCAAGCTGATCCGCGAGCTGTGGACCAGCGACAACGTGAACTTCGACGGTGAGTACTACAAGCTGGTCGACGCGCGCATCTACGACCGGCCGGAGCAGCCGGTGCCGGTGTACATCGCCGCGGGCGGCCCGGTGGTGGCCAAGTACGCGGGCCGCGCGGGGGACGGGTTCATCTGCACGTCCGGCAAGGGCATGGATCTCTACACGGAGAAGCTGATGCCCGCGGTGGTCGAGGGCGCCGCGGCGGCCGAGAAGACCGTCGAGGACATCGACCGGACCATCGAGATCAAGCTCTCCTACGACCGGGACCCCGAGAAGGCGTTGGAGAACACGCGGTTCTGGGCGCCGCTGTCGCTGTCGGCGGAGCAGAAGCACAGCGTCACCTCGGCCGACGAGATGGAGCGGCTGGCCGACGAGCTGCCGATCGACCAGGTCGCCAAGCGCTGGATCGTGGCGTCCGACCCGGACGAGGCCGTGGCCCAGATCAAGCCGTACCTGGACGCGGGGCTCAACCACCTCGTGTTCCACGGCCCGGGTCACGACCAGGAGCGCTTCTTGAGTCAGTTCTCGGAGGACGTGCTGCCGAAGCTGCGCGCCTTGGGCTGATCAGAGCCGTTCGATGATGGTGACGTTGGCGGTGCCTCCGCCTTCGCACATCGTCTGCAGGCCGTAGCGCCCACCTCGTCGTTCCAGTTCGTGCAGCAGCGTGGCGAGGAGCTTCGTCCCGGTCGCCCCGATGGGGTGACCGAGGGCGATGCCGCCGCCGTTGACGTTCACCCGTGCGGGGTCCGCGCCCGTTTCGTCCAGCCACGCCAGCACCACGCTCGCGAACGCCTCGTTGACCTCGAACAGGTCGATGTCCTCGATCGTGAGCCCGGCTTTCCGGAGCGCGTGGGACGTCGCCGGGATCGGGCCGGTCAGCATCCACACCGGGTCCGCCGCGCGGACCGACAGGTGGTGGATGCGGGCGCGCGGGGTCAGGCCGTGCTCCTCGACGAACGACGCGGACGCCAGCAGGGCCGCACTCGCGCCGTCGGAGATCTGGCTGGCCACCGCCGCCGTCAGCCGTGATTCCGGTGACAGCGGCTTCAGGCCGCGCATCCGCTCCAGCGACGTGTCCCGGCGCGGCCCCTCGTCGTGCCGGAAGTCGTCGACCGGGACGATCTCCGCGTCGAACCGGCCGGAATCGATGGCGTCGAGCGCGCGCTGGTGACTTTGGAAGGCGTACTCCTCCATGGCCGCGCGGCTGATGTCCCAGTGCGCGGCGATCATGTCGGCGCTGCGGAACTGCGAAACCTCGACACTGCCGTAGCGCTCCTGCCAGCCCTTCGACCCGGAGAACGGGTCGTCGAAGCCGTACTCGCGCCCGGCGAGCATCGCCGCGCTGATCGGGATGCGGCTCATGTTCTGCACCCCGCCGGCCAGCACCAGGTCCTGCGTCCCCGACATGACCGCCTGCGCGGCGAAGTGCACGGCCTGCTGGCTCGACCCGCACTGCCGGTCGATCGTCACCCCGGGCACGTGGTCCGGCAGCCCGGCCGCCAGCCACGCGGTGCGCGCGAGGTTGCCCGACTGCGGGCCGAGGGTGTCGGTGCAGCCGAGGATGACGTCGTCCACGAGGTCCGGGTCGACGCCGGCCCGCTCGACGACCGCCTGGATGACGTGCGCGCCCAGGTCGGCGGAGTGCCACCCGGACAGCGCGCCGCCGCGGCGCCCCACGGGCGTGCGGACCGCGTCGAGGAGGAAGGCTTCGGGCACGGGGGCTCCTAGGGGTGCTGGCTGCTGACGGAGACGACTTCGCCGGTGAGGTAACTCGCGTAGTCGCTGGCGAGGAAGACCATGACGTTGGCGACCTCCCACGGCTCGGCGGCGCGGCCGAACGCTTCCCGCTTGGTCAGGTCTTCCAGCAGTTCGTCGCTGGTCACCTTGGCGAGGAAGGGATGCATGGCGAGGCTGGGCGCGACGGCGTTGACGCGGATGCCGTGTTCGGCGGCGTCGAGCGCGGAGCAGCGGGTCAACGCCATCACGCCGGCTTTCGCGGCGGCGTAGTGCGCCTGGCCGGCCTGGGCCCGCCAGCCGATCACCGACGCGTTGTTGACGATCGCCCCGCCGCCGCCCTGGGCGACGAACTGCCGCAACGCCGCACGCGTGCACCGGAACGTCCCGGTGAGCGTGATGTCCAGAACGCGGGACCACTCGTCGTCGGTCATGTCGAGCACGGACTTCGTGCCGCCCAGCCCGGCGTTGTTGACCATGACGTCGAGGCGTCCGAAGTGGTCGACCGCGCCGTCGATGAGTGCCTGGACCTGGTCCTCGGCCGTGACGTCGCAGGGGAGCGCGTGCACCTTGCCGAGCTCGGCCAGTTCGGCCGCTTTTTCGCCGAGGCGCCGCTCGTGCCAGTCGCTGATGACGACGCTCGCGCCTTCTTCGAGACACCGGCGAGCCACCGCCGAGCCGATCCCGGTGCCGGCCGCCGCGGTCACCACCACGACCTTGCCGGACAGCAGCTCGTGGCCGGGTGGGTACTGGGGGATCACGGTCGCGCCTCCCTGGGCAGGCCGAGCACCCGCTCGGCGATGATGTTGCGTTCGATTTCGTCCGAGCCGCCGTAGATGGTGTCGGCGCGGGTGAACAGGTAAAGCAGCTGCGCGTCGTCCAGCTCGGCCCCCGCGGAGACGAGTGACCGCGCCCCGCGAGCACGCACCGCCAGCTCGCCGAGCCCGCGGTGCCACTGCGCCCACAGCAGCTTGCCGACGGCGACCTCCGGTCCGGCCGCGGTTCCCAACGTCCGCAGCGCGTGTGCGCGCAGCACCCGCAGGCCGATCCGGGCGCGGGTGAGGTCGGTGCGCAGCAGCGGGTCGTCGTAGGCGCCGGTCCGCTTCGCCTCGGCGACGATGTCGTCGAGCTCGCGGCGGAAGCCGATCTGCTGGCCGAGTGTCGAGACACCGCGTTCGAAGCCGAGGGTGGCCATCGCGATCCGCCAGCCGTCGCCGGGCTCGCCGACCACCATTCCGGCCGGCGTGCGGGCGTCGTCGAAGAACACTTCGTTGAACTCGGACGTGCCGGTCAGCTGCCGGATCGGCCGCACCGTGACGCCGTCCTGGCGCAACGGCACCAGCAGGTAGGACAGGCCGTGGTGACGCGGTGACCCGGGTTCGGTCCTGGCCACGACGAAGCACCAGTCGGCCACGTGAGCCAGCGACGTCCAGATCTTCTGGCCGTTGACCACCCACTCGCCGTCACGCAGCACGGCCGACGTCGAGACGGCGGCGAGGTCGGAGCCCGCGCCGGGCTCGGAGTAACCCTGGCACCACAGCTCTTCGACGGCGACGATGCGCGGCAGGAACCGTTTCCGCTGCTCAGGGGTGCCGAACGCGATGAGCGTCGGGCCCAGCAGCTGCTCACCGATGTGGTTGACCCGCGCGGGAGCGCCTGAAGCCGCGTACTCCTCGTGGAAGGCGACCTGCTCGTCGAGGGACAGCTCACGGCCGCCGAACTCGCGAGGCCAGCCGACACACGTCCAGCCCGCCGCGGCCAGGTGCCGTTCCCAGGCCAGGCGCAGGTCGAACGCCTCGTGCTCGCGGCCCGGGCCGCCCAGGCCGCGCAGCCGCGCGAACTCGCCGGTCAGGTTGTCCGCGAGCCAGCCCGCGACCTCGCGGCGGAATCGCGTCGGTTCCACACACGCCTCCTTGCTGCCGGGCCGGTCCGGCACCTAGGCTAATGAGAACACGTTCTAGTTTGTCGGTCCAGAGGAGGGTGTGGTGGGACAGACCACGATCCCGGCCGTCGTCCGCGACGCTGCCGCGAAGTTCGGCTCCGCGGAGGCGCTGGTCGACGGTGAACTGCGGCTCGGCTTCCGCACACTTCTGGAACGTGTTCAGGTGGTCGCCCGCGCCTTCGTCGCGCGCGGTGTCGAGCCCGGCGACCGGGTCGCCATCACCCTGCCGAACACCCACCACTGGGTCCTGACGGCGCTCGGCGCGCTCTACGCGGGCGCGACGCTGATCCCGGTCAACACCCGGTTCACCGCCGCCGAGACCGTGGACCTGCTCGTCCGCGGCCGGGCCCGGGCGCTGGTCGTCGCGGCGGACTTCCTCGGCGCCGACCGCCACGCCGCGATCGTCGCGACCGGCGCACAGCTGCCCGACCTCCGCACCGTTGTCCGCGTCCCCCTGGAGCAACCGCACCGGCCGGTGCCGGGGACGCTCGGCTGGGACGAGTTCCTGGCGTTCGCCGAGCAGGTGCCGGAAGCGGAAGCCGAGGCCCGCGCGGACGCGGTGAAACCGGACGACGTCAGCGACATCCTCTTCACCTCGGGCACCAGCGGCCGCTCCAAGGGGGTGCTGTCGGCCCACCGCCAGGCGGTCGACGTCGCCGCGGCCTGGGCGGACTGCGGCCGGGTCACCGACGGCGACCGGTACCTGGTGATCAACCCGTTCTTCCACAGCTTCGGTTACAAGGCCGGGATCCTGGTCGGGCTGCTGACCGGCGCGACGATCGTCCCGCAGGCCGTGTTCGACGTCCGCAAGGCCCTCGAGGTGATCACCCGCGAACGGATCTCCGTGCTGCCCGGCGCGCCGACCGTCTTCCAGTCCCTGCTGCACGAGCCCGACCGCGGGGACCTGTCGTCGTTGCGGCTCGCCGTCACCGGGGCGGCGACGGTCCCGGCGTCCCTGGTCCGCCGGATGCGCTCGGAGCTGGGCTTCGAAATCGTCCTGACCGCTTACGGCCTCACCGAAGCCGTGGTCGTCACGATGTGCCGCCCGGGTGACGACGCGGAGCTCGTCGCCAGGACGTCCGGCCGGGCGACCGCCGGCTTCGAGGTGGCGATCCACGGTGACCCGGGCGAGATCGTGGTCCGCGGGCCCGACGTCATGCTCGGTTACCTCGACGATCCCGAAGCGACCGCAAAAGCCGTCGACGAGGACGGCTGGCTGCACACCGGCGACGTCGGCGAGCTCGACGCCGCCGGGTACCTCACCATCACCGGCCGGCTCAAGGACATGTACATCTGCGGCGGGTTCAACGTCTACCCGGCCGAGGTCGAACACGCGCTGACCGAACTGGACGGCGTGCGCGACGCCGCCGTGATCGGCGTGCCGGACGAGCGGCTCGGCGAGGTCGGCAAGGCGTTCGTCGTCGGCTCCGGGCTGACCGCGGACGACGTCATCGGGTTCTGCCGCGAGCGGCTCGCCAACTACAAGACCCCGCGGTTCGTCGAGTTCCTGGACGAGCTGCCCCGCAACGCTTCCGGCAAGGTGCTGAAGCGGCTGCTCAGTGAGGAGAAGGCATGAGCGTCGAAGCCGACGTCGTCCGCTACGAGCGGCGCGGGCCGGTCGCCGTGGTCACGATGAACCGGCCCGGCTACCGCAACGCCCAGAACTCGGCGATGACCTACGCCCTCGACGACGCCTTCGCCCGCGCGGTGAACGACGCCGAGGTCAAGGTGATCGTGCTGGCGGGTGAGGGTAAGCACTTTTCCGCCGGGCACGACATCGGCACCCCGGGCCGCGACGTCGACGTCACCTTCGACCGCCGCGCGGTGATGTGGTGGGACCACACCGACCGGGCCGGCGGGGACCAGCGGTTCGCCCGCGAGTCCGAGGTCTACCTCGGCATGTGCCGCCGCTGGCGGGAAATCCCGAAGCCGATGATCGCGAGTGTCCAGGGCGCCTGCATCGCGGGCGGGCTGATGCTGGCCTGGATCTGCGATCTCATCGTCGCCTCCGACGACGCCTTCTTCGCCGATCCCGTGGTGCGCATGGGGATTCCGGGCGTCGAGTACTTCGCGCACCCGTGGGTGCTCGGGCCGCGCGCGGCGAAGGAGGTGCTGTTCACCGGCGAGCGCTTCACCGTCCAGCAGGCCAAGGAATGGGGCATGATCAACCGGATCGTGCCGCGCGCCGAGCTCGAGCAGCACACGCTGGAGCTGGCGGAGAAGATCGCCGGGATGCCGCAGTTCGGGCTCGCGCTGGCGAAGAAGGCCGTCAACCAGGCCGAAGACCTGATGGGGCTGCGGTCCGGAATGGACTCCGTGTTCGGGCTGCACCACCTGGCGCACGCCCACAACGCGGAGACGTCGGAAGACTCCCTCGGCGGGCAGTCCGCGCGGTCCATGCGCGACGCGAACAAGGGGACCTGATGGATCTCGACATCGACGAGGCGTCGGCGGCGTTCCGGGACGAGGCGCGGGAATGGCTCGCGGCGCACGTCCCGTCCTTGCCGTCGATGGACACCGCCGAAGGGTTCGCGGCGCACCGCGAGTGGGAGGCCGAGCTCGCCGAAGCGCGCTGGTCCGTCGTGTCGTGGCCGCGCGAGTACCACGGTCGCGACGCCTCGCTGCTGCAGTGGCTGCTGTTCGAAGAGGAGTACTACGCGGCGGGCGCGCCGGGCCGGGTGAGCCAGAACGGGATCTTCATGCTCGGCCCGACCCTGTTCGCCCACGGCACCCCGGAGCAGCGCGACCGGATCCTGCCCGCGATGGCCCGGGGTGAGCAGGTGTGGGCGCAGGCGTGGTCGGAACCCGAGGCGGGCAGCGACATCGCCGCGCTGCGCAGCACGGCGGTGCGCACCGACGGCGGCTGGCTGCTTTCGGGCGCGAAGACGTGGAGCTCGCGGGCGACGTTCGCCGACCGCGCGTTCGGGCTGTTCCGGACCGAACCTGACGCGCAGCGGCACCACGGGTTGACCTACTTCATGGCCGACCTGCGCGCCGACGGGGTCACCGTGCGGCCGATCCCGCAGCTGGACGGCGAGCCCGGGTTCGCCGAGATCTTCTTCGACTCGGTGTTCGTGCCGGACGAAGACGTGATCGGCGAGCCGGGGCAGGGCTGGCGGGTCGCGATGACCACCGCCAACAACGAACGCGGGCTGTCCCTGCGCAGTCCCGGCCGGTTCCTCGCCTCGGCCGCCCGGCTCGTGGACCTCTGGCGCTCGTACGGTTCACCACCGTCCACACAGGACCGGGTGGCCGACGCCTGGATCGGCGCGCGGGCTTACCAGCTCTACACGTTCGGCACCGTCAGCCGGCTCGCCGACGGTGGTGAGCTCGGCCCGGAGTCCAGTGTGAACAAGCTGTTCTGGTCGCACCTCGACGTCACCCTGCACGAGACGGCGCTGGACGTGCTCGGCGCGGCCGCGGAAACGGACCCGGACTGGGTGGACGGCTACCTGTTCTCCCTGGCCGGCCCGATCTACGGCGGCACCGACCAGATCCAGCGCAACACGATCGCCGAACGGCTGCTGAAACTGCCGAGGGAGGCGCGCCGATGAGGTTCCAGCTGTCACCGGAGCAGCGCCAGTTCTCGGCGTCCCTGCACGACTTGCTGGGCGGCGCCGACACCGCCGCGGTCGCCCGGGCCTGGGCGGCCGGGGACCACGACCGGGGCCTGAAGCTGCTGCGGGCGCTGGCCGACCTCGGCGTCCCCGCCCTGCTGGTCGGTGAGGAGCACGGCGGGCTCGGCGGCACCGCGGTCGACCTGGTGGTCGCTTTCGAGGCGCTCGGTTACCACGCCGTGCCCGGGCCGCTCGTCGAGACGGCCGCTGTCGCGCCTGCCGTGCTGACCGGTGACCGGCTGACCGCGCTCGCCGGGGGTGAGCTGCTCGCCACGGTCGTCGCGCCGCCGTCGGTGCCGCTCGCCCTGGACGCCGACGTCGCCGGAGTGGTCCTCGACCTCAACGAGGGTGAGGTCGCCGGCGCCGGGATCACGCCGGTCCGGTCGATCGACCCGGCCCGGCGGCTGTTCCGGGTCACCGGGACCACCCGCCCCACCGCCGCCGACCCGATCGCGTTCGACCTCGGCGTGCTGGCGGTGTCGGCCCAGCTCCTCGGCGCGGGGCAATGGCTCCTCGACGCCTCGGTCGCCTATGCGAAGCAACGCAGCCAGTACGGCCGGGCCATCGGCGAGTACCAGGCGGTCAAACACCTGCTCGCCGACGTCGTGACGCAGCTCGAACTGGCCCGGCCGCTGCTGTACGGCGCGGCCGTCGCCGGTGACACCCGCACTCGCGACGTCTCGGCGGCCAAGGTGATGGCCGGGGACGCGGCGTACCTGGCCGCGCGGACGGCGCTGCAGGTGCACGGCGCCATCGGCTACACGGCCGAGCACGACCTCGGGCTGCGGCTGACCAAGGTGCGGGCGCTGGCCGGCGCCTGGGGGAACGGGTCGTTCCACCGCGCGCGTGTCCTGGCGGGCATCCGATGACGGATCCACTCGAGACGGAAGAAGCCGTCGCCCTGCGGGACGCGGTGCGCTCGTTGCTGACCCGGCGGTCGGGGCCGGAAGCGGTGCGGGCGGCGATGGAGTCGCCGCTCGGGTACGACGACAAACTCTGGTCGACGCTGTGCGAGCAGATCGGCGTCGCCGCGCTCGCAATCCCGGAGTGTTACGGCGGCGCGGGCGCCGGCCTGGCCGAGGTGTGCGTGGTGCTGGCGGAGCTCGGCCGGACGCTGACGCCCGCGCCCATGCTGGGTTCGGCGGTGCTGTGCGGGTCGGCACTGCTCGGCTCGGGCAACGAGGACGCCTGCCAGCGGCTGCTGCCGGGCATCGCCGCGGGCACCACGCTCGCCGCGCTGGCGTGGTCCGATGTGGACGGATCCGAGCTCGCCTGCACCGCTTCGGACACCGGCCTCGACGGCCGCGCGCACTACGTCCTGGACGGCGACATCGCGGACGTCCTGCTCGCGGTGGCCCGCACCCCGGACGGCGTGGGCCTGTTCGAGGTGCCCCTGGACGGTGTCCGCCGTTCGCGGGTCACGACCCTGGACCCGACCCGGCGGCTGGCCATCGTGGAGTTCTCCGGCACGCCGGCGCGTCGCCTCGACACCACCGGCTTCAACGAAGAGCGGCTGCGCGACACCGCGACGATCGCCGTCGCCGCCGAGCAGGTCGGCGCGTCAGCCCGCGCGCTCGAACTTACGGTGGAGTACACCAAACAACGCCGTCAGTTCGGCCGGCCGATCGGCGGGTTCCAGGCGCTGAAGCACCGGATGGCCGACGTGCACGTCCACGTCGAAGCGGCGCGGTCGGCGTTGTACGCGGCCCTGGTGGACGGCGACGCGGAAGCCGTCACGACCGCGAAAGTCGTGTGCAGCGAGGCGTTTTCCCACGCGGCGGCGGAGATGATCCAGCTGCACGGCGGCATCGCGATCACCTGGGAGCACGACGCCCACCTGTACTTCAAGCGCGCCCACGGAAGCGCCCTGCTGTTCGGCGATCCCGCGGGCGCGCTCGACGCTTAAGAGCGGTGGTGCACCTCCTGCAGCCCGTACACCGGCGTCGGGATCCCTTCGGCCCGTGCCTTCAGCTGCAGCGCCAGGTACAGCGAGTAGTGCCGGGACTGGTGGAGGTTGCCGCCGTGGAACCAGAGACCCTCTTGCTGCGTGGGCTTCCACATGTTCCGCTGTTCGCCTTCCCACGGGCCCGGGTCCTTCGTGGTCGCCGAGCCGAGGCCCCAGACCTTCCCGACCTTGTCGGCGACCTCCTGGCTGATCAGGTCCGCCGCCCAGCCGTTCATCGAGCCGTACCCGGTGGCGTAGACGACCAGGTCGGCCTCGAGCTCGGTGCCGTCGTCGAGGACCACGGACGTCTCGGTCAGCGAGGTCACCTGGCCGTGCGCGAGCTTGACGTCGCCGTTGGCCACCAGGTCCGCCGCGCCGACGTCGATGTAGTAACCGGAGCCGCGGCGCAGGTACTTCATGAACAGGCCGGAGTCGTCGTCACCCCAGTCGTGCCGGAAGCCGGCCGCTTCGAGACGGTCGTAGAACTCCTGGTCGCGGTCCTTGATCGCGGCGTACACCGGCTGCTGGAACGTGTGCATGATCCGGTAGGGGAGCGAGGCGAAGGTCAGGTCCGCCTTCTGCGTGGTCATCCCGGCCGCGAGCGCGCGCTCCGAGTAGAGGTCGCCCAGCCCGAGGTCCATCAGCGAATCCGACTTCACGATGTGTGTCGAGCTGCGCTGGACCATCGTGACGTCGGCGCCGGCCTCCCACAGCGCGCCGCAGATGTCGAACGCGGAGTTGTTGGACCCGATGATGACGGCCTTCTTGCCGCGGTAGGCGTCCGGCCCGGGGTGCTGTGAGCTGTGGTGCTGGTCGCCGCGGAAGCGATCTTGTCCCGGCAACGTCGGGATGTTCGGCTTGCCCGACATGCCGGTCGCGAGCACGAGCTGCTTCGGCTTGAGGACGACTTCCTCGCCGTCGCGGTCGAGGACGACCGTCCACTCCTGGGTCTCTTCGTTGTAAGAGGCGCTCTTGCAGGTCGTCGACGACCAGTAGTTCACCTCCATGA
The DNA here is from genome assembly GCF_044453095.1 of Amycolatopsis sp. NPDC051758. Classification (NCBI taxonomy): domain Bacteria; kingdom Bacillati; phylum Actinomycetota; class Actinomycetes; order Pseudonocardiales; family Pseudonocardiaceae; genus Amycolatopsis; species Amycolatopsis sp. NPDC051758. The sequence continues at coordinate 754,815 of NZ_JBITCJ010000002.1, read as the reverse complement.
CCTTCGTGTACATCTCGAGCCAGTCGGCGATCTTGTCCTTCGGCGCGAAGACCGGCCAGGTGCGCGGGAAGTCGAGGTAAGGCAGGTGGTCGTACCAGACCGGGTCGTGCAGGCACAGCGACTTGTACCGGCCGCGCCACTGGTCGCCGGGGCGGGCGTGGCGGTCGACGACGACGTGCGGCACGCCGAGCTGGCGCAGCCGGGCGCCCAGCGCGATCCCGCCCTGCCCGCCGCCGATGACGACGACGTACGGCTGGGTGGTCGTCCCCAGCTCCGCGGCCTCGGCCTGCCGCGCTTCCGCCCAGGTGACCCGGTCGGGGTTGATGCCGTGTTCGGCGCCCTTCGGCCGGGCCGTGCCGAGTGGCTCCTCGTGCCCCTTGAGCTCGTGCAACGTCGTGAGGAAGGTGAACGCGCCTTCGTCGGTGAGGCGCAGGTGCCCGCGTCCGCGGCCGGCGGCGGTCTCGAAGCCGATCCACGACTCGACCACGCCGTCACTCTCGGTGGGCTCGTCGGTGGGGTGGAAGCCGTGTGCGTCGGCGGTGTCCATCGTGGCGAGGAGGAGGTCCTTCACACCCTCGCGGTTTTCGACGGTCTTGAGGTTCCAGGTGAACGCGACGAGGTCCCGCCAGAACGACGTCGTGGCGAAGAGGGCGGCGGCCCGGTCGGCGTCCCGGGCCGCGAGCGCGGCCTCGAAGTCGGCGAGCCAGCCTTCGACGCGTTGGCGGGCACCGACGGCCTGGGCCGGTTCGAGGGTCTGGGTCATGAGCGGACCTCCCCGTCTCGGGCACCGTCTTCGTCGGCGGCGCGTTCAGCGCAGCCAACACCGCGGGCCCGGGCCGGGGTAAGGGTTGCTTCAGGGTTGCATCAGCACGACGTCGACGTCCGGCGCGATCCGGTACGGCCGCGCGAGCAGCAGCCCGCCGACGAGCTTGCGCAGCCGGGACAGCTCGGCCCGCACGGTCACCAGGTGCGTGCGGTCGCCGTAGAGCGTCTCCGACAGCTGCGCCGCCGACATCCCGGCCGGCCCGGCGGTCGCGATCAGCCGCAGCAGGTCCGCCTGGCGCCGGCCGAGCGGGTGCGTCCACCGCGCCGAGCCCTCGACGATCGCGCGCGGCGGATCGAACTCGAGCGTCAGCCGCAGGGTTTCGTGGCGGCTCGGCCGCAACAGCCAGCCGCCCGGCACCGGCTCGGGTTCGCACGCCCCGACCCCGCGGACCGCGACGGGCACACCGTGGCGAGGCGCGGCGACGCGGTCGATCCCGGAGACGCCGCTCCGGGCGGCGACCCACCCGTGGTCGTCGACAACGAGGCCGGGCCCGCCCGCGAGGACGTGCCCCGACAGCTGCCGGAGACCTTCGAGGCGGGCTTCGTGGCGTTGCCAGAGGACGGCTTCGGCGAGCCGAACCGACGTCCCGACCAGGGCGACGGTCATCGGGTGGACGGTCTCGGCCGGCCCGCTGACGTCGACGATCCCGAGCAGTTCGCCGGTCCGCGGGTCGTGCACGGGGTAGGCGGTGCAGGCCCAGGAGTGGTGGGAGCGCACGAAGTGCTCGGCCGCGAACATCTGCACGGGCGCCGCTTCGGCGAGCGCCGTGCCGATCGCGTTGCTGCCGATGGCGGGCTCGGACCAGGTGGCGCCCTCGGTGAAGCCCAGCGAGTCGGCCCGGTGCCGCACCCGGCGCGCACCCTCACGCCAGAGGACAACACCGTCGGCATCGGTGACGACCATCAGGTGGTGCGCGTCTTCGGCGACGGACGTCAGCGCGCCCCGCAGCTCGGGAAGCACCTCGTTCAGCCGGCAGCCGGTCCGCCGCCGTTCGACCTCGGCAACCCCGACGGGGTCGGGCGCGGGCGGCCGGTCCGGGTCGACACCCTGCGCGGCCACCCGACGCCACGAGCGTTCGACGAGCCGGCGCGGAGCGGATTCGGGTGGTCGCCCGGCCAGGACGGCGTCGTGGATGCCCGCGAGCAGCCGGGCGTGCCCGGCCACGTCGGTGCCGGGCCGGACCGCGCAGACGCCTTCGTCCACCGCCACCTCCTGGGCCGTCCTCCACGGTAACCCGGCGGGGCGGGGGCGAGGCAACCTCGGCGCAACGTGCGGGGCAGCCACACCGGACGACTCGCGTACCTGGCTGGACGACTCGCGTGCCGGGATGGACGACTCGCGTACCCGGGCGGACGGCTCGCGTGCTGGGATGGACGACTCGCGTACCTGGCTGGACGACTCGCGTACCTGGACGGACGGCTTGCGTACCGAGATGGACGGCTCGCGTACCCGGGCGGACGACTCGCGTACTCAGGTGGACGACTCGCGTACCTGGACAGTCGGTTCGCGTACCCGGGCGGTCGGCTCACGTGCCTGGACAGTCGGTTCGCGTACCCGGGCGGTCGGCTCACGTGCCTGGACAGTCGGTTCGCGTACCCAGGCGGTCGGTTCGCGTACCTGGACAGTCGGTTCGTGTGCTTGGAGGGGCGTGTCGGGAGGGGCGGGTGGGGAGGGTCAGCCGGTTAGGCGGGCGGGGGAGCCGGGGAGTTCGCGGTTGGCTTCGTCCAGCCCGGTCGCCACCGTCCGGCACGAACCGCAGCCCGCGATGTGGTCGGCGACCGCGCTCGCCCGGCGGGGCGACAGCGCACCCCGCACCCACGCACCCATCCGGCGCCGCGGCTCGCGGCAGACCGGCTCCTCGGCGTCGGGCACCTGGACCTGCAGGTACGCCTGCCGAAGCCCCTCACGTGCCCGCATCGCCAGCGCCGCGACGCTGTTCGGGGTCAGCCCGAGCAGGGGCGCCACCTCCGTCGGGGTGTCACCCTCGGCTTCGGTCCGCCAGAGCACCGTGCGCCACCGGCCGGGCAGCGTGCAGTACGCCGTCCACACCAGCTTCTCGTTCGACCGGTGCAGCGCCAGCTCCTCGGCCCCGCGGGCGGCCGTCTCGGGGACCGTTTCGCACAGCTCGACCCGGCTGCCCTGGCGGCCCCACCGGGACACCAGGTTCCGCATCGTCACGACGAGGTACGGCCGCAGGTCGCCCTCCGGCCCGCCGCCCGCGTGCACCACGGCCAGCACCCGGGCGAACGTCTCGGCCACCAGGTCGTCGCGCTCCGCGGGCTGGTTCGCCCACGCCCGCGCGGTCCGGCGCAGCGCGTCGGCGTGCCGGCGGAACAGGAGGCCGCTCGCGCCGAGGTCGCCGGCGCGGAGGGCGGCGAGCAGCACGGCGTCCGGCGGGACGTCGTCGTCGACGCTGCCCATCGGCACCCTCCGTGATCGAAACGCACCCAAAGTAAGAGGTACGGCAGTGTACGCGATAGCCGCCCGTCGGTACACTCCAGCCGATGACGTCGCCGAACACGCCGCGGCCGCCCGACGGCCGGGCCGCGCGGTGGGCGGGCCAGCGCGACCGCCGTCGCCGCGAGTTCGTGGAAGCCGGTCTGCGCGCCATCACCCGGCACGGGCCCGAGGTCTCCACCGAGCAGATCGCCGACGAAGCCGGCGTCGCCCGCACCCGGCTCTACCGGCACTTCGACGGCGCCGCGGACCTGCAGCACGCGATCGCGTGCCGGGTCGCGGAGCTGATCACCGCCGAGTTCGCACCGCTGTGGCAGCCGAGCGGCACCCCGATGGACCTGATCCGCACCGCGATCGGCGCGCACACCCGCTGGCTGGCCGAGCACGGCCCGCTCTACCGCTACCTGACCAAGCACGGCCTCGACGGCGCCCCCGACGTCTTCGGCGACGGAAAGACCGCCATCGCGCGGCAGCTCACCGTGGTGTTCGAGCACTACCTCGGCCTGTTCGGCATCGACACCCGCGTCTGCGAAGCCGTCGCGTTCGGACTGGTCGGCCTGGTCGAGTCGAGCACCGCACGCTGGCTGGAGAACCCCCGCGGCGTCGACCGGGCCGAGCTGGCCGCCCTGCTGGCCCGCTGGGTGTGGGGCATCGTGGACGACACGCTCCGCCGGGGCGGCCTCGAGCTGGACCCGCACGCCCGGCTCGAGGCGGCGGACCTTTCCGCATGGTCCACAATGGACTCCTAGTGCGCTTTGTCCATTTCGCACGTACGATCGCAGCAAGAGCGCAGGAACGGGGGAGTGGATGGGCATCGGGGCCGGCACGTGGCTGCTCACCATCGGCGTCATCCTGGGGCTGCTCGCGATCGACCTGGTGCTCGCCGCGGTCCGGCCGCACCGCGTCGGGTTCGCCGAGGCGGTCGCATGGTCGGTGGGGTACATCCTCGTCGCGGTGGCGTTCGGCGTCTGGCTGACCTTGGCGCACGGCGGTGAATTCGGCGCCGAGTACTTCGCCGGCTACATCGTCGAGAAGAGCCTGTCGGTCGACAACCTGTTCGTGTTCGTGATCATCATGACGACGTTCGCCGTCCCGGAAGAGCACCAGCACAAGGTGCTCACGTTCGGGATCGTGCTGGCGCTGGTCATGCGGGCGATCTTCATCGCGCTCGGCGCAACGCTGCTGTCGTTGTTCTCGTTCATGTTCCTGCTGTTCGGCCTGCTGCTGATCTACACCGGCGTGCAGCTGTTCCGGCACCGCGACTCGGATCCCGACATCGAGCACAACCTGATCGTCCGCACCGCGCGGCGGGTGCTGCCGGTCTCCGACGGGTACGACGGCGGCCGGCTGACCACCAAGGTGGCGGGCCGCCGGGCGGTCACCCCGCTGGTGGTCGTCCTGGTCGCGATCGGCGGGGTGGACCTGCTGTTCGCGCTGGACTCGATCCCGGCCGTGTTCGGCGTGACCGAAGAGCCCTACATCGTCTTCGCCGCGAACGCGTTCGCGCTGCTCGGCCTGCGGGCGCTGTACTTCCTCGTGAAGGGCCTGCTCGACCGGCTCGTCTACCTGTCCGCCGGGCTCGCGGTGATCCTTGCGTTCATCGGCGTGAAGCTGATCCTGCACTGGGCGCACGTCGACATCGACGAGCGCGTCCCGGAGATCGCGACGCCGGTGAGCCTCGCGGTGATCATCGGCGTCCTCGCCGTCGTGACGGTCGCCAGCCTGATCAAGACCCGGAACGACCCGGACGCGAAGGCGCACCCGGGTTCGTTGCGGGCGTCGGACTCAGACCGCGAAGACCTGTGAGTCGTCCGCGAAAGCCTTGAACTCCAAGGCGTTCCCGGCGGGGTCGAGCAGGAACATGGTCCACTGCTCGCCCGGCTGGCCCGCGAAACGCAGGTAGGGCTCGATGACGAACTCCGTGTCCGCGGCGCGCAGCCGTCCGGCGAGGGCCTGGAACTCGTCGACGGTGAGCAGCAGGCCGAAGTGCGGCACCGGCACGTCGTGGCCGTCGACCGGGTTGTGGACCCGCTCCGGCCGGCCCGGCGCCAGGTGCGTCACGAACTGGTGGCCGTGCAGGTTCCAGTCGACCCACCGCTCGGCGCTGCGGCCCTGCTCGAGGCCGAGGACCTCGCCGTAGAAGTGGCGGGCGGCGGCCAGGTCGTCCACCGGCACGGCCAGGTGGAAGCGGGGGATGGTCATCGCGTGTCCTTTCGGCCGGGGTGCTTGTCTCAATGTTAACATTACGACATGAGCAGAACCGCCCAGGTCGCACCCGCACGACGGCGGGGGCTCGCCGACGAGGTCGCCGACCGCATCCGGGACGCCGTCTTCGACGGGGGTTACCCGCCCGGCAGCCAGCTGCGCGAGGTGGAGCTGGCCGAAGCGCTGGGGGTCAGCCGCGGGCCGGTGCGCGAAGCGCTGCTCAAGCTGGAGCGCGAAGGCCTCGTCCGCAGCGAATGGCACCGCGGCGCCACGGTCACCGCGCTGTCCGATGTGGACGTCGCCGAGCTGGACACGCTGCGGGCGGCGCTCGAACAGCTCGCCGTCGCGCTGGTGGTCGACCGCGCGCCGGAAGACGACCTCGCCACGATCGACAACGCCGTGCGGCGCATGGAGCGGGCGGCCGACGAGCACGAGATGGTCCGCTGCGACCTCGCCTTCCACGACGCGGTTTACGCCGCGGCCGGGCACCGGCGCCTGCGTGAGGCCTGGGAAGGGATCCGGTCGCAGGTGCACCTGTTCCTGCTGACCCGGATCGGCGTCGACACCGACGGTTACCTGGCGGGAATTCCCGCCGAACACGCGCGGCTCGCCGCGGCGCTGCGGGCCCGCGATCGTGAAGCGGCGCTCGAGCTGTTCGCCGAGCACCGCCGGCACGCGTACGACATCCTCGCCGGCCGTTAACCGGATGCGACCGCCCGGCACGCGCCACTAGGGTGGGCCGATGGGGTCGATCAGGCAGGTCCAAATCACCTTCGACTGCGCGGAACCCGAGCGGGTCGCCCGGTTCTGGTGCGAGGTGCTCGGTTACGTCGTGCCGCCGCCACCGGAGGGCTTCGCCACTTGGGACGACTTCGACCGCTCGCTGCCGCCCGAGCGGCAGGGCGCGGCCTTTGCCTGCAGTGATCCTTCGGGAGCGGGGCCGCGGCTGTTCTTCCAGCGGGTGCCCGAAGGCAAGGTGGTCAAGAACCGGGTGCACCTCGACGTGCGGGTCGGCACCGGGCTCGTGGGCGCCGAGCGCCTCGCCGCGCTCGAAGCCGAGCGCGACCGCCTGATCGCGCTCGGCGCAGTGCAGTACCAGGTCCTGCTCGCCGACGGTTTCAACGAGTCGTGCATCGTGATGCAGGACATCGAAGGCAACGAATTCTGCCTCGACTGAGCTAGCGGGTCAGGATTCCCTCGACGGTCCGGCGCACCTTCCCGGCGGCGTCACGATCACCCAGGCGCATCGCCGTGTTGGCGGCGCTGAACACCGCATCGAGCTGGAACGCCGCGAGGTCCGGGTCCAGTGCGGCGATCTCGCCGGCGTCGACGGCGTATCGGAGCCGGCCGGCCAGGTGGTCGAGCCAGGCGTTGTGCTGGGCGAGGAGCACGTCGCGGACCGGGCCCGGCCGGCTGTCGAAGTCCGGCAGGGTGGCGGACCAGAAGCAGCCGCCGGTGAACAACGGCGTCTCGGCGTAGGCGAGCCAGCGCTCGGTGAGCGCACGCAGCCGCGCGGCCCCGTCGGGAGCGTCCTGCGCCGGGAGGAGCACTGCGGTGGTGAACTCCGCGAGCGCCGCGTCGGCCGCGGCCAGCTGCAGGTTCTCCTTGGTCTTGAACAGGGTCTGGATCCCGCTCTTGCTCAGCTCGAGCTCGGTCGCGAGCCGGCCGAGGCTCAGCCCGGTCAGCCCCTCCAGCGACGCGATGTCGACGGCGCGCCGTGCGATCCGCTGCCGGGCGCGGGCGCCACGCACCCGGCGCTGGTCCTCGGTTTCCTCCACCGGGGTCATCCTGGCACACCCTTGCCAAAAGCGTACGACCGATCGTATGTTTTGGTGACGGAGGAGGCGACATGGACGTGAACCGGATGATCGAGCTGGTCGAAGCCCTGGCCGAGGCGAAGAGCCGGCAAGACGTGCCGGCCGCGGTGCGGCTGTTCCACCCCGAGATGGTGCTGGAGGCCCCAGCGTTCGGCGTGGCCGCGCGCGGCCTGGCCGAAAACGAACAGGCGCTCAACGGGTTCTTCGTGTCGTTCCCGGACTACGCGGTGACCCTGGACGGCCACGCGCACTCCGCGGGCACACTCGTGTGCTGGGGCACGGCCCGGATAACTCCGGCCGAAGGCTGGCTCGGCCTCGCCCCGCACCGCCGGCCGGTGCAGCTGCCGGTGGTCCTCCGGTTCACGTTCGCCGGGGACCGCATCGCGAGCGAATGGTTCTTCTTCGACCTCGCGAGCCTGGCCGCACGATCCGGCCTGTCAGCCGACGCGGTCCTCGACCGGCTGGGACGCACCGAAAGCCGGGCCGCATGACGGACCCGCGGATCAAGGACGTCGGTGAAGCCCGCACCGCGCACCTCTTCGACATCGTCGTGGACCTCGCCGAGCCGCTGCCGATCGGGCCCCGCGTCCTCTTCGGCGCGGTCGGAGGCACCTTCGACGGCCCGCGACTGCGTGGTGACGTCCTCCCGGGCGGCGGGGACTGGGCGCAGTTCCGCCCGGACGGGACGATGGTCCTCGACGTCCGGCTGACCCTGCGCACCCACGACGGCGCGCTGGTCCACCTGAGCTACGGCGGCCGCTGGGTGATCCCGCCCGACCTGCGCGAAGGCGTCGCCGACCGGGCACGGCGGCACGAGATCGACCCCGCCCGGTACTACTTCCGCACCACCCCGCTCTTCGAGACCGGCTCGCCGGACCACGCCTGGCTCAACAACGTCGTGGGCGTCGGCTCGGGTTACCTCGTCGAAGGCGGGATCGCCTACCGCGTCTCGGAAGTCCTCTGAGGACTCAGAGCACGAGGTCGTCCAGGCGCTGGATCTCCTTCGCCTCGTTCGTGGATTCCAAGCTGGCCAGCGGATCGGCGTCGGGCAGGTCCCCGAACGACAGCCCGGTCAGGCCGGCGATCCGGCGGACCGGCACCTGGTAGGTGCGGTAGGCGCCGTAGCTGAACTCGGTGGCGGCCTCCAGGCCCTTGATCAGCTCCTCCTGGCTCAGCAGGTAGGCCGTCGCCGAGAGGGTGCCGTCGGCCTTGACCATCGCGACGACCTTCCAGAACTGGCGCGGCAGCCGGACCCCGCGGTAGGGGTCGTCGTCCTCGGCCAGCACCGGCCCGGTCACCACGCTGACCTTGAGGTCGGCGTTGTCCGCGTTCTTCAGCACGTAGTCCTCGAGCCCGGCCCACGTCGTCTTGTTCTGGTTGAAGTCCTTGTGCTGCGGCGAACAGTTGGTGAAGTGGAACGTGTCGTCGTTGCCGAGCTGGGCGATCGCCTCGGTCGTGCCCCAGGCCGGGTCGAGGCGGCGGACCAGGTGCCCGCGGTCGAGCGGGTTGTCGCGGTAGATCGACTCGCCGATCTGCTCGCCGACGGCCACCCGCGGGTCGAGCGACCAGTGGTCCGCCTCGCGGTGCAGCGACCGGCTGGTGTGCCCGTCGATGTTGACCGCGGTGAAGAACGCCAGCCCCCGCTCCTTGTTCATGACGACGCTGAAGTGGTGGTACGGCAGGACGTACCGCGGCTCGGTCGTCGCCTGCCGGTTCGTCGCCGCGAGCGGCACGAGGGCCTCGGACAGGACGGGCAGCGGAACCGTGTGCCCGGGCAGGAAGTCCGGGTCGTAACCCTCGCGGTTCGAGTAGTCCGGGTCGATCCGGCCGGTTTCCGGGCTTGCCGGGCCGGCGGCGGCCGGTTCGGCGCGCAGCCGGATGTCGACCGGCATCGTGAGGGTGAGCACCTGCGGGCCCGCGTCGACGACCGGCCGGGCCGGCTTCGCCCGCTCGGGGCGGGTGGACAGCCGGTCGAGCAGAGCCTGTTGCGCGGGCGGCAACTGCTGCCCGTGCAGGAAGGTCAGCAGCCGGCTGACCCGGATCCCTTCGTTGAGGAAGTTGCCGAACTCGGCGTGGCCGTCCGCGCGGACGCTGGCGTGGTGCAGCGCGACGATCTCCCACTGGTCGTTGAACACCGGCGAGCCCGACGAGCCGGGTTCGGTGTCGGTTTCGTAGTGGAGGAACTGCTCGAGCACGTCGACGATCCGGTTTTCCCGCAGGGCCACCTGCTTCTTGCCGCCCTGCGGGTGCTGGATGATCGTGACGAAGTCGCCGACGATCGCCTTGCCTTCGGTGCCGATCAGCCGGTTGAACCCGAAGGGGCTCAGCTCGTCGGCGGTCGCTTTCACCGCCACGAGCGCGAAGTCGAGGCCTTCGTCGGCGACGAAGAAGCGGTCCGGGTCGAGGCCGAACGCGCGCACCGGCCGCGGCAGGCCGTCCACACCGTCCTGGTAGTCGAACTCGACGAGGCTGAACCCCGCGGTCCCGGCGTCCGGCAGCACGTGGTGGTTGGTGAGCAGCAGTTCCGGCGACACCAGCGAGCCGGTGCCGTACCCGGCGAGCCGGCCACGCTCGTCCCGGATGTTCACCCGGCCGACGGCGGCCGAAGCCGTCACGCCGCCTTCGAGGTAACCCACGCCGAGCAGGTCGTTGGTGAGGATGATCCGTTCGAGGATCGCACCCGCGGCGGTCATCGCGTCCGGGTCGCCGGCGGCGATCGCCGCGGGGCTGACCGGCCGCACGTCGGGGTAGTAGCGGCCGAGCCGGTCGATCCGGGTGGCCACGCGGCTCGGCTCGTCGGCGAGGGCGATCCCGCCCTTTTCCCGCAGCAGCGCGATCTTCGCCTGCCGCTGCCCGGTCCGGCGCGCGGCGCGGCCGGCCACGGCTTCCTGGTGTTCGGACGGGCGTTCGGTTTTCACGTCCACGATGCCTCCCCGGGCGGCTTTTCCGACGATGCGGAAACACCGCGTTAGTCGGTTTTGCCCGGAGCGCGTTACACGATTTCCGGCGTGTCGGAAGGAGTTTCTTTTCAGGACACCCGGCGTTGTCATCACGATTTGCCGGGAAACGGGGAAAATAACCGTCCGGGCGACGCGGTGGTCCGGCCGCGACGGCGGGATGCGAGCATGCGGGTATGTCTTCCATGCGTGCCTTCGTGCTCACCGGGCCGCGGCGGGGCGCGGTGCTCGAGGTGCCGTCGCCCGAACCCGCGCCGGGTGAGGTCGTCGTCGACGTCGAACGGGCCGGGGTCTGCGGCACCGATGTCGAGTTCTTCACCGGCGAGATGGCTTATCTGCACCAAGGGCACGCCGCCTACCCGATGCGCCTGGGCCACGAATGGGCGGGCACGGTCTCCGCGGTCGGGGCCGGGGTGGACCCCGCCTGGCTCGGCAGCCGGGTCATGGGCGACACCATGCTCGGTGACCGGACGTGCCGCCGTTGCCGGCGCGGTCACCAGCACACCTGCGAAGACCGGCAGGAGGTCGGGATCCGGGGCGGCCGGGCCGGGGCGCTGGCCGAGCGGCTCGCCGTCCCCGCGTGGTCGCTGCACACCCTGCCTGACGAAGTCGACGCGGTGCTCGGCGCGCTGGTCGAGCCGGGCGGCAACGCGTTGCGCGCCGCGCGGGCCGCGGGTGCCGGGGAGGGGGACCGGGTGCTGGTCCTCGGGCCGGGCACGATCGGGCTGCTGACCGCGATGTTCCTGCGCGCGGCCGGCGCCGAGGTGCACCTGCTGGGCCAGGACGCGCTCACGTTCGCCCGTAGTCTCGGCTTTGCGCACACCTGGACCCGCGACACCTTGCCGGATCTGCCCTTCGACGCGGTGGTCGACGCCTCGGGCGCGGCCGAGCTGCCCGCGCTCGCGGTCGAGGTGGTGGAGCCGGCCGGCCGGGTCGTCTACATCGGACTGTCCGCGCGCCCGAGCGAGCTCGACACCCGCGCCCTGGTGATGAAGGACGTCACGGCGGTCGGCGTGCTGTCCGCGTCCCCCGCGCTGGCCGACACGATCACCGCCTACGCCACCGGGTCGGTTGATCCCCGGCCGCTCGTCGGGGCGACGCTCGGGCTGGACGGGGTCGCCGCGGTGCTCGGCGGTGAGCGGTTCGCCGCGCCGAAGGTGCACGTCGACCCGCGTCGTTAGCGGGGTGAGGCGAGCGTCGTGGGCCGGCTGCGCCCGCGCAGCGTGACGTCTTCGGTCGCGACCCACCGGGCCGTTTCTTCCGCGGCGGCCGCGGAAACGACCGTCCACGAGGCGAGGAGCCGGCCGGGCTTGTGCTTCGCCAGCTCCGTCAGCCGGGCGGCTTCGTTGACCGGGTCGCCGATCACCGTGTACTCGAACCGGCGCGGGTCGCCGACGTTCCCGGCGACGGCGTCCCCGGTCGCGACACCGATGCCGGCCGGGCCGTCCGGCACCTCGGCGGCCAGCCGGCGGGAGATCGCGCGGGCGGCGGCCAGCGCGCAGGTCGCGTGGTCGGCGAGCGGGGCCGGTGCCCCGAAGACCGCGAGAACGGCGTCGCCGACGAACTTGTTGACCAGCCCGTGGTGCCGGTCGACCTCGTCGACCACCACCGCGAAGAATCGGTTGAGCAGGCCGACAACCTCTTCGGGCGGGCGGCTCGCGGCCAGCGCCGTCGACCCGACCAGGTCGACGAACAGCACCGACACCGTGCGCACGGTGCCCCCGAGCTCCGCCGACGTGCGCATGGCCTCGACCGCGACCTCGTGCCCGACGTGCCGGCCGAACAGGTCGCGCAGCTGTTCCCGCTCCCGCAGCCCGGCCGCCATCCCGTTGAACCCGGCCTGCAGCAGGCCGAGCTCGGTCCCGTCGTAGACCGGGATCTCGACGTCGAAGTCGCCGGCGCGGACGCGGCCCAGCGCGTCCTGGACCGAGGAGATCGGGTTGACCACGGCGCGGGCGGTGAACACGGTGACCAGCAGGCCGAAGCAGAGCACGACCAGGCCGAGGGTGATGACCGAAACGGCGAGCTTCGTCGTGGAGACGTCGCCGCGCACCCAGGCCAGCACGGCGGTGACGACCAGCCCGGCGACCGGCACCCCGGTGCCGAGGCACCAGAACAGCAGCATCCGCAGGTTGACCCCGCCGGTCACCGGCCGCGGCGGGGACGTGTCCGCGAGGGCCAGCGCCGCGTACGGCCGCAGCGCGAACTCACCGAACAGGTAGGCGATCGCGCAGACGACCACGGCGGCGAAGGCGACCACGAGGAACTCCGTCAGCACGACGGCGGGCTGGACGAGCGCGGCCAGCCCGCCGAACAGCAGCGTCGCGACACCCCACAGCACGGCCTGCACGACGGTCAGCCGCAACGGGACGCGCAGGCTCGCGGTGCGTTCGGCGTCGGTCGGGCGGCGGCCGTCGGCGGCCCAGCGCAGGGTCCGGAGGGCGCCGCGGGTGCCCCAGAGCGTGCCGACGACCACCGCGGCGACCACGTAGACCGGTACCGCGATCGCGGTGACCCGCACCAGGTCGCCGGACATGCCCGGCGCCGGCATGAGCAGCGCCGCGAGCCCGACCACGACCAGCGCGCCGATGACGTTGGTCGCGATCAGGGCGGCGGTGAGCAGGCGCTGGACGCGCCGGCGCAACGTGGTGACGTGCTGGCCGAGGGGCCCGAGCAGCCCGGAGCCGAACGGTCCGGGCCGGGTGGGGGAGCTGCTGGGTGGGTGCACGGTTCCTGCCGATCGACGCGATTGAGTGAACGAATGTACACCGAGACTTCCCGACCTGACGCGCGACTCGCCCTTGTTCACGCGGAAGAGCGGGGTGCTCGGCGCGCGGGTGTGCACCCGAACAGGTATGTGTTACGGTTGGTAACAGTGAACTGCGGTAACACCTGACGAGGAGGTCGGCCATGACGAGCATCAGCGAACGCGAACCGGGCGTGTCGGACCGGGAGACCATGGCGCGGCGCCTGCTCGACTCGGCGGAGCAGCTCTCGTACGACCCGGTCAAGGAGGTCGACTGGGAAACGCCGCTGGACACCGATCACCACGGCGCGAGTCCGGAGTGGAGCACGCTCTACGGCACCTCCTACTGGGCGGACCTGACGCCCGGGCAGCAGCGCGCGCTGACCCGCCAGGAGGCGGCGTCGGTGGCCAGCACCGGGATCTGGTTCGAAATGATCCTGCAGCAGATGATCCTGCGCGACTTCTACGCCAAGGACCCCACCGACCCGGCCTTCCAGTGGGCGCTCACCGAGATCGCCGACGAATGCCGGCACTCGATCATGTTCGCCCGCGGCGCGGCGAAACTGGGCGCGCCCGCCTACCGGCCCCGCCGGTTCGTCGTCGAGCTCGGCCGGGTCTTCAAGGCCACTGCGACCGGGGAAGCCGCCTACGCGGCGATCCTCGTCGCCGAAGAGGTCCTCGACGTCATGCAGCGCGACTGGATGCGTGACGAGCGGGTCGCCCCGTTCGTGCGCACCATCAACAACATCCACGTCGTCGAAGAGTCGCGGCACATGAAGTTCGCCCGCGAGGAGACCCGCGAGCGGCTCGAAGGCGCGGGGTGGCTGCGGCGGCAGGTCAACGGCCTGGTCGTCGCGATCGCGTCGTACTTCATCGTCTCCAGCATGGTGAACCACCGGGTCTACGAGAACGCGGGCCTCGACGGCAAGCGCGCGCGGCGCGAGGCGAAGGCCAACCAGCACCACAAGTCCATGCTGCGTTCGAGCTGCGCCGGCCTGATGGAGTTCCTGCACTCCGCCGGCCTGCTGACCAAGCCGGCGCTGTGGTTCTACAAGCGCGCCAACCTCATCTGAGCCCATGGCCTTCGCGATCACCCAGACCTGTTGCGCCGACGCGTCCTGCGTGTCGGTCTGCCCGGTCAACTGCATCCACCCGACGCCGGACGAGCCGGACTTCGGCCGGACCGAACTGCTCTACGTCGACCCGGACACCTGCATCGACTGCGGCGCCTGCGCGGACGCCTGCCCGGTCGACGCGATCTTCCCGGCCGGTGACCTGACCGGGCCGCTGCAGGTCTACGCGGAGATCAACGCGGAGTACTACGCGGGGCGGGACGTCCTGGCCGAGGCCACCGTCGCCCCGAACTTCCACCGCTGGACGCCGCCGGCGTTCACCCGGATCCTCCCGAGCGACTTCGCGGCGCTGGACGTCGCGGTCGTCGGCACCGGCCCGGCGGGCATGTACGCCGTGGAAGACCTGTTGCTGCACACCGATGCCCGGGTCACCCTGGTCGACCGCCTGCCGGTGGCCGGCGGCCTGATCCGCTACGGCGTCGCGCCCGACCACCCCTCGACGAAGAAGATCGGCGAGACGTTCGCCCGGTTCCACGACCACCCGCGGCTGCGGCTGCGGCTCGGGACCGAGGTCGGCCGCGACGTGACCGCGGCCGAGCTGGCCGCGCGGCACGACGCGGTGGTCTACGCCGTCGGCGCCACCGGGGCCCGCCGCCTCGGCATCCCGGGTGAGGACCTGCCCGGCAGCCTCCCGGCCGCGGTTGTGGTCGGCTGGTACAACGGCCACCCGGACGTCGCCCCCGGCGCAGTGGACCTCTCGGCCGAGCGGGTCGTCGTGGTGGGCACCGGCAACGTCGCGCTCGACGTCGCCCGCATCCTCACCGCCGACCCGGACACGTTGGCCGGCACCGAAATCGCACCGGCCGCGCTGACCCGGCTGCGCTCGGGCAAGGTCCGCGAGGTCGTGCTGCTGGCCCGGCGCGGCCCGGAGACCGCGGCGTACACGAGGCCGGAACTGCTGGCGCTGGCCGCACGGCCGGACGTCGACCTGGTGGTGGACAACCACGACCCGCGCATCGGGCAGGCGATCGACGCGGCCGAGCCGGGGGACAAGGCGACGCTGCTGCAAGGCTTGCCACGGGAAACCGTGGACTGGTCTTCGCCGCCGCCGCACGGCCGTCGCCGGATCGTCCTGCGCTTCCACTCCGCACCGGTGGAGTTCACCGGCGACACGGAGGTCCGCGGCGTCCGCGCTTCGGGAGCGGCGGGCGACGTCGAGATCACCGCGAGCCGGGTCGTCCGCGCGGCGGGCTTCCGCGGCGCCCCGGTGCCGGGCCTGCCGTTCGACACCGGCACCGGGACGGTCCCGAACACGGCGGGCCGCGTCGAAGGGCTGGCGGGCACGTACGTGGCGGGCTGGATCAAGCGCGGTCCGTCGGGCGGCATCGGCGCGAACAAGGCGTGCGCCCGCGAGACGGTCGGAGTGCTGCTCGAGGACGCCGTCGCCGGGCGGCTGCCGGTACGGCGCAGGCGGGCCGGGCTGGCGTCGAAGCTGCTCGGCCGCGCCTGACACACGGTTTCCGGGACACCCCGGGGGAAGCGGGCTGCGTCAACGGGCGAGCTCCGGCAGGCACCAGTGCTCGCCGGTCGTCCAGCCGAGGAAACGCCGTCCCGGGCCGTCCTCGACCGTGCCGCCGGCGGTGAACCGGCCGCCGCTCACGACGTGGGCGAGACCGGCCACCGCCGGGCCGAAGCGGTGGTCAAGACCCGCACGCGTCACCGACTCGGCCAGCCGCGCCGCTGCCGCGCGCTGGGCCGGCTCGTCGCAGAAACTCAGGAAGAAGATCGCCTGCCGCCACGCGTAGGCGGCGTTCTTCACCGCCTGCAGGGCCGCGTGGCGGTGGTCGGTCCGCATCGCCAGGCGGCGCACCACCCACGTGAACACCTCGCCGGCCAGCTCCGGCGCCGGCTCCCGGACCCGCGCCCGCAGATCCAGCGTCTCGACCAGGACGGCGAGGTTCTGCGTAGTGAGGATCTGGCTCTGCTCCAGCACCGTGCCGTTGGCGGCCACCGAACCGAACCCACCGCCGGACCGGGCTTCGGCCGCGCGGGCCACGCACACGCCGGCGAAGTTGTCGGCCGTCCGCTTGCCGAACGCCCGGAACCGGCGTGGCTGCGGCGCCGCCGTCCAGCCGGCCGGCAGGTCGTAGTAACGCGCGTACAGCGTGCCCGCTATCGTGCGGCTCGCGACTTCCGCCGCCGTGCGCCACTTCGCCGTGAACGTCCCCATGAAGATGTCGGCGGCAACCTCCTCCACCAGCGGCATCGGCACCCCGGCCTGCTTCGCCAGCGCGCCCAGCTCACGCACCAGCGTGTTCGGCAGGATCGCCTGCGGGAACGCCCCGAGCGCCAGCAGCACCGTCTGCGACAGCGTGTGCCGCGCCGCACGGGCACTGTCCGGACGGCGCACCCGCAGGGGTTCGAGCGCCCGGACCCACGGCAGCTCCTCGATGCGGACCTGGCTCTCGAGGTCCAGCAGCAGGAGGCCGCGGCGACGCCGGAAAGCCGCGTACGTCTGCGCGTACAGCGCCGCGAGCCGGTCGTCCTCGAGGTTCGCGGCCAGCAGCTGCGCGGTGATCTGCGGCAGGACTGTCGCCAGCACGTCGCCCGAGGTGATCACGTCCCGCGCGACCAGTTCCTCGATCGGCGCCTCCAGCGCCCGGGCGACCTTCGCGACCAGGTGCGCCGGTGCGTCCCCGACGACGACCTGATCGAGCTCCGGGAGCCCGCCCTCGGCCGGGTAGCGGTCCAGCCGCTCGGCCAGCGCGGCCGCGAGTGCGGCGTGCGTCGGCCGCGCGGCGACCGCCGCCTGGATCGCGCGCAACGCCGCCCGCGGCTCCGATCCCGGCTCGCCGTGCTTGGTGACGGTGTTCGCCAGGGCACGGCGGATCCAGCCGACGTCCCGGCCGGTCAACCCGGTGCTGTTGTGCTCGCACGCCAGCAGCGCCCGGTGCAGCCGGGCGAAGTTGCCCTTCGGGTGGGTGTGGGCCGTCGACGCGGTGTGCCGCGCGCTCGCCGTCGCGTAGTCGGCCAGCCACTGGGCCCGGCGCTGCGCCCAGTCCGCCGGCCACTCGCGGCACGGCCAGGCACCGGCGACGTCGCCGGCTTCGGTCAGCCGCGGCAGTTCTCCGTCGACCGTGTCGCACCACAGCGCGACCAGCCGGTCGAACAGCGGGTGCCAGACCTGCAGCGTCTCCCGCATCGCCGCGATCGACGGCTTGGTGGTCGCCGCGCGCAGGGACGTCCGGACCGCACCGACCGTGCTCAGCCGCACGAGCGCGCCCGCCGGCCGTGGCGCGGCGCCCGGCAGGGGCGCCAGGCGCAGGCGGTGCATCAGCGGGCGGAGCTCGGCGACCAGGTCGAGCGCGGCTTCGGCGTGGCCGTGGTCCAGCAGCCAGGCGACGACC
Organism: Amycolatopsis sp. NPDC051758; assembly: GCF_044453095.1. NCBI lineage: Bacteria > Bacillati > Actinomycetota > Actinomycetes > Pseudonocardiales > Pseudonocardiaceae > Amycolatopsis > Amycolatopsis sp. NPDC051758. The sequence continues at coordinate 737,327 of NZ_JBITCJ010000002.1, read as the reverse complement.
GGCAGCGCGGCGTCCTCCGGGACCTCGACCCGGTAGGCCTCGGTGGCGAGCGCGGCGCGCAGCGTGGCCAGGCCCGCGTCGGTGAGGTACCAGAGGTTGAGCCGCTCGCGGTCGGTGGTGCCCGGCCCGTCGGCGGGCAAGGCGGCTTCGTCGGCGTGCAGGGGGACCTCGGCGAGGTACCGGCCGGTGGCGAACCCGCCGTGCGCGACCTCGAGCGTCACCCACGCCGGGGTGTCCGCGACCGGCGTCCGCGAGCCGATCCGCAACGTGCCGTCGGCCATCCCGGCCAAGACGTCCTGCCACCGGCCGGCCTTCGCCCGCGCACGGTGGCGCGCGGCGCTGTCCTTTGCGGACGCCGCGCCGCGCAGTGCTCGCTCGAGCTGCCCGTAGGCGTAGCCCGGCGACGCCGTGTGTTCCATGTGGACTCCCCCTGCTGTACAGACTTGGAGGCAGGGTTCGAACCTGCGCCCTCCCGGAGACAGCCGGGTGTTCTGCCTGCTGAACTACTCCAAGGCGCGGGGGTGGACATGGAGGCAGGAGTCGAACCTGCGCCCTCCCGGTTATGAGCCGGGTGATCTGCCGCTGATCTACTCCATGCCGTTCCCCGCGGCGAAAGCGTATTCCGCCGCGGGGGAGCGTCGCCACCGACTTTCAGGCGCCGCCCAGCCGGTGCAGGACCGCGGCCGCCAGCGCGGTGCGTTCCAGCATGCCCTCGACGCTGATGTGCTCGTGGCGTGCGTGGGCGCCGTCCCCGACGGCGCCGAAGCCGTCCAGGACCGGGTGGCCCAGCGCCGCCACGAAGTTGCCGTCGCTCGCGCCGCCCACCGAGCATTCCCGCAGCGTGACTTGCAGTTTTGCGGCTTCTTCGCGGGCCAGCTCGTACAGCCCGGCGATGCTCTCCGAGCGCTCCATCACCGGCCGGTTCCAGCCGCCCTCCACCTTGACCGTCGCCCGCGGGTCGGTTGCCGAAAGCGCGGCCAGGCCCGCGTCGATGCGGGCGGCCTCCGCCGCGCTCGACACGCGGACGTCGATCTCGCCCGACGCCGCGCCCGCGATCACGTTCTGGCGGGTGCCGCCCGAGATCACGCCGACGTTCACCGTCGTGCCCGCGTCCGGAGCGGACAGCGCGTGCAGCGCCAGCACCGCCCGGGCCAGCTCGTCGATCGCGCTCGCGCCCTTCGCCGGGTCCAGGCCGGCGTGCGCCTCGACACCCGTCGTGTGCACCTTGAACAGGCCGACACCCTTGCGTGCGGTCTTCACCGCGCCGTCCGCGCTCGCCTCGAACACCAGCGTCGCGCGAGTGCCCTCGGCGGCCTCCTCGATCACCGGGCGCGACGCCGGGCTGCCGATCTCCTCGTCGCCGTTGAGGACCAGCCGCACGGCCGGGCGGGGCAGCCCCGCGGCGTCGAGCGCTCGCAGCGCCCACACCGCGTGCACCAGCCCCGACTTCATGTCGAAGATCCCCGGCCCGGTCGCGCGGTCACCGTCCACGGTGAACGGCCAGTCCGCGAGTGTCCCGAGTGGCCACACCGTGTCGTAGTGGCACAGCAGCAGCAGCACCGGTTCGCCGGTGCCGGCGAAGTTGTAGACCTTGATGTCGCCGTACTGTCCGCCGTCGACGTCCCGGACGTTTTCGGGCGCACCCAGCCGTTCGCGCAGCCAGCTGTCCACCCAGGACAGTCCACGGTCCAAAGCGGACTTGTCGTCGCTGGGTGTCTCGATGCCGACGTAAGTGGCCAGGTCTTCCAGGAGGTCTTTGCGGTGTGCCCGGACCCACTCGTGCAGTTCGCCGATCACAGTGCTCGCTCCAGTTCGGTCAGGTGGGTTTCGGACATTTCCGCGGCGCCGGTCTCGACGTCGCGAAGGCGCGCCAGCATCGCCCGCAGCAGGGGGACGCCGGCCGCTGCGAGCACCGGCGCGTAGTGGTGGTGGACCTCGACCGGGCGGTGCCGCACGGCGATGTCGCGCCAGATGCCACTGCGGTCCTTGGGCTGGGTCCGCAGCCAGGCGACCAGGCGGTCGGTCGCCGCCTCCCGCCCGGGCGCGCCCGGCAGGTAGGCCGCCGGGTCGAACTGGTCGAACGCCTCCAGGGTCCGGTTGCCGGCCGCGGCGAACACCTCGGCGGTGAGCGCGTGCATCAGCGGGCGGTGCCGGTCGATCAGGTCGGCCATCGGCGCGTCGGCCAGCGCGGTGGTGGTGAGCATCGCGCCGAACCCGAGCTTCGCCCACAGGTAACCCTCGACGTTGGCGGTCGCCTTCGCCGGGCCCCACGCCTGCAGGTCCGCGACCACCTGCTCGACCCGGTCGGTGATCCGGCCGTCCGGCTCGCCGACGACCAGCGCGCCGAGGCCGCCGTCGCGCACGACACCGGGCTCGACGACGTCGGCGAACAGGTTCACGAACGCGCCGACCGTCCGGTCCGGACCGATGTGGGACGCGATCAGGCCTTCGTTGAGCCCGTTCTGCAGTGAGACGACAAAACCGTCGTCCGCCAGGCGCGGGGCCAGCCACGGCAGCACCGTCTCGGTGGCCTGGGCCTTGACGGCCAGCAGGACCCGCCCGAACACCGGTGGCGCCTCGTCCGGCACGAAGGCGGGCAGCTCCACGGTCTCGTCGCCGTCGGGGCGGCGCAGGGTGAGGCCGCGGTCCGCGATCGCGGCCACGTGGCCTGCGTCGGCGTCCACGATGGACACCGGGTGCCCGGCCCGCGCGAGGTGGAAGGCGAGCGTCCCGCCGATCGCGCCACCGCCGACCACCGTGTACGAGCGCCGGTCAGACATGCGCTTCCTTTCCTTGTTGGACAGGTGTTACTGCCCCGGCCCAGTGCAGCGGCAGGCCGGCCGCGCCCGCGGTGGACCCGCCGTCGACGCGCAGGACGGCGCCGGTGATCCAGCCGGCCTCGGGACCGGCGAGCCAGAACACGGCGTCGGCGATCTCCCGCGGCTCGCCGCGGCGGCCGAGCGGGTTCACCGACACCGCCGACGCGTACGCCTCGGTGACGGGGTTCGCTTCACTGTCCACCGTGACGAAACCCGGGCTGACGGCGTTCACGCGGATGCCGTGCGCGCCCAGTTCGACCGCGCAGGCCTTGGTGACCATCTCCAGCGCGGCCTTCGACGTCGCGTAGTGCGCGGCGCCGGGGCGCGCCCGGGTCGCCGCGCCGGAGGAGATGTTGACCACCGCGCCGGGCCGGCCCGCCCGGCCGAACGCGACGGTGGTGAGCAGCGCCGCCCGCACGTTCACGTCCTGCACGCGGTCCCAGATCGCGGCGGTCATCTCCAGCAGGGGAGTGGCGGGGTAGATCCCGGCGGCGTTGACCAGGACGTCGACCTCCCCGGCCCGCTCGACGAGCCCTTCGGCGTAGGCCGCGTCCGCGAGGTCACCCGGCAGCTCCACCACGTCGACACCGTGGTCCGAGCGCAGTTTCGACGCCACTGTGGACAGTTCCGCCGGGCGGACGTCGGAGAGGACGAGCCGGTCGCCGGCGGCGGCGAACCGGTCCGCGACGGCGGCGCCGATGCCGCCGCCGGCTCCGGTCACGAGCACGGTGCGCACTACAGCTCCTTACCCTTCGTCTCCGGCATCGTCGAGTACACCGCGACGCCGATGAGCGCGGCGGCCGCGACGTAGATCCACACGAGGTGACCGAGGTGGTTGGTGGTGAGCCAGGTCGTGACGTACGGCGCGGTGCCGCCGAAGATCGCCACCGCGAGGGCGTACGGCAGGCCGATGCCGGTGGTGCGCACCTCGGCCGGGAACTGCTCGGCCATGATCACCGCGCAGTTCGCCGAGTACCCGACGATGAGGACGAGCCCGATCAGCTCGATGACGAACACGCTCCAGAACCCGTTGGCCAGGAAGTGGAACGCGGGCCAGGCGAACACGACGAACCCGGCGGCGAACGCCGTCATCGTCGCCTTGCGCCCGATCCGGTCGGACAGCAGGCCGCCGAAGGGCAGCAGCGTGATGAACACGACCATGGCGAGCGTGTTCGCCAGCAGCGCCGTCTTGAGCGGGATGCCGGTCGCGAGGTGCGCGTACGCCGGCATGTAGGAGACCCACACGTAGTAGATCAGCGTGCCGGCGATGGTCACCCCGGCCACGCGCAGCGCCGCACCCGGGTGGTCGCGCAGCATCGCGACCAGCGGGTTGCGCCGCGGCTTCGTGGCGAGCTTCGTGAACGCCTCCGTCTCGTGCACCGACACCCGCAGCCACAGCCCGACCAGGCCGAGCAGCCCGGCGATGCCGAACGCGAGCCGCCAGCCCCAGCCGTGCAGGTCCGGTTCGGACAGTGTCGAGTTGAGGATGGTCCCCATGAGCGCGGCGAGCAGCGAGCCCAGGCCGACCGAGACCTGCTGCCACGACCCGGCGAACGCGCGGCGCCCGGGCGCGGCCGATTCGATGAGGAACGCCGACGACGAGCCGAACTCGCCGCCCGCGGAGAAACCCTGTACGAGCCGGGCCAGCAGCAGGATGATCGGGGCGAGCACGCCGATCTGGGTGTAGGTCGGGCACACCGCGATCACGATCGACGCCCCGGCCATCAGCGAAATGGTGAGGGTGAGGCCCTTCTTGCGGCCCTTCCGGTCGGCGTAGGCGCCGAGGACCGCGCCGCCGATCGGGCGCATCACGAACCCGACGGCGAACACGGCCAAAGTGGACAGCAGCGCCGTGGTTTCGTTTCCCCCGGCGAAGAACTGACCGGCGAAGACGGGTGCGAACGTGGCGTAGACGGCCCAGTCGACCCATTCGACGGTGTTGCCGACGGCGCCGGCGACGATCGCTTTGCGCTGCTGCGGTGTCAGGCGATGTGAAACTCCGACGGTGTCCACAGTGGTCATGGCTGCTCCTGCAAGACGTGGTCCACGATCTGCGCGTGCGTGGCGAACCAGACGTCGTCGTGGCTGGTGATGTGGTCGAGGAGTTCGGAAAGGACGGTGATGCGGGACCGGTGCCCGATGATGTGGGGGTGCATGGTGAGCTGGAAGATGCCGCCCTCGGCGTGGGCCGCGTCGAACTCGTCGCGCCAGATCGAGAGCACGCCGCGCGGCGGGGTGTAGGGCCGCAGCGAGGCGAACCGGTCCATCATGAAGTAGGGCGCGTCGTCGCGGATCCATTCCACCGGCAGCTCGACGACGCCGGTGGGCTCGCCGTGCTCCAGCAGCTCGTAACAGTCGTCGTCGGCCATCAATGACGAGTCGTACTTGAGGCCGAGTTCGCGCGTGATGGCGAGGGTGTGCGCGGAGAAGTCCCACGACGGCGTCCGGATGCCGACCGGCCGGGTGCCCGCCAGGCGTTCGAGGACGTCGGCCGCGCGGAAGGCGAGGTCGCGCTCTTCGGTTTCGCTGAGCGCGGTGTTGCGCTCGTGGATCCAGCCGTGCAACGCGACTTCGTGCCCGGCGTCCACATAGGACTTGACCTCGCCGTCGTGCAGCAGCGCCGACACGGCGGGTACGAAGAACGAGGCGGGTGCGCGGTGGCGGTCGAGGAGCTTCAGCAGCCGCGGCACGCCGACGCGGGCGCCGTACTCACCCTGGGCCATCTTGCCCGGCAGCACGTCGCCGTCGCGCAGGGCGGGTGTCTCGTGGTCGGAGTCGAAGGACAGCGCCACGGCGACCTTCGCGCCGCCGGGCCACGACGCCGGCCGCAGCGGGCGCCCGGCGCGGACGTGCTCGACGTGCCCGCGCCACGTCTTCTCGTCCCACTGCCACGGTTGTTCGGTCATGCGTCCTCCAAGCTGGCGGCGGGCGTCGGGGCCCACGCGCGCTTGAGCGTCGAAACCTGCAGGGTCACGTCGGCCTCCCGGAGCCCGGGCAGCGCGCCGACGACGTCGGTGGTGTGGCGGTACAGCTCGCCGTAGTGGCGCAGCACGATCTGGCCGACGAGGTTGAACCGGCCGGTGGTGGCGCTCAGGTACTTCGTGCCGGGGTGGGCGGCGAGCTGCTGCCCGGCGCGGTCGAGCTCGCCGGGGACGACCGAGAGCCAGAGCATGAACTCCAGCGCGTAGCCGAACATCGCGGGCTCGGCGAGCGTCCGGAAGCGCAGACAGCCGCGGCGCACCAGGGAGTCGACGCGGCGAGCCACTGTGGACTCGCTGGTGCCGACTTGCCGGGACACCTCCTTGAACGGCAGCCGGCCGTCCTCGCCCAGCGCCGCGCAGATCGCGAGGTCCACCTCGTCGAGCTGCTCCGGCGGGCGCTCCCAGTGCTGCTCCTCGAACGGCCGCACGTCGCCGCCGCGCAGGTCGTGCGCGGCGTCGGCGGTGAGTTCGCCGGAGTCCCAGTCGTGGTTGGAGGTGAAGGTCCGCATGACGGCGAAGGTCTCGGCGTCACGAATGGCCTCGGCGGCCGGGAAGCCGTTCTCCTGCAGGCCCGCGATGTCCGCGTAGGAGGGCAGGACGAACTCGGCGGCGCAGTCGGCACTGCCGGCCAGCACGGTGGTGTACCGCACGTCGGGCCGCGCGGCGAGCGCTTCGGCGACTTCGGCCGCGGTGCCCGGACGGCACTTCAGCCGCGTGAGTACCGGCACCCCGAGGCCGCACCGGAGCACGTCGACCACGCCGATCACCCGCAGCTGACCGCTCTCGGTGAGCTGCGCGGCCCGGCGGAGCACAGTGGACTCGCTCGCCCCGACGTGCCGCGCGACGGCTCCCCACGACGCCCGCCCGTTGAGCTGCAGGGCGGCGACGATGCGCCGGTCGAGTTCGCTCGTTCTGACTTCGTTCTGCACGAGACGCATCCTGAATGCAGGAAAACGTCAAGTCAAGGGCAACGATGCAAGAAAGCTGCAACTCGACTTCCGGAGATGCGCTCGCCGGCCACGGGCTGCCGCGGGTTGGGCGTTTGGGCGAGTGCGGCAGGGTGGGCCTTCGGCGGCCTGGTGTCAGGGCAGTTCGAGGACCGGGGTGGCCGCGGCGAAGGCGTCCGCCGCGGCGAGGTCGAAGTCGCCGTGGTCGCTGCCGAGTCCCTGCGCCACCAAACCTGCAGCGGCGCAGCCGAGCACCGCGGCCGCTTCAGGGCTGCGGCCGAGGCCGATGCCCCGGAGGAAGCCGGCCGAGAACGCGTCGCCGCAGCCGGTGGTGTCGACCACCGGCACCGCGAACGCGGGCACGGCGATGGTCTTCTCCGCCGTCACGACCAGGGCGCCGCGCGCCTCCCGCGTGACCGCGACGCAGCCGACGCCGTGGGCGAGCAGTGCGCGGGCGCCGTCCTCGAGGGTGGTGGCGCCGGTCAGGCCGAGGACCTGGTCTTCGTTGGGCAGCAGGTGGTCGAGCAGCGGCAGGGCGTCGGCGAGCCAAGCGAGCACCCCGGGAGCACCGGGCGCGAGAAGGTCGGCAGACGTCACCACACCGGCCGCGCGCGCCGGGGCGAGGATCTTCGCCGCCTTTTCGCCACCCATCAGCTCGGGCCCGCCGAGGTGGAGATGCGTGGCGCGGGCGATGTCCGCCGCCGGGGCGTCGGACGGCTCGTACGTGAGGTTCGCGCCCGGCACGTGGAAGGCGGGGCGGCTGCCGTCGGGCCGGATCGGCAGCACGGACGCCGAGGTTTGCACACTCTCTCGGCGCAGCACCAGGGACGTGTCGACGCCGTGGCGGGCGAGCATCGCCAGCAGCAGGTCGCCGATGGGGTCGGCGCCGATCGCGCCCGCCGTGCGGACGGTCGCGCCGAGCTTGGCCAGCGTGATCGCGGTGCCCGCGGCCGTACCTGCCGGGCCGAAGCGGATCTGCTCGACCAGAGTGGCGCCCTGGCCTTCGGGGATGGCTTCGACCGGCCGGACCTGCACGTCGAACACGTGCGCTCCCAGCGTGACGACGGTCTGGGTCACCGGCGCTCCTCGACCCGCCGAGGCTGCCCGTACCCGCTTTGAACAGCCGCCATCACCACGGCCTCCTGCTGCTCCGGCCCCAGCGCCCGCGGCGACCCGAGCGTCGCGGCGCGCACGTACAGCCCGCACGCCCACTCCAGCAGCAACGCGTTGTCCACCGCGGCCTCCAGCGTCGGGCCGTGGGCGATCGCGCCGTGGTTGGCCAGCAGCGCCGCCGACTTGCCCTCCAGTGCGGCCAAGGTCGACGTCGCCAGCTCCGTGGAGCCGAACACGGCGAACGGCGCGACCCGGATCTCCCCGCCCAGCGCGAGCTGCTGGTAGTGCACACACGGCAGCTCGTCGAGCACCAGGGACACCGCGGTGGCCTGCGGCGAATGCGTGTGCACCACCGCGCCCGCGCCGAAACGTTCGTAGATCCCCAGGTGCAGCTCCAGTTCGGAGGTCGGCGCGAGGTCGCCGGCAAGCACGGCGCCGGACAGGTCGACGACCGTCACGTCCGACGGCTCGGCCCGGCCCAGCTCGACGCCCGTCGCGGTCACCGCCACGTGCTCACCCGCGCGGACGCTCACGTTGCCCGCGGTGCCGATCAGCAGGCCTTCCCCGGCCAGGCCGTGACACGCCCGGGCCACCGCCCGCCGTGCTTCGTCGAGGACTGTGCTCGCCTCTGCCATGGCCCGAGGCTAGGATAAATCCGAAACAAAGTCACGTTCAGGTTTGGAGATCCGATGGCCGTGCGGGTGCCGCGCCAGGCACGAGCGCGGGAGAAGCTCGCCCTGGTGCTCGCGGCCGCCGACCGGCTGCTCGCCGCGGACGGCGTCGAAGCGCTGACCACAACCCGGGTCGCCGCCGAGGCCGGCGTCTCCGTCGGGACGCTGTACCAGTACCTCCCGGACCGCGACGCCATCACCGAAGCCCTCGGCGAGCTCTACCTCGCCCGGCTGGAAGACCTCATGACCGCCTTCGCCGAGCGGGCAGCGACCGAGAGCTGGGACGATCCCGTCGGCCTGCTCGTCGACGCCTTCGCCGGGCTCTACCGCGCCGAACCCGGCTTCCGCGCGCTGTGGTTCGGCCGCGGGCGCACCGAAGGAACACGGGAAGCCGACCTCGCGCACAAGCGTGTGATGGCCGCCGGCGTGCACCGCATCCTCGTCGCGCAACGCCTCCTACGGGACGACGACGAAGCCGCGACCGTCTGCCGCACCGCGTTCCTCGCCGCGGACGCCGTGATCCAGGAGGCGTTCCGCGGGGATCCCGCGGACGCGGCCGGGCTGCTCGACCAGCTCAAGGTCATGCTGCGCGCGTACCTCGGCGGTCTGCCGCGGTGAATCACGTGGTGGCGATGAGGAATTCTTCACCCTTCGCGATCCGGAGACCGTCGGCCCGGTCCGCAAAATAGCGCGAGTTCAGCTCGTCACCGGAGACGTGGGTGACGGTGCGGAACCCGGCGGAGCGGGCCAGCGCCAGCATTTCGCCGGGGGAGAAGGAGCTGACGAACGGAGTGCCCGCCGCCTTCGCCTTGCTGGCCGTGGCGCGGTGATCCGCGCGGTCGCCGTCGTCGAGGAGCTCCGCCGGCACCATGAACGTCATCATCAGCGTCGACCCCGGCGCGAACCCCGCGATCCGGCGCAGGGTGGCCGCGTTCGCCTCCTTCGTGAGGTACATGCTGACCCCGGTCGAGGCGACGACGGCGGGCTCGTCCGCGGCGAATCCCGCGGCGGCCAGCAGATCCGGCCACGACGGCCCGGCTTCGAAGTCGACCGGCACCAGGTGCAGCCAGTCGGGCACACCGAGGCCGAGGTCGGCCAGACGCTGCCGCTTCCAGGCCTGCGGGCCGGGCTGGTCGACTTCGAACACCCGGAGCCGCGCCGCGATTTCCGGTCTGCGCTGGGCAAAAGTGTCGAGCCCCGCGCCGAGGATCACGTACTGCCCGACGCCCCCGTCCGCCTGCTCGACGACCAGGTCCTCGACGAACCGGGCCCGGGCCACCATGCCGGCGCGATACCGGCCGGCGGTCGCGGGGTCCATGTCCGGACGCTCGCGCCAGCCGGCTCCCGGGTCGGCCAGACGCAGGCCTAGTTCGTCGTCGAAGACGTGCGGCGGCGCGTCGACGCGGACGTGCAGGGCCCGCCACAGCGCGGTCCGCACCGCCGTGCTGTCCGGCGCCGTCACCTCAGCTCACCCCCGGCGCCTGGAGCGTCCACGTGCGCCCGTCGGGATCGCGCACGGTCATTTCCCTGGTCCCGTAATGGGTTTCCTCGAACGGGCTGACCACCTCGACGATGTCGTCGGCCGCGAAGGTGTCCGGGACCTTGAACACGATCTGCGTGCGGAGTTCCCGGCCCTCGGGGACTTCGGCGATGAAGACGTACGGGCCGTCGCCGTTGCGGAGCTGCCCGGAGTTGTGGTCGGTCGAGAACTCGAGCCGGTACCCGAGCGCCTGGAAGAACTTGGCCGCCTTGCCCCAGTTGTGGGTCTCCAGGTACACGGCCTCGATGCCTTCGGTGCTCATGTCAGCTCTCCTCTTCGGGTACGGGGTTGGCCAGGTAGGCGCGCAGCGCGTCGGCCACCAGCGCCGACAGCGACAGCTCCGCCTCGACGGCGCGGTGCTTGACCTGCCGGATCAAGCCGATCGGCAGGTACACGTTGAACTGCTTGACGTCTTCATCGCCCACGGGTCGACGCTAGCATGCTAGCAAGCTATATCCAAGAGGCAGCCGATCGCCGCTTGACGTGCGTGCGGCGGCCGTCAACAATTCAGGCGTAGGCCCGAATGTTAGCGCTAACATTTCTGACGACGAAGTCGGAGCGATGCCATGAAGCTGCGCCACGGGTTGTCCGCACTCCTGCTGATCGCCGGCCTCGTCCCGGGGCTGGGAGCCGCGACCGCCGCCGCGGAGGTCCCGGCGCCCCCGCCGGTGGTGGGCTGGGCGTCCTGGAATTCCTTCGCCGCCAAGATCGACCACAACGTCATCAAGGCCCAGGCGGCCGCGCTCGTGTCCTCCGGTCTGCAGGCCGCCGGGTACAGCTACGTCAACATCGACGAAGGCTGGTGGCAGGGGACCCGCGACAGCGCGGGCGACATCACCGTCGATCCCGCGGACTGGCCCGGCGGGATGGCGGCCATCGCGGACTACCTGCACGGCAAGGGGTTGAAGGCCGGGATCTACACCGACGCCGGGCGTGACGGCTGCGGTTACTACTTCCCGACCGGGCGGCCCGCGGCACCCGGCACCGGCAGCGAGGGTCACTACCTGCAGGACATGCTGCAGTTCCAGCGCTGGGGCTTCGACTTCGTCAAGGTCGACTGGTGTGGCGGCGACGTCGAGGGTCTCGACCCGCAGAGCACCTACCGGGCGATCAGCGACGCCAACCGGGCGGCGACCGCGCAGACCGGCCGCACGCTCACCCTGTCGATCTGCAACTGGGGAAAGAAGAATCCGTGGAACTGGGGTGCCGGGACGGCACCGATGTGGCGGACCAGCACGGACATCATCTACTACGGCCAGACGGCGACGTTGCCGCAGGCGCTGGCCAACTTCGACCAGGCGCAGCACCCCGTCTCGCAGCACACCGGGTACGTCAACGACCCCGACATGCTCACCGTCGGCATGCCCGGGCTGTCCGCCGCGCAGGGCCGGACCGAGTTCGGGATGTGGGCGATCTCCGGTGCGCCGCTGCTGGCGGGCAACAACCTCGCGACGATGAGCGCCGAGACGGCGGGCATCCTGAAGAACCGGGAGGTCATCGCCGTCGACCAGGACCCGCGCGGCCTGCAGGGGGTGAAGGTCGCCGAGGACGCCGCCGGGCTCCAGGTGTACACGAAAGTCCTGGCGGGCACCGGGAAACGCGCGGTGCTGCTGCTCAACCGGACGTCGTCGGCCGCCACGATGACGGCGCGGTGGGCCGACCTCGGCCTGACCCCGGCCACGGCGAAGGTCCGCAACCTCTGGGCCGCAAGAGATGTCGGCAACTACACCACTCAGTACAGCGTGAGTGTCCCGGCCAACGACTCGGTGCTGCTGACCGTCGGGGGCACCGACGCGCCGTCGGCGCACTACGCGCCCGACGGCAGCCGGTTCACCGGAGTCACCGCGGCCGCCACCGGGCCGGCCGTCGCGACCTTCACCTACACCGGCGGCGGAACCGCGACACTGGCGGTGAACGGCCAGCAGCCGACCGTCCTCGCCTTCCCACCGGGTGGTTCGAGCGTCTCCGCGATCGTGTCCCTGGGCAAGGGAACGAACACCCTGACGTTCTCGGGCACCCCACCGCAGTTCTCGGACGTCTCGATCCTGCCCTTGCCCGGGAGTTACGGCGTCCAGGTGGCCGGCACGCAGTCGGGCCGGTGCCTCGACGTGAACGACAACAGCATCACCAACGGCGTCCAAGCGCAGCTGTGGGACTGCGCCGCGGGGCCGAACCAGACCTGGGTGCCGGTGCGCGGGCAGCTCGTTGTCAACGGCACCAAATGCCTCGACGCCTACAACAGCGGGACGGCGAACGGCACGGCCGTGGTCGTCTGGGACTGCAACGGCCAGCGCAACCAGCAGTGGACGCTGAACACGAACGGCACGGTCACGAACGCGCTTTCGGGACTGTGCCTGGACGCGAGCGGCGCCGGCACCGCCAACGGCACCAAGGTCATCCTGTGGGCCTGCGGCGGGGGCGCCAACCAGCAGTGGACCCGGCGGTGACTCAGGCCGTCGAGTCGCGGATGACCAGCCGGCACGGGTGGGTGTGCCGGCCGGGGGAGGGCTCACCGTTGATCGCCGCCAGCAGCAGGTCGGCGGCGGTCCGCCCGAGCGCCTCGAGTTCCATGTCGACGCTGGTCAGCGGCGGCTGGCAGGCCAGCGCCATCACGTCCCAGTTGTCGAACCCGACGAGGGCGACGTCGCCGGGCACCCGGCGGCCGGCCGCCTGCAGCGCGTCGGCGACCCCGCGGGCGATCTGGTCGCTGCCGCAGAACACCGCGTCGAAGGGGTCGCCGGCGCCCAGCAGCATCCGCACCGCCTGCCGGCCCCACGCCTCGCTCCACTCGCCGAACATCGGGGCGCCGACGAGGTCCAGCCCGGCCTCGGCGAGCCGTCCGGCGGCGGCGGAGGCACGCACGGTCGCCGAGTGGTGGTGCTCGGGACCGGTGATGTGGGCGATGCGGCGGCGTCCGGTGGCCAGGAGGTGGTCGACGGCCTTGCGGGCGCCGCCCGCCTCGTCCGGCACGACGGAGCAGTCGTCCGGGTCGGCGGAGCTGATGAAGGCGTACACCACGGGAATCGGCAGCGCCGCGCCGATCGGCGCGCGGGCCTGGGTCCGGCGGCCGGTGACGATGATGCCGTCGACCCGGCGGGACAGCAGGGTGCGCAGGTAGTACTGCTCCCGGATCGGGTCGTCGCGGGCGTCGCAGAGGAAGACCGACATCTCGCCGGCGCCCAGCGCGTCCTCCGCGCCCATCATCAGCGGGATGCTGAACCGGCCGATCGTGTCGGTGGTGATCATGCCGACGGTGTAGGTGCGGCCGGAGTTCAGCGTCACGGCCGCGCGGTTGGGCTGGAACCCCAGCTGCTCGGCCGCGGACAGCACCCGCTGCCGGGTCTCCGGGCGCAACGACCCGCGGCCGTTGAGCGCCTTCGACGCCGTGCCGACGGAAACGCCGGCCAGCAGGGCGACCTCACTGATCGTCGCCGGCTTGGCCGGGTTTCCGGGAGTTTCCGAAAGTTTCCGCGGAGGCATGGTCGCACAGTACCTTCCGCGTCCGGTGATGACCAAAAGTAGCCGCTCATTACGGGGAAACAGCCCTTGACGAGCCCGCGAAGAGGGGCCTAGCTTGAGTCGGCAACCGGTTTCCTAATTTTCCCCGGTTCGCTCTCGACACCGCCAGGCGGCCTCCCGTTAGGAGAGTCGATGACTTCGCACATCCGATCCCGGGCCCGGGTCGCGGCCGCCGTGCTGGGCGTGCTCGTCCTCGCGGCCTGCCAGAGCGGCCCGTCCGAGTCCGCGGCGGGGGACACCGCCGGGGTGGACGACGGCACCACGATCACCATGTGGACCCGCTCGCCCACGGCCACCTTCAGCCAGACCCTGATCGACGCCTACAACGCGAGCCACCGGAACAAGGTCAAGCTGACCGTCTTCCCGGCCGACTCCTACCAGCAGAAAGTCGGCACCGCCGCGGGGGCGAAGCAGCTGCCGGACCTCCTGGCGGCTGACGTCGTCTACGCGCCCAACTACGCGGCCAAGGGCCTGTTCCTCGACCTCACCGCCCGCGTGAACCAGCTGCCGTTCAAGGGCGCGCTGGCACCGGCGCACCTGAAGACGGCCACCTACGAGGGCAAGCACTTCGCCGTCCCGCACGACATCGACCTGTCCGCGGTGTTCTACAACAAGGTGCTGTTCACCCGCGCCGGCCTCGACCCGGAGCACCCACCGGCCACTTTGGACGAACTGGTCGCCGCCGCCCGCAAGATCACCACGCTCGGCGGGGACGTCAAGGGGTACTTCTTCGGCGGCGCCTGCCCGGGCTGCCAGCTGTTCACCAGCTGGCCGATGATCTGGGCCTCCGGCGGCACGGTGCTCAACGACCAGGGCACCGCCGCCACGCTGGACAGCCCCCAGGCGGCGCAGGTCTACTCCCTGCTGCGCACGATGTACACCGACGGCATCGTGCCCGCCTCGGCGAAGAACGAGTCCGGGCCCACCTGGACGCAGGCGTTCCTCGACGGCAAGATCGGCATCCAGCCGATGGGCGCGACCGCGTTGCAGGGCATGAAAGAGGGGCCGGGCCTGCAGGTCGGCGTCGCCCCGATCCCCGGGCTCACCGGCGGCAGCTCGACGTTCGTCGGCGGGGACGTGCTCGGGATCGGCAGCAACAGCCGGCACGCCGCGGCCGCGTGGGACTTCATCTCCTGGACGCTGTCGGAGCAGGCCCAGGTGGACGTCGTGGCGAAGAGCAAGAACATCACCGTGCGGTCGGACCTCGCCGACAACACCTACGCGAAACAGGATCCGCGGCTCGGCGTGTTCAACCGGCTCGCCGGCCAGGGCCAGACGCCGATCTCGGTCAACTTCGGCAAGACGTTCAACGACACCAACGGTCCCTGGACGCAGACGGTGATCGACGCGGTGTTCGGCGGCGGTGACGTCGGCTCGATCCTGAAGCAGCACAACGCGGCCGTCACCGACTCCCTCGCCAGCGGCGGCTGACCGTGGTGTCCCTGCTGTCCTCGCGGGTGTCGGCGCCGGACTCCCCGGCGCCGACACCCCGCCGCCGCGGCTCGATCAGCCGGGGACGGCGCCGGCTCGGGCTCACCTACGCCGCCCCGATGGCCGTGCTGGTCGCCGTCTTCTTCGTCATCCCGCTCGGGCTGATGCTGTGGATGTCGGTCAGCCACTGGCCGCTGGTCGGCGCGTCGGCGCCCAACGGCGTCGAGAACTACGACGCGCTGAGCGACCCGCTGTTCCTGCGCGCCGTGTGGTTCACGCTGAAGTACACCTTGGTGACCACGGTCGTGCTCAGCCTCGTCGCCTTCGGACTGGCGTTGCTGGTGCAGCACGACCGGCCGGGCACCGGCGTGGCCCGCACCGTCTTCTTCCTGCCCAGCGCGGTCGGGCTCGCGTCGACCAGCCTGCTGTTCTACGGGCTGTTCAACACCGATTCGTCCGCGCTCAACGGCCTCGTGGACTTCCTCGGCTTCGGCCGGGTGGACTGGCTCGGCTCCGGCGGCAATGCGCTCGGCTCGGCCGTCGGGATGATCACCTGGCGGTTCGCCGGGTTCTACATGCTGATCCTGATGACCGGCCTGCAGGGCATCGACCCGGCGCTGTACGAAGCCGCGCGCATCGACGGCGCGAACCGGTGGCAGATCCTGTGGCGGGTGACGCTGCCGCTGCTGCGCCCGACACTCGCGCTGGCGATGGTGCTGTCGCTGACCGGCTCGCTGCTGGCGTTCGACCAGTTCTTCATCCTCACCGGCGGCCGGCACGACACCGCCACAGTGGTCATCGACATCTACCGCGAGGCCTTCCTGTCCCAGGACCTCGGCCGTGCGGCCGCGGTCTCGGTGGCGACGCTCGCCGTGCTGATCGTGCTGAACGTCGCCCAGCTGCGGCTGATCCGCCGGGAGGGGAAGTGAACCGGCTGCGGGCCGCCGGCCTGCACGTGACGACGGCCGCGCTGGCCGTGCTGTTCCTGCTGCCGCTGCTGTGGACGCTCTATTCGTCGGTCGCCGGGCGGGAGGCCGCGGGTGACGGTTTCGGGACCGGCAACTACCGGCGGCTCGCCGACTACGGCAGCGGCCTCGGCACCTACCTCGTCAACACGACCGTGGTCGCGCTGGTGGCGGTGGCCGTCACCGTCGTGACGACCACGCTCGGCGGGTACGCGATGGCCCGGCTCGCCTTTCCCGGCCGCAACGTGCTGTTCCTCGTCACGCTGGCCATCTTGATGGTGCCGTACACGACGATCCTGGTGCCGCTCTACATCCTGCTCGGCTGGCTCGGCCTGCAGAACTCGCTGATCGGGCTGGGCCTGGTGATGGCCGTGCTGCAGCTGCCGTTCGGCCTGTTCATGATGCGCAACTCCTTCGAAGCGCTGCCGGTGGAGCTCGAAGAGGCCGCGCTGATCGACGGCTGCTCGATCGGCGGCGCACTACGCCGGGTCCTGCTGCGCGGAGTGCTCCCGGGCATCGTCACCATCGCCCTGTTTTCCTTCCTGGCGGCGTGGAACGAGTTCGTCGCACCGCTGATCTTCCTCACCGACGGTGAGAAGTTCACCCTGCCGCTCGCGTTGTTCAACCTCCAGTCCGGCAGCCTCGGCTCGGTCGACTTCGGGGCCCTGCAAGCGGGTGTGGTGGTCTCCGCCCTGCCGTGCGTGGCGGTCTTCCTCGTCCTGCAGCGGTACTACGTCCGCGGCTTCACCTCGGGAGCCCTCAAGGGCTGAGACAGGAGCACTCGATGACCGAACGCATCCTCGGGCCCGTCCACCCCACGTCCGCCGCGACTTCGGCGCTGCGGCCGCTGTTCCTCGGCGCCGTCACCTTCACGGCACGGAGTTTTCTGGGCGACTGGCAGCGGCGCAACGCGAGCCGGACGCTGCCGCACTGCGTCGAGCAGCTCGACGCGGCGGGCGCCTTGGACAACCTCCGGCGTGTCACCGGCGAGGTCGACGGCGCCCACCGGAACATGTGGTTCGCCGACTCCGACGTCTACAAGACCCTCGAAGCCGCCGCGTGGCAGCTCGGCCGGACGCCGGACGACGCCGAGCTGCGCGCGTTCCTCGACACCACGGCCGCGCTGGTGGCGAAGGCGCAGGGGGACGACGGCTACTTGAACTCGTACTTCGCCGTCGACAAGCCCGGGCTGCGGTGGCGGGAGCTGCACTGGAGCCACGAGCTGTACTGCGCGGGCCACCTGATCCAGGCCGCTGTGGCCGCCGCGCGGGCCGGGGTGGGCGCGCAGCTCGTCACGGTCGCCCGGCGTTTTGCGGACCTGATCGTGGACCGGTTTTCGGCCGTGGACGACGTCGACGGGCACCCGGAGATCGAGACCGCGCTGGTCGAGCTGTACCGGGTGACCGGGCACCGGCCGTACCTCGACCTGGCGCGGCGCTTCCTGGACCTGCGGGGGCACGGGCTGCTCAACGGCGAGCGGTTCGGCTCGCGGTACCTGCAGGACCACGTCCCCGTGCGTGCGGCGGACGAAGTCGCCGGGCACGTGGTCCGGCAGCTCTACCTGCTCGCCGGCGTGGTGGACGTCGCCGTCGAGACCCGCGACGACAACCTGCTCGACAGCGCCCGCCGGCTCTGGGCCGACGCGTTCGGCGCCAAGACCTACCTCACCGGCGCCCAGGGATCGCGCCACCGCGACGAGGCGTTCGGCGACCCGTACGAGCTGCCGCCCGACCGGGCCTACGGCGAGACCTGCGCCGGGATCGCGAGCTTCCAGTGGAACTGGCGGATGCTCCTGGCCACCGGCGAGGGCAAGTACGCCGACGAGATGGAACGCACGCTGTACAACGTGATCGCCGGCTCGACCGCGCTGGACGGCACGCACTTCTTCTACGCCAACCCGCTGCAGCTGCGGACCGGCCACGACGGCTCACACGAGGACGCGCCGTCGCAGCGCCTGCCCTGGTATTCCTGCGCCTGCTGCCCGCCCAACCTCGCCCGGCTCGTCGCCTCGCTGTCCGGGTACGTGGCCACCACCGACCACGGCGGGCTCCAGGTGCACCTGTACGCCGACGGCGAGCTGCACACCACTGTGGACGGTGCGGACGTCCACCTCGTCACGCGCACCGGGTACCCGTGGGACGGCCGGGTGGAAGTCTCGGTGACGACGGACGCCGCGCTCACCCTGGTCCTGCGGATCCCCGGCTGGGCGTCCGGCGCTCTGGTCGACGGCGCGCCGGCCGACGTCCGCGACGGGTACACCGAGGTGCGCCGGGACTGGTCCGCCGGCGCCACGGTGACGCTCGACCTGCCGATGCCCGCCCGGCTCGTCCGGCCGCACCCGCGGATCGACGCCGTGCGCGGCTGTGTCGCCGCCACGCGGGGCCCGCTCGTCTACTGCCTGGAGCAGGCCGACCTGCCCGCCGGCGTCACGCTGGAAGACGTCCGGATCGACCCGGCCGCACCGCTGACGACCGGGCAGGCGCCGGACATCCCCGTGACGCTCACCGCGCGCGGCAGGCTCGAGCCGCCCGCGTCGGACGAGCTGTACCCCGGCGGCACTCCGGCCGTGGCTCCCGGCGAGCCGGTCGAGCTGACCGCGATCCCGTACTTCCGGTGGGGCAACCGGGAACCCGGCCCGATGCGGGTCTGGATCCCGGCCGTCACCACGGAATGACCCCGTCCCCGCACCGGAGGTACCGATGTCACGACGAACTCTCGCGCTCGCTTCGGCGGTCACCGTCATCGCCGCCCTCACCGCGGCGCCGGCCGAGGCCGCGGGCCACACCCTGGTGGTGGACGCCGCGGCCCCGTTCCGGCCGGTGACGCACGCCGCCGCCGGTGGCCTGTACGCGCTGGCCGAGAACAACCGGCCCGCCGACAGCACCCTGCTGCCCCTCAAGCTGAACACCCTCACCCAGCCGCCCCCGGACGTCGGGCAGAAGCCGAACGGCCAGCCGGCCGGCGGGGACGCCCTGAAGATCGCGCCGCAGGCGGACCGCGTCGGCGCCGCGCAGGTGGTCCGGATGCCGGACATCTACCCGGACTTCCCCTACAAGTGGGTGAGCTGGGACGACTGGCTGGCCAAAGTGGACACCATGGTCTCGAAGCGGCTGGCCGCCACTTCGGTGAGCAACGTGGCCGCGTGGGAGATCTGGAACGAGCCGGACTGGACCTGGGACACGGCCAAGGCGGGCGACTTCAACGCCGGGTGGACGCGCACGGTCCAGCGGATCCGGACCCGCGACACCCGCACCCCGGTCGCGGGGCCCGGCTACGCGGGCTGGGACGCCACCCGGATGCGGGCGTTCCTGACGAACGCGAAGAACACGAACACCGTGCCGGACCTCGTGGTCTGGCACGAGCTGAACCACAGCAGCGGGGCGATCGCGGCCGACGTCGCGGCGTACCGATCGCTGGAGTCGTCGCTCGGCATCAGCCCGCGGCAGATCTTCATCAACGAGTACGCGTGGACCGACGAGGTCGACGTGCCCGGCCGGGTCGCGAACTACGTCTCGAAGCTGGAACGCGCCGGGGTGGCGGCCGCCGACCGGGCGTTCTGGTACGAGTACGGGACCGTGAACGGCCTGGTCGTCAACAACAACCAGCCGACCGGGACGTGGTGGCTGTACAAGTGGTACGGCGACATGGCGGGCTCGATGGTGAGCACAACGCCGCCCGCGCAGACCGGCCTGGACGGGTTCGCCTCCTACGACACCACGCGCAAGCGCGTCGACGTCGTGTTCGGTGACGAGGCGGGGACGAACTCGGTGCGGGTGACCGGGCTCGGCGGCACGGTCCGCGTCACGCTCGAGTCGACGCCGTCGTCGGGCCGGTTCACCGCGGTGACCGCGCCGACCGTGCTGTCGACGTCGACCTACACCGTCGCGAACGGGCAGATCACGGTGCCCGTGCCGAACATGTCGGCGACGAGCGCGTACCACCTGGTCGTCGAACCGACCAGCGGCCTGCCCGCCTACCAGCAGCGGTACGAGGCGGAGAACGCGTCCGTGTTCCGCGCGCAGCGGCTGGCGGGTTCGAGCGCGTCGAACGGTGGTTACGTCGGCCGGATCGACAACAGCGGTGACCCGCGTAGCGACAGTTACCTCGACTTCGTGGTGAACGTGCCGAGCGCCCGCGCGTACACGATGACCATCGGGTACGCGAACGGCACCGGAGCGACGTCGACGCAGGGCCTGGCCTACAACGGCGGCGGCTGGTCGACGGTCAGCTATCCGCCGACCGCCGGCTGGGGCCAGTTCGGCTCGACCGTCTCGACGAGCGTCACTCTGCACGCGGGGTACAACACGATCCGGCTGGCCAAGGGCGCGCCGTTCTTCGCCGGTGGCACGGGTTACGCCGAACTCGACTACGTCCAGCTCACCTGACCTCTCACCGCGGGAGGTATCGGGTGAAGAACGCGCTCAGCGACGCGCGTTGGGTGGCGATGCTGCGCCCGGCGTCGACGGTGCCGATGAACGGCGCGATCGACGCCGGGTCCAGGTCGAGCCGGGGGAGGAGGGCCTGGTAGTCCGTGTAGCTGAAGTGCTCGCCGTCGGCCAGGTGGGCTTGGTGGACCGGGCCGCGCTGGTGGCTCAGGAACTCCTGCCACGAACCGTCGGACGCCGAGCTGTGGTCGCCGGCGCTCAGCAGCAGGAAGGGTCGGTCGAGTCCTTCGTCCGCGACGCGGCCGTAGTCGCGGGCGGACTGGGAGTAGGCCATGCTGCCGTCGAGGTCCGCGCCCGCGTTGATGCGCGGGTCCGACACCATCGTCTCGCCGGTGGTGAACCCGCCCGCGGAGTGGCCGAACATGCCGACCCGGGTCAGGTCGAGGGACAGCCCGGCCGGGAGTTTCCGGGACTTCAGCTCGTCGAGGACGAACCGGGTGTCGGCCACCCGGGTGGCGATGAGCAGCTTGCCGTCGGTGCCCGGGGGCAGTGCCCGCCGTTCGACGCGGCCGCCGGGGAACTCCACCGCCGCCGGCTCGTGGGTGTGGTCGATCGCCACCGTCACGTAACCCTCGCTCGTGAGCTGCTCCAGCTGCGCGGTGCCGACCGAGCGCGGGTACTTGGCGCTGGGGGAGTAGAGCACGACGGGGCGCCGTCCGCCGGCCGCGGGAACGCCGGTGCGGGCGTGGGTGGGAAACGTGTAGTCCAGGCGGTCCGCGGAAATGCCGAGCTGCGCCGCGTCCTCTTCGGACACGACCTTCGCGGCGCCCGGCGTCAGGTACGGCGCTTTCGGGCCGCTGCCCGGCCGCGCCGGGTACCGGACGGTCACCATCAGCTCCCGGGTCGTGCCCGCGACCCACGGATCCGGCCGGGCGTGGTCGACGAGGTGCAGATCGGTGGTTCCGACGGCGTACGGGCCGGTCGGCGCGGGCAGGCCGAGCCGGGCCGGAGTGGCCGCGGCGGCGGAGACCGTGGTGGTCAGGAGGACACCGGTGAGCCCGGCGACGAGTGCTTTTCGCATGGTTTGACCGTATTGACGCCGCCGCCGCGCGACATCGGGATGATCACGGAGTCCACCCCCGTCAGGGGAGCCAGTGCCCGGCGGGCAGGGCGGGCACCCGGTGTCCGCGGTGGCCGGTCAGCTCCCGGTTGGCGACGAGCGCGTTGAGCACCGCCTCCTCCACCACCTGCACGACGGCCTCGAAGAACGGGTCGATCCGGCCCCACGGCACGAAGCGGAGCGTCTCGTACTCGGCCTCCTCCGTGCGCGGGAAGGAGCTGGTGAGGGCGCCGGGGTTGGCCGTGCTGAAGGTGAGGAACAGGTCGCCGGAGAAGTGCGAGCCCGTCGTCCCGGTGCGGGCCAGGCCGAGCGGGACGCGGCGGGCGAGCGCCGCGCACTGCCCCGGCAGCAGCGGCGCGTCCGTGCCCACGACGACGATCACCGACCCCGCGCCGGGCGGCGCCGGTGACCACTCCGCCAGCGGATCGTCCGCCGCCAGCACGGATCCCACGGCTTCGCCGGCGACCGTCAGCTCCCGGCGGCTGCCGAAGTTCGCCTGGACCAGCGCGCCGACCGTGTACTCGTCCGCGCCGTGGGCCACGACCCGCGACGCCGTGCCGGTGCCGCCCTTGAAGCCGTAACAGGTCATCCCGGTGCCGCCGCCGACGGAACCCTCGTCGATCGCACCCCCGCGAGCCGCGTCGATCGCCGCGGCGACGTGTCCACTGTGGATCGTCGGGGCGTTGATGTCGTTGAGGTAGCCGTCCCAAGTCTCGGCGACCACCGGCAGCAGCCACTCGGCCGCGACGTCGGGGCGCTCGCGCACCACCCAGTCGATCACCCCGCGGTGGCACGCGCCGACCGCGTGGGTGTTGGTGATCAGCACCGGCAGCGTCAGCGAGCCGGTCTCGGCGAGCCACGCGCCGCCGGTCATCTCGCCGTTGCCGTTGAGGGAGAACGTCCCCGCGGCACACGGCACGGCGAAGTCCGCGCGGCCACGCGGCAGCACCGCGGTGACGCCGGTGCGCACCGATTCGCCTTCGATCAGCGTCGTGTAGCCGACTTCGACACCGGGGACGTCGGTGAGCGCGTTGTGCGTGCCGGGCCGGCCGGGCAGCGGGATGCCCAGGTCGCGGGCACGGGTCATGACGGTTCCTCCAGGGGGCAGGTGGTGGCGATCCGGGCGAACGACAGCAGCATCGCTTCGGCGGTGGCCCGTTCCAGGGTCGGCACGGCCTGGGTGAGGTGCAGGCCGTAGCCGTCCTCGAGCGCGACGAGGTTCCGCGCGATCGCGACCGCGTCGGCGGTCAGGGTGAACTCGCCGGTCGCCGCGCCGGCTTCGAGGATGCCGGTGTAGATCCCCACCTGCCGCTCGTACAGCGCGATGTGCCGGGCGGCGTACACCGGGTCGCGGCGGGCGATCGTGCCGAGCTCGTAGAGCAGCACGCACAGTTCGTCGTCCGGGCCGGTGGGCAGGCCGCTGCGGATCGTCGCGAGCAGCCGTTCGCGCGGGGTCCCGGTCCTGGCAGCCTGCTCCCGGGTGGTGCAGAAGCGTTCGACGGCTTCGTGCTGCACCTCCTGGAGCAGGTCGGCCAGGGTGGGGAAGTAGTAGAGCACCGAACCCGAAGACAGGCCGGCACCGTCGGCGATGTCCCGCAGCCGCAGGTTGAGCAACCCGCGTTCGACCACGGCGCGCCGCGCCACGGCGATCAGCTCGGCCCGGCGCTCGGGGGCCCTGCTCGGTCGTGCCATGCGAGTCATTCTTCGAAGGACGTTCGGAAAACGCAACCGTCGCGACTCAACCGTGATGTGTCCTTCCCTTGACGTAGCGGGGCGCACCGCCTTTGATCCGTGGTCACCTGGTTTTTCGAAGGAGCTTCAGAGAACTGGAGGCCTGGTCGTGACCACCCCTGCCCTGCGCCGCGGTCTGCGCACCCTCGGCACCCTGCTCATCACGCTCTCGGCGATCAGCCCCGCCTCCTCGGTGTTCATCATCGCGCCGGGGGTGCTCACCGGCGCCGGCACCGGCGCGTTCCTGAGCTTCGCGGCCGCGGCGGTCGTGGGCGTGTTCATGGCGTTCGTCTACGCCGAGCTCGCGTCGGCGTTCCCGCTGGCCGGCGGCGAGTACGCGATCGTCGCGCGCACCCTCGGCCGGCTGCCCGGTTTCGCCGTGCTGGGACTGATGATCATCACCCAGGTCCTCATCGTCGCGGTGATCGCGCTGGGCGTCGGCACCTATCTGGGAGTGCTGCTGCCCGGCCTGCCGGGGCCGGCCGTGGGTGCCGTGACGTGCGTGCTGGCCGCCGTCGTCGGGGTGTTCGACATCAAGCTGAACGCCTGGGTGACCGGGATCTTCCTGGCGATCGAGATCCTCGCGCTGGTCGTGGTGAGCGCGCTCGGCCTGGTGCACCCGGCAAGGCCGTTCACCGACCTGCTCGCCCACCCGGTGGCGGCCGACGGCGGCCCGGCGACGGTCGGCGCCATCGTGATCGCGATGGCGGTCGCGATGTTCGCCTACAACGGTTACGGCTCGGCGGTGTACTTCGGCGAGGAGACCCAGGACGCGCCGCGCGGCATCGCCAAGGCGATCCTGCTCGCGCTCGGCATCACCGTGGTCGCCGAGCTCGTCCCGGTGACGGCGGTGCTGCTCGGCGCACCCGACCTCAACGGACTGTTCGGCGCGGAGAACATGTTGTCCGCCTTCATCTCCGCCCGCGGTGGCAGCACACTCGACACGGTCATCAGCCTCGCCGTCGCGCTCGCGATCATGAACGCCGTGCTGGCGATCGTCCTGATCAGCTCGCGGCTGGTGTTCAGCAGCGGCCGCGACCGCGCCTGGCCCGGTGTGGTCAACCGCGCGCTGGCCGCGGTGCACCCCCGCTTCGGGACGCCGTGGGTGGCGACGATCGGCACCGGGGTGGTGGCGGCGCTGCTGTGTTACGTCGATCCGCAGCTGCTGCTGGTGGTGACGAGCACGTCCATCGTCGCGGTGTACGGAGCGTTGTGCCTCGGCGCGATCATCGGCCGCCGGACGGGCGCGACCGCGCACGCGCAGTACCGCATGCCGTGGTTCCCGGTCGCGCCGGTGCTCGCCCTGGCCGTGCTGGTGTTCGTGGTGTACCAGAACGTCCTCGACCCGGTGGTGGGCCGGCCCAGCCTGATCGTCACGGCCGGGATCGTGGTGCTGGCGACCGGTTACTACCTGCTGGTGCTGCGCCGCCGCGGTGGGTGGCGCCTGGCGGAGCCCACGGAAGCCGTGCCCGAGGACTCAACCGAAGGGCCGGCTCGAACGTGAGCGTGCTGGCGGTCGCCGTGCCGGCGACGGCGTCCGCGACGGAGTCACGACCGACCTCGGGTCGTTCGTCCCGTCCGCGATCAACGCCGGCGGGGTGACGACGTTCCTGCCGGAGCCGGGCAAGCCGGGCTCCGGGGCGACCGGCATCAACGTCCACGGTCTCAGCTCGGCGGGGTTCGCCGGCGACGAGGTGCAGACGGTCTACCGGCTGGACGGCACCGTCGTGCGGTCGTTCCCGGTGATCGGCCCGGGCGGGCACCGCGCGACCGACCTGGCCGGGGGTGTGCTGATCGCCGACCGCGGCGGCGCGGAAGGCGACGAGCTCACCTACATCAACGTGGTAACCGGAGCCGAGCGCCCGCTGCCGGACAGCACCTATGCCCAGCGCGGGGTCCTCGCCGCGAACGGCGTGGTCGCGGCGAAGAACCGCAACGGGTCCCCGGCGCGCTGGAAGCACGGCCGCGAGTTGCAGTTGCCCCAGCTCGGGAGCACCTACCCGCTCCACCCGACCGCGATCAGCACCGACAACACGCGGCAGATCGGCACGCTCTGGACGTGCCGGAACTGACCTCGTGATTGCCGGGTCTCAGCCGCCGGCCAGGGGCTGGGGCTCGGCGGTGTCCGCCGGGTCGGCGAACCCGCCGGCCAGCGCGCGCAACGCCGCGTCCAGGTACACCGTCAGGTCCGCGTCCGCCCGCGCCGACCAGCGCTCGTACGCCGCGCGGCAGGTCGCCAGCACCGCGCGTCCCACCGCCAGCGGGTACAGCGAATCCGCGGGGTGCCCGGTCCGCCCGGCCACGTAGGCGCTGACCGCGCGCTCCCACGCGTCGTAGTGGCGCGCCGCGCTCGCCGCAAGCTCGGGGACCGAGCTGACCAGGTTCATGCGCATCCGCAGCTCGGGCACGTTGTCGGCGCCGTAGTGATTCGCTTCGAGCACCGCCTCGCGGACCGCGTCCATCATCGGCAGGTCGCCGGACGCCGCGGCGAGCAGCTTGGTGATCGTCTCGACCTCGTGGTCGAACTCGTTCCACAGCACGTCGGACTTGGCGTCGTAGTACCGGAAGAACGTCCGGCGGCTGACCCCGGCGGCCGCGGCGATCTCGTCGACCGTCGTCTCGTGGAAACCCCGCTCGGTGAACAGCCGCAGGGCGATGACCTCCAGCTCGCGCGCGCTCGTGCCGGGCGGGCGGCCGCGGCGGGTGCCTGTGCCTGCGGCGGGGGTGCGTTCGGTCATCCGAGTGCCGTTCCCTTCCCGGGGTTGTTTCTGGCACTACGTGACATTACTCTGCCTGATATTCGTCACAGCGTGCCGAAATCGTCTGAGTGCCAAGGGAGTCACGATGACCGAGCAGCCCGTCGAACAGCCCACCCCCGCCGAGGACACCGTGGTGGCCGAAGATCTGCTGGTCGAGGAGGTCTCGATCGACGGGATGTGCGGTGTCTACTGACCCCGGCCCGTTCGACCTGGACACGGCCTGGCGCCTCGACGAACAGGTCTCGATCCGGCCTGAGCGGTTCGGGGCGCTGCTCTACCACTTCGGCACCCGCCGCCTGTCGTTCCTCAAGAGCCCGGCGCTGCTGACCGTCGTCCGGTCCCTGGCCGAGCACCCGACCGCCCGCGCCGCGTGTGCCGGCGCGGGGGTCGGGCCGCCGGAGCTGCCCCGCTACCGCGCCGCGCTGGCCGCACTGGCCGCGTCGCGGATGATCCAGCCGAGGAGTCTCTGATGTCCCTCGTGGACGAATTCCAGTACGGGCTCGACGCGCCCATCTGCCTCACCTGGGAACTGACCTACGCCTGCAACTTGTCTTGTGTGCACTGCCTTTCCTCTTCGGGACGGCGGGACCCGCGCGAGCTCAGTACCGCCGAGTGCAAGGCGCTGATCGACGAGTTCGAGCGCATGCAGGTGTTCTACGTCAACATCGGCGGCGGTGAGCCGACCGTGCGCCCGGACTTCTGGGAGCTGGTCGACTACGCGACCGAGCACCACGTCGGGGTCAAGTTCTCCACCAACGGCATCAAGATCACGCCCGAGGTGGCCCGCCGCCTGGCCGCCAGTGACTACGTCGACGTCCAGATCTCCCTCGACGGCGCCACCGCCGAGGTCAACGACCACGTCCGCGGCCCCGGTTCGTACGCGACCGCGATCCGCGCGATGGAGCACCTCGCCGACGCGGGCTTCGAGAACTTCAAGATCTCGGTGGTGGTGACCCGGCACAACGTGGGCCAGCTCGACGAGTTCAAGGCGATCGCCGACCGCTACCGCGCCCAGCTGCGGATCACCCGGCTGCGCCCGTCCGGGCGTGGCGCCGACACCTGGGACGAGCTGCACCCGACCGCCGCCCAGCAGCGCGAGCTTTACGACTGGCTGGTCGCGAGCGGCGAGAACGTCCTCACCGGGGACTCGTTCTTCCACCTCGCGGGTTACGGCGAGGGTGACCTGCCGGGGCTGAACCTGTGCGGCGCCGGGCGGGTGGTGTGCCTGGTCGACCCGGTCGGCGACGTCTACGCGTGCCCGTTCGCCATCCACGAGACCTTTCTGGCCGGCAACGTCCGTGGCGGCGGGGGTTTCACGAGCGTGTGGCGCGAATCGGAGCTGTTCACCTCGTTGCGCAGCCCGCAGAGCGGGGGCGCGTGCACGTCGTGTTCGGCGTTCGACGCCTGCCGCGGCGGGTGCATGGCCGCGAAGTTCTTCACCGGCCTGCCGCTCGACGGGCCGGACCCGGAATGCGTGCGTGGCCACGGCGAACTTGCGCTGGCCGGCGTCACCAGCGTCCCGAAGCCGTCGCTGGACCACTCCCACCGGCGACGCCCGGTCCCGGTGACCATCGGCATGCGCCGCCCGCCGGACCGCGCCTGCGACGAGAACCCTCTCGCCGGGTTCAGGCCCTGACCGTGCGGCTCGCCGAGCTGGCCTCCCCGGACGTCGCGGAGCGTGCGGCGGCCGGGGCGATCCTGGCCGTGCCGGTCGGCGCGACCGAGCAGCACGGCCCGCACCTGCCGCTGACCACCGACACCGACATCGCGCTGGCCCTGTGCGACCGCCTCGCCGCGGCACGGGACGTCCTAGTGGCGCCCCCGGTGCCGTACGGCTCCAGCGGCGAGCACGCCGGGTTCGCCGGGACGCTGTCGATCGGCCAGGCGGCGACCGAGCTGCTCCTGGTCGAGCTCGGCCGGTCCGCGGCGGAGACGTTCCGGCGGCTGCTGTTCGTCTCCGCCCACGGCGGCAACGCCGGTCCGGTCACGCGGGCGGTCGCCCGGCTGCGGGCGGAGTCGCGTGACGTCGAGGTGTTCCGGCCGCAGTGGGCGGGCGAGCCGCACGCCGGCCACCCGGAAACGGCGCTGCAGCTGGTGTTGCGGCCCGGCAGCGTCCGGATGGACCGGGCGGTGCCGGGGGACCGGCGCCCGCTGGGCGAGCTGATGCCGCTCCTGCTCGACGGCGGCGTGCGCGCGGTGACCGGGACCGGCGTGCTCGGCGACCCGACGTCGGCGACCACGGTGGAAGGTGCGGTATTGCTCGACGAGCTGACCGCGGCGCTGGTGTCCCAGGTGGACGATTGGGGGAAACGATGACCACGCGGACCGCGCTCGTCACCGGAGCCGCCCGCGGAATCGGTGCGGCGACCGTCCTTCGCTTGGCGCGTCAGGGTTACGCGGTGCTCGCCGTGGACCTCGCCGCCGACGACCCCGCGCTCCCGTACCCGATGGGGAGCAAGGCCGAGCTGACGGCGGTCGCCGAGCAGGCGGGCGCCGAGGTCTTCGTCGCCGACGTGCGGGACTTCTCGGCGATGGAAGCCGCGGTCGCCGAAGCGGAACGGCGCTGGGGCGGGCTCGACGTGGTGGTGGCCGCCGCGGGTGTCGTCGCCGGCGGTGTCCCGTTGTGGGAGGTGCCGCCGGAGCAGGAGCGAGCGGTGCTGGAGGTCAACCTCAACGGCGTGGTCAACCTGGCCCGCGCCGCAATTCCCGCCCTGCTGCGGCGGCCGTCGCCTCGCTCCGGCCGGTTCCTCGCCGTCGCGTCGGCTGCCGCCACTCGGGGTCTGCCGATGCTCGCCGCTTACTGCGCTGCCAAAGCGGGTGTCGCCGGGTTGGTCCGCGCGCTGGGCGCCGAGCTGGGGGAGACCGGCGTGACGGCCAACGCCGTGAGTCCGGGCTCGACCGACACGCCGATCTTGGCCGAGAGCGCCCGGCTGTACGACCTGCCCGCCGCGGCTGCGTTTGCTGCTCAGCAACCGGTTCACCGGCTGCTCGACCCCGACGAGGTGGCTGCGGTGCTGGCGTTCCTGGCCGGTCCGGAGAGCGGCGCGATGACCGGTGCGGTTGTGCCGGTGGATGGGGGATTGGCGCTGTGAGGCCCTTACCCGCCGGCTTCCGGATCACCCTCGACCCCGACACCCGCCGCCTGACCGGCGAACTGATCTTCGGCGGTTCCCCGTCCCGTGTCCTCCGGCTCACCCCGGCCGGCCGGAAAGCCTGGCAGGAACTCGCCGACGGCCCGATCACCACGGCCGCCGCCGGGGCGCTCGCCCGGCGGCTCACCGACACCGGCCTCGCCCACCCGCTGCCGCCCGAACCCGGCACACCGCCGGACGTGACCATCGTGATCCCCGTCCGCGACCGGGCCGAGCTGCTCGCCCGTTGCCTCGCCGGGCTCGACGCGCGGCACCCGGTGCTCGTTGTCGACGACGGTTCCGAAGACGCCGTCGCCATCGCGGCCGTCGCCGCCGCGCACGGAGCGAAGCTCGTCCGCCGTGACGTCAACGGCGGCCCCGGTGTTGCGCGGAACACCGCTCTGGACCACGTCTTCACCGAACTCGTGGCCTTTGTGGACAGTGACTGCGTGCCGGCCGCGGACTGGGCCGACCGGCTCGTCGCGCACTTCGCCGACCCGCTCGTCGCCGCGGTCGCCCCGCGGGTGCGGGCCCTGGTGCCGGACAGCGCGGCCGGGCGTTACGCGCGTGCCGCGTCCAGCCTCGACCTCGGCGACCGGCCCGCGCGGGTCGCGCCCGGCACCCGGCTGTCGTACGTGCCGACCGCCGCGCTCGTCGCCCGGGCGGCCGTGGTGCGCGAGGCCGGCGCGTTCGACCCGGGGCTGCGGTTCGGCGAAGACGTCGACCTGGTCTGGCGGCTGCACGCCAGAGGCCTGCGCGTCCGCTACGCCCCGGACGTCACCGTCGGCCACCACGAACCCGCGTCCTGGCCGGCGCTGCTCGCCCGCCGGGCCCGGTACGGCACCTCCGCCGCCCCGCTCGCGAAGCGGCATCCGGGCGCGCTCGCCCCGCTGGTGCTGCACCCGTGGCCCACGTTGACCGTCGCCGCGCTGCTGGCCCGCCGGCCGCTGCTCGCCACGGCAGCGTTCGGCGGCTCGGTGGGCAGCATGGTCCGGACGCTGCGCGAGAACGACGTGCCCGCCGACGGTGTGGTGCGCGCGATGGCCACCGCCGTCCACCAGACCTGGCTCGGCTGCGGCCGCTACGGCACGCAGTTCGCGGCGCCGCTTCTCGCGGCCCTGCTGGTGCCCCGCGGCTGGGGGCGCCGCGCCGCTGCGGCGTCCCTGCTGCTCGGCCCGCCGCTGACCGCGTGGGCCAAGAACCGCCCCGGGCTCGATCCCGTCCGCTACACCGTCGCGGCCATCGCCGACGACGTCGCCTACGGCGCCGGCGTCTGGTCCGGCTGCCTGACCCACCGCACCCTCGAGCCGGTCCGCCCGGCGTTCGTCCGGCGCCTGCTGCGCTTCGACCCGAAGGGAAAACGATGAGCTCCACCTGGTTCGAATCGATCGCGGAGGCCCAGCGGCGCGCGAAGAAACGGCTGCCCGGCTCGGTCTACTCCGCCCTGATCGCCGGCTCTGAGAAGGGCCTCACCCTGGCCGACAACCTCGGCGCGTTCGACGAGCTCCGGTTCGCACCGCGCACCGCCGGGCTGTCAGGGCAGCGCGAGCTGGGCACCCACGTGCTCGGCCGGGACGTCGCGCTGCCGGTGCTGATCTCCCCGACCGGTGTCCAGGCGGTGCACCCCGACGGCGAGGTCGCCGTGGCGAGGGCGGCGGCCGCGCGCGGGACGTCGGTCGGCCTGAGCTCCTTCGGCAGCAAGCCGATCGAGGAGGTGGTCGCCGCCAACCCGAACACGTACTTCCAGATCTACTGGACCGGCACGCGCGACGACATCCTCCGCCGCCTGGAGCGCGCCCGGGCCGCCGGCGCGGTCGGCATCATCCTGACGCTGGACTGGTCGTTTTCGCACAGCCGCGACTGGGGCAGCCCGCACATCCCCGAACGGCTCACCTTCCGCGAGCTGCTGCGGTTCGCACCGGAAGGGCTGTCCCGGCCGGGATGGCTGCTGGACTACGCGAAGACGCGGCGGCTGCCCGACCTGAGCGTGCCGAACATGGTCGCCCCGGGGGAGGAGGCGCCGACCTTCTTCGGCGCGTACGGCCAGTGGATGCAGACACCACCGCCGTCGTGGGACGACGTGGCCTGGCTGCGTGCGCAGTGGGACGGCCCGTTCCTGCTCAAGGGCGTGATCCGGGCCGACGAGGCCCGCCGCGCGGTCGACGCGGGGGTCAGCGCGATCTCGGTGTCCAACCACGGTGGCAACAACCTCGACGGCACCCCGGCGACGATCCGCGCCCTGCCGTCGATCGCCGACGAGGTCGGCAGCCAGGTGGAAGTGCTGCTGGACGGCGGCATCCGCCGCGGCAGCGACGTCGTCAAGGCACTCGCGCTCGGCGCGAAGGCGGTGCTGATCGGCCGCGCTTACCTGTGGGGCCTGGCGGCCGGCGGCCAGGCGGGTGTGGAAAACGTCCTCGACGTCCTGCGCAACGGCATCGACTCGACGTTGCTGGCGCTGGGCAAGCGCAGTGTGCACGACCTGAGCCGGGACGACGTGATCATGCCGGCGGGGTTCGAGGCCGAGCTCGGGGTCGCCGTCGGGTGAGCCGGAAGAACACCGCCGACGCCAGGGCCAGGACCGCGGCCAGCGACACCAGGAAGATCGTGGCGCCGGTGAAGTCCAAGGGGTCGCGCACGTCCCACAGGGTGACGTCGGGCCGGTCGGGGTCGTAGCGGATGTGCAGCCGATCCCCGATCTTCAGCTGCGGCTCGCGGGGGAAGTCGTCGAGCCGGGCGGAGACCTCCCGGCCGGTCGCGGTCGTGAACTCGACCTGCAGGTTGTACCCCTGCCGGATCCGCAGGACGTCCGACACCGTCGCGGTCGCCTCCTGCCCGGCCGCGAGCAGCCGGGACTCGTACTGCCGCACGGCGACGGCCCCGAGCCCGACGGCCAAGGCCAGCACCAGGCCGGCCACGGTGACCCAGGTCCCGGCCGGCCCGCTCAGTCCCCGCCGCCGCTCGCTCATGGGTCCAGTATGGACACGGGTGTGGCCCGGGCGGACTCGCCCGGGCCACACCCGTCGAAACTCAGTAACCGTAGACGGTCTCGTAGACGCGCTGCTCCGGCGTGTTCGTCGCCGCGAGGCCGTTGGCCCACAGCGAGTTCACCCGGCTGCGCTCCGCCGAGTTGGGGACGGCGTTGGTGCAGGACGTGCCGGGGCCGCCGCCGGACATCAGCTCCGAGCACGGGCCCGAGTAGTGGTCGGGCAGCCCGAGGGCGTGCCCGGTCTCGTGCGCCGCGATGCGGGTCGGGTTGTACTGGCGGGCCTGGGTGTAGTCGATGAAGATGGTGCCGCTGCCGTGGCCGTTGGTCGAGGCGTAGGACCCGCGGGGGTCGTTGCCTTCGGTGTAGCGCAGGCTCGCGCCGGAGTTGCGCTCGACCAGTCTGACGTTGGTCACGCTGCGGTTCCAGTTGGCGGCACCGGCGTTGATCACCGAGCGGAACGTCGGCGCGCTGGCAGTGCTGTAGTACACCGTCGTGACGGCGGCTTCCTGCTGGGTGGCGGCCGTCGCGGTGCCCGCGGCGATCGGCGTGACGGCCAGGGCGAGCGCAACGGCGCCGGCCAGGGCGAACTTCCTCGACATCGGAAGACTCCTCGTGGGGACGGGGATTTGCCGGATTTGCGCGCGCTGTCGAGAAAGTTACTCGGTGTGCGCCCCCGCCGGAGCCGACTTAGGTAGGGCGGTGCAAGTGGTGATTTACCAACACTATCTGCGGGTTGACAAAAGCCGGGTCCGGCCTCCTGAGCCTCAGGCGTCCCGGGTCAGGTCGAGGAGCTGCTGTTCGAGCTTCCGCGCCGCCGCCACGTTGATGCCGACGCCCCACAGCGGGGCGGTGCTCGCCCCGTCGGCCGCCGCGACCACCAGGGTGACGACGTGGCCGGGCAACCCGTCGTTGTGGAGTTCGGTGTCCCAGCGCTCGGCGTCTGCCCGGGCGAGGTCCGCGATCTCGGGGATCGAGATCAGCTGCGCGATCAGGGCGATGTTCTCGCGCACGGCGACCTCGTCGTAGGACGTGTCGAGCGACGCCCGGACGTAGGCGCGGGTCAGCCGGCCCGGGTCGGTGTCCGCGGGGTCCAGCGCCGCGTGGACCTCGGCGCGGTAGGTGTCCAGGATGTCCTGCGCGAGCGTGCGGATCAGCGCGTCCTTGGCGGGGAAGTGGTACAGCAGCCCGCCTTTCGAGACACCGGCCGCCTTGGCGATGTCGTCGAGGGAGGCGGAGATCCCGCGGGTGCGGATCACGGTCCCGGCCGCGTCGAGCAGCGCCCGGCGGGTTTCTTCCGGGCCGCGCCCGGCTTTGCGAGGCATGCTCAGTCCTTTCCGGACGGAATCGTAGCCCAGGCGATCACCGCGGCGACGGCGGTGACGGCGGCGGCCGCGAGTGATGTCACCTGCATGGCGCCGGTGAACGCTTCCCGCGCGGTGTGGGCGAGCTCGGACGCCGAGTCGAGCACGTTCACCGCGCCGGCGAGGGAGTCGCGCACCTCACCGGGTGCCGCGGCCGGCAGGTTCGCCCGGTAGACGAGGGTGACCAGCGAGCCGAGCAGCGCGATGCCCAGCGCCGCACCGAGTTCGTAGGCCGTTTCCGAGATCGCCGACGCCGAGCCGGCCTTGTCCCGCGGGACGGCGGACAGCACCGAGTCGACGGTGAGCGTCAGCGCCAGCCCGACCCCGAGCCCGACCGGCACCAGCGTCAGGCCCAGCCACCAGTACTGCGTCGCCTGTTCGGCGATCGCGACCAGCGCGAGCCCGAGCGCGGCGACGGCGAGGGCCGCCGCGACCGCGCGGCCCCGGCCCAGCCGGCCGACGACCACCCCGACGGCGGCCACGACGACGATCGAAGCCAGCGTCGCCGGCATCTCCGCGAACCCGGCCTGCAGCGGCGAGAAGCCGCGGACGAGCTGCAGGTACTGGGAGAAGAAGAACAGCAGGCCCATCAACGCGAACACCGCGACGAAGCTGGCGAGGACGGCGCCGCTGAACGCCCCGTTGCGGAACAGCGTGACGTCGATCAGCGGGCTCTCCGCCCGCCGCTGACGGCGCACGAACAGCACACCCGAGACGACACCGGCGGCGGCCGCAACGGCGACCTGCGGGTCGATCCCCGAGCTGACGGCGTGCTTGACCGCGTAGACCAGCGGGACGATCGCGGCCATCGACAGCCCGGCCGAGAGCAGATCGAACCGGCCCGGGTGCGGATCGCGCGACTCCGGCAGCAGGAAGGCACCCGCGATCAGGAAGACGACGACGATCGGCACGTTGATCAGGAACACCGAGCCCCACCAGTAGTGCTCCAGCAGCAGCCCGCCGACGAGCGGGCCCAGCGCGATGCCGCCACCCGACCCGGCCGACCAGATCGCGACGGCGCGGGTGCGTTCGCGCGGGTCGGTGAACAGGGTGCGGATGATCGACAGCGTCGACGGCATGATCGTCGCGCCCGCGATCCCGAGCAGCAGCCGCGCGACGACGAGCACGCCGGCGGTGGGGGAGAAGGCGGCCAGCGCGGAGGCGACCCCGAACGCCGCCGTGCCGATGAGCAGCACCTTCTTGCGGCCGAAGCGGTCGGCGAGGTTCCCGGCCGTGACCAGCAGACCGGCCAGGGCGAGCGAGTAGACGTCGCCGATCCAGAGGATTTCGGTGGCGGTCGGCGCGAGCTCGCGGGTCAGCGACGGCACGGCGAGGTACAGCACGGTGCCGTCGACGGCTAGCAGCAGCACGGCGCCGACGAGCACGGCGAGCGCGGCCCAGCGGCGGCTCGAGGGCAGGTGGACGGTCTCCGGGGTCGGCAGGCTGGTGGTCATGCCGCTTACTATACCGTCCAGACGGTACAGTAAAGCTGGTGGAACTCGTCACACAACGGCGTTCGCCGAGGTCAGAGGTTCCGGTGGCCGCCCGGGGCGCGTGGGGCCAGCTCTTGGGCGAGGATCAGGTTGACGTGCACGGACGCGTGCCCCAGCGTCCGGCGGGCCACGCCGACCGCGGTCAGCAGCACGAGGACGGCCACGCTGATGAGCAGGCCGCCGACGGTGTCGCCGGGGATCACGGCGGCGACGGACGCGGCCAGCACGACCGGCGGCCACCAGCGCGCGGGCAGGGCATGTCGCGGCCGCCGGATCATCGGCCGCGCGGGGTGCCGGTGAGTGCTCATTGCCGCCTCCGCTCCACTGCTGCGCTGAGTGGTCTTGCATCATGACTGACTGGATCGTCCGGGTGACCGGCTATTCGCGTTACGTACACGATCGCCCGGAATGCACCGCCGAACGGCCTAACCCACCCGATGGGCGATGCGCTGTCGGTGGCTTCGCGTCACTAGATCGGGGCATGGTCGCCGAGGGTTCGAGGGTGCTAGCGAACAGTGATCAGAGCCACGCCGTCACTCTCGGAGCGCGCCTAGACTGGTGACATGACGGCCGAAGAGCTGATGATCGAGTTCGCCTTGACGCGCCTCGATCACCCGGACCTCGACATCGAGGAGCTGGCCGCGCTCGTCGTCCGGCGAGGCGGGCCGGAGCGCGAGCTGGAGTTCGCCTCCCGGAACTTGGCCGACCGCGGCGAGTTGCGCGGCGCAGTGTTCCCGACGGCGGTCGAGTACGTGTTGCGGGTGGTGCTGACGCTGCGCGGTCCGTCGGACTGAGCGCTGTGTAATACCCGGCTTCGCCGCCACGACTGTCCCCGGAAACGGGTGCTGAGCGGGGGGTGGCCATGGTGTCGGGTATGGAGCCGGTCCTGGCGAAGGTTGCCGGGGTCGCTGCGGAGACGATCATCAAGCGAATCCGCCGGATGGCGGCCAGGCGCGGCTATGTCAAGGACGCTGCCGTCGCCGTCACCGAGCGGAAGCTCGAAAGTCAGTACAGCGGCTACTGGCCGGCCTCGCTCATGCGGCTGCTGCCGTCCGGGCGGACACAAAAGGACATCGATCGGTTCATCCGCACGCCCGAGCTGCAGGCGTTCACGCGGCTGCTGATCGCCTCGCACATGCTCGGCGGTCGCAAAGAGCTCCGGAGCCGATTGTTCGGATCGCTTCAGGAGGCGTTGCTCGACTTCCTGCCGCCCGTCGGTGTGCCGGAGACCGGCGACCGCACGGTGAAGGACCAGCAGATAGCGCGGTACCGGAGAGCGTTGCACCGGTACGGCGAGAAGTTCTGTGAGCACCTCAGCGCCAGCTGTGCCGAGGCTGCCGAGGACATCAAGCAGCGCTCGGACGACCCCGCCACAGCTCAACGCTGGGCCTATAACGCGGTCGCTTCCGACATCCTCCAGGCCGTCGAGGATTCGCTGGCTCACCTCGCACGAGACGTCCGGCAGCGGTCCAGCCTGGACTGGGTGCCCCGGTACCGCGAGCTGTTCGTCGACTATCACCGTGAGATCGATTCACCGGACATCACGGACCGGCGGACGATCGACTACGAGGCCCTGTTCGTCGGGCCGACCGTGCTCCAGAGTGACCCGAAGACCCTGCGGCCCTACGACGACATCGACGTGCGCCAGGACGAAACGAGCTTCCGCCGGTTCTGGGCGACCCTCGACCAGTCGGTGCTCCTCGGCGACCCGGGCGCGGGCAAGTCGACGTCCAGCACGGTGGCCGCCATCGAACTGTGCCGCGGCATCGGCGTGGTGCCATTCGTCGTTGTGCTGCGCGAGCTGGCCGAGACCGACTTCTACCTGCCCGAGCTGCTCGCTGGTGTCCTGCGGCGGAAGTACGAAGTGGTGGCGTCGCCGGAATCACTGGAGAAGCTCCTCCGCGAAGGCACCTCGCTCGTGGTGTTCGACGGTCTTGACGAAATCGCCGAGACCAGCCACCGGGCGAACCTCGCGAGAAAGATCGAAGCCGTGGCCAGCGCGTACCCTTTCCTCAAGATCTTGGTCACTTGCCGCAAGGTGGGCTACCGGACGGCGGCACTCCGCGAGAACCAGTTCAGCGTCTTCCAGATCGGGCCGTTCTCCGAGGTGCAGACCGAGGAGTACGTCACCAAGTGGTTCGCCGCCCAGACCGGGCTGCGAGGCAGGGGCGTCGAGTACCCGGTCCACGACTTCCTCGCCGCGAGCAGCGAGATGCGCGACCTCACGCAGAACCCGCTTCTGCTCGCCTTCATGTGCGTGCTCTACCGCGGCCTGCGCACCATCCCGGCCGACCGCCCGGCGTTGTACGACAAGTGCGTCCAGCTGCTTCTCGGTGACCGGGACAAGCACTACGGGATCGTCAAGGACGTCCCCAGCATCGAAGACACCAAGACGGCACTGTCCCGCGTGGCGTTCGTGGAGCTGGAAGGCGAAAATCCGAACGGGCTGACCGTGTCCCAGCTCGTCGGCGATCTGGTGCCCTTCCTGTTGTCGACGGTGTTCGCCACCGAGCGCAGGGCGGACCGGTTCGTGCGCGACATGCTGACCTGGTGCCGCGGCCGGGCCTGGATGTTCACCGACTTCGGGCCGGACAAGGACCACAAGGACCTGTTCACCTTCACCCACGCGAGCTTCCGCGAGTACTTCGGCGCGCTCTACTTCGTGCGGACGAACCCCGATGTGGAAGGCGTGGTGGATCACCTCTATCCCCTGGTCAAGGAAGGCAAGTCCGAGATTTACGCGCAGGTCTGCTGCGCGCTGTTCGAGCAGGGGCGGCTGTCGGGGGCATCGACGGTCGTCACAACGATCGCGGACCGGCTGAAGGCCGATTTTCCGGTCCTGCTGGACCAGGACCTGCGGTCGATCTTTGAAGGGCGGAAACGTGACCAGGTCGACCAGGTCCGGTCGGTCGGTTCGGCGTACCTCGCCGGGATGGCCGACGGCATCCCGCTCAGCCCGGACGCGACGCGCTCCCTGGTGAAGCTGGCGCTGGAACAGACCGCACTCGGCGACAGCGCGGCCGTCGCGCGGTTGCTCGACCCGTCCTACCGGCACCACGAGTCCATCCTCGAGCTGATGGTCGAAGATCTGATCGCCAGTGTCGACGCCCTGCGCGTCGAAGCGTTCGCTCGCCGTCAGGTCTGGTTCGCCATTCACGCCCGTTACCTGCTCGCCGGAGCCGCTCAAGGCGTGCCGATCCGGCGCAAGGCGGTCGAGTCCTTGAACGGGGTCGTCAAGGCTATCGGCCCTTACCTCAAGCGGTACGACGGTGTGCTCGACATCGAGTACGCGATGCTGCTGCAGAGCGGGAACACCGATTCGGCGAACTTCGTGGAGCTCGACGGCGCGCAGTTCTGCCAGGTGTTCGCGTTCCTGTTCGAGCAGTACACCGTGCCGATCCCGGGGGTGGGTCCCAGCTCGACGATCCGGTGGGTGTTCGACTCCTTCCGCAGCGAGCATCGCGAAGCGATGCCCGTCGCTCGAGTCGCGGCCTTCCTCCGGGATTTCGGCGGTGCCATCGACGCGTGCCTCGACCGACTGTACGAGCTGCCGCTGCCCGCCCACGCGTCGATCGCGGACTTCGGCTTCGAAGCCGTGATGGCGCGGATAGTCACCTACTCGGTCGAGTGCCGGTCGACGCTGTTGTTCCTGGTGGCGGCCCAGATGGAGCTGAACGAACGGCTCGATCCGACGTCCAACTACAGCGTCGACCGTGGTGAAGTCGAGCGCTGGGCAGGGCAGGTCGGAGTGGGGGACCGGATCGGGCAGCTCCTGGCCCGGTGGGCTCGCGGCGAGATCGACCTGTGGAGCCCGCCGGCGCAGAACACCGGCTAGGCCAAGCCCGCCGCCCGGCTCAAACCCCGCCGGTCGAAGACCAGCTCCCGAGCCGTTCCCAGCGCCGTCGCGATCGCGCCCGCCAGAACCGCGTCCTCGCCGAGCTGACCCGCCACGATCTCCGGGACCACCGGAACAGTCGCCGCCAGGGCGCGGCGCATCGGTTCGGCCAGCAGGTCGGCGTTGCCGCCGATGCCACCCGCCAGCACGATCAGCCGCGGGTCCAGCACCGCCGTCACCGCCGCGATCACGTACGCCAGCTTCTCCGCCTCGTCCTCGACCACCCGCATCGCCCGCTCGTCCCCGGTGCGTGCCAGCCGGAAGACGTCCTTCGCGGACCGGGCTTTCGTGAGCCCCAGCTCGTGGGCCGCGTCGAGGACCGCCTGGCCCGAGGCCGCCGTCTCGACCGGGCCCGGGCGGTGCTCGACCGTGCCGGCCTGGAGGGGGCCGTACGGCAGGTCGGCGATCTCGCCCGCCGCGCCGTGGGCGCCGCGGAACAGCCCGCCGTTCACCAGCAGGCCCATGCCGATGCCGGTGCCGACGGTCAGGCACACCAGCACGTCGACGCCGAGCGCCGCGCCCAGCGCGTGTTCGCCGACCGCGCACAGGTTCGCGTCGTTCTCGACCACGACGTCCGAGCCGGCGACGGCCAGCGCGGCGACGAGCTCGTGCAGCAGCCCGGGCCGCTCCCAACCCGGCAGGTTGGGTGCGCGGTGCACCGTCCCGGTCGCCGGGTCGGGGACGCCGGGTGTGCCGACGACCGTCGCCACGACCTCGTGCGGGCTCAAGCCGGCCGAGGACACTGCGCGTTCGACGGATTCGCTCACCGTGCGCACCAGCGCGCTCGCCGAACGGCACCGGTTGGGCTCGTCGAACCGGGCCACGATGCTGCCTTCGAGGTCGGCCACGGCGATGCGGATCGCGCGCCGTCCGATGTCGACGCCGACGACGTGCCCGGCGTCCGGCGCGGCCTGGTAGACGACGGCCGCCCGGCCCGGGCCGGCCAGGCTGCGCCCGGTGGTTCGGACCAATCCGTGCTGCTCGAGGTCGAGGAGCGCCTGTCCCACCGTGGGTTTCGACAACCCGGTGTCGGCCGCGATCTGCGGTCGGGTCGCTTCGCCCTGCGCGCGCAGCCGGTCGAGCACCAGGCGCTGGTTCAGTGCCCGCATGCTCGCCGGGGTTCCCACCTGCGGCCCGTTTTGTCCCACGCATCCTCCTGTGTTGCCGCAAGTTTATCCACGGAACTCTTTCGACCCCGCAGGTTTTATGTTAAGAAACTTTACTAACTATCGGACGGAGGCACGCCGTGAGTTCACCCACCCGTTCAGGGGACCCCGGGCCCGCGCAGCCCACCCTTGAGCGCAAGATCGGCCCGCTGCAGGCCACCGCGATCAACATGACCCAGATGTGCGGTATCGGCCCGTTCGTCACGATCCCCTTCATGGTCGCCACCATGGGCGGGCCGCAGGCGATGTTCGGCTGGGTGATCGGGGCGATCGTCGCGCTGGCCGACGGGCTGATCTGGGCCGAACTCGGCGCCGCCATGCCGGGCGCCGGCGGCACCTACCTCTACCTGCGCGAAGCGTTCCAGTACCGCACCGGCCGGCTGATGCCGTTCCTGTTCGTCTGGAGCGCGGTGCTGTTCATCCCGCTGATCATGTCGACCGGCATCATCGGCCTCGTCCAGTACCTCGGCTACCTGATCCCCGGCGTCACCGACGACAGCGGCACCACGGCGCTGGGCAAGATCATCGGCGTCGGCATCACGCTCGTCATCGTGGCCGCGCTGTTCCGCAAGATCGGCCAGATCGGCAAGCTCACGACCGTGCTGTTCGTGGTCATGCTGATCGCCGTGCTCACCACGGTCGTCGCCGCGTTCACGCACTTCAGCGGCGCGCAGGCGTTCGCCTTCACCCCGGGCGCGTTCAGCTCCACCGGCACGGGCACCTTCTGGGGCGGCCTCGGCGCCGGCCTGATCATCGCGATCTACGACTACCTCGGGTACAACACGAGTGCCTACCTCGGCGGCGAAGTCCGCACGCCGGGCCGGACGCTCCCGCGGTCGATCCTCTTCTCGATCGTCGGCATCATGAGCCTCTACTTCCTGCTGCAGGTCGGCGTGCTCGGCTCGATCTCCCTGGAAGAGCTGAAGTCCGCCACCTCGGTCGCCTCCAGCGTGCTCGAACAGGCGTGGGGGACCACCACGGCGAAGATCGTCACGGTCTTCATCGTCGTCGCGGCCATCGGCTCGGTGTTCGCCGGCCTGCTCGGCGGCTCGCGCGTGCCGTTCGAAGCCGCGCGGGACAAGGTGTTCCTGCCGGTGTTCGCCAAGCTGCACCCGAAGCTGAACCTCCCGACCGCCGGTGTGCTCACCATGGGCGCGATCACGATCATCGGCTCGCTGTTCACGCTGACCGACGTCATCAACGCGGCCGTCGCCACCCTGGTCATCATCCAGTCGCTGGCCCAGGCCGCGGCGATCGTGACACTGCGCCGGCGCCAGCCGAACCTCAAGCGGCCGTACCGGCAATGGCTCTACCCGGTGCCGACGATCGTCGCGCTGGTCGGCTGGGTCTACATCTACGTCTCCGCGACCTGGCTCTCGATCGGGCTGTCGCTGGGCTGGATCGCCGTCGGCGCGATCGCGTACCTGGTCTACGCCAAGACCGAGCGCACCTGGCCGTTCGGACCCAAGGAGATCAAGGAAGCGTTCGCTTCCACCGAGACCGAAGGGGCTCAGGCATGACGAAGAAGCTCGCGGCGCTGGCCGCGCTGCTCCTGGTGCCGGGGGTGCTGAGCGTCGCCACGCCGGCCTCGGCGCAGGACGTCCACACCGAAGCGGCGAAACCGCACGGCCTGAGCACGATCGGCGCGCAGGGCTGGCAGGTCCTCACCACCGCGAGTGTCAAGGACGGCGGTGACAAGGTCTCCACACCCGGCTATGCCACCCGGGGCTGGCTGCCGGTGAAGCCGGACGACGCCGGCGCGCCCGGCACCGAGATCAACGCGCTGGTGCAGAACGGCAAGTGCCCCGACGTCTTCGTCTCCGACAACATGCGCAAGTGCTTCGGCTACGTCGACAAGCTCGGCCCCGTGGTGACGAAGCCGTTCTCCGATCCTTGGTGGTACCGCGCGGATTTCACGCCGGACTTCAAGAGCGGGCAGCGCGCGAAGCTGACCATCCCGGGCATCGTCGGCGAGGGTGACGTCTGGGTCAACGGCAAGCTCGTCGCGTCGAAGGACGTCGTCAGCGGCGCCTTCGCCGGGCACACCTTCGATGTCTCGAAGCTGGTCAAGCCGGGCAAGAACACGCTGGCGATCAAGGTCTACCCGAACGACCCGCTGAAGATGTACACCCTCGACCAGGTCGACTGGGGCCAGATCCCGCCGGACAACAACACCGGCATCCAGTTCCCGCCGACCCTGCAGGTGTCGGACGCGCTCACCGGCGACAACGCGCACGTCGTGCAGGACAACGCACCCGACCTGTCCAGCTCGTCGCTGACGGTGAAGGTCGACGTCACCAACAACGCGGCCGACGCCCAGACCGGAGACGTCGCGGCGACGATCACGCCGCCTTCGGGCGCGCCGATCGTCGTGAAGCGGCGTGTCACGATCCCCGCGAACACCAAGCAGACCGTCGCGTTCGCCCCGGTGAAGATCACCAAGCCGCGGGTGTGGTGGCCGTACTCGATGGGTGACCAGCCGCTGTACACGCTGACCACTGCGGTGTCGCAGGGCGGCACGCTGTCGACGTCGTCGAAGAGCACGTTCGGCATCCGCACGGTCACCTCGCGCCTGGTCGGCAAGTCCGCGCCGCTGCCCGAGGGCGCGCGGCAGTTCACCATCAACGGCAAGGACTTCGTGTTCCGCGGCGGCGGTTTT
Source organism: Amycolatopsis sp. NPDC051758 (assembly GCF_044453095.1). NCBI lineage: Bacteria > Bacillati > Actinomycetota > Actinomycetes > Pseudonocardiales > Pseudonocardiaceae > Amycolatopsis > Amycolatopsis sp. NPDC051758. Next base: position 694,655 of record NZ_JBITCJ010000002.1, on the reverse strand, counting down.
GCGCCGGACCTGTTCCTGCGTTACGACCAGGCCGACACCGCGCACCAGATCGCGCTGATCAAGAACATGGGCCTGTCCGGCGTCCGCCTCGAAGGCCACGACATGCCGCAGGACTTCTACGACCAGGCCGACCGCGCCGGGCTGCTCGTGATCGGCGGGTTCCTGTGCTGTGACGCCTGGCAGCCCGAGGACGCCTCGACGCTGACCGAGCGCGACTACCGGATCATGCACGACTCGGCGTACACGATCGCTCAGATGGAACGGAACCACCCGAGCGTCTTCAACTACGGCTGGAGCGACAACGAACCGGTGCCGCGCCAGGAGTCCGAGACGTTGAAGGCGTTCAAGGAAGCCGACTTCCAGGTGCCGGTGATCGCGTCGGCGGAGTACAAGAGCACGCCGACGCTCGGCCAGTCCGGCGAGAAGGAAGGCCCGTACGACTGGGTCCCGCCGTCCTACTGGTACGACACCTCGCACTTCGACGCGGACGACTCGTCCCGCACCAACGCGGGTGGCTCGTGGGGCTTCGCGAGTGAGCAGAGCGCCGGGCACACCGTGCCGACCCTCGACTCGATCAAGCGGTTCCTGTCGCCGACGGAACAGGCGAAGCTGTGGCAGGACCCGGCGTACAACCAGTACCACGCCAACTTCGAGCCCGGTCACGGCGGTTACGCGTTCGGCACGCTGTACACGCTGGACCAGTCGATCACCCAGCGGTACGGGAAGTGGAACTCGCTCAAGTCCTATGTGGACCTGGCGAACATCGCGAACTACGAGAACACCCGCTCGCAGTTCGAGGCGTTCCTGCACCACTCGACGGACAAGGACAACCCGGCGACCGGCGTCGTCTACTGGCAGCTGAACAAGGGCTGGCCGACGCTGCTGTGGTCGCTCTACAACGACGACGGTGACCAGGCGGGCGCGTTCTTCGGCGCCAAGAAGGCCAACAAGCCGCTGCACGCGATCTACGGTTACGACAACGGTTCCGTGACCCTGGACAACCTCGGCGCGGGCACCCAGTCCGGGCTTTCGGTGCAGGCGCGGGTGCTCGACACCGCGGGCAAGGTGCTGGACGACCAGACGGCGTCCGGGCTCTCGCTGGGTTCGCAGGGTGTGAAGACCGGCGTCCTCAAGCCGAAGGTGCCGGCCGAGACGAAGGCGCCGGCGCCGGCGCAGGTCTACTTCGTCGAGCTGCAGGTGAAGCAGGGCGGGAAGGTCGTCGACCGCAACGTCTACTGGCTCTCCACGCAGAAGGACGTCGTCGACTGGGGCAAGACGCTGGGCAACCCGCAGGCGACGCTGTCGCAGTACAGCAACCTGCAGGCGCTGCAGAACCTGCCGAAGTCGCAGGTCAGCGCGGTGGCGTCGACGCGCTCGAACGGCGGCGACAACGTCACCACGGTCACCGTGACCAACACGTCGAAGACCCCGGCGGTCGGGTTCTTCCTGCGGGCCGACGTCCGCCGCGGCACGCCGGACGGCCGCGAGGGGCCGGGCGACAACCAGCTCGTGAACGCGACCTGGGACGACAACGACATCACGCTGTGGCCGGGCCAGTCGCAGACGCTGACCGTCACCTACAAGGCGTCCGACCTGCGCGGCGCGGCGCCGGTGATCAGCGTCGACGGGTTCAACACCGGCCGGATCGTGGTGAAGGCGGCCGGCGGGTACGGCCACCACGGGGACGCGGCGGTCGCGCCGCAGATCGAGGGGACCAGGGAGTGACAGGGGAACGGATTCTCGGGATCGACTTCGGCGGCACGAAGGTGGCGCTGGGGCTCGCCGACCACGACGGGAACCTGCTGGCCACGCGCCGGCTGGACACCGACGCGCAGGCGGGGGCCGAGCAGGTGGTGGTGCGGGCGCTCGCCGGGGCGCAGGCGCTCCTGGCGGACGCGGGCGTCACCCCCACCGCGATCGGTGTGGTCAGCCCGGGGATCGTGCTGCCGGAGGAGATCCTGCTCGCGCCGAACGTCCCGGGCTGGGAGGAACTGCACCTGGCCGAGCTGGTGGCGGCCGAGTTCCCGGCCGTGCCGATCTCGGTGGGGACCGACGCGAAGGCGGCGGCACTGGCGGAATGGCGCTGGGGCGCGCTGGCCGGGGCCGACCCGGCGGTGTTCCTCTCCCTGGGCACCGGCATCGCGGCGGCGGTGCTGGTCGGCGGCCGGTTGCTGACCGGCGCCAACGGAGCTGCGGGCGAGATCGGGTACAACCTGCTCTCGCCGCAGGACACCGAGGGTTTCGCAAGCGGAGCGGCGCCGCTTGAAGAAGCCGTCGGTGGGCGTGGGCTGGGCGGCCGGGCGAGCAGTCTGCTCGGCCGCCCGGTCACCGCGGGGGAGTTGTTCGCCCTGGCCAAGGAGAACGTCGAAGCGAAGGAACTGGTGACGGCGGCGCTCGACGAGCTGTCGATGCACGTGGCGAACCTGGCGATCATGCTGGACCCGCAACGCATCGCGGTCGGCGGCGGGCTGGTGCGCTCGGCGGACGTCCTGCTGCCGGCGCTGGCGGATCGCTTGGCGCACGCCGTGCCGTTCCCGCCGGAGCTGGTGTCTGCCCGGTTCGACCAGGACGCGGCGCTGCTCGGCGCGGTGGCGCTGGCCCTCGGGGGGTAGCCGTCCGGGTGGCGTGCCGGTGCCCCGACCCGGCACGCCGCCCGGCATCAAGCGGCCTCGGCCGTCGCCAGTTCCGTGCGGCGGAAAGCTTCCGGCGAAAGCTGGAACCAGACGAGGACCGCGCTGAAGGCCTGGATCGCCGCGACCACCACCCACACGCCGCGCAGGCTCCAGTGCGCCGCGACCAGGCCGCCGGTGAGCGCGCCCAGCGGGGTCAGGCCCCAGGCCAGCGCACGGTGGCTGGTCAGCACCCGGCCCAGCAGCGGCGCCGGGGTGAAGCGCTGGCGGCTGGACTGCGAGCAGACGTTCCAGACCAGCACCGTCGAGGTCATGAAGACCAGCACCACGCCGATCAGCGGCGGCCACGGGGGCAGCACGGCCAGCAGCAGCGGCGAGACCGCGCCGAGGCTCTGCGCCCACCGCATCGACCACGAATACCCGAGCCGGTCGACGATCTTCTGCACCACGAACGACGAGGCCACCCAGCCGATCGCGAGGCAGGCGAGCAGCAGGCCGTAGCCGACCGAGCCGACGTGCAGCACCTGTGTCGCGTAGAGCACCATCATCGACTGGCCGGCACTGGCGGCGAACGAGCCCAGCGCGACGTTGATCGTGATCGACCGCAGCAGCGGTGTCCGGACCAGGTGCGTCAGCCCGGCCGACAGGTCTCGCAGCGGATGGGTGCGCGCGGCCACCACGGACGACGACGGGATGCGCCGCGCCAGCAGCAGGGCGAGCAGCGCGCAGGCGGCGGCCAGCCAGGCGGGCGCCCCGGCGGCGACCACCACGAGGAACCCGGTCAGCGGCGGCACGACGAACTGGACCACCCCGCGGTCGATCACCGTCAGCCGCGCGTTGGCGTGCGCCAGCCGATCCGGCTCGACGAGCTCGGGCACGAGCGCCCCGCTCGCGCCGTCCCCGAGCACCTGCGCGGAGGTGACGACGAAGGCGACGACGAGCAGCACGGGCAGGCTGAGCCGCCCGGCGGAAGCGACGGCGGCGAGCACCACCGCGGCCCCGGCCTGCACGGCGTAGGCCCAGGCCAGTACGGCGGTCCGCCGCACGCGGTCGATGAGCACCCCCGCGAAGAGGGAGAGCAGCAGCCAGGGCGCCTGCCCGGCGACGTTGATCAGCGAGATTTCCCGCGGATCGGTGGTGACGGAGACGGCGAGCAACGGCAGGGCCGCCAGCATCAGCCCTTCGGCGGAGGAACCGGACACCGCGACGGCTTGCAGCCGCACCCATCTGCTCGCCATGATCACCACCCTGCCAAACCGCCCGCCGAAGCCCAACCGGTTTTCCGGCGCGCGCCCGGCCGGGCCGGGGACCAATGGTCCCGGGTGACCCGGGCCCTAGGTCCCGAAATCGGCGTGAACCGTCGCGGGCGCATATTCCGGTGATATCCTTCCGGTGTCCGGACCGATCGGTTCCCGAATTCCCATCCTGGCGATTTCTCCGCCTGGCGAGATCCACCGAACGCACCTCCACGCGAACGTGCGCGTGGACCGATGTGAAGGGGAATGTCCATGAACGACACCGTTGTCGCCCAATCGGTCAACCTCAACCCGGGGCTCGCCGCGATCGGGTACGGACTCGGCGCGATCGGCCCTGGAATCGGCGTCGGCCTCATTTTCGCCGCCGTCATCAATGCGTCCGCCCGGCAGCCGGAAATGCAGGGAAAACTGAAGACGATCGGCTATTCGACCTTCGTGCTGTCGGAAGTGCTCGCGTTGATCGGTGTGGTCGTCTACTTCATCGCGTCCACTCGGTGAATGCGCGCCACTTGGAGCTTCCGCTGACCCCGCCTGCCCGGTGGGGTCAGCGGCGCACCCGGGTCGACTCTCGAACGACCAGCTCCGGCGTGAACACCACAGCCTGGTGCTCCACCGTCGTATCCGCCGTCTCCGCCAGCAGCAGCTCCGCCGCCGTCCGCCCGAGGCGCTTCGCCGGCTGCCGGACCGACGTCAACGGCACCGCCGCCGCACCCGCGAACTCGATGTCGTCGTAACCGACGATCGCCATTTCGTCCGGGACGCGGACACCCGCGCCGACCATTGCCTGCAGCACGCCCAGGGCCAGCAGGTCGTTCGCGCAGAACACCGCCGTGGGGCGGGGGCTGGCGCCGAGGAGGCGGGCGCCCGCGTCGCGGCCGGAAGACACGTCGAGGCCGATCGCCTCCAGCACCGTCAGCTCGGCCGTCGAACCGGAAAGTGCCGCGCGGACACCCTGTTCGCGGTCGCGGCACTGGGCGAGGATGGCGGGGCCGTTGACGAACGCGATCCGGTGGTGGCCGGTCTCCAGCAGGTGGCGGGCCGCGAGGGAGCCGCCCGCGATGTCGTCCACCGCCACCGAGCTCGCTTCCGACGTCGGCGCCTTGCGGTCGACGAAGACGTACGGCGTGCCGCTGCGCCGGAACGCGTGGAGGGCCTCGCCGGACGTCGCGACCGGGCTCAGCAGCACACCGCGGACGCGCTGCTCGGCGAACATCGCCAGGTACGACGCTTCGAGGTCGGACCGCTGGCTGCTGTTCGCCGTGATGACGTTGAGGCCCTCGGCGTGCGCGGCCTGCTCGGCGCCGCGGGCGACGTCGACGAAGAACGGGTTGCCGAGGTCGAGCACCAGCAGTCCCATGATCCGGCTGCGGCCCGCGCGCAACTGCCGGGCCGACTCGTCGCGGACGTAGCCCAGCTCCTCGATCACCGAGAGCACCCGGTTGCGGGTGGCCGCCGCGACCACGTGCGGCCGGTTGACCACATTGGACACCGTGCCGATCGAGACGCCGGCCCGCTTGGCGACGTCCTTGATGCCGACCACCGCACCCCCTCGCAGAGAAGGCGTGAGCCTATCACGCACGGTGAAACGTTTCAGCCAGATCCGATCTGGCGGCGCGTCTCGCACCTACCCAACGAGACGAGAGGAGGACGGCATGGACGAGACGTTGCGGGTGACGGTGCTCATCGGCAGCACCCGTGAAGGCCGCGCCGGCGGGCGCGTCGGCCGGTGGTTCACGGCCACGGCCGCCCGGCGGGCGGGGCTCGACCTCGACCCCCTCGACCTCGCCGACGCCGACCTCCCGGCGACCTACCCGGCGGCGCCGACCCCGGCACTGACCCGGTTCCGGGAACGCATCGCCCGGGCGGAGGCGTACGTCGTCGTCACGCCCGAGTACAACCGCAGCTTCCCCGGCCCGCTCAAGCAGGCCATCGACTTCGCCTACGACGAGTGGCACGCGAAGCCGGTCGGGTTCGTCTCCTACGGCTACCGCGCCCGCGGCCGCCACGCCGTCGAACAGCTGCGGGACGTCTTCCTGGAGCTGCACACCGTGACGATGCGTGACACGGTCGCCCTCGACCTGCTCGCGCCGTCGTTCGACGACGACCACGTGACCGCCCTGCTCGACGAGCTCACCTGGTGGGGGCTCGCCCTGCGCGACGCCCGCCGGACCCGCCCCTACTGCGCGTGAAAGGACCGCAGATGAACGCACCCGCGATCGAAACCACCGGACTGGTCAAGGTTTTCGGCGACACCCGCGCGGTCGACGGTGTCGACCTCGTGGTGCCGGCCGGCACCGTCTACGGCGTCCTCGGACCCAACGGCGCCGGCAAGACCACCGTCGTCCGGATGCTCGCCACCCTGGCCCGTCCCGATGGCGGCGAGGCCCGGGTCTTCGGCCACGACGTCGTCCACGAGGCCGACGCCGTCCGCACCCGGGTCAGCCTCACCGGCCAGTACGCGTCGGTGGACGAAGACCTGACCGGCAGCGAAAACCTGGTGCTGCTGGGCCGCCTGCTCGGCCACACCCGGGGCGCCGCGCGCGACCGGGCCGCGCAGCTGCTCGCCGCGTTCGGCCTCACCGAAGCCGCCGCCAAGCAGGTCAAGCACTACTCCGGCGGCATGCGGCGGCGGATCGACATCGCCGCGAGCATCCTGCACACCCCGGACCTGCTGTTCCTCGACGAGCCCACCACCGGCCTCGACCCGCGCAGCCGCAACCAGGTGTGGGACATCGTGCGCGCGATCGTCGCGCAGGGCACAACCGTGCTGCTCACGACCCAGTACCTGGACGAAGCCGACCAGCTGGCGTCGCGGATCGCGGTGATCGACCACGGCCGCGTGATCGCCGAAGGCACGAAGGGCGAGCTGAAGGCGTCGGTCGGCGCGGGCGCGATCCACCTGCGGCTGCGTGACGCGGGCCGGCGCGAGGAGGCCGGGCAGGTGCTGACCCGGGCGCTCGACGCCGCGATCCAGCACGAACCGGACCCGGTCGCGCTGACCGCGCGGCTCACCGCCGCGGCCGGCGACACGGACGCCGCGGAACAAGCCGCCCGCGCGCTGTCCGAACTGGCCGCCGCCGGGATCACCGTCGACACGTTCTCCCTCGGCCAGCCGAGCCTCGACGAGGTGTTCCTGGCCCTGACCGACCACACCGCGAGCGGAGAGGAAGCCGCATGAGCACCACCGCAGTCAAGGAGACCGAACTCGCCGCGCCGAAGGCCGAAGACCTGGCCGCGGTGCTCGTCGCCACCCGGCGGCCACCCCGGCCGGGCCCGCTTTCGACGTCGTTCACGTTCGGCTGGCGGGCGGTGCTGAAGATCAAGCACGTGCCCGAGCAGCTCTTCGACGTCACCGCGTTCCCGATCATGATGACGCTGATGTTCACCTACCTCTTCGGCGGCGCGCTGGCCGGCTCACCGGGGGAGTACCTGCAGTTCTTCCTGCCCGGCATCCTCGCCAGCAGCGTCGTGATGATCACGATGTACACCGGCCTCGCGGTCAACACCGACATCGAGAAGGGCGTCTTCGACCGCTTCCGGACGTTGCCGATCTGGCGCCCGTCGGCGATGGTCGGCTACCTGCTCGGCGACATCCTGCGCTACCTGATCGCGTCGGCGGTGATCATGGTGGTGGGCCTGGTGCTCGGCTTCCGGCCCGGCGGCGGGTTCCTCGGCGTGGCCGCGGGCGTGGCGCTGCTGATGGTGTTCTCGTTCGCGTTCTCCTGGGTGTGGACGATGTTCGGGCTGATGCTGCGCAGCGAGAAGTCGGTGATGGGCGTCAGCATGATGGTGATCTTCCCGCTGACGTTCCTGTCCAACATCTACGTCAGCCCTGCCACGATGCCCGGCTGGCTGCGGGTGTTCGTCGAGATCAACCCGATCTCGCACCTGGTCACGGGTGTGCGTTCGATGATGGCGGGCACGTGGGACGTGCCGGCGGTGCTGATCACGCTCGGTGCGTCGGCGCTGCTGGTGGCGGTGTTCGGCACGCTGACCATGCGGCTCTACAACCGCAAGTGACTGGTGAAGAGGGTGAACTCCAGCTCGTCGGGGGCGCACCGGGCGGCCTCGGCCCAGCGGGCGAGCAGGGCGCAGTACCGCTCGTAGGTCACGGCCGGCCAGGGCCCGCTGCGGTGGAGTGAGGCCCACCCGCAGCGTTCGCGCAGGGTGGTCGCGACCACCCGGTCGAGGATCAGGCACGGGTGGTCCGGCGCCCCGCCGCCGGCGAAGTACAGGAACTTCGTGAAGAAGGACGGGCCGAACGACCGGAACCTGTTGTGCCGGCCCGGGCGCAGGAGCGCGAAGGCACGCGCCGGGTCCACCAGCGACACCTCCGCCGCCTCGGTCAAGACGGCCCTGGCGGCCGGGACGTCGGCCTGGATGCTCTTCAGCCTCCGGACGTTCTGTCGCAGGTGCGACCCGGATCCCCAGGCCAGCGTCCGCCACAGCAGCGTGAACACGTCGTCGGACGGCACCCACACCTCGGCGCGGGTCAACGTCGGACCGGCCGGTCGTGCGCCCGGCAGCTCCAGCCGGTCGAGCGTTTCGCGCCACCAGTCCGCCTGGATGCGGATCCGGTGCTGCTCGACAGCCAGCCGCCGGGGAACCGTGGGCAGCGCCCACAACGGAAGCGGCAGGGCACTCAGGTCGGTCATTTTCATGCCGACCAGGTCGCTCGCCGTGCGCGGTTGTTACGGCTTCACAGCTGCCAGCGGGTTTCGGGGTCCGGGGCGTACCGGCACGACGAACCGGTCGTCACCGCCGACGTCAGGTGCTCCGCCAGCTCCGGGTGCAGATCCGTCAGCTTGCGGAGCGTGTCGCGGATCCGGGCGGTGACCGCTTTGCGGGCGCGTTCGGACTCGTCGCCGAGACGGCGGGTGCGGCCGCCCAGGCCCGCCGCCGTTCGCAGCTCCTGCAACAGGGCCTCGCGCTCGCGGTCCAGGGCGGCCGCCCGGCTGTCGTCGTCGCGAGCCGTGGCCCGGTCGATCTCCGAGTCGAGGTGGTCGAGACGACGGCGGTAGGCGGCCTTCGCCGTCTCGTCGAGGACGGGGTCACCGCCGAGGCGCCGGGCCGCGACCACCGGTTCGCCGCCTTCCGGCGACAGCAGGCGAACCGCGGGCACCTCGGAACCCGGGCTGCCGAGCAGGATGTGCAGGTCCCGCAAGCCTTTTGTGTCCGGGATTCGGACTTCGCGGCCGGCGAACCGCAGTGTCCACACCTCGGCGGTCCGGCGGAACTCGTTGTCCGGCAGCGAAACCTGGGCAGGTGGCCGGGAAGCGAGGTGCGGCATCTCCAGCTCCGCGGCCTCCGTCCGGACCGCCGCGGTCAGCGCCGCCGCCCGTTCCGCGTCACCCGGCGCGCCCCGGGCGGCTAGCACGGAAGCGAGCCGGCTGCGGATCTCGGCCGCCCAGGGCCGCATCCGCATCCGGTCCGCCGACGCGGCCGCGGCCGTCAACCGGGTGATCGCCTCGTCCCGGCGGCCGAGCGCGGCTTCGAGGAGCCCGGCCCAGAGGTCGACCGGACCGCTGATCTCACAGCCGTACAACGCCACCAGCCACTCACCGGAGTACGGCGTGAGCTCGCCCAGCAGCCGCTCACAAGCGTCCCGGTCGCCGGTCAACGCGGCCACCTGCGCCTGGCACCGCAGCCACATCGGCGCGAACTCACGGGAGTACGGCCCGATCGCTTCCCGGGCCGCGGCCGCGTCACCTCGCTGGGCGGCCGCGAGTGCGGCCAGCAGCTCCGGGTGCGGGTGGTCGCCGGCGGCCACCCGCGCGGTGTGGGCGGCCACGTCGTCGAACCGGCCCTGCAGCAGCAGGAAGCTCCAGCGCACCTGGTCGACCAGGTAGCCGAACTCGTGGCCGAACGCCGCCTCCACCTGCTCCAGATCCGCGTGCGCCTCGGCGAACCGGCCGCGCAGCGCGCGGATGATGCTGCGATCGAGCAGGCCCGCGAACTCGGCTCCGCGCAGGCCGCTGCCGGTGGTCAGCGCCTGGAACTCCCGGTACTGGTCGAGGTAGCGCGGGTCACCCTGCTCCAGCAGCGCGACCCATTTGAGCGACGACGCGAAGTACTCGTTCTCGCGATCGCCGGTCCGTCTGGCCAGCACGGCCAGCTCGTCGGTCAGCCGCTCCCGCTCCCGCGCGGTGCCCGGGCCCCAGATCAGGTCGTGCCGCGCCCAGAGCGTGAAGGACAGCTCCTGGTCGTCTTCGCCGTCGCGCGCCAGCACCGCGGCCCGCGCGGTGAGCTCCAGCGTGACGCGGTCGAGCGACAGCGGTTCGGCCGGTTTCCCCGCCAGCCGCTCGTGCGCCGTCACCAGCAGCTCCGACGTCAGCTCGAGGCGCGGCCCGGTGGGGGTGGTGCGGGACAGCGTGAGCGCGGCCCGGGCGAGCAGCGCGTCGTCGTCGAGCTCGCGCACCAGCGCGACGGCCTCTTCGAAGTGCCGCCAGGCTTCTTCCCCCTCGCCCCAGCGGCTCAGCACGGTGCCGAGGTCGAGCGCGATCACGATCCGCCGCCGCGGTTCGGCCGCTCGCTCGAGCGCCCGCCGGTAGTGGCCGATGGACTCGTCGATCGCCAGCCGCGCGCTCGCGTCACGCGCCGCGGCCACCAGCAGCTCGGCCGCGCGCCCCGGATCGACCTCGGCACCCGCGAGGTAGGCGTGGCGGGCGCGGTCGGCCGCGAACACCAGTGGCGCCAGCTCGGGTGAGGCGTCGAGCGCGTGGACGACCGCGGCATGCCGTCGCCGGACCTCTCCCGGGTCCAGATCCGCGTACCGCGACTCCCGCACGAGGTCGTGGGCGAAGGCGAACCGGCCGTCGCCGAGCGCGGTCACCAGCCGGGCCGCGGCCGCGCGGGTGAGCAGCTGGTCGACCTCCGGCACCGGCGCGCCGGTGAGTGCGGCGAGGATCCGGCGGTGGAACTCCCGGCCGAGCACCGCGGCGTCGGTCAGCAGCCGGGTGACCGGCGCCGGCAGCAGGGAAAGCCGCCGCTGCAACGCGTCCCGCACGCCGGGCGCGACCGCGGAGACCGGGCTGCCGCTGTGCCACAGCCGTGCGGTCTGCTCGACGAAGAAGGGGTTGCCGCCGGTCCGCAGGTGCACCTCGGCAGCGAGCGCGGGGTCCGGCTCGGTGCCCGCGGTGCGGCTCATCAGCTCGGCCACCTCGGCCGGCGCGAGCCCGGTCAGCGTCACCGTGGTCGCCTTCGCCACCAGCGGCAGGACGAGCTCGCGCAGCGGGTGGCCGGGCGCGTCGACCTCGACGTCGCGGTACGCGCCGACCAGCAGCAGCCGCTCGAACCAGGTGTGCCGCGCGGCGAACTCCAGCAGCCGCACCGACGCCGCGTCGGCCCAGTGCAGGTCGTCGAGCACCACGACGACCGTGCGGTCGTGGGCCGCGGCGGCCAGCGCGGTCGTGACCGCGTCGTGCAGCCGGAAGCCGTCCTCGGCCGGCGCGCCCGCCGACTCGCCGAGCAGCGCCGACAGCGTCGCCGTGTCGGCCCGCGCCCACTCCTCTTCCGGCAGCTCGCGCCGGAGCGCGCGCAAGACCTGGACCCACGGCCAGTACCCGGGTGCGCTGTCGGAGTCCCAGCAGGCGCCGGCGAGGACGAGCGCGCCACGGCGGCGCGCGTCGTCGGCCAGCCCGGTGACGAGCGTGGTCTTCCCGATCCCGGCCTCGCCGGTGACCAGGACCAGGCCGCCGTGGCTGGCGACGGCCCGGTCGAGCTCGGCCCGCAGCGCGGCGGCGGGGTGCGCCCGCCCGATGAGCGCGGCTGTCATGTCCGGTTCCTCCCGATTCCGGTGCCGAGCCTCTCACGCTTTCCCGCCGTTCGTCGCACGATTACCGCACTAGGCTGCGCAGCGGTGTGCCTGCCGCTGGGAGGAGTCCGGGTGCGGATCTTCACGATCGTCCTGTCCGTGGTGCTGACGTGGGTGCTCGCCGGGGCGGTCGCCTCGGCCGCGCCCATTGTGGAGGGCAGCACCGACAATCCCGTGACGCCGGCGCCGGCGGTCACCCGTCCGGACACCCCGCATTGCACCGTCACGCTGGCGGATGCCTTCCGTTCCAACACCACCGACGGCACCCCGCAGTTCTACGAAGGCACCCTCACGCCGCCGCCGGCCTGCGCGGGCCCGTGGGCGAAGGTCGTCATGGACCAGACCGTGACGGTCAGCGGCCGGCAGTACGACCGGATCGGCGACCTGAAGATCGGCGGCACCGAGGTCTGGTGGGGGACCACCGAGGAGCCCAGCGGCGAGGGCACCCGGCCGATCACCTACCACTTCGACAAGGACCTCACGCCCTACGCCGCGCTGCTGCGCACCCCGCAGCCCTTCCACGGCGGCATCGAGAACTACAACTCGCCGATCTACACCGGCGTCTACGCCCAGACCGTGACCCTCACCTACTACCGCGCGGACCGGAAGCACCCGGCGCCCGACACCGCCGACCACGTCGCCGGGTTCGGGCACGCCGACGCGACCCCGGCCGCGCCCACCGTCCACTTCACCGCGAAGGACCTGCCGCGCAACATCACCCGCGCCTACCTCGAAGTCACGCTCGAAGGCCACGCCTGTGACGAGCAGTGGTTCGACGACGTGCCCGACGACGTCTCGGCGAAGTACCCGGCGGCCGGGCTCTGCGGCAAGGGGCCCTACCGCGAGGCGAACTTCGCGATCGACGGGACGTCCGCCGGGAGCGCGTTCACCTTCCCGCACATCTACTCCGGCGGGATCGTGCCGCAGCTGTGGCGCCCGATCGTCGCGATCGACACCTTCAGCCTGCACGCCGAGACCTACGACGTGACGCCGTTCGCGGGTCGGCTCGTCGACGGCGGGACCCACGACCTGTCGTTCACCGTGCCGGACATCGGCGGCGAGTGGACGGTCGTGCCAACCCTGCTGCTCTACACCGACGACCACGCCGCGCAGACGTCCGGCGCGCTGACCCGGCACGACGTCGCCGCCGCGCCTTCGCGGCAGACGTCGGTCGAGGACATCAACGGCGGCGTGAACGTGACGGTCACGGCGAAGCGCCACGACGTCACCGCCGGCTACGTCGACACCTCCGCCGGGCGGGTGTACACCCGCGTCGAGCGCACCCGCGACTATCGCAACAGCGACGACGTCACCGGCGGCGGCTTCACCCAGCACGTCGTGCAGTCCGACGCGGGCCGGCAGACCTCGACGTCCACTGTGGACGGCCGGGTGCGCTCCGCCGCCCGGCACACCTGGTCCTACCCGCTCACCACGGACGCCACCGCGAACGTCACCGACGACCAGAACCTGCGGATCACCGGCTCGGCCGAGATGACGAAGGTCCTCGGCGACCTCACCGGCGACGGCCGGAGCTGGCGGCCGGTACGCGCGTCGCGGGAGTGGCTGAACTCGTCCGGCGTGCTGGCCCGCACGAACGGCGTCAACACCGAGGCCGACGGCCGGTCGAAGACGCTCTACACCGGCGCCGACGACCTCGGCCGGCCGTACTTCCACTACGTCGCGAGCGAACACGGGCTGATCACCGAGAACCGGGAGCTACCGCCGCGGAGGTGAACCCCGTCTCGCACCTGCTCACCCGATCGGGCTAGTGGGGTACTGTCGGAGACATGGGGAGTCTCCGCTCACGGGTCCTGGGCTGGGTCGGTCGCCGCTATCTCGCGCGCCAGTCGAAAAAGGGCTTCGACCTCGAGAAGATGTCGACCTTCCTGCCGGATTCGGCGCTGGTGCCGCTCAAGCGCGACGGCCTCGACCCGGTGGCGGAGATCGGCGCGCTGCGGGCCGAGGCGCCGATCAGCAAGCTCGACCTGCCGTTCGGGATGAACGCCTGGCTGGTCACGGGTTACGACGAGGCGAAGGCCGTCCTCGGCAAGGCGAACGGGTTCTCCAGCGACTTCACCAACCTGGTGGGCAGCGCGGGGGTCACCGAGGACCAGAACCCGGGCGGGCTCGGGTTTGCCGACCCGCCGGTGCACACCCGGCTGCGCAAGCTGCTCACGCCGGAGTTCACCATGCGCCGGCTCAACCGGCTGACCCCGCGGATCGACGAGATCGTCGCCGAACAGCTCGACGCGATGGCCAAGACCGAGGGCCCGGTCGACCTGTGGCAGGCGTTCGCGCTGCCGATCCCGTCGCTGACCATCTGCGAGCTGCTCGGCGTGTCCTACGAGGACCGCGAAGACTTCCAGCGGCTGAGCACCGCCCGGTTCGACCTCTTCGGCGGCGCGAGCGCGTCGCTGGGCGCGATGTCGGAGTCGCTCACCTACCTGCTCGAGATCGTGAAGAAGCAACGCGAGGAGCCCGGCGACGGCCTGCTCGGCATGCTGATCAAGGAGCACGGCGACGAGATCTCCGACCAGGAGCTGGCCGGCCTCGCCGACGGCGTGCTCACCGGCGGCCTGGAGACGACGGCCAGCATGCTCGCCCTCGGCGCTTTGGTGCTGCTGCGCGACGAGAAGGCGTTCGAAGCGGTTCGTGGGGACGACCAGTCCGTGCACCGTTTCGTCGAGGAGCTGCTGCGCTACCTGACCGTGGTCCAGATGGCGTTCCCGCGGTTCGCCAAGGAGGACATGGAGATCGGCGGCGTGCGGATCACCGAGGGCGACATCGTGCTGGTGTCGCTGTCCGCCGCGGACCGCGACCCCAAGCTGGGCGCGGACATGGAGACGTTCGACGCCGCCCGCGAGCCGACGTCACACCTGGCGTTCAGCTACGGCATCCACCGCTGCATCGGCGCCGAGCTGGCCCGGATGGAGCTGCGCACGGCGTACCCGGCCCTCGTCCGCCGCTTCCCGCAGATGCGGCTCGCGGTGCCGGCGGAGGAGCTTTCGTTCCGCAAGGTGTCCATTGTGTACGGCCTGGACGAGCTGCCGGTCCTCGTCGACTGACGCTCAGTGCGGCGGCGACCTGGCCCTGCACGATGCTCGGCCGGTCCGGGGTCGTGCGCTGCGCGTGGGCGACCGCGTCCAGGTACGCCCGCGCTTCCGGGGAAGCGGACGGGGATCGACAGCGCGCCGAGGTACCCGCCGTCCTGGTCGAGAGCGGCGAGGTTGTGCACCGGTCATGCTACGGGGATCCGGCAAGTCCTTTGTGGACGAGACCGGCCGGGTCGGTTCAGTTCACCCCGCGCGGGCGGAACTGGACGCTGATCCGCGGCCCGACCGGCTTGGCCGTCTTCGGGATCGAGTGCTCCCACGTGCGCTGGCAGCTGCCGCCCATCACGAGCAGGTCGCCGTGGCCCAGCGGGCGGGCCAGGGTTTTGCCGCCACCGCCGCGGGGGCGCAGCGCGAGGGTGCGCGCCGCGCCCACCGAGAGGATCGCGATCATCGTGTCCTCGCGGGCGCCCCGGCCGATGCGGTCGCCGTGCCAGGCCACGCTGTCACGGCCGTCGCGGTAGTAGCACAGCCCGGCCGTGCGGAACGGCTCGCGCAGCTCCCGCAGGTAGTGCTTGCTCAGCGCGTCCCGCGCCGCGGTGAGGGCGGGGTGGGGGAGCGGCACGTTCTCGCGGTAGTAGCTCAGCAACCGCGGCACGGCCACCAGCCGGTCGTACATCTTGCGCTTCTCGGCCTGCCACGGCACACCCTCGACCAGCGCGGCGAACAGCTCGTCGGCGCCCTCGAGCCAGCCGGGCTGGATGTCGACCCACGCGCCCGAGCCGAGGTCGGTCCGCTCGGGCGCGAGCGGGCGCAACGAGATCGAGCCCTGAGCGTCGAACAGCGAGGACTGGAGACCCGGGTTCATGCGCCCACCTTACACCAAGATCGAACACCTGTTCTAGTCAGTGGACGACGTCGTAGACCAGCTTCTGGATGCCGTTGCCGTAGGACTCGGTCGCCACGACCTTCAGGTTCTGCTTGTCCTTGTCGGTGTCGCTGAACAGCCGCTTGCCCGCGCCGAGCAGGACCGGGAACACCAGCAGGTGGTAGCGGTCGATCAGGCCGGCGTCGGCCAGCGCGCGGTTCAGCGTGGCGCTGCCGTTGACGATGATCGGGCCGCCCTCGGTCTCCTTGAGCGCGGCGACGTCGTCCAGCGAGCGCAGGATGGTGGTCTCGCCCCAGTTCGTCACCAGGTCGGACTCCTGGAGCGTGGTCGACACGACGTACTTCGGCATCGCGTTGTACCCGGCGAACTCCACCGTCATGCCCGGCCACACCGGCGCGAACGCCTGGTAGCTGACCCGGCCGAGCAGCAGCGCGGTGGCTTCTTCCTGCTCGCTGCCCTTCATCGCGTAGGCGGCGGGGTCGAACTCGACGTCCTTGAAGGTCCAGCCGGAGTTGCGGTAGCCCGGCTCTCCGCCGGGTCCTTCGACAACGCCGTCGAGGGAGACGAACGAGGTGGAGATCAAGGTGCGCATGGGTGCTCCTAGGTCGATCTTGCGTGCTTTCACCAGTGTGTCGAACGGCCGGCGCCGGATTCGACAGCACACGCGCGAAATCTTCCGACACACTCGGCGGGGAAGAAGTGGGACTTGTCCGTGGCCGCCCGGACTCGTACAGTCACACCCACGCCGGACAAAGGTCTGAACCTCTGTCCCGCCACCGCCGCCTCGGGTAACTCAGGAGGTTGGACGGTGCGCAGACTTCGCGGTGCGGGCGTGCTCGTGACGGTCGCGGCAGGGCTGGCGGTCCTCGCCCCGACGGCGGACGCCCAGGTCGGGACGGGTCCGTGGGTTTCGGATTCGCCGGGCTACTCGGAGCAGGAGCGGGGGTGCGGCGACGTCTCCGGCCTCACCTTCAAGCTCACCTGCTCGACGGCGAGCGGTGACCAGCGGGCGGAACGCCGGTACAACACCTACACCGGTGGCACCCACCAGTTCGAGGGCTCCTTCAAGATCACCAGCATGACCGGCTCCCGGATCAGTCTCAAGCAGACGTTCCGGGACGGCTCCAACGCGGGGCCGTACTTCATGCTGGCCGTCGAGAAGGGCGGCCGGATGTACGCCGTGGAGGGCGGGGCGACGCTGGGCAGCGGCGCGACCGTCGGCACCTCGGTGCGGGTCAACACGATCAACCAGGTCGGCAGCTCGCACAAGGTGTACCTCAACGGCTCGCTGAAGCAGACGATCTCGAGCGCGAGCGGCAGCTACTACGACAAGTTCGGCAGCTACCGCACCGCCAGCGGCGAGGGTCCGGTCACGGTGGCATGGAGCGGCGTCAAGTTCTGGCACAAGTAGGAGAGACAGGGGCCTGACCTGCTGTTTTGCAGCTGTTGATCTGGTCGGGCCGTCCCGGGATCTTCAAGCCGTGCCGCCCTCGTGTGGTGTGGCTTGAAGATCCCGTCGGCTGCCTCGGCGACGGGGGGACGCCGGCACCTGTCCTCGTGGCGACCGGGCCGCGGGCACGATGTCGGTGAGCAGAGAAGTCACGGTATCGGTGATGGTCGTCAGGTCGGTGTTGTCGTCGCTTTCCAGCCACTTGCGGTAGGCCGTGCGGAAGACCTGGCTTCCCGTACCGGCTGCCAGCTCTGCGACGTCGGGATCGACGCCACGCTCGCGGAGTGCCCGGCGGAACCCTTCGGCCATCTGGTGTTGCTTGATCAGATCGCGTTCCAGCAACCCGGAATTCGAGGCGATCAGCCGGCTTCGCCGGCGCAGGACGTCTCGTGATCCGAGTTTCTCCCAGTCGTACCCGGCCAAGGTCCGGACCACGGCCCGAAGTGGTTGCTCGAGGTCGGGCGTCTGCAGGAGTTCCTGGACGAGCGCCGCGTCGAGCAGGTCCGCGTCGGCGAAGAGGATTTCTTCCTTGTCGGGAAAGTAGCGGAAGAACGTCCGGGTGGTGACGCCGGCGCGTTCGGCGATCTGGACCGCGGTGGTGGCCTCGAAGCCTTGTTCCTCGAACAGCTCCATGGCGGACTGTTTCATCCGCTCTTCGCTGCCTTCTTCCCACCGGGGCATGGCGCCAGGGTACCCGGGTCGATGACTCGCCGTGACATCATCCCCGGAATGTGATGTCACGACGAGACATCAGTGCTACGGTGATGTCACGTCGAGACATCAGGGCGCACGATGCGCCCTCGAAAGGAGAAACATGCCTTCGGACCCCGCCGCGGCACAGACGTTCATGGTGGTCGGAACCCTCCGGGACGACACCGACCTCGCGGAATTCGCCGCGCTGAGAGAGGACGAGCACAAGCAGCTGGAGAGGTTGCGCGCACAGGGAAGGATCGGCGCCCACCACGTTTCCCCGGCGCGTCGGGCGACGTTCGTCGAAATCGTCGCCGCCGATCAGGAGCAAGTGGCGGAGACCCTGGCCACTTTGCCGTTCGCCCGGTTCTTCGATGCCGACGTCTACCCGCTCGCACCCCCGGATGCCCGCTGAAAGGACGCGATCATGAAGGAAGAGAGGAACGCTGTCGCTCCGCATGGCGTGCCGTTCATGACCGGCAGGGACACTGCGCCGGCGTACTGGGCGTTCGGTGTCCTCTGGGTCGTGCTGGCGGACTCGGGGCAGACCGGGGGAGCGTTCTCGGTGATGGAGCAATGGATGCCGGCGGATGGTGGGCCGCCGCCCCACGTGCACCCCATCGACGAGTGGTTCAACGTGCTCGAAGGCTCCATCGAATTCCGGGTCGGGGACGAGCCGCCGATGCGAGCGACGGCGGGTGACTCGGTGTGGATTCCGCGTGGAACGGTGCACAGTTTCACCACCCGGAGCGCCGCGCACGTGTTCAACGGCTACACACCGGGCGGATTCGAGCAGGTCATCATGGGGTTGGGTACTCCCGCGGAGCGGCGGGAACTGCCGCCGCCCGACCTCGGCTTCGATCCGCGCTCCGCGGCGCAGTTGATGGACAACCTGTGGTCGGCGAGCGCCGACACGGCCTGGGCCGGGAAGTGGGCCCACTGATGTCCTAGGTGCTGGCGCAAGTGACGCCCGCGGCGTCCCCGGTCCCGGCCGGGGGCGCCGCCCAGGCGGCGAGGCTGTCCCAGGCGGACAGCCGCAGCCCGCTGGTGAAGCGGCGGTGCGTCCCGGTCACCGGGTCGTCGAAGGCGAGGACCTTCGCCAGCAGCTGCAACGGTTTGGTGAAGTCGTCGAGGGGTTTCTCGCGCAGTTCCGGGTAGAAGTCGTCACCGAGGATCGGGACGCCGAGGCCGCTCAGGTGCACCCGCAGCTGGTGCGTCCGGCCGGTCGACGGCCGCAGCCGGTACCGGCCCAGGCTGTCGCGGTGCTCGACGAGCTCGACGTGCGTCTCGGCGTTCGGCGGGCCCGGCACCTCCTGCGCGGCCAGCACCCCGCGTTCCTTAACGATGCGGCTGTGCACGGTCGTCGGCAGCGCCAGCGCCGGGTCGTGCGGCGCGATCGCCTCGTACTCCTTGTGCACCTTGCGGTCCCGGAACAGCGTCTGGTACTTCCCGCGCAGCTCCGGCGTGATCACGAACATCACCAGGCCGGCGGTGACCCGGTCGAGCCGGTGCGCGGGGGAGAGGGCCGGGAGGTCGAGCTCGCGCCGCAGCCGCACCAGCGTCGTCTCGAGGATGTGCCGCCCGCGCGGGATGGTCGCCAGGAAGTGCGGCTTGTCGACGACCAGCAGGTGCTCGTCCCGGTGCACGACGGTGATGGTGAACGGCACCGGGACCTCGTCCGGTAGGTCGCGGTGGAACCAGATGAACGAGCCGGGCTCGAACGGCGAGTCGACGCCGAGCGGGCCGTCGAGGCCGTGGATGCGCTCTTCGCGCAGCATCTGCTCGATGCGGTCCGGCGTCTCGCGCGGCAGCCGGTCGACGAGGTGCGCCAGCAGGGTCGGCCACTCGCCCTCGGCGGGCATCTTCAGCCGGGCGGGCTCGAGCCCGTGGCGGGGCGGGATCGGCGGCCGGAGCTTGCGTCTCATCGTCCCCCGACTGTAGCTAACCCTCCGACGACGTCCGGTAGCGCGCGATGTAGCGGGCGGTCACGTCGGCGTTCTTCGCCTCGGCCGCCGCGGCGCGGATCCGGCGGCCGGTGTGGTGCGGGAAGCCCTGCCGGCCGAGCCGGTGCTCGATGCTCTCCTCCATGTACGCACAGGAGTAGAAGTACGCGACGAGCGCGGCCATCACGACCAGGGCGAACCGCAGCCAGAGCGAGCCGGGCATCAGCAGCCACCCGAGGCACAGCGGCGCGATGCCGACCGACCGCTGGAGCACGTACCGGGCGCGCCAGTGCTTCGCCGTCGCGTCGTGCAGTGCCCAGTCCTTGTAGCGGTCCGGGAGCCGGACGCCGACCGCGTAGCCGAACCAGCGGAGCACACCAGGTCGTTCCATGAGACTCACTGTACACTAATACTTAGTACACTAATCATTAGTGCGACCGAGGACACGGTAGGATCGACGCATGATCGACCTGGGCGAGGACCCGCTGAAGCTCGACCGGCAGGTGTGTTTTGCGCTGTCGGTGGCTTCGCGCAGCGTCATCGCGATCTACCGCCCGCTGCTGGAGCCGCACGGCCTGACCCACCCGCAGTACCTGGTGATGCTGGCGCTCTGGGAGCGGTCACCGCGGTCGGTGAAGGACCTCGGCGAGTCGCTCCGCCACGAGCCCGCGACGCTGTCGCCGCTGCTCAAGCGCCTGGAGGGGCTGGGGTACGTCACCCGGACGCGCAGCCGCGCCGACGAGCGTCAGCTGATCGTCGAGCTCACCGAAAAGGGGCGCGCGCTGCGGGCCGAAGCCGAGAAGATCCCGTACCGCGTCGTCGAGACGCTGGGTATGGACCTGCCCGAACTGGAGGCGCTGCACGCCGTCCTGACCCGGGTCATCAGCGCCACGGCCTGAGCGGCGGAATGCCCGGCCGGCTCGTGCGTTGTTGGTTGACATCGACTCTCTAGGGGGCAGTGTGCTGAAGATCAGGCTGGGTGTCGCGCCGGCGACGGGGACCGGGCCGGAAGAGTTCGCCGGGCTGGCGCAGCGGCTGGAGGAAGCCGGCGTCGACTCGCTGTGGCTGTCCGAGCTGATCTACTCGCCGGAGGTCGACCCGATGATCGGGATGACCCACGCGCTGGCGCGCACGGCCAAGCTCAAGGTCGGCACCGGCGTCGCGATCCTGCCCGGCCGGCACCCGGTGCTGGTCGCCAAGCAGCTCCTGACCTTGGCCGGCCTCGCGCCGAAGCGGGTGCTGCCGGTGTTCGGCCTCCGCCCGGCCCGCAAGGCCGAGCACGACCTGTTCCCGGTGCCCGCCGGTCGTCGCGCCGAGGTGTTCGACGAGTCACTCGTCCTGCTGCGCCGGCTGCTGGAGGAGGACGAAGTCTCGTTCGACGGCGAGTTCTTCCAGGTCGACCGGGTGCGGCTGGGTCCGCGCCCGGCCAAGCGCCTGGACGTCTGGCTGGGCGGAACGGCCCCGGCGGCCCTGACCCGGGCCGGCCGCCTCGCGGACGGCTGGCTGGGCAGCTTCCACACGCCGTCCGAGGCCCGGGACGCACGGATCGCGATCCAGAAGGCCGCGGAGGAAGCCGGCCGGGAGATCGAAGAAGACCACTTCGGGCTGAGCCTGGCGGTGGTGGACAAGGGGATGCCGGCCGAGCTGGCCGCGGTGGCGGCCCGCCGCCGCCCGGGCGTACCGGTCGAGGACCTGGTGGCGACGAGCTGGCCCGAGGCGCGGCGGCTGGTGGAGCAGCACATCGAGGCGGGCCTGTCGAAGTTCGTGATCCGGCCGGGGCACGGGGACTTCGAAGGGTTCCTGGAGAACTTCCAGGCGGAACTGATGCCGCTGCAGAACTAGCGTTGCGCTGATCGGGTGATCGTCCTCAACCGGTCACCGGGCCCGCGCGTTTCCGTCGCGACCCCGCTCGGAAACCCCGGAAGGACCTGCCGTCATGCGCCGCTTCGCCCGCCTCGGAACGATCCTCGGAATCTCGGCCCTGCTGGTGGGAGTGACCGTCGGCACCGCCGACGCGAGCCGAGCCGGTTCAGCGTCGCGGCGGTCCACGCCGCGGGCACGGGCGCGACGGCCGGGCTGCTCAGCGGCGGGATGAGCTGGTCGTCCTCCCTGAAGACCGTGACGCTGTCCGACGTCAAGCTGTTCGTCAAGGGCGGCGAGTGCATCAACTTCCAGCTCGACGGACGTCAGGGCTCGACCATCGTCGCCGGCATCAAGCGGCACCCGCCGCGCGGTGGCAACTACTGCCCGAGCGCGGACTACACGTATTCGTTCGGCACGATCGGCCTCACGGCGGACACCACGGGCGGGATCGAGTACGTCGACTTCGACATCACGGACTACGACCACGGCGTCCACGGCTGGGCCGTCTGCGACCGCGGCGCCGCCGCCTGCACCGGCGCCAACCACTGACGGGCGCTCAGAACTCCAGCTGCTCCGTCTTCCTCGGCATCAGCAGCAGCGCCACCACGGAAAGCGCCGCCACCGACGCCAACCCCACGAACACGTAGTGCGTCGCGTCCGCCAGCGCGCCGCGCACGAACGTCGCCACCGGCGAGTTGTCCGTGTGCCCGCCCAGCACCAGGCTCGTCGCGTCCACCGAAGGCGGCAGGTGCCCCGCCACCTCGGGCGGCGGTGAAGCGAAGCGAGAAGCCAGCGTCGCATTGGCGATCGCGCCGAAGACCGCGGCCCCGACCGCGCTGCCCAGCGACCGGCTGAACAGGTTCGTGCCCGTCACCACACCGCGGCGGTCCCAGCCGACCACCGACTGCACCGCCACCAGCGTCGGGCTCGACGACAACCCGAGGCCCAGCCCCAGGACGAACGCCGCGAGCGCCGCCGACCAGATCGACGAACGGGCGTCGAGCATGGCCACCAGGATGCCGCCCGCGATGATGAACACGCTGCCGATCAGGGCCGTGTCGCGGAAGCCGATGCGGAGGTAGATCTTGCCCGCCAGGGACGCCGAGAGCGGCCAGCCGACCGTCAACGCCGCCACCGCGAAGCCCGCCACCAGCGCGCCCGCGCCGAGGACACCCTGGGCGTACGTCGGCAGGTACGACGTCAGCCCCATCAGGACCGCGCCCACCACCACCGCCACCAGGTTGCCGCCCACCAACACCCGGCGCTTGAACACCCACAGCGGCAGCACCGGCTCGGCCGCGCGCCGCTCCACCAGCACGAACCCGACCAGCAGCGCCGCGCCCGCGACGAAGATCGCCACGCTCGGCAGCGACCCCCAGCCCCACGCGACACCGCCTTCGAGCAGGCCCAGGATCACCAGCGAGCAGCCCGCGGTGAGCAGTGCCGCGCCCAGGTAGTCGACCTTGTGCGGCTTGCGCTCCACCCGCTCGGCGAAGTTCCGGAGCAGCATCAGCACGGCGATCGCGCCCAGCGGCAGGTTGATGAAGAAGATCCAGCGCCAGTCCAGGTACTCCGCGAACACGCCGCCGAGCGTCGGGCCGACGACCGACGCGATGCCCCAGACGCTCGCGACGTAACCCTGCACGCGAGCGCGTTCCTCCACCGTGTAGAGGTCGCCGATCACCGTCATCGACATCGGCTGGATCGCGCCCGCGCCGATGCCCTGCACCGCGCGGGCCGCGATCAGCACCGGCATGCTCCACGCGGCGCCGCACAGCACCGAGCCGACGAGGAACGCCCCGATCCCGAAGAACATCACCGGACGGCGGCCGAGCACGTCGGCGAACTTGCCGTAGAGCGGCACCGTGACGGCCTGGGTGAGCAGGTAGATCGAGAACAGCCACGGGAACTGCGAAAACCCGCCGAGGTCGCGGACCACCGACGGGACGGCGGTCGCGATGATCGTGCTGTCCAGCGCGACCAGCGCCGTGCTGAGCATGACCGCGATCAGCACGGGGCCGCGTTCCGACCGGAAGCCGACCCCCTTCACGCTGGTGGCGGCGGGTGTCGTCATCGGCGGTGTGCTCCTCGGGACGGTCATGACCGGGGTCAACTACTTTGCAGACCTAAGCATTCCACCGGCCGACGCCGCACCCCAGCGAATTTCGGTCACAGTCCTCATCGCGGAAGATGGCTCGGATGAGCAACTGGATCCGGCCGATCGGCCAGGGCTGGGTGGTTCGCGACGCCGTGCCCGGCCCCGACGTCGACGAGTTCGCCGAGCCCGACCGCGTCGTTTCCGCGCTGGCCGCGCCGGGCGCCGCGGACAGCCTGCTGGCGGTGCAGCACCCGGCGCGCACCCCCGCGGCGCTGGCCCGCGGGCTCGACCTGGCCGACGCAGTCCCGGTCGCCCGCGCCGTGCTCGAACGGCTCCGCAAGCGGTACTACCGGGCGGTGCGCGAGATCGTCGCGCCCTACCGCATCGAAGGGCCCGACGGTGTTGCGCTCGGGCTGCTCTGCCTGGTCGACCCGGCCGCGGTGACCGACGACGGCGCCGCGCGGGTCCGGCACACCGAGGACGTCTACCCGGACGTCGTCGCCGAACGGGCCGCCGTGCTGGCCGGGCTCGGCTGCGCGACCAGCGCCGCGCTGCTCGTGCCCGCGGCCGGCGGCGAGCTGCTGACCGAGGAGGTCTCCCGGGCGTGCGACGACCTCGGCCTGCCCGATCTGTCCACTTCGGACGCGGCCGGGCGGCGGCACGAGCTGTGGGTGGTGCCCGCCGGGCCGCTGCAGGACCGGCTGCTGGCCGCGGTCGCCGGCGCCGACCTGCTGGTGGCCGACGGCAACCACCGCGTGGCCGCGGCCCGGGCGGCCGGGCACGGCGCGCTGCTCGCGCTGGTCACCGCGGGTCCGCGGCTGCGGATCGGCGCGATCCACCGGGTCCTCACCGGCACCGGCTTCGGCCCGGAAGAGCTGGTGTCCCGCTGGTGCGCGGCCGGCCTGGACGTGCGGTACGACGAGCACGCCGTGCCGGTCACCGGTGAGGTCGTGGTCCGGGCCGGCCCGGCGGTGCTGCGGATCCCGCTGCCGGCGCTCGAGGGGGCGCAGCCGGTGATCGACCACGAGGTCGTCGAGCGGATCCTGTTCGCCGAAGCGCTCGGCGTGGACCCCGACGGCCCGTGTGTCCGCCCGCTCCCGGCCGGCCGCCCGCCGCCCCCGGACGCGGACGCGGTCGTGCTGCTGGCGCCGGTGGACTACGCCGACGTCCTCGCGGTGCACGCGGCGGGCCGCCGGATGCCGCGGAAGGCCACCTACTTCACGCCGAAACCGCGCAGCGGGCTGGTGCTGGCGGCGCTCTGACGCGCGTCCCACCAGTTCAGGACCCGGGTCGCGAACAGCGTCAGCCACTTCGACGGCTTCCCGGCCGGGACGTCCACGTCGAACCACACCCGCCCCGTGTCGGTGCGTGACTGGAGCCAGGTGCCGTCGGGTTGCCGGGCCGCGCGGATCAGGTCGATCGCCTCCGCCATCCGCGGGTCCGGCCGCTCGGCGTCCCGGAAGTAGGACGCCGCGTTCAGCACGTCGTAGTGCCAGCGGAACGGGTAGGAGAACCGGCTCGCCCACGGCGCGATCGGCTCACCCGTCGAGAGCCGGCGGAACAGCTTGCGCTCCAGCAGGTACTCCTCGCCCGCCAGCCGGGCCGCGCGGGTGGCCGGTGTGCCGCCCGTCGTGGCCTCGAACGCGAGCAGGCCCTTCAACGCGTTGAGTGTCGAGTGGACCGACGAGCGCGTCGAACCCTCGACCCACTCGCAGTTCCAGCCGCCGTCGGGCAGCTGGTGCGAGACGAACCATTCGGCGATGCCCGAAACGTCCGCGCCGAGCCAGAGCCCGTTCATCAGGGTCCACGCGTTGATGCAGCAGTCGACCTCGCCACCCCAGTACGGCAGGTCTTCGTACTCCCAGCGGCTGTTCTCGGCCAGCAACTCGGCCGTGCCGCGGAGAACCGACGCGTCCAGGCCCCATTCGCGCAGGGCGTTCAACGACCACGTCGTCGCCGTCCACGGCTGGTCCTCGTCGCCGCGGAATCCCGCCGGGAAGAACGCGCCGCCCGCCCATTGGCCGTCGGGGTCCTGCAGCGCCAGCAGCCGCGCGCCGAACCCCTCCGTGGCGATCCGGGCCCGCGTCGCCTCCCAGACCTCCGGCGGCTCGCCGAGCAGGTCGCGTTCGACCTGCCAGCGCAGGGCCGGGTCGGAGTCGCACAGGTCCACTAGGCCCCCGTGACGCCGTCGATGGCCTCGCGGAGGAAGTCGGCGTGGCCGTTGTGCCGGGCGTATTCGTGGATCATGTGCAGCATCACCAGCCGCAGCGAGACGTCCTCGCCCCAGCGCGCCTGGTGGCCGGTGACGTCCAGGGACTCGGCCGCCTCTTCGATCTTGCGCGACTGCTCGACCTCGGCCTGCCACGCCTCGAAGGCCTCCGCCCGCGTCGAGGTGCTCGCGTCGTAGGCGGCCTGGAAGTCCCCTTCGGGTGACCACCGCAGCGGGACGTCCTCGGCGTTGATGACCCGCCGGAACCAGGTGCGCTCGACCTCGGCCATGTGCCGGACGAGACCGAGCAGCGACAGCGTCGACGGCGGGCTCGACGCCCGGCGCAGGTCCTCGTCGGACAGTCCGTCGCACTTCATGGCGAGGGTGGCGCGGTGGAAGTCGAGGAACGTGCGCAGCATTTCGCGCTCGCCCCCGACCAGCGGTGGTTCGGGGCGTTCAGTGGTCACGAGAGAGTGTGTATCACGCCCAGAAATGTCGGTGGGGTCAATTAGGATCGCCCGCGTGGACCTGCCCGTGATGCCGCCCGTGCGGCCGATGCTCGCGAAAGCCGTGCACGACGTGCCCCGCACGCCGGGGCTGCTGTACGAGCCCAAGTGGGACGGTTTCCGCTGCATCGTGTTCCGCGACGGCGACGAGATCGAGCTCGGCTCCCGCAACGACCGCCCGCTCACCCGGTACTTCCCGGAGCTGGTGGAGCTGCTGGCCGCCGCGCTGCCGCCGCGGTGCGTGGTCGACGGCGAGATCGTGCTGGTCACGCCGCAGGGGCTCGACTTCGAGGTGCTGCAGCTGCGGCTGCACCCCGCCGCGTCGCGGGTGCGCAAGCTCGCCGAGGAGACGCCGGCCAGTTTTGTCGCCTTCGACCTGCTCGCCCTCGGCGACACCGACCTCACCGGGGAGCCGTTCCGCGAGCGCCGCAAACAGCTGGAGAGCGTCCTGCGGACCGACGCCGAAGGGCTGCAGCGGGTCCACCTGACCCCGCTGAGCGAAGACCCGGCGCAGGCCGAGGACTGGTTCACCCGGTTCGAGGGCGCGGGTTTCGACGGGGTCATGGCCAAGCCCGCCGACCTGCCGTACGAGCAGGACAAGCGCGTCATGCTGAAGGTCAAGCACGAGCGCACGGCCGACTGCGTCGTCACCGGGTTCCGCTGGCACAAGGACGGCGCCGGTGTCGGCTCGCTGCTGCTGGGCCTGTTCGACGACGAAGGCGTCCTGCACCACGTCGGCGTGGCCAGCAGCTTCACCAAGGCGCGGCGGGCCGAGCTGGTCGAAGAGCTGGCGCCGCTGCGCGAGAACGCGCTCGAGAACCACCCGTGGCGGTCCTGGGCCGAGTACGAACCGGAGCCCGGCCGCCGGCCGGGCGCGAACAGCCGGTGGGCGCCGCAGAAGGAGCTGACCTGGGAAGCGCTGCGTCCCGAGTGGGTGGCGGAGGTGCGTTACGAGCACCTGCAGGGCGGCCGGTTCCGGCACGGCGGCCGGCTGGTCCGGTTCCGGCCCGACCGCACGCCGGAGTCGTGCACGTACGCCCAGCTCGACGAGGCGCCGCCCGCCGAGCTCGCGAAGCTGTTCGGGGAGGCGAGATGAGCGAGGCGGTGCTGCTCGACGTCGACGGCGTCGAGGTCAAGATCAGCAGCCCCGGCAAGGTCTACTTCCCCGAGCGCGGTGAGACGAAGCTCGACCTCGTCGAGTACTACCAGGCGATCGCCGGGCCGCTGCTGGCCCGGCTCGGCGGGCGTCCGCTGCTGCTGGAGCGCTACCCGGACGGCGCCGGCGGCAAGAACTGGTTCCAGAAGCGCGTGCCCAAGGGCGCGCCGCCGTGGCTGAGCACCACCGTCGTCTCGACGCCGAACGGCACGACGAGTGACGCGCTCGTGGCGAAGGACCTGGCCCACATCCTGTGGGCGGTGAACCTCGGCTGCCTCGGCTTCCACGTCTGGCCCTACCTCGCGGACACGCCCGAGGTCACCGACGAACTGCGCGTCGACCTCGACCCGTCACCCGGGATCGGTTTTGACGAACTGCGTGAGGCCGCGGTGCTGACCAGGGAGTTCCTTGCCGAGCACGGCATCGAGGGGCACCTGAAGACGTCCGGTTCGCGCGGGTTGCACCTGTACGTGATGCTCGAGCCGCGCTGGGACAGCTTCCAGGTGCGGGCCGCCGCCGTCGCACTGGCCCGGGCCTTGGAGCGGCGGCATCCGGCGAAGATCACGGCGCAGTGGTGGAAGGAAGAGCGCGGCTCGCGGGTGTTCGTCGACTTCAACCAGAACGCGCCGCACAAGACCGTGTTCGGCACCTGGTGCGTGCGGCCGCGGGTCGGCGGCCAGGTGTCCACCCCGATCGGCTGGGACGAGCTGGACACCGTCGAGCCGGCCACTTTCACGCTGAGCACGGTGCCGGCCCGGGTCGCCGAGCGAGGTGACCCGTGGGCCGGCGCGGGGGAGCGGCCGCAGTCGATCGAGCCGCTGCTGGCGATGTCCGAAGCGGACATGGCCGGCGGGCTGATGGACGCGCCGTGGCCGCCGGTGTACCCGAAGATGCCGAACGAGCCGCCGCGCGTCGCGCCGAGCCGGGCGAAGAAGGCTTGAGGTGGCCACGGTCGCGGAGTGCCCGGCCGACGACGGGCTGCTGCTGGCGCTGATGACCGCGATGACGGCCGAGCTGGTCGTCGCCCACAACCTGCCGACGGACGTGCGGCCCCCGCCGCTGGCCCCGGACAGCAGGTACCTGCTCGCCCGCGACGGCGAGCGGGCGATCGGCTGCTGCGCGGTCGAACCGGTCGAACCGGGCCTGTACGAGCTGAAGCGGATGTTCGTCGCCCCGGACGCCCGCGGGACCGAACTCCCGGGCGCGCTGGTGGCCGAGTCGGAGCGGGTCGCGCGGCGCCACGGCGGCGTCCGGATCCGGCTGGAGACGGGCGTGCCTTCGGTGATGCGCCTGTACGAGCGCGCGGGCTACCGGCGCGTCCCGAACTTCCCGCCGCACGAGAGTGATCCCGGGTCGGTCTGTTACGAGAAGGTCTTAGAGGCCGAGGTTCAGCGATAGCTGCCCGAGGTCCTCGCCCGCGGCGGCGCCGTGCAGCGTCGCCACGCACGCCGGGCACGGCGCGACCTCGGAGGTGGCCGGATCGACCGGCTTCCAGCTGCGCGACTCCCGGTCACCACAGGCCGAACGCCGGTAGCGGAGGTCGCCGGAACGGGTCATCAGGTGGGCCAGGGGGACGTCTTCGGGCAGCACGCCGACCAGGTACCAGCGTGGTGCGCTCACCGCGGTGGTCGTCATGCCGGCCAGTGTCCGTCGCGACGGACGGGACGGGAGCGCATTTGCCGATCTTCGGCGTGGCGGCCCGCTCAGTCCTCGTCGGGCAAGTACCGCAGGATGTGCAGCAGTCCGCGCTCGTCGACCACGCCGGGGTCCGGCGCCAAGCACCGCTCCAGGTCGGCGAGCACGGCCTCGGTGTCCAGGCCCGCGCCGATCAGGACCAGCTCCGTCCGCCGCGGTGCCCCGGACGGCCACGCCGAGCGCTCGAGCTGCACGAATCCGCCCACCGTGTGCAGGTGGAAGCGTGCCCGCGGGCCGACCGGGCCGAAGTCGGCCTGGCCCTTCATCCGATAGAGCCCGGCCGGCCTGCGCTCGAGGAACTCGACGAACGCCCGGGGCGCCAGCGGCGTCTCCGCGGTGAAGGTGACCGTCTCGTACGCCGCGTGCAGGTGCTGAGCGTGGTCGTCCTCGCGCAGGTCGTCGAACGACAGCTGGCCGACCCGATCACCGCGGGGTGCCGGGTCGAAGAACAGCCGCGGGTCGACCCGGCCGTGCGCGGTGACCAGCACCGGGCGGCCGGGCGCGAGCTCCTCGACGGTCGCGGTGACCTTCGCCAGCGCGTCGGCGCTCACCCGGTCGGCCTTGTTCAGCACCACGAGGTCGGCCAGCCGCACGTGGTCGGCCAGCTCGGGGTGGCGCTCGCGAGCGGCGTCGAACTCGGCGGCGTCCACCACCTCGGCCAGCCCGCCGTAGCGGATGTCCGGGTTCTCGCTGGCGATCATCAGCCGGATCAGGTCGCGCGGCTCGGCGATGCCGCTGGCCTCGACGACGATGACGTCGATGCCCGCCTCGGCCGAAGACAGCCGGCCCAGCATCGCGTCGAGCCCGCTCGCGTCGACCGCGCAGCACAGGCAGCCGTTGCCGAGCGAGACCATCGTGTCGACCTGGCCGGCCACCGCCAGCGCGTCGACGTTCACACTGCCGAAGTCGTTGACCACCACGCCGACCCGCGCGCCCTCGCGGTTCGCGAGCAGGTGGTTGAGCAGCGTCGTCTTGCCCGCGCCGAGGAACCCGGCGACGAGGACCACGGGAATCCGGCTCACCCGGCCACCCTAACGTCGTGCCCGCGCGCGTTGATACACGGGTGACCGGCGCCGGAGAAGGCCGTTCGGCGAATACCTTCGAAAAGACGCAGACGGCTGCCCGGGAAAGGATCACGCAAATTCACCGTAGGAACGTGATCGATTGACGGGAAATGCGCAGTGACATGTCCGGATAACGCTTGGTAGCAGTTATTTTTCCGGTGTTCTCCCAGGCGGAGACCGAATTCGATGATCGCCGGAACGCTGTTCCCGTCCGGTGGATTGCGTCCGGCGCGCCGTCGGGTATCCTCCCCGGCCTGGCTGGGGGTGCTGCGGTGGCAGCGACTTCCGGCCGTCGGCGTTGTCGGTGACCATCGGAGGAACGGTGAACCTTTCCGTCGGGATGCAGATCACGATTCCGGAGAGTGGGGAAGCGCGATGACGGTTACACCCGAGCGGGTGACGGCAGTGTTGCCGCTTTGCCCGCAGCGTGTCTCGGAGGAGCACGGCGTCAATTCCGCGGAAGCGGAGCAATTCCTCGACCGGATGTTCGCCGAGGGCGCCGCCGAAGAGGGGACGCGGTTCGAAACCCGGCTGGCGGAGGTCCGCGGGGAAATCGCCGAAACCGGCACCTATCGGCACACCCCGGCCGAGCTGGCGTACGGCGCGCGCGTCGCGTGGCGCAACTCGGCCCGCTGCATCGGCAGGCTGTACTGGAACAGCCTCCGGATCCGCGACCGGCGCCGGGTCACCGAACCCGCCGCGATCGCCGGCGAGTGTGTCGCCCACCTCCGCCAGGCCACCCGCGGCGGCCGGATCCGCCCGACCATCACCGTTTTCGCGCCGGACGCCCCGGCCGCGCCCGGGCCGCGCATCCACAACGAGCAGCTGATCCGCTACGCCGGGTACCGCCTGGAAGACGGCTCGATCCTCGGCGACCCGCGGTACGTCGAGTTCACCGAGCAGGTGCGAAGACTGGGCTGGCGGCCCCCGGAGCGACGAGGATCGTTCGACGTCCTCCCGCTGCTGATCGAGGCCGCGCCGGGCGATCCACGGCTGTTCACGCTCCCCGCGGACGCCGTCCTGGAGGTGCCGCTGACCCATCCCGACCACCGCTGGTTCGCCGGGCTGGGCCTGCGCTGGCACGCCGTGCCGGCGATCAGCAACATGCCGCTGGAGATCGGCGGTGTCACCTACCCCGCCACGCCGTTCAACGGCTGGTACCTCGGCACCGAGATCGGCGCCCGCAACCTCGCCGACGAGCAGCGCTACGACCTGCTGCCGGTCATCGCCGAGCTGATGGGCCTCGAGACGGCGTCGGAGCGCACGCTGTGGCGCGACCGGGCGCTGGTCGAGCTGACCCTGGCGGTGCAGCACTCGTTCGACGCCGCGGGCGTGACGATGGCCGACCACCACACCGAGTCGCAGCGGTTCCTCTCCCACCTGGACCGCGAGGAGCGGTCCGGACGCCGGTGCCCGGCCGACTGGAGCTGGATCGTGCCGCCGCTGTCCGGCGGCCAGACCGCGGTGTTCCACCGTTACTACGACGAGCCCGACCCGGCCGAGCGGCCGGCGTTCTTGCCGCCGGAGGGATCCGGCGGGTGAACCGCGGTCCGGGGAACCCACCAAGAGCAGCGTGGGAGCGCCCGTTCGGCGGATCGTGACCGGCCCACGGCGCAGCCCGGCCGGCGAAGGCCGACAATGGACCCATGCCCGCAGTCCTCGTCGCCTACGCCGGGCGCCACGGCGGAACCCGGCAGATCGCCGAGGTGATCGCCGCCGAGCTCGGCGAAGCCGGCCTGAGCGTGGACGTGCGCGACGCCGCCGACGTGGCCACCGTGGACCACTACGCCGCGGTCGTCGTGGGCAGCGCGCTCTACTACCACCGGTGGCGGCCGGAAGCCGTCCGGCTGCTGGAGCGGCACGCCCGGGAGCTCGCCGAACGCCCGGTCTGGCTGTTTCACAGCGGGCCTTGCGGCCCGGGCGCGGCCAGCCACCAGGTCAGCCTGCCGGCGAACGTGGCGCTGCTGGCCGCGCGCATCGACGCGGAGCGCACCGCCACCTTCGGCGGCAAGCTCGACCCGGCGACCGTGCGCGGGCTGATCCCGCGGCTGATGGCGTCGGGCCGGCGCGCCGGCGACTTCCGCGACTGGGACCGGATCAAGGCCTGGGCGCGCGACGTCGGCCGCCGGGTGCGCATCCGCGTCGCGCTCTGATCGACTCTTGCCCGCGCGGGGTGGTGAGTGCTAGACCGTGCCTGAGGTCTTCCGGTGAGAAACCGACGGGACGGGGCAAACGTGACGGATCGGCAGGCGGCGGCGGAACCGGCCAAGAAAGCGCTTACATCGGATCAGCGCAACGCGTTCCTCGCGGCGCTGCTCGGCTGGAGCATGGACTCGTTCGACTACTTCCTCGTCGTCTTCGTCCTGGCCGACATCGCCAAGGACAAGTCGTTCGGCGCGACGGCGACGCAGCTGGCGTTCATCACCACGGCCACCCTCGTGATGCGGCCGGTCGGCGCGCTCCTCTTCGGCCTGTGGGCCGACCGGGTGGGCCGGCGGATCCCCCTGATGGCCGACGTCCTGCTGTACTCGGTGGCCGGCCTGCTGTGCGCGTTCGCGCCGAACTTCACGGTGCTGCTGATCCTGCGGTTCGTCTACGGCATCGGCATGGGTGGCGAGTGGGGGCTGGGCGCGGCGCTGGCGATGGAGAAGATCCCGGTGGCGCGGCGCGGGTTCTTCTCGGGGTTGCTGCAGGTCGGCTACTCGATCGGGTACCTGCTGGCCGCGCTCGCGTACCTGCTGTTCCATTCGGCGCTGGACCTCGAGTGGCGCTGGATCTTCGTGCTGAGCATCTTCCCGGCGCTGATCAGCCTGCTGATCCGGGCGCGCGTCCGGGAGTCGGAGGTCTGGGAGACCACGCGGGAGAAGCTGCGCGTGACGCGGACGTCGGTCAAGGACGTGCTGCTGAACGGGAAGGTCATCCGCCGGTTCGGCTACCTGATCCTGCTGATGACGGCGTTCAACTGGATGAGCCACGGCACCCAGGACGTCTACCCGAGCTTCCTGAAGGCCCACGACAACGGCGGCGCCGGCCTCAGCGCGGCGACGAGCACGTGGATAGCGGTGGTGTACAACGTGGGCGCGATCATCGGCGGCCTGACGTTCGGCACGCTGTCCGAGCGCCTCGGCCGCCGCCGAACGATCGTCACGGCGGCGGTGCTGGGCCTCCCGGTGATCCCGATCTTCGCGGTCGACCACGGCGCGGGCATGCTGGTGCTGGGCTCGTTCCTGATGCAGGTCATGGTGCAAGGTGCGTGGGGCGTGATCCCGGCGCACCTGACGGAGATGTCTCCCGACGCGATCCGTGGTTTCTACCCGGGGGTGACTTATCAGCTGGGGAACCTGCTGGCGGCGTTGAACCTGCCCATTCAGCAGGCGATCGCGGAGTCGCACGGGTACACGTCGGCTCTGGTGTGGACGGTGGCGCCGGGGCTGGTGGCGGTCGCGGTGCTGACTGCGATCGGGAAGGAGGCTAAGGGGATCAAGTTCGGGGAGTCGGCGGTGGCGACTGCGCCGGCGAGTCCGACATCGATGGCGTAGGCCAACTGCACGGGCTTCTGACGGCCACGCCGTCAGGGGGAGTGAAGCGGGTGGGACCCGGCCAGAGGGCGGGTCCCACCCCGCATTCCTCAGCTGCAGTGCTCGAACTCGCTGTTGAAGGCCGCGCCGCCGGTCGCGCCGCCCCACTTCACGCACTTGTCCGCCGCGGCCGCCTTGACCGGGCCGGCGAACCAGGAGAACGAGCCGGAGTCGGTCTGCCGCGTCGAGCCCTGGACCTCCAGGTAGGCCGAGGTCGCCGTGGCCGTTCCGGTGGCCGCGCTCTTCATCGTGCTGACGCAGTTCTGGCCGTTGGCCGCGTTGTAGGACAGGTAAACCGTGCCCGCCGTGCCGAGCGGCTTCGAATCGAGCACGCTGAAGCCGCCACCGCACGCGGGGGCGCCGAGCGCGGCTTCGGTCACCGTGGCGTAGCGGATCGTGTCGTTGGCGTGGAGTTCCGGCCCCGCCTCGAACAGCACGCCGGCCGAGGTCTGCGACAGCTGCACCATGTCGGAGTACGCGGCGTCCTGGCCCCACACGAGCAGGCTGCCCGCGGTGCCCGTCCAGTTGGCGCCTTCGTCGAACGACGAGTGCACCCGCAGCTCCTTGCGACGGTCGCAAGTGGACGGTGCGGCGAACAGGATCCGGTTGTACTTGCCGCCGGTGTCGGTGGCGCTCATCCGAGCCGTCGAACCCTCCACGGTCGGGGCGACGAGGTCGGTGGCGAAGGCGAACTTCGAGCTGAAGGTCGCGCCGCCGTCAGAGCTGATCGCGAAGGCCCGGTTGTGCGTGCCGTCCAGCAGGCACTTGTTGCCGTCGTTCGCCTGGTTGCGCGCGGCGGCGTAGATCCGGCCGTCGTTGAGCTCGGTGACGCTGATCTCCTGCGGGTTCATCGTGCTCGCGGCCGGCTTGTCGGTGGCGCCGAGGTGCCAGCTGGTGCCGTTGTCGTCGCTGTAGACCAGCGCGCCGATGTTCGAGTAGCTCATGCCGGCGACGAGCCGTCCCTTGTGGGCGCCGCGGGTGAGCACGATCCCGTGCGACGGCCCGGTGGCCAGCCAGCTCGGCGCGGACGCGAAGCCCAGCTCGGTGGTCAGCACCTTCGGCGCGCCCCAGGTCTTCCCGTTGTCCTCGCTGATCGACACGCGCGGGACCCGGCCGCAGTCGGGGTTGGTGTAACACTGCATGGTCGACAGCAGCACAACCCGGTTGCTGCCCGGGATGACGATCGGCGCCGGGTTCCCCTTCGTGTCGCCGTTCGCCTTGATGACGGTCTGCAGCGCGCTCCACGTCTTGCCGTTGTCCGTGGAGCGCTTCAGCACGAGGTCGATGGCGCCCAGGTCGTTGCAGACGCTGGCGCCGCCGTTGCGGCCCTCGGCGAACGCGAGCAGCGCGCCGTCGTTGGCCTTGACGATGGTGGGGATGCGGTAACAGTCGTGGCCCTCGGTGTTCTTGGTGAACACCAACGTGCTGGCGACATCTGCTTGCGCCGTCGCGGTGCCGATGGCGGCCGGGACGGCGATGGCGGCGCACCCCAGCAGCCCGGCCAGCAGGCCTCTGGCGATTCGGGTGATCTTCACGGTTCTCCCTCAGGTCATCCTACGTCCTATGTCTTGGCGACAGCGTCGACCCGGCCCGTACAAGAGCCGTATAAACGGGCGTATAACGACCTATACCTGACCGGCAGGGAAACATCAGGTGAACGCGGCCAGCGTCCCGAACCCGGTCGCCAGCACCAGCAGCGTGGACAGGAGGCCCAGGAGCAGGGCCCGGCCGCCGCCGCGCAGCAGCGGGCCGAGCCGGACGGCACAGCCGAGCCCGAACAACGCGCCGGCGAGCAGCAGCGTCGACGCGGTCTTCGCGACGTCGAGCACGAACGCCGGGACGAGCCCGGTGCTGCGGACCGCGACCATCCCGAGGAACCCGAGGACGAACAGCGGCACCAGCGGCGTGGCCCCGCCGCGGCGGGTGCGTTCGGTGGCGCCGACGATCGCGACCACCGGGGCGAGCAGCACCACGCGGCTCAGCTTCACCACGATCGCGATCCCGACCGCGGCGGCGCCCGCCGGGCCGGCCGCCGCGACGACCTGGGCGACCTCGTGCACCGAGATCCCGGCCCAGCTGCCGGTCCTGGCCGCGTCCAGGCCGATCCAACGGGCGAGCAGCGGGAGCACGCCGAGGGTCAGGCTGCCGTAACAGGTGACGAGCGCGACGGCGGTCGCGACATCTTCGTCGTCGCGCTCGACCACACCCTCCATCGCGGCGATCGCCGACGCACCGCAGATGGAGAAGCCGGTGGCTACCAGCAGGGCGAGCCCGCGCGGCACCCGCGTCAGCCGGCCGAGGCCGAGCGTGCCGAGGAAGGTGACCGCGACCGTCACCACCACGGCGGCGAGCGTGCCGGGGCCGAGCGCGAGCACCGTGGGGATCGCGAGCTGGAGCCCGAGTAGGACGACTCCCGCGCGCAGCAGGCGTTTTGTGACGCGGGCGACGGCCTTCCGCTGGTCGTCGGTCAGCACCGGGGTGTTCCCGGTGGTGATGCCCAGCACCACGGCGACGGTGAGCGCGCCCAGCTCCGGCCAGGCGGAGCTCAGCACGTAGGCCGCGGCGACGCCGAGCGCGGTGATCGCCAGGCCGGGGAGGATCGGTTTCGCCGACGTCAGTGCCATGGCTCCAGCCTCGCCTTCTCGGCGTGGTGCGGGTAGCCGTCAGTCACGACGGAGGTCATAGACTGAGGCTATGACCGGACCGGATCTGGACTCCCTGCGCCTGCTGGTGCTCGTCGACGACCTCGGCAGCATCGGCCAGGCGGCGGGGGCGCTCGGCATCGCCCAGCCCTCGGCGAGCAAACGGCTGTCCACTTTGGAAAGGCAACTGGGACTGTCCCTGGTGGACCGGACCCGCCGCGGCTCGGCACTGACCCCGGACGGCCGGGTGATCGCGGGCTGGGCGCACCGCGTCCTGACCGAAGTGGACGGACTGCGCACCGGCGCGGAGGCTCTGCGCACCCAGCGCGGCGCGCAGCTGCGGGTCGCGGCGAGCATGACGCTCGCCGAGCACTTCGTCCCGGCTTGGATCGGCGAGGTCAAGCGGACCGGGCCGGACACCTACGTCGGGCTCGAGGTGGTGAACTCCGAGCACGTCGCCGAGCTCGTCCTGAACGGGCGCGTGGACCTCGGGTTCGTCGAGTCGCCGGGACCGTGGCCGGGGCTGGCCACCCGCCGTGTGGCGGTCGACCGCCTGGTGGTCGTGGTGCCGGCCGGGCACAAGTGGGCGCGCCGGCGCCGCCCGCTCGCCGCGGCCGAGCTGGCGGCGACGCCGCTGGTGGTGCGGGAGCCGGGATCGGGAACGCGCGAGACGGTCGAGGCGGCGTTGCGCCGGGCGGGCGCGGGACCGGTGCGGCCGTTGCTGGAGCTGGGGTCGGCGTCGGCCGTGCGGAACGCGGTGATCGCGGGCGCGGGGCCGGCGGTGATCAGCGACCTCGACGTGGTCCGCGAAGTCGCGGGGCGGCGGCTGGTGCCGGTGGCGGTGGACGGCGTGGAGCTGGGCCGGGTGCTGCGAGCGGTGTGGCCGGCGGGGCGGCGGTTGACCGGGCCGGCGGCGGAGTTGCTGACGTTGGCGGTGAAGTCGGGGTAGCGGCCGGGTTGGTGGTGAGGGTGCTGCCGCGTTGATGGCGCTGTCGGTCGGGGCGGGGTGAGAGGTGTTGCCGAGTTGGTGATGCTGCCTCTGGGGCTGGTGGGGCTGGTGGGGCTGGTGGGGCTGGTGGGGCTGGTGGGGCTGGTGGGGCTGGTGGGGCTGGTGGGATGTGCCGCCGCTGGGCGGTGGGGCGGGGTGAGTGGTGCTGCGCCGCTAGCGGTCGGGTGGTTGCCGCGGTGTCGGAGTCTTTGAGCAACGGGCTTGCGCGGGTGTGGCCATAAGTCGCGCCTTGCGGGCGATCCAACGGCGATATATCGTCGAAGTGTCGGCGATACGACGATGGAGGAGACCAGCATGGAGATGAGTGCCGGAGCAGGGCGGATGTTCGGCGGTTTCGGGGGCGGCGGTCCGTTCGGCGGGCCGGGGCACGGTCACGGCCACCCCGGGCACCCGGAGTTCGGCCTGGGTGGTCACGGCCGTCCGGGGCACGGGCCGGGCGACCTCGGGCACGGGCCGGGCGACCTCGGGCACGGGCCGGGCGACCTCGGGCACGGGCCGGGCGACCTCGGCCACCTGGGGCACGGGCCGGGCGATCACGGCCACTTGGGACATGGGCCGGGCGACCAC
This sequence comes from Amycolatopsis sp. NPDC051758, assembly GCF_044453095.1. Taxonomy (NCBI): domain Bacteria; kingdom Bacillati; phylum Actinomycetota; class Actinomycetes; order Pseudonocardiales; family Pseudonocardiaceae; genus Amycolatopsis; species Amycolatopsis sp. NPDC051758. The sequence continues at coordinate 656,547 of NZ_JBITCJ010000002.1, read as the reverse complement.
GGCCACCTGGGGCACGAGCCGGGCTTGGGACATGGGCCGGGCGACTTCGGCCACCTCGGGCACGAGCCGGGCTCAGGACATGGGCCGGGCGACCTCGGGCGCGGCTTCCCCGGTCACCCGGGCCGCGAGCACGGGTTCGGTGACCACCACGAGCCGCCGGGGCACGAGGACTGGGATGGTGGCCCCGACCTGGCGCGCGGTGGGCCGCCGGGTGGGTTTCCGCCGCATCCACCTCACCCGCCGCAGCCGCCGGGGGCTCCCGGTGGCCCCGGGTTTCCCGGCTTCCCGGGCGGCCCGGGCTCGTTCGGCGGACCGGGTGGCTGGGGCGGTGGCGGGGCCGGTGCGTGGCAGCGGGTGAAGGAGTTCCGCGGCGGGCGTCCCGCGGCTCGGCCGGTGCGGCCGGCCGTGCTGGCGCTGCTGGCCGAGGAGCCGATGCACGGCTACCAGCTCATGCAGGAGATCCGCCGCCGCACGAACGAGCGGTGGCGGCCGAGCCCCGGCTCGGTGTACCCGATCCTGCAGCAGCTGGAGGACGAAGGCCTGGTCCACACGGTCGAAACCGGCGGCCGCCGGGTTGCCGAGCTGACCGACGCGGGCCGCGAGCACGTTGCCGGGCGGGAGGCCGAGTTCGCCGCCCTCTGGGAGGAGCCCGAGGAGGAGCCGGGCGCCGACCGCTTCGCCGCGCTCTGGCACGCGCTGGGCGAGCTGTCCGGCGCGGCCGCCCAGGTCGGGTACAGCGGCACGGAGGCCCAGGTCGCCGAGGTGAAGAAGATCCTCGCCGACGCGCGCCGGCGCGTCTACGCAGTGCTCGCCGACGCCGGCCTGGAGGACGACGAAGCCTGACGCGCCGGTGCGGCCGAGCCAAACCGTCCACTTCGGACGGTTTGGCCGGCCGGTAAGCTCGGCCCACATGGAAGAGAAGGACTTCGCGGCGCACCTCACCGCGACCATGACGGGCAGCGCGCTCACCATGCTGATCGGGCTCGGCCACCGCACCGGGCTGTTCGAGGCGGCCGCCCGTGGGCCCGCCACCAGCGCCGGGCTCGCCGAGCGGGCCGGGCTCGACGAACGTTACGTCCGCGAATGGCTCGGCGCGATGGTCACCGGCGGCATCTTCACCCACAACGCGGGGGAGTACACCTTCCCGCCGGAGCACGCGAAGTTCCTCCTCGGCGAAACGGCGTCGAACCTGATGCCGTCCCTGCTGACGCTGACCGCCTTCAACGGCATCCTGCCCGACCTCGAACGCTGCTTCGCCGAGGGCGGCGGCGTCCCGCGGTCGGCGTACGGGCCGCACCTCGAATCTCTCGGCGCGAAGACCGGGGACAGCTGGAAGCACATCTACCGCGAGCACCTGGTCGACGGCTTCTTCGGCGCGGTCCCCGGCCTGACCGAGAAGCTGACCGACGGCGCCCGCGTGCTCGACCTCGGCTGTGGCACCGGGCACGCGATCTCGGTCGCCGCCCGGGCTTTCCCCGCGTCACGGTTCACCGGGCTGGACATCGTGCCCCGCATCGTCGAGCAGGCGCGGGAGACGAACGCCGGGTTGGCGAATGTCGAGTTCAAGGTCGGGGACGCCGCGGACCTGACCGCCGATCCGCCCTACGACGTCATCACTGCCTTCGACGCCATCCACGACCAGGACCGCCCGGACGTCGTCCTGCGCCGGATCCGCGGCGCGCTGCCGGAAGACGGCCTGTTCTTCATGGTGGACACCAACTTCTCCAGCCACGTCGACCAGAACGTCGGCAACCCGCTCGCCGCGTTGTGCTACTCGATCAGCCTGATGTACTGCACCACGACGTCGCTGGCCGAGGGCGGCGCCGCGCTCGGTGCGATGTGGGGCACCGAAACCGCACGAGAAATGCTTGCGGACGCGGGGTTCCGGCACGTCGGTGTGCTGGAGTCCCCGCGTCCGCAGAACTGCATCTACGCGTGCCGCCCGTGACTCACTGCTGGTACGGCGCCGCGGCGGCCTTGGCGGCCGTGATGAGCGCGCCCTTGTTCTTCGGCCAGAACGTGCTGTCGACGCAGGTGTAGCGGGGCAGGAAGCCGCCGCAGGTGCCGCTCGAGCCGCCGACCTCGAACGTCACGCTGGCGACACCGAGCTCGCCGTAGGTGAAGTCGTCGGTGGTGCCGCTCGTGTCGTACCCGACGGTCTCCTCGTTGGTGCCGACGAGGTAGCCGTTCGACGCCGCGTACTTCGCGCCCAGCTTGCGGTACTGCGCGTCGTTCGGCGAGGTGGCCTGGGTGAAGCCCCACGGGATGATGATGTCGTTGCCGTAGCTGTGCAGCGTGATCATCGTGCCCTTGGCCGTCGCCGGCGCCGGGTCGTTGTTGCCGGTGCCGCGCTGGTCGGGGTAGATCGCGCGGGCCAGCTTCTCCAGCGCCTGCGTCTCGGGCTCGGAGCCGGCGCTCACGCCCTGGTAGGTCTCGGAGCAGGCGGAGTTGGAGTCGCCGCCCCACTTGAACGTCGAGTTGCGGTTGAGGTCGATGCCGATGTTGGTGCCGGTACAGCCGCCCCGGGTGTTGTTCGCGTTCTTGCGCTGCAGCTTCGGCGAGTTCCCGCCGGAGGCGACGATGTCGACGCCGTCCGGGTTCGAGATCGGCACCACCCACACCTCGGTGGTGTCCAAGATGGACTTCGCGGTGGCGTCGGTGGCGTAACCGTCGGCGAGGTAGTCGATCCAGCGCCAGGCGAGCTCGCCGGTGGACAGCTCACGCGCGTGGATCTGGGCCATCAGGAAGAACTTCGGCTTCGACGACGTCGTCGACAGCGTGCAGTCGCCGGTCTGCTTCTTCGTCAGGCAGATGGCCTGGACGTCGTGGCCGCCCTGGCCCTTCGTCTTCTTCCACGACTGGCCGATCGTGTACTTCGTGGCCAGGTCGGGGTGCGCGGCGGCGACGCTCGCGAGGTGGGCCTCGTGCGCGGTGACGGTGCGGTAGCCGCCGTAGTAGGTGTCCGCGGCCAGTGTGTTCGTCTGCGCGGGCAGGTCCTTGTAGACGGTGTCGAAGTACGAAGGCCGGTAGCCGAGCCCCTGCAGCTGCGCGGCGACAGCCTTGCCGCCGACGACGAGCACCGCCCCGGCGTCCCCCTCTTCGACGTCGAAGCCGGCTTCGGTCAAGGCGGCGGCCTGCGCGGCGGTCGCCGGCACGCGCCAGAACACCGGCGTGTCCGCGGGCTGGGCGGTGGCCGTGCCCCCGAGCAGGGTGGTGAGCAGGACACCGGTCGCCGCCAGGGCGAGCCGGGACAGGGACCTTGACGCCATCGGGGGATCTCCTCACGGCCGCACGGATGGACGACCGGCCGGCAGACCACGAGCCCACGGTCACCGGACCGGCACGCACAGTGTGTCGTCGGGGACAAACCAGCCATACCCCCGAAAGTCGCGAAACCCGTCACCGCCCGTGCCGGGGCACCGCGCTCACTATGCTCGGGAGCGGCCGGGTCCGATCTTGAACAGGAGTGTGCATGCCGATCCACGACCTCGTCTTCCGGGGGAGACGTCTCACCAGTGACCACGCGCTGGTGATGGCGATCGTCAACCGGACCCCGGACTCGTTCTACGACAACGGGGTGACGTACCTGGAGGAGCGCGCGCAGGCCGCGATCGGCCGGGCGATCGAGGACGGCGCCGCGGTGATCGACATCGGGGGAGTGCCGGCCAGCCCGGGCCCCGAGGTCACCGTCGCGGAGGAGATCAGCCGCGTCGTGCCGACCGTCGAGTGGGCCCGCGAGCACTTCCCGGACGTCGTGATCAGCGTCGACACCTACCGCGCCGAGGTCGCCGACGCGGTGTGCCGGGCCGGCGCGGACCTGATCAACGACAACTGGGCGGCCTACGAGCCGGAGATCCTCGACGTCGCCGCGGAGCACGGCGCCGGGTACATCTGCGCGCACGTCGACGGCCTCGACCCGCGCACCGACCCGGTGAAGCCGCAGTACGACGACGTCGTCGCAGCGGTCGTCGCGGACACCGCCGAGCTCGCCGAACGGGCGGTCGCGAAGGGCGTCCCGTGCGCGGGGGTCATGATCGACCCCTGCATCGACTTCTCGAAGAACACCTACCAGTCGCTGGAAATCCTGCGGAACGTCGACAAGCTGGTGGCCACCGGGTGGCCGGTGCTGATGGCGTTGTCCAACAAGGGGGTGGTGGGCGAGACGCTCGACGTCGGCATGGACGACCGCGTCACCGGGACCCTCGCGGCCACCGCGCACGCGGCCGCGCAGGGCGCCGCGATGTTCCGGGCGCATCAGGTTCGCGAGACGCGGCACGTGGCCGAGATGATCGCGAGCATCGTCGGCACCCGCCCGCCCAAGAACGCGGTGCGGTGGCTGTGATCCGCCAGATCTGGCCGGCCGAAGCCGGCCGTGAACTCGGCACGGAGGACCTCGAAGCCCTCTACCGCTTCCCCGACGTCGCGAAGTGGCTGGTGGTCAACTTCGTGTCGAGCACGGACGGCGCGATCACCGTCGCCGGCCGGTCGCGCCCGCTGTCCACCGCGCCCGACCGGGTGGTGTTCAAGCTGGGCAGTGACCTCGCCGACGTGGTCCTGCTCGGCGCCGGGACCGCGGTGATCGAGGAGTTCGACGGCGTCCACCCGGACCCGGAGACCGCGGACCGGCGCCGCCGGCACGGGCTCGAGCCGATCCCGCCGATCGCGGTGGTCACCACGGGCCGCAGCTTGCCGCCGGACTCGCCGGTGCTCACGCGGGCCGCGGTGCCGACGATCGTCCTCACCTGCGAGCGCGCGCCGGAAGACCTGCGTGCCGCCTGGAAACAGGCGGGCGCCGAGGTGGTCGTCGCGGGTGCGGACACGGTGGCGCTCGACGTCGCCGTGGCCGCGCTGACCGAACGCGGTCTCCGGCGGATCGACTGCGAAGGCGGCCCGAAACTGTTCGCGTCGCTGGCCGAAGCGGGCCTGGTCGACGAGTTCCGGCTGACCGTCGCGCCGTTCCTGGTGGCGGGGACGGCGGACCGCGCGGCCGTCGGGGGCGCGTTCGACCCGCTGGAGCTGGACCTGGCGACGGTCTTGACCGACGGCCAGAGCCTGCTGACCCGGTACCTGGTGCCGTGATGGCGGCTCGTGACGCGCTGGTCGCGGTCGCCGCGCTGCTGGCCCCGGACGTGCCGGAGGTCGCCGGGCGGGCCGCGGCGGCGCACGACGACCCCGGCGCCTACCTGGCCGCGCACGCGGATCAGCTCGACGAACGCGGCATCGACGAGCCGATTCCCGAGCTGGCCTGGATCGCGCTGGTGGACGCGCTCGCCGACCACGACCTGCTGGCCGAGGTGGACTGGAAGGAAGCGGCGGACGAAATCGTCGGCCGGCTTCAGGCGCTGCGGTCCGCGCCTCCGGACGAGGCTTGGGCGGGGCTCGCCGAGTCGGACCTGCCCACCTACGAGTTCCTGGTGCTGGCGGGGGACCGGCTGGCCGCGGCCGGAACGGCGCTCGCCGTCCTGGACATCGAGTCCGACTGCTATCCGCTGGTGCTCCTGCCGGCCGGCAGAGCCGGTGAGCTCGAAGGACTTGCCACGGCGGCCGGGTTCAAGGCCGCCATGCTGACGACGTGAGCCGGGGCCGGCCACCTCGGTGACCGGCCCCGGGACGTCAGCGCTTCAGGCCGTGTTCGATGGCCTCGATGATCCGCGGCCGCAGCTCGGCCGCGCTGATGATCGCGTCCACCGAGCCGACCTCGACCGCGCGCTGGATGCTGTGCACCCGGTCGAACTCCGCGGCGACCTCGTTCACCTTCTCCGCGCGGACCGACGATTGGAGCTCCGCCAGCTGCGCGTTGAGGGTCGCCCGGGAAGCGCCGGCCGCCGCCGAAACCTGGGCCTGGAGCTCGGTCACCCGCGGGTCGTTCGCCGTGCGGTTGTTCACCTCGCCGGCGAACACCACCGCCGCCGCCGGGGCGCCGCCCAGCACCGAAGCGAACGAGCCCTCCAGCGCCAGCACCGTCATGTTCGGGTTGAGCGTCTTGGAGAACACGACGAACGCGCCGCCGTGGTACCGCGAGATCACGGTGAACACGATCGGGCCTTCGAAGTTGACGATCGCCCGGCCGATCTCCGCGCCGTACTCCAGCTGCAGCTTGCGCAGCGACTCCGGTGAGCCGTCGAACCCGGACAGGTTCGCCAGCACGACCAGCGGCCGGTTGCCCGACGCCGCGTTGATCGCCCGCGCCGTCTTCTTCGACGACCGCGGGAACAGCGTGCCCGCGGTGTAGGTGTCCGGGCCGTCGGTGGGCGGGAACCCGCGGCGCGGCACCGACCGGGATTCGATGCCGATGAGGCAGACCGGGCGGCCGCCGATGTGCACGTCCTGCACCGCGGACGTTTCGGCGTCGGCCATGCCCGCCCAGCGCTCCAGCACCGGGTGGTCCTGGTCGGACAGCGCGCGCATCACCGTGCGGATGTCGAACGGCTTCTTGCGGTCCGGGTTGTGCTCGGCCGAGAAGATCTCCCCGACCGTCGTGAAGTCGCTGCCGACGATCGCGTGCGGGTACGGCGAGACGTCGCGGGCGGCGGGGTCGTTGGTGCTCGTCTTGCGCGGCCCGGCCTCACCCGGCACGACGTAGGTGTGGTCGTAGTGCGACATCAGCACTTCGCGGGCGGCCGGCAGGTTCGGCGCCCAGTACTGCGCCTGGCCGTTCGGGCCCATGACGCGGTCGTAACCGCCGATGCCGAAGTTGTCTTCGGCCGACACACCACCCGAGAAGTCGAGCGCCTGCTTGCCGGTGAGCACCATCGCCGAGTCCGGCGTCATGACCAGGATGCCCTTGGTGTGCATGAGCATCGTGGCTTCGGCGTTCCAGTACGGCTGGGCGCCGACGTTGATCCCGTTGACCACGATGTTGATCTCGCCGCCGTCCTGGGTGAACGTGACGATCCGCTTGAGCGCCGCGCCGACCCAGTCCATGTTCTCGGTGCCCGAGGACATCGAGATCCGCGCACCCGAGGAGAGCGCGAACCACTCCAGCGGGACGCTCATTCGCTCGGCCAGGTCGAGCGCCGCGATGACGCGCGAGCACTCCGGTTCGGACAGCGCGCCCAGCGACTTCGTCGGGTCGCCGAGCAGCACGACGCGGGTGACCCCCTCGGGGTGCCGCTCGGTCACGGTCGTGACGACGCCCGCCACGAGCGCCGCGGTGTTCTTGCCCTTCGGGCGGTCCACCGGCACCAGGACACCCGCGTCGTCGAAGTCGTGCTCGACGAAGCTGCCGTCCGGCCCGGCGAGCAGCTCGGTCAGCTCGTACGGGTAGACCGTGCCGCGGCGGGCCGCGCGCTGCACCTTCAGGCGGTACTCGTCCAGCGGCTGCACCGGCTCGGTCGACGGCGGCCCGACGTGCAGCCGCGCGCCGTTGCCCGCGTCGAGGGTGATCCGGACGGCCACCTCGGTCAGCTTGCCCGCCTCGGTGCGCCGCCGGCCCAGGAACTGGACCTCTTCCAGGCCGGCACCCACGGAGGTGGGCCGGATGCGCTGGACGAGGGTGTTCAGCTCCTCGGTGGTCAGCTCCGTCTGGGGCCAGACGTACATCATGATCCGGTTGGTGTCGAAGCGCTTGTTCTGCGGCCGCTGCGCCTGGATGTTCCGGATCGCGTCGAGGCAGGCGGTGACCGCGTCCTCGAGGGCGGGCAGGGCGACCAGCCGGCCGTCGGCCTCGCGCAGCGGGGTCAGGTCGCGGACCTGGCCCATCGCGATCAGCCGTTCGTCGGCCGGGTTGCTCTTGGCGACCGCCTTGAACAGGTAGATCTCCTCGTCCGCGGACGGCAGCCGGGTGAGGTCGAACTCGTGCAGCCGCTCCAGCTGCAACCGCTGCGCGATCTGCGGGTGCAGGCCGCGGATCAGCCTGTCCTCCGCGAAGCCCGCGCCGTCGCGCCGGAAGGTGAAGTGGTGGTGCATCACCGCGCCGCCGGTGCCGGCCACGGTGACGACGACCCGGTGCACGCTCGACGGCAGCGGCCGCTCGGCCAGCAACTCGCCGAGCCGGGCCGCGGTCGCGTCCGCGTCGGGCTGGTCCTCCCAGCGCAGGTACAGGTCGGCGACCACACCTTCGGTGGCCACCTCGCCGAGCGCGCCCAGCGCGGCGGGCAGGTCGGCGATGTCGACGGCGGTGGTGACCAGCGGCAGCACGCCGTCCGCGCGGTTCAGCTCGGCGGTCAGCCACCGCTGGCCGCCGGCCTCGCGCACGGCGACCGCCGACAGCCGCCGGTTGCCGTAGTAGCGGCGGGTCAGCACCTCCAGCAGCGGCGCGTGGTCGCGGCCGGGCCGCCCGATCCGCTGGCCGATCAGCCGGACCAGCGGCTCCGAGCCGGTGATCATCGCCTGGATCCGCTCGGCGCGGTCCGGGGCGTCCGGGTGCTGGTCGAGGTACCGCAGCTCGGTGCGGACCGCGGCGTAGACCTCGGCGCGGTGGCGGCGCAGCAGCGGCTGCGCGAACCAGCGGAAGACAACACCGCGGGCCAGGTCGGACACCGCGGGGAAGCGCACCTGCGTGGCTTCGACCAGGTGCTCCAGGGTGAGCCCGGCGCGCTCGCTGAGCGACTCCGCCGGCGGCGCCCCGGCCAGCCACTGCCGCAGCAGCTCGGAGACGACGGCGACGTCGGCCGCCATCCGCTGCTGCGTCAGGAAGATCCGGAAGACCGCGGCTTCCAGCTCCGGGGTGCGGTCGAGGTCGGTGACGCCGTAGTGCGCGAGCACGCGGCGCAGCTTCGCCTGGAAGCCCTCGGTGACGCCGGCGCGTTCGACGTCGAGGCTCTGCAGGTAGCTGTGGAAGAACTCACGCGCGCTGTGCACCGAGCTGTCCGGCTCGGTGTCGAGCTCGCCGCCCGGGGTGTTGCGGCTCAGCTCGGACAGGTCGGCGAAGACGGTGAGCAGCTCCAGCTCACCCTCGACCGGCCGGTTGCCCAGCTCGGCGCGGGCCTCTTCGTAGGCGGCGAGGAGGCGCTTGCGCTCGGCCGGGTCGACGTCGAAGCCGAGCAGCAGGCTGCGCAGGTCCTGCTGGCCGCGTTCGACGCGGACGGCGGCGGACACGTCCGGCGGCGCGGCCGGCAGATCGATCTCGACGGTCTCGCCGCTGTCGGCGGCTTCCTCTTCGGCGCCGTCGGCCAGCGGCTCGAGGCGCATCAGCGGCGCGCCGGTCTCGACCTGGCTGCCGACCGAAACCGGGCACTCGCGGACGCGAGCGCGGAACGGCGCGCGCAGCACCGTCTCCATCTTCATGCTCTCCAGCACGAGGATCGGCGCGTTCGCCTCGACCTCGTCGCCGACCGACAGCGGCGTCGCGACCACCAGCGCGGGCGCGGGGGAGCGGACCACGCCGCCCTCGTCGCGGCTGACGCGGTGGGTGACACCGTCGACCTCGACGAGGTGGATCGGGCCGTGCGTCGCGGTCACCAGGCGGAACCGCCGGCCGTTGACCAGGATCTGGCCGCTGTGGGCGTCGAACCGGTTGACCTCGACGTCGGCGTGGTGCACGTCCGAAGTGCCGGCCGAGATGCCGACGCGGAAGCGCGTCCGGCCGGCCCTGGCCACGCTGACGCGGTAACCGACCCCGCGGAGCTTCAGGTCGAGCGGGCGGCCGGTCTCGTGCTGGACCTGCGGGCGCCCGCCGTGCGCGGTGGCCAGCAGCCGCTGGACGGAGACCTCTTCCTCGTCCTGGTAGGCCTCGATGGCGGCCGCGGCGAGCGCGATCGCGGAGTGCCGGTGGGTGACCAGGCGGCCCTCGGCGCGGACGCGGTCGATCCAGCCGGTGTCGGCGCTGGCGTCGATCACCTCGGGCTGGTCGAGCAGGTCGAGCACGAAGCTCTTGTTGGTCGCGCCGCCCTCGATGATGACGGTGGTCTCGGCCATCGCGCGGCGCAGCCGGCCCAGCGCCTCGGCGCGGTCGCGGCCGTAGGCGATGATCTTGGCGATCATCGAGTCGAAGTCCGCGGGGATGGTGTCGCCTTCGCTGACCCCGGTGTCGACGCGGATGCCGGGGCCGGCGGGCAGCGCCAGCCGCGTGATGCGGCCGGGGGAGGGCGCGAAGTCGCGGTCGGGGTCTTCGGCGTTCAGCCGCGCCTCGATCGCGTGGCCGAGCTCGGCCGGCTGGTCGCCTTCGAGCTTGCCGCCGCCGGCGACGTGCAGCTGCAGCCGGACCAGGTCGGTGCCGGTGGTGATCTCGGTGATCGGGTGCTCGACCTGCAGCCGGGTGTTGACCTCGAGGAAGGCGAACAGCCGCTCGCCCGGGTGGTAGAGGAACTCGACGGTGCAGGCGCCGCGGTAGCCGACCGCGACGGCGAGCCGCTCGGCCGAAGCCTTCAGCTCGGCGGTCTGCTCGGGGCCCAGCACCGGGGAAGCGGACTCTTCGATGATCTTCTGGTTGCGCCGCTGCACCGAGCAGTCGCGGACGCCGAGCGCCCACGCCGTCGTGCCGTCGGAGATCACCTGGACCTCGACGTGCCGGGCGCCGGTGACCAGGCGCTCCAGGAACACGACGCCGGAGCCGAACGCGCGCAGCGCCTCCTGGCTGGTGCGCTCGTAGGCGTCGGCGAGGTCCTCGCCGGAGGCCACCATGCGGATGCCGCGCCCGCCACCACCCGCGGTGGCCTTGAGCATCAGCGGGTAGCCGATCCGGTCGCCGGCCCGCAGCGCGTCCTCGAGGGTCGCGACCTCGCCGCGGCTCCACGGCGCGACCGGCACGCCCACCTCTTCGGCGATCAGCTTCGCGCCGATCTTGTCCCCGAGCTTGCGCATCGCGTCGGCGCTCGGGCCGACGAAGGTGACACCGACCTTCTCGCACAGCTCCGCAAAAGCCGGGTCCTCGGCGACGAAGCCCCAGCCCACCCATGCCGCGTCGGCCTTCGTCTCGACCAGCGCCCGCTCGAGCTTGGCGAGGTCGAGGTACGGCCGGGCCGACGCCGGGCCGAGGTCGTAGGCCAGGTCGGCCTCACGGACGAACGTGGCCGTGCGGTCGGCGTCGGTGTAGAGAGCGACCGTCTCGATCCGCGTCCCGGTTTCCGCCGACAGATCCCGGACGGCGTGGATGAGCCGCATCGCGGCCTCTCCGCGGTTGACGATGGCGACACGACTGAACACCGGTTGAGCCTCCCAAGTACCCACGCGCAGAAGGCGACGCACCTGTCCTGGGGCGTCGCCTGCACCTGCCTACACCCTGCTGGATTACCGCCGGGTAGACCAATGTCCGGCATGGCGCATGCCGGGGCGGTTGTGTTGTGGGAACCCCACAAAAAGCGACCCGCGCCACACTGGCGGGACGCCGATTCTCGCGAGGCATGCCACAAAGCACACCGCGCAGCCTACGGCGGTGACGGCTAGGGAAACAGCCAGTGGGGAGAACGGTTCAGGAGGCGAGCAGGACGTCGGACTCGAGGACCTGGCCGAGCTCGCGGCGTTCGGCCGCCGACAGCGGGACGGCGGCGACCCGGCAGCGGCCGTCCGGACCGGGCGCGGTGGTGACGGCCAGCACCGGCTGCCCGTCGATTTCCTGCAGCGTGACCCGCCCGCCGCAGGAGAGGTCGACGGTGACGCCCGGCCGTTCGCGATGCCGGCCCAGCCAGCGGCCGACGAAGTCGAAGGTCATCGCGGTCTCCCCTCGGTGCAAAACGCCCTCGGCACACAGGTGCCGGTGGTTAATGCCCCGGATACGTCGTGTTCACACGCGATGGGGGGAAAATTCCGCGGGACGACGGTCGTTCACCGCGCTGAGGGCGGGCCGGCACCCCCCGACGAGGTGCCGGCCCGCCCTGGCCGCGGCTCAGCGCAGCGGCGCCTCCAGGACGTACCGCTTCGCGAGCCCCTCCCCGCAGTCGACCTCGACGGTGCGGCGGGCCACCTGGGCGCCGTCGTCCCCGCGCAGCGCGTACCCGACGGCCGTCGAGTCCGGGATCGTGCGGACCTCGGCCGGCACCCGGCCGCCGGCGGACAGGCGGCGCAGCAGCCGCTGCAGCGGGGCGTCCAGCGCTTCGTCCACAGTGGACGGCTGGCGGGCGTCCCCGCGGGCGGCCTGCGGTGCGGCGGGCGCGCTTTCGGTCAGCCGCTCGACCTCGCGGGTGGCGTCGACGATCGTGGTCACCGTGCCCGCGCCGTCGATGGCGACCCGGACCTCGCCGAGGCCGGGCGTGACCACCGGGTGGCCGTCGACCAGCTGCGTGAACACCACGTGCGTTTCGCGCACCCGCGGCTCGGCGACCTCGTCCGGCGTGCCGCCCGCGTGGTACTGGTGGCGCACCTTGTCCGCGACCAGGTCGACGCGCTCGGCCAGGCCGAACGTCTCGACGGCGTCCTGGGCGATCCGGACCGCTTCGGCGGCGCTGGGCGCGTCCCGGCCGGCGCCGTCCACCTCGGCGAACGTGATCTCGCGGACCCCGCGGTGGTCGACGGACAGCCGCGGCCCGCCCTGGCCGTCACCCAGCACGACGCCGTGCGAACCGAGCGCGGCGTCGGCCTGCCCGCCGCCGAGCCGGACGCCGTAGTGCCCGGCCAGCTCGGTCAGCTTCGCCGAGGACAGCCGCTGCGGCGCGAACCGGGCCGTCTGCGGCGAGGCCGGCAGCTCCAGGTGCGGCGCCCGGATGCTCTTGGCGGCGTCGTACCACGTCCACCACCACCAGTTCTTCGACGCGGCGGCGGTGGAGAAGGTGCCTTCGTTGAACAGCCGGTCCTGCGCCTCGGCCTGCGTCGCCCCGCACGCCACCGCCGACGGCGCCTGGTGGTGGTCGATGTCCCACGACGCGTCCAGCCACGCCTTGGTGAACTTGTGGCCGTTGCCGTTCCATTTGCTGAAGAAGAAGGCGCCGTAGTTCGGGTTGTCGACGCTGGTCGTCTCGAAGCCGAAGATCATCCGCAGCCCGAGGTTCGCCGCGTCCCACGTGCGGATCGGGCTGTTGCCGTCACCGATGCGCAGCGAAAGGCAGGTGGAGAAGAACAGGTAGCGCGCGACCTCGTTGCCGAGCCGCATGTCGTTCGAGCCCGCCCAGGCCGTGCCGCCCCAGGTGCCGCCCATCGGCATCCAGAAGACGCCGTTGCCGTCCATCGTCCCGTGCCCGGAGTGGTACTCCGCCACGCAGGCGTCGAAGCCGTAGGTGCCCTGCCAGTCGTCGTACTGCTCACCGTAGATCCAGGACAGCACCCCGCCGTCCTGGTACCAGAAGTTGGGCGCCGTGAACTGCTTGACGTAATTGTAGAAACCGGCGGCGTCGTCGTGGGTGAAGGAGAGATCGTTGATTCCGGGCGGAAAATCCTCGATCGAGCAGACGCCGTACCGGTTCGCGCCGCGGTCGGCGGTCACCCCGGTGGCGCCGAAGGGATCTCCCGAGGTCAACGGGCGTGCGGCGGCGGGTGCACCCGGCGGTGCGCTCACCGCTCCGTTCTTGAGCAAAACCATGGTTCCTCCCCGGATCCGGCTTTTGTCGAGCGCTGTGACGTTAGCTGTCGAGGCGGGCAAATCCTGCGGATACATCTTTTTGCCACACCTTCAGCGCAATTTTTTCAGCGCTGCACCGATTCCGTGGGGTATTCCCGGGTGGCCGGCCCATCCGGTCGATGTGGACATGACCGCGACCGCGAGCGCCGGGTTGGCCGCGGCGGCGGTGACCACCCGGTCGTCGGGGTGGCCGAGAAGATCCACAATGGACTCCGGGCGCAGGCCCGGGTGCCCGGCGAGCACGCGCAGGGCTTTCACCTGCGCACCGGCGAGCAGCACACGGGCGAGGTCCGCCGGGCACCGCGGGTTCGCGGCGAGGCGGGCGTACACGGGCGGTCCGTGGCGGGCGATCCGGCGCAGCTGTGCCGGGTTCAGGTCCGGGTTCGGCGCGATCATCCGGGCGACACCCGCGTCCGGGTCTTCGGTGAAGCGGGCGAGGAGGTCGGGTGGCAGGTCCGGCCGGGCCGCGGCCAGCCGTCTGACCTGCGCTGCGGGGGCGTGCAGTTCCGCTTCGGTCGCGGTGGCGACGCGCGGCACCAGCAGCCCGATCTTCGTCTCGGGCGCGAGTTCGGCGAGCAGGGCGAGCGGGATCCGGGGGTTGAGGGCGGCCGCGCGCTTCATCTCGCGGCTGGAGTCGCGGGCGAGCAGCCGCGGCAGGAACGCCACGGCGGCGGGGTTGCCCGCGAGATCCCATCGGGTGCCCGGCAGGTCGTCCTCGGCGAGCTTCGCGTAGACGTCGGCGGCGAGGTCGGTGCGGGACGCCATCTTCCAGCGGATGAGTTCGTGCGCGTCGGCAGGGAGGGCTTCCAGTGAGGTGGCGGGGTTTCCGGCCAGGGTGGCGATCAAGGTGATCGGTGCCGGGAGCGGGAACCGCGCGCTCAGCTCGCACCGGATCACCGGGTCGGGGTCGCGGGCGAGCCGGTTGAACCACGCCGGGTCGGCGTCCGGGTGCTCCAGCACGGCCGGCCCGCGCCACGGGTCCCCGAACGGGATGTCGGCCGGCGTGAGCAGGCCCCGTTCCAGCAGGGGGTACAGCACGCTCGCGCCGCACCGGGTGGCCAGGACCCGCGCTCGGGCCGTGGTCAGGTCGTCGCGCCGGGCGAGGATCGGGCCCAGGTCGTCGCCCGCCGTCGTGATCAGGTGGTCCAGCAGGTGGGCGGGTAAAGCGGGGTTGGCGGCCAGGCCGCGCATCGGCGGGGTCATCGTCTGCTCCGAACGTCCCGCTCGGTGCGGAACAGCGCAGGATCGCGGACGTTTCGCGGCGCCGCAACCCGGTTTGCGGCCATGATGGCCGGATGAAGCTCGGGCAGCTGGCGTCGACGGCACGGGACCTCTTCACCGCGAAGCTGGTCTACGGCGAACCGGTGGAGCGCGACGGGGTCGTCGTGATCCCCGCCGCGACGGTGTTCGGTGGCGGGGGTGGGGGTGGTGGTGACACCGGCGCGCTGCCGGTGCGGGAGGGCGCCGGGTTCGGGGTGTTCGCCCGGCCCGCCGGGGCGTTCGTCGTCCGCGACGGCTCGGTCACCTGGGTGCCCGCGGTCGACCTCACCCGGCTCGGGCTGGCGGCTGCCGCCACCGTCGTCGCCCTCGCGAAGATCCTCAGCCGGCGCGCGAGGTCCTGACCGGGCACCGCGGCCGCGCGCCGAAAGTTCACCGCCGGTTCTTGTCGGCGTTCGGATTGCTCCCTTAGCGTCCGGGAGGTCTTTCGATGCGGAGGTATGCATGAGTTCTGGGGACTTGAGCCGGCGCGCGCTGCTGCGCGCGAGCGGGGTGGCGGCGGCCGGGGCGGCGATGGGGATGCTGCCCGGGGTGGCGTTCGCCGACCAGCCGGGCGGCACCGGCAGCCAGACCCGGACCGTCACCGGCACCCTGAAGCCGGACGTCCCGGACTGGTACTACCTGCCCGTCGACGTCCCGCGCGGGGTGCGGCAGATCGACGTCGTCTACTCGTACGACAAGCCCCAGGTGCCCGCCGGCACCCGCGGGAACGCCTGCGACATCGGGATGTTCGGCCCGGAAGGCCACGAACTGGGCAACGCCCGCGGCTTCCGCGGCTGGTCCGGCGGCTTCCGCGACCGGTTCTCGATCAGCGCGTCCGAGGGGACGCCCGGGTACCTGGCCGGGCCGATCCGGCCCGGCCGGTGGCACGTCATCCTCGGGCCGTACACCGTCGCTCCGCAGGGCTTGAACTACAAGGTCGACATCACGCTCACCTTCGGGCCGGACGGCGCGCCGTTCAAGCCGAACCCGGCGCCCGAGACCGCGCCCGCTCGTGAAAAGGGCCGCGCCTGGTACCGCGGCGACGGCCACCTGCACACGGTCCACTCCGACGGCCGCCGCACGCCGGAGCAGCTGGTCGCCGACGCGCGCGCCGCCGGGCTCGACTTCATGATCTCGACCGACCACAACACGTCCAGCTCGCAGCTGCAGTGGGGCAACTACGCGACGGACGACCTGCTGATCCTCAACGGCGAAGAGGTGACGACGCGGTCCGGGCACTGGCCCGCCATCGGCCTGCCCGCCGGCACCTGGATCGACTGGCGCTACCGCGCGGCCGACCCGCAGGACTTCCGGCGCTTCACCGACCAGGTGCACCGCGCGGGCGGCCTGGTCACCGCGGCGCACCCGTTCGCCAACTGCTTCGGCTGCACCTACGAGTTCGCGTACGAGATCGCCGACCTCGTCGAGGTGTGGAACGGCCCGTGGACCCAGGACGACGAGGCGAGCGTCATCCACTGGGACGGCCTGCTGCGCGGCGGCCGGTTCATCCCGGCGATCGGCGACTCCGACGCGCACAACCCGGACCAGCGGGTCGCGTTGCCGCACACCGTGGTGCTCGCCGACCGCCTGCGTCGCAAAGAACTGCTGGCCGGGCTGAAGGCCGGCCGCTCGTGGCTGGCCGAGTCGTCGGCGGTCGAGCTCGACTTCACGGTCTCGGGCGGCGGCCGCACGGCGGGCATCGGCGAGCGGCTCCCGGCCGGCACCGGCACGCCGGTGACCGTTCGCGCGGTGGTCGGCGGTGTCCCGGGCACCACGGTGACGTTCCTCGACCAGCTCGGCCCGGAGCACACCGAGACCGTCGGCGACTCGGGGGCCGCCACGGTGACGTGGACCACGTACCCGCGGTACTCGCGGTGGGTGCGCGTCGAGGTGCGGCGCCCGTCCGGTGGCCCGAACACGACGTCACCCAATGCGATGGTCGCGATGTCCAACCCGATCTTCCTCAGCGCCGACCGCTGAACCCCGGCCCCTGCGCCGCGTCCTGTCTTTGGGCAGACTGGTGCGAACGGGTGACGGGGAGGCAGGGTGCGTGGATGTGGCCTGAAGGCGGCCATCTTCCTGGGCGCGGTCGTCGTGCTGACGGCCGGGGTGATCGTGGTGGTGGTGCTGACGCGCAGCCCGGTCCGGACGCCGGGCTGCACGGTGGCGCTGCCGGGGGAGAACACGTCCGCGTACACCTTCAGCCCGGAGCAGATGAACAACGCCGCGACGATCTCGGCGGTCGGCACGAAGCTGGGCCTGCCCCCGCACGCGGCGACGGTCGCGCTGGCCACGGCGCTGCAGGAGTCCAAGCTGCAGAACCTCGAAGGCGGTGACCGCGACTCGGTCGGGCTGTTCCAGCAGCGGCCCAGCCAGGGCTGGGGCACGGTCGCGCAGCTGCGTGACCCGGTCTACGCGGCGACGGCGTTCTACGAGAAGCTGGAGAAGCTGCCCGGCTGGGAGACGATGCCGATCACCGAAGCGGCTCAGTCGATCCAGCGCTCGGGCGTCCCGGACGCGTACGCGCAGTGGGAACCGCAGTCCCGCGCGATGGCGGCGGCGTTCAACGGCCAGTTCCCGGCCGCGCTGACCTGCCGCAACCTGACCCTGGCGGCCCCGCCCGACCTGGCGGCTGCCGCCACCGCGGAGCTGGGCACCGCTCAGTTGAGCGGCGCCCACCCGGCAGGGCAGGGCTGGACGTACGCTAGCTGGCTGGTGGGCCGTGCGGAGGCGCTGGGCGTGGACAAGGTGAGCTTCGCGGGCCAGACCTGGACGGCCGAGTCCGGCGCCTGGACCGAGGACGCCGCCGCCGGTCAGAATCTCTCGCTGCACCAGGCCCCGGCCGCGCAGCCGACCCAGTAGCGCCCCAATGTGGCGTTGGGTGCGTTGGACGCACCGAACGCCACATCGGGGCGTTAGGGGACCAGGATCGCGCGGCCGCGGATGCGGCCCGCGTCGAGGTCGTCGAGGGCCTCCTGGAAGTTCTCCAGCGGGTACCGCGCCGTGTGGAGCTTCACCCGGCCCTGCGCCGCCAGGACCATCAGCTCGCACAGGTCGTTGTACGAACCCACCAGGTTGCCGATCAGGTTGATCTCCGTGGAGATGACGTCGATCGTCGGGACGTTGATGTTCTCGCCGTACCCGACGACGTGGTAGTCGCCCGCCCGTCGCAGCATCGCGATGCCTTCGGAAGTCGCGCCGCCCTCGCCGACGAAGTCGATCACCGCTTCGGCGCCGTGGCCGCCGGTCAGGTCGAGGACCTCCGTCACGTGTGCGCCGCCCGCCACGACGCCGTGGTCCGCGCCGATGGACACCGCCAGTTTCACCGCGTCCGGGTTGCGGTCGACGACGATCAGCTCCGCCGCCGAGATCGCCTTGAGCACCTGGATGCCGATGTGCCCGAGCCCGCCCGCGCCGATCACGACGCACTTGTCGCCGGGACGCAGGCGCCGCGCCGCCTTGGCCGCCGCGTGGTACGCCGTCAGTCCGGCGTCGGCCAGGGCCGCGACGTCCGCCGGTTCCAGAGCGTCGTCGATCTTCACCACGCTGCGTGCCGACGTCTTGAGGTACTCCGCGTAGCCACCCGCGGTGTCGATACCCGGGAACAACGACTGTTCACAATGGACGTCGTCGCCGAAGCGGCACGCCCGGCACAGCCCGCACGTGATGAGCGGGTGCACGATCACCTTGTCACCCTCGGCGACGTTGGTCACCGCGCTGCCGACCGCGTGCACCCAGCCCGCGTTCTCGTGCCCGATCGTGTAGGGCAGCGTGACGCCGGACTTCTCCTGCCACTGCCCTTCGAGGATGTGCAGGTCGGTGCGGCAGACGCCGGCGCCGCCGATCCGCACGACGACGTCGTACGGGCCGGTCGCCTCGGGTGCGGGAACGTCGGTCAGCCGCAGCGGCTGGTGGTAACCGACAACCTGGACCGCCTTCATGATGCCTCCACAGTGGACTCGGGGTAACGGGTGCGGAGCAGGCCGCGGCAGAAGTGCGCGTTGCCCTCGATGGAAATCCGGACCGACCGCGCGAACCGCAGCCGCAGCGGGATCTCCGCACGCGGGAACGGCGTGCCGTGCTCGTCGACCAGCACCGGAGCCGACGGCTCGAGCGAGAGCCCGAGCGCCTCACGTCGCCGCAGCAGGGCGTGAGAAGCGGGGACGTCGGGCAGGTCCGCCAGCGTCACCGCGTGCAGGTCGGCCTCCGAGTCGGCCCGGACGAACCCCGTCAGCGCGCGCTCCATCGCCGCCTGGTGGGCCTTGCGCCGGAACGTCTGCCGCAGCTCCTCAAGATCCTCCTCGGCCTCGTGGCCGAACGTCCCGCGATAACCGGCGTCCAGCGCGAGGCCGCGGTTGATCAGGTCCGAGTCGTGGTGGTCGTCGAGCAGCACCACGACTTCGCTCGTCCACGGCAGCGCCGTCAGCACGTCCTTCGCATCGGACGCCATCAGGTAGGCGAAGTTCGGCGCGCAGAACGACGTCGGCAGTCGCAGGTGGACGGTCACCCGGGTGCCGTCCACGTCGACCGAGTGCACAAAACCGAGATCGGTGATCGGCTCGTCGAGCTCCGGGTCGAGAACCGCGTCCAGCGCGGTGTGGGCGTCCATCTCACGCCACCGAGACGGCCTGCGGCTCGACCGGCGCGAGCTGCAGTTCGGCCGGCACCGGGATGTTGTACATCGCCGCCGCGTTGAGGCCCAGGATCTTCTTCTTCTGATCCACGGTGAGCGGCGCGTACTCGGGCAGGTCGTCCGGGATCTGGAAGTCGACGAACCGCTCGACCAGCCAGCGCGGTGTCCAGATCGCGTAGTCGCTGGAGAACTGGATGCGGTCTTCGTCGAGCCAGTACAGCAGTTCACCGATGATCTGTGCGAAGTACTTCGGCCGGGTGTGGATGAACGGCATCGCGACGGCGAGCCCCGCGTGCACGTTCGGCTCCTGCGTGGCGATCCAGCAGAAGTCCTCCAGGCGCGGCAGCCCGCAGTGCTCCACGACGAAGTTGAGGTCGGTGAAGTCGGTGGCCGCGTGGTCGACGTCGGCGACGTCGAAGGCGTCACGATCGAGGGGCCGGATCGTCGGTCCCTTGTGGACATGGATGTTCTTGATGCCCAGTTCCTGGCAGGCTTCCAGGTACTTGTACGTCCAGGGGTCGGTCAGCTTGTAGCCGCGGGAGTCACCTTGCCACTCGGCGGTGTAGAGCTTGACACCCTTGAGGCCGAAGCGTTCCGCGTCGCGGCGCAGCTGGTCGAGCCCGGCCTGCTCGAGCCGTGGGTCGAAGTTGTGGTTGTAGGTCAGCTTGCCCGGGTGCTTTTGCGTCAGCGCGAACGCTTCCTCGGTCTGCCCGAAGCCGTTGTGGTAGAACGCGCCGAGGTGGGCGGGCTGGAAGATCGCGTGGTCGACGTAGCCGTCCTCGAACAGGTCCTTCACCAGCCGCTCGCCGCCCTGGTAGAGGTAGTCCTCGTAGCGCCACACCTCGGACTCGGGGCTGAGGTTGCGGTGGTAGTCGTAGAAGCAGTCGATGAACTGCTTGCCGTGGATGTTCCGCTGGTTCTCCGGGCGCGCGTCCCAGAGCGCCACGTGGGCGTCCACGATGAAATACGTCTCGCCGTCCTTGCTGTACATGTGTGTCCTCCGCGTTCGTGTCCGCCGTTGGCACGTGGAGGCGACGGTAGGGACGT
Source organism: Amycolatopsis sp. NPDC051758 (assembly GCF_044453095.1). Taxonomy (NCBI): domain Bacteria; kingdom Bacillati; phylum Actinomycetota; class Actinomycetes; order Pseudonocardiales; family Pseudonocardiaceae; genus Amycolatopsis; species Amycolatopsis sp. NPDC051758. Next base: position 636,178 of record NZ_JBITCJ010000002.1, on the reverse strand, counting down.
CCGGGCTGGTCAGGGACCCACCTCGTGTCTCGATATGAGACAGCGGAGCGCGCCGGGACCGGGGCGGCCGACGTAGCCTGGGGGAGTCCGACGCAGAGCCGCGTCCCGGGAGGCCAGGTGGAGAACCCGCAGGTGCACGTCACGCGCTCGTTCGACGCGCGCGCCGCGATCGCGCCCCGGCTGCAGGCGTCCTGGCAGCGCAGCGAGCGCTACGGCGTGCCCGAGGACGAGGTCATGCCGGTGTTCTCCGGCGCGGTGGACACCGGTTCGCTGCTCTACGAATGCGGCACCGAAGTGCTGCGCGGCCTGCAGGCGACGCTGGCCAACGAGCCGATCAGCCTGATGATCACCGACAGCGAAGGCCTGGTGCTGAGCCGGCTGTGCACCGACGCCTCGATCAACCGCTCGCTCGACAAGGTGCACCTGGCACCCGGCTTCTACTTCGCGGAGAGCAACGCGGGAACCAACGGGCTCGGCCTGGCGCTCGCGGACCGGGCGCCGTCGCTGGTGCGCGCCGCCGAGCACTACTGCACCGACCTGCGCGGATACACCTGCGCGGCGGTGCCGGTGCTCGACCCGATCACCGGCGCGCTCGCCGGGAGCGTCAACCTGACCACCTGGTCGGAGCAGTCGTCCGAGCTGCTCCTGGCCCTCGCCCAAGCCGCGGCCGGGAACACCGCGGCGCTGATGCTGGCCCGGGCGTCCGGCCGGATCGCCCGGCCGACGCCGCGCGGCGAGGTGTTCCGCGTTTACGCCGACCGCGTCGACCCCGGGAACCTGCCGCGGCTGTCCTCCGCGTGGACCACCGCGGTCGCCGAGACGCAGGCGGCGCTGGCGAGTGGGCGGGTGGTGGCCGTCGTCGGCGAACCGGGAGCAGGCAAAACGGCGCTGGCCTCGCTCGCGCACCGAGCGGTGCGGCCCCGCGACCGGGTGCTCAACGCGCGCCCGCCCGCGCCCGACGACGCCGACACGTGGCTGACGCTCTGGACACCCGAACTGACCAAGGACGACACGTGCGTCATCGTGTCGGGGGTGGACGCGCTGCCCGCGTGGACTGCGTGGGAGCTGGCGCGGCTGTTCACCGAGGCGCGGCACCGGGGCGGGCCGGTCCCGTTTGTGCTCACCGCGGAGGACGGCGCGCTGTGCGCGGCGCTGAGCCCGCTGGTCGACCGGGTCGTCGAGGTGCCGGCCCTGCGGTTCCGTCCCGACGACGTCCTCCCGCTGGCCCACCACTTCGCCCGCCGGGACCGCGGCCGCGACGTCACGTTCACCTCCGCGGCGTCACGCGCGCTGATGGCCTACGACTGGCCGGAGAACGCGAAGCAGCTCCGCCGCGTGATGCGCGAAGCCGCCGCGCGATCGGATGTCATCGACACCCAGCACCTGCCGGCCGAAGTGTTCACCGGCGTCGGCCACCGGCTGAGCCGCCTGCAGGCTCTGGAACGCGACGAGATCGTGCGGTGCCTGTCGGAGCCCGGCGCGACCGTGGTGCACGCGGCCGAGAAGCTCGGGATGGGCCGCGCGACGCTCTACCGCAAGATGGCGCAGTACGGGCTCAACGCGCGGCAGCTGAAGTCGTAGCCCAGCGCACCGCGGGTCCCATCGCCCAGCCCGCGCCGAGGAAAACGGCGCCCATGAGGAGCCAGCCGGGCAGGCCCCAGCCGATGACGACGGTGCTGAGCAGCACCGGGCCGATCGCGCGGGCCACCGACGTCCCGGTGCCGAAGAACCCCTGGTACTGCCCCTGCTGGTCGGCCGGCGCGAGCGCGAAGCCGATCTCCCAGGAGCCCGCCGACTGCAGCATCTCGCCGAGCACCTGCACCAGCGCACCGGCGACGAGCACCGCGAACGCGATCCACGGCGACGTCCCCAGCGCCGAGAGCGCGAACGCCACACAGGAGGCGAACAGCAGCAGGCCGGACCGGCGCACCATCCGCGCCGCCGCGCCGATGCTCGCCAGCCGTCCGGCCACCCGGACCTGGAGCAGCACCACCACAACCGTGTTGAGCACGAACAGCGCCGACACCGTCCAGCCCGGCGCGGCCGTCCGTTCGACGATCCACAGCGGGATCGCGACGCTCAGCAGCGGCATGCGCAGCAGCAGGATCGCGTTCAGCAGCGTCACCAGCGCGTACGGCCGGTCACGCAGCACAGCCAGCTTCGGCTCGCCGGCGCGCGGAGCCGACGTCGTCACGGGAGGCAGCGCGAGCATGAGCGCCGCGGTGACCACAAAACTCACGGCGTCGAGCACGAAGACCGTCAGGTACGCCGACGCCGTGTCGGCCGAAAGTGCGAGCCCGCCCAGGCCGGCGCCGACGGCGAGCCCGGCGTTGCCCGCCGACTGCAGGTGCGCCCGGACACGCGTCCGGCGCTCCGGATCGGCGAGCGCGGCCAGCAGGGCCTGGCGCACGGCGGCCAGGCCGGTCTGGCAGCTGCCGTAGAGGCACGCGGCGAGGACGAACAGCAGCGGCGAGCGGACGAAGAGGAACGCCAGGATCGACACCGCCGTCGCCAGGGCCAGCAGCACGGCCGAGCCGCGCGCGCCGTGGCGGTCGGCGAGGTGGCCGAGCGGCACCCCCGCGACCGAGCCCACCGCCCAGCCGAGCGTGAGACCCAGCCCGACCTGCGCCGGGGTCAGCCCGACGATCCGCGTGAAGAACAGCACCGAGCAGGTCAGGAACGCGCCGTCGCCGAGCGAGCCGGCCAGCTGGGCGGCGGCGAGCAGCCGGCCGGGGCGCCGGTTCGTCGCGGCCGGGCGGTCCAAGGTCACTGTCATGGGAGTTACGGTAGGACGGAACTTGGCCCGATCCCAGATCCAATTATGGCTGGCTGGATTGGGCCAATGTAGCCTCGCCGGATGGACTTCCACGTCAGCCTGGCCGGGCGTGGCGACCTCAGCGTCCGGATCTACCGCCAGCTGCGTGACGCCGTCCTCGACGGCAGGCTGCGGGCGGGGGAGCGGCTGCCGCCGACCCGGGAGCTGGCGCGGCGCCTGGCCGTCTCGCGCAACACCGTCGCGGTCGCCTACGACCGGCTGACCGCCGACGGCTTCCTCACCGGGCGCGTCGGCGCCGGGACGTACGTCAGTGTTTTGTTGCCGGCGCCGAAACCGCGCCGGGCTCCTTCGGCACCGGGGCCGCAGCCCAAGGCGGTGTGGCAGGCGCTGCCGCCGGCGGTTGCCGCGGTCCCGCGGGCCCCGGCGTACGACTTCCGCGTCGGCATTCCCGACGCCGCGCTGTTCCCCCTCGAAACGTGGCGGCGGCTGCTCGCGCGGGAACTGCGGGACGCCGCCGGGTTCGCGCACTACGCCGACCCGGGCGGGCACCCCGGCCTGCGCGCGGCGATCGCCCGGCACGTCGGCGTCTCCCGTTCCGTGCACGCCGGTGCCGATGACGTCCTCGTCACCCAAGGCGCCCAGCAGGCCCTGGACCTGGTGTGCCGCGTGCTGCTCGAACCCGGCGACCGGGTCGCCGTCGAAGAGCCCGGCTACCGGCTGGCGAAGCTGCTCTTCACTTCTCACGGCGCCGAAGTTGTCGGAGTGCCGGTGGACGGCGAGGGCCTCGACGTCGCCGCGCTGCCACCGCGGACGAAACTGGTGTACGTCACTCCGTCGCACCAGTTTCCGCTCGGCACGCCGATGTCCCTGGCGCGGCGCACGGCGCTGCTGGCGTGGGCCGAGCGCGCGGGCGCGGTCATCGTCGAGGACGACTACGACAGTGAGTTCCGGTTCTCCGACCGGCCGCTGGAGCCGTTGCAGAGCCTGGACCGCGGCGGCCGCGTGGCCTACGTCGGATCGTTCTCGAAGACGCTGCTTCCCATGCTGCGCCTGGGTTTCCTGATCGCCCCGGCGTCATTGCGGGACGCGCTGCGCCACGCCCGCCAGCTCACGGACTGGCACGGTGACCTGCCCGCGCAGGCGGCACTGGCCCGGTTCGTCGACGAGGGTCTGTTCGCCCGCCACATCCGCCGCGCGACCCGGGTGTACGCCGAGCGCCACGAGCGGATCACCGAGACGCTGGACCGGGTGTTCGCCGGTCGCCTGCGGCTCGTGCCGTCGGCGGCGGGGCTGCACCTGTGCGCGCTCGGCGAGGCGGACCTGGAGCCGGTCGCGGCCCGCGCGGCGGCGGCCGGGGCGGCGGTTCAGACGCTTTCCGATCTGTGCGGCGGGTTTCCGGGCCACGGGCTGGTCCTGGGGTACGGCTCGATTCCCCTAGAGCGCATCAACGACGGGCTCGCGGTACTCGATCGCGCGTGGCGGACCCCGCGCTAGGCCGCAACCGCGGCGGCCGGCTCCACGTGGTGGTCGGTGCGCCGGCGTGCCGCGATCGCCAGGCCACCGGCGCTGGTGACCGCCGCGGTGACCAGCACCAGCAGCCAGCCGCGCCGGAAGTCCGCCAGATCCGGCGTCCCCGCGAAGACCGCCACCAGCACCGCCGTTCCCAGCACCGTGCCGACCTGCCGCATCGTGTTGACCATCGACGAGCCCGCACCCCAGCGGGCCGCCGGCAGGACCGTGCCGACCACACCCGAGAGGCTCGGCAGGATCAGCCCGACCCCGATGCCGGTCAGCAGCTGGCCCGGCAGCATCGCTCCCAGGTAGTCGGGTGCCGATCCCATGCGCAGCAACCAGATCAGCACGCCGGCGCCGAACGAAACCCCGCCGAGCGCGACCACCGGGCCGGGGCCGTACCGGTGCACGAACCGGCCGCCGAGGATCGACACCGGCACCACCATCAGCGGCCCGGGCGCCAGCGACAGCCCGGCCACCAGGATCGAGTCGTGCCAGATCGAGGTCAGGAACAGCACGTTGCCGAACAGCATCGCGGCGAACCCGGCCGCGAACACGCCGGTGGTCACGCACGCCAGCCACAGGGTCGGGACGCGCAGCGCCGGCAGGTCCAGCACCGGGACGGCGTGGCGCGCCGAGCGCAGCGGGACCCACACCAGCGCGACGGCGGCGACCGCGAACGCGAGCAGCACCGGCCGCGCACCCCAGCCGTGGTCGGGCGCTTCGACCAGCGCGTAGGCCAGGCCGCCGACGCCGACGAGCAGCCCGGCCGCGCCGAGCAGGTCCGGGACACCGGTGGTGGTGTCCCGCGACTCGCGCAGCACCCGCGGGCCGGCCAGCAGCGTCGCCGCGCAGATCGGCAGGTTCACCAGGAACACCCAGCGCCACGACGCCTCGACGAGCAGGCCGCCGACCGGCGGGCCGAGTGCCGCGGCGGCCGCACCCACCGACGCCCAGACGCCGACCGCCATCGGCCGCCGGTGCGCCGGGAACGCCGTGAGCAACAGCGCCAAAGACGTCGGCATGACCAGCGCGGCCCCGATCGCCTGCACCGCACGGAAGGCGATCAGCACCGGGATCGACGGCGCGGCCGCGCAGGCGGCGGAAGCGAGCGTGAACACCGCGACGCCGATGAGGAACAGCCGCTTCCGGCCGTACCGGTCGGCCAGCCGGCCCGCCGGGGCGAGGCAGGCGGCGAACAGCACGGTGTAGCCGTTGAGCACCCACGAGAGCGTCGCGAGATCGTCGCCGGGGAACGCGGCCCGGATGCCGGGGAAGGCGATGGTGACGATGAACGTGTCGAGACTGGCCAGGAAGGCCGCCGTCGAGACGACCAGCAGCACGAGGCCGGGCTTCGGCGGGGTGTCGGTCATGTCGCTCCTAGGTTTGAAAAAGCAACCTAGCTGGAGACAACGAGTCCTAACAAGAGACTGACCTGATGAGAGCGACCTAAGTCACGCGGCGGCGGCGTGCTCCTCGGCCCGGGCCTTCAGCGCGGCGAGGGTGTGTTCGATCGAGCGGACGTTGTAACCGGGCCGGTCGGCGCGGCCGGTGACCCGCGGGCCCATGAACTTCCTCACGATCCAGCTGCCGATCCGGTACCAGTTCTCGGTGACCTGGCAGCCGTCCGCGCCCGGCGCCAGCACGTACTCCCAGCGCGAAACCCGCGAGCCGAACGGCGTCCGCACGTCGAAGGCGAACCGGCGGCCCGGCTCGAACACGACCACGCGCACCCGGGTCCACCACTGCAGTTCGCCGTTGCGGTTGCGGCCGCGGAACCGCGCGCCGAGCGCCGGGCCGGTGCCGTCCAGCCAGCGGCCGCCGACGTTCTCCGGGCTCAGCTCACCCATCCGGGGCAGGTCGGTGACCCACGACCACACGGTGCTCGCGTCGACGGGGACGTCGATGCTGCGCGAAATCGTCGGTTCCACACCCCGACGGTGACAGTGTCGCCCCAGGTCGGGCAAGGGATTCCGGGGTTGTCCGCAGGGCAGGAGAGCCGCCGTGAAAAAACTGGCGGCCGGACCACGTTGCAAACGCGTACGTTCTGGGTACCTCGCGCGCGGAGGAGTCCCCGACACGGAGGGTGCGGTGATCGGCGTGATCGCGATCGAAGTGGTGGGGATGGCCGTCCCGGTGCCCGGTGAGGCGCCGTTGATGCTGCTCCGCGAGCCGGAGGGGGCCCGCCGCTGGCTGGCCATCATGATCGGGTACGGCGAGGCCGAGGCTCTCGTGCGGGCGCGGGAGCAGATCGAGCAGCCGCGGCCGGGCACGATCGAGCTGCTGGGTGACGTGCTCGCGGCGTTCGGCCAAGGCCTCGCCGCGGTGGAGCTGACCGAGGTGCGGGACGGCATCTTCTACGCCGAGCTCGTGCTGGCCTCCGGCACCCGTGTCTCGGCCCGCCCGAGTGACGCGGTCGCGCTCGGCCTGCGCCAGGGCGCCCCGATCAGCGTCGCCGAAGAGGTGCTCGACGTCGCGTCCGTGCAGCTCGAGATCGAGCAGGAGACCGAAGGCCCGGCCGCCGACGTGCTGGACACCGAGGCCGAGGTCGCGCGGTTCCGCGCCGAGCTCGACGGGCTGCGGCCGGAGGACTTCGACGACCTGTAGGCGTTTTCTCCCGCAGCGATGAGTTCCGCCCGCCGTACCGGTATACCTACCGGGGATCCGGGCGGACGGGAGAACGATGCAGGACTTCGGCACGCGCACCGAGCCGCACCGGCGTGAGCTGCTGGTGCACTGCTACCGCATGCTCGGCTCGGTGCACGAGGCCGAAGACCTGGTGCAGGACACGCTGGTCCGCGCCTGGAAGGCGTGGGCGGGTTACGACCCGGCCCGCGCGTCGGTGCGCACCTGGCTGTACCGGATCGCGACCAACGCCTGCCTGACCACACTGGAAGGGCGGGCGCGGCGGCCGCTGCCGTCCGGGCTCGGCCGGCCGAGCGAGGACCCGGACGCGCCGCTGACACCGTCGTTCGAGATCCCATGGCTGCAGCCGTTCCCGGACGCGCGCCTGGACGACCCCGGCCACCGGCTGGCCCGCCGGGGCACCCTGCGGCTGGCGTTGCTGGCGGCGATGCAGACGTTGCCGCCGAAGCAGCGTGCGGTGCTGATCCTGCGCGACGTCCTGGAGTTCAGCGCGGCGGAGGTGGCCGGCTTCCTGGACACGACGCCCGCGGCCGTCAACTCCGCTCTGCAGCGTGCTCGCGCGGGGCTCGGCGGCCTGTCGGCGGACGACGTCGCCGAACCGGACGACACCGCGGTGGCGGCGGTCCTGGACCGCTACGTCCGCGCATTCGAGCACGCCGACGTCGCGGGCCTGGTCGGGCTGCTCACCGAGGACGCGGTGCTGGAGATGCCGCCGGTGCCGCTCTGGTACCGGGGGCGCGCCGGGTACGGCGGGTTCATGACACGCCTGTTCGTGATGCGCGGCCCGGACTGGCGCATGACGCGCGTCGCCGCGAACGGCCGGCCGGCGCTGGTTGCCTACTGCCGCGACAAAACCGGCGTCCACCGCCTGCACACCTTGCAGGTGATCACGGTGCGCGGCGGGCGGGTGGCGCACAACGTCGTGTTCGCCGATCCCGCCGTGCTCGCCCTGTTCGACCTGCCGCCGGTGCTCTAGGCGCTCCGGGCTTCCGCCGGGCGGCCGTAGGTGCCGCCGTCGTTGCTGCGCTGCAGCAGGCCTTCGTCGACGAGGAAGCGGCGGAGGGCGGCGTAGTCCTCGTGGACCGCGGAGAGCTTCTCGCGGACGTCCCGCTCGGTGTAGAGCCGGCCCGGCTCGAACCGCTCGGCGAGGTGGGCGAGCAGGGCGTGGCGGAGCTTGCCCGGCCGCGGGATTGAGACCAGCCGGCCGCGGCTGAACAGCGCGTCGAGCGGATCGGCGGGGGTCTTCACGAGCGCGTCGCGGAAGACCTCGGGGACGGCGTGGTAGCGGTCGCCGGACAGGGTGACCAGACCGGCCGCGATCAGGCGCTGCGCGAGTTTCGCCGTCGGGCGGTCTTCGGCGGCGGGGAGGCCGTCGGGCGCGGTGCAGATCCGGGCGAACAGGCGCAGGCGTTCGGGGTCGGCGAGGGCGGAGACCAGCGCTTCCGGTGAAGTCATGTCCGGACGGTACTCGCGCACCGGCCCGGCGGGCACCGGTTTCCCCAGCCGGTGCTGCCGGTCACCGGCACCGGGTGGGACAGCGAGCGCCGGAACGTCTCATTTTGCCGTCCACTGTGGACACTATTCGGCGGTGACGATATGTGCGGGCGAACATGAATGCCTCTCGAATCCACCTTAAATGAATGTTAAGTATCCGGTCGCTTCCTGGTACCGTCGCCGGGGAAAGAAGTCGGTGCGAGGGCGGGAACGGGCAATCCGGTTGCCCGAACACCCGCACCCGGCAGCCCGTGAATTATGAGGAAATTGTGGGCGCCGAATTGCCGGCCCGGCGCCTGCGGGGGCGGGTGTTCGGTACGGGACGCACCCGCCGCAGGCCTCGAACCGGGCGCTGACCAGCGGATTCCGCTGCGGGAACGGGGATACCGAACCTTCGGTGCGGCGGGTCCCGCACGGCGGGTTCGGGCGGCCACGAACTTCACTCCCGGGCAAGCAGAATGCGTTGACCCTGCCGATCGGCCGTTCGTAGTCTTGCCTCGTCGTCTTCGAGTCGGACGGTTTTGTCAGACGATCGGACCTCAACGAGAAGGAGGCTTTCCATGGCCGCCATCCGAACGATTTCCCCGCTCGCCACCCACCGCGGCGACCCGCCCCGGCGCGTTTTGCCCGGACTGCGGCCCGGAATCATCGGCGACTTCGTCGAAGAGGCAGACATGCCCCTGGTCGTGCTCGGCTCCGGGCTGCGGCTGGGCGGTGCGAACGCCGCCTTCTACCGCTGGCTCGGCCGCCGGTCCGCCGAGGTGCTCGGGCAGCCGTTCCCCGAACTGGTCGCCGCCGCCCCGGCCTACCTGCGTGAGCGGTTGAGCCGCGTCGCCGAAGGCCGTGAACAGCGGTTCCGCGGCAGCGTCTCCGGCCTGGTGCCGGCCGGCGTCGACCGGGTCACGATCGTGGCCGGCCGGATGCGGGCGCCCGGCGACACGATCCTGCTGACGGTGGTGCCGGAAACCGCGCCGGCCGGGCTCGGCAGCGCGACCGCGGAAAGCTCGCGCTCGGTCTCCGGTATCGAGGCCAAGATCCTCCAGGGCATCGCCAGCGGGCTTTCGAGTGTGCAGATGGCCTCGCGGTTCTACCTGAGCCGCCAGGGCATCGACTACCACGTCGCCCGGCTGCAGCGGAAGTTCAAGGCCGGCAACCGCGTCGAGCTGATCTCGCGGGCCTTCGCGTCCGGGCTGCTGGACTCCACCACGTGGCCGCCCCGGGTGCCGGACTCTCGGCTGGCCAGTTGAGCGAGGACGGCCGTGTGGTTGCGCGGACCTGACGCTCCGGTGGCCGTCTCGCGAACGGCATCCGGGGGGTGTGCTCGTCACACTCCGGTGGCGGTGCCCGGGACACTGATTACGCAACGGCGTTGTGCGCGCAAAAACGCTCGTTTGAGCAGTTGATCTTTGAAAATCCGGTCTCAATCATGGTTTTTACTGGTGGGGGACCACATTGGTCCAGATCTTTTCCCGCTGCGACGAGCGCAGGCTCGCTCAGATGAGCAGGCCACTCGGAGTAGTGAGGGATAACCCCTGCCGGGTCCCGTCACCCTGTTCGGCAAGTCGATCACGCGATGAGATGAGAGCAGTCAGGAACCGTGCGCTCTGCGTGACGGCATCGGCTCCGACGGGAGGACGGGGAGGCAGCAGATGGTGGATCGGGAGGCCACGACGACCGGGCCGACGCTGGCCGGGCGCGACGCGGAACTGCGTTGGCTCGAAGCGCGGCTGGGCTCCGGGGCGCCCCGCCGGACCCCCACCGTCGTCGTGGTGCGCGGCCCGGTCGGCATCGGCAAGACGAGCCTGGTCGACGCCGCGCTGGCCGCCTGCGGGGACGTCGTCGTCTGCCGGACCGCCGGCACCGAAGACGGCCAGGCCTGCCGGAACCTGATCGCCGGCCTGCACGCCGCGGGCGCCCCGGTGCCCGACCCCGAACCCCACGCCTTCGAGGCGTGGTACGCGGAATTTGCGGTCTGGGCCGAAAACCGGCCCGGTGTGGTGCTCGTCGTCGACGACGTCCAGTGGTGTGACGAACCCACGCTGTGGTGGCTGAGCCTGCTGGCCCGCCGCGCGAACGGCCTGCCGCTGCGGATCGTCCTGGTCCGCGCGGGCGCCGCCGGCCCGGCCGCTGCCGCGGACCGGCTGTCGGACCTCGAATCCTCCTACCACACCGAAGTTCTCGATCTCGGCCCGCTGCCGGCGGAGGCGGTCGCCCGGCTGGCCCGCGAGGTCGCCGGCCCCGGCGCCGGGGCGTTGCTCGTCCAGCACTGCGTCGAGCAGTCCGGCGGGAACCCCTTGCTGCTGCGGGAAATGCTGGACGACCTGAACAAGGTCGCGGCCGGGACGGCGCCACTGGCCGGGGTGCCGGTCGACGCGGGCCTCGTCCGGTCGCTGTTCTCCTGCCTCCCGGCGTACGTCCGGGCCGTCGCGACGGCGGTGGCGGTGCTGGACGGCCAGGACCTGCTCCTGGTGGCGCGCCTGGCCGAAGTGCCGCTGCGCACCGCCGAAGCGGCCGTGGAAATGCTGCGGGCGCAGCACGTCCTGACCGCCGAGGGGCTGGCGTTCCGGCACGACCCGATGCGGACCGGGCTGCTCGAGGACGTCCGGCCCAGCGAGCTGGACCGGTGGCGCCGCACCGCGGCGACCCTGCTGAGCGACGCGGCCGAGCCGGCCGAAGTCGTGGCCGAGCAGGTGCTCGAGCTCGGCGCGCTGGACGCGTGGATGATCGACCTGCTGCGCGATGCCGCGAACAGCGCGTGCGACCGGGGTGCGCCCTGGGACGCCCTGCGCTTCCTCCGCCCCGCGTCGGCGGCCCGGCCCGGGGACGCCGGCTTGGCCGTGCAGCTCGCCGAGACCGTGGCGCGGATCGAGCCGGGCAGCGGCTTCGACCTGCTGCATCGGGCGCTGGAACTGCAGGAGGACCCGGTGGAGCGGGCGCGCACCGCCGTCCGGCTGGGCCGGCTGGCGCTGGTCGCCCGGCGTTGCCGCACCGCCGTGGGCGTCCTGGAAAGCGCTCTCTCCCGGCTCGGTGCCGACGCCGACCCGCAGCTGCGGCTACACCTGGAAGCGTTGCGGTGCCTGGTGGGTATCGAAGATCGGGAAAGCCTCCAGCAGCTCGGCACGTGGCTGCAGGCGGACGACGACCGCGTGCCCGACGGCGTGGTGGAGGCGGGGCACCTGGCCGTCTGCGCGATCGTCACCGCGCTCGACGGCGACCGGCTGCGGCAGGCCGCCGACTGGGCGCTGCGCGCGATCCGCGGTTACGACCTGACCGACGACGACTCGGCCGTCAGCGCGGCCGTCCTGGCGTTGCTGCTGACCGACGAGGTCGACGCGGCGCAGGACGAGCTGACCAGGGTGATCGAGCTCGTTCCCGCGCAGCGCAGCGAATACCTGGCCTTCCGCGCCCTCCTCGGGCACTGGTGCGGCGACCTGACCGCGGCCGCGGCCGACGCCGAGCGGGCCTACGCGCTCGGGCGCCGGGCCGAAGGCCGCACCGGCGGGGTCGTGCCGCGGATCGCGCTCGCGACGATCCTGGCCGAGCAGGGCGAGACCGCGGAGGCGGACCGGCTGCTGCGCGAGGCGGACACGCCGTTGTTGTGGGAGCACACGGTGATGCGGCCGTGGTTCCAGCTGGTGGACGCCCGCGTCCGCTGGGCGGCGGGTGACCACGACGCCGCGCTGGGGGAGTTCCGGCGGTGCGGGGAAAGCCTCGCCGACGTCGGCATCACCAACCCGCTGCTGGCCCCGTGGTGGTTCGAAGCGGCGTGCCTGCTGGCCGACGAAGGACACCACGAGGCGGCAGCGGAGTTCGCCGCCCAGGGTGCCGAGCCCGCGCAGCGGTGGGGCACGCCGCGAGCGGTCGGCATGGCCCGGCTCGCCGCCGGGGTCGCCGCGCCACTCGCGTCGCGGATCGGCCTGCTGGAGGAGGCGGCGGCGATCCTGGCGGGCTCGCCGGCCCGCCGCGAGGAGGCCCTGGCGGAGTTCCAGCTGGGCCGCGCACTGGTTTCGGCGGGCGACACGGCGGCGGCCCGGGCCCGGCTGCGGCGGGCGGTCGAGCTGAGCTTGCGGGGTGGGGATCGGCGATTGCTGCGGCGAGCCCAGCAGACCGCGGCGGACGCGGGGATTCCGGGCCAGGCATCGCCGTTGGCGTCGTTGAGCCCCGCTGAGCGGTTGACGGCGGGGCTTGCCGGGCGCGGGGTGAGCAACCGGGTCATCGCGGAGCGGCTGTTCGTGACGGTCCGGACGGTGGAGACCCATTTGACGAGCGTGTATCGGAAGCTGCGGATCACCGGCCGGGCAGAGCTGGCCGCGGCGTTGGGGCAGGCGGCCGACGGAGTTGTGCGGCCGGGTGCGGTGGGGGTGTCGCGGTGAGTTCGGTGCGGTGGTGGGTTGTGGCGGGTGCGGGGTGTGCTGCGGAGCGCTGGGACTGGACGGCCGGTTCGGGGGCGGAGCGTGGTGATGAGCGCGGGGCTGGCTCGGCTGCGTCGGGTGTTGAGCGCCGTGGTGAGTCGCGGGCTGAGTTGGGTGCTGAGGCGGCAGGTGCGGAATCCCGTGCCGTGCGTGGATTCCGGCCGGTTGCCGCGGGTGCTGAGGGCGGGGCTGCAGGAGCCGATCGCTCTGCTGCGCCGCGAGCCGACCTGGCTGCCGAGACAAGGGAGTCCGTTGGCAGGCGCGGAATCCCGCCGGTCGCCGTGCACACCGAGGTCGAATCGGCTGCTGCGGATGCCGCTCACCCCCAGGAACTGGGAGTCTCCCGATGAGCGCCGTCCGGCGGCTGGAAACCTCCGCCGAGCACCTCGTCGAACGGGAAACCGAACTCCGGCTCCTCACCGACCTGCTCGACGATCTCGAACGCGGCCGCGCCGGGTCCGCCTTGGTGATCGGGCCGCCCGGTAGCGGGCGCACCGCTCTGCTGGACCAAACCGCCGCGCTCGCCGAGGCGCGGGACCTGCAGGTCTTCAGCGCCCGCGGGTCGGCGACCGAGGCGGAACTGCCCTACGGGCTGCTGTCCCAGCTGCTCGCCGGTGTTCCCGAACTCGCCGCCGTGCCCTGGCTGCCCGCTCTGCTCGAAGACGGCGCGGACGTCCAGGTGCTGCACGAACTGCTCTGCCAGCGGCTGCTCGAGTCGGCCCGGCGCCGGCCGGTGCTGCTGGTCGTCGACGACATCACCCTGGTGGACGAGCGGTCCACCGCCTGGCTGTCGGCCCTGCAGCGCCGGCGCGGGCAGGCTCCGGTCCTGCTGCTCGCCGCGCACGCCGGGCTGCCGGAGCCGGGCGGTGACGAGCCCGGGCCGCTCTGCCCGGGTGAACGGCGGCAGGTCGTGCGGCTGCGGCCGCTCAGCCCGGCGGCCGTGCGCCGGGTTGTGCACGCCGTTCCGGCGCCGCGGCCGCCCGCGGGTGAGCTTTACGAGGCCACCCAAGGCAATCCGGCACTGCTGACCGAGGTGCTCACGCGCTCGGCCGCGCGGCCGGGTCGCGAGGGTGAGATCGGGGCGATCACCGCGGACGTCCGTCGCGAGGGGGTGCTGGGCCTGCTGGCGCGGCTGCCGGCCGACCTTGCCGCGCTGGTGCGGATGATCGCCGCCGTCGGCACGGTCGACGAGGCTTACCTGCGCCCGCTCGCGGGCCCGCTGGGCATGCCGATCGCGCGGGCGCTGCGCGTGCTCGCCGACTTCGGGCTGGTCGGCGCCGATCCGGACGAGCCGATGGACCCCGAGGTCGCCACCTGGGTGCTGGCCGCGACCGGCCCCGAGGAACGGGCGCGGATGCGCCGCGCCGCCGCCGAGCTCGGCCACCGCCGGGCGGCGCCCGAAGAGGAAGTCGCCGAGCTGCTGCTCGGGTCCGAGCCGGTCGGCCAGACCTGGGCGCTCGAAACCCTGCACACCGCCGCGCGCCGCCGCCGGGAGGCGGGTGACCGCGCCGGGGCGGCCCGCTACTACCGGCGGGCGCTGGCCGAGCCCGCCCCGGACGGCACGGCGGCACGGTTGCGGCTGGAGCTGGAGACGGTGGAGGCGTCGTCGTGCCCGTTCACCGGAGATCTCCGCCTGGTCCGGGCCACGCCGGTGGCCGCCGACGGCGAGTCCGTCCGAACGCGACTGTCCGCAGTGGACCTGATGCTGCTGCGCGGCAATCGTGACAACGCGTTGCGCGAGCTGGCCGGGCTGAGTGCCGCGGTGCTGGGTGCGGACGACCGCGCGAACGTCGTCGCGCTGCACTGGCTCGCCGAAGGGACCGGCCGAGGCGCCGTCACCCTCGGTGTGCCCGCGATGGCGGACGTCGACCCGGCGGTGCTGAGCCCGGCGCAGGCGGCCGCGGCGGCGTGGCTCACCACGATGGCCGGCCAGGACAGCCGGGGCGCCCGGCGGCTGGCGCGGCGGGCGGGGGAGACCTGGCCCGAACGGGTTTCGCTGTACGCGCCGCGGCTGGCGCTGGCCGCGGCCTTCGGTCAGACCGACGACGTCCTGGAGGCGCTTTCGGTCTACGACGCCGTGATCGCCGCCGGCACGGCCGCGGGCGCGCGCGTGCCGGTGGTGCTGGCCCTGACCGGCCGGGCCTGGATCCACCTGCAGCGCGGCCGTGTCCAAGCCGCCGAAGACGCGCTCGCCGAGGCGACCGCCTCGGACCCGCCCGGTGGCCGGCCGCCGACCGTGGCCGGGGCGCTGAGCACGATCGCGATCGCCGCGGCGCTCACCCGCGGCGACCTGGTGGCCGCCCAGCGCGCGGTCGACGCGGCCGGCGGGGACACCGGTTCCGGGAGCACCACGCCGTACCTGCTGTTCATGCGCGGGCTGCTGGAGCTGGACCTGAAACGCCACCAGCGCGCGCTCGGGCTGTTCCAGGAGTGCGGCCGGCGGATGCACGCGCTGGGCTGGACCAACCCCGGCATGGTGCCGTGGCGATCCCACGTGGCCATCGCCGCCCAGGCCCTCGGCGACGAGCACACCGCCGCGGCGATGATCAGCGAAGAGTGGCAGCTGGCCCAGACCTGGGGCACCCGCACCGCGATCGGGCGCACCCACCTCGGCGCCGGCGTCGCCGTCCGCTCCGAGGATGCGGTGTTCCGGCTGACCCAGGCGGTGAACGCGCTCCAGCAGTCGCCGGCCAGGGTGCTCTACGTCGAGGCGCTCTTGCTGCTCGCCGCGGCGCAGCTCAACCGCGGGCAGACCGGCGGGGTGGCCCGCCAGCTGCGCGAGGCCGAGCGGCTGGCCACCGCCTACCAGCTCGGCTGGGCGACGGCGCGGATCGCCGACCTCGGGAAACGGCTGTCGGAACGGCCGAAACCGCGGCCGAGCCACCGCGCGGCGTCCCGGCGCTGGCGGTCGCTCCCGCCCGCCGCGGCCGACCTCGTCCGCCGGGTGCTGGCGGACACGTCCAACGCCGAGCTGGCGGCCGAGCTGGGGATCAGCAAGCGTGCCGTCGAGCTGCGGCTGACCGCGATCTACCGGCAGCTCGAGGTGACCGGGCGGACCGAGCTGCGCGAGCTGTTCGCGGCGCTGGACAAGGAGCTCTGATCCGTCGTCATGATGATCGAGCGCGCTGAACAGCTGGCCGCGCTCGCCGCGGCGGTCGCCCGCGTCCGCGCGGGCGAAGGTGAATTGGTCGTCGTCCGCGGCGGGCTCGGCACGGGCCGGTCGGCCCTCCTCCACGCGGCGGGTGAAGAGGCGGCGGCCCGCGGCCTGCGGGTCGTCCGGACCGTGGCGACCCCTTCGGAGCGCGACGTCGAGCACGGTGTCGTCCGGCTGCTGCTGGACCCGCTGCTGGAGTCCGGCCGGCGGGGTGAGCTGCCCGCCGAAGTGCGGCTGGACCGCGACTTCCCGCCGCCACCCCCGTGCGGGCGCCGCGCGCACCTCGTGCTGCACGAGCTGCTGGGCCTGTTCACCAAGGTGGTGCACAACAGCGGCCCGGTGGCGCTGCTCGTGGACGACCTGCAATGGGCGGACGCGGCGTCGCTGCGCTGGCTCGCCTACCTCGCGAACCGGCTGGGGCGGATGCGGGTCCTCGTTGTGGCGACCCTGCTGGAAGGGGACAGTGGCGCGGGCGAAGTCGTCGTCGAGGACATCGTCCACGCGGCGGCGCGGCGGGTGCACGCCACGCCGCTGTCGACCGCGGGGGTGCACGCCTACCTCGCCGCCCGCTGCGGCGAACCGCCCGAGGACACGTTCGCCACGACCTGCCACAGCCGGACCGGCGGCCTGCCGATGCTGCTCGAAGCGCTCGTCAACACGATGCTCGGGCACGGCCTGCGCCCGGTCGCGTCCGCGGCCGCCGAGCTGGCTGCGCTCAGGCCGTCCCCGGCCGCGGCCCGGTTGTCGAGGTGCCTGCGTGCCCAGCCGGACGCGGTCGGCACGGTGGCCAAGGCGATGGCGGCGCTCGGGGAGGCGACCGAGGCGGAGGTGATCGCCGAGGTGGCCGGGCTCGACCTGCCGGACTTCGACGCCGTCGAGCGCACGCTGCGGCAGCTCGGGCTCGTCGAGGACCCGACCGGCAGCGGGCTGCTGCGGTTCGCCGGGGCGATGACCGGGGACCTGATCGCCGACCAGCTGACCGCGGACGAGCAGGACCGGCTGCACCTGCGCGCGGCGAACGTCTACTACCGCCACGGCCGCCCGGTGGAGCAGGTCGGGCGGCAGCTGCTGGCGACCGTCGCCGAGCCCGAGCCGTGGGCGGCCGAGGTGCTGCGGACCGCGGCCGGCGCCGCGCTGGCCAACGCCGCGCCCCGCGCCGCGGCCCAGTACCTCCGGCACGCGCTGGCGCACCCCGGCGCCGACCGCGCGGAGCTGCTGGTCGACCTCGCCGCCGTCGAACGCGGTTACGACCTGCCGGCCGCGCACCGGCACCTGCACCAGGCGCTGGGGTTGGTGTGCGACCCGGCGGACCGCGCGTTTGCGCTCGGCCTGCTGCCGGTGGTGACCGGGCCGCGGTTCGGCCCGGACGTCCGCCGGCTCAGGCGAACGCTCGAGGAGCTGCAGGCGGAGCCGGGGCCGGACGCGGCGGAGGCGGCGCTGCGGCTGGAGGCGCGCCTGCGGTACCTGGAACGGACCCAGCCCGGGTCCGGGAAGGCGGCGGCCGAGCGGTTGGCCGAGCTGGGGCCGTCGCCCGCGCAGGGTTCGTCGGCCCAGCGGGAGCTGGTGGCGGTGCTGCTGCACCTGATGACCGTCGCCGGCACCGCGCCCCGCGAGGTCGTCGCGGACCTGGCGCGGCAGGTGCTGGAACGCGAACCCGGCTCCCCGAACCAGATGTACACGACGCTGCCGCTCGTGGTGCTGGTGCTGGCCGCGGCGGACGCGCTCGAAGGTGTCGAGTCGTGGCTCGCCGCGGCTTGCGGTCCCGACGAGAACCCGGAGCTGGCGACGCTGGTCGCCTGGACCGGGCAGGCGCTGGCCGCGTACGCCGCGGGACGCCTCGGGGTGGCGCGCGACCGGGCGCTGGCCGCGCTCACCGCGGCCGGGCCCAGCCGGCTCGGCATCACGTCGACGGCGATGCGCGTGCTGACCGAGATCGCCGTCGAGCAACGGGATCCGGCGCTGGCCCGGCTGGTCGTCGAGCACTGCGAGCCGGAGCACGAGCCGTGGTTGAAGTCGTTGGCCCACGGCGGCCTCGCGTTGACCGAAGGCAACCACACGGCGGCGATCGAGTACTTCCTGGACTGCTCGCACCAGGTCGAGCGGTCCGGCCGGGCCAACAGCGTGCTGCTGCCGGTGCGCGGCAAGATCGCTCTGCTGCTGGCCGCGACCGACCAGCCGGAGCGCGCCGAGGCGATCGCGCGCGAAGAGGTCGACCGGGCGGTCGCCTGGGGCGCCCCGGTGATGGTCGGCCGCGCCCTGCGGATCCGGGCCACACTCGTCGACCGCGACGAAGAGGCCGTGCCGTTGTTGCGCGAGGCGGCGGAGGTGCTGGCCCGCTCGGCGGACCGCCTGGAGCTGGCCCGCGTCCTGCTGACGCTCGGCGAGCGCGACACCGGCCCCGACGCGCGCGAGCACCTGGAGGAGGGCCGCCGCCTGGCCACGGAGTGCGGCGCGACCTGGCTGATCCGCGCCGCCGCGGAGCCGGCCGAGCCTGCCGACGGCGGCCCGCTGACGGCGACCGAGCAGCGGGTGGTGGACCTGGCGGTGTCGGGCAGCCGCAACCGGGACATCGCGGAGCTGCTGCAGGTGACGGTGCGTGCGGTGGAGAAGCACCTGACCAGCTCGTACCGGAAGCTGGGGATTTCGGGGCGGGCCCAGTTGGCTGCGGCGATGCGGGGGCATCGGGCGGGTTGACGGCCGGGGCACGGGTCGGCGGTGAGCTCGATGGGCTGGGCCGACCTCGGCTGGCTGCCGCGATCGGGGCACCAGTTCGCGGCTGGATTTCGATCGCAGGGCTGCCGGTCCTGGGCGGCGGTTCACCGCCAGAACCTCGTGGCGTGCGGTGAGCTCGATGACTCGAGTCGCGCGCAGCCCGGCTGCCGCAATGCCGGGCGCGGGCGAGCGGCGCCCACCGCCCGGCGCCGCCCCGTAGTCAACCTCCGTCCACAGTAGATACCGGACAACGGCGCACACTTCACCGCACTGGTCCCGAAAAATTGACAGGGTTACCTGTTCAGTTTACCCTGTATATATGAGCCCCAAGACAGTTTCCCCTGCTGCAGTCACCGCGGCGCAGGCCTTGCGTGTCGTAGTGGGGCGGCTGCGGCGGCAGATGCAGGACGCGTCCGCCGTCGGTGAGCTGACCTCCGCGCAGGCATCGGCGCTGGCCCGCCTGGCGATGAGTGAGCCGTCCTCGACGAGCCTGCTCGCCGGGGCGGAGCGGGTTCGGCCGCAGTCGATGGCGGCGACCGTGGCCGCTCTGGAAAAGCTGGGCTTCGTCCGGCGTGAGGCCGACCCCGATGACGGCCGCCGCCAGCTCCTCTTCCTCACTCCCGCCGGCCGGACGTACGGGCAGGGGGCCCGCGCCTCGCGGCACGAATGGCTGGCCCGGACCCTCGCGCAGCGGCTCACCGAGCCCGAGCTGGCCGTGGTCAACGAAGCGCTGGTCCTGCTCGAACGCGTCGTGGAGTCGTGAAGAACGCTGTTCGGCGCAAGGACGGCTTCGACCGGAAACTGCTCGCCCCGCTGATTTCGGGCGCCGTGCTGAACCCGGTCAACTCGACGATCATCGCCGTTGCGCTGGTGCCGATCGGCGTGGCGTTCGGCGAACCCGCGTCGGCGACGGCGTGGCTGATCTCCTCGCTGTACCTGGCCACCGCCGTCGGGCAGCCGGTGGCCGGCCGGCTGATCGATCGGTACGGCCCGCGCCGGGTCTTCTTGCCCGCCACCGCGCTGGTCGGGGTGGCCGGCGTGATCGGCACCCTCGCACCGAATCTTGCGGTCCTCGTTGTCGCGCGCGTCGTACTCGGGTTCGGCACCTGCGCCGGTTATCCGGCGGCGATGCGGATGATCCGTGACGAGAGTGAGCGGACCGGCGAGGACAGTCCCGCGTTCGTGCTCACCGTGCTCGCGATCTCGACCCAGACCATCTCCGTGATCGGCCCGGCGCTGGGCGGCCTGCTGATCGGCGCCGGCGGCTGGCGGACGACGTTCGCCCTCAACATCCCGCTGGCGCTGTTCGCCTTCGTCCTCGGCGCGCGCCGGTTCGCCCAGCGCCCCAAGGAAACCGGGCCCAACCGCTCCTTCGACCTCGACCTGCCCGGGATGGTGCTGTTCGCCGCCGCGCTCGTTGCATTGCTGCTGTTCCTGATGCATCCCGGTGCGGGGGACTGGTACCTGCTCGTCGTCACGGCCGTCGCGGCGGTGGGCTTCACCGTTCGCGAGCTCACCCACGCCCACCCGTTCATCAACCTGCGGCTCCTCGGCCGCAACGGCCCGCTGCTGGTCACCTACGGCCGCGCGCTGCTGGCGTACGTCGTGTCCTACAGCGTCGTTTACGGCTACACCCAATGGCTCGAGCACGGCCGTGGCCTGTCCGCCGGCGAGGCCGGGCTCGCCACCTTGCCGCTGTTCGCGGCCGGGATCGTCGTGTCGCTCGTCAGCGGACGGCGCGAAGCGGTGCGCGGCAAGCTCGTCATCGCTGCAGTAGGGCAGCTCGTCGGCTGTGTCCTGCTGCTGACACTGGACTCCTCGGCCGCGGTCTGGCTGCTGATCGTCGTCGCGGTCGTGTTCGGGATCCCGCAAGGACTCAACAGCCTCGCCCTGCAGAACTCCGTCTACCGCCAGGCCGATCCCGCCGACACCGGCGCGTCGGCCGGGCTGCTGCGCACCTTCGGCTACCTCGGCGCGATCATCTCGTCCGCCCTGCAAGGCGCGTTCTACGGCCAGGCCGCCGACACCGGCGGCCTGCACCACCTCGCGCTGCTGCTCATCGGCATCGGCGCGGTCTTCCTGCTCATCACCCTGCTCGACCGATCGCTGAAGGAACAGAACCATGCCTGACGCCACGACCACCGCCCTGCTCGTGCTGGACTACCAGGACGGGATCGTCGGGCAGCTGCCCGACACCGGTCCGCTGCTCGACCGGGTTTCCACCGCCGTCAAGCACTTTCGCAGCCGCGGCGGGCACGTCGGCTGGGTCCGGGTCGCCTTCGAAGACGCGGATTTCGAAGCCATTCCCGAGACCAGCTTCTTCGGCGGGCTCGTCGCGTCCGCGGAAATGCGGTCGGCGATGCACGCCGACGCCCCCGGCACCCGGATCCACGCCGGTCTCGATCGCCGTCCCGAGGACGTCCAGGTCCGCAAGACCCGCGTCGGCGCCTTCACCACCACGGACCTCGACGAGCAGCTGCGCTCGCGGGGTGTCACCACGCTCGTCCTGGCCGGGATCAGCACCAGCGGTGTGGTGCTGTCCACCGTGCGCGAGGCGATGGACCGCGACTACCGGATCGTCGTCCTGCGCGACGCCTGCGCCGACCGCGAAGCCGAGACCCACGATTTCCTCACCCGGCAGCTGTTTCCCCGGAGTGCGCTCGTGACGGACGTGGCGGACCTCGACGCCGTCTGGGCCTGACTCAGGCCGGGATCGCCGCGGCGCCGAGGCGGCCCTGCAGCCAGGCGGCCGCCAGCTCCACCCGGGAATGGCAGCCCGTGCGCTCGAACAACGACGTCAGCCGGGCCTCGACGCGCTTTTCGCTGATCCGCAACGCCGCCGCGATCTGGCGGTTCGTGCGGCCGCTCGCGACCAGGTCGGCGATGCGGCGCTCCAGCGGGTCGAGCGCGGCGCGGTCGGTGCGGTCGCGGGGGACGGTGATCCGGCGGCGGTCCAGCAGCTCCGCCACCGGGACCATCGCGGCCGTCGCCCCCAGCCGCTTGAGCGTCCGGTGCGCTTCGAGCAGCCACGGCGCCGGCACCGGGCTCAGCTCGCCGAGCACGACGCACGCCTCGGCGACCCGGAAGACGTCGCCGGCGCGGCGGGCCAGGTCGAGGCCGGCGCGCACCGCCACCGGGTCCTCGCGCACCAGACCGCCGTACACCAGCAGCGTTTCCCGCGCCGACAGCGTGGGGTGGTGCTCGGCCAGGTCTTCGAGCTCGGCCAGCAGCCGGTCGGTGCCGGTGCGGTCCTCGACCGAGCGGGCACACCGCAGCAGCCGGGCCAGCAGGAACTCCGCGCCCGCGTGGACTCCCTGTCCCCGGCAGGCGACGTACTCCTGCCAGCCCAGCTCCACGGCCTCGCCAGGGTGGCCGGCGGACCGGCGCAGCGTGCAGCGGACCCAGGCGACGTACGCGGCCGCGACGGCGGGGAAGGGGACGCGGCGCAGCCACGCCGCGGCGCGGTCCGGTTCCCCGCGCTGCGCGCAGATCTCGGCAGCGAACACACTTGCGAACCGGTGCCGGCGCGGCGATTCCCACCACAGGCGGCCGCCTTCCACCGCACGGGCCAGTGACAGCGCGGTGTCCCAGTCGCCGGTGCGGTAGGCCTCGCGGACCGCGTGCCAGCCGGCCGTGAACCCGGTGGACGGCGCGCGGTACCGGCCGGGCAGCTGGCTCTCGAGCACACCAGGGAAGTCGAGGAGGTCGGCGGCCTCGGACACCTCGTCGGCCGCCGTGCCGGGCAGGCACGCGAACAGGACGGCGGCGCCGAGGTCGAACAGGTCGTCGTCGGCGCCGGCCAGGTCCTGGGCCGCGGCGGCCGCCGCCGTGCGGTCGGCCCGGCGGACCGCGCCGACCAGCCGGGTGGCCGCGGGGCCGAGCGCATCGGCCAGCGGCCGGACGACGTCGAGCTCGAGCAGCCGGTGTTCGTGGGCCAGCGCGGCCAGCCAGCACACCAGCGCGGTCTTCGCTTCTCCGCCCGCGAGTCCGCGGCCGGTCAGCCGCGGCGCGACGACGGTGGCGAGGTCGTCGGCGAGCAGGCCGTACACGCCGGTTGCGAAGCTGTCGGCGAGCAGCGACCGCAGGGCGGCCGGGAACCGTTCGTCGGCCGGGTCGAGCCGCCGCAAGGCGGTCACGCGGTAACGGCGCGCGGAGTCGCCCGAAGCGGCAGCCGCCCCGTCCAGCAGCACGTGGGCCGCTTCGGTGTCCAATGTGGACGGCGGGAGTTCGGCCAGGTGCCGGGCGATCGCGGCCGGCTCGAGGGCGGCCCCGGCGTGCCGCTGCGCCAGCAGGTGCCGGGCGATCCCGCCGTGCAGGGCCCGCCGCCAGCGCGCGTCCCGCTCCAGCCGCAGCCGGTCGGCCAGTGCGGGCACGGCGAACTCGACCGCGCCGTCCGCGCCGATCCGCAGGACGTCCGCCCGGACCAGCTCGTCCAGCACCCGGCCGGCGACCGGCAGGGACAGCCCGGCCGAGGCGGCCAGCCCGGTCAGGTGGTCGACCGCCGGGGTGCAGTGCTCACCGAGCACCGCGACCACGGCGGCCAGCTTCCGCGCGGTCCGGCCGAGCCGGTGCAGCCGCTGCGGCAGCGAGTGGTTCTCGGGCAGCAGGATGGGAAGCCCGGCGCCGGTCAGGCAGACGTGGTCGTCGACGACCACGAGGCGGCCGCGGGCCCGCAGCTCGGCGACCGTCGCGCGGACCGTGCCGGGATTGCCGAACAGCGGGCCGAGCGCGGTGCCCAGGGCGGCGACGAGCCCGGGGTCGCTGGCCCGGCGCCCGTCGGGGGTCGTCCAGTCCGGCAGGAGCGCGGTGGTTTCGGCGCCGGTCAGCGGCCGCAGGTCGATGGTGCCGTCGGCGACGGCGAGCAGCCGGCCGGCCGGCTCGCCGCCCTGCGCCGGTGTGGTCGCGACGGTGACGGTCCCGGCCGCGCGGGCGCCTTCGGCGACCAGCGCCAGCACCGCGGCGACGTCCGGCGGCAGCAGATCGAAGTCGTCGAACTGCAGCACGATCCGGCTGTACGGGGCGAGCGTGCCGAGGATCGTGACGAGGTCGTGGGCCACCGGCAGCGGGCGCGGCCCGGCGCCGGAGTCGAGCCGGCTGCGCAGCCACGCCACCGCGGTCAGCATGCTGACCAGCTCGGGCCGGTCGAGCGACGTGATCAGCTCGACCAGTTCGGTGGTCAGCCGGACCAGCGCGGTGTGCGGGGCGGCGCCGGCGGGCACCGCCAGCACCGCGGCGCCGGACCGGCGGCCGCGCTGGGCCATGGCCGACAACGCCGTGCTGCGCCCGGCTCCGGCCGGCCCGCGCACCAGCCACACCGCACCCGGACCGGTGAGCACACGATCGAGCGCGGCGAGCGCGTCGCCCGGCCCGGCGTCCGTGACCGCCGTGACTCCCATGTTCCTCCTCGACCGGCCCGGCGCCGGCGGCAACGGCGCGAACGGGCAGCGGTTCATCCCCCTCGTTCGAGCGTGCTGCGGGTTGTCCGGTTCGTCCAGCGGGGCCGCGGTGCCCGGTCACCTTCAGGCATCGTTGTTGCCCCGGCACACCCGGTCGACCGATCGAGAGCGCGCGGTGACTGGCGGTAGCTGGTCCACTGGACGGTATGGGCGCTGGGAAGGGGGCGCGGGCGGACGCCCGGGCCGAGGAGGTCGGCTTCCTCCGGGACGACGCGTGGCTGGGCACCACGCCGCTCACGGTCCTCGCGGGTGAACCGGGCAGCGGACGCAGCACGGTGCTCGACCGGCTCGCCGGGGAGCTCACCGGCTCGGCGACCGTGGTGGTGCTGCGGCTGGCCGAGCTCGACCGCGAACTGCCGTTCGGCGTGGTGTTCCGGCTGCTCAGCGCCCTGGAGTCGAGCCGGTCGGACGACGAGCCGTCCGCGCAGCCGGTGCTGTCGCTGCTCTCCCGGGTGAGCGCGGCGCCGGGATGGCGCCCGGAGACCGCCGCCATGGTCGCAACCGCGGTGTTCCCGGTCCTGCGCGCGCGAAGCCCGCTGGTGGTGCTGGTCGACGACGCCCAGTGGCTGGACGAGGGCACCGCGGGCCTGCTGGGGCCGTTGCTGCGCCAGTGTTCCGAGGAGACGCGGATCGGCGTGGTCGCCACCCTGCGGCTCGGTGCCGGTGCCGACGCCCCGGCTCGGGCGGCTTTCACCCGGCTGCGCGCCGAAGGCCGGGCGCGCCTGCGGCTGCTGCGGCCGCTTTCCCTGACGCAGTCCCGATCCCTGCTCGCCGGGCTGATCTCGGCGCGGCCGAGCGCAGGCCTGGTCGGCGAGCTGTACGCGGCGGGCCGCGGCAACCCGGCGGCGCTGACCGCGCTGGTCCGGGGCTACCGGTCCGCCGGGGCCATGCGGATCGTGGACCGCACCGCCTACCGCGCCGACTGGGTCGACCCGCCGGTCGCCACCGAGGCCCACCCGCTCCTGCGCGTCACGACCGACGCCGGTGACGAGGACCGGGAGGTGGCCGAGGCGATGGCGGTGCTCGCCCCGCTCGGCGAGTCCGCGGCCGGGCTCGCCGCGGCCGCGCTCGGCCGGGACGAGACCGCGGTCCGGGCAGCGGTCGAGGGGCTCGTCACCCGGCGCGTGCTGGTCCGGCACCGCGACGGCCGGTTGTGGTTCCGGGTGCCCGCCGTCCGCGACGGCCTGCTGTCGCGGCTCGGGCCCTACGCCTGGCGGAACCTGGCCGCGCACGCCGTCCACGCGGTGTGGGAAGGCGAGGTCCGGGTGCCGGACGACGACTTCCTGCTCGACCGGGTCGCCCAGGCGGGCGCGCTCGTCGACGCGCGGCGTGCCGCCACGGAACTGCTCGCCCACGGCCGGCGCGTGCTGCTCACCGACGGCGTCAAGGCCGAACGCTGGCTCAGCGCGGCGGTGGCGAGGGTGACCACCCCGGCGGAGCGGGCCGAGGCGCTGCTGCTGCTCAGCGGCGCCCGGGCACTGCACTACCGGCAGGCCGAGGCGGGGGACTGCGCACGTCGTGTGCTGCGTGACCACGTCGCGCACCTCGCGCCGCACCAGGCGCAGGAGCTGTCGATCGTGTTCATCACCGGGCTGACCGCGCGCGGGGAGTTCGGTGAGCTCGCCGAGATCGCCGCGGGTGCGTCGCCGGTGCTGCCGGCGGACCCGGCGCTGATGGTCGTCAACCAGGCGTTCGCGCTGATGATGTCCGGCCGCTGGATCGAGGCGTGCGAGCTGCTGGAGCAGCAGCGCGAAGTGTGGAGCGACAGCAACAGCGTCACCGCCGACTTCGCGATGATGTTCCTGGCCGGCGGCCGGGTGGTGCTCGGCGACTCGTCCCAGCTGTTCGAGCTCGTGGAGCACCCGGAGCGGTGGCGGTCGGGGCACCTGCCGAACCACTGGTTCGAGCAGCGCCGGTTCGAGCTGGACATGCTGCTGCAGCTGGGGGAGTACCAGCACGCGCTGCGGCGGATGGCGGACGCGGGCCTGACCGTCGAGCAGCTGTCCGGCCCGGACCGGTTCTACCTGAACTACCTCGGCGGTGACTGGCCGGAGGCGATGGAGCTCGCCCGCCGGACGCTGCTGGAGGGCACCGACCCGGCGCGCCCGATGCACAACATGATGATGGGCGGCGCGATCCGCATCCTCGGCGGGCAGGGCTGGCTCGCCCGGGCGCGGGCCCTGGCCGCCGACGGCCGCGGGATGCCGATGTCCCACGTCATCGACCACGCGGAGTTCACC
Organism: Amycolatopsis sp. NPDC051758; assembly: GCF_044453095.1. Classification (NCBI taxonomy): domain Bacteria; kingdom Bacillati; phylum Actinomycetota; class Actinomycetes; order Pseudonocardiales; family Pseudonocardiaceae; genus Amycolatopsis; species Amycolatopsis sp. NPDC051758. Next base: position 609,776 of record NZ_JBITCJ010000002.1, on the reverse strand, counting down.
GTGCTGCGCAAGCTCGGCGACGACGAGAACGCCGACGAGCTGCTGTTCGCCGCCGCCCGCAGCGCCGACCAGGCCGGTTACCTGCTCGGCACCGAGGACCTGTGGGCCGACCTGACCCGCTCGGCGCTGCTGCGCAAGAACCAGCGGGAGGCCGAGCACTGGGTGGACCGCTCGGCCCGCACGGCGATGCGCCTGGACACCGCCCGCGCCCACCTGTGCCACCACCTGGCCCGCGCGGCGGCGTACCGCGACCAGGCGGCGGCGCGGCGAGCGGTGGCGATCGCGCGCGAACGCCGCGACGTCCCGTACGAGACGGCGATGGCGTTCCTGTGGGCCGGTCTCGCCGGCTACGACACCGAGCGGCTGCTGAACGAGGCGTACGAGCTGTACGGCGAAGTGGGGGCGTGGTTCTGGCGGGCCCGGTTGCGGAAGGTGTTGCGCGACCTGGGGTTCGCGGGTCCGGGGCGGGCGGAGGCGGCAGCGGAGAACGAGCGGCTGCTGGCGATTCTGGTCGCGGAAGGGTTGAGCAACCGGCAGCTCGCAGTGGTGCTCGATACGAGCGAGAAGAGCGTCGAGGGGCGGCTGTCGAGGATGTTCGCCCGGATCGGGTACGGCTCGAGGGTCGAGCTGGCGGCGGCGATCCTGACGGGGGAGTACGTGTTCTGAGCGGAAGCCGGGCCTGGCGCGGTCTGTCTACTTCGGACTGTCCACCGGCTCGGGCTGGTCCAAGGGATTCTCGATCACCTTCGGCACCCGCCGCAGCGTTCGCAGCGCGACCACCGACAGCACCACCATCACCGCGGCGCTGCCGAGCATGCTCGTCCGGATCCCGCCCACGAAGGACTGCTCCGCCGCCAGGCGAACCGCGCTCGCCACCGGTTCCGGCAGGCCCGCCGCCACCGCCGCCGTCGCGCTGAACGACTCGTGGACCTGGGCCGCCAGCGCCGGGGGCACCCCCGCCGGGAGGGTCAGCTCCGCGTGGTACACCGCCGACAGCACACTGCCCACCACCGCGATGCCCAGCGAGCCACCGAGTTCGTACGCCGTCGCGGAGATCGCCGCGGCCGCGCCGGCCCGGTCGCGAGGGGCCGTGCCGAGGATCGTGTCGCCGGTGACCGTCAGCGTGAGGCCCGCCCCGGCGCCGAACGCCACCTGGGCGGCCAGCACCAGCGTGTACGGCGTGTCCGCCCCGACGGAGCCGAACAGGCCAAACCCGAGCGCCGCCAGGGCCAGCCCGCCGGACACCGTCGGCGCGCGGCCGAACCGGCGGACGAACTTGGCCGCCAGCACCCCGCCGGCCACGAGTGCGGCCAGCGCGCCCGGCACGAACGCCAGGCCCGAGCGCAGCGGGCTCCAGCCCAGCACGAGCTGGAAGTACTGGCTGCTGATCAGCGCGAACGCCGACATCGTGAACACCGACACCAGGTTCGAGCCGACCGACGCCGAGAACCCGCGCCGGCGGAACAGCTCCACGTCGATCAGCGGCACCTCCAGCCGCCGCTGGCGACGGAGGAACACGACCAGGCAACCGCCGCCGACCGCAAACGCACCGAGCACCTCCGGGTACCACAGCCCGGCGTAGAACGCGCCCTTCAGCCCGTACACCAGCGCGATCACCCCGACGATCGACAGCCCGACGCTGACCGCGTCGAGCTGCATCCGCCGTCCGCTGCGGGACTCCGGCACCAGCCGGGCGGCGAGCAGGATCAGCCCCGCGACCGGGACGTTGACGAGGAACACCGAGCCCCACCAGAAGTGGTCCAGCAGCACCCCGCCGACGATCGGGCCGATCGCGAACCCGGCTGCCGAGACCCCGGCCCCGGCGCCGACGGCCGCGGTCCGCGCCCGCTGGGTCGTGAACACCGCGCGCAGCAACGAAGACGTCGAAGGCAGCACGGCCGCGCCGGCCACCCCCAGCAGGGCCCGGGCGACGATGAGCAGCCCGGCGGTCGGGGCGTACGCGGCCAGCAGTGACCCCACGGCGAACGCGCTGACGCCGATGACCAGGATCCGCCGCCGGCCCAGCCGGTCACCGAGGTTGCCCATGGTCACCAGGAGCCCGCCCATCGCGAACCCGTAGACGTCGGCGATCCACAGCAGTTCCTCGGCGGACGCGCCGAGCTGGGTGGTCAGCGCGGGCACGGCCAGGTGCAGCACGGTCATGTCGATCGCGACCATCAGCTGCGCCAGGCAGGACACCAGGATCGTCGCGAGGTTGCGGACCCGGGTGCTCATGCCGCCACCGCCAGGCGCGGCCGCCGCCGCGGTTTCAGCACTTCGCGCAGGTCGGCGCGCAGCAGGGTGAACCGCCCGGTGAGCCCGGGCAGCCGGTGCAGCAGGTGGTCCGGACCGGCGACGAGGACCCGGCCGACGCCGAGCCGGGCGAACCGGTGGACCAGCTCGGGTAGCCGCACCGCGTTGACCGTCGACTCCAGCAGGAGTGACGCCGCCCCGTCGCCGGTCCGGACCGGCTCTCCGTCCTGATCGGACACGATCGGCAGGGCCGGGTCGGTGAACCCGAACCCGCCGAAGACTTCGGCCAGCTCGTCACGCAGCGGGCTCAGCGCCCGCGCGTGCGCCGCCGGCCGCATGGTGGTGAGCGCGTAGCCGCCGGCCGCGCGGACCCGCCGGACGAACTCGTCGAGCTCGCGCTCCCGCAACGTCACCAGGTGCACGTCGTCGTCGAACCGGCCGGACAGCTCGTGCCCGATCCCGTCGAGGATCTCCCCGAGCGCGGCTTCCGGTGTGCGGACGACGAACTGGCTCACCAGGTCCTGGTGCGCCCGCTCGAAGTACGCCCGCTCGCAGCGGGCGATCTGCGCGACCAGCCGGACGAGATCACCCAGCGGCAGGGCCCCGGCACGTACCACGGCGGCGCGTTCACCGAAGCTGGACCCGCCGACGGCGACCGGCGCCAGGCCGTGCTCCTGCTCGGCCCGCTCGGCCACGGCCAGCGAGGCGAGCACGAACCCGAGCTGGCTGTGCTCGGTGTACTCGTCGCCGTCGCGGGCGAGCGGGTCCAGCAGGGAATGGCCGAGCGCTTCCTCCGCCACCCCGAGCAGCTTCCGCGCCCGGGGGTCGACGACGAGGAACCGGCCCAGCTCCCCGGCCCGGGCCGGGCCCATGCCGGGGAAGAGGACGGCGTCCGCGGTGTTGTCCACTGTGTGCACCCAGTTTCGGCAGGAGGTTCAGAGCTGTTCGGCGACGGCGAACCGTTCCAGCTGCTGGCGGTCGGGTTTCCCGTTGCGGTTCAAGGGGAACTGCTCGGTGACGAGCACGCGGTTCGGCTGCTCGGCCGGCGCCAGCACCCCGTTGATCCGGTCGCGCCAGTACCGCGGGTCGCGCAGCGCGTCGTCCTGGACGACGAACACGAGGCTCGAGCCGCGCCGCTGGTCGGGCAGCGCGACGATCTTCGCCGAGCAGCCGCCTTCGGCCAGCCGGTGCTCGATGACGTCCGGGTGCAGGGTGTGGCCGTTGCGGTGCACCGCGCGCTTGCGCCCGACCACGAACAGGTTCCCGCCGGTGTCGACCCGCCCGAGGTCGCCGGTGGCGTACCAGCCGCGGTCGACCGGCGTGATGCGCCCGGTGCCGTCGAGGTAACCCTCCATCAGGTCGGGGTCGAGCACGAACAGCTCGCCGACCTCACCGGCGGGCAGCACGGTCCCGTCCTCGGCGCGCACCTCGAGCTCGAGGCCCTCGACGACGTGCCCGCAGCCGTGCGGGTTCTCCAGGCTCGCGAAAGCGACGTTGCCCATCTCGGTGCTGCCGTAGCTGTCGAGCAGCGTCAGGCCGAACAGTTCTTCACCCTGCTCGACCACGGCCCGCTCCAGCGGCGCCGCGCCACTGCACAGCATCCGCACCCGGCCGAAGTCCTCCTTCAGCGCCGGGCGCTTGGTGATGATGTTGAACAGGCTGCGGTAGGTCGACGGTGTCGCGTCGACCACCGTGGCCCCGGCCCGCCCGGCCAGGCGCAGCGCCCGGTCGGGGCGCCGGTAGGGCGCGATCACGAACTCGCAGTCCCGCAGCCACGCGATGAGCACCATCGACAGGCCGTACTGGTGGTTGAACGGCAGCAGCGGCAACAGGACGTCACCGGCGTGGTGCCCGACGAGGTCGGCGTTGCGCTCCAGGTTCTTCAGGAACTTCGCGCCGTTCTTCGCCACACCCTTGGGGACGCCGGTCGAGCCGGACGACCACATCACCAGGCTGTCCGGCAGCTTCTCCCAGACGTCGAAACGCAGGTGGACGTCGTCGGGAACGCGGTCCGCGGCGGCGACCATGATCTCGTAGGTGAACGCCGAGGGCGCGTCCGCGGGCATCGGCGCGTCGTCGTCGACCACGGCGAGCACCACCCCCGAGGTCGCGATCGTCTCGGCGGTCCGGTCGGCGTGCTCCATGTGGTCCACGAGCACGATGGACGCGCCGACGTGCATCAGCGCGAGCAGGACGGTCAGGTAGCTCAGGGTGTTTTCGGCCTTGAGCAGCACCCGGTCGCCGGAGCCGACCCCGCGGTCGCGCAGCACCTCGGCCACCCGCAGGGCCTGCTGTTCGAACGCCGCGCCCGTGGTGACCGCGTCGGGGGAATAGATCTTCGCGTACATGGGGAAGTCCTTTCCGCTCTCAGTCGAGGCTCACCGGGGCGATCTCGTCGAACAGGTCACCGGGCCCGGGGTTGTCCGGGTGTGTTCCGCCGCCGAGGTGCTCGACGACGCCCCAAACGGCGTTCAGCGCCGTGGTGACCGCGCTCTCGGAGAAGCCGGCGATCCACGCGACGTCGTCGCCGGCGAGGAAGAAGCCGCGGTGGTCCGCGGCCGCGTCGCGCTGCATGAACTGGGTGAACAGCCGCCGCTGGTAGCGGTAGCTGCCGGGCAGGCAGGACTTGAACGCGCCCTTGAAGTGCGGCTGGGTCTCCCAGGTGATCGCGATCGGCGGGCCGATCATGTGCGAGCGGATGTCGACCCCGGGGTAGATCTTGGCGAGCGCGGCCAGCATCACGTCGAGGCGCTCCTCCGCACCCAGCGACGCGACCTTCAGCGAGTCGTCGTTCCAGGTGTAGGACAGCAGCATCACGCCGGGCTCGTCAGGGCCGTTCTCGATCAGGTAGACCCCGCGCGGGAAGCGGTCGGTGAGGGTCGTGCTCATCACGTCGCGCCCGGTCGCCGGGTCCTGGTCGAGCCAGAACGGCCGGTCGGTGATGACGAACAGCTTCGACGCGCCCATGTAGTGCGTGCGCTCGAGCGCGGTCCACACCGGCTGGGGCAGCAGGTCTTCGTCGGCCTTCATGCCGGAGAGCAGGTTCCAGTTCTGCGCGGCGAAGATCGCCGCCGGGTAGGTGCGCACCCCGCGGCCGGAGTCCTCGACGGTGAACCCGCGCCCGGTCCGGTCGATGCGCACGACACCGGGCCGCGGCTCGCCGTCGTGCAGCTTCGCCAGGGAGGTGCCCACCGGCCAGTAGGTGAGGTCGGCCGGCTCGTCGGTCCACAGCCCGAGCGGCAGCTGCTGGCAGCCGCCGAGGATGCGGTGGTGCTCGTCGCTGGTGTCGGTGCAGATGACACGCAGGATTTCGAGCGCGGAGTTGGGGAAGTCGGTGTCCCAGCCGCCGCAGCCGAAGCCGACCTGGCCGAAGATCTCGCGGTGCTCGAAGGAGGAGAACAGCGGTGACGACGTCAGGAAGCCGTAGAACGACACGTTGTCGAACTTGGTCACCAGGTGGTTCCACAGTGCCTTGATCGTCGGGAAGTCGCGGCGCCGGATGGCGTCCTCCAGCAGCGACATGTCCGCCTGCTCCTGCAGCGTCTTCGTCCAGGCGTCGTTGACCTCGCGGTAGACCGGCGGCAGGTCGGCGGAGCTGCGGGCCCAGTGGCTCTCGCCGTGCAGGTTGATCACCGTGCTCGGCGACGCGGCCGACAGCGGGTTGGGGAACGGCGTGGTCTGCAGGCCGAGCCGGTTGATGTAGTGGAAGAGCGTCCCGGCCGACGGCGGGAAGCGCATCGCGCCCAGCTCCGCGACGGCGTCGGGGTACCCGTCGAGGGTGACCGAGCGCATCCGGCCGCCGAGCTGCTCGGCTTCGTAGATCACCGGCTTGAGGCCGAGCTTCATCAGCTCGTAGGCGGCCACCATCCCGGACAGGCCGCCGCCGATCACCGCGACCTCGGTGCCGTGCGCGTGCCGCGGCACGCTGCCCAGGCCGGCGGGGTGCTTGACCCAGTCGTCGTAGGCGAACGGGAAGTCGGGACACAGCATGCTCGCCGAACCCGTCCCGGCCCGCAGGCCGGGCCGCGTACGTTCTTCAACGGGGGACATGGTCATCGGCGTTACCTCCGGCTCTGGTTCTGGCGTCGCGCGGGCAACCCGTGGCCGGCCACGCCGCCGGGAAGGGAAGCCCTTCGCTGATCGCCGGACGCGGCCTCGTGCGGCCACGGGTCTCGGCGCTGAAATCCGGTTCGCCGAGGGCCACGTTAATGATTTTGTGCGGGGGCGCCCGGATACCTTTTCCACCGCCGGGTAACTGCGCCCCCCGCGACCCGGAAACCGGCCGCCGGTTACCACCGCGTGGAACAGTTCCTGCCGGTTACCGGCGCCGGCGTGGCTACCTTGGCCGCTGAGATCCCTGAGCCGGGCGACCCGAGGTGGCGAGTGCGCGCATGAGCGAGCTGGATTCCCTGCGGCGGCTGGAAGGCCGGCCACGGCCCGAGCGGCGGCGGACGCTGCTCGGCCTGGTGCGGCGGGCGACGGCGGCGGTGCTGGACGGGCCGGTGCCCGCGGTTGGCCGCACGTTCGCCGACCTGGGCTTCGACTCCCTGCTCGCGGTGCGGCTGCACGAGCGGCTGACCGCCGGGACCGGCCTGGACCTGCCGGTGACGCTGGCCTACGACCACCCGGGGCCGGAGGCGGTTGCGGCCTTCCTCGACGAATCGCTCTACGGCGAGTCGTCGGTTGACACCGCGAGTGTGTCCACAGAGGACGCCACGGAGCCGGTGGTGATCGTCGGGATCGGCTGCCGGTTCCCCGGCGGCGCCCACTCGCCGGCCGACCTGTGGTCCATCGTGGACGACGGCCGGGACGTCATCTCGGAGTTCCCGCGCGACCGCGGCTGGGACGTCGACGGCCTCTACGACCCGGCGCCGGGCACCCCGGGCCGGACCTACGTGCGCCACGGCGGTTTCCTGCACGACGCCGCCGAGTTCGACGCCGGCTTCTTCGGCGTCTCACCACGCGAGGCGCTGGCGATGGACCCGCAGCAGCGGCTCGTCCTGGAGACCGCGTGGGAGGCCCTCGAGCGGGCCGGGATCGACGCCGGGAGCCTGGCCGGCAGCCCGACCGGGGTGTTCGTCGGCGCCGAGCCGCAGGAGTACGGCACCCGGCTGGCCGACGCGCCCGACGGCCTCGACGGGCACCTGCTCACCGGCAGCGCCCCGAGTGTCGTCTCCGGCCGGATCGCCTACACCCTGGGGCTGCAGGGACCCGCGCTGACCGTCGACACCGCCTGCTCGGCATCCCTGGTCGCGCTGCACCTCGCGGTGCGTTCGTTGCGTTCCGGCGAGTGCAGCTTGGCTCTGGCCGGGGGAGTCGCGGTGCTCGGCACGCCGGGGCCGTTCGTCGCCTTCTCCCGCCAGCGTGGCCTGGCCGCGGACGGGCGCTGCAAGCCGTTCTCCGCCGCGGCCGACGGCACGGCTTGGGCCGAGGGCGCCGGGATGTTCGTGCTGGAGAAGCTCTCCGACGCGCGGCGGCACGGCCACCCGATCCTCGCCGTCGTCCGCGGCAGCGCGGTGAACTCCGACGGCGCGTCGAACGGGCTCACCGCGCCGAACGGGCCGTCGCAGCAGCGGGTGATCCGGGCCGCACTCGCCGACGCCGGACTGTCCACTTCGGACGTCGACGTCGTCGAAGCGCACGGCACCGGCACCACGCTCGGCGACCCGATCGAAGCCCAGGCCCTGCTGGCCACCTACGGCCGTGACCGCGCGGAACCACTGCGGCTCGGCTCGGTGAAGTCCAACCTCGGGCACACCCAGGCCGCGGCCGGCGCGGCCGGCGTCATCAAGCTGGTCGAAGCCTTCGGGCACGAATGGCTGCCCCGGACCCTCTACGCCGAGGTGCCCACCCCGGCCGTCGACTGGACAGCCGGCGCGGTTTCGCTGCTCACCGAGCCGGTTCCGTGGCCGCGCGGTGAAGAGCCGCGGCGCGCGGCGGTGTCGTCGTTCGGCATCTCCGGCACCAACGCCCACCTGATCCTCGAAGAGCCGCCGCTGCCGGAGCCCGCCGAGCCGGAGCCGCCGGTGCCGTCACCGATCGTGGTGGCCTTTTCCGCCGCGGATCCCGACGCCCTGCGCGCCCGGGCCGAGCAGCTCACCGATCTGGACGCTCACCCGGCCGACCTGGCCTTTTCCCTCGCCCGGACCCGCGCGACGCTGCCCGAGCGCGCGGTTGTCGTCGCCTCGGACACCGCGGGCCTCGCCGACGCGCTCCGAGCGTTCGACAGCCGTGTTCTGCGAGGCGGCCCGCTCCTGGAAGCGGCGGACCTCGCCTACCTGTTCACCGGCCAGGGCGCGCAGCGCGTCGCGATGGGGGCGGAGCTGTATAACGCCTTCGACGTTTACGCCGACGCGTTCGACGACGTCTGCGCGTATACCGACCTCCAGCTGGAGGTTCCGCTTCGGGACGTCGTCTTCGGACGGCCGGAGCTGCTGGACCGCACCGACTACGCGCAGCCCGCGCTGTTCGCCGTGGAGGTCGCGCTCTACCGCCTGCTGGAGAGCTGGGGTGTGACCCCGGCGTACCTGTGCGGGCACTCGGTGGGTGAGTTCGCCGCTGCGCACGTCGCCGGGGTGCTGTCGCTGGCCGACGCCGCGATGCTGGTCACCGCGCGCGGCCGGCTCATGCGGGAACTGCCCGCGGGTGGTGCGATGGTGTCGCTGCGGGCGTCGGAGGCGACGGCTCGCGCGCTGCTGGCGGGTCACGAAGACCGCGCCGGGATCGCCGCGGTCAACGGCGACGAGGCGGTTGTCCTGTCCGGCGACGCGGAAGTGCTGCGGACCGCCCTTGCCACGTTCGATGGGAAGACGAAGTGGCTCAACGTCAGCCACGCGTTCCACTCCCCGCTGATGCGGGACATGGTCGAGGAGTTCGGCCGGATCGCGCGGCTCGCCGACTACCACCCGGCGGTGCTTCCGATCGTCTCGACGGTCACCGGCGAGATCGGCGGCCACGACTCCGCGGACTACTGGATCGGGCACGTCGAAGCGGCCGTGCGGTTCGCCGCCGCCGCGCGCACCCTGCGAGACGCGGGTTGTGGCACCTACCTGGAACTCGGCCCGGATGGCGTCCTCTCGGCGCTGGTCGACGACGGGGTCGCCCGGCCGCTGCTGCGCCGCGACCGGCCCGAGGTCCCCGAGCTCCTCGCCGCGCTGGGCGCCGCCCACGTGCGCGGGGTGGACGTCGACTTCGCCGCCCTCGCCCCGGGAGGGCGGCGGATCGACCTCCCCACCTACCCGTTCCAGCGGTCGCGGTTCTGGCTCACGCCGGGCGGCGGCGCGGACGCGCGTGGGCTCGGCCTGCGGCGCGCCGAGCACCCGCTGCTGGGCGCGGTGGTCCCGGTCGCCGACGGCGACACCGTGTTCACCGCACGGCTGTCCGCAACCGACCAGCCGTGGCTGGCCGGGCACCGCGTCGGCGGCGAGATCCTCTTCCCGGGCACGGGTTTCCTCGAACTCGCGCTGCACGCCGGCGCCGAGACCGGCTGCCCGGTCGTCGAGGAGCTGACCCTCGGCGCGCCTCTCGTGCTGTCAGCAGCCGTTGAGGTGCAGGTTGTGGTGTCGGCCGAGGAAGATGGCCGTCGCCCGATCGCCGTCCACTCACGCCCGGAGACCGGCGACGAGTGGACTCGGCACGCCAGCGGCACCCTCACCGCGGACGTCCCGTCCGAGACGACCCGCGTGTCGTGGCCGCCGCCCGGGGAACGTCGTGAGCTGGACTACGACGACCTGCCCGGCTTCGAGTACAGCGGGGTGTTCCGCGGCCTCCGGTCCGCCTGGGTGGACGGTGACGACGTCTACGCCGAAGTCTCAGTGTCCGAAGGCGGCTTCGGGATCCACCCGGCCCTGCTGGACTCAGCCCTGCACGCACTCTTCCTGCGTGAGTCCGAGGAGTCCGCGGGCGGGCTGCCGTTCTCGTGGTCCGGCGTGCGCCTGCACGCGAGCGATGCGAAGGCGTTGCGGGTGCGGCTGTCGTTCCAGGCCGGGGACACCGTGTCGCTCGTCGCCGTCGACGACGCGGGCGATGTTGTGCTGAGTGTCGACGCCCTGGTCGTCCGTCGGCCGGCTGCGCGAAACCGGGAACTGCCGACCGGGCTGTACACCGTGGACTGGGTGCCGGTTCGGGCGGCGGAACCCGTGGAGCCGGCGGCCGTGCTGACCGTCGAGACGGATGGTGACCCGGTCACCGCTGCCCACGAGGCAACTGCCCGGGTCCTCGAAGCGCTCCAGGACTGGGTCTCCCACGACGAGTCCACTTTGGTCGTCCACACACGACGCTCCGATCCGGCCGCCGCGGCGGTTTGGGGTCTGGTCCGCAGCGCTCAGGCCGAGCACCCGGGCCGGTTCGTGCTGGTCGAGGGTGACCTCGCCGACGTGCCCCTGGCCGTGGGCACCGGTGAGCCCCAGGTCGCGGTGCGGGACGGCGTCCCGTTTGTGCCGAGGATCGCCGAGGCAGGCGGAGTGCTGCTCCCGCCCGAGGGACCGTGGCGGCTCGACAAGGCGGGCGAAGGCACGGTTGACCACCTCGTCCTCACCTCCGCCGACGAGCCGGAGCTGGGCCCCCTCGACGTCCGGATCGCGGTGCGCGCGGCCGGGCTGAACTTCCGCGACGTCCTCAACGTCCTCGGCATGTATCCCGGCGAGGCCGGGCCGCTCGGCTGCGAGGTTGCCGGCACCGTCCTCGAAACCGGCGCCGCGGTTACCGACCTCGCGCCGGGCGACCGGGTGATGGGCATGGTCCACGGCGGCATCGGCCCGGTCGCCGTCGGTGAACGGCCGATGCTCACCCGCGTCCCGGGCGGCTGGACCGACGAGCAGGCCGCGACCACACCGCTGGTCTTCCTCACCGCCTACTACGCCCTGGTTGATCTCGCGGATCTGCAGCCGGGCGAGTCGATCCTGGTCCACTCCGCCGCCGGTGGGGTCGGCATGGCCGCGACGCAGCTGGCCCAGCACCTCGGCGCCGACGTGTTCGGCACGGCGAGCGAAGGCAAGCAGCACGTCCTGCGGGAAGCCGGGATCGACGACGACCACATCGCCTCCTCCCGCACCCTGGACTTTGCGGACCAGTTCAGCGGCATCAACGTGGTGCTGAACGCGCTCGCCGGGGACTTCGTCGACGCGTCCCTGCGGACGATGGCCCCGGGCGGCCGGTTCCTCGAGATGGGCAAGACCGACATCCGCGAAGGCGCCGGCTACCGGGCGTTCGACCTCATCGAGGCCGGTCCCGGGCGGACCGCGCAGATCTGGGACGCGCTCACCGAGCTGTTCGCCTCCGGCGCCCTGAAGCCGTTGCCGGTGCGCTCCTGGGACGTCCGCGAAGCGCGTGAAGCGTTCCGGTTCCTCAGCCAGGCCAAGCACATCGGCAAGATCGCGCTCACGATCCCGCGTGCGCTCGATCCCGACCGGACGGTGCTGGTCACCGGCGGCACTGGCGGCCTGGGCGCGCTGATCGCCCGGCACCTGGTGACCACCCACGGCGTCCGGAAGCTGCTGCTGACCAGCCGACGCGGCCCGGACGCGCCGGGAGCCACCGAATTGACCGCCGAACTGACCGGGCTGGGCGCTCAGGTGGACGTCGTGGCCTGCGACGTCGCCGATCGCGACGCCGTGGCAACGCTCCTCGATGGAGTCGACCTCACCGGCGTTGTGCACACCGCCGGGGTGCTCGACGATGGCATCCTGACCGCACTCACCCCGGAGCGCCTCGCCGGGGTCCTGCGTCCCAAGGCGGACGCGGCCTGGCACCTCCACGAGCTGACGCAGACCCACGACCTCGCGCTGTTCGCGCTGTACTCCTCGGTGTCCGGCATCGTCGGCTCGCCGGGCCAGGCGTCCTACGCGGCCGCGAACACCTTCCTCGACGCCCTCGCCGAACACCGCCGGGACCAGGGTCTGCCCGCCGTCTCGCTGGCGTGGGGGCTGTGGTGTGAAGGCATGGGCAGCGGGCTGGCCGACACCGACGTCGAGCGGATGGCCCGCGAAGGGCTTCCGCCGCTCACCGCGGAGACCGGGCTCGCGCTCTTCGACGCCGCGCTGGCCGGCGGCTTGAGCACGGTGCTGCCGATCGAGCTCGACCGCGCCGCGCTGCGGGCCCACGCCCGCACCACCGAGGTCGCGCCGGTGCTGCGCGGCCTGGCGAAGGTCACCACGCGCCGGGCCGTGACCACGGCCCGCCAGGAGACCGGCCTGCGTGACCGGCTGGCGAGCCTGCCCGACGACGAACGCCGGACGGTGGTCGTCGACCTCGTGCGGCACAACGCCGCCGCGGTGCTCGGTCACGAAGCGGGTGGCGCGATCGACCCGGCCCGCGCGTTCAAGGACCTGGGTTTCGACTCGCTGACGTCGGTGGAGCTGCGCAACCGGATGAACGCCGTGACCGGCCTGCGGCTGTCGGCCACCGCGGTGTTCGACCACCCGACCGTCGCCGCGCTCGCCGCGCACCTGCTCACCGAGCTGGCACCGCCGGAGGTGGACGCCGCCGACGCGGTGCTCACCGAGCTCGACCGGCTGGAGAGCCGCCTGGCGGCCGTGGCCGACGACGGGCGGATCGCGGCGCGGATCCGGCAGCTGCTGGACGGCGTCACCACCACCGGGTCCGACGTCGGCGGCCGGCTGGAGGACGCGAGCGCCGACGAGGTGGTCGACTTCCTCGCCACCGAGCTCGGGATTTCGTGATGCCGGAGAAGGACGTCGAGCGGGTGCGGGCCGAGATCGAGGCCCTCGGCAAGAGCCTGCACGCGCTCAAGCCCAAGGACCGCAAGAAGGTCGCCAAGCCGCTGAAGAAGCTGCTGCTGGAGTACGCGGCCGGGGACGGGGACAAGGAGTTCGACGATCTGCTGTTCGACGCGGCCGTCGACAAGGTCTTCGACTTCCTTGCCGACGAGATCTTCTGACCACTGCGAGGGAATGATGGCGGACCAAGACAAGCTCCTGGACCTGCTCAAGCGGGTCACCGGAGATCTGCACCGGACCCGGGAACGGCTGCGTGACGTCGAGTCCGGCCGGCACGAACCGGTCGCGATCGTCGGCATGGCCTGCCGGTTCCCCGGCGGCGTCGACTCACCCGCGGCGCTGTGGGACCTCGTGGACGCTGGCCGCGAAGGCATCGGCGAGTTCCCGGCCGACCGCGGCTGGGACACCACGGGCCTCTTCGACGACGATCCCGACCACCGTGGCACCACCTACGTCCGCACCGGCGGGTTCCTGCCCGGCGCGGGCGGGTTCGACGCCGAGTTCTTCGGCATCTCGCCGCGCGAGGCCCTCGCGATGGAGCCGCAGCAGCGGCTGCTGCTGGAGACGTCGTGGGAAGCCGTCGAGCGGTCCGGCATCAACCCGGCCGAGCTGCGCGGCAGCAACACCGGCGTCTACGTCGGAGTGTCCGCGCAGGAGTACGGGCCGCGCCTGCACAACCCCGGTGACGCGGTGGACGGGTACCTGCTCACCGGCACCACGTGCAGTGTCCACTCCGGACGGATCGCCTACCAGCTCGGCCTGGAGGGCCCGGCGGTGTCGATCGACACGGCGTGTTCGTCGTCGCTGGTCGCCGTGCACGCGGCGGTGCGCGGGCTGCGCGCGGGGGAGTGCGGCCTCGCCCTCGCCGGCGGGGTCAACCTGATGGCGTCGCCCGGCATCTTCGTCGACTTCGCCCGCCAGCGCGGTCTTGCCCCCGACGGGCGGTGCAAGTCGTTCTCCGATGACGCCGACGGCACCGCCTGGGCCGAGGGGGTCGGCGTGCTGGTCCTCGAAAAGCTGTCCGACGCCCAGCGCAACGGCCACCGGATCCTCGCCGTGGTCCGCGGCACGGCGGTGAACTCCGACGGCGCGTCCAACGGCCTCACCGCGCCGAACGGACCCTCTCAGCAACGCGTGATCCGCGCGGCGCTGGCCGACGCCCGACTGTCCACATCGGACGTCGACGCGATCGAAGCGCACGGCACCGGGACCCGGCTGGGTGACCCGATCGAGGCCGAGGCACTGCTGGCGACCTACGGCGCCGATCGTGACCGGCCGCTGTTCCTCGGTTCGGTCAAGTCGAACTTCGGGCACGCCCAGGCCGCCGCCGGGGTGGCGGGCATCATCAAGATGGTCGAGGCGATGCGCCACGGCGTGCTGCCGCCCACGCTGAACGTCGGCACGCCGAGCCGTGAGGTCGACTGGGCCGCCGGGCCCGTGTCGCTGCTCACCGAGCGCACGCCGTGGCCGTCCGCGGGCGAGCCGCGCCGGTGTGCGGTGTCGTCGTTCGGGATCAGCGGCACCAACTCGCACGTCGTGCTGGAGCAGGCCCCCGACGCCGTGGCCGAGGAGACGCCCGCCTCACCCGCGGTCGTCCCGCTACTGCTGTCCGCAGCCACGGAACCGGCGTTGGCCGCCCAGGCCGCGCGGCTGCTGGCGGCCGGGCCGGTCGAGCCGGCCGACGCCGCGCACACCCTGGCCACGACCCGGGCCGCGCTGCCGTACCGCGCGGTTGTCACCGGTGCGGATTGGGAGACGTTGTCGGCCGGGCTGGCCGAGGTCGCCGAAGGCCGCGGGACCACCGGCCGCGTCACCGAGGGTGGGCTGGCGTTCCTGTTCACCGGTCAGGGCTCGCAGCGCGCGGGCATGGGTGCCGAGCTGTACGAAGCTTTCCCGATGTTCGCGGCCGCGTACGACGAGGTGCGCGCACTCCTGCCGGACTTCGGTGACCTGTCGCGGACCGAGTTCGCGCAGCCCGCGATCTTCGCCCTGGAAGTGGCGCTGTTCCGCCTGGTGGAGTCGTGGGGAGTGCGGCCGGACGTCCTGGCCGGACATTCGATCGGCGAGATCGCGGCGGCGCACGTGTCGGGCGTGCTGTCCCTGGAGGATGCGGCGACGTTGGTGTCGGCGCGGGGCCGGTTGATGCAGGCGCTGCCGTCCGGTGGGGTCATGGTCGCGCTGCAGGCGTCGGAGGCCGAAGTTGCCGAGCACCTCACCGACGGTGTCTCGCTGGCGGCGGTGAACGGCCCGTCGTCGGTGGTCCTGTCCGGCGCCGAGGAACCGACGCTGGCGCTGGCCGCCCGGTTCCCCGACCGCAAGACCAAGCGCCTCGACGTCTCGCACGCGTTCCACTCCGAGCTGATGGAGCCGATGCTCGACGAGTTCGGCGAGATCGTCCGCGGCCTGACGTTCCACCCGCCGCGGATCCCGATCGAGTCGACGGTCACCCCGAACGCCGACTTCACCGATCCCGTGTACTGGGTCACCCACGTTCGCGAGACCGTCCGGTTCGCGGATGCGGTCGAGCGTCTCGAAGGTGTGTCGAAGTTCCTCGAGCTGGGACCCGACGCCGTCCTCAGCGCCCTCGTGGACCACGGCGTGCCCCTCCTCCGGCGAGGCCACGACGAGGCGGTGCAGGTGGTCACCGCCGTCGGCACCCTGCACAGCCACGGCGTCCCGGTCGACTGGGCCGCGTACTTCGGCGACAGCGGGCGGTTCACCGAGTTGCCCACGTACCCGTTCCAGCACGAGCACTTCTGGCTCGCCCAGGACGACGACGTCGACGTCACGTCAGCCGGCCTGGCCGCCGCCGACCACCCGCTGCTCGGCGCCGCGGTGTCCGTCGCCGACCACGACGGCCTGCTGCTCACCGGCAAGCTTTCCCTGGATCGGCACCCGTGGCTGGCCGACCACGTGGTCGCCGGCCGGGTGCTGGTGCCGGGGACTGCTTTTGCCGAGCTGGCCGTCCGCGCCGCCGACGAAACCGGCTGCGGTGGGGTGGAAGAACTCATCCTCCAGGAGCCCCTGGTGCTCGACCCCGGCGCCGCGCCGGAGGTCCAGGTCGTGGTCGGCGCCGCGGACGACCACGGCCGCCGTCCGGTGTCGATCCACTCGCGCCTGCCGGAGCACCCGTGGGCCACCCACGCCACCGGCACCCTCGGCTCCCCGGCGGTGTCCACTGTGGACCTGCCGTGGCCGCCCGACGCCGAGGCGGTTGAACTCGGCGACGCCTACAACCGGCTCGCCGCCGCCGGGCTCGCCTACGGCCCGATGTTCCAGGGCCTGCGCCGGGTCTGGCGCCGCGGCGACGAAATCTTCGCCGAGGTCGCCCTACCCGACCCGGACCAGGCCGCGAAATTCGGCCTCCATCCGGCCCTGCTCGACGCGGCGCTCCAGGCCACCGCGGTCCCCGGGCGCGACGACCAGGGCTCGGTCCCGTTCGCCTGGCGTGACGTCGTGCTGCACGCGCGGGGCGCAACCGAGCTACGTGTCCACGCCCGCCCCACGGCTGAGGGGTTCTCCTTCGACCTCGCCGACGGCACCGGCGCGCCGGTCGCCTCGATCGGCGGCCTCAGCGTCCGCGCGGTGACACCCACGGCGGCCCCGGTGCGTGACGGCCTCTACCGCGTCGTACTGGCGCCCGTTCCGGCGAGCACCGCCGAGGTCGCGGTGGCCGACGTGTTCGAGGTGCCGGGTGCCGACCCGGTGACCGCGACGCTCCTCGCGGTCCAGGAGTTCCTGGCCGCGGACCACGACGGCGTGCTCGTCGTCTTGACGACCGGCGGCGCGGCCGACGGCCTGGTCCGCACCGCGCAGGCCGAGAACCCGGACCGGATCGTCCTGCTCCACGGCGGCCGTGCCGACATCGAAGCCGCGCTGGCCACCGGCGAGCCCGAGGTCCACGTCCAGGACGGCAAGCTCTTCGCCCCGCGCCTCGCTCGCGCCACCGCATCCGACGGGTCCACTGTGGACACCGAAGGCCCGGTGCTGGTCACCGGCGGCACCGGCGGACTGGGCGCGGAGCTGGCCCGGCACCTGGTCACGGCACACGGCGTCCGCAACCTGCTGCTCGTCAGTCGCCGCGGTCCCGAAGCTCCGGGAGCCGGCGCGCTGGCCGCCGAACTCATCGAACTCGGTGCCACCGTGCGGGTCGAAGCCACCGACGTCGCCGACCGCGACCAGGTCCGGGACCTCCTCGAGCGTGCGCCGGTGACCGGGATCGTCCACGCGGCCGGGATTCTCGACGACGGCGTCCTCACGGCCCTGACCCCCGAACGCCTCGAAGGTGTCTTCCGCGCCAAGGCCACCGCCGCGCAGGTCCTCGACGAACTCGCCGGTGACCTCGACTTCTTCGTCCTGTTCTCGTCGATCGCCGGTGTGTTCGGCTCGCCAGGCCAGGCGGCTTACTCGGCGGCCAACGCGTCTCTCGACGCTCTCGCCTGCCGGCGGCGCGCCGCCGGGAAGCCGGCCCAGTCGCTGGCCTGGGGCCTGTGGCAGCACGGCATGGGCGCCGGGCTGGCCGGCGCCGACCGCGACCGGATCGGCCGCGACGGCTTCGGCGCCCTCGACGTCACCGAAGGCCTGGCCCTGTTCGACGCCGCCCTCGCCGACGGTGGTGAGCTGCTCGTCCCGGTCCGGCTGGACCTCGGAGTGGTCCGGAAGGCCGGGAGCATCCCGCCGCTGCTGCGTGGCCTGGTCCGGGTGCGGACCCGCCGCACCGCCGCCCGCGGCGCGGAAGCGACCGGGCTGGTGGCGCGTCTGGCCGCGTTGCCCGAGGCCGACCGCGAACCGGCGCTGACCGACGTGGTCCGGGCGCGGGTCGCCGCCGTGCTCGGCCGTTCCGGTGCGGACTCAGTGGCGGCGACGCGGCCGTTCACCGAGCTCGGCTTCGACTCGCTCACCGCCGTTGAACTGCGCAACGAGCTGGCCACCGAGACCGGCGTGCGGCTGCCCGCGACGCTCGTCTTCGACCACCCGTCGCCCGCCGCGGTGGCCCGGTTCCTCACCGGCGAACTGCTCGGGGCAGAGGAGCAGGCCGTGGTGGTCGCGCCGCGCCGGGGTGCGGCCGACGAGCCGATCGCCATCGTCGCCATGGCCTGCCGTTACCCCGGCGGGGTGCGCTCGCCGGAAGACCTCTGGGACCTCGTCGACGCCGGCACGGACGCAATCTCGCGATTCCCCGGCCGGCCCGGCTGGGACGTCGACGCCCTGTACGACCCCGAGCCCGGCCTGCCCGGCAAGACCTACACGCGCCACGGCGGATTCCTGCACGACGCCGGGGAGTTCGACCCCGAGTTCTTCGGCATCTCACCGCGTGAAGCCCTGGCCATGGACCCGCAGCAGCGGCTCCTCCTGGAGGTCAGCTGGGAGGCCTTCGAGCGCGCCCGGCTCGACCCGACGTCGCTGAAGGGCAGCGCCACCGGCGTGTTCGCCGGGATCATGTACTACGACTACGCCGCCAAACTGGCCAGCGTGCCCGACAGTGTCGCGGGGTTCCTCGGCACCGGCACTTCGGCCAGCGTCCTGTCCGGCCGCGTCGCCTACACGCTCGGCCTCGAAGGCCCGGCGGTTTCGGTCGACACGGCGTGCTCGTCGTCGCTGGTCGCCTTGCACCTCGCCGCCCGTGCGCTGCGGGCGGGGGAGTGCACGATGGCACTGGCCGGCGGGGTCACCGTGATGGCCACCCCGGAGACGTTCCTCGACTTTTCCCGCCAGCGCGGGCTGTCCCCGGACGGCCGCTGCAAGTCGTTCTCCGCGGCCGCCGACGGCACCGGCTGGTCGGAAGGCGCCGGTGTCCTGGTGCTGGAACGGCTGTCCGACGCCCGCCGCAACGGCCACCCCGTGCTCGCGGTCGTCCGCGGGTCCGCGGTCAACCAGGACGGCGCGTCGAACGGCCTGACCGCGCCGAACGGGCCGTCGCAGCAGCGGGTGATCCGCGCCGCGCTCGCCGACGCCGGACTGTCCACTTCGGACGTCGACGCGGTCGAGGCGCACGGCACCGGCACCCGCCTCGGCGACCCGATCGAAGCCCAGGCGCTGATCGCGACCTACGGCGGCGAGCGGGAAGAGCCGCTGTGGTTCGGGTCCGTGAAGTCGAACCTGGGGCACACGCAGGCCGCGGCCGGGGTCGCCGGGATCATCAAGATGGTCGAGGCGATGCGCCGGGGTGTGCTGCCCCGCAGCCTCCATGCCGACGAGCTGTCGGCCGAGGTGGAGTGGGACGCGGGCGCCGTGTCACTGCTCACCGAGGCCCGGCCGTGGCCGGAGCACGGCCGGCCGCGCCGCGCCGGGGTGTCGTCGTTCGGCATCAGCGGGACCAACGCGCACGTCGTCCTGGAGCAGGTGCGGGAAGAAGCCGCGGGTGAACCGGCCACGCACGGTGTGGTGCCGTGGGTGCTCTCGGCGAAGACGGATGCGGCGCTGGCCGACCAGGCCCGTGCGTTGCTGCCGCTGGTCGGCCAGGCCGACGCCGACGTCGCGTTCTCCTTGGCGACCACGCGGACCGCGCACGAGCGTCGTGCCGCCGTCGTCGGAGACCTGCGCGCCGGCCTTGAAGCGCTCACCGAGGGACGCGGGATCGTCGGCCGCGCCCAGCCGGGGAAGCTGGCGTTCCTGTTCACCGGCCAGGGTTCGCAGCGGGCCGGCATGGGAGCCGGGCTGTACGAGGCGTTCCCGGTGTTCGCAGCCGCGTACGACGAGGTGCGGGCGCTGCTGGCGGAGGCCGGTGATCTCTCCCGGACCGAGTTCGCGCAGCCGGCGATCTTCGCGCTCGAAGTTGCGCTGTTCCGGCTGGTGGAGTCGTGGGGAGTGCGGCCGGACGTGCTGGCCGGGCATTCGATCGGCGAGATCGCGGCGGCGCACGTCGCCGGAGTGCTGTCCCTGGCCGACGCGGCGACGTTGGTGTCGGCGCGGGGCCGGTTGATGCAGGCGCTGCCGTCCGGCGGGGTCATGGTGGCGGTGCAGGCGTCCGAAGCCGAGGTTGCCGGGCACCTCACCGACGGTGTTTCGCTGGCGGCGGTCAACGGGCCTTCGTCGGTGGTCCTGTCGGGTCTCGAAGAACCGACCCTCGCGGTGGCGGCCCGGTTCGCCGACCGGAAGACCAAGCGCCTGGACGTGTCCCACGCGTTCCACTCGGTGCTGATGGAGCCGATGCTGGCCGAGTTCGGTGCGGTCGTGCGCGGGCTGACGTTCGGCGAGCCGCGGATCCCGATCGCCTCGACGGTGACCGCGGACGCCGACTTCACCGACCCGGAGTACTGGGTGACCCACGTCCGGGAGACCGTCCGGTTCTCGGATGCGCTCGAGCGCCTCGACGGGGTCACGAAGTTCCTCGAACTCGGACCCGACGCCGTGCTCAGCGCCCTCGTCGACACCGGCGTCGCCGTGCCGCTGCTGCGCAGGGACCGCGACGAAGCCACCACCGCGATGACCGCGCTGGCCACCCTGCACGTCCACGGTGTGCCGCTGGATTGGGCCGGCGTCCTGCCCGGCGCGCAGCCGGTCGCGCTCCCGACGTACCCCTTCCAGCGCAAGCACTTCTGGCTCGCCCCCTCGGGAACCTCGGACCTCGGCCAGGCCGGGCTCGAGACACCCGGGCACCCGTTGCTGGCGGCCGGTTTGCAGCTGGCCGAGGGGGACGGCACCGTCCTCACCGGACGGCTGTCTCTCGCCACCCACCCGTGGCTGGCCGGGCACGCGGTGCACGGCACCGTGCTGCTGCCCGGGGCCGCGCTCGCCGAACTGGCCGTGCGGGCCGGGGACGAGGCCGGTCGGCCGCGGCTGGCCGAGCTGACCCTGCACGCCCCGCTCGTCATCCCGCCGGCCGGCGCGGTCGAGCTGCAGGTCGCGGTGAGCGCGGCCGCGGCCGTCACGATCCACTCGCGGGTCCCGGGAGAGGCCTGGGAGCTCAACGCCTCCGGGGTGCTCGCCGAGGCGGTCCCGCCCGCGACCGGGTTCGCCTGGCCGGACAGCTTGGAGCCGGTCGACCTCGGGTCGTTCTACGACGACCTGGCCGACCGCGGTTTCGCCTACGACCCATTGTTCCAGGGCTTGCGGGCGGCTTGGCGTCAGGGCGTGGACCTCTACGCGGAAATCTCGCTGCCGGAGGAAGCGCACGACGACGCGGCGCGCTTCGGCCTGCACCCGGCGTTGTTCGACGCGGCGCTGCACGGCATGTTCCTCGGCGCCGGGGAGGAGGCCGGGGCGCTGCCGTTCAGCTGGACCGACGTCAGCCTGCACGCGAGCGGCGCCACCGCGGTCCGCGCCCGGCTGCGGTTCACCGGCCCCGGCGAGATCGCCGTCGACCTGACCGACCTCGCCGGCGCGCCGGTGCTGACGGTCGGCTCGCTGGTCGTCCGCGCGGTCACCGGCGACCAGCTGCGGGGTGGTGAGGACCGCTCGCTGTTCCGCGTCGAGCACGTCCCGGTGGACGTTCCGGCGGTGCCGCCGGTGGTGTGGACGTCCTGGGACGAGGTGACCGAACCGGTCGCGCCGGTGGTGGTCCTGCCGGCTGCGGGGGTGGGCATCCATACCGTGCTGGACGTCCTGCAGCGGTTCCTCACCGAGCCGCGGTTCTCCGGCTCCCGCCTGGTCGTGGTCACCGGCGAGGGGCTCGCCGACGCGGCCGCGTCCGGGCTCGTCCGCTCGGCCCAGGCGGAAAATCCCGGCCGGTTCGTGATCCTGGACGGCGAAGTGTCCGATGTGGACACGGCGCTGGCGCTGAACGAGCCGCGCGTCCGGATCCGCGACGGCCGGGCCGAGGTGCCCCGGTTGGTGCGGGCCGAGCCCGGCCGCAAACCTGACTGGGAGCCGGCGAGCACGGTCCTGGTCACCGGCGGCACCGGCGGGGTCGGCGCGCGGCTGGCCGAACGGCTCGTCACGCACCACGGCGTCGAGCGCCTGGTGCTCACCAGCCGTCGTGGCCCCGGCGCGCCGGGCGCCCCGGAACTGGCCGCCCGGCTGGGTGAGCTGGGTGCGGAGGTGCGGGTCGAGGCGTGCGACGTCGCCGATCGTGCCGCCGTGGCCGCGCTGCTCGCCGGGATCCCGGACCTGAAGGGCGTGGTGCACGCGGCGGGTGTGCTGGACGACGGCGTCGTCACCGCCCTGACGCCGGAGCGGCTGGACCGGGTCCTCGGCCCGAAGGCCGACGGCGCCCGGCACCTGCACGAGCTGACACGGGACCGGGAGCTGACGGAGTTCGTGCTGGTCTCGTCGGTCTCCGGGGTGCTCGGCGGCCCCGGCCAGGGCAACTACGCGGCGGCCAACGCCTACCTCGACGCGCTCGCCGAGCAGCGGCACGCGGACGGCCTGCCGGCGCGGTCGCTGGCCTACGGGCTGTGGGCCGCCGACGGCATGGGTGGCGTCCTGGACCCGGCGCTGGTCGACCGGATGCGCCGGGACGGCTTCGGCGCGTTGACGCCGGAGGAGGGTGAGGTGCTGTTCGATCTCGCGGCCGGCCCGGTGGCGGTGCCGGTCAAGCTGGACGTCGCGGGCCTGCGCGACCAGGCCCGGGCCGGAGTGCTGCCGGCGTTGTTGACGGGCTTGGTCCGGTTGCCGGTGCGCCGCTCGGCCTCGGCCACCGCGCCCGCACCCGACCTGGCGGCCTTGGCTCCGGCGGCCCGCGCCGAGGCGCTGGCCGACCTGGTCCGCACGCACACCGCGCAGGTGCTCGGCTTCGCGTCGGCGTCCGAAGTGGACCCGGAGCACGCGTTCACCGACCTCGGTTTCGATTCGTTGACCTCGGTGGAGCTGCGCAACCGCCTGGCGGCCGCGGCGGGTCGGCCGCTGGGGGCGACGGTGGTGTTCGACCACCCGACCCCGGTCGCTCTCGCGGCCCACCTGGGTGCGCTGTTGTTCCCGGAGATCGTGGTGCCGGACGAAGGTCGCTTGCGCCGGGCGCTGGCGGGGGCGTCGATCGACCGGTTCCGGGAGCTGGGGGTGCTGGAGGCGTTGCTCCGGCTGGTGGAGGAGAACACCGAGGAGGCCCCGGCCGAGGAGTCGATCGACGACCTGGACGTGGGTGACCTGATCAGCCGCGCGATGTCCACCTCCCGCGCCGACTAGCGGCAGGAGCCGCGAGCGGCACCACCCGCCGCCCAGTCCGTGAATGGCACATCAAGGGACTCAGAGTCCCTCGATGTGCCATTCACGGACTTTTGCATTGCCGGGGATGGGTCCTCGATTACCGCCAGGTGGGGCCGGGGTGGTGAAGCGCCCGCCGGAGCTGGGGCTTGCGCGCCCAGGATCGGGGCATGCCCGAGCTTCGCCCGTCTCGTCCGGTCCGGAGAATCTGATGGCGACACCCGAGGAACTGGTGACCGCGCTGCGGGAATCGGTCAAGGAGAACAACAGGCTGGCCGCGCGCAACCGGGAACTCGCCGATGCCGCGCGGGAACCCGTGGCGATCATCGGCATGGGCTGCCGGTATCCCGGTGGCGCCGACTCGCCCGAGGCGCTGTGGGACCTGGTCGCCGCCGGCCGGGACGCGGTTTCCGAGTTCCCCGCCGACCGCGGCTGGAACCTCGCCGAGCTGTTCCACCCCGACCCCGACCACCCCGGCACGTCCTACGCGCGCGAAGGCGGCTTCCTGCACGACGCCGCCGAGTTCGACGCCGAGTTCTTCGGCATCTCGCCGCGTGAGGCCCTGGCCATGGATCCGCAGCAGCGGCTCCTCCTGCAGGTCAGCTGGGAGGCCGTCGAACGCGCCGGGCTCGACGCCACCACCCTGAAGGGCAGCCCCACCGGCGTGTTCGCCGGGATCATGTACCACGACTACGGCTCCGGCGCCGGTGAGCTGCCCGAAGGCGTCGAAGGTTTCCTCGGCACCGGCACGGCCGGCAGTGTGCTCTCCGGCCGCGTCGCCTACACCTTCGGCTTCGAAGGCCCGGCCGTCTCGGTCGACACGGCGTGCTCGTCGTCGCTGGTCGCCGTCCACTTGGCCGCGCAGGCCCTGCGCACCGGCGAATGCACGCTCGCTCTCGCCGGCGGAGCGACCGTGATGGCCGTCCCCGACACGTTTGTCGAGTTCTCCCGCCAGCGCGGCCTCGCCCCGGATGGCCGCTGCAAGTCGTTCGGCGCCGGCGCCGACGGCACCGGCTGGGGTGAAGGCGCCGGCGTCCTGCTGCTGGAGAAGCTGTCCGACGCGGTCCGCAACGGTCACCCCGTGCTGGCCGTGGTCGCCGGCTCGGCGGTCAACTCCGACGGCGCGTCCAACGGCCTCACCGCCCCCAACGGCCCCTCGCAGCAGCGTGTCATCCGCGCGGCGCTGGCGAACGCCGGACTGTCCACTTCGGACGTCGACGTCGTCGAGGCGCACGGCACCGGCACCAAGCTCGGCGACCCGATCGAAGCCGACACGCTGCTGGCCACCTACGGCCGTGACCGCGACGTCCCGCTCTACCTCGGCTCGGTGAAGTCGAACCTCGGGCACACCCAGGCCGCGGCCGGGGTCGCCGGGATCATCAAGATGGTCGAGGCGCTGCGCCGCGGCGAGCTGCCGCGCACCCTGCACGCCGACGAGCCGTCACCGCACGTCGCCTGGGACTCCGGCGCCGTCGAGCTGCTCACCGGGCACCGGGCCTGGCCCGAGGTCGATCGCCCGCGCGCGGCTGCCGTGTCGTCGTTCGGCATCAGCGGCACCAACGCCCACGTCGTTCTTCGCCAGGCCCCCGAAAGCACCGCGACACAAGAGGAACGGCGTCCGCTCGCCCGGATCCCGTGGGTGCTGTCCGCGCGCAGCGAGGCCGCCCTGCCCGACCTGGCGGAGCGCCTGCGCCGGACCGAGGGTGACCCCCTGGACATCGGCTACTCCCTCGCGACCGGCCGGGCGGCCCTGCCGTTCCGGGCCGTCGTCACCGGCGCCGACCAGGACGAACTCCGTGCCGGGCTCGAAGCCCTGGTTGAAGGACGCGGCGTCACCGGCCGCGCGAGCAGCGGCAAGCTCGCCTTCCTGTGCACCGGGCAGGGTGCCCAGCGACTCGCCATGGGCAGCGAACTGGGCCACGCGTTCCCGGTCTTCGCCGAAGCCTTCGCCCAGGTCGCCGAGCGGCTCGACACACACACCGGCTACCAGCTCGCCGACGTCCTCACCTGCGGTGACGCCGCGATGATCAACCGGACCGAGGTTGCGCAGCCCGCGTTGTTCGCCTTCGAGGTCGCGACGGCCGAGCTGCTCCGCTCCTGGGGAGTCGAACCGGACTTCCTGCTCGGCCACTCGATCGGCGAACTGGCCGCGGCGCACCTCGCCGGCGTCTGGTCCCTGGACGACGCCGCCCGGCTCGTCGCCGCGCGCGGCCGGCTGATGCAGGCCCTGCCCGCGGGCGGCGCGATGGTCGCCCTGCAGGCCACCGAAGCGGAGCTCGACCTGCCCGCCGGCGTCAGCATCGCCGCGGTCAACGGGCCTGCGTCGGTGGTGCTTTCCGGTGAGGAAGCCGCGGTCGAAAAGGTGGTCGAGGCCTTCCCGGACCGGCGTGCCAAGCGCCTGGCGGTCAGCCACGCCTTCCACTCCGCGCTGATGGACGGCATGCTCGACGACTTCCGCGCCGTCGCCGAGAGCGTCACCTACGCCGAGCCGCGGATCCCGCTGGTCTCGGGTCTCACCGGCGACGTCGCCGACGTCCGCGACCCCGGCTACTGGGTGCGGCAGGTCCGTGAGGCCGTCCGGTTCGCCGACGGTGTCGGCACGTTGCACGCGCGCGGGGTCCGCCGGTTCGTCGAGATCGGCCCGGACGCCTCGCTGTCCGCTCTCGCCGCCGACTGCGTCGACGACGGAGTTTTTGTTCCCCTGCAACGCAAGGACCACAACGAGGTGGCCGCCGCGGACCTCGCGCGCGCCCGGCTCTTCACCGCCGGCGTCCGACTGGACTGGGTGCGGATCTTCGACGGCACCGGCGCCACGCGCGTCGACCTGCCGACGTACCCGTTCCGGCGCGACCGCTTCTGGCTCGCCGCCGCCGACCGGAGCAGCCCGCCGGCCCGGCGCTACGAGGTTGTCTGGCGGCCGGTCGAACCGGCACCGGCGCCGGAAGCGAGCTGGACCGTGTACGCCCCCGAAGGCCACGCTTGGGCCGAAGCCGCGGCGAAGGCCCTCGGCGCACCGCTGGTGACGGAGGTGCCGCAAGACGGCCCGGTGCTCGCCTTCCCGGCGAACGGCGCCGCGCTCGCGGCGCTCCTGCGGGACACCCCGGCGAAGATCTGGTGCGCCACCACCGATCCCGGCGTGGCCGCGGTCGGCCGGGTCGCGGCGATCGAGCAACCCCGCCGCTGGGGTGGCTGCGTCGAACTGCCCGCTCAGCCGGACGACGAAGCCGCCGCTCGTCTGCGTGCAGTGCTCGGCGGTCCCGAGGACGAAGTCGCGATCCGCGACGAAGGTGTGTACGCACGCCGGTTCGTCCCCGCGACACCGGCGTCCGCGAACTGGTCCACCTCCGGCACCGCGTTGGTCACCGGCGGCACCGGCGCGCTCGGCGCCGTCGTCGCGGAACGGCTGGTCCAGGCGGGCGCGGAACACCTGGTGCTGCTGTCCCGTCGCGGCGAGGACGCGCCGGGCGCGGCCGAACTGCGCGAGCGGCTGACTGCGCGAGGCGCCCGCGTCACCATCCACGCCTGCGACGCCGCCGACCGGGACGCACTGTCCACAGTGGTCTCCGCGCTCGACGATCTGCGGGTCGTCGTGCACACCGCCGGTGTCCTCGACGACGCCCTGCTCGACGACGCCACCCCGGAGCGCTTCGAAGCGGTCGCCCGGCCGAAGGTGGCCGCCGCGCGCCACCTGCGTGACCTCACCAACGATCTCGACGCGCTGGTGCTCTTCTCCTCGGTGGCCGGCGTCCTGGGCAACGGCGGCCAGGCCGCCTACGCGGCCGCGAACGCCGAACTCGACGCCCTCGCCACCCAGTGGCGGGCCGAGGGAGTTCCAGCGGTCTCGATCGCCTGGGGCCCGTGGGCCGAGGGCGGCATGGCCGAAGACGTCGACGTCCGCCACAAGGGCCTGCGCCCGATGACGCCGGAGGCCGCGGCGGAGGAGTTCGTCCGGGCGATCGCCGCGGGCGACCCCTGTGTCACGGTCGCCGACTTCGACTGGCCGGTGTTCTTCGAGAGCTTCCGCACCGCCCCGGCCCTGAGCGAGATCCCGCGGCCGGAAACCGTCGCCGCGGAGGCACCCGTGGCAGACCTGCGGGCTCAGCTGACCGGGTTGATCGAGCCCGAGCAGCGACGGCTGCTCCTGCAGGTGGCGCGGGAGACGGTCGCT
This sequence comes from Amycolatopsis sp. NPDC051758, assembly GCF_044453095.1. Classification (NCBI taxonomy): domain Bacteria; kingdom Bacillati; phylum Actinomycetota; class Actinomycetes; order Pseudonocardiales; family Pseudonocardiaceae; genus Amycolatopsis; species Amycolatopsis sp. NPDC051758. The sequence goes on along the minus strand of NZ_JBITCJ010000002.1, from coordinate 582,539 downwards.
CGGGTCCTCGGCCACCCGGACGTCAGCAAGATCGGCCCGGACCGGGCGTTCACCGAGCTCGGCTTCGACTCGCTCACCGCCGTCGAACTGCGCAACCGCCTCGACGCCGCCACCGGCCTGGCGGTGCCCGCGACGCTCGTCTTCGACCACCCGACACCGGCAGCGCTCGCCGCCTACCTCTGGCAGGAGCTGGCCGGGACCGCCGAACCGGACGACGACGTCACCGGCCTGCTCGACGGGCTGGAAGCGGCCCTGAGCCGCCTCGACCCGGCCGGCGAAGAGCACGCGCGGGCCATCGCGCGCTTGACCGACCTGGTGCGGCCCGGCTTCGCGCCGTCGTCGGACGACGAGCTCTTCGCCTTCATTGACCAGCAACTCGGCGCTTGAGCCGGGTGCACGCGACCACGACCGATGAGTGGGGACACCGTGGGTGAGAACGACAAGCTTCGCGACTACCTGACGCGAGTCACCGGCGAGCTGCAGCGCACGCGCGGCCGGCTGGCGGCGCTCGAGGACCGCGCGGCCGAGCCGATCGCGATCGTCGGGATGGGCTGCCGCTTCCCGGGCGGCGTGCGCTCCCCGGAACGGTTCTGGGAGCTGCTCTCCGCCGGGGAGCACGGCATCACCGGTTTCCCCGGCGAACGCGGCTGGGACGTCGGCGAGCTCGTCGACCCCGATCCCGACCACCTCGGCACCAGCTACGTCGACCGCGGCGGTTTCCTCGACGGCGCCGACGAGTTCGACCCGGAGTTCTTCGGCATCTCGCCGCGCGAGGCCGTCTCGATGGACCCGCAGCAGCGGCTGCTGCTCGAGACGTCGTGGGAGGCCCTGGAGCGCGGCGGCATCAATCCCGCTTCGCTGGCCGGCGGCCGCACGGGTGTCTTCGTCGGCACCAACGGCCAGGACTACGGCCGTGACCTGGCCAAGGGTGTCGAAGGGGTCGAGGGGTACCTCGGCACCGGCATCTCCGGCAGTGTCCTTTCCGGACGGATCTCCTACGTCCTCGGTGTCGAGGGCCCGTCGGTCACCGTGGACACCGCGTGCTCGGCGTCGCTGGTCACGCTGCACCTCGCCGTCCGCGCGCTGCGGGCCGGCGAGTGCGACCTCGCGCTCTCGGGCGGCGCGACGGTGATGGCGAGCCCGGACGCGTTCATCGAGTTCTCCCGCCAGCGCGGTCTCGCGCGGGACGGCCTGGTCAAGGCGTTCGCCGCCGGCGCCGACGGCACCGCCTGGGGTGAAGGCGCCGGCATGATCGTGCTGGAACGCCTGTCCGACGCCCAGCGCCACGGGCACCGCGTGCTCGCGGTGGTCCGCGGCACGGCCGTCAACTCCGACGGCGCGTCCAACGGCCTCACCGCGCCCAACGGCCCGTCGCAGCAGCGGGTCATCCGCCAGGCACTGGCCGACGCGCGGCTGTCGGCGAAGGATGTTGATGTCGTCGAAGCGCACGGCACCGGCACCACGCTCGGCGACCCGATCGAGGTCCAGGCGCTGCAGGCCACCTACGGCCGCGAGCGCGGCGGCCGCGGCCCGCTGCTGCTCGGCTCGGTCAAGTCGAACATCGGCCACACCCAGGCCGCGGCCGGTGTGGCCGGCGTGATCAAGATGGTCCTCGCCCTGCAGCACGGCCGCCTCCCCGCGAGCCTGCACATCGACGCGCCGAGCACCCAGGTCGACTGGTCACCCGGCACCGTCGAGCTGCTCACCGCCGCGCGCGAGTGGTCCTCGGAAGAGATCCGCCGCGCCGGCGTTTCGTCGTTCGGCATCAGCGGCACCAACTCCCACGTCCTGCTGGAGCAGGCGCCCGCCACCGAGCCGTCCACAGAGGACGTTCCGGCGCCGCCGGTGGTGCCATGGGTGCTGTCCGGTCGCACCGAAGCCGCGCTGCGCGCCCAGGCGCGTGCGCTGCTGGACGTCGAGGGTGACCCGGCCGGCATCGGCTGGTCCCTCGCCGCGACCCGGGCCACCTTCGAGCACCGCGCCGTGGTCACCGGCACCGGCGCGGAAGACCTGCGCGCCGGGCTGACCGCCGTCGCCGACGGCACGCCGGCGCCTGGTGTCACCACCGGCGAGGCGACCGGCGGGCAGCTCGCCGTCGCCTTCACCGGGCAGGGCTCCCAGCGGCTCGGCATGGGCCGCGAGCTGTACAACGCGTATCCGGCGTTCGCCGCGGCCTTCGACGAGGTCTGCGAGCTGCTCCCCGGCGTCCGCGAGATCGTCTTCGGCGACGACGCGGAAGCCTTGGCGGACACGGGGAACGCGCAGCCCGCGCTGTTCGCCCTCGAAGTGGCGCTCTACCGGCTCGTCGAGTCGTGGGGTGTGGTTCCCGACTTCCTGATCGGCCACTCCGTCGGTGAGCTGGCCGCCGCGCACGTCGCCGGTGTCTGGTCCCTCGCCGACGCGGCCGAGCTGGTCGCCGCGCGCGGCCGGCTGATGAGCGCGCTCCCGCGCAGCGGCGCCATGTGTGCGATCGAGGCCGACGAAGACGAGGTCCGCGCGGCCCTGGTGCCCGGCGCGGACATCGCCGCCGTCAACGGCCCGCGTGCGGTTGTCGTCTCCGGCGAGGAAGACGCCGTCCGGCAGGTGCAGGCGGTGTTCGCCGACCGCCGCACCAAGCAGCTGGCCGTCTCGCACGCGTTCCACTCCGCGCTGATGGACGGCATGCTCGCCGAGTTCGGCGAGGTCACCCGCCGGGTCACCTACCGGACACCGAAGATCGCGCTCGTCTCCAACGTCACCGGCCACATCGCCGCCACCGCCGAGATCACCGACCCGGAGTACTGGGTCCGGCACGTGCGCGAAGCCGTCCGGTTCGCCGACGGTGTCCGCGCGCTCGCCGACGCCGGCGTCACCCGGTTCCTCGAGCTCGGCCCGGACGGTGTGCTCTCGGCCGCGGGCCAGGACAGCGCCGAAGGCCTGTTCGTGCCCGCCCTGCGCCGCGACCGGCCGGAGCCCGAGACGCTCGTCGCCGCGCTGGCCGCGGTGCACGTCCACGGCGGGACCGTCGGCTGGGCCGCCCTGCTCGCCGGAGCCCGGCCGGTCGACCTGCCCACCTACCCGTTCCAGCGCGCGAGCTACTGGCTGCCCGCGTCGGCGAGCACCGGGGACGCCGCCGGGCTCGGCCTCGGCTCGATCGAGCACCCGCTGCTCGGCGCCGCGGTGTCGGTCGCCGACGCCGACGGCTTCCTGTTCACCGGGAGCCTTTCCCTGCGCACCCACCCGTGGCTGGCCGGGCACACCGTGCACGGCCAGGTGGTCGTGCCCGGCACCGCGCTCGTCGAACTGGCCGTGCGTGCCGCCGACGAGACCGGCCTGACCGCGCTCGAAGAACTGACCCTCCAGACCCCGCTGGTGCTCCCGGAGACGGGCGCGGTGCAGGTCCAGCTGTGGGCCGGCGCGCCGGAGGAGTCCGGCCGCCGCCCGCTGACCGTCCACTCGCGCCCGCACGGCGCGGGGGAGTGGACCCTGCACGCCACCGGCTCCCTCGCGGCCACCGCGGCCACCCCGGAATGGGAGCTGACGGAGTGGCCGCCGCCGGGCGCCGAAGCCGTCTCCCTCGAAGGCCGGTACGACGAGCTGGCGGCCGCGGGCCTCGGGTACGGCGAGACCTTCCAGGGCCTGCGGGCGGTGTGGCAGGACGGCGACGACACCTACGCCGAGGTCACGCTGCCGGAGGGCGCCCGCGACCAGGCGGGCCGGTTCGGCCTGCACCCGGCGCTGCTCGACGCGGCCCTGCACGCCCTCGCGGCCGGCGACGGGCCCGCGCGGCTGCCGTTCGCCTGGAGTGACGTCGTCCTGCACGCCTCGGGCGCCGCCGAACTGCGGGTGAAGCTGACGCCGTCCGGGACCGACGCCGTCTCGCTGCAGGTCGCCGACGGCACCGGTGCGCCGGTCGCCACCGTCGGTTCCCTGGTCGTGCGCCCGGTTTCGGCCGCACAGCTGCGTCCGTCGGCGAGCGTCGACGGGCTCTACGAGGTGACCTGGCAGGCGATCGCCCCCGCCGGAGACGTGCCGGGTCACGCGGACTGGCCGGAGGTCGCCGACGTTGTCGTCTTCCGTGCCACCGGTGACGACGTGCACGCGCTCACCGGCGAGACCCTCGACGTGCTCAAGACGTTCCTCGCCGACGAGCGGTACTCCGACGCCCAGCTGATCGTCCACACCGGACAGTCCGATGTGGACCCCGTGGCCGCCGCGGTGTGGGGCTTGGTGCGCAGCGCGCAGTCCGAGCACCCCGGCCGCTTCCTCCTGGCCGACACCGAAGAACTGACCGACGCCGTGCTGGCCGCCGGTGAGCCGCAGCTCGCCGTGCGGGACGGGGAACTGCGCGTCCCGCGGCTGGTCACACCCGAAGCCGCCGGACGGCTGTTGCCACCGGCCGGGAACTGGCGCCTCGGCCTCGCGGGCAAGGGCACCTTCGACCACCTGACCCTGGAGGAGGTGCCCGAGGAGCCGCTGGGTCCGCTCGGCGTGCGGGTCACCGTCCGCGCGGCCGGGCTGAACTTCCGCGACGTCCTCAACGCCCTCGGCATGTACCCGGGTGAAGCCGGTCTGCTCGGCAGCGAGTTCGCCGGGACCGTGCTCGAGGTCGGCTCCGAGGTCACGGACCTGCGCCCGGGTGACGAGGTCATGGGCCTCGTCTCGGGTGGCGCGGGCCCGGTGGCGGTCGCCGAGCGGCCGATGATCACCCGCAAGCCCGCGGACTGGACCTACGAGCAGGCCGCGACCACACCGCTGGTGTTCCTCACGGCCTACTACGCCTTGGTTGATCTGGCCGACCTGCAGGCGGGCGAGTCGATCCTCGTCCACGCCGCCGCCGGCGGGGTCGGCATGGCCGCCACCCAGCTGGCGAAGCACCTGGGCGCCGAGGTCTACGGCACCGCGAGCGAGGGCAAGCAGCACATCCTGCGGGAAGCCGGCCTCGACGACGCGCACATCGCCTCCAGCCGCACCTTGGAGTTCGAGGAGCGGTTCAGCGGCATCAACGTCGTCCTCAACGCGCTGGCGGGTGACTTCGTCGACGCGTCCCTGCGCACGATGGCGCCCGGCGGCCGGTTCCTGGAGATGGGCAAGACCGACATCCGCGAGGGCGAGGGCTACCAGGCCTTCGACCTCATCGACGCCGGTCCCGAGCGCACCGCACAGATGTGGGACGCGCTGATCGAGCTGTTCGAGTCCGGGGCGCTGACCCCCCTGCCCGTCCGGGCCTGGGACGTCCGCGAAGCGCGTGAAGCGTTCCGGTTCCTCAGCCAGGCACGGCACATCGGCAAGGTCGCGCTCACCGTTCCGCGGTCGCTCGACCCGGAGCGGACCGTGCTGGTCACCGGTGGCACCGGCGGCCTGGGCGCGTTGATCGCGCGGCACCTGGTGACGGCTCACGGTGCCCGGAAGCTGCTGCTCACCAGCCGTCGTGGCCCGGACGCGCCGGGCGCGGCCGAGCTGGCCGCCGAACTGACCGAGCTGGGCGCGCACGTCGACGTCGTCGCCTGTGATGTCGCCGACCGCGACGCCGTCGCGGCGCTGATCAACGGCGTCGAGCTGACCGGGGTGGTGCACGCCGCCGGTGTCCTCGACGACGGCACGGTCGACACGCTCACCCGGGAGCGGCTCGACTTCGTGCTGGGCCCGAAGGCCGACGCGGCCCGGCACCTGCACGAGCTGACCGGCGACCTCGACCTGTTCGTCACGTTCTCCTCGGCCGCCGGTGTCCTCGGCGCGCCCGGGCAGGGCAACTACGCCGCCGCCAACGCCTACCTCGACGCCCTCGCCGCCCACCGCCGCGCGTCGGGCCGGGCCGGGCAGTCCCTGGCCTGGGGCCCGTGGGCCGCGGGCATGGGCGAGGCGATGGGGGAGGCCCACCTGGCCCGTCTGCGCGCGGGCGGCACCCCGGCGTTGCCCGTCGAGGAAGGGCTCGCGCTGTTCGACGCGGCGCTCGCCGCGGGGTCACCGCTGGCCGTGCCGGTGAAGCTGGACCTGCCGGTGCTGGCCGCGGCCGCCGCGGCCGAGCCGCTGCCGCCGTTGCTGGGCGCACTGGTCAAGCCCGGCCGCCGGACGGCGAAGTCGGGTGGCGGCCAGGACTCGTCGCTGGCCCGGCGGCTGGCCGGGCTGACCGAGGCCGAGCAGGACCGCGAGCTCCTCGACCTCGTCCGCACGCAGGTTGCGCTGGTGCTCGGGCACGTCACCGCCGCCACGGTCGAACCCGGCCGCGGTTTCCTGGACCTCGGCTTCGACTCGCTCACCGCGGTCGAGCTGCGCAACCGCCTCGGCGCCGCGACCGGGCTGCGGCTGCCGGCGACGGTGATCTTCGACCACCCGACCCCGGTCGCGCTCGCCGGCTACGTGCGTTCCGAGCTGCTCGGCGACCTCGCCGCCGGGCCGCGCACCCGCGCCCGGGTCGCCGCCGGTGACGAGCCGATCGCCATCGTCGCGACCAGCTGCCGGTTCCCCGGCGGGGTGAACACCCCGGAAGACCTGTGGCGGCTGGTCTCGGAGGGCCGTGAAGGCATCACCGAGTTCCCGACGGACCGCGGCTGGGACCTGGCCGCGCTGTTCGACGCGACCCCGGGCAAGCAGGGGGTCTCGCACACCCGCACCGGCGGCTTCCTGCCCGCCGCGGGTGACTTCGACCCCGAGTTCTTCGGCATCTCACCGCGTGAGGCCCTTGCGATGGACCCGCAGCAGCGGCTGCTGCTGGAGATCGCCTGGGAGGCCTTCGAGCGGGCCGGCATCCCGCCCGGCACGCTGCGCGGCAGCGACACCGGCGTCTTCACCGGCGCGATCTACCACGAGTACGCGTCCCGGCTGACGAAGATCCCCGAGGAGGTCGAAGGGTTCCTCGGCACCGGCACGTCCGGCGCGATGATGGCCGGCCGCGTCTCCTACACCTTCGGCCTGGAGGGCCCGGCCGTCGCGGTCGACACGGCGTGCTCGTCGTCGCTGGTCGCGATGCACCTGGCGAGCCAGGCCCTGCGCTCCGGCGAGTGCTCGCTGGCGCTGGCCGGCGGGGTCACGATCATGGCCAACCCGGACCCGTTCGTCGACTTCAGCAAACAGAACGCGATGGCGGTCGACGGCCGCTGCAAGGCCTTCGCCAGCGGCGCCGACGGCGTCGCGTGGGGTGAAGGCGCCGGGTTCGTGCTGCTGGAGAAGCTGTCCGACGCCCGCCGTCACGGCCACCCCGTTTTGGCGCTGCTCAAGGGTTCCGCGGTCAACCAGGACGGCGCCTCCAGCGGCCTCACCGCCCCCAACGGACCCGCGCAGCAGCGCGTGATCCGCCAGGCGCTGGCCAACGGTGGACTGTCCACTTCGGACGTCGACGTGGTCGAAGCGCACGGCACCGGCACCCGGCTCGGCGACCCGATCGAGGCCCAGGCGCTGCTGGCGACCTACGGCCAGGACCGCGAAGCCGCCCTGCTGCTCGGCTCGGTGAAGTCGAACTTCGGCCACACCCAGGCCGCGGCGGGGGCGGCCGGCGTGATCAAGATGGTCGAGGCGATGCGGCACGGCGTTGTCCCGGCAACCCTGCACGTCGACGCGCCGTCAGCACAGGTCGACTGGGAGACCGGCGCCATCCGCGTCGCGACCGGCACCGAGCCGTGGCCGGAGACCGGCCGCCCGCGCCGGGCCGGCGTCTCGTCGTTCGGCTTCAGCGGCACCAACGCCCACGTCGTGCTCGAGCACGTCCCGGCCGAAGAGGCCGAACGTGAGGCTGCCGCGCCCGCGGTGCTGCCCTGGGTGCTGTCCGGCCGGTCCGAGGAGGCGCTGCGGGCGCAGGCCGCCCGGCTGGCGAACGTCACGGCCGAACCCCTGGACGTGGCGTGGTCGCTGGCCACCGCCCGCACCGCGCACGAGCGGCGCGCGGTTGTCGTCGGGACCGACCCCGCCGTGCTGCGGGCCGGGCTGGCCGCGTTCGCCGACACCGGCCGGGCGGCGAACGTCGTCACCGGCCGGGCGGTCACCGGCCGGCTCGCCGCGCTGTTCACCGGCCAGGGATCGCAGCGGCTCGGCATGGGTCACGCGCTGGCGGCGGCGTTCCCCGCGTTCGCCGAGGCCTACAACGAGGTCCGCGCGTTGCTGCCGGGCATCACCGACGTCACCGACGCTGCCGTGCTCAACCGCACCGGCACCGCGCAGCCCGCGATCTTTGCGCTGGAAGTGGCGCTGTACCGGCTCTTCGAGTCCTGGGGTGTGACCCCGGACGTGCTTGCCGGGCACTCCATCGGCGAGATCGCCGCCGCCCACGTGGCCGGCGTGTTCTCGCTGGCGGACGCGGCGAAGCTGGTCGAGGCCCGTGGCCGGCTGATGGAGGCGCTGCCCGAAGGCGGCGCGATGGTCGCGGTCCAGGCGTCGGCGGCCGAGGTTGCCGAGTTCCTGTCCGACGAGGTGTCGCTGGCTGCGGTCAACGGCCCCGAGTCCGTTGTGCTGTCCGGTGTGGACGGTGCGGTCCGCGCGGTCGCCGCCCGGTTCGCCAAGGACGGCCGCCGCACCAAGCACCTCGTGGTGTCCCACGCGTTCCACTCGGCGCTGATGGAGCCGATGCTGGCGGAGTTCGAGACCGTCGCCCGCTCGATCAGCTACGCCGAGCCGCGGATCCCGATCGTCTCCACCGTGACCGGTGACGCGGACCTGACCGACCCGGCCTACTGGGTGACCCATGTCCGCGAAACCGTCCGGTTCGCCGACGCGGTCGAGCGCCTGGCCGCCGACGGGGTCACGACGTTCCTCGAACTCGGCCCGGACGCGGTCCTCGCCGCGATGGGCCCGGACACCGCCGCGGATGCGGTGTTCGTCCCGGCCCTGCGCAAGGACCAGGAGGAGCCCCGCGCGGCCGTGTCCGCGCTGGGTGCGCTGCACGCGGCGGGTGCACCGGTCGACTGGACGCGGTACTTCGCCGGCAGTGGCGCCCGGCCGACGTCCCTGCCCACCTATCCGTTCCAGCGCCGCCGCTTCTGGCTGCTGGCCCCGCCGGGCGGTGGTGACGCCGCCGCGCTGGGCCTCGGCGCGCTCGACCACCCGCTGCTGGGGGCGGCCGTCGCGCTGCCCGAGCGCGGCGAGCTGGTGCTCACCGGCCGGCTGTCGCTGGACGAGCAGCCGTGGCTGGCCGGGCACCAGGTGCGCGGCGCGGTGCTGCTGCCCGGCACGGCGTTCGCCGAACTGGCCGTCCGGGCCGGCGACGAGGCCGGCTGCGGGGAAGTGGAAGAGCTGACCCTGCAGGCACCCCTCGTCCTGACAAACGCGCCGGTCCAGCTGCGAGTGTCCCTTTCGGACGCCGACCACAGTGGACGGCGCACCCTCGCCGTCCACTCCCGCGCCCAGGAAGCCGACACCGACTGGGACCTGCACGCCACCGGTTCACTGGTTCCCGAAGTGTCGCTTTCCCGGGAAAGTGACGGTGTGTGGCCGCCCGCGGGTGCCGAACCCGCCGAGCTGGACGGCTTCTACACCACGCTGGCCGACGCCGGGCTCGCTTACGGCGACCCGTTCCGCGGCTTGCGGGCCGCCTGGCGCCGCGGTGACGACGTCTTCGCCGAGGTCGCGCTGCCCGAAGGCACCGACGTCACCGGGTTCGGGCTGCACCCGGCCCTGCTCGACGCCGTCCTGCACGCCGTCGGCCTGACCGGCGGCCCGGCCCGGCTGCCGTTCTCGTGGACCGGGCTGCGGCTGCACGCCACCGGCGCGAGCACCCTCCGGGCGAAGCTCTCGCCCGCGGGCCAGGACGCCGTCTCGCTGTCGGTGACCGACGGCGCCGGGGCGCCGGTCCTGTCCGCGACGTCGCTGAGCCTGCGCCCGGTCGGGGACGCCCCGCTGCCGAGCGCGGCCGGGGACGCCCTGTTCACCGTGGACTGGATCCCGGTCGCTCTGCCGTCCGAAGCTCTCGAAGTCGAGGTTCTCGAAGCCACCTCGGCAGACACCGTGCTCGCCGAGCTGCAGGAGCGGCTCGCCGGTGACGGCCGGGTCGTGGTGCACCTCCCCGGTGCCACCCCGGCCGACGCCGCGGTCGCCGGGCTCGTCCGCAGCGCCCAGGCCGAGTACCCGGACCGGCTGGTGCTGGTCCACGGCACCGGTGACGTCGCCGCCGCGGCCGCCACCGGCGAGCCCGAACTCGCCTTCACCGACGACGGCCCGTGCGTCCCGCGGCTGGCCCGCGCCCGCGCCACCGGCGACCCGGACTGGACCCTCGACGGCACCGTCCTGGTCACCGGCGGCACCGGCGGGCTCGGCGCGCAGGTCGCCCGTCGGCTCGTCGAACGCCACAACGTCCAGCACCTGCTCCTGGTCGGACGCCGCGGCGCCGACGCCCCTGGCACGGACGAACTCCGGCAGGAGCTCACGGACCTCGGCGCGGAGGTCACCTTCGCGGCCTGCGACGTCGCCGACCGCGACCAGCTGGAGTCGGTCCTCTCGCTGGTCCCGGCCGAGCAGCCGCTGACCGGCGTGGTGCACGCCGCCGGTGTCCTCGACGACGGCGTCTTCGCATCGATGACCCCGGAGCGGCTCGCCGCCGTCGCCGGCCCGAAGGCGGTTGCCGCGCAGCACCTGCACGAGCTGACCGGCGACCTCGAGCTGTTCGTCACGTTCTCCTCGATCGCCGGCGCCCTCGGCGCGCCCGGCCAGGCGAACTACGCCGCCGCCAACGGGTTCCTCGACGGCCTCGCGGCCCAGCGTCGCGCGCAGGGCCTCCCGGCGACGTCGATCGCGTACGGGCTCTGGGAAACCGGCATGGGTGACGGCCGTAGCGGCTCCGGCTTCACACCGTTGCCGGTCGACGCCGGGCTGGAGCTGTTCGACCTCCTGGCCCTCGGTGCCGACCCGCGTCCGGTCGCGACCCGCCTGGACCTCCCCGCGCTGCGGGCGTCGGGCGACGTCCCGCACGTGCTGCGTGGCTTGGTCCGCACACGCCGCCGCACGGCGGGTGCCGCCGAAGCGGGCGGACTCCGGCAGCGGCTCGCCGGCCTGCCCGCCGCCGAGCAGCTCCGGCTCCTGACCGAACTGGTCCGCACCGAAGCCGCGATGGTGCTCAGCCACACCAGCCCCGACGCCGTCGAGGCCGACCGCGCCTTCGGCGACCTCGGCTTCGACTCGCTCACCGCCGTCGAATTCCGCAACCGCCTCGGCACGGTCACCGGCCTGCGGCTGCCCGCGACCCTGACGTTCGACCACCCGACGCCGCAGGCCCTCGCCGCGTTCCTGCACGCCGAGCTGCTCGGCGCGGACGACAGCCCGATGACCCCGGCGTTCACCCCGGCCCGCGCCGGCGAGGACCCGATCGTCATCGTCGGCATGGCCTGCCGTTACCCGGGCGGCGTGACGTCACCCGAGGAGCTGTGGGAGCTGGTGTCCGGCGGCCGCGACGGTGTCACGAGGTTCCCCGAGGACCGCGGCTGGGACGTCGACGGCATCTACGACCCCGACCCCGACCGGCCCGGCAAGACCTACACCCGCGAAGGCGGCTTCCTGCACGACGCCGGCGACTTCGACCCGGAGTTCTTCGGGATCTCCCCGCGCGAGGCGCTCGCAATGGACCCGCAGCAGCGGCTCCTGCTCGAGACGGCGTGGGAGGCCCTGGAGCGGTCCGGCACCGACCCGGCGTCGCTCAAGGGCAGCCCCACCGGTGTGTTCGCCGGCGTGATGTACCACGACTACGGCACCCGCCTCGGTGACGTGCCCGACGACGTCGAGGGTTTCCTCGGCACCGGCACCTCCGGCAGCGTGCTGTCCGGGCGGGTCGCCTACACACTCGGCCTGGAAGGCCCGGCGGTGTCGGTCGACACGGCGTGTTCGTCGTCGCTGGTCGCGCTGCACTGGGCGATGCAGGCCCTGCGCTCGGGTGAGTGTTCGCTCGCCCTGGCCGGCGGTGTCACCGTGATGGCCACACCGGAGACGTTCATCGGCTTCTCCCGCCAGCGCGGCCTCGCCGCCGACGGCCGGTGCAAGTCGTTCTCCTCCGACGCGGACGGCACCGGCTGGGCCGAAGGCGCGGGCATGCTCGTGCTGGAACGGCTGTCCGACGCGCGCCGCAACGGCCACCACGTCCTCGCCGTCGTCAAGGGCTCGGCGGTCAACTCCGACGGCGCGTCCAACGGCCTGACCGCACCGAACGGGCCGTCCCAGCAGCGGGTGATCCGCCAGGCTCTCGCCGCGGCGGGGGTCCAGTCGTCCACTGTGGACGCCGTCGAGGCGCACGGCACCGGCACCACGCTCGGTGACCCGATCGAAGCGCAGGCGCTGCTGGCCACCTACGGCCGCGAGCGGGACGGCGAGCCGCTCTACCTCGGCTCGGTGAAGTCCAACTTCGGCCACACCCAGGCCGCGGCCGGGGTTGCCGGCATCATCAAGATGGTCCAGGCGATGCACCACGGGGTGCTGCCGCCGACCCTGCACCTCGGTGCGCCGAGCCCGCACGTCGACTGGGAAGCCGGCGACGTCACGCTGCTGGCCGAGGGCCGCGAGTGGCCCGAAACCGGGCGGCCGCGCCGCGCGGCGGTGTCGTCGTTCGGGATCAGCGGGACCAACGCGCACGTCGTCCTCGAACAGGCGCCGGCTTCGGTGGTGGCCGAGCGCGAGATCACGACGCCCGCGCTGGTGCCCTGGGTGCTGTCCGCCCGCAGCGACGACGCCCTGCGTGAGCAGGCGGCCCGGCTGCTGGACCGCGACGGCGAGCCCGTCGACCTCGGCCTGTCGCTCGCCACGACCCGCACCGCCCAGGACCGGCGTGCCGTCGTGCTGGGCGCCACCGACGCGGAACTGCGGGCCGGACTGACCGCGCTGGCGTCCGGTGTGGACAGTGAGTCCGTGCTGACCGGGCGGGTGCTGCCCGGCCGGACCGCGTTCCTGTTCACCGGCCAGGGTTCGCAGCGGCTCGGCATGGGGGCCGGGCTGTACGACGCCTTCCCGGTGTTCGCCGCCGCCTACGATGAAGTCCTTGCGCACCTGCCCGGTGTCCGTGACGCGGTCGACGTCAACCGGACCGGCCACGCGCAACCGGCGATCTTCGCCCTGGAAGTCGCGCTGTACCGGCTCGCCGAGTCGTGGGGTGTGGTCCCCGACTTCGTCGCCGGGCACTCGATCGGCGAGATCGCCGCGGCGCACGTCGCGGGTGTGCTGTCCCTGGCGGACGCCGCGAAGCTCGTCGATGCGCGCGGCCGGCTGATGGAGGCACTGCCGTCCGGCGGGGTCATGGTCGCGGTGCAGGCGTCGGAAGACGAGGTCCGCGAACACCTGACGCTGAAGGTGTCGCTGGCCGCGGTCAACGGGCCCGACTCCGTTGTCCTTTCCGGCGCCGCGTCGCCGACGTTGAAACTGGCCAAGAAGTTCGAGAAGCTCGGCCGCCGCACCAAGCGGCTCGAGGTGTCGCACGCGTTCCACTCGGCGCTGATGGAGCCGATGCTCGACGAGTTCGCCGCCGTGGTGCGGGAGCTGGAGTTCGGCACCCCGCGCATCCCGTTCGTGTCCACTGTGGACGGCGAGCGCACCGACCGCGTGGCCGGGCCGGAGTACTGGGTCGAGCACGTCCGCGCCACCGTCCGGTTCGCCGCCGGCCTGTCCTGGCTGCGTGAGGCCGGGGTATCCCGGTTCCTCGAGGTCGGCCCGGCCGCCGTGCTGACCCCGCTGGCCGCCGAGGACGCCTTCGCCGCGTCCTTCCTGCGCAGTGACCGCGACGAGGCCACCACCGTGCTGAGCACCTTGGCCGCCGCGCACACCCGCGGCGTCCGGGTCGACTGGGCGGCGGTCTTCCGCCCCACCGGCGCGCGGGTGGTCGACCTGCCGACCACGGTGTTCGACCGCCGCCGCTTCTGGCTCGCCGCCGGGACGGGCGCGGGTGACGTCCGCGCCGCCGGGCTGCAGACCGCCGGGCACCCGCTGCTCGGCGCCGCGGCCCCGTTCGCCGACGGTGACGGCTGGCTGTTCAGCGGCCGGCTGTCCGTGGCCACCCACCCGTGGCTGGCCGGGCACGCCGCATTCGGCGAGGTTCTCGTCCCGGGCACCGGTCTTCTCGAGCTGGCCGTGCGGGCCGGTGACGACGCGGGCTGCGCCGGTGTCGAGGAGCTGACCCTGGCTGCACCGCTGGTGCTGCGTGGCTCGGTCGACGTCCAGGTGCTCGTCGGTGCCGCCGATGCCACCGGACGGCGTCCGGTCTCGGTGCACTCGCGCACCCAGGAAGGGGAGTGGACCGAGCACGCGACGGGCACCCTCACCCCGGACGCGGCCGCGGTCCCGGCCGGGCTCACCGAGTGGCCGCCCGCGGCCGAGCCGGTTCCGCTCGACGGGCTCTACGCCGACATGGCCGCCGCCGGCCTCGACTACGGGCCGCCGTTCCGCGGCCTGACCAGCGCTTGGCGGGCCGCGGACACCGTGTTCGCCGAGGTGGAACTGCCCGAGGGCACCGAGGTGGGCGGCTTCGGCCTGCACCCGGCGCTGCTGGACGCGGCTCTGCACACCCTCGGCCTGCTCCCGGGCGAGGGGACACGCCTGCCGTTCTTGTTCGGTGACGTCACCCTGCACGCGACCGGCGCCACGGCGCTGCGAGTGCGGGTCACGACGGTCGGGACGGACACCGTGTCCGTGCTGGCCACGGACACCACCGGCGCGCCGGTGGCGACGCTCGGCACCGTCACGGTCCGCACCGCCGAAGCCCCGCGGCTGCGGGATGCCGACTCGCTCTACGAGCTGACCTGGGTCGAGGTGCCCGCCGACGGCGAGTCCACCGAGGACGTCTCGGTGTTCACCGCTCCGGACGGGGAGCCGCAGGACGCCCTGGCCGCGACCCTCCGAGCCGTCCAGGAGTTCCTGGCCGACGACCAGCTCGCGGAGACGCGGCTGGTCGTGTGCACCGGCGACACCCCGGCCGGAGCGGCCGTGCGCGGCCTCGCCCGCAGTGCCGCTTCCGAGCACCCGGACCGGTTCGTCGTCCTGGAAGGTGACGACGTCGCCACCGCGCTGGCCACCGGCGAACCGCAGGTCCGCATCCGCGACGGCGTCACCGAAGCACCCAGGCTCGCCCGAGCCACGGCCGGCGACCCCGCCGTCTGGGGCGAGGGAACCGTCCTCGTCACCGGCGGCACCGGTGGCATCGGCGCCGCGATCGCCCGGCACCTCGTCACCACCCAGGGCGTCAACCTCGTCCTGACCAGCCGCCGCGGCCTCGAAGCACCCGGCGCGGCCGAACTCGCGGAAGAGCTCGGCGCCAAGGTCGTGGCCTGCGATGTCGCCGACCGGGACGCCCTGGAAACCCTGCTCGACGGGATCCCGGACCTCACCGGCATCGTGCACGCCGCCGGGGTGCTCGACGACGGTGTCCTCACCGAGCTGACCCCCGAGCGGTTCGCCGCTGTGCTGCGCCCCAAGGCCGATGCGGCCGAGGCGCTGCACGAGCTGACCCTCGACCGGCCGCTGACCCAGTTCGTCCTGCTGTCCTCGGTTTCCGGCATCCTCGGCGGCCCGGGCCAGGCGAACTACGCCGCCGCCAACGCGCTGCTCGACGACCTCGCGCGCCGCCGTCACGCCGAGGGCCTGCCCGCGACATCGCTCGCCTACGGCCTGTGGGCCGGCGGCATGGGTGAACAGTCCGATGTGGACCGTCTCGCCCGCGCCGGGTTCGGCGCGCTGAGCGAGGCCGAGGGCCTGGCCCTGTTCGACGCGGCCCTCACCACCGGGACCCCGGTCCCGGTGCCGGTCAAGCTCGACCTGCCCACCCTGCGGACGCTGGCCCGCACAACCGCACCGCCGTCCGTGCTGCGGGGGCTCGTCCGGGTGCCGAAGCGGCGGGGTGCGGCCAACGCCGCGGCTGCCGCCGGCCTGACCGCCACGCTGGCCCGGCTCTCGCCGGCCGACCAGCAGAGCCACCTCCTGGACCTGGTCCGCGGGCACGTTGCCGGCGTTCTCGGCCACGGCACCGCCTCCGTCGAGGCCGGCCGCGCGTTCACCGAGCTGGGCTTCGACTCGCTCACCGCGGTCGAGCTGCGCAACCGCCTCGGGGAGGCGACCGGGCTGCGGCTGCCCGCCACGCTCGTCTTCGACCACCCGACCCCCACGGCGCTGGCGACCTACGTCCGCACCGAGCTGGCCGGGGAAACCGTGGCCGAGACACCGGTTGTCCTGGCCCGGTCGGACGAGCCGATCGCGATCGTCGCGATGAGCTGCCGGTTCCCCGGTGACGTCAGCTCGCCCGAGGACCTGTGGCGGCTGGTCGCCGAAGGGACCGACGCCATCACGCCGTTCCCCACCGACCGCGGCTGGGACCTCGACCGCCTCTACGACCCGGACCCGGACCACGCGGGCACGTCGTACGCCCGCGAGGGCGGCTTCCTGCACAACGCCGCCGACTTCGACGCGGAGTTCTTCGGCATCTCACCGCGTGAGGCGCTCACCGTCGACCCGCAGCAGCGGCTGTTGCTGGAGACCGCGCACGAGGCGTTCGAACGCGCCGGCCTCGACCCGAAGTCGCTGAAGGGCAGCGCGACCGGGGTGTTCGCCGGCGTGATGTACGACGACTACGCCTCGCGCCTGCCCGCCACCCCGGACGGGATGGAAGGCCTGCTGGGCACCGGCAGCGCGAGCAGTGTGCTGTCCGGCCGCGTCGCCTACACCTTCGGGCTCGAGGGCCCGGCAGTTTCCGTCGACACGGCGTGCTCGTCGTCGCTGGTCGCCCTGCACTGGGCCGCGCAGGCACTGCGTTCCGGCGAGTGCTCGCTGGCCCTGGTCGGCGGTGCGGCAGTGATGTCGAGCCCCAACCCGTTCATCGAGTTCTCCCGCCAGCGCGGCCTCGCCGCCGACGGCCGCTGCAAGCCGTTCGCGGCCGCCGCCGACGGCACCGCCTGGGCCGAGGGCGCCGGGTTCCTGCTGCTGGAACGGCTGTCCGACGCCCGCCGCCACGGCCGCCGGATCCTGGCCGTGGTCAAGGGTTCCGCGGTCAACTCCGACGGTGCGTCCAACGGCCTCACCGCCCCGAACGGGCCGTCGCAGAGCCGGGTCATCCGCCGGGCGCTGGCCGCGGCCGGGGTCGAGCCGGACGGTGTGGACGCCGTCGAGGCGCACGGCACCGGCACCGCGCTGGGTGACCCGATCGAGGCGCAGGCGCTGCTGGCCACCTACGGCCAGGACCGCGAAGAGCCGCTGTGGCTCGGGTCGGTCAAGTCCAACATCGGCCACACGCAGGCCGCGGCCGGGCTCGCCGGGATCATCAAGATGGTCGAGGCCATGCGCCACGGCGTCCTGCCCGCCACGCTGCACGTCGACGAGCCGTCCCCGCACGTCGACTGGAGCGAGGGCGCGGTCCGGCTGCTCACCGAAGCGCGGCCGTGGCCGGACGCCGGCCGCCCGCGCCGCGCGGCGGTGTCGTCGTTCGGCATCAGCGGCACCAACGCCCACGTCGTCCTGGAGCAGGCACCGGAGCAGCCGACGCCCGCGCGGACCCCGGCGCCGCCCGCGCTGCTGCCGTGGGTGCTCTCCGCCCGCACCGACGAAGGGTTGCAGGCCCAGGCCGAGCGGCTGCTCGGCACCGTGGGCTTCGCCGACCCGCTGGACATCGGGTATTCCTTGGCGACCACGCGGACCGCGTTCGAACGGCGGGCGGTGCTCACCGGGGACGTCCGGGCCGGGCTGGCCGCCCTCGCCGGCGGCCGTGCCGAACCCGGTGTGGTCACCGGGCGCGCGGCCGACGGGAAGCTCGCCGTCCTGTTCACCGGCCAGGGCTCCCAGCGGCTCGGCATGGGATCCGGGCTCTACGAGGCGTTCCCGGTGTTCGCCGCCGCGTACGACGAGATCTGCGAGCTGCTGCCGGGTGTCCGTTACGTGCCGGACGCCGACGTCCTCAACCGCACCGGCACCGCGCAGCCCGCGTTGTTCGCCCTCGAGGTCGCGCTGTTCCGGCTCCTCGAATCGTGGGGCATCCGCCCCGCGTTCGTCGCCGGGCACTCGGTCGGCGAGATCGCCGCGGCGCACGTCGCCGGGGTGTTCTCCGTGGAAGACGCAGCAAAGCTCGTCGAAGCCCGCGGCCGGCTGATGCAGGCGCTGCCCGAAGGCGGCGCGATGGTCGCGGTGCAGGCCACCGAAGAAGAGGTTGCGGAGTTCCTGTCGGACGAGGTCGACCTGGCCGCCGTCAACGGCCCCGAGTCCGTTGTCCTGTCCGGTGTGGACGGTCCGGTGCACGCCGCCGCGGCCGCGCTCGCCGAACGCGGCCGCCGCACCAAGGCGCTCGTCGTCTCGCACGCCTTCCACTCCGTGCTGATGGAGCCGATGCTGGCCGAGTTCGAAGCCGTTGCCCGGTCGATCAGCTACGCCGAGCCGTCGATCCCGGTCGTCTCGAACGTCACCGGACGCCTCGCCGGCGAGCTCACCGACCCGGCCTACTGGGTGCGGCACGTGCGGGAGCCGGTGCGGTTCGCCGACGGCGTCCGCGCCCTCACCGAAGCCGGCGTGACGCGGTTCGCCGAGCTGGGCCCGGACGGCGTGCTCTCGGCCATGGGCCTGGACAGCGCACCGGACGCGGTGTTCGTGCCGGTGCTGCGCAAGGACCGCGACGAGCGGACCACGGCCGAGACGGCGTTCGCCCGGCTCGTCACGGCCGGCGTGGAGGTCGACTGGGCCGCGTTCTTCGCGGGCACCGAAGCCCGCGCGGTCCCGCTGCCGACGTACGCCTTCCAGCGTGAGCGGTTCTGGCTCGATGCGCCGGCCACCAGCGGCGACGCTGCGGAGCTGGGCCTGGCCGCGGCCGGGCACCCGCTGCTCGGCGCGACCGTGCCGACGGCGGGTGAGGACGGCCTGGTCGCCTACGGCCGGCTTTCCCGCGCGGCCCAGCCGTGGCTGGCCGACCACGCGGTGCTCGGCACCGTGCTGGTGCCCGGCGCGGCCCTGGTCGAGCTGGCCGTCCGGGCCGGCGCCGAGCTGGGCTGCGGCCGGCTGGCCGAGCTGACCCTGGCGGCGCCGGTGGTCCTGCCGGACACGGGCGGACTCGCCGTCCAGGTTGTCGTCGGCGCGCCCGACGACGACGGCCGCCGTCCGGTGTCGATCCACACGCGCCGCCCGGACGCCCCGGCCGGCGAACCGTGGACCGCACACGCGACCGGCCTGCTCGCCGGGGGTGAAGGCCACCCGGCGGCGGACAGCGGCGAGTGGCCGCCTGCCGGCGCCGAAGCCGTCGACGTCACCGACCTGTACCCGGGCCTGGCGGACGCGGGCCTGCAGTACGGCCCGGTGTTCCAGGGCCTGACGGCGGCCTGGCGCACCGGTGAGGAGGTTTACGCCGACCTCGAACTGCCCGCGGCCGCCCACCCGGATGCTGCCCAGTTCGGTCTGCACCCGGCGTTGCTCGACTCGGCGCTGCACGCCATCGGGCTGCTGCCCACCGGGGACGCGCCGGCCACCCGGCTGCCGTTCCTCTGGCGTGACGTCGTCCTGCACGCGGCCGGCGCCACCGCCGCCCGCGTCCGGGTCGCCAAGGCCGGGGACGACGCCGTCCGCCTGGAGCTCACCGACGGCGCCGGCGCTCCGGTGCTGACCGTCGGCGCGCTGCTGCTGCGGGAGGTTACCGACCTCGGCCCGGCGACGTCCGACGCGTTGTTCCGGCTCGGCTGGGCGCCGGTCACTAACGAAGCCGGACCCGTTGCGCCGCACGAAGTCCTGTCCGCGGTGCCGGACGGCGGTGCCACGCCGGTGGCCACGCACGCCCTGCTGGCGAAGACCCTCGCGAGCCTGCAGGAGTGGCTGGCCGAGGAGCGCGACACGATCCTCGTGGTGCGCACCGAGCACGCCGTCGCGGTGTCCACTTCGGACGCCGTCGACCCGGCCGCCGCGGCGGTCTGGGGCCTGGTCCGCAGTGCCCAGTCCGAGCACCCGGGACGGCTCCTCCTGCTCGACGCGGCGGAGTCCGACGTCGAGACCGCGCTCGCCACACGAGGCGACGAGACCCAGCTCGCGGTGCGTGCCGGCGTCGTCCACGCGGCCCGGCTGCTGACCGCGTCGTCGTCGACGGACCTCGTGCCGCCGTGGCACGAACCGGCCTGGCGGCTGGACAGCGTCGAGAAGGGCACCCTGGAACGGTTCACCTTCGAGCCGTACCCGGAGGCCACCGGCGAGCTGCTGCCCCACGAGGTCCGGATCGCCACCCGCGCGGCCGGCACGAACTTCCGCGACGTGCTCAACGTGCTCGGCATGTACCCGGGTGACGCCGGGCGCATCGGTTACGAGGCCGCGGGTGTGGTGGTCGAGACCGGGTCCGACGTGACCGACCTGAAGCCGGGTGACCGGGTGATGGGCCTGGTGCACGGCGGGTTCGGCCCGCTCACCTTCGCCGACCGCGACCTGCTGGCCCCGGTGCCCGACGGGTGGACGTTCGAACAGGCCGCGTCGGTGCCGCTGGTGTTCCTCACCGCCTACTACGCGCTGACGGACCTCGGCGCGCTGCGCGAAGGGGAGTCGGTGCTGATCCACGCCGCCGCGGGCGGGGTCGGCATGGCCGCCACCCAGCTGGCCCGGCACCTCGGCGCCGAAGTGTTCGGCACCGCGAGCGAGGGCAAGTGGGACGCGCTGCGCGAGGCCGGCCTCAACGACGAGCACCTCGCCTCGTCGCGGACGCTCGACTTCGAGCAGAAGTTCCTGGCCGCGACGGACGGCCGTGGGGTGGACGTCGTGCTGAACGCGCTCACGGGCGAGTTCATCGACGCCTCGATGCGCCTGTTACCGCGTGGTGGGCGGTTCGTGGAAATGGGGAAGACCGACGTCCGCCCGGACGGCGGCCCCGGCGGGCACCATCCCGGTGTGACCTACCAGGCGTTCGACGTGATCGAAGCGGGCAACCGCCGGATCGCGCAGATGTGGGAGGAGCTGATCGTGTTGTTCGACGCAGGCGCGCTCAACCCGCTGCCGGTCCGCACCTGGGACCTGCGCCGCGGCCCGGAAGCGCTGCGGTACCTCAGCCAGGCCAAGCACGTCGGCAAGGTCGTCCTGACGATCCCGCGGCGCCCGGAAGGCACCGTGCTCGTCACCGGCGGCACCGGCGGGCTCGGCGCGGTGCTGGCCAAGCACCTCGTCACCCGCCACGGTGTCACCGACCTGGTGCTCACCAGCCGGCGCGGCCCGGACGCCCCGGGCGCGGCCGAGCTGGCCGAGGAGCTGACCGGGTTGGGCGCCACCGTGCGGATCGAGGCGTGTGACGCCGCCGATCGTGCCGCGCTGGCGGCCGTGCTGGACCGGACCCCGGACCTCACCGGTGTGATCCACGCGGCCGGTGTCCTGGACGACGGCCTGCTCACCGCGCTCACCCCCGAGCGCCTCGAGAAGGTGCTGCGGCCCAAGGTCGACGCGGCCTGGAACCTGCACGAGCTGACCCGCGACCGCGATCTGGCGATGTTCGTGCTGTTCTCCTCGGCCGCCGGTGTGCTCGGCGCGCCGGGGCAGGCCAACTACGCCGCGGCCAACACGTTCCTCGACGGCCTGGCCCACCACCGCCGGTCCCTCGGGCTGCCCGCCACCTCGCTCGCCTTCGGCCTCTGGGCCGACGGCATGGGCGACACGGCGGACAGCGCGCGGATGGGCCGCGACGGCATCGGCAGCTTCGCCCCGGCCGAAGGCCTGGAGCTGTTCGACGAGGCCACCGGGCTGGCCGAACCGGTGTCCGTGCCGGTGAAGCTGGACCTGGCCGGCCTGCGGGCCGAGCCGGGCCCGGTGCCCCCGCTGCTGCGCGGGCTGGTGCGCGGCTCCGTCCGCCGCGCCGCCCCGGTGGCCGCGGCGGCGCAGGCCGACGGGCTCAAGCGCCGGCTGGCCGGGCTGTCGCAGCCGGACGCGGAGCAGGTGCTGCTCGGCGTGGTCCGCGGCCAGGCCGCCGCCGCGCTCGGGCACGCCGCCGCGGCCGCGATCGAGCCGGGCAAGGCGTTCACCGAGCTCGGCTTCGACTCGCTGACCGCGGTCGAGCTGCGCAACGGGCTCGACGCCGCCACCGGGCTGCGGCTGCCCGCGACGCTCATCTTCGACTACCCGACCCCGGACGCGCTGGCCAAGTTCCTGCAGTCCGAAGTGGTCCCTGCCACGGCCGCGGCCGAAACCGGCCTGGGCGCCGGGATCGACCGGCTCGCCGCCGAGCTGTCCACAGTGGACGTCTCGGGGGCGGACGGCGCCGCGGTCGAGGCGAAGCTGCGGCAGCTGGTCTCGCTCTGGCAGGAGCGGATCCGGCCCGACGGCGACGCCGACCTCGAAGTGGAGACCATCGACGACATGTTCGCCTTGCTGGACAACGAACTCTGACCCCGGCCCGGCCGCCGCTAGGAGGACCACCGTCATGACCACCGACGAGCGGACGCTCGAGTACTTCAAGCGGCTCACCGCCGAGCTGCGCGAGACGCGGCGCCGGCTGCAGGAGGCCGAGGACAGCGGCTCCGAGCCGCTGGCCGTGATCGGCATGGCCTGCCGGTACCCCGGCGGGGTCACCTCCCCGGAGGGGCTGTGGGACCTGGTCGCCGAGGGCGGCGACGGCATCACCGGCTTCCCGGCCGACCGCGGTTGGGACACCGAGGCGCTGTACCACCCGGACCCGGAGCACCGCGGCACCACCTACAGCGACCAGGGCGGGTTCCTGCACGACGCCGACGAGTTCGACGCGGGCTTCTTCGGCATCTCGCCGCGCGAAGCCCTGGCGATGGACCCGCAGCAGCGGCTGCTGCTGGAGGTCACCTGGGAGGCGTTCGAGCGCGCCGGGCTGGACACCGCCGCGCTCAAGGGCAGTGCCACCGGGGTGTTCGCCGGGGCCATGCGCAGTGAGTACGTCTCGGGGTTCGACGGCGCGTCCGAAGAGGTCGAAGGCTTCCTCGGCACCGGCTCGTCCAACAGCGTGCTGTCCGGCCGGCTCGCCTACACCCTCGGCCTGGAGGGCCCGGCCGTCACCATCGACACGGCGTGCTCGTCGTCGCTGGTCGCGGTGCACTTGGCGGCGCACGCGCTGCGGTCGGGGGAGTGCTCGCTCGCCCTGGCCGGCGGGGTCACGGTGATGGCCACACCGGAGACGTTCGTGGAGTTCTCCCGCCAGCGCGGGATGGCCCCGGACGGCCGGTGCAAGGCGTTCGCCGCGGGCGCCGACGGCACCGGCTGGTCCGAGGGCGCGGGCATGCTCCTGCTGGAGCGGCTGTCCGACGCGAAGCGCAACGGGCACCGGATCCTCGCCGTCATCCGCGGGTCCGCGGTCAACCAGGACGGCGCCTCCAACGGCCTCACCGCGCCCAACGGCCCCGCGCAGCAGCGGGTCATCCGGGCCGCGCTGGCCAACGCCAAGCTCACCGCGGCCGACGTCGACGCCGTCGAAGCCCACGGCACCGGCACCACGCTCGGTGACCCGATCGAGGCCCAGGCCCTGCTCGCCACCTACGGCCAGGAGCGCACCGAACCGCTGTGGCTCGGCTCGATCAAGTCGAACATCGGGCACACCCAGGCCGCGGCCGGCGCGGCCGGGATGATCAAGATGATCGAGGCGATGCGGCACGGTGTGCTGCCGTCGTCGCTGCACGTCGACGAGCCGTCGCCGCACGTCGACTGGGCGAGCGGGGCGGTGGAGCTGATCACCGAACGCCGGGAGTGGCCGGGTGCCGACCGCCCGCGTCGTGCCGGTGTCTCGTCCTTCGGGATGAGTGGCACCAACGCACACGTCATCCTCGAGCAGGCGCCCGAGACCGAAGAACCCGAAGCCGACCGGACGCCACCCGCCGTCCAGCCGTGGCTGCTGTCGGCTCGCGGCCCGGCCGCGCTCCAGGCCACCGCCCGCTCGCTGCTGTCCACGGTGGACGACGTCGACCCGCTGGACCTCGGCTGGTCCCTGGCTTCGACGCGGACCGCGCTGGAGACACGCGCCGCCGTGGTCGGCCGGACGGCCGAAGACCTCAAAGCCGGGCTGACCGCGCTCGCGAACGGCGAGCCCGCGCCGGGTGTGGTCACCGGCGAGCCGCTGCACGGCCGCACCGCGTTCCTGTTCTCCGGCATGGGCGCCCAGCGCTGCGGCATGGGCCGCGAGCTCTACGACAGCTTCCCCGCGTACCGCACCGCGTTCGACGACGCCTGTGCCGCCCTCGACACGCACCTCGACCGGCCGCTGGCCGAGATCGTCTTCGGTGCCGACCAGTCGCTGCTCGACCGGATGACCTACGCCCAGCCGGCGATGTTCGCCCTGCAGGTGGCGCTGTTCCGGCTGCTGGAGTCCTGGGGTGTCCGCCCCGACTACGTTGTCGGCCACTCGGCCGGCGAGCTGGGCGCCGCGTACGTCGCCGGCGTCTGGGACCTGGCCGACGCCGCCCGCATGATCACCGCCCGCGGCCGGCTGATGGAGGCGCAGCCGCCCGGCGGCGCGATGATCGGCATCCAGGCCACCGAGGAGGAGGTCACCGCCGAGCTGACCGACGGCCTGGCGATCGGCGCGCTCAACGCGCCCGACTCGATCGTCGTCTCCGGTGAAGAGGCTGCCGCCGAAGCGCTGGCCGCGAAGTTCGCCGAGCGTGGCCGCAAGACCAAGCGGCTCAACATCTCCCACGCGTCGCACTCGGCCCGGATGGACGGCATGCTCGCCGAGTACGGCGCGATCGCCGGGGAGATGACCTACCACGAGCCGTCGATCCCGGTGGTCTCCAACGTGACCGGCCGGCTCGCCGGACCGGACGAGGTCACCGTCCCCGGTTACTGGCCGCGGCACGTCCGCCGGCCGGTCCGGTTCGCCGACGGTGTCGAGTTCCTGCGTGGTGAAGGGGTTTCCCGGTTCGTCGAGATCGGGCCGGACTCGGTGCTGGCCGGGATGGCCGCCCGGACCCTGCCCGCCGAAGGGGTGCTGACGGTTCCCGTGCTGCGTCGCGACCGTCCCGAAGCCACCACCGCCATGGCCGTGCTGGCCGAGCTGCACGTGCGCGGCGCCCGTGTCGACTGGACGGCGTTCTACGCCGGCACCGGCGCCCGGATCGCCGACCTGCCCACCTACCCGTTCCAGCGCGACAGCTACTGGCTGCGCGGTGGCGGCGGTGCGGGCGACCCCGGCGGGCTGGGTCTCACCGACGCCGCCCACCCGCTGCTCGGCGCGGCCATGACGCTGGCCGACGGCGCCGGGATCGTGCTGACCGGCCGGATCTCCCCGGTCACCCACCCCTGGCTCACCGATCACGCCGTCGCGGGCACCGTCATCGTGCCCGGCACCGCGCTGGTCGAACTCGCCCTGCGCGCCGGGGACGAAGCCGGCTGCGCGCACCTGGAAGAGCTGACCCTGCGCGAGCCGATGGTCCTGGCCGGGGCGCTCGACGTCCAGGTCGCCGTGGCCGGGCCGGACGACACCGGCCGCCGCGCCGTCGCCATCTACTCCCGCGCCGGCGAAGGATCCTGGACGCTGCACGGCACCGGCACCCTGGCCCCGCTCGCCCCGGCCGCCGGGTTCGACCTGGCCCAGTGGCCGCCGCGCGAGGCGACCCCGATCGACCTCACCGACGTCTACCCGGCCTTCGCCGCCGCCGGCCTGGAGTACGGGCCGACCTTCCGCGGCCTCACCCACGCCTGGCGCCTCGGTGACGAGATCTTCGCCGAGACAGCGCTGCCCGAGGACGCCGGCAAGGCCGATGTCGAGCGGTTCGGCCTGCACCCGGCGCTGCTGGACGCGGGCCTGCACGCCATCGGCCTGCTCACCGGCGAAGGCGGCGGCGCGCAGCTGCCGTTCCTCTGGCAGGACGTCACCCTGCACGCGACCGGCGCTTCCCAGCTGCGGCTGCGGCTCAGCCGGGACGCCGCCGGCGCGGTCACCCTGCGCGCGGCCGACGGCACCGGCTCGCCGGTCGCCACCGTCGGCTCGCTGACCCTGCGCGAACTCACCGCGGGCCCGCTGGTCGCCCAGGCCGCGCCCGGCCTGGACGCGCTCTTCCGGCTCGACTGGGTCCCCGTCCCGGCCCCGGCGGACCCGGAGCCGGTCGGCTGGGCCTTCCATGGCCGCCTCGGCGGCGGGGACGTGCCACCGGTCGTCGTGCTGCCGGTGCTCACCGACGCGGCCGACGCCGCCGAGAGCGCGCGCCTCGCCACCCGCGAAGTCCTGGAAGTCCTGCAGCAGTGGTCGACCGAAGACCGCTTCGCCGACGCAAAACTCGTCATCGTCACCTCCGGCGCCACCAGCGGCCGGGTCGACCCGGCCGCCGCCGCGGTCTGGGGCCTCGGCCGCTCCGCGCAGAGCGAGCTGCCCGGCCGGGTGGTGCTCGTCGACAGTGACACCGGCGACCTGTCCGACACCGAGGTGGCCGCGGTCCTGGCCACCGGCGAACCCCAGCTGACCGTGCGCGACGGTGTCTTCTCGGCGCTGCGGCTCGGCCCGGTGCCCGGCCCCGACGAGCTGGCCCCGCCCGCCGAACCCGCGTGGCGCCTCGGCATGGCGGGCCGCGGCACCCTCGAGGAGCTGCGGCTGGAGCCGTGCCCGCAGGCCCTGGAACCCCTGGCGCCCGAGCACATCCGCATCGCCGTCTCGGCCGCCGGCCTCAACTTCCGCGACGCCCTCAACGTGCTCGGCATGTTCGACGGTGAGCCCGGCCCGCTCGGCAACGAGGTGGCCGGCTTCGTCCTGGAGGTCGGGTCCGATGTGGACGACCTCGCCCCGGGTGACCGGGTGATGGGCGTCGCGATCGGCGGCATCGGCACGATCACCACCGCACAGCGCTCGATGTGCGCGCGCATTCCGGAGAACTGGACGTTCGACGAAGCCGCGTCCGTGCCGCTGGTCTTCCTCACCGCCTACTTCGGGCTGAAGGAGCTGGCCGGGGTGCAGCCCGGCGAGTCGGTGCTGGTCCACGCCGGCGCCGGCGGGGTCGGCATGGCGGCGATCCAGATCGCCCGCCACCTCGGCGCCGAGGTCTACAGCACCGCGAGCCCCGGCAAGCAGCACGTGCTGCGTGAAGCCGGCCTCGACGACGCCCACATCGCCAACTCCCGGACCCTCGACTTCGAGCAGCAGTTCCTGGCCACCAGCGAAGGCCGCGGGGTCGACGTGGTGCTCGACGCGTTGACCGGCGACTTCGTGGACGCCTCGCTGCGGCTGCTGCCGCGCGGCGGCCGGTTCCTCGAGATGGGCAAGGCGGGTCTGCGTGATCCCGAAGAGGTCGCCGCGCAGCACCCCGGGGTGCACTACCGGCCGTACGACCTGATCGAGGCCGGGCCGGAGCAGTTTTCCCGCATGTGGGCCGAGGTCCTGGAGCTGTTCGCGGCCGGAACCTTCGAGCCGCTGCCGCGCCGCGTCTGGGACGTGCGCCGGGCGCCCGAGGCGTTCCGGCTGCTGAGCCAGGCCAAGCACATCGGCAAGCTGGTGCTGACCATCCCGCAGCGCCCGGACGGCACCGTCCTGATCACCGGTGGCACCGGCGGGCTCGGCGCGATGCTGGCCCGCCACCTGATCACCGAGCACGGCGTCGGCGACCTCGTGCTGACCAGCCGCCGTGGCCCGGACGCCCCGGGGGCGGCCGAACTGACCGAGGAGCTGACCGGGCTCGGCGCGACCGTCACCGTCTCCGCGTGTGACAGCTCCGACCGCGACGCCGTTGCCGCGCTGCTCGCCGGCATCCCGCGCCTGACCGGCGTCATCCACGCGGCCGGCGTCCTCGACGACGGCCCGATCGACACCCTGACCCCCGAGCGCCTCGACCGTGTCCTGTACCCCAAGGCCGACGCGGCCTGGCACCTGCACGAGCTGACCGCGGACCGCCCGCTGCGCTGGTTCGTGAACTTCTCCTCGGCCGCCGGTGTGCTCGGCAACCCGGGGCAGGGCAACTACGCCGCCGCCAACGCCTTCCTCGACGGGCTCGCCACGCGCCGCCGCGCCGACGGCCTGGCCGCGCAGTCCGTCGCCTGGGGCCTGTGGTCCGGCGGCATGCGCGGGGAGCTCGGCGACGCGGGTGAGGAACGCATGCGCCGCAGCGGGTTCCCGCCGATCGCGCCGGCCGACGGCCTGGCGATGTTCGACCGCGCGGTCGGCCTCGACCACGCCGTGCTGCTCGGCCTGAAGCTCGACCGCGCCACCGTGCGCGGCAGCGACGCCCCGATCTCGCCGCTGGTCCGCGCCCTGGTCGGCGGGTCCGCCCGCGCCAAGGCGAAGACGGCCACCGCCGAGCAGGCGGGGGAGCTGCGGCGCAAGCTCACCGGGCTGCCCGTCGCGGAGCAGGAGGAGCTGCTGCTGGACCTGGTGCGCCGCGAAGTCGCGCTGGTCCTGGGCCACGCGGACGCCGCGGGCATCGCCGCGACCCGCGCGTTCAACGAAATCGGCTTCGACTCGCTCACCGCGGTCGAGCTGCGCAACCGCCTCGGCGCCGCGACCGGCCTCCGGCTGCCCGCGACGCTCGTTTTCGACCACCCGACCCCCGCCGCGCTGAGCTCGTTCCTGCGCACCGAGGTGGTCGGGTCCGAGGAGCCGGTCCCGGCTGTGGTCACCCCCAGCGCGGCCGGGACCGGCACTCCCACCGACGACCCGGTCGTCATCGTCGGCATGGGCTGCCGCTACCCGGGCGGGGTCACCTCGCCGGGCGAGCTGTGGCAGCTGGTCGCCGAGGGCCGCGACGGTGTCGGCGACTTCCCGACCGACCGCGACTGGCCCCTCGACTCGCTGTTCCACCCGGACCCCGACCACCGCGGGACGACTTACGCGTCCGAAGGCGCCTTCCTGTACAACGCGGGCGACTTCGACCCGGAGTTCTTCGGCATCTCGCCGCGGGAAGCCCTGGCGATGGATCCTCAGCAGCGTCAGGTCCTGGAGACCACGTGGGAGGCCCTGGAGCGCGCGGGCATCAACCCGGCGACGCTGCGCGGCACCAGCACCGGTGTGTTCGCCGGCGCGCTGTCCAACGACTACGTCTCGCGGCTGAGCGCGATCCCCGAGCAGGTCGAGGGGTTCCTCGGCACGGCGTCGTTCAGCAGTGTCATCTCCGGCCGGGTCGCCTACGCGCTGGGCCTCGAAGGCCCGGCGGTGTCGGTGGACACGGCGTGCTCGTCGTCGCTGGTCGCCGTGCACCTCGCGGCCCAGTCCCTGCGGTCGGGGGAGTGCTCCCTGGCGCTGGCGGGCGGGGTCAACGTGATGGCTTCGCCGGACATGTTCGTCGAGTTCTCCCGTCAGCGCGGCCTCGCGCCGGACGGCCGGTGCAAGCCCTTCGCGGCCGCGGCCGACGGCACGAACTGGGCCGAAGGTGTCGGGATCCTCGTGCTCGAACGGCTTTCCGACGCGCGGCGGCACGGCCACCGGGTGCTGGCCGTGGTCGCCGGCTCGGCCGTCAACCAGGACGGTGCGTCCAACGGCCTCACCGCCCCGAACGGCCCGTCGCAGCAACGCGTGATCCGCGCGGCACTGGCGAACGCCGGGGTCGAGTCGGCAGGCGTGGACGTCGTCGAAGCGCACGGAACCGGGACACCGCTGGGTGACCCGATCGAGGCTCAGGCCCTGCTGGCCACCTACGGCCAGGACCGCGAGCGCCCGCTGCTGCTCGGCTCGGTGAAGTCCAACATCGGCCACACCCAGGCCGCCGCGGGTGTTGCCGGGATCATCAAGATGGTCGAGGCCATGCGCCGTGGTGTTGTCCCGGCGAGCCTGCACCTCGACGAGCCGAGCCCGCACGTCGACTGGGAAGCCGGCGACATCACCCTGCTGGCTTCGCAGGAAGCGTGGCCGGAGACCGGCCGCCCGCGCCGGTCCGGCGTCTCGTCGTTCGGCATCAGCGGCACCAACGCCCACGTGATCCTCGAACAGGCCCCCGCCGAAGCGGAGCCGGAGCCGGCGAAGCCGCTGCCGGTGCTCGCGTACCCGATCTCGGGCCGCACCCCGGCCGCCCTGGCCGCGCAGGCCGGCCGCCTGTTGTCCACTGTGGACGATCCGGCCGACGTCGGCTTCTCGCTGGCCACCACCCGCACCCAGCACGCACACCGTGCGGTGGCCGTCGGGGACGCGGCCGCCGGGCTGCAGGCCCTGGCCGACGGCGGGACGTCGGCGAACCTGGTCACCGGCGAGACCGCGCCGGGCCGGCTGGCCTTCCTGTTCACCGGCCAGGGCTCCCAGCGGGCCGGGATGGGCCGCGGCCTCTACGCCGCCTTCCCGGCATTCGCCGCGGCCTACGACAAGATCGCCGAACTGCTCCCGGCCGTGCGCGACGTCGACGACGCCGTCGCGCTCGGCCGGACCGGCCACGCCCAGCCCGCGATCTTCGCCCTCGAAGTGGCGCTCTACCGGCTCTACGAGTCCTGGGGCGTGCGGCCGGCGTTCGTCGCCGGGCACTCGATCGGCGAGATCGCCGCCGCCCACGTCGCCGGGGTGCTGTCCCTGGCGGACGCGGCGAAGCTGATCGAGGCGCGCGGCCGCCTGATGGAGGCGTTGCCCGAGGGTGGCGCGATGGTCGCCGTCCAGGCGTCGGAAGCCGAGATCGCGGAGTTCGGTGACGTGAGCATCGCCGCGGTCAACGGTCCGCAGGCCGTGGTGCTCTCCGGCGCCGAGGAACCGGTGCTGGCCGCCGCGGCGGCGCTGGAAGCCCGGGGCCGCAAGGTCAAGCGCCTCGACGTCTCGCACGCCTTCCACTCCGCGCTGATGGACCCGATGCTCGACGACTTCGCCGCCGTCGCGGGTGAACTGACCTACGCCGAGCCGTCGATCCCGGTGGTCTCCTCGCACCCCGACCTGACCGACCCGGCGCACTGGGTCCGGCACGTCCGGGAGCCGGTCCGGTTCGCCGACGCCGTCGCGACCCTGCAGTCCGAAGGCGTGACGACGTTCTTGGAGATCGGCCCGGACGCCGTGCTGTCGGCCATGGCGGCGGACGCGGGCACGGCGATCCCCGCCCTGCGCGCGGACCACGACGAGGCGACCACGGCCGTCACCGCCCTCGCGCGGCTGCACGTCCGCGGGGTCGACGTCGACTGGCCGGCGTTCTACGCCCCGGCCCGGCCGAAGGTGATCGACCTGCCCACCTACGCGTTCCAGCACGAGCGGTTCTGGCTGCGCGAGCCCGCCGTGGCCCGGGCCGCCGGCGGCCTCGGTCACCCGGTTCTGGCGAGCGCGGTCACGTCGGCCGGGGACGGTTCGGTGCTGTGCACCGGTGTCCTGCCCGCCGAGCCGTCGGACACGCTGCTCGTCGAGCTGGCCATCCGCGCCGGCGACGAGGCCGGCGCGGGCACCCTGGCCGAACTGGCCGTCGAGGCCCCGCTGACCGGGGACCGCGAGGTCCAGGTCGCCGTCGGGCCCGAAGCCGAGGGCAGGCGTCCGGTCTCGATCCACACCCGCACCGGCCGGGACTGGCAGCGGCACGCCACCGGCTTCCTGGTGAGCACTCCTGCCCCGGCGCCCGTCGCCGACGGCCCGCTCACGGAACTGACCGTGCCCGGCGCGTCCGACGACACCGCCCAGCTCTACGGCCTGCACCCCGAGCT
The DNA here is from genome assembly GCF_044453095.1 of Amycolatopsis sp. NPDC051758. Taxonomy (NCBI): domain Bacteria; kingdom Bacillati; phylum Actinomycetota; class Actinomycetes; order Pseudonocardiales; family Pseudonocardiaceae; genus Amycolatopsis; species Amycolatopsis sp. NPDC051758. The sequence continues at coordinate 551,162 of NZ_JBITCJ010000002.1, read as the reverse complement.
GCTGGAGGTGCTGCTCGCCGAGCACGGCTGGCCGGCCGCGTGGCGGAACGTCACCCTGCACGCCACCGGCGCCACCACCGTCCGCGCGAGCCTGACCGACGGCAAGCTGGCCGTCTTCGACGTCTCCGGTGAACCGGTCCTGTCGGCTGAGATCACCTTCGGTGCGCGCCCGGCCGTCGCGGGCAGCGAGCAGGAACACCTGCACCGGCTGACCTGGACGCCCGTCACGCTCGGCACCGCCGAGACGGCATGGGCGCGTCGCGAAGACGTCGGCGACGAGGTACCGGCCGCGGTGGTGCTGGAACTGCCCGAATCGGACGACGTGGTCGTCACCGCGCTCACCGCCGTGCAGGAATGGCTCGGCGAGCCGAAGTTCGCCGAGAGCCGGCTGGTCGTGCTGACCGCCGGCGCGGTCGGACTGTCCGAAGAGGACGGTGCCGACCCCGCCGCGGCGGCGGTGTGGGGCCTGGTGCGCTCGGCGCAGTCCGAGCACCCGGACCGGTTCGTCCTGGTCGACGGCGACGGCGACACGACGGCCCTGGGCCGGGCGCTCGCCACCGGCGAAGGCCAGTTGCTGCTGCGCGACGGCCGGGCGTACACACCGAAGCTCGCGCCCGTCAGCGGCCCGGCCACCGAGGCGCCCGACCTGACCGGCGGCACCGTGCTCGTCACCGGCGGCACCGGCGGCCTCGGCGCCCACATCGCCCGGCACCTCGTGCGGGCGCACGGCGTCACGGACCTGGTGCTCACCAGCCGCCGCGGGCTCGACGCGCCCGGCGCGGCCGAGCTGGGCGAGGAACTCGGCGCCCGGGTCGTGGCCTGCGACGTCGCCGACCGCGGCGCGCTCGAAGCACTGCTCGCCGGGATCCCGCGCCTCACCGGAGTGGTGCACGCGGCGGGTGTCCTCGACGACGGCCTCGTCGAAGCCCAGACGCCGGAGCGCCTGGACACGGTCTTCGGCCCGAAGGCCGGCGCCGCCTGGCACCTGCACGAACTGACCAAGGGCCACGAGCTCGCCGCGTTTGTGCTGTTCTCCTCGGCCGCCGGGGTGCTCGGCAACGCCGGGCAGGGCAACTACGCCGCGGCCAACGCATTCCTCGACGGCCTGGCCGTGCACCGGCGGGCCCTCGGCCTCCCGGCCCGGTCCCTGGCCTGGGGCCGCTGGGCCGACGGCATGGGCGGTGCGCTCGACCCGGCGGCCGCACAACGGCTGAGCCGCACCGGTTTCCCCGCGCTGTCCCTCGAGGAGGGCCTCGCGCTGTTCGACCGGGCGCTGACCACCGACGTCGCCGCGCCGGTGCCGGTGAAGCTGGACCGGGCCGCGCTCGGTGCGGCGGCCGGAGCGGGCCTGCTCCCGCCGCTGCTGCGGGACCTGGCGCCCGCGGTGCGGCGCCGGGCCGCGGCCGCCGACGCCGGGCAGCTGCGCGACAAGCTCGCCGCGCAGGCCGGGCCGGAGCAGGAACGCACCCTGCTGGATCTGGTCCGCGGCCACGCCGCCACCGTGCTCGGGCACCCGGGTCCGGCTGCGATCGCCCCCGCCCGCGGTTTCCTCGACCTGGGCTTCGACTCGTTGACCGCGGTCGAGTTCCGGGCCGCCCTGGCCGCCGCGACCGGTCTCAGCCTGCCGGCGACGGTGGTCTTCGACTACCCGGCGCCGGACGCGCTGGCCAAGTACCTGCAGGCCGAGCTCGCCCCCGAGACCGGCCCCGGGGCCGCGGTGACCGAGCAGATCACCCGGCTCGAAGCCCTCCTCGACGGCGCCGACCCCGCCGACGCGGACATCGACAACCGGCTGAAGCGGCTGGTGTCGGCCTGGGCGGCCAAGAAACCCGCCCTCGCCACCGCCGACCTCGAAGCCGCGTCCCCGGACGACCTCCTCGCGCTGATCGACGACGAGTTCGGCCCGCGCTGACCGCCCTCCAGCCCCTCGGGAGCCGTGACCCATGCCTTCGGAAGAGCAGTACGTCGACTACCTCAAGCGGATGGCGGCCGACCTGCGCGAGAGCCGCCGCGAGCTGGCGGACGCGCGGGAGAAGGAGACCGAGCCCATCGCGATCGTCGCGATGAGCTGCCGCTTCCCCGGCGGCGTCCGGACCCCGGACCAGCTGTGGGACGTGGTCGCCGGCGGTGTCGACGCCATCTCGCCGTTCCCCGCCGACCGCGGCTGGGACACCGATGCCATCCACGACCTCGACGCGTCGAAGCCGGGCACCAGCTACGTCCGCGAGGGCGGCTTCCTGCACGACGCGGCCGAGTTCGACCACGAGCTGTTCGGCATCTCGCCGCGCGAGGCGGAGGCGACCGACCCCCAGCAGCGGCTGCTGCTGGAGACGGCGTGGGAGGCGGTGGAGCGGGCCGGCATCAGCCCGGCGTCGCTCAAGGGCAGCGCCACCGGCGTGTTCGCCGGGGTCGGCTTCACCGACTACGCCTCGCGGCTGACCGCGCTGCCCGAGGAGCACGAGGGGTACCTCGGCATCGGCACCTCCGGGTCCGTCGTGTCCGGCCGGGTGTCCTACGCGCTCGGCCTCGAAGGCCCGTCGGTGTCGATCGACACGGCGTGCTCGTCGTCGCTGGTCGCGGTGCACCTCGCTGCCCGCGCGCTGCGGTCGGGGGAGTGCACCCTCGCCCTGGCCGGTGGGGTCACGGTGATGGCGACTCCGGGCGCGTTTGTCGAGTTCTCGCGCCAGCGCGGGCTCGCCCCGGACGGCCGGTGCAAGCCGTTCGCGGCCGCGGCCGACGGCACGAACTGGGCCGAGGGCGCGGGCATGCTCGTGCTGGAACGGCTTTCCGACGCGCGCCGCCACGGCCACCCGGTGCTGGCGCTGGTCCGCGGCAGCGCGGTCAACTCCGACGGCGCGTCCAGCGGCCTCACCGCGCCGAACGGGCCGTCGCAGCAGCGGGTGATCCGGTCCGCGCTGGCGAACGCCGGACTGGCGGCTTCGGACGTCGACGTCGTCGAGGCGCACGGCACCGGCACCGCGCTGGGTGACCCGATCGAAGCGCAGGCGCTGCTGGCCACCTACGGCCGTGACCGCGAGACGCCGCTCTGGCTCGGCTCGGTCAAGTCCAACATCGGCCACACCCAGGCGGCGGCGGGCCTGGCCGGGATCGTCAAGCTGGTCGAGGCGATGCGCCACGGCGTGCTGCCGGCGACCCTGCACGTCGACGCGCCCTCGCCGCACGTCGACTGGTCCGCCGGTTCCGTCGAGCTGCTGGACGAGGCCCGGCCGTGGCCCGCGGACCGGCCGCGGCGGGCCGGTGTGTCGTCGTTCGGGATCAGCGGCACCAACGCGCACGTGATCCTTGAGCAGCCCGCCGACGAGCCCTCGGCGCCGCGGGAAGTCGTCGCGCCGCCGGTGGTTCCCTATGTGCTTTCGGGTGCGTCGCCGGCCGCGGTGAAGGCGCAGGCGGCCGCGCTGCTGTCCACTGTGGACGAGTCCGGCGCGGAGCCGGTCGACGTCGCGCTCTCGCTCGCCACCACCCGCGCGGCGCTGGACCACCGCGCGGTGGTCACCGGCGCCAACCGCGGCGAACTGGCCTCGGGCCTGCGGGCGCTGGCCGCGGGCGACGCGGGCGCGGTCACCGGCAGCGACACCGGCGGCCGCCTGGCGGTGCTCTTCACCGGCCAGGGCGCGCAGCGGCTCGGCATGGGCCGCCGGCTCCACGAGTGCTTCCCGGTGTTCGCCGAAGCCTTCGACGAGGTCTGTGCCCACCTGCCCGGCGTCCGCGACGTCGTGTTCGGCACCGACGCCGCCCGCCTCGACCGCACGGAGTTCGCGCAGCCCGCGCTGTTCGCGTTCGAGGTTGCGCTGTACCGGCTCGTGACGTCCTGGGGTGTCACGCCCGACTTCCTGGCCGGGCACTCGATCGGCGAGCTGGCCGCCGCGCACGTCGCCGGGGTGCTTTCCCTGGCGGATGCGGCAAAAATCGTCGAAGCGCGTGGCCGGCTCATGCAGGCGCTGCCCGAGGGCGGCGCGATGCTCGCCCTCGAAGCGACCGAGGACGAGGTCCGTCCGCACCTCTCGGACAACGTCGCCCTGGCCGCGGTCAACGGCCCTCGTGCAGTGGTGCTGTCCGGCGCCGAGGCCGCGACCCTGGCCGTTGCCGAGCAGTTCCCCGGCCGTCGTTCGACCCGGCTTTCGGTCTCCCACGCGTTCCACTCGGCGCTGATGGAGCCGATGCTCGCCGAGTTCACCGCGGTGGCCCGGACCCTGACCTTCCACGAGCCCACGATCCCGGTCGTCTCGACGCTGACCGGCGAGCTTGCCGACCGGCTCACCGATCCGGCCTACTGGGCCGAGCACGTCCGCGGCACCGTCCGGTTCGCCGACGCCGTCAAGACCCTGCACGCCCAGGGCGCAACGACGTTCCTCGAGGCCGGTCCGGACGCGGCCCTCACCCCGATGGGCCGCTCGGTCCTGCCCGATGAGATCTTCGCCGCGGCCCAGCGCAAGGACCGCGACCAGGCCGCCACGCTGGTGAGCGCGCTCGGCCTGCTGCACGCCCACGGCGCCCGTGTCGACTGGGCCGCCTACCTCGACGGCAGCGGCGCGCGTCGCGTCCCGCTGCCGACGTACCCGTTCCAGCGCAAGCGTTTCTGGCTGGAGGACCCGGGTGCCGGCACGGTGGCCGCCGAGGACAGCCGGTTCTGGTCGGTTGTCGAAACCGGGGACGTCGGCGAGTTCGCCGCCGAGCTGAAGCTGTCCGACGTCGACGCGCCGCTCGGCACGGTCCTGCCCGCCCTGACGCGCTATCGCCGCGCCCGGTCCCTCGCGGCCGAGGCGGACGCGCTGGCCTACCACGTCCGCTGGCAGCCGTTCACACCCGCGACGACCACCGCCACCGGCCGCTGGCTGCTCGTCACGTCCACTCAGGACACCTGGGTCGGCACGGCTCTCGAAGCGCTGGCGGGCGCCGACGTCCAGCGCCTGGTTGTCGACCGTCCCGATCAGGTGTCCCTGCCCGAGGAGTCGTTCGACGGCATCCTGTCCCTGCTCGCCCTCGACGAGACCGAGACCGACGGCCTGTCCTTCGGCGCCGAAGCCACGATGTCCCTCGTCCGCGAGCTGGCCGCGCGTGACCCGCAGGGTCCACTGTGGACGCTGACTCGTGGCGCCGTCTCGACCGGCCCGCACGACGCGCCGGACGCGCCCGCCCAGGCCCAGCTGTGGGGCTTCGGCCGGGCCGCGGCGCTGGAGAACCCGCAGGCCTGGGGCGGTCTGGTGGACGTCCCGGCCGAGCCGGGGGAGCGGACCGTCACCCTGCTGCGCGGGGTGCTCACCGGCCCGCGGGGTGAGGACCAGGTCGCGATCCGCGCCACCGGTGCCTTCGGCCGCCGCCTCGCCCACGCCGAACCCGCCGAGCCGGCACGTTCGTGGCAGCCGCGGGGCACCGTGCTCGTCACCGGGGGCACCGGTGGCCTGGGCGGCATCGTCGCCCGCTGGCTCGTCGAACACGGCGCCGACCACGTTGTCCTGGTGTCCCGTCAGGGCGCGGACGCCCCCGGCGCCGCGGAACTGGCCGGCGACCGCGTGACGATCGCCGCTTGCGACGTCGCCGACCGGGACGCCCTGGCCGCGGTGGTCGAGCCGATCCGCGACGACCTGCGTGCGGTGTTCCACCTGGCCGGGGTCCTCGAACTCGGCCTCATCGAGACGATGGACCGCACGCGCTACGCCGACGTCCTGCGCCCGAAGGTCGCCGGGACGCGCAACCTCGAAGAGCTGACCGCGGGCCTTGACCTGGACGCCTTTGTGCTGTTCTCGTCGATCGCCGCGTCCATCGGCAACGCCGTCCAGAGTGCTTACGGCGCCGCGAACGCGCACCTCGAAGCCGTCGCCCAGCGGCGCCGGGCCCAGGGCCTGCCCGCGACGTCGATCGCGTGGGGCCGCTGGGGCCGCGTCGGCATGGGCGTCGGCGAGGACCTCGACGAGCTGCTGAGCGGCCTCGGGGTGCCGGCCATGGCGCCGGAGACCGGGCTCGTCGCGCTGGGCCACGCGCTGGACCGCAACGAGACCGCGCTGACCGTCGCCGAGCTGACCTGGGAGAAGTTCGCGCCGCCGTTCGCCGCGCTGCGCCCCAGCCCGCTGCTGGCCGACCTGCCCGAGGTGGTCGCGATCGCCGAGGCGGAAGCCGCCCGCGCCGAGGAAGGCGCGGAGGCCGCACAGGCATGGCGGACCCGGCTCGCCGGGCTGCCGGAGGCCGAACGCGAGCGCGTCGTCACCGAACTGGTGCTGACCCACACCGCGGCCGTGCTCGGGCACACCGACGGTGTTCCGGCCGGGCAGCAGTTCACCAAGCTGGGCATCGACTCCCTGACCGCGATCGAGCTGCGCGGCCGGATCAACACCGAGACCGGCCTCGCGCTGCCGCCGACGATGGTGTTCGACCACGCCACCCCGGCCGCCCTCGCCGCGCACCTGCTGGCTTCGCTGGCACCCGGCGCTTCGGACGACCGGCCCGCGGTGACCGGCGCGCCCGCCGCAGCCGGGCAGGACGTCGCCGTGGTCGGCCTGTCCTGCCGGTTCGCCGGCGGCAGTGACACCCCCGAGCAGTTCTGGACGAACCTCGTCGAGGGCCGCGACCTCGTGCGTGAGGTGCCGCCGGACCGCTGGACCGCCGCCGACTACTACGACCCGGACCGCACCGCGCCGGGCAAGGCCTACACCCAGCAGGGTGCGTTCGTCGGCGACATCGCCGGGTGGGACGCCGGGTTCTTCGGCCTGTCACCCCAAGAGGCGCGCCGGCTCGACCCGACGTTCCGGCTGCTGATGGAGCTGGTCTGGGAGGGCATCGAGGACGCCGGGCTCACCGCCGACGAGCTGCGCGGCAGCCGCACCGGGGTGTTCGCCGGGCTGATCGACACCATGCAGTACAGCATGCGGCAGCTGGAAGCCGACGGCATCGACGCCGCCGACGACCCGTACTTCGGGCTCGGCAGCTCGCTTTCGGCCGCCGCGGGCCGGATCGCGCACCTGCTCGACCTGCGCGGGCCGTGCCTGACCGTGGACACCGCCTGCTCGTCGGCGCTGAGCGCGGCGCACCTCGCGGTGCAGAGCCTGCGCCGCGGCGAGTGCGACATCGCGATCGTCGGCGCCGCCTCGGCCATGATCAACCCGGACGTGTTCATCCAGTCCTGCAAGATGAGCATGCTCGCCGCCGACGGCCGCACGAAGACCTTCGACGAGACCGCCGACGGCTACGTCATCGGCGAAGGCGGCGGGGTTGTTGTGCTTCGCCGCGCGGGCGAGATCGGCCCGGCCGGCCGCGCGCGGGCCGTCATCCGCGGCACCTCGACCAACCAGGACGGCCGCAGCAACGGCCTCACCGCGCCCAACCGCGCCGCGCAGAACGCGGTCATCCGCGCCGCACTGGCCGACGCCGGCGTCACACCGGACGAGATCGGGTTCGTCGAGGCGCACGGCTCGGGAACCCAGCTCGGTGACGCGATCGAGTTCACCGCGCTCAAGGAGATCTTCGGCGAGCGCTCGGCGCCCGAGCCGCTCTACGTCGGCGCGGTGAAGTCGAACGTCGGCCACACCCTCGCCGCGGCGGGGATGGCCGGGCTGATCAAGACGGTGCTGTCGCTGGAACACGGCACACTGCCGGGCAATCTGCACATGAGCACACCGAACTCGGTGGTCACCGTGGACGGCCCGGTCCGCCCGGTGCCCGGCGTGCGCCCGTTCCCGGCGAACGGTGACGGGGTGCTGCGCGCGGGGGTCAGCTCCTTCGGCTGGTCCGGGTCGAACGTCCACTTCGTCCTCGACGCCGCCGCGCCCGCCCCGGTGTCGGTGCCCGGTCCCGAGTGGCAGCTGCTCACGGTGTCCGGCCACGGTGAAGCGGGGCTCCGGGCGAATGCCGAGGCTTTGGCCGACCACCTGACCGAGTCCGTCGAGCTGGCGGACGTCGCCTTCACGACGCAAGCGGGCCGCAGCGCGTTGCCGCTGCGGAAGGCGGTGCTGGTGCGTGACCACGCCGATGCGGTCACGGCGTTGCGTGCGGTCACCGGCGGCTCGGCGGTCACGGACCGGCGGCGCTTCGGCCTGCTGCTGCCGGGGACGAGCCACGCTTGGGAAGGCGCCACGGACGAGCTTCATCGCACCGAACCCGCGTTCCGCGCCGCGATCGACGAGTGTGCGGCACTGCTCGAAGGCCGGGTGGACCTGCTGGGCACGCCTGCCGACGAGCGGGCCGTCGTCTTCGCCGTCGAGTACGCCTTCACCCGGCTGCTTGCCGCGTGGGGCCTCGAACCCGCCGTCATCCTCGGCCGCGGCACCGGTGAGCACGTCGCCGCCGTTGCGGGCGGGCTCTTCAGCCTCACCGAAGGCCTCGAACTGGCCCTGGGCGGACCCGTCCCGGCCGCGCAGGCGCCCAAGATCCCGGTGATCTCCCCGCGTACCGGCGAACTCCTCACCGCGGCCGAAGCCGCCGACCCGGCCCACTGGAAGATCGCCGGGGACCGGTTCGAAGACGGCCTCCTGGCCCTCGCGAAGTACGCCGCGGTCCTGGTCGAAGCCGGCCTCGGCGAAGACGGCGCCGAAGCCGCGGGCCGCTACCTCCCGCAGACGCCCGTCGTTTCGCTGCAGCCGGTGCCCGGTGAAGGCCGACGTGCCTGGCTGGCCGCGCTCGGCGCGCTGTGGGAGCACGGCGTCCCGATCACCTGGGCCGGCGCGGACCGGAAGTTCGTCCCGCTGCCCGCCTACCGCTTCCAGCGCACCCGCTACTGGCCCGAGGTCGCCTCCCGCGGCACCGGCTGGTCGCTGACCCAGATGACCGCCCCGCAGCAGTCCGAGACCCCGGTCAAGACGGGCCTGACCGCGCACACCCCGACATGGCGCCGCGACAGCACCCGCCGGACCCCCGCGACACCGGGCGACCTCGTTCTTTTCGGCGCGTTCGACGGCTTCGCGGAAACGGCGGAAGCAGCCGGACATCGGGTGACCGTCGCGGACATCGCACCGTCCGATGTGGACGGTTACCGGCGAGTCCTGGCGGCGGTGAGCGGCGACGGGCCGCTGCGGATCGTGCACGCCCACGGCCTCACCGACAGCGGGCGCGAGTCCGGCTTCTACAGCCTCATGTGGCTCGGCCAGGCGATCGGCGCCGAGTGTGCTGGCCGCCGGGTCGACCTGCTCACCCTGGGCCGCGGCGGCTTCGACGTCCTCGGCGGGGACGCCACCGACCCCTTCGCCCCGACGATCGCCGCGATGACCGACGCCATCGCCGCCGAATACCCCCTGGTCCACACGCAGTACGCGGACCTCGACGGTGACGCGCCCGCCCAGGCGAGCCACGAGCTGGACCTGCTGGCCGCGTCCACGGTGGACACCGTGGACGGGGTCGCGGTCGCCGCCTGGCGCCACGGCCGGCGCTGGCTGCGCGACTTCGACGTCACCGAGCTGCCCGAGGTCGACGACGCGCAGGCGTGGAAACCCGGCGGCACCTACCTCATCACCGGCGGCCTCGGCGTGCTCGGCCTCGCACTGGCCCGGCGGCTCGCGCCGCTCGGCGTCAACCTCGCCCTCGCCGGCCGCACCGCGCTGCCCCCCGAGGAGATCTGGGACGACTGGATCCGCGACAACGGCGTCGACGACCGCACGAGCACGATCCTGCTGGCGGTGCGCGACCTGCGTGCCCTCGGCGCGGACGTGCTGACCGTGCAGGCCGACGTCAGCGTCCCCGGCGAGGCCGCGGCGCTGCTGGCCGAGGTCCGCGGGTACTTCGGCGGCCTGGACGGCGTCGTGCACGCCGCGGGCATCGCCGGCGGTGGCCTGCTGCAGAACAAGACCCGCGAGCAGGCGGCCGCGGTGCTCGCGCCGAAGATCGACGGCACCCTCGCCCTGGCCGAAGCGCTGCGTGTCGACCCGGTCGAGCTGCTGGTGCTGTACTCCTCGACGGTCACCCTCACCGTCGGCGTCGGCGAGACGGACTACTCCGCGGCCAACGCCTTCCTCGACGGCTTCGCGGCCGTCGAAGCGGCCTCCGGCAAGGCCGCCGAGCGGGTCGTGTCGGTGGCCTGGGGCCCGTGGCAGCTCGACGCGTGGACGTCGGCCGGGCTGTCCGGCTCGGCGGAGGCCCAGGAAGGCTCCCGCCGGTTCCGCGAGGAGTTCGGCATCGGCGCCGAAGAAGGCACCGAACTGCTGTCGCGGATCGTCGCCTCGGGGGAGTCGCAGGTGACGGTCCTGCCGCTGCCGCTGACCGACGTGCTCGCCGCCCTGGCGCAGCTGGGCTCGGTCGACGCGCTTGTCGGCGCCGACACCGCGGTCCCGTCCGGCGAGCGCTACCCGCGCCCCGACCTGCGCACCGCCATGGTCGCCCCACGCACCCCGGCCGAAGAGCGCGTCGCGGCCGCGTGGTGCGACTGCCTGGGACTGGAAGAAGTCGGGGTGCACGACCCGTTCTTCGACCTCGGCGGCACGTCGCTGATCGGCCTGGTGCTGATCGGCCGGGTCGCCAAGGAGTTCGGCGTCGAGCTGGCCCCGGCGAGCCTGTTCGAGAAACCCACCATCGCGGAGTTCGTCACCCTGCTCGGCGAACCGGGCGCGCCCACCGCAGCGCCTGCCGAACCCGCCGAAGACGTCTCCGCCCGCGGCGAACGCCGCCGCGCCCGCGCCGCGAACCTCCGCAAGCGCCCGAGCCGGACCGGAAGGTGAACCACCCCATGACCACGCAACCACGGGAGACCGGCGACGACATCGCGATCGTCGGGATGGCCGGGAACTTCCCCGGCGCGCCCGACATCGGCAAGTTCTGGGCCGACCTGTGCGCCGGGCGCGACGGCATCACCCGGATGACCCGCGCCGAGCTGCTCGCCGCCGGGGTCCCGCCCGAGGTCGCCGACGACCCCGCGTTCGTGCCCGCGGCCGGGCTGCTGCCGGACATCGACCGCTTCGACGCGGACTTCTTCGGGTACAGCCGGGCCGACGCCGAGGTGCTCGACCCGCAGCACCGGCTGTTCCTCGAGTGCGCCTGGCACGCGCTGGAGGACGCCGGGGTCGACCCGGACAAGATCGAGGGACTGGCCGGCGTGTTCGCCGGTGGCGCGCCCAGCACCTACCTGCTGTCGAACCTGCTGTCGAACGACGTCACCGCGCTGACCGTGGGCCCGGACCAGCTGATCCTGCAGAACGAGAAGGACCTGCTCGCCTCGCGGCTGTCGTTCGCGCTCGACCTGACCGGCCCGTCGGTCAGCGTGCAGAGCTGCAGCTCGACCGCGCTCGCCGCGGTCGCCCAGGGCTGCTCCAGCCTGCTCACCGGCGAGTCCGACCTGGTCGTGACCGGCTCGGTGTCGGTCGTCGTGCCGCAGGAGCCGGGGTACCTCTACCGCGAGGGCAGCCGCTTCGCCCCCGACGGGATCAACCGCATCCTCGACGCCGAGGCCAACGGCAAGGTCCCGGGCAACGGCCTCGGCGTGATCGTCCTGCGGCGCCTGGAAGACGCGCTGGCCGACGGCGACCGCGTGTACGCCGTGATCCGCGGCTGGGCCATCCACCACGAGGGCAACCGCGCGCGCCAGGGTTTCAACCTGCCGGGTGTGCCGGGCCAGGCCGCCGTCGTCGCCGAGGCGATGGCCGCCGCCGCCGTCGAGCCGGCCGAGATCGACCACGTCGAAGTGTCCACTTTGGGCACGCCGTTCGGGGACATCGCCGAGATCTCGGCGCTGCAGAAGATCTTCGACGTCGACAGCGTCGAGAAGGTCACGCTCGGCTCGATCGACGCGAACCTCGGGCACATCAACCAGGCCGGCGGCATCGCCCGGCTGATCAAGGCCGCGCTGGCCCTGCACCACGGGAAGCTGCCGCCCGCGGTCAACTTCGAGAAGCCCAACCCGCAGCTCGCGCACAGCGGTGACAAGCTGGTCGTGCAGCAGGACCTGGCCGACTGGCCACGAGGCGAGCGGCCGCGTCTCGCCGGCGTGAGCGCGTACGGCTTCGGCGGCACCGACGCACACGTCGTCATCGAAGAGGCTCCTGAGGACGTCCCCGAGCGTCCGGCCGCACGGCCGCACCACCTGCTCGTCTGGTCGGCCCGGACCGCCGAGGCGGCCGACGCGACCACGGAACGGCTCGCCGCGAACCGTCCGGAATGGACGGACCTCGCCGACGTCTCCTACACCCTGCAGGCCGGGCGCAAGGCGTTCGAGCACCGCCGGATGACCGTCGTCTCGTCCCTGGACGACGCCGGCGAGGCCTTCGCCGCCGAGACGCGCGTCGTCGCCGAAGCCGGCCCGCCGCCGCGGCAGACGGCCTTCCTGCTCGCCGGGGTCGGTGAGCAGTACCGCGGCATGGCCGGCGGGCTGTACAACTCCGAACCGGAGTTCAAGGCCGCCGTCGACGAGTGTGCCGCCCTGTTCAAGAAGCACCTGGGCACTGACCCGACGGAGAGCCTGCTCGGCGCCCGCGGGGGAGACGGTGGTGACCTGGCCCGGCTGCTCGGCCGTGCGACCGACAGCGAGGAAGCCGGCCCCGCCGTCACGCAGCCCGCGGTGTTCACCCTGGGCTACGCGCTGGGCCGGCTGCTGCGCGCCTGGGGTGTCGAGCCGGCGGTGCTCGCCGGGTACAGCGTCGGCGAGTTCGCCGCCGCCGCGCTCTCGGGCGCGCTGACCCTCGAGGAGGCGACCGCGCTGGTCGCCTTCCGCGCGAAGCTGATCGAGAAGCTGCCGCCCGGCGCGATGGCCGCCGTCCCCGTCGGGGCGGACGAACTGGCCAAGCTGGTCGGCGACGTGACGGCGTTCGGCGTTGACGTCGCCGCGGTCAACGGGCCGAGGATGATCGTGGTCTCCGGCCCCGTCGAAGGTGTCGAGAAGCTGGCCGCCGCGCTTGCCGAGCACGGTGTCCCAGCGCGGCCGCTGCGCACGACCCACGCGTTCCACTCGCGCTCCCTGCGGCCGGCCGCCGCCGAGCTGACGGCCTGGGCGCGGCAGCACCTCACGCCGCGCGAGCCGGACGTGCCCTACCTGTCCAACGTCACCGGCGCGCCGATCACCGCGAAGCAGCTCAAGGACCCCGGTTACTGGGCCGAGCACATGTGCCGCCCGGTGCGGTTCGCGGCCATGATCGAGCATCTCGCCAGTGCCGCACCTGACACGGTGGTCGTGGAGCTGGGAGCCGGGCAGTCGCTCGGTTCGATGTTCCGCGGCCACCCGGACTTCCCGCAGACGTCCTGGCCGCTGCTGGTGCCGACGTTGCCGGGCGAGGCCGATCCTCGCCCGGACACGGCGGTGCTCGCCGAGGCGCTCGGCCGGATGTGGTTGTCCGGGGTGGACCTCGACTGGCGTGCCTACCACGCCGGTCGTGAACCGCGGAAGACCACGCTGCCCGGCTACGCGTTCCAACGCGAGCGCTACTGGATCGAGCCGACGGCGACGCGGTCGGGCGCCGAGGTCGCCCTCGGCGCCCGCGCCGCGAGCACCGCGGCCGCGCCGGTCTACCTCGTCGAAGGCGAGCTGGACCGCACGGCCCGCGACCTCGCCACCCGGCTCGGCGACGAGCTGGGCGCCACGGTCCTGTTCGCCGACGAACAGCCCGGGGGAGCCGACGCCGTGCGCGCCGCCCACGGCCGGCTCGACGGGGTGCTGGACCTGACCACGAGTGAAGCCAAGGAGAAGTCATGAGCCTCGTCGGAGTCGTCGGCGCCGGTGTGATGGGCACCGGCGTCGCGCAGAACCTCGCCACCAGCGGGCACGACGTCGTGCTCGTCGACGTCGACCCGGGCAAGCTGGCCGACGCCCGCGACCGGATCGAGCTCGAGTGCCGGATGAGCCGCATGCTCGGCGGCCCGGAGCTCGACGCGGACGCCGTGCTCGGGCGGATCACCAGCGGCACCGAGCTCGAGCTGCTCGCCGAGACCGAGGTGCTGATCGAGAACATCACCGAGAACTGGGACCTCAAGGCCCGCCTGTACCCGAAGCTCGACGAGGCCTGCAAGGCCGACACGGTGTTCGTCGTCAACACCTCCGCCATCCCGATCACCAAGCTCGCCGCGCTCACCGGCCGCCCGGACAAGGTGATGGGGGTGCACTTCATGAACCCGGTGCCGATGAAGCCGGCGTGCGAGTTCATCCCCGGCTACCACACGAGTGAGTCCACGAAGGACGTCGTGCGGGACCTGCTGCTGTCGATGGGCAAGAAGCCGATCCCGGTCAACGACGCCTCGGGCTTCGTCTCCAACCGCGTCCTGATGTTGACCGTCAACGAAGCCGCGTTCCTGGTGCACGAGGGTGTCGCCGACGCCGCCACCGTCGACGAGGTGTTCCGCAGCTGCTTCGGGCACCCGATGGGCCCGCTGGAGACCGCGGACCTGATCGGCGTCGACACGATCCTCTACAGCGTCGAGGTGCTCTACGACGAGTTCAACGACAGCAAGTACCGCCCCTGCCCGCTGCTCAAGCAGATGACCGCGGCCGGGCTGCACGGCCGCAAGAGCGGCAAGGGCTTCTACAGCTACAGCGCGGCCGGCGCCGGCTGACCCCGCCGGCGCCCCCTTCCCTTACCCGAGAGAGGCTTTCCCATGTCGCAGGACGTCCGCGGCGAGATCCGCACCTTCATCGGGGCGAAGTTCCCCGGCCTGTCGTTCACCGACGAGCAGGACATCTTTGCCCTGGGCTTCGTGAACTCGCTCTTCGCGATGGAGCTCGTCATGTTCATCGAGAAGGCGTTCGCCACCCGGATCCCCAACGAGGAGCTGAAGCTGGACAACTTCCGCACCGTCGAGCGGATGACCGAGCTGGTGCAGCGGCGCACGGCCGCGGCCGCGCACTGACCGAGGAGGCGAAGTGACGGCGAGGACACGGCCGGAAGCCCCCGAGCTCGTCGTGGTCGGGCGCTTCGTCGACGACGAGGTCGGCCCGCACGCGAACGCGTGGGAGCAGGCCGAAGAGATTCCCGACGACGTCCGGCGGCGGGTCGCCGAGCTCGGCCTGTGGGCCCCGTTCCTGCCGGTGGAGTCCGGCGGCGCGGGCATGGACATGGTGACCCTCGGCCGGGTGCACGAGGAGGTCGGCCGCGGCTGTTCGTCCCTGCGCAGCCTGCTGACCGTGCACACCATGGTCACCGCCACGGTCGAGCGCTGGGGTGACGACGAGCAGCGTGAGCGGTGGCTGCCGGCCCTGGCCGCCGGCGACACCCTCGGCGCGTTCTGCCTGACCGACCCGGACTTCAGCGGCAGCGACGCCACCGCGGCCGGCACCGTTGCGGTCGCCGACCACGGCAGCTGGACGCTCACCGGCCGCAAGAAGTGGATCACCGGCGGCCGGCGGGCCGGGCTGCTGCTCGTGTTCGCCCACACGGCGAACGGGATGACCGCGTTCCTGGTGCCGGCCGACCACCCCGGCGTGCGCGTCACGCCGGTCCGGCACGTGCTGGGCACCACGGCCAGCATGCTGGCCACCATCGAGTTCGACGACGTCCGGCTCGACCCGGACGCGCTGGTCGGCCCGCCGGGCTGGGCGGCGGGCACGGTGATGACCGGCGCGCTCGACCTCGGCCGGTACAGCGTCGCCTGCGGCTCGGTCGGGATCATCCGGGGCGCGCTGGCCGCGTCCGCCGCCTACACCTCGGCGCGCTCGGCCGGCGGCGGGCTGCTGCGCGACCTGCCGCAGATCCGCGCCAAGATCAGCGACATGGTCACCGCGCGCGACGCCGCGCGGCTGCTGTGCGAGAAGGCCGGGCGGCTCAAGGACGCCGGTGACCCGGCGACGATCATGGCCACCTGGGTGGCCAAGTACTTCGCGTCCACCGCGGCCGCGCGGGCGGCGTCCGACGCCGTCCAGATCCACGGCGCGAACGGCTGCGGCCCCGACTACCCCGTCGCGCGGCTGTACCGGGACGCGAAGGTCATGGAAATCATCGAGGGCAGCACCCAGATCCAGGAGCTGACCATCGCGGACGAGGCGTATCGGGAGGTGTCGGGATGACTCGCGCGCAAAGTACTGCCGTGGCGGAGAAACCCCAGCGGGGCCGGATCAAGTGCGTGGTCTGGGACCTGGACAACACGGTGTGGGACGGCACCCTGCTGGAGGACGGCGACGTCACCGTCCGGCCGGCGGTCGTCGCCGAGATCAAGCGGCTCGACGAGCTGGGTGTGCTGCACTCGGTGGCCAGCCGCAACGACCACGACGCGGCCATGGCGCGGCTGAAGGCGGCCGGGCTCGACGAGTACTTCCTGCACCCGCAGATCAACTGGAACCCCAAGTCCGGCTCGGTCGACCGGATCGCGAAGGCGCTCAACATCGGCCTGGACGCGATCGCGTTTGTCGACGACCAGCCGTTCGAGCTGGAAGAGGTGGCGCACGCGCTGCCCGCGGTCAAGACCGTCGACGTCGCCCGGCTGGCCGAAACGCTGGCGTCGGAGGAGTTCCGGCCCAAGTTCGTCACCGACGAGTCGCGCGTCCGCCGTCAGCTCTACCGCGCCGCCGCCGAGCGGGACCAGGTGGAGGAGGAGTACGAGGGCACCAACGAAGAGTTCCTGTCCACTTTGGACATGACCTTCACGATCGCCCGGGCCCAGCGGGAGGACCTGCAGCGGGCCGAGGAGCTGACCGTCCGCACCAACCAGCTCAACTCGACCGGGCGGACCTACTCCTACGACGAGCTCGACGCGCTCCGGACCTCACCCGACCACGTGCTGCTGGTCGCGTCGCTGTCGGACAAGTACGGCGGTTACGGCAAGATCGGCCTGGCGCTCGCCGAGCGCGGCGACGAAGCCTGGCACCTGCGGATGATGCTGATGTCGTGCCGCGTGATGTCCCGCGGGGTCGGCACCGTGCTGCTCAACCACATCATGGGCCTGGCCAAGGCCGAGGGCGCCAAGCTGCGCGCCGACTTCGTCGAGACCGGCCGCAACCGCGTCATGTACGTGACCTACGCGTTCGCCGGCTTCTCCGAGATCTCCCGTGACGGCGACCGGCTCGTCCTGGAGTCCGACCTGGAGCGGATCCAGCCGCCGCCGGCCTACCTGACGCTGGAGGTGCGATGACCACGGCAACGGCACGGCCGTGGCTGCCCGGCGGGCTGCCCGAGACCGGCGCCACGAAGCTGTTCTGCTTCCCGCACGCCGGGGCGAGCGCGGCGGTCTACCGGAGCTGGACCGCCGCCGCGGGGGACGACCTGGTGGTGCTCCCAGTCCAGCCGCCCGGCCGCGCCGAGCGAGGCCGGGAACGGCCGCACGACAACGTCGAGGCGCTGGTCGACGACGCCTTCGACGGCCTGGCCGACGCGCTGACCGGGGACTTCGCGTTCTTCGGCCACAGCCTCGGTGCCCTGGTGGCCTACCTGCTGACCCGCCGGCTCGCCGAGCGCGGCGCCACCCTGCCGCGGCACCTGTTCGTGTCCGGCCGGGCCGCGCCGCAGCTGCCCGACACCCGCCCGCCGCTGCGGGCGCTGCCCGACGACCGGCTCGCCGCGGAACTGCACGCCCTCGGCGGACTGCCCGACGTCCTGCGACGGGAGCCCTCGCTGCTGGCGATGTTCCTCCCGCTGATGCGGGCCGACCTGGCGGTCAACGAGACCTACCGGCACGTGCCGGGGGAGCGGCTCCCGGTGCCGGTGACCGCGTTCGGCGGCGACCGCGACCCGCGGGCCGCCGAAGACGAGCTGGCGGCGTGGCTGGAGCTGGGCACGGACCCGGCGATGTTCACCTACGCCGGCGGCCACTTCTACCTCGAGGACCGGGTGCCGGAGCTGCTGCGGGTGATGCGGCGGAGGCTGGCGCGGTGACAACGGAGTGGTCCCCGGCGTGGCGGCAGCCGTCGGGCGCAGTGGGCGAGCGGCTACGCCCGGGCCGCGACGTCCACGTCTGGCGCATCGCCCTGGGCCGTGTGCTCGCACCGTCCGAGGTCTGCGGCCTGCTCGGCCGGCTGTCCGACGACGAGCTGCGCCGCGCGGCCCGGATCACGGTCGACGAAGAGCGCACGCGGTTCCTGGCCTCGCACGTCGCCCTGCGTGACGTCCTGGCCGGCTACGTGCCCGGTGACCTGCGGTTCACCCGCGACGGCGACCGCCCGGCCCTGGCCGGCGACACCGGGCTGGAGTTCAGCCTGTCCCGGTCCGGCGGCCTGGCACTGGTCGCCGTGGCCACCGACGTGCGCGTCGGCGTGGACGTCGAAGAGATCCGACCTGTGGACCACACCGGCCTGGCGTCCCGGACCTTGGTTCCGTCCGAAGCGGCCGACGTCCGTGAGCCGGAGACGTTCTTCCGGTACTGGACCTGCAAAGAGGCGTACCTGAAGGCCGAAGGTGTCGGCCTGGCAGGCTTGCCGGGCCCGGCGTTCACCCTCACCGGCGGCGACGTGCTGTTCCCTTCTCCGGGTGGTCCTGAATGGACGGTCACGGAGCTGAACGCCGGCCCCGGGCACGCCGCGGCGCTGGCCGTCCCCGCGCGCCCGTTAACGGTGCGCGCCTTCGACTGGCTCCCGGGCCGAGTCCCGGCCGGGGCGCACGGGAAAGGAGAGACATGACCGAGCCGCGAGCGGAGCTCGAAGAGTTCATCCAGACCAAGGAGTTCAGCTGCCTGGGCGCCCGTTCGGCGCTGAAGCGCGGCTCGATCGTCCACGGCCACTACCCGGCACTGGGCGACCCGGAGTCGGCGCGCGCCAACTACCGTGACCTGCTCGGTTACGCCCGCGGCATCCGCCCGACACTCTCGGACAAGAGCTTCCGCACGTTCGTCTCGACGTTCGAGGCACCCGGCGGAATCCTCGACGAAGAGGAGCACGAGCGCCTGCTGTGGCAGCACCTGCAACACATGCACGATATCGACAGCCGCACGTACGGCCTCGACGAAGGCGCGACGTCCGACCCGAACGAGCCCAACTTCGGCTTCCACGTGGCCGGCCACGCGTTTTTCATCGTCGGCATGCACCCGGGCGCGTCCCGGGCGAGCCGCCGGTTCGTCCGCCCGGCGATCGCGTTCAACTCGCTGATGCAGTTCATGCTGCTCGGCGACAAGTTCTTCTCGATGCAGGACGCGATCCGCAAGCGCGAGTCCACGAACAACGGCTCGGTGAACCCGAGCTTCACGACGTACGAGTACCAGATGCCGTCCAGGCACTTCGCCGGCCGGATGACCGAAGAGGACTGGAAGTGCCCGTTCAGTTCCCGGCACGAGGCATCGACGGTCAAGTACGACGCGGACGTGATGCAGCGCCCGGCCAGCTGACGGCGGGCGTGGGTGCAGGCCCGTAGCCGGTTGGCTGCGGGCCTTTCCCGTTGTTCGGTTGTTCATGCCGCGAATGGCAGGGGTTGGTGGAGGTTGTTGCGCCGGGGTTTTCGGCGTTTGTCCAGGAACACCGGGGGTAAGAACTCCGGTAGGCCGTCGGCGGCGATGCGAACTTCCCACCCGGAGCGGTGCAGCAGCCGGTGGTGATGAGCGCACATCAGGACCAGGTTGCCCAGGTCGGTGGGGCCGCCGTCGGCCCAGTGGCGAATGTGGTGCCCCTGGCAGTGTCGCGGTGGGCGGTGGCAGCCGGGGAAGGCGCATCCGCGATCCCGGAGGTAGAGGGCGCGGCGAAGTTTGAGCGGGACTAGTCGGCGTGAGCGGCCGAGATCGAGCAGTTCGCTCTTGTTGCCTAATACCGCCGGGATGAGTTTGCAGTCGCATGCGTGGATCCGGGCTTCGGCGGCGGAGATGCGGCCGGTGTCGCCGAGGGTGGCCTTGCCGATGCCAGACTGAAGGTCTTCCAGTGAGACCGCGACCATCACGTGGGCTCGTTCGCCGGCCTGCGTCGGCAGGTCCGGGGAGTTGAGGGCGAGGTTGATGGCGTCGGAGAAGGCGTCACCGTAGCGTTCCTGTGGGGAGCGAAGGTCGCCGCCGTCGTCGGCGGTGCGGCGTTGGGCGAGCGCGTCGAGGAGAGCGCTGGCGCGAGTGCCGGTCTCATCGTCGAAGCGACCGTTCAGCTCCCACACCCCGGATCTCTTGCGGCGCAGGGAAAGCTCTCGGGTGGGCACAGACGGTTCGGTCTCGTCCGGCTCAGCACCATCGGGATCGAGGTGAGCCACGATCCGTTCCCCCAGCGCTGCAACCTGCTTGTGCCCGGCGTCGGAGGAGAAGGACAGCAAGTCGCGTTCAGCATCGTCGCGGTGTTCGGCCGGAACCTGTGTCAGGGCAGCGACGATGGTGTCGATCATCGGGGTGCTCAACCGACCGTCCAGGGCGGCGACGCCGGTGGCGGGAGCAACAGCGGGAACGGTAGTGCCATCGAGATTCCGGCCGGAGTTCAGCGCCCGGGCTCGTTTGACCACAGTCTCAGCAGCAGCCTTGGGAACGTCAGCCAGGTGCTCGAACAACCGAGCAACAGACCGATACCCGAACAACTCCATCACACCACGGGACTCGATTTCCACCAGCAGCGAACCGATCTCAGCCTCAGCGGACCGCACGACGGTGAGCAGCGCGGAGATACGGTCGGCCAAGGCCACCGCATCCGCTTGCCACACCGTTTCGCCGTCCACACAACAAGATTACCGGAAGTCGAACGCGTGTTCATCACTCGATCAGGTGGAAGCGGCGGCCCGGCAGGGACACCGTTGCGTGGGGAATCGGCGCTCCCGCACCGAGCGACAAGCAACCACAGCAAGCGCCGATTTCCCACGCCCCGGCGAAGCCGCATCTTGAAAACCCAGGACGGAAAACCCACGGAGCAAGCAAAAAGTTCAGGCAGGAATCTCCGCACGAACCGGCCGCCCCACCGGCCGCCGCAGCAGCTCGGTACGCACCGCCCGCGGAATCCGCTGATAAGCCACCTCCCGCAACGCAGCCCGCCGGAAGCTGAAACCACCCTCCTCACGCTGCAGCACGTCCCGCTCCGCCAGCGCAGTCAGAGCCGAAGCGACCTCCGCCGGCGAACGGTCACACACCGAAGAAACGTCCGAAGCGTCAAAGACGTCACCAGTCAACGACGCCGCCTTCAGGACAGCCTTTTCCGTCGAGGGCAAGCTGTCCAGCAACGCCGCCAGAGTACGGCGCACCAGCGGAGGCATCGCCTGCGAAGCAAAGGGAGTCGTGCGTCCCCGGACACCGTCGGCGTAGGCATGGGCGAACCGCGGATTGCCACCGATGCGCGTGATCAGCTCGCGTTTCCCACGAGCCAAGCGGGTCGTACCCGGCAGCAGGACGTCGAGCAGACCCGCCACCGCATCGTCGGCGAGCGGGGCGAGCGTGATGGTCGTCTGTCCGGGAGAAGTGCCGGGCGATGCAAGCCGCGCTGCCGCAACCACCAGCACCGGCAGCCCCGCACAGACACCGCCCAGCCCGGCGATCGCCTCCTGCAGACCGGCTTCGTGGACGTCGTCGGCCAGCAGCACCAGCGGGCCGTACGCGGTCAGCTCGGTCGCAGCCGCGCGCAGCGCCGCGTCGTCGCCGTCGGACCGCAACCGGGCCACAGTGCGCGGGAGCAACCCAGGCGCGCCGGCGAACGTCGTGGCCAGGTCGCCGGCCGCTTCGAGCACCCGCACCTCCGGCCGCTTCGCCAGCAGCTCGCCGAACTCCGCGAGCAGCCGCGTCTTCCCGATACCGGGCTCGCCGAGCACCGTCACCCGGTGCGGGCGGCCGCCCGTCTCGACAAAGCCGAGGAAGTGATCCAGCAGGTCGAGGTCGTGGTCGCGGCCGGCGAAGGTGCCCGGGTCGGGCGTCTCGGCCACCGGGTGCGGGCGCACCGAGCCCGCCTGCCACCAGTCGGGGGAGTCGTCGGCCGCGCCGTAGACCACCGTGGGCTCGCTCGCCTCCCGCACCGCGTCCGAAACCCGGACCCGGCCGTCGGGGGCGGCCAGGGCGGACCGGACGCAGCGGTCCAGCACCGGGCCGGTGACCACCGGGCCGTCCGGGGTGACCTCGGCGAGGACGTCACCCGAGTCGACGCCGATCTGCGTGACGACACCGGCCGCGGCCAGCCGGTCGCGGATCCGCAGCGCGGTGCGGACCGCGCGCACGGCGTCGTCGTCGCGGGAGCCGGGCAGGCCGAACACCGCCAGCAGCACCGGGCCCGGCCCGCCGGGCAGGTGGGCGCCTTCGGCCTCTTCCTCGGTCACGGCACGCATCTGGGCGAGGACGTCGACGGCGTCTTCGGGGTCGTCGTCGCCGGTGGCGGCGGGCGCGATGCCGACCACGACGACCGGCTTCCGCTCGGCGTCGGCCGGCTCCGGACGCGGCCCGGCGACCGCGATCACCGGCGGCGCGGACGTGACAGGCGGAGCCGGCGAGACGGGCGCGACCGGCCGGGGCGCGGGTTCGGGTGCCGGCTCGTGGGTCAGCAGGGTGTCGTCGTGCTGCAGGATCGCGCGTTCCAGCTCACGCAGCTCCTTGCCCGGCTCCAGGCCCAGCCCGTCGGCGAGCGCGGCTCGCGTCGCGCGGAAGACCTCCAGGGCGTCGACGTGCCGGCCACAGCGGTACAGCGCCGTCATCAGCTGGCCGTTGAGCCGCTCGCGGTTCGGGTGGGCCTCGGCCAGCGCCCGCAGGTCGGTGAGCACTTCGTGGTGGCGTCCGCGGTCCAGTTCGAGGGCGAACAGCTCCTCGTGCCCGGCCAGCCGCTCGTCCTCGAGCGCGGTGAGCTCGGGCCAGGCGACGCCGGTCTCGGCGAGGTCGGCCAGCATCCGGCCGCGCCACAGCCCGAGGGCCTCGCGATAAGCCGCGACGGCGGTGTCGTCGTCGCCCGCGCTCCGGCCGGCCGCGACCAGCCGCCGGAAGCGCGCGACGTCGACCTGCTCGCTGTCGACCCGCAGCAGGTAACCGGGCGCGTGGGTGAGCAGCATCGGCTGCTCCTCCCCGGCGCCGGACCGCGCGGCGAGGGTCGTGCGCAAGCCCGACACGGCGTTCTGCACCATCTTCCGCGCGGTCGCCGGGACCCCGTCCGGCCAGAGGGCCGAGAGCAGCGTGCTGGTCGCGACGACCTCGTTGTGGTGCAGCAGGAGGAAGGCCAGCACGGCGCGCTGGGTCGCCCCCCGCAGCACGACCGGGCGTCCGTCGTGGACTACGTCGAGAGGGCCGAGAAGGTCGAAACGCACGGGTCACCGCCTTTTCCGGGCTTGCGAAGACGATCTCCACCGTGGGCCACGACCGGGGTCGCCGACAACGCCTGGGGCCCGATACTGGCGGGCTGCCAGGCCGGACCGGAACGATGCCAGTTACCGCCGGATGTGTTGACGATGACCGGGGGAACTGCTAACGGAGATTTCCGGAGAAGAGGGGAACCGGGGCTGCGCCCGGCGCGTCCGAGTGGCCGTGGTGGCGAGCCGGAGGGCCGCCCGGCCCGCGCGGTGGTCCGCGGCCCGGGCCATGGGTGCTGCTCGCAGGCACTGTCCACAAAGTACTGCGCACTCGCGCCACCACGCGCGAACGGCGCCCGGGCCGACCGGTAGGTTGCGGACCGTGTCCAGTCCGCCCGTGACCGTGCCCGAAGCGGTGCTGCGCGCCTCGATCGTGGAGCGGCTGTTCGCGCGCGCGGACGACGGCCGGCCGCTGTTCACCCACCAGGACCACACCCACGGCGCGGAGCACACGCTGACGTGGGCGGAGTTCGCCGCTCGCGTCCGGGTGGTCGCGGGTGAGCTGCGTCGGCTCGCGGAGCCGGGGGAGCGGGTGGCGATCCTCGCCGGGCAGGAGCTCGCCTACCCGCTCGCGTTCTTCGGCGCGCTCGCCGCCGGCCTGGTCGCCGTGCCGCTGATGGCGCCGTCGAACCCCGCCCAGGCCGAGCGGCTCGCCGGGATCCTCGCCGACTCCGGCGCGCGGGTCCGGCTGACGTCCAAGGCCGCGGCAGCGCGGGTGCCGGGTGACGACCTCGTCGTGGTCGACGAGCTGACCGGGCCGGGCGCCGATCCGGTGCCGGTGGACCCGGAGACACCCGCCTACCTGCAGTACACCTCGGGGTCGACGCGGGAGCCGGCCGGCGCGATGATCCCGCACCGGGCGATCGTCGCGGCGTGCTGGCAGGGCAGCCACGCCTACCACGTCGACGAGGGCACAACCTGCGCCGGCTGGATCCCGTTCTTCCACGACATGGGCCTGATCCAGCTGCTGTGCCTGCCGGTCTTCGCCGGCGGGCGCGCGGTGTTCATGGCCCCGGCCGAGTTCGTGCACCGGCCGCGGCGCTGGCTGCGGCAGCTGAGCGACTACCCCGCGGTGTTCACCGCCGCGCCGAACTTCGCCTACGACCTCGCGGCCGACGCCGGCGCCGAAGCCGACCTGGACCTGTCCGGCGTGAGCGTCGCGCTCAACGGCAGCGAACCCGTCCGGCCCCGGACGGTAGAGCGCTTTCAGGAGGTCTTCGGCCCGTACGGGTTCCGGCGCGAGGCGCATTGTCCGTCCTACGGGCTCGCCGAGGCCACTGTGTACGTCGCGAGCGCGGGGCCGGAAGGGCCGCGTGGCGCGGTGTTCGACCGGGAAATCCTCGCGCAGGGCCAGGCCGTCGAAACCGTCGACGGGCAGGAACTCGTTTCGGTGGGCCGTCCGGTCGGGCAGCTGGTGCGGATCGTCCGCGACGGCCGGGAGCAGCCCGATGGCGACGTCGGCGAGATCTGGGTGCACGGCCCCAACGTCGCCACCGGCTACTGGGGACGCGGTGACAGCACCACGTTCGGTGCCACACTCGACGGCCTCGACGGCTGGCTGCGCACCGGCGACCTCGGCGTGGTGCACCGCGGCGACCTCTACGTCACCGGCCGGCTCAAGGACCTCATCGTCATCGACGGCCGCAACTTCCACCCGCAGGACATCGAGGCGTCGGCGGGTGAGGCCCACCCCGCTGTGCGCCGCGACCGCGTCGCCGCCTTCGGCGTGTCCGACGACGAGGGGGAAGGGGCGGTGGTGGTGGCCGAATGGGCACGCGACGCCGTCGCGGACACCAAAGAGGTGACCAGAGCCGTGCTGCGTGCCGTGTCGCGGGAGCACGATCTCACGCTCCGTGCGGTACGTCTGGTCCCTTCCGGCGGACTTCCGCGCACATCGAGTGGCAAGGTCGCCCGGTCGGCCGCCAAGGCACGTTATGGTGACGGCCGTGGGTGATCACCGCGCCGAGGTCATGAAGGTCGTCTCCGACACCTTCCGGCTGGACCCGGCCCTCGTCGAGCCCGACGCCCCGCTGGAGGAGCTCGGCATCGACTCGAAGGGCCGGATCCGCCTGCTGGCGGCGCTGGAGGTCTATTACGGGGTCACGATCGACCTGGACCTGCTCGACCGCTTCACCGACGTGGGATCCGTGGCCGACGTGCTCGCGGAAGCCCTGGGAACCGAAGGAACTGAGGAGAGGCGCTGACATGAGCGGCGGGGGGTACACCGCGACGACGGAAGCGTTGTCGACGGCGTCCAAGACCATCGGGGACCTGGCGGAGCACCTGCTGGACGACAACCCGGACCTGCAGACCCCGCAGGTGACCGCGGAGGGCTTCGGCCGGGCGCACAACGCCCACGCGGCGAAGTACACCGCGGGCGCGCAGGCGCTCTGGGCCGCGGTCTCCGGGTACAGCAGCACACTGGGTTCGTTCGGCTCGAACCTCGGCACCGCCGGGTCGAGCTACAGCGCCAACGAAGACAACCAGTCGGGCGCCATCACCAACGCCGGGGGCTCGCTCTGATGGCCGACAAGAAGAAGTGGTCCGACGTCAAGGCGCTGCTCGACGACCCGAGCGTGCCCGCCGCGCAGAAGAGCGCGCTGATCAGCAGCTGGCTGCGGGAGAACCCGCCACCGCCGCCGTTCCTGGCCGACCAGGAACCGGACGACATCAAGCAGAAGCGGCAGGAAGCCGAGAAGTACGCCGGCGCCTACAACGCGAACCCGCTGTTCGCCGGGCAGTCGGTCGACGAGGCGTTCGACAAGGCCAAGTCGAGCGGTGACCAGAACTCCTACAACGAAGACCAGGAGAAGAAGGCCGTCGACGACGGCAAGGCCAAGCTGGACGGGGCCAAGCCGCCCGCCTCGGCCGACGGCGGGGGCAGCACCGGGACGAAGACGTCGGACGAGATCTTCGACGCCGCCGCGCCCGCGCTGAAGCTGTTCGAGACCTTCGGGTCGCTGCTGGCGAAGATCCCGGCCGACTGCCGCGGCAACACCCGCGCGCTCGACCTGGACAAGGACATCCGCACGCCGTTCGACGAGCAGCGGGGGATCAGCTTCGAGCACTTCGTCCAGGACGCCGCGCACTTCAAGACCGGCTCCGAGACGGTCGACCGGACGGTCGAGGACACCGGCTCCCAGCTCGGCAGCCTGTACAAGACGTGGAGCGGTGCGGGTGCGGACGCCGCGTCCGACACCTACAACGACAAGATCCAGCCCAAGGCCGCGAAGCTGTCGCAGACGCTCGGCAACGTGAGCGAGGCGACGCTTTCCACCGCGACCACGGTGTTCCAGCTGTGCAAGGGCAAGGCCGACGCGGTGGTCGGGATGTACACCGACCTGGTCGGCAAGGCCGACTACACGATGGCGCAGAAGGTCATCGCGGTCGCCAGCGGCGAGCACGGCAACGAGCAGGACCTGGCCCAGATCGCGGGCTGGATGGACCTCAACTTCGGCACCAACCTGGTCAAGACCCTCAACGACCAGGGCTGCTGCGACGGCGACGAGATCAAGAAGCACGGCCAGGACCTGGCCAAGCAGTGGATCCAGAACCAGTTCAACCCCGACATGTGGGACCGGCTGTACCAGGGCTTCGTGAAGACCTGCAAGGACACCAAGGACCTGGTCGACCAGGCGTACGACGCCCTCGACAAGGTCATGGGCGCGGTGAAGAACGAGTTCGAGGGTGTGTCGCTGCCCGGTGGTTCGGGTTCCGGGACCGGTGGTCCTGGTGCTCCGGGCGGCTCGGGTGGCGGTCCCGGTGGCTCGGGCAGCGGGTCCGGTTCGGGCACCGGTGCGCCCGGTGGGGGTTCCGGCTCGGGCTCGGGCGCGCCGGGTGGCGGTTCCGGCTCGGGCGCGGGTGCGCCCGGCGGTGGTTCCGGCTCGGGTGGCGGGGGCGGCCCGGTGCCGAACATTCCCGAGGGTGGCTCCGGCTCCGGTTCCGGCGTGCCCGGCGGTGGTGCGGGCGGAGGCTCGGGCAGTGATCTGCCCAGTGGTTCCGGTGGTTCCGGTGCGGGCGGTGTTCCCACACCGTCGGTCCCGGATCTGCCGACGGGGTCCGGTGGCGGGTCCGGCTCGGGCAGCGGTTCGGGTGCGGGTGGTGGCTCGATGCCGTCGATCCCGGACCTGTCCACGGGCTCCGGCGACAGCGGCGGCTCCGGCCTCGGCTCGGGCGGCTCGGGTTCCGGCTCGGGCGGTGGCTCCGGTTCTGGTTCCGGTGGTGACGACACGGCGCCTTCGTCGGTGCCGTCGCCGTCCGCCAGTGGCCAGGAAGCGGCGGCCGCGGCCGCCGAAGAGGCGAAGAAGAAGGCCACGGACGCGCTGAACCAGTTCAGTGGCCCCGGGATCGAGACGGAGTCCGGAGCCGGTTCGGGTGCGGGCGAAGGCCTCGGGGGTGGTTCCGGCTCGGGCGGTGCTCCCGGCCTGGGCGACACCGGTTCGGGGTCGGGCTCGGGTTCGGGCGGCGGCTCCGGGTCGGGTTCCGGTTCCGGCTCCGGTGATGACGGCAAGGCGGCGGCCGAGCAGGCCGCGGAGGAAGCGAAGCAGAAGGCGGCCGACGCGCTGAAGGAGTTCAGCGGCCCCGGGATCGAGACCGAGCCGGGCGGCAGCGGCCTGGACGGCGGCACCGGCGGGGACAAGGACGGTGACGGTAAGCCGGACAGTCTGCCCGGCGGGGACAAGGACGGTGACGGTAAGCCGGACAGCCCGCTGGGTGAAGACAAAGATGGCGACGGCAAGCCCGACGATCTCCTGGGTGCGGACAAGGACGGCGACGGCAAGCCGGACAGCCTGCTCGGTGACGACAAGGACGGCGACGACACCCCCGACACCCTGAAGGTCAAGCAGGGTGACAAGACCTTCGAGATGACCGAGCCGGACCACGACGGCAAGATGGACATCAAGGTCGGCGACGGTTCCGGCCCGTTGAAGGACTTCAAGCTCGACTGGTCCGACGACGCCAAGGCCGGCGACGGTCCACAGGGGACGGACGACGTCCACTGCCCCGGCCCGGACGGCAAGATCCACATCGAAGACGGCGGCGTGAAGATCACCGCCGAGCGGCCCGACGGCCCGACCGTCGTGACCGTCGACGACGGCAGCGGCACCCCGACCACCTACACCCTGGGCGAGGACGACAAGGACGGCCCGAAGCACCTGCTCGACGACACGCTCGGCGGCGACGACAGGAAGGACGTCCTCGGCGACACCCCGAGCTCACCCGCGCACAGCCTGAAGACCGACGACCTGCCCACCCACAGCGGCACCCTCGACGGGATCGGCGCCGGGGGCGGCGGTGGCGGCGGGCACGGACTGTCGGCGGCCGGCCTCGACCCGGTCGGCGCGGGCGCAGGCGCCGGTGTGGGTGTCGCGTCGGGCGGCGGTCTCGGCGAGGCGCCGTCGTTGTCGGAGGGCGTCCACAGCGGGGTCGGCGCGCACCAGCAGCAGCCCGTGACGGCGGGGTTCGCCCCCTCGGCCGCCGGCGCACCGGGAGCGACCGGGCAGTCGATGGGCGGCGGCATGGCGCCGATGGGTGGCATGGGCGGCGGCGGAGCCGGCGGCGGTGACCAGGAGCGGACCAACCGGGCGTACCGGATCGAGGGCGCCGTCTTCGAGCCGATGGCCGAACCCACCGGGCGCATCATGGGCTCACTGGACGACGAGGAGCCGCCGGTCATCCGCCGGCGGTGAGCGGTGGCAGAGGAGCACGCATGACCGACATGGCCGGGATGAAGGCCGAGCTGGACGGCCTGGTCCGCGAGCAGTCCGAGCGCCGCGCCCTGCGTGAACAGCGGGGCGAGGAGATCAAGGCCCGCTCGCAGGAGTACATGACCAAGCAGGTCCAGGCCGCCGAGCGTTACGTGGAGCGGCGCCGGGAGCTCGCGCAACGCAAGACGAAGTCCGGCTGGAGCACCGACCGGACCAGCGCCGAGCCCCCGTCACCCTTCGACTCCGACGCCTTCGGCAGCGAGCCCGGCACGGCGTCCCCGTTCGCCCCCTCGGCGACACCGCCGCCGTCGCCGCGGGACGAGTCACCTCGGCGCGCCCGCCGCCCCCGAGCGGCAGACGCCGAGGGTGACGACGGCTTCAACAACCCCTGGTGACACCGGCCTGAGGGTAGGGCCGGCCGCGCGGTGCCCGCTGCGCGGCCGGCCCCGACCGCCTGCGCATCCGGGGTTCACGGCGACCAGAGATCCACCGCGATCTCACCCAACCGCTCGCTGAACACCCCACCCGGACTGACCCGCCGCAGCAACTCCCGCAGCTCGGCTTCGAAAGCTGCCTGCCGCTCCCCGAACAGGTGCGGCGCCGCGCTGGACAGGGAAAACACCCCCGCCACCACCTCGTCGGCCGTGCGGGTGACCACCCGGCCCGGCACCTCGAACCGCCGCGGCCCGTGGAAGCCCGCCGCGCGGTACACCTCCGCCTCACCGCTGGCCGTGCCGTTCGGCAACGAACCCTGGCCGGCGCGCCGCACCGGGCCGAGGTAGCTCCGGACCAGCTCCGTGATCTCCGTGTGCGGCACGGATCCGTCCACACCCTGGTGCGTCGTCGCGTGCACGTGGGCGCAGAAACCGCCCGGCTCCAGCATGCCGCGCACCGTCGCCGCGACGCGGGGCCGGTCGAGCCAGTGGAACGACTGCGCGAACGTGACCAGCCGGAACCGGCCCAGTCCGGCCGGCAGGTCCTCGGCCCGCAGGTGCACCCACCGGCAGTTCCGGACCTTCCCGGCGAGCCGACGAGCCTCGAGGAGCATGTCGGCGTCCGCGTCCACCCCGACCGCCTCTTCGAACGAACCGGCCAGGAGCAGCGTCAGCGACCCGGGCCCGCAGCCGACGTCGAGCAGGCGGCCCGAACCGTCCAGGCCCGCCTCGGCGACGATCGCCGCAGCCAGCTCCGGCGGGTACGCGGCCCGCCCACGTGCGTAGTACTCGGCACTGCCCGCATACAACGTCGGATCCCCGGTCATGCCCCCACCGTAGATACTCGGGTCCATGAACGAGTGGTGGCGCGACGCCGTGGTCTACGAGGTCTACGTACGCAGCTTCGCCGACGCGGACGGCGACGGCACCGGCGACCTCGCCGGCCTGCGCTCGCGGCTCGGCCACCTGGCCGACCTCGGTGTCGACGCCGTGTGGACCACGCCGTGGTACCGCTCGCCGATGGTCGACGGCGGTTACGACGTCGAGGACCACCGCGCCGTCGACCCGCTGTTCGGCACCGACTCCGATGCGGTCGACCTCGTTGCCGAAGCGCACCGGCTCGGGCTGCGGGTGATCATCGACGTCGTCCCGAACCACACCTCCGACCACCACCGGTGGTTCCGGGCCGCGCTGGCCGCCGGCCCCGGCTCGCCCGAGCGCGCGCGGTACCACTTCCGCCCCGGGCGCGGCGAAGCGCCGCCGACGGACTGGCGCAGCGTCTTCGGCGGGCCGGCCTGGACGCGGGTGCCCGACGGCGAGTGGTACCTGCACCTGTTCGCCCCGGAGCAGCCCGACCTGAACTGGGACCACCCCGAGGTCCGCGCCGAATTCGAGGACCTGCTGCGGTTCTGGTTCACCCGCGGGGTCGACGGTGTCCGCATCGACGTCGCCCACGGCCTGCTCAAGGACCCGCGGTTCCCCGACCTCGGCTCCGACGACGAGGAGATCGTGCGGCCGCCGGACCGCGGCGCGCACCCGCACTGGGACCTCGACGGGGTGCACGACATCTACCGGGCGTGGCGGAAGGTCGCCGGTGAGTTCGGCCCCGGCCGGGTCTTCGTCGCCGAGGCGTGGGTCGACCGGCCGGACCGCCTCGCGCGGTACGTCCGCCCGGACGAGCTGCACACGGCGTTCAACTTCGAGTTCCTGCTCTGCGACTGGGACGCCGGCGCGCTGCGTGCGGTGATCGACCGGACCCTCGAGGCGTTGAACGCGGTCGGCGCACCCGCGACGTGGGTGCTGTCCAACCACGACGTCGTCCGGCACGTGACGCGGTTCGCGGGGGAGTCCGGCCTCGAACTGGGCCGGCGCCGGGCCCGTGCGGCGCTGCTGCTGATGCTGGCGCTGCCCGGCGGCGCCTACCTCTACCAGGGTGAGGAGCTGGGGCTGGAAGAGGTCGAGGACCTGCCCGAAGCGGCGCTCGCCGATCCGACGTGGGAGCGCTCCGGCCACACCCGGCGCGGGCGCGACGGCTGCCGGGTGCCGCTGCCGTGGTCGGGGACGGCGCCGCCGTTCGGGTTCACCGGCGGCGACACCCCGACGTGGCTGCCGCAGCCGGACCACTGGCGGGAGCTGACCGCGGAGAAGCAGGCGGCCGACCCGGGCTCGATGCTCGGCCTCTACCGCGCCGCGCTCGCCGTCCGCCGGGAGCACCCCGCGCTGGGGGACGGGACGCTGACGTGGCTGCCCGCGCGTGACGGCGTGCTGTCCTTCACGCGGGAGCCGGGGTTCGGGTGCGTGGTGAACCTGTCCGCCGAGCCGTGCGAGCTGCCCGAGAGCACGCGGGTGCTGTTGGCGAGCGCGCCGCTCGAGGACGGCCGGGTGCCGGTGGACGTCGCGGTGTGGCTCGTCAGGAGTTGAACCGGCGTCACCCGGAAGGGTTCAGTTGAGCGGTGTGAAAGCGGATGCGGCGGGGTATCCGGTCGCGTTCGCCGCACCGCCGATCGAGCCGGAGGTCTTCCGATGCCCGTGCGCACCGCCACTCCGCCCGCCACCGACGTGGTCGGCCTGGCGCTGAAAGTCCTTGCGGCCCAAGGCTTGACGGGCCCCGCCGCGCACGCGGCCCTGGTCGCGATGGCGCAGGAGCGGGGCCTGCCGGTCGCGCGCTGCGCGGCACTGGTCGTGGCCGCCGTCGACGGGCGGGTGGGCTGATGGCCGTCGCCGGAGGCTTTCCGCGTGCCGCGAGTGAAGACACCGCGTCGGTGGGCGGGGGTGTGCTGCTCGCCGTCGGGCTGGTCGTCGTGTTCTTCACCTGGTGGTCGTGGTGGGCGGCGGCCGGGATCGCGCTGACGGCCGCGGGCGCACTGTGGCTCGCGCTACCCCGCCGCGAGGAGTAACCGGGCCACGACGGGGAAGCCTGCGACGACATCGATCGAGGAGGCTTCCCATGGTGAAGAAGGACGAAGACGTCATCGACTTGCTGCAACGGCAGCACCGGGAGATCCGCAAGCTGTTCACGGCCCTGGAGACGGCGGAAGGCGAGCCGCGGCGGGACCTGTTCCGGGACCTCGTGCGGCTGCTGGCGGTGCACGAAACGGCGGAGGAACTGGTGGTGCACCCGGAGATCCGCCACCTGGAGAAGACGGCGGTGGCCGTCGTCGAGGCGCGGCTGGGTGAGGAGCACCGGTCGAAGGAGGTGCTGACCACCCTGCAGAAGATGGGCCCGGACGCCGACGGGTTCGACAAGCTGCTGGCGCAGCTGCGTGACGACGTGCTCGCGCACGCCAAGCGCGAGGAGCAGGAAGAGTTCCCGCTGCTGCGCACCCACCGGCCGCCGGAGCGGCTGCGGGCGATGGCGGCGACCGTCCAGGTGGCCGAAGCGCTGGCGCCGACCCGCCCGCACGCCGGGGTGGAGAGCGCGAAGGCGAACCTCCTGCTGGGCCCGCCGGCGGCGATCATGGACCGGGCGCGCGACCTCATCCGCGGTGCGCTGGGGAGCTGATCACATGACGTCCGAAGAGCCGGAACCCGTCGACCCGGAGGAGTTCGCGGAGGCGGCCGGGACCGACCCGACACCCCAAGAGGTCGACGAGTACCGGGAACTGGCGGACAAGCAGCCGCCCTGGTCCGCGCCGTCCTGAGTGGGTACCCCGACGGCATGGCAGACGTCCCGGCCCGCAAACTGCGGCGCTACCAGGAGATGCGTGACTTCGGCCGGTCGCCGGTTCGTGGTGCAGCGGCACCGGGCGCGCCGGCTGCACTACGACTTCCGGCTGGAGCTCGACGGTGTGCTGGTCAGCTGGGCGGTGCCGAAGGGACCCTCGCTGGACCCGAAAGCGCGCCGGCTGGCCGTGCACGTCGAAGATCACCCGATCGAATACGCCGACTTCGAGGGCGTGATCCCGCGCGGTGAATACGGCGGTGGTGACGTCATCGTCTGGGACCGCGGGGAGTGGCAGCCGGTCGAGCCCGATCCGGCCCGCGCGATCGAGGACGGGACACTGCACTTCGACCTCGACGGCGAGAAGCTGGCCGGGCGGTTCGTCCTCGTGCGCACCGGCGGCGGGGACAAAGAGCAGTGGTTCCTGATGCACAAGCAGGACGAGCACGCCCGGCCCGGCTGGGACGCCGAAGAGCATCCGCGCTCGGTGAAGAGCGGCCGCACGAACGACGAGGTCGCGGCCGCACCCGCGGCGCTGTGGCACGGCGACCGCCCGGCCGCCGAGGCGGCGGAGACAGTCGGCTTCGCGGCCGCGACCGCCGACGAGCTGGCGGCGCTCGACCACCTCGGCGGCAAGGGCAAGTGGTCGGTCGCGGGCCGGGAGCTCACCCTGACCAACCTGGACAAGGTGCTGTTCCCGGGCCGCGTGCCGCTCACGAAGCGGGACTTGATCCGGTACTACGTCACGGTCGGGCCGGCCATGCTGCCGTACCTGGCCGGGCGGCCGCTCAACACCCAGCGGTTCCCGCAGGGCGTCACCGAGCCGGGCTTCTACCAGAAGGAAGTCCCGCGGCACGCCCCCGGCTGGCTGACCACCTGGCGCAACGAACGCGCCGAAGCGGGCGAAAGTCAGCGGTACGTCGTGGCGGACAGCGTCGCGACCTTGGCGTGGCTGGCGAACTACGGCGCGCTGGAGCTGCACGCCTGGACCTCCCGCGGCGCCGACGTCGACCACCCGACGTGGGTGCTGTTCGACATCGACCCCGGCCCGGAGACGTCGTTCGCCGAGGTGCTGGAGCTGGCGCGGCTGCACCGGACCGCGCTGGAGCACCTCGGCCTGACCGGGCGGCCTAAGGTGACCGGGCAGCGCGGGATCCAGGTCTGGGTGCCGATCGCGCCGAGCCGGACCTTCGACGAGACCCGCGCGTGGGCGGAGACGGTGTCCAAGACCATCGGGAAGGTGCTGCCGGACCTGGTCAGCTGGGCGTGGACGAAGGACCGGCGCCGCGGCCGGGCGCGGCTCGACTACACGCAGAACGTGCTCAACAAGACCCTGGTCGCGCCGTACAGCGTGCGCCCACGGCCGGGAGCGCCGGTGTCGGTGCCGCTCGAGTGGGACGAGCTCGACGACCCCGGGCTCGCGCCGGACCGCTGGACGATCCGGGACGTGCCCGATCGGCTGGCCGAGCGCGGTGACCCGTTCGCGGCGTTGCTGGGTATGGAACAGAAGCTGCCGGGGTTGTAGCGGTCAGGCGTGGACCGCCTCGAGCTGCCGAGGCTGCAGCCGGTCCAGAGCCGGCCGGGACAGTCGCGGCCGCCCGCCCGCGTGTTCCGTCGTCGCCGCGGCCGCTGCGACCGCCAGGCAGGCCGCCGTCTCCAGCGGCCGCCGGCGGGTGAGCGCCGCGGTCAACGTGGCGACCAGGGCGTCACCCGCGCCGGTGGGGTCGACAACCTCGGTCTCGACGTCCGGCAGGAACCACGTGCCCTCCGGGCCGGCGAAGAGGTTCCCCCGTCCGGACACCTCGAGCACGACCAGCGACGGTCCGCGCCGCCGGAGGTCCGCGGCCGCGCGGGCCGCCGCGGCGACGTCCTCCACCGGTTCGCCGGTGAGCAGCTCGGCTCCGCCGGCGTCGGCGCGCACGACGTCGGCGAGAGCGAGCAAGGCCGGGTCCTGCGGCGCCCCGTCCAGCACGACGCGCGTGCCCGCCCGGTGCGCCAGCCGCGCCGCCAGCAACGCCGCCGGGGCGGGCTGCCGCAGCTGGACGATCAGCGACCCCGCCGCCGAAATCGGGGCGGACGCGGCGACAACGTCGGTCTCGGTGACCAGCGTGTCGTCCGGGATGTGCTCCAGGTAGCGGCGGCGGCCGTGCTCGTCGACCACGTCGACGATCAGCGCGGTCTCGGTGCCGGGCCGCCGGACCACATGCGTGGTGCCGATCCGGTCGGCCCGGGCCAGGGCGCACAGCGCGTCACCGGTGCTGTCCTGCCCGACGACGCCGACGAGCGACACCGACGTCCCGAGCTGCCGCAGGGCCACGGCCTGGTTGGCGCCCTGGCCGCCGAGCAGCTCCTGGTGGTGCCGCACCGGCGCCGACGAACACGCGGCGGGCGCGTCCGGGACCTCGATCACCAGGTCGCGGGCCACCTGGCCGACCACGACCACTTCGCTGAACATCACCGGTACCGCCGGTCGCTCATGACGCCTCCTCGGCTCCGAAGATCGGCTACCCCGCCGCGCGGGAGGAGCAAACCGCCCGATCGGGCGGTGCGGATCGTCACCGGCTCATCCGGAGTTGCGCCGGACGGCCGAATCCTCGCGTGGCCGGCCCCACAAACCGGTCCCCGCGGATGTGGATCACCGCGTCCTGGGGTAAATGAAGAGCACATCAGTCCAGGTGGAAGCGAGGTTCGGTGACCGAGACGTCGACGACTGCGGCCGACCGCTGGAGACCGCTGTCGGAGCTGCTGCACGCCCTGCTCGAGCGGGTCACCGGCGAGCTGCCCGGGTGCCTCGGCGCGGCGCTCACCGCGCGGCACGGCGAGCGGCCGCTGCAGGTGCTGGCGGCGACGGGGGTCGCCGAAAAGCTCCTGCCCGCCGAGCTGGCCTGCGGCGGCCCGGTCGCCGTCGCGGCCGGCACCGCGGAACCGGTGACGACCGACGACGTCTTCGCCGACGAACGCTGGCCCGCCTTCTCCGAGGATGCCGCGTTCGCGAGTGTCCGCGGAGCCGTCGCGCTGCCCGGGTTATGGGACGACAGCGGCGCTTTTGTGCTGTCCGCGATGTTCGACCGGGCCCCCGGCGCCGGCACCCTGGCGGTGCTGCGGCGCTACGAAAAGCTCACCGAGATGACCCTGGTCGTCGCCGAGACCGCCACCGCCGGCGACCCGGACCAGACGCTGGACCTGCTGGCCTCCCGCGCCGCCATCGAGCAGGCGAAAGGCGTGGTCGTGGCGGTCCGGCGGTGCTCGCCGGACGAGGCCTGGCAGACCCTGCGCCGGACCAGCCAGGAGTTCAACGTCAAGGTCCGCGAGCTGGCCGTCGCGCTCGTCGAGCACGTCGGGGGCCGGTCGGCGGGCACGCCGGAGATCCTTCCCGGCGCCCCGGCCCACCACGCGGCCGAACGGCTCTGGTCGGCCTTCACCGCAAAATAGGGTGTTTCCCGAGCGGGAGATTGGGTATCAAGACCCCGGTCCTTGATCACCTCGCTGCGACGCCGGCCCCGCGCCGGCGCGGAAGGCCTGACGAACCCGTGTCCCCCAGTTCCCCGGTCCCGTCCCGGTCCGCGCCGCTCACGGCGCGCCGGACGGAGTACCGCCCCGGTTTCCTCGTGCTGACCCTCGCCGGCGAGATCGACGCCCTGACCTTGCCGATCCTCGAACGGGAGCTGCGGGCGGCGCCACCAGGGACAACAGTGGTGGACCTGACCCAGGTGGCGTTCGTCGGCCTCGCCGGTGCTCGTGCGCTGGCCGCGGCCGCGGAACGGGCCGGCAGCGAAGGCCGCCGGTTCGGGGTGGTGGCGAACAGCCGCACGCTCGCCCGGCTGTTCCGCATCACCGGACTGGCGGCGGTGGTCCCGATGTTCGCGTCGCTGTCGGACGCGCTGCGGGAGCTGCTGTCGTCGGGCGTGCAGGTCAAGGCCGGCTGAGGTTCACCGCGGCTGCCAGCGGGCGACGAGGATCCCGGCGTCGTGCCGGAGCTCACCACCGCTGTGGCCGATCACGGCCCGCGTCACCAACCGCGCGATCTCCGGCGGCAGCGCTTCGGCACCCCGTTCGAGGTGCTCGGCGACCCGCGCGTGCCCGAACGGCTCCCCGCCTTCGTCGGTGGTCTCGACGAGCCCGGGGGAGTACACCGCGACCACGTCCCCGGGCTCGAGCCGGACCTCCGTGGCGCGCGGCCGGGCGTCCGCCGCGAACTGCCGAGGGGTGGGGCCGACCCGGGGCAGCGCCGAGCCACCGCGGACGACCACCGGCGCCGGGTGTCCGGCGTCGAGCCATTGCAGCACGCCGGTGTGCAGGTCCAGTTCGGCCACCAACCCGGCGACGGCGTGCCGGCCCGCCAGCTCCGCACCGACCGCCGCGTACTGGTCCGGCAGCGAAGCCCCGTCGCGCCGGGCGGCGCGGTGGGCGGACAGGGCGTTCACCACCGCCGAGCTCGCGTCGCCGTTGAACATCGCCAGCTGCGCCCGCCGTTCCGAGAGCGCGTAGTCGAACACCGTGCCGCGCAGGTCGTACGCGGGCTGCACACTCGCGCCGACGACGATGCGTTCCGTCGCGCCGGTGAGCGGGGGCAGGCTGTGCCACAGCAGCTCGGCGGGGGAGCCGCGGTGCCGGCGCCGCCGCTGCACGTCGAGGCCGTCGCCGTACTGGGTCGTCACGGTCACCAGGTGCCCGAGCAGCGTTGCCAGCCACTGGCACTGCTCCCGCAATATCGGGTCGTCGACGTCGGCGCCGTCGAGCGGCACCACCTCCAGCACGCCGAGCCGCTCGACACCGTCGAGGAGCACCGTCCACAAGGTGCCGTCACGGCTCACGGTTGTGCCCGCGCTGCGGAACACGTCGCCGGCCACCGAGCTGTCGATGGCCAGCTCTTCGTCGGCGCCCGGCCGCAGCGGCACCAGCAGGCGCTGGTCGTAGTCGGCGAGGTAAACGCCGA
The DNA here is from genome assembly GCF_044453095.1 of Amycolatopsis sp. NPDC051758. Taxonomy (NCBI): domain Bacteria; kingdom Bacillati; phylum Actinomycetota; class Actinomycetes; order Pseudonocardiales; family Pseudonocardiaceae; genus Amycolatopsis; species Amycolatopsis sp. NPDC051758. The sequence continues at coordinate 513,384 of NZ_JBITCJ010000002.1, read as the reverse complement.
TCCGGAGGTCGAGCGCGCGCCCGGCCTCGGCGACCACGGCGGGGAGCCGCTCGGGCGGCGCGCGGTGGGCGCCTTCGAGCAGGTCGACGAGCGCCTTGAGCGGGCCGCGCACGGGCCGTCCGTCGCGGACCGAGTGGCTGTAGGGCGCGCGGGCCGGCCCGGCCACTTCGTCGAGCCGTTCGTTGACGGCGTGGGCGAGCATGTCCCGGTCGACGCGGGGCAGCGTGGTCAGCCCGTTGAGGTAGGCGTCCAGCTCCAGCAGGCCCTGGCTGCCGCCGAGGGCGAAGTAGCGCATCCACAGCTGTTCCGGCGTCAGGTGGCTGCGGGCGTAACACGCGGCGAGCAGCCGCCGTTGCTGCTCCTCGGGCAGGAAGCGCATGGCCGCTCACCGCCCCCGCGGCGTGACGAGATCCGCGGCGGCTTCGGCCGGGCTGCGGCCGTGGGCGCGCGCGAGCGACAGCAGCCGGTCGAACGCGGCCTCCTCGTCAAGGCCGTCCCGGCCCATCAGGAACCCCTTCGCCATGGTGATCAGGTCCCGGTCGTGGAGGGTGTCCCGGAACTGCGCGCTCAACCGGCTCGCCCGCTCGTAGGCGCGGGCGTTGGCGACCAGGACCGCCGCCCGGTCGGCGAACTTGGCCAGTGTGTGCTCGTCGGACGGGCCGAACGCGCCGGGAGTCGTCGCGTAGATCTTGATCGCGCCCTGGCAGCCGTCTTCGGTGACGAGCGGGGTGCTCAGCACCGCGCGCACCCCCGAGCCGGCGGCCGCGGCACACCACCGCGGCCAGCGCCGTTCGGTGGTGACGTCGTCGATCCGCATCGGCGCGCACTCCGCCAGCGTGGCCAGGCAGGGGCCTTCGCCGAGCTCGTACTGGAGGGTGTCGGCGTCCCGCACGAGCGGACCGGACGCGCTCGTCGTGGCCGGGCTGCCGTCCGCCTCGAGCAGCGTCACCCCGGCACCGGCCACCGCGCTGATCGTCGTCCCGGCCAGCGAGACGATCAGCTCCAGCACCGAGTCCACGGTCTCGCGCGACAGCAGCAGCCCGGACATCCGCGCGGCGACCACCGCCAGCTCACCGTCCAGCGGCAGCGCGCCGGACGAGGCCTCTTCCGTCGACATGGCCGCTGATTACCACCGGCGGTCCACGGCAAACCCCCGTTTCCCGGACACGGCGCTCCGCGGAACGGGGTATCCGGTGCCCCGCTACTTCCGGCGGCCCAGCGCCTTGGCGCGGTCGTGGGCCCAGCCGGCGAGCACCACGCCGATGGCCGTCACCACGACGTCGCACACGAGCGTCCCGGCGAACCCCGCATTCAGCCAGCTCAGCAGGCCGAAGTGCTCGTGGTCGATCAGCAGCCGGATCGCGCCCTGGGCCCCGGCCACGGTCAGAACCGCCCCCACGATCTGCAGCACGTCGAACTTCACGGTTGTCCCCTCCCAGTTGTTGATACGACTGCATCATAACCATGGGTGACCAGTGCGGCCGGCGGCAGGGGAGCGCGGTAACGTGTCTGTGTGGCGGGGAGCCGGATCACGGTGCGGGTGGGCGAGCGGCAGCTGACGCTCTCGAACCTCGAAAAGGTGCTCTACCCGCGGCACGGGTTCACCAAGGGCGAAGTGCTCGACTACTACACGCGGATCGCGCCGCTGATGCTGCCGCACATCCGCGACCGGGCAATGACATTCGTGCGGTTCCCGGACGGCGTCGCCGGCGGCTCGTTCTTCGAGAAGAACGTCTCCCGGCACGCGCCGGACTGGGTCCGGACCGCGAGCCTGCCCGTCGGCGGCCGCGGGAAGGAGCCCGAGATCGTCGACTACCCGCTGATCAACGACCTGCCCGAGCTCGTCTGGGCGGCCAACCTCGCCGCGCTCGAACTGCACGTCCACCAGTGGACCGTCAACGGCGACGACGAGCCGAGCACCCCGGACCGGCTGGTGTTCGACCTCGACCCGGGTCCCGGGGCGACGGTGGTCGACTGCAGCCGCGTCGCCGAGCGGCTGCACGACGTGCTCACCGAGGACGGTTTCACCCCGGTGGCGAAGACCAGTGGCTCCAAGGGGATGCAGCTCTACGCGGGGGTCGTGACGACCGAAAGCACCGAGACGTCGCAGTACGCCAGGGCGCTGGCGGAGCGGCTCGCCGCCGAGACCCCGGACCGCGTCGTGGCACGCATGACAAAAACCCTGCGGCCGGGCAAGGTCTTCATCGACTGGAGCCAGAACAGTCCCTTCAAGACCACGGTCGCGCCGTACTCCCTGCGCGGGCGCGACGAGCCGACGGTGTCCACCCCGGTGACGTGGGACGAGGTCCGCGCCTGCCGCCACGTCACGCACCTGCGGTTCACCGCCGACGAGGTCCTCGAGCGCGTCGAAGACCTCGGCGACCTCTTCGCCGACCTCGAGCGGACGCGCGTCCCGATTCCTGCGTTCGGCTGAATTTCGGAAACCGCAATTCCGCGGTGAATCCCGGCCGGTTCCCGGCGTGACGACCGCGATTTCCGGGCGGATTTCCCGGACGCGGTCGCGACCAGGCGATTTGATCGTCCTTGGTGGACTGTTGCACGTGCAGACGGCCGTGTCGGTGCACGGCCCGCCGGCGGGTGATCTTTCCGTTGTGCCGCAAGCTGGACGAAGTGGGTACGGTCTACGCGTAAACCGTCACCATGAGCCGCCGGAGCCGGTCATGAGGATCCGAAAACCGCCGCGGCTTTCGCGAGCCTTCGGCCGCAGCAGGCCGGGCGCCCTGTGCGAGCCGTTCACGGTCACCACGACGTTCGCCGGTGACCGGTGCCAGGTCGTCGCGGTGGCGGGAGACATTGATCTCGCGACCGTCGCCATTCTTGTCGAATGCGTGGAAACCGCGATGAAAGCGGGCGGGGCGCTCGTCGTCGACCTCGGCGAGGTGACATTCTGTTCCGGCGCCGGCCTTCGGGCACTGAGCCGGGTGCAGCACCGCGGCGACGAAGCGGGTGTTCCCGTCGCCTGGGTGGTGCGCTCACCGCAGCTGTGGCGGTTGTTGCGGGGGACCGGCGTCCCCCGCTTCTCGTGTTACCGGGATCGGGTCCACGCGCTCGCCGCGCTCGGCTGATCCCGGCCTCCGGCCGGCAGGGTGCGCGGCCGGCGTTCCGGTGCGAAGAAAGGAAACGGGTGTCCGGCCTGATCGACACCGATCTCGAGTTCTGGTTCCAGCGCGGCCTGCGCGCGTACCTCGGCGAGGTGGCGCGAGCGCTCGGCTTCGGCCTGGAGTCCTGCACCGTGGACGTGGACGTCCCGGTGTCGGCCTACCTCGCGGTGGACTGGCGGCTGCGCCGGTTCCCCGACCGCGACGTGGCGCTGCTCTGGGACGAGGTGCACGGCTGGGCGGTCGCGGTCGAGGCGGCGTGCGGGGAGGAGATGATCGTGCTGGCCTACCTCGGCGGGGCCGACATCCTGCCGCCGCCGCGGGTGCTCGTGCGGTTCCTGGCCGCGCTGCGGGCCGGCGATGTCGCGCCGGACGGACCGGGTTCCCCGGTGCTGCGCCGCGCCGGCCGGCACCAGGAGCTGCTGCCGTTGCTGCCGGCGGGGTGACGCGCCACGTCCTGATCGTCCAGACTGAGGCTTGTTCTGGTCAGCCCGCCGCGGCCCGCGCGCACGCTGCTGCTCCATTGCAGAGTCTTGCGGCGGGCGACGGCTGAACAAGTCTCATCGGACGGCGGAGGTGGGCATGGGGACGATTCCGGAAGCCGTGGCGGCGATGCTGGCCGTCGACGGGCCGCTGCCGGACGACGACCACCACGGTTACGAGTGGAAGTGGGACGGCTTCCGCGGCTGCGCCCGGGTCGCGGACACCGGCGAAGCGCGGATCACCAGCCGCAGCGGCAGTGACCACACCCACCGGTACCCCGAGCTGCGGGACGTGTTCGGGGCCGCGCTCGGCGGCCGGTCGGCGGTGCTCGACGGCGAGGTCGTCGCGCTGAACGCGGCCGGGCGCCCGGAGTTCGTGCTGATGCAGCGCCGCGCCATGTACGAGCCGACACCGGAGCTGCGGGCCGAGGTCCCGGTCGTCTACTTCGCCTTCGACGTGCTGCGGATCGGGGACGAGTCCCTGTTGGACGTCCCGTACGAGCAGCGGCGCGCCCTGCTCGCCGAGCTGGTCCGGCCTGCCGACGGCCGGCTCGTCGTGCCGCCCTGGTACACCCGGGCCGACCTCACACCGGACCAGCTGCTGGCGACCGCGGCCGAGCACGGCATCGAGGGCGTCGTCGCGAAGCGCCTGGACGCGCCGTACCTGCCGGGCGCGCGCTCGCCGTCGTGGACAAAACACGCGCTGAGGCAGACGCGCGAGGTGGTCGTCGGCGGCTGGCGGCCCGGCTCGGGCCGCCGCGCGGGCACCCTCGGCGCGCTCCTGCTCGGCGCGTTCGACGACGAAGGCGACCTGGTGTACCTCGGCGACGTCGGCACCGGGTTCACCGACCACGCGCTCGACCACCTCACCGGCGTGCTCGCCGGGCTGGTCCGCGCGGCGAGCCCGTTCGTCACCGAGCTGCCGCGCGACCGCGCCCTCGGTGCCCAGTGGGTCGAGCCGACGCTGGTCGGCGAGGTCGTCTACCGCCGCATCACACCGGACGGGCGGTTGCGCCACACGGCGTGGCGCGGCCTGCGCCCGGACCGGACGCCGGACGAGGTGCGCGTCCCGTGAGCCCGGAACCGCCGGTGACGGCTTCGGTCCTGAGCGCGCCACCCGCCCGCATCCACCGGTCCGACGTCGTGGTCATGGAGCAGACCGCGGCCGACGAGCTGCCGGCGATCCAGGCGCTCTGGCCCGCGTTCGAGCGGGTGGTGGGCCTGCGGGGGCGCAAGATGTTCGCGCGCGCCGACGAACGGGCGGGCACCTACACCGTCTGCACGCCGGTGAAGCCCGGCGACCGCCCCGAAGAGCTCGGCCTGCGGACCGGCGTCCTGCCCGGCGGGTGGTACCTGCGCGGCACGCTCGTCGGTGCGCCGGAGCTGATCTACGGGCGGATCGCCGGCGGGATGGCCGAGCTCCGGCGGGCGGCGCCGCTCGACGAGACCCGGCCGCTCGTCGAGTTCTACCGCCGGCACGGCCACATCGAGCTGTGGTTGCCCGTCGAGGAGCACGCGTGACGGCCGTGCGGCTGGTCGAGATCACCGACGGGAACCGCGCCGCGGTGTGCGCCCTGAGGGTGCGGCCGGGCCAGGAACGGTTCGTCGCTTCGGTGACCCGGTCACTGGAGCAGGCGGCGACAACGCCCGAAGGCGAGCCCTGGTACCGGGCGGTCTACGCGGGGGACGAGCCGGTCGGCTTCGTGATGCTCAGCTGGAACGTGCCGCCCGGCCGCCCCGGTGTCCTCGGCCCGTACTTCCTGTGGCGGCTGCTCATCGACGGGCGGCACCAGGGTCGCGGGTTCGGCCGCGCGGTGCTCGACGAGGTCGTCGTGCTCGTGCGCGCCGACGGTGGCACCGAACTGCTGACGAGCCACCAGCCGGACGAAGACGGTCCCGGGCCGTTCTACCGGAAGTACGGCTTCCGGCCGACCGGCGAGGTCGACGACGGCGAAACGGTGCTCCGGCTGACGCTGTGAGCGCCGTCACGAACCGCGCTGTCACATCGGTCCGGACCGCGGAGTCGAGGGGGTGACGGCGCCGGAACCCCGGCGCCCGCGATCTCCCCGAGGAGCTCCGATGTCCACCGCTTACCTGATCGTCACCCTCGTCGGCGCCGCACTGGCCGGGTTCTCGGCCGTTTCGGTCTTCACCCGCGCGAAGTGGGTCGTCGAGCCGATCACCTCCTACGGCGTGCCCGAGTCGTGGTGGCCGTGGCTCGGCGCGGCCAAGGCGGCCGGCGCGGCAGGCCTGGTCGTCGGCCTGTTCGTGCCGCCGATCGGCATCGCCGCGGCGATCGGCCTGGTGCTGTACTTCCTCGGCGCCGTGGTCACGGTGGCCCGCGCGCGGTCGTACGGGCACCTGGTCTTCCCGGTGATCTACATGGCGCCGGCGGTGGCTTCGCTCGTGTTGCTGTGATCGGTGAGCCAGGTGAGGGCGTCGGCGGCGTGCTTCAGCACCGAGATGTGCCCGTCGCCGGCGGTGGCCCGGAACTCCGCGTCCGGGCACACCCCGGCGAGCCACGCGCTGTGCGTGGCCGGGATCATCCGGTCGTCTTCGCCGTGCACCAGCAGGACCGGCGCGGTGATCCCGGCCGGGTCGCCGCCCCAAGGGGTGACGTAGGCGAGGTCGTCGTCGATCAGGCCACCGGGCCCGGCGGCGAGCGCCGGCGGGGCGCCGGCGGCCCGCCCCGACCCCCCCCCCTTCAGCGCGGCGAAGTCGGCGGCGGTGAAGACGTCCGGGTCGAACTCGGCGGCGGCTTCGTGCTTTTCCTTGGCTGCCCGGCCTTCGGCGGCCGCCCGCAGGGACGCGGCACCGGCGTCGGCCATCCCGCCGAACCAGTCGAGCCCCTCGGCGCCGAACGGCGCGACCGCGGCGAGGCCCGCGACGGCGAGGACACGATCCGGCAGCAGCGCGGCACAAGCGAGGGCGTGTGAGCTGCCGCCGGAATGCCCCATGACGGCGAACTTCCTGACCCCCAGCGCGTCGGCGACGGCAGTCGCCCACTCGGCGGCCTGCCCGACGGTCCGGCCCGGAACGGGTGTCGAAGTGCCGTATCCGGGCCGGTCGTAGGAAATCCAGCGCACCCCGAGCCGCTCGGCGAGCGGCAGCAACGGCCCGGGCGGCGCGCCGAGGTTGGGTGTGCCGTGGTGCCAGAGGACGGTGAGCCGGGCCGGGCCGCCGGAGTCGTACACGTGCAGGGTGCGTCCGCCGGGCAGCACGAGATCGGTCTCGGTCACCATGCGGCCGAGCCTAGCGGCCGTACCACAGCGCTTGTAACGAACGGCCGGCTCCGATCGTCGGAAGAGCACAGCACCGCTACGAGGGGAGCCGCCATGCGCGCCGGGAACTACACGACGTTGGGTGAAGACCGGTACCCGTTCAACGTCTGGTACGACGAGGAGAACCGGGCGATCCACCTGACGTGCACCGATCCCCGGCTGACCGACGAGAACAAGCAGAAGCCGGGTTTCTTCACGGAGTTCAACGCCAACCCGCGGTCCGCGGACTACGACCCGGCCAACTTCAACCGGTTCGCCCGCTACCTGCGTCAGCAGGGCAAGGCCGCGCCGGACGAGGTGCCGGTCCACCCCCGGCAGCTGGCCCAGCGCGCCCGGGTGATCGAGGCGCTCGCCGCGGACGGTTAAGCCCGGGCCAGCCGGTCCGCCAGCCAGGCCAGGGAAAGCGGGTACCGGTAGTCGATGCCGCCGTGGCCGGCGTCGAACAGCTCGAACCGCACCCGCTCGTCCGGCAGGCCCGCCTCGGCCACCGCCGCCCGGAACGCCTCCGCGCCGAGATCGAGGAACCACTCGTCGCTGGTGCCCGCGTCGATCCACACCGCCCGCAGCGAGCGGACCGCCTCGGCGTGGTCCGGCACCATCCGGACCGGGTCCCAGTCCAGCCAGCGCTGCCACACCGCCGGCCGCAGCGCGCCGGTCGCCGGGTCGAACGGCAGCTCCGGCGTGCCGTCTTCGCCGGCCGAGAAGCACGCCGCGACGCCGTACAGCATCAGCAGGTTCTCGTCGGCGGGTTTCGTGAACGCCGTCCGGCTGCGGAAGTCCGCCCACCACGCCTGGATGTCCTGGTCGTAGTCGCGCAGGGCGCGGACCGCCTTGCCGAAGTCCGGGACGTAGCACATCTCGTACAGCGAGTCGCCCGCGTGCGTGGCCAGCGCGCCGAACAGGTCGGGGCGCAGCATCGGCGTGATCATCGCGCCGAAGCCGCCCGACGACTTGCCGGTGATCGCCCGGGACTCGCGGTCGGCGATGGTCCGGTAGTGCTCGTCGACCCACGGCACGATCTCGTTGCAGAGGTAGGAGTGGTAGCGGCCGGTGCCGGGCGAGTCGACGAACTGCGAGCCGCCGTACGCGGTCCACGCGTCGACGTACACCACGACGCACCCGGGGGCGCCGGCGGCGAAAACGGCGTCGGCCGTCTCCACGAACGGCTGGCGGAACGGCGTCCGGTTGGCCCACATCAAAAGGTGCCCGGTGTAACCCTGGATGACGTAGACCGCGGGGTATCGCTCGTCGCTGTCGTCGTACCCCGGCGGGACGTAGACCCACAGCGGGCGTTCGTGCGGGTCGCCGAGCGGATTGTCGCGCAGCAGCGCGGAGGTGACGGTGTGCCGGTCGAGCCGGCCGGCGAAGTCGCCGTCCCAGGGCAGCATGCGGCCCAGTCAACCACGGGTCACCGGTTGCAGGGGCTAAGCGATACCTCTTTTCCACGCGTAGCGTTGAGCCGTTCCGGCCCGACCCCCGTGTTACGGGCACGGTGGTGGCTGGGAGATGCGGGGATGACCATGAAGAGTCCGGGGCCGTTGTTCACTCTGCTCGCCGGCGTGGTGCTCGCCGGCGGGATCGGGATCGTCAACCTGGCGACCGGGACGGGCGTCGCGCCGGTCACCGGCGCCGCGAGCGCGGTGGGCGCCGCGAGCACCACGGCGGCAGCGCCACCCTCGACGTCCGCAGCGCCGAAACAGGAAGCGCCGGTGGCGGCCGCGCCCGCCCGGGCGGACTACGCCGGGCGGGTCACCGGCGGCGGCGCGTCGGTCGCGGTGTCGGTCCGCGACGGCCACGCCATCGCCTACGTCTGCGACGGCAAGAAGGTCGAAGCCTGGCTGCAGGGCGTGACGGTCGGCGGGAAGCTGGACCTCAAGGGCGCCAAGAACGCGAGCCTGACTGGCAGCTTCGACGCCAACGCGGTCTCCGGCACGGTGACGGCGGCCGGGAAGACCTACCAGTTCTCCGCGCCCACGGCGAAGAAGCCCGCGGGGCTGTACCGGGCGACACCCGCCGTCAAGGGCAAGGCGGGCAAGGTCGGCTGGATCGTGCAACCCGACGGCAGCCAGGTCGGCATCCTCACCACGGGCGAGGAGTCCGTGGCCGCGCCGGCGCTCGACGCGGCAGCCGGCACCGCGACCGTCGACGGCGCCCCGGTGACCGCCGAAGCGGTCAGCGGCCTGGCCGGGAACGGTGACTTCTGATGACCGCCCCCACGGCCGGCCACCGCGCCGCGGTCGCGCTCCTGGTCCCGCTGGCGGTCGGCGCGATCGTCTCGGTGGTGCTCGGCGTCTACGGCAGCCTGCACACCCCGACCGGCGTCGCGGTGAACGTCGCGGGCTTCTCCAGCCCACAGTCGGTGAAGGCGTGGCTGGCCACGGTCGTCGTGGTGCTGGCCGTCGTGCAGCTGTTCTCGGCGCTGGCGATGTACGGCAAGCTCGGCCGCACCACACCCGCGTGGGTCGCGCCGGTGCACCGCTGGTCGGGACGGCTGGCGTTCCTGGTGTCGATCCCGGTGGCGCTGCACTGCTTGTACGCGCTGGGGTTCCAGTCGTTCGACACGAGGGTGCTGCTGCACTCCCTGCTGGGCTGCTTCTTCTACGGCGTGTTCGTCGCGAAGATGCTGCTGCTGCGCAAGGACGGCGCGCCCGCGTGGTCGCTCCCGGTGCTCGGCGGCCTGGTCTTCACCGGGCTGGTCGGGCTTTGGCTGAGCGCGTCACTGTGGTTCTTCACCCAATTCGGCTTGACCTTCTAGGCGGAGGACGAACGTGGCGAACGACAACACCGACCCGGTGCTGGCGCGCCGGACCGCGCTCGCGGTCCTGGGCGCCGGGCTGGCGGCCGGGTGCAGCACCTACGGCGGCACCTCGGCCTCGACGCCCGCCGCACCACCGCCCGCGGCGGGCACCGAACTCGGCGCGGCCGCCGACGTGCCGGTCGGCGGCGGCAAGGTGTTCGCGGCGCAGCAGGTTGTGGTGACCCAGCCGGCGGCGGGCACCTTCGCGGCCTTCTCGGCGATCTGCACCCACCAGGGCTGCACGGTCGACGCCGTCGCCGACGGCACCATCAACTGTCCCTGCCACGGCAGCAAGTTCGCGGTCGCCGACGGCTCGGTGGCAACCGGCCCGGCGTCGCAGCCACTGGAGAAGAAGACGGTCACCGTCACCGGCGGCAAGATCCGCCTGGGCTAACTGTAGGCCTTGGTGATCGTCTTCCCCTCGATCGTCCACAGCGGACTTGACGGGTCCGGCTCGCCGTGGAGGAAGGTCCGGCCGTCCGCGCAGGCGTAGCGGGCGCCCGGCGGCGCGCGCCCGGTGACGGCGGCGCACTCCAGGCCGCCTTCCAGGGTGAGCAGGAAAGGATCGGCCGTGCCGCCGGACCGTGGTGGCGACGGCAGCGCGCCGGCGTAGGTCAGGAGCACGGCTTCGGTCGCCGAAGTCGGGCAGACGACCTGGGGCCGGGTGCCGGGCGCGGCGAAACAGGGGTCGTACGTGGTGTCCCGGGTCGAACAGTGATAGGCGTCGTGGCGGCCGGACGCCGCGGACACCCCGTCACACCCGCCGGTCACCCGCTGCGCCGGGGTGACGCTCGATGGCCGGAATCGGACGGTTTGCGTGAACCGCTGCGCGCGGCTCGTCGTCACCGGGATCTCGACCGCGGGACCCGCCGCGGCGAGGCCGTTTGTCACCGGTCCGATCCCGTCGGCGACGAACCGGCGCACGACGTCGCCGCCGTCCGGGTGGCACGGCTCGAGCGCGGCCCACATGTCGGCCGCGACCTCGGCGATCGGCCGGCCGGCGGGGTAGCGGGCCGCACCGGCGTCCGCGGCGCAGCTCAGCACGTCGGACGCCGGCCCGGGCCCGGTGGCCAGGCCGAAGAGCGTGGCCGTGCGGTGCGCCACCGCGGTGAGGCCCGTGCCGAGCGCGGGGCCGGCCTCGGCCTGACCGCGGACGGTCGCCGGCAAGCGGCCAAAAGGAACGTCGTAGGTCACGCCGGAACCGGGCCACAGCAGGTCACGCTGGCGCGGGCGGCCGGACAACTGCACGGCGGACGTGCTCGCGGCCGTGGTCCGGGTACTCGGTTCGGGCCAGCCCGGCGGCACGGTGATCCGGTAGGGCACCCGTGCGCCCGAGGTCAGGGTGACGCTCGCGTGGCCGTTGCCGGCGGTCACGCACGCCCAGACCGGTGTCCGCGGATCGGGCGCACCCAGCTCGACGGTCACCCCGGCGGAGCTCGCGGCCCGCCCGGCGCAGGCCGGCCGGGTCGGCGGCTCCGGCACGACGTCGCGGCCCAGCGCGGCGAGGTCGAGCAGCCCGCCCCAGAAGCCGCCCGGTTCCGCCAGGTCGGCGACGATGCTCCGGGTCGCGGCGTCGTAGCCGGCCGGGACGAGCCGGGTCCCGTCCACGGTGACGACCACGGGCGTGAAGCCGGCCGGCGGCGCCGCGGGCACCGGGATCCGCACCCGGGGCGGGAGGCTGCCGTCGAAGCTCAGGACCGCGCCGCCCCCGATCCGGCGCGTCATCGGCGGCGTGACGCCCGGCTCGGGCGCCGGCCGCGCCGAAACGCGAGTCCCCGCGGGCGCGGCGACCTGGATCCCGGCGACGACCAGCGTTCCGGCCGAACTCGCCGTGCCCGCGCCGGGAAACCGTTGCCGCGCCAGCACTCCCGTGCCACCCAGCAGCAGCACGACCACGGCTGTGGCGAGCGCGCGCCGGGCCCGCGTGTCGTTCGTGACCATCGCGCCTCCCGGAAACATGTGTGCTTCGCGAGTCATCGGAGGCAGCATGGTCGTTAGCCGCTGTGGCCCAACCGTGACCGGCCCCGTCCGGTTCGCCGACGGGCAGGCCCTGGTGCGCGGAGGCCGGTAACCCGGTCGCCACCACCACGCCGGTCTGGCACGATCGGACCGGTGAGCCCGGTCGAGATCGCCTGCGACGAGTCGGGCTCCGAGGGCGAGAACCTCGTCGGCGGCGAAACCGACGTCTTCGCCCACGCCGGGGTGCGGCTGACGCCGGAGGCCGCGGCCGCCTGCGTGCGGGAGATCCGCCGTCGGATCGGCTCGCCCGCCGAGGAGTACAAGGCCAACCACCTGCTGCGCGCCAAGCACCGCGCGGTCCTCGAGTGGCTGCTCGACCCGGACGGCCCGCTCGCCGGCCACGGGCACGTCCACCTGACCGACAAGACGCTCTTCGCCGTGCGGGCCGCCGTCACGCTGCTGGCCGAGGACGGCACGGACACGATGGCGCGCACCCTCCACCGCACCGGGCCGGCCGCCTTCGGCAGCGCCCGCTGGGAGTTCTTCCTCGCCGCGTTCACCAGCGTGCTGCGGCTGAAGCCCCGGCGCGGCGTGACGGCGTCGCCGGCGGAGTTCTTCGCACTGGTCGACGAGCTCGCCGCGGTCCCCGGGGAAGCCGGCGAGATCGTCGCGCGGTTCCGTGGTGGCGCCGAGCGCGTGGCCGCTTACCGTGCCCGGCTGGCGCGCGACCCGAGCTTCGTGCCGGTGCTGGATCCGCTGGTGCCCGCGGTGTTCCACACCGTCCGCCATTGGAGCGCGGACGGCACACCGGTCGCGGTGGTGCACGACGAACAGCTCGCCCTCACGCCGGAACGTGTGCTGCAGCTCAAAGCCGCCCTCGGCCACCGGCTGGCCGGCGTCCGGTTCGTCGACTCCCGCACCGACGCGCGGGTGCAGATCGCCGACTTCCTCGCCGGGGTCGCCCGCCGGATCGCCTCCGACGCGCTCAACGCCCGTGGGGACACCCGATTGACCGGCCTGCTGAAGTCCTTTGTGGACGCCGAGTCGGTCTGGGCCGCGGTCAGCAGCTGATCACCTGCGTCGCCGGGGTCGTCGTGTCGAGCCGTTTGACGTACGCGCCGCCGCTGCGCCGGGCGCACGCGGCGGCCTTGGTGGTGAACGGCCCGGCGAAGACGGCGTAGACGTCGGCGCCGTTCAGCTGCTGCCGCAGCGAGCCGCAGCCGGTGCTCGGCGCGTGCAGGTACCCCGCGCCGGGGTTCGCGGCGAGGAACTGCTGGACGTCGGCGCGGTAGCGGGCCGGGGTGACGGCGGAGCCGAGCACGACGATGTACGAGCCGTCGCACGCGGGTGTGCTCATCGGCGTCGCGAGGCCGAGGTCCGCGCTGCTCGTTACGCTGGTGGCGATCGACGTCTGGACGCTGACCTGGGTGGTGGTGACCGGCGGCGCGGTCACCGGCGGCGCCGGCGAGGTCGACGTCGGAGCCGACGGCGACGGGCTCGGTGTCGACCCCGCCTGCGACCAGGTTTCGCGGAACGTGAACCAGCCGGCGACGGCCAGGAGGGCGACGAGCGCCGCCGCGGCGACCAGCCACGGCGCCTTCGACCCGCGCCGGACCACCGTCTCCGGCGGCGGCCCGGGGACCGCGCCGACCCGCGTGGCCTGCCGGGTCGGGGGAGCGGCGGCGGACACCGGGCTGGTGCCGCCGAGCGCGGCGCGGGCCGCGTCCGCCAGCTGCGTCACGCTGCCGAACCGCTCGGCCGGGTCCTTCGCCATGCCCCGCGCGATCACGTCGTCGAACGCGGCGGGCAGGCCGGGCCGCAGCTCGCTCGGCCGGGGCGGTGGCTGGTGCAGGTGGGAGCCGATCAGCGCCACGGGCGTCGTCGCGGTGAACGGCTTGCTGCCGGTCAGGCACTGGTGCAGCACGCAGGTCAGCGAATAGACGTCGACACGGTGGTCGGCCGGCGCGTCCGTGAAGCGCTCGGGCGCCATGTAGTCGAGGGTGCCGATGGCGCCGCCGGTCGCGGTGAGCTCGGTGCCGGTGCCCGCCGCCCGGGCGATGCCGAAGTCCACGAGGTAGGCGAACCCGGTTGCGCCGACGAGCACGTTCGACGGCTTGACGTCCCGGTGCACCAGGCCTTCGGCGTGCGCGGCGGCCAGCGCCTGGGCGACCTGCCCGACCACGTCGACCGCTTCGGCCGGGGCCAGCGCGCCGCCCGCGCTCAGCTTGCCGCCGAGGTCTTCCCCGTCGACCAGCCGCATGTCGAGGTAGAGCCGGCCGTCGATCTCGCCGTAGGCGTGGATCGGGATCACGTGTGGCTCGCGCAGCCGCGCCACCGCGTGCGCCTCCCGGCGGAACCGCTCCTGGAACTCCTGGTCGGCCGCGTACTCCGGCGCGAGCAGCTTCAAGGCGACAACGCGGTCGTGGCGCGTATCGTAGGCGCGCACGACCTCGCCCATGCCGCCGCGGGCGATCAGCGATTCCACGCGGTACGGCCCGAACTGCCAGCTCACGCGTTTCCCTCCACCAGGGGCCCGGACACGGTGGAGTCGTCCACCGCGCACCGGGACGTTACAGGCCGCCGCGCTGCTCGCGCCGCTGTCCGGCGGGCCGCGCACCCGGCTCGGTTCGAGAAGCACCTGCCAAGTCCACGTACCCTGGCTGAGTGCGGACCCGACCCACCCTGACCTGGACCTCGGCGGACGAGCCGCTGCCGCGGACGTCCAGCCTCGACGAAGTCGCCGACGTCGTCGCGCGGCGCCGGGTCGCCGTGCTCAGCGGCGCCGGCCTGTCCACCGAGTCCGGGATCCCCGACTACCGCGGCGAGTCCGGCAGCCTGCGCCGGCACACACCGATGACCTACGACGAGTTCGTGACCAGCGCCGAAGGGCGGCAGCGGTACTGGGCGCGCAGCCACCTCGGCTGGCGCACGATCGCCCGCGCCGACCCCAACGACGGCCACCGCGCGGTCGCGGCGCTGCGCGACGGCGGGTACGTCTCCGGCGTGATCACGCAGAACGTCGACGGCCTGCACCAGGCCGCGGGCACCGCGGACGCCGTCGAGCTGCACGGCAGCCTGGACCGGGTGATCTGCCTGGACTGCCGCCGCACCAGCCCGCGCGCGGAACTCGACCGGCGGCTGCGGGCGGCCAACCCGGGCTTCGAGGGGACGGCCACCCGGATCAACCCGGACGGCGACGTCGAGCTGCCCGAAGCGGTGGTGCGGCAGTTCACGCCGGTGCCGTGCGAGGACTGCGCGTCCGGGGTGCTGAAGCCGGACGTGGTGTTCTTCGGCGAGAACGTGCCGCGCCCGCGGGTCGAGCAGTGCTACCGCCTGGTCGACGACGCGGACGCGCTGCTGGTGCTGGGCTCGTCGCTGACGGTGATGTCCGGCCTGCGTTTCGTCCGGCACGCGGCGGCCGCGGGGAAGCCGGTGGTGATCGTCAACCGCGGCGAGACCCGCGGTGACCGGCATGCGTCGGTCCGGGTGGACCTGCCGCTGGGGCAGGCGCTGCCGGCGCTGGCCGCACGGCTGGGCTGCGGGGATCGCGGCCGAACCGGGTGAGCAGCCGGTCCTGACGGCCGGCGCCCGGTGCGCCGGGCGGCGGGTCGGCGAAGAACCCCGGGCCCACCGCGAGACCGGCGAAGATCGAGTCGAAGTCTTCGTCGATCCACGCGACCAGGCCCGGGTCGAGGGTGTCGTCCGCGCCGAGGGCCCGGGCCAGGTCCCAGGTGTGCACCGTGCTGTCCGTCGTGCGCACGGCCAGGGCGCGCCGCCCGGTCAGCTCGCCCAGCGGGTAGTCGACAACGCGGTCCAGCGCGCCCACTTCGGCGAACGCTTCGGCGCACACGCGGACCGAGTCGGTGAACGCCGCGACCGGGTCGGTCCCGAGCGCGTCGGCGTCGCGGGCGGCCAGGAACTCCGCGCGGCTGCCGCCGTGCAGGAGCGCGACGTAGTTGAGGTTGCCGCGGGTCATGTGGTTCACCAGCGCCCGGACGTCCCACGCGGAACACGGCGTCGGAGCGCCCCACGCGTCCGGCGCGACCGTGCGGAGGTGGTGCTCGAAACCCTTGCTGGCGAGCAGGAAACGGTCGAGGAGCGTCATGCCCGCAGTCTGGCCGGGCACCGGCCGCGGTGCTCGCGGGAATCGGCCGTCGTGGACGAGCCGGGCCGGGCGAGTTGGGGGGAGACGCGCCCGGACCGGCTCTGCGGCGGACCTCCACAGCCGGCCGCTGCCCACAAGACGCGGCGGCCTCCCGGGTCGTTACACCGGTTGCAGCCCGTCCCACGACCAGTGCGGCATCACCAGGCCCGCCGGGACATCGTCGGCCGGACCCGGGTAGGTGAGCACCTCGGCCACCGCCCACTCCATGTAGGCCCGCAGCGCGGCGCGGAACTCCGCGTCGGCGGGCAGGCCCGCGTCGTCGGCCGCCTGCACGAAGCACGTCACGAACCGGCGCCCGAGATCGCTCATGTCGCCGTTGCCGGCGTGCATCTTCAGCACGGCCGAATGGTCGCTGCACTCGGCGGAGAACCGCGGCGGCCCGCCCAGCACCTCGGCCCAGTACCGGGCCAGCCGTTCGACGTGCTGCGGGTGCTGCCCCGGGTGCGAGAACGGGTGGTTCAGCTCGGGGTCGGCGAGGCAGCGCTCGTGGTGGGCGGCGGCCAGCGCGAGGAACGCGGGGTCACCGCCGGCGAATTCGTACAGCGTCGGGCGCATCCGCCGAGCCTGGCACGCGCGCCCGCCGAAAGCCAGGACGTCAGCGGGTTCCGGCGGCGGCACGTTCCGCGGCGGGGGAGAAGCCGCCGAACGCGTCGACCGCCCGCCGCACGTCCTCGGCGACGAGGTCGTGGTTCAGCGCGCCCGCGGCGGCCGCACCCTGGGCCGCGGCGATGATCACGGTCGCCCGCGCGTCGACGACGTTCCCGGCCGCCCACACCCCCGGCACGCTGGTCTTGCCCATGGCGTCGACGGCCACGACGTCCTCGTCGGTGACGGCGCAGCCGAGCCCGCGCAGCACGTCGTCGTGCGGGACCGTCCGGGTCCGGACGAACAGCGCCACCCGCGGCACGAACCGTTCGCCGAGCTCGATCCCGGTGAGGCGCCCGTTTTCCCTTCGCAGCGCGGTGACGAGGCCGTCGACAACACGGATGCCCCGCGCGTCGAGCCGTTCACGGTCCTCTTCGGACGGTGGCGCGGTGTGCCCGAAGTACACGACGTCCGGCGACCACTGGCGCACCAGCAGCGCGTGCTCGACGCTCGCGGGCTCGGTGCCGAGCACCCCGAGCGGCTGGTCGCGCACCTCGTAGCCGTGGCAGTAGGGGCAGGTCACCGCGTCGGTGCCCCAGCTTTCGCGCAGGCCCGGGATGGCGGCCAGGTCGTCGTGGACGCCGGTCGCGACGAGGACGCGCCGCGCGGTCAGCTCCCGGCCGCTCGCGAGGTGCGCGGTGAAGCCGGGGTCGAGCCGGGTGACCTGGTCTTCGAGGATGTCGACGCCGTAACCGGCGAGCTCCTCGCGGCCGATCTTGAGCAGTTCGGACGGCGGCAGGCCGTCGCGGGAGAGGAAGCCGTGCATGTGCGACGCGGGCGCGTTGCGGGGCGCGCCGCCGTCGACGACCGCGACGCGCCGCCGCGCCCGGCCCAGCATCAGGGCGGCGCTGAGGCCCGCGGCGCCGCCACCCACCACCAGTACGTCATAGCTGTTTTCGGTCATGCGGCCACCATGAACCCGCCATCGCGATTCCGACAACAAATGTTGCCGTTTCCGGGACGAGCGGGTTTCCTGGGAGCATGACGGACGCGATCACCCAGGCCCTGGCCGAGGTCGGCCCCCGGCTCAAGCGGGTCCGCACGCAGCGGCGGGTCACCCTGGCCGACCTGTCGACGGCGACGGGCATCTCGAAGAGCACGCTGTCCCGGCTGGAGTCCGGCCAGCGCAAGCCGAGCCTCGAGCTGCTGCTGCCGATCGCGCAGGCCCACCAGGTCCCGCTGGACGAGCTGGTCGGCGCCCCGGAGGTCGGCGACCCTCGGGTCCGCCTGACCGCCCGCCGCATCCCCCGCCACAACGGCGCGACGATGACGGTGCTCCCGCTCACCCGCCAGCCGGGCGCACCCCAGGCGTTCAAGATGATCCTGGAACCGGAGACGGGCGAGCCCGACCCCCAGGTCCACGAGGGGTACGAGTGGCTGTACGTGCTGTCGGGCCGCTTGCGCCTGGTCCTGGCCGACCGCGACATGACACTGGGCCCGGGCGAGGCGGCGGAGTTCGACACCCGGCTGCCGCACTGGTTCGGCGCGGTGGACCGGCCGGCGGAGATCCTCAGCCTGTTCGGGAAACAGGGGGAGCGGCTGCATCTGCGGGCCAAGTCCCGCTGATTCTTCTGGACTTGCCGGTCCATTTCTTTCGGAGTTACGTGGAATCCGCACCAGTTCCCGCCCGAGAGAAGGTTCCCCGATGCACGCGGTCTTCATCCGTGACCACGGCGGCCCGGAAGTCATGACCTGGACCGAGTTCCCCGACCCCGTCCCCGCCCCCGGCGAAGCCCTGGTCCGCCTCCGGATCGCCGGCGTGAACTTCATGGACACCGGCGTCCGGAGGATGCCCCTGCCGACTTGGTCCGTGCCTGCCGTGCTGGGTGTCGAAGGTGTCGGCACCGTGACGGCGCTGGGAAAGGACGTCACCGATCTCGCCGTCGGTGACCGCGTCGCCTGGTACTACCACCAGGGCAGTTACGCCGAGCAGCTCGCGATTCCCGCGGACTCGCTGGTGAAGGTCCCCGACGACATCGGCGACGAGACGGCCGCCGCCGTCATGATGCAGGGGCTGACCGCCAACCACTTCACCACCGAGACCTACGCGATCCGGCCCGGTGACACCGCCGTTGTGCACGCCGCCGCGGGTGGGGTCGGGGCGGCGCTGACCCAGCTGGTCAAGGCCCGCGGTGGCACCGTGATCGGCCTGGT
This sequence comes from Amycolatopsis sp. NPDC051758, assembly GCF_044453095.1. Taxonomy (NCBI): domain Bacteria; kingdom Bacillati; phylum Actinomycetota; class Actinomycetes; order Pseudonocardiales; family Pseudonocardiaceae; genus Amycolatopsis; species Amycolatopsis sp. NPDC051758. The sequence goes on along the minus strand of NZ_JBITCJ010000002.1, from coordinate 494,782 downwards.
GTCCCGTGAGGACAAGGTTCCGGTGGCGAAGGAAGCCGGCGCCGACCACGTTCTCGTCTCGAGCGGTGGCGGGTTCGAGGACCAGGTCAAGGAGCTCACCGGCGGTGCAGGCGCGGATGTCGTGTACGACGGCGCCGGGTCGTCGACGTACCGCTCGTCGCAGCTGGCCCTGCGCCGCCACGGCGTCCACGCCTACTACGGCGTGCTGATCGGCAACAATCCGACGTTCAGCCCGATGGACCTGCCGAACAGCATCCTGCTGTCGTACCCGGCCGTCGCCGATCACGTGCCGACCCGGGAAGCCCTGGTCCGGCGGACGAACGAGATCTTCAAGTTCGTCCGAAGTGGACAGTTTGCGCCGCGCATCGGGCAGCGTTACGCCCTGGCCGACGCCGCGCAGGCGCACCGGGACCTCGAATCCCGGCTCACGACGGGGAAGCTGCTGCTGATCCCGTGAGGCCGGTCGTCAGCCGAGTTCGCGCTGCATCAGCAGGGTGTCGAGCCAGCGGTCGTGCTTGAACCCGACGCGGCGCAGCACACCCGCGTCGGTGAACCCGGCCGCGCGGTGCAGGTTCCGCGACGCGGGGCTGCCCGAGTCGACGACCACCGCGATCGCCTGCCGCGCCCCGGCTTCGCCGCACTGCTTCAGCAGGTCGTCGAGCAGCCGCCGGCCGTGACCCCGGCCGGTGGCGCCCGCCGCGAGGTAGATCGTCGTCTCGACCGAGAACCGGTACGCCGGCTTCGGCCGCCACGGCGTGGCGAGCGCGTAGCCCAGGACGTCGTTTTCCCGCGCCAAGACCAGGAACGGCAGCTCGGCGGCGCGGATCTTGGCGCGCCACTGGTCCGCGGTCGGCGGCGTCGTCTCGAACGTGACAACCGAGCCGGTGACGTACGGCGCGAAGACGGCCGCAACACCCTCGGCGTCAGCCTCGGTCGCCGCCCGCACTTCCTCTATAGTGGACATGGAAGGTATTATAGAGGAATGATTGATCCCCTGGTCCTCGGCCGCCGCCTGCACGACCTGCGGGCCGATCGTGGCCTGGCGCTGAGCGCGCTGGCGAAAGCGGCCGGGGTCAGCGTCAGCATGCTCTCGGCCATCGAGCGTGGTGAGAAGACGCCGACGGTCGTGGTGCTCTCGCGGATCGCTGACGGCCTCGGGCTGTCACTTTCGCGGCTGCTGGCCGACCTGGAGACCGACCGCGTGATCCTCCGCCGCGCCGCCGAGCAGCAGCACGTCGCCGAGCCCGGCGGCTGGCACCGCACCGTGCTGACGCCGGTCGTCCCCGGTGTCAACTTCGAATGGATCCGCACCACCCTGCCGCCGCACTGCGACGCTGGCACGTTTCCCGCGTACGCGCCGGGTTCCCACGAGTTCGTCGCCGTCGAGGCGGGCACGCTGCACCTCGGCGTCGGCGACGCGGAGTACGTCCTGACGGCGGGGGATTCACTCTACTTTCCCGCCGACGCGGCACATTCCTACGCCAATCGCGGTGACGAGCCGTGCGAGTACCACGTCGCCGCGCTGGTGATGCGCCCGCGTTCCTAGGAAAACCCGATGACACGGCGGCCGTCGCCGTGCGACTCTTCCCGGCATGTTCCCCGTGTCCGATCGCGCGACGCTCGCAGGCGTGTCCCTGCCGAGCGCCGGTTCGGCACGGCTGAGCGGCGCTCGAAGCTGACCCTTCCCCGATTCCCCTGTCCTGTCGCGGAACCGCCGGGGGAGGGTCGACGCGCTCCGCCGGTTTCGCGCATTCCGCTTCAGCACAGGGAAAAGTCATGACCAAGCAGCAGTACGTGCGGACCAAGCCGCACCTCAACATCGGCACGATGGGGCACGTCGACCACGGCAAGACCACGCTCACCGCGGCCATCACCAAGGTGCTCGCGGAGCAGGGAGGCGCCAACCGCTACGTCGCCTTCGACCGCATCGACCGCGCGCCGGAGGAGATCGAGCGCGGCATCACCATCAACATCGCGCACGTCGAGTACGAGACGCCGACCCGGCACTACGCGCACGTCGACATGCCGGGGCACGCCGACTACGTCAAGAACATGATCACCGGCGCGGCCCAGCTGGACGGCGCGGTGCTGGTGGTTTCGGCGCAGGACGGCGCGATGCCGCAGACGCGCGAGCACGTCGTGCTGGCGCGCCGGATCGGCGTCGAGCACCTGGTGGTGGCGCTCAACAAGGCCGACCTCGCCGACGACGAGGACCTGCTCGACCTGGTCGAGCTGGAGGTCCGGGAGCTGCTGACCCGCTACGGGTTCGACGGTGACCGCGTGCCGGTGGTCCGCGTTTCGGGGCTGCGCGCGCTCGAGGGCGACCCGGTGTGGACGGAGCGGATCCTCGACCTGCTCGCGGCCGTCGACGAGCACGTGCCGATCCCGCCGCGGCGGCTCGACCTGCCGTTCCTGATGCCGATCGAGAACGTCCTGACGATCACCGGCCGCGGCACCGTCGTCACCGGCGCGGTCGAGCAGGGCACCCTGGCCGTCGGTGACGCGGTCGAGGTGATCGGGCTCGGCCCCGCGGTGTCCACTGTGGCCACCGGGCTCGAGACGTTCGGCAAGCCGATGGAGCGAGCGGAGGCGGGCGACAACGCGGCGGTGCTGCTGCGCGGCGTGAAGCGCGGCGAGGTCCGCCGCGGCCAGGTCGTCTGCCTGCCGGGCAGCGTCCGGCCGCACACGCGGTTCCGCGCGGACGTCCACGTGCTGTCGGCGGCCGAGGGTGGCAGGCGCACGCCGTTCGCGGCGAACTACCGGCCGCAGTTCCACTTCCGCACCAGTGACGTTGTCGGAGTGGTCGCCCTCGCGCCGGGCGTGACGGTGGTCCGGCCGGGCGAGGCCGCGTCGCTGACGGTGGAGCTGGGCCAGCCGGTGGCGATGAGCCCGGGTCTCGGTTTCGCGATGCGCGAAGGCCGCCTGACGGTGGCGGCCGGCACGGTCACCGAGGTGCTGGACTGAAGAGCGGGCCCGTCCCTTCGTGGGGGCGGGCCCGCTCCGGTTTTGCCGTTCGCGGGATTTGTGCGGTTGGCGCTGCTAGCGTCCTGAAGGTGCGAATGTGGTGGTGCGGTCCGGTTCTGGCGGTCGCCTTGGCGGCGACGGCCTGCGCGGGCGCGCGGTCGGGCAGCGGCCAGGTGGTGCCCCCGACCACAACCACGCCGATCACGACCACCGCACCGGCCACAACGGACTCCCCGGTGACAACGACAACCTCACCCGGGACGACCCAGACCCGCGCGCACACCCCGACGGCGACGACCAAGAAGCCGACGACTCCGCGCCGGAGCACCACCACTCGCCGCCGGCCTCGCTGAGCCGGATCCCGGATTGCGGTTCGGGTGGCTGGTAGTGCTGCTCGTAGCGGGCGCAGCGATCGCGGCGTGCGACGCGGCCCCGCCGGCCTCACGCGCACCGATTGTGCCCGTCACCAGCGAATCGGTGCGTTACGCCGACGTCCAGCGTTCCGGTTACCCCGGCGCCCGCGCCGGCCACGAAGAAGGCCCCGGTCCGCAAGACGCCGACCCGGAAACCGCCGCAGTACGGCTACCAGTGCCGGGACGGCGACGAGCTGAAGTACGACGTCTGTGCGGGCCACAAGGCGTGGGTCGACGGGCAGCGCGAGTTCACCGACTGCCTCGACGGCGGAGGCACCTGGGACCAGGCCGCCCAGCGCTGCGTCCGCCCCTGACGTCAGCGGCCCCGCAGCTCCGGCCGCGCCAGCCCCAGCCCCGCCAGCACCATCAACGCCACCGCCAGCACCGCGACGATCACCTCCAGGACCGGCGCACCCGCCGCCATCGTCAGCGTGACGATGCTCGACACCAGCAGCAGCACCCCCGCCGCCATGCTGAGCCAGCACAGCGGCGCGGTCCTCGGGATCACGTGCCAGTGGTTCCGCTCGGCCATCGGACCTCCTCGATCGGTTCCCCCGAGAGCTGCCCGGATCCGGAGTCGATCAAACCGGCGGGAATCCGGCCCGGCGGATACGTTCCACTGAGCGGAACAGCAGGCTGTCCCGCGCCACAACGACAGTGCGACGGTCGGACCATGGCTCCCGTGATGGCGGCGATCGTCGGCCCCGGCAACATCGGCACCGATTTGCTGGCGAAGCTGCGACGCAGTGAAGTACTCGAAGTCGGTTACGTGGTCGGTGTGGTCGAGTCCGACGGGCTCGAGCGCGCCCGCGCGCAGGGGATCGCGACGTCCGCCGAGGGGGTCGACTGGCTGCTGCGCCAGGATCCCCTGCCGGAGCTGGTGTTCGAAGCGACGTCGGCGAAGGCGCACGCCGCGAACGCCCCGCGCTACGAGGCGGCCGGCATCCAGGCGATCGACCTGACCCCGGCACACCTCGGCCCGATGGTGTGCCCGCCGGTGAACCTCGGCGCGCACCTCGACGCACCCAACGTTTCGATGATCACCTGCGGCGGCCAGGCCACGATTCCCATGGTGCACGCGGTTTCCCGGGTGACGCCGGTGCCGTACGCGGAGATCGTCGCGTCGGTGGCGTCCCGCGGCGCGGGCCCCGGCACACGCGCGAACATCGACGAATTCACCCGCACGACGTCCAGTGCCGTCGCCGAAATCGGCGGTGCCGGGCGCGGCAAGGCGATCATCATCCTCAACCCGGTGGAACCGCCGATGATCATGCGGGACACGGTGTTCTGCGCGATCGGGCTCGACGCCGACCGCGACGCGATCACCGCGTCCATCCACGAAATGGTCGACGAGGTCCGCAAATACGTCCCCGGTTACTCGCTGCGCGCCGACCCTCAGTTCGACGACGCGCGCGAGGAGTGGGACGGCAATGCGCGCGTCGGGATCTTCCTCGAGGTCCGCGGCAACGGCGACTACCTGCCCGAGTACGCCGGGAACCTCGACATCATGACCGCCGCGGCCGCTCGCGTCGGCGAGCTGATGGCGCGCGCGAAGCAGGAGGTGCCGGCATGACCCGCCCCGAACTGAAGCACGACGTCCGGATCGTCGACACGACCCTGCGCGACGGCAGCCACGCGATGGCGCACCGCTTCACCGAACAACAGGTGCGCGACACCGTGCGCGCGCTCGACCGCGCCGGCGTCGAGGTGATCGAGGTGACCCACGGCGACGGCCTCGGCGGCTCGTCGTTCACCTACGGGTTCTCCGCCGTCGACGAACTGAAGCTGATCGCCGCGGCCCGCGAAGAGGCGAAGCAGGCGAAGATCGCCGTGCTGCTCGTGCCCGGCATCGGCACCGCGGAAGACCTCCAGCGCGCCTTCGACGCGGGCGCCGAGATGGTGCGGGTGGCGACCCACTGCACCGAAGCCGACGTTTCGCCGCAGCACTTCGGCCTCGCGCGTGAGCTGGGGATGGAGACCGCCGGCTTCCTCATGATGGCGCACCGGACCCCGCCGGAGGACCTGGCGAAACAGGCCAGGATCATGGTCGACGCGGGCTGCCAGACGGCCTACGTGACGGACTCGGCCGGCGCGCTGCTGATGCACGAAGCCCGCCAACGGTTCGAAGCGCTGGTCGCCGAGGTCGGCGACACGGCGTGGGTCGGTTACCACGGGCACCAGAACCTCTCACTCGGCGTCGCGAACTCCGTGCTGGCCTACGAAGCCGGCGTCCGCTACATCGACGGGTCGCTCTGCGCCCTCGGCGCGGGCGCCGGGAATTCGCCGACTGAGGTCCTCGCGGCGGTGTTCGACCGGCTGGAGATCACCACCGGCCTCAACGTCGGCGGCCTGCTCGATGCGGCCGAGGAGGTGGTCCGCCCGTACCTGCAGCGCTGGCCGAAGATGGACCGCAACGCGATCGTCCAGGGCTGGGCCGGGGTGTACTCGAGCTTCCTGCTGCACGCGGAGCGCGCGGCGGAGCGCTACGGCGTCCCGGCCCAGGCGATCCTCCGCCGCTGCGGCGAGCTCGCACTGGTCGGCGGCCAGGAGGACATGATCATCGACGTCGCCGTGCAGCTGGCGGCCGAAGGGTAGGCAACCGCAAGGCGGCCTCTGCGACGCTCCCCGGTGGCAGCGGATCTGGGCGATCATGCCCGACCTTGCGCTCTTCGACGCGATCCCGGGGTCAGCCGGCGAACCGGTCCAAGGCGGCGAGCTTCCAGGCGCGTTTGACATCGCTGGCGCGGTGCCCGGAATGGTCGTCGACGAGCAGTTCGGCCCCCGGCCACGCCTCGGCCAGCTCCCACGCCGTCGTCACCGGGCAGCTGAGGTCGAGCCGGCCGTGGATGAGCACACCCGGGATGCCGGCGAGCCGCCCGGCGTCCCGGATGACGGCGCCTTCCGCCAGCCAGCCGGCGTGGGCGTAGTAGTGCGTGGTGAGCCGGACGAACGCGAGCGCGGCGTCGTCCAGCGGCTCGTCCCGCACCGGGGGAGCGCCGGGCTCGAGCGAGAGCACCACATCCTCCCAGCGGCTCCACGCGGCGGCGGCCCGGTGCCGGACCGCCGCGTCCGGGTCGGCCATCAGCCGCGCGTAGGCCCCGACGACGTCCTCGGCGCCCGGGCTGAACTTCGCCCATTCCTCCGGGAAGAAGCGTCCGGCGCCGCGGTAGAGCCAGTCGATCTCGGAACGCCGGGTGGTGCTGATCGCGCTGACCACGATCTCCGACACCCGGTGCGGAAAGCGCTCGGCGTACACCAGCGCGAGGGTGGTGCCCCACGAGCCACCGGTCACCAGCCACCGCTCGATGCCGAGGCGCTCCCGCAGTCGTTCGAGGTCGGCGACCAAGTGGTCGGTGGTGTTGTGCCGCAAGGACGTCACGGGATGGGCGGCGTGCGGACGGCTCCGGCCGCAGCCACGCTGGTCGAGCAACACGACCCGGTACCGGGCGGGGTCGAACATCCGGCGCATCCCGGGCGCGCAGCCCTGCCCGGGCCCGCCGTGCAGCACCACCGCCGGCTTGCCGCCGGGGTTCCCGCAGGTCTCCCAGTAGACGTGGTGCCCGTCGCCGACGTTGAGCAGCCCGTGGTCGTAGGGCTCGATCGGCGGGAACAGCTCGATCATCGAACAGGTTCGCCGAACCACTTGTTCAGCGCGTCGTCCAAACCCGTGGTCGTGCCGTCTTCGTGTGCCCAGGCGATGTGCCCGTCCGGCCGGATCAGGACCCCGGTCAGCGCCGGCTCGCTGACGCACTTCGCGCTCAGCACGGTGACACGATCAGCCCAGCCCGCGGCCGTTTCGCCGATGCTGTCGCCGAGGTCCAGCAGGAGCGCCTTGCCGTCCTGGAGGTGCTCACCGAGCCGGGTGCCGTCGGCGAACACGAAGTCCGGCGCGGCGCGGCCGGTGAGGTCGTGCTCGCCCTCGATCGGGTACCGGTGCAGCACGCCGGAGAGCTTCTTGGCGAGGTACGTCGCGCCGCCGCCGGTGCGCAGGAGATCGGTGACGACCTGGCGCAGCGCCTTGGTCCGGACGTCCGTGCGCATCAGCGCGACCTGGGCCCGTGTCCACTCGAGCACCCATTCGCCGATCGGGTGCCGTTCGGTGGTGTAGCTGTCGAGGAGGCCGTCGGGCGCCCAGCCGTGGATGGTCGCCGCGAGCTTCCAGCCGAGGTTGACGGCGTCGCCGATGCCGAGGTTGAGCCCCTGCCCGCCGAAGGGGGAGTGGACGTGCGCTGCGTCGCCGGCCAGCAGGACGCGGCCCTGGCGGTAGGTGGTCGCCTGGCGGGCGTTGTCGGTGAAGCGCGTGGCGCTGTGGACCTTGGTAACGCGGACGTCGGCGCCCGAAACCCGCCGGAAGCTGTCTTCCAGTTCCTGCGCGGTGACCGGGGCGTCCCGGTCCGCGGGCGGCCCGTCGAACTCGACGGTGAGGATCCGCCCGGGCATCGGCCCGTGGACGAAGAGGCCGCCGGTGCCGTGCTGCCAGCCGCCGGGGAGCGCGTCGGCGCCGGTGAGCTCGACGAGCGCCTGCCGGCCGGTGATCGCCGGATCGGTCCCCGGAAACTCGAAGCCGGCTTGCTTGCGGACGAGGCTGCGCCCACCGTCGCAGCCGACAAGCCAGCCCGCGCGGACGGTTTCTTCGGTTTTGTCGGTGAGGTGCACGGTGACGCCGTCGTCGTCGGCGTCGAACCCGGTCACCTCGACACTGCGCCGGATCTCGACACCCAGTTCTTGCGCCCGCTCGGCGAGGATGGCCTCAACGGCCTGCTGCTGGATCACAACGACGCGAGCCGCGGGCCCGACGTCCCGGAAGTCGGGATCCTCGAAGTCAACGCCGGTCGAAGCGACCATGATCCCGGCGAAGTGCCCCACCGGCATCGCGGGCTTCGGCCCGCCCCCACCCCGTGACTTCAGGAACTCTTGGATCCGCTCGAAGTTCTGCCGCACGTTCTCGTCCAGCGCAGGCAGCATGCCGCGCCGGTAGAAGGCCTCGGCCGACGGCAGGTTGATCGACCCCGCCTTGATCGTCTGGTCCGGCTCGGGCAGCCGCTCGACAACAAGCACGTCCACGCCGCTGAGCCGAAGTTCGCACGCGAGCATCAACCCGACCGGCCCGCCCCCGGAGATCACCACATCCCTGTTCATGACTCCGATGATGCCGCGAAACTTTTACCGAGTCAAACTTTGTGTCCGGTCTATACTCTCGGCTCATGGTGGATCACGGACTGCGCGAGCGGAAGAAGCGGGCAACACGCCAGCTGATCTCGAACGTGGCATCGGGCCTCTTCATCGAGCGAGGCTTCGACGAGGTGACGGTGGCCGAGGTGGCTGAGGCAGCGGGCGTCTCGAAGATGACGGTGTTCAACTACTTCCCGCGCAAGGAAGATCTCTTCCTGGACCGCCATGCTGACCGCCTGGCCGACTTGGTGTCGGTGGTGACATCACGCCCTGCGGGGACTTCGGCGGTGGCTGCTTTGCGGCGTCACCAGCACTCGCTCTTGGCTTCCGGCCACCCGCTGTCGGGAGCCATTGCGGGTGGGCCGGGGTTTTGGTGGGTTCTCAAGTCGAGTCCGGCTTTGATGGCTCGATGGTATGAGCAGGAGCGGGAGATCGCGGATGCGCTGGCTGAGGTGTTCGTTGCGGAGACTGGAGATGCGTTTCGGTCTCGGATGGTGGCTGGTCTGCTGACTACGGCGATCACGACGATCTTTACGCATGCGATGAGCCGGATTGTGGCTGGGGATGATGCTGAGGTGGTTCGGGGGGAGCAGGTCGGGTTCATTGATCAGGCTTTTGACCTGGTGGAACACGGGGTGGAGGAGTTCCCGGGCGTGTCCGGCTGAGCGGACCGGCTGATTCGCCCGAGTGGTCGTTTGGCTGGGGAGTAGCGACCGCGTACCCGACGAGCAGTTCGGCGACAGTCGCAGGTTCGCTGTCGCTGCCTGATCGGACGTACCGCTGGTCCGAGTTTTTGGTTGTGTGCATTCCGCGGCTTCAAGGCTGGATAGGCGATTGAACCGTTCGCAGTCGAACTGCTGCGTGTCGGAGGACGATCTTGCTCACTATCTACACGCCTACCCTTGCCTTAAGAGAAGCCAACCTTCCCCGGCAACATTCTTCTAGATCTCCGACGAGCGACTGACGTCGGCGACGCCAAGACATCAACGATATTTCGATAGATGGTGCTCACAGAGGTACAGAGTGAGACCTTCCGGTGTCATTGTGCGGGAAAGCCCGCCCCACCTCTCATCAGGGTCGAGCTTCAATAGCATAGCTCGCAATGTCCGAAAGTCAGCTTCGGAGCTTGCACGCTGTTGCTCAAGGCCAATGCCGCCCGAAATCGTGTCGATCCCAGCATCCTCTTGCCGAACCTCTGACGGAAGTTGATTGACTAACTCCTTCATCAAGTCACAGTCGGCCTTAGTCTGTTGACTGAGCACCTGAACACTCATTCCAAGAATCGGACCAGCAAGCGGAGCTGCATGCTTAAGAGCAAGAAGAAGATATTGTAGATAAGGACCAAGTTTTCTCAGCCACTCAGCCGGTTTCGTTATCGCATAGACACCTTGACTGTCAGGTAATCGATGCCAGGAGCCAGGCTCTTCACAGTAAAGATGGATCTCGTAGGCGGCACCCGAAAGGCGGCGGCGCCCAGAGGGAACTACAGCGAAGACACTCGGACACCTAGCCTCTTGTTGCACTTGAGCAAGTCGCTGCAGCCTAAGAAACATTCGCTGCACGTAGTCGCCCTGCTCACTCAATCGATCACCTAACTGCGTGAGAGTCCTCGAAAATTGCTCAATACTTGCTCTCGTCGCGTCGCGCTCAGATGGCGCAAGACCCAACAACAACTGAAGGACTGATACAAGATTTCCTGAGCGATGACATTCGATCTCATGGCGAGGCGGAGAAAGTGCGAGCCTTGAACGCAAGTTGTCGTAGTTGAATAGTTCACCGCACCCCTCCTCGCACGGACAGGGCACTTGACGAATAATGTCAAGCCCAGGAAATCGGTCCAAAGTGAGATTCAAACCGTCATCAAGAACCATAAAGAACCCAGCGGGCGAAGGGCCCCGAACCGATAATTCAACGACGTTACGATGACGATCCGCATTTACTAGAGCAAGATGCTGCCCGTCACTGTGACCCAGCAGGGCACCCGTTCGCCAATGTATCTTCTTGCTGAAACGATGAGATCTGGCAATAAACCAAGTGGGAATTCCCGGCGGCATTGTATTAAGTCGATATATAACCTTAATCTCTTTGACGCCCGACTGATTTCCGACACGCTCCCATTCCTCTTGATATGCAGGATACTCCCACTGAAGGCGCTCTACTACCAGGCTAATATCGCCACTCACAGAGCTGTCAATTCTATACGACAGGTCATACCGGTCCATCATGCCGAGAAGATGGTCACGAATTCCTCGATCTAGATCTCCCCAAAGGTCGTCCAGATGCTGGCGTGTCAAAATCCCACGTCGCTCATCGACCTCGTCACTATCCAACACTTTACTAATATAGTCGTTCACCCAAGATGGTCGGAGAACGACGATTTGATTCAGTTCCGGATCGTCATCATAAAAAAGAATGTCGCCAAGCTCATGAAGGGCGCGAGCGATGTACTTTTGCTGACGACCATCGGCTACACCGCTGGTGGCCATGACCTGCCACATTCGCTGCGGCGAGATATAATTTTCAGCTTCAGCACGTAAGGCGTTAGCGGCAGCCAGCCATGTTATTGGCCACTCGGAACCCATAAGTGGCAACTGAGACGCATGCAGTCTCAACAGTTCAAGCAGCTCTACCACTCCTTGCCTTGTCGCGTTATCAACATTGATATCAGCCACGATCAGCGGATATTTCTTGCGCAGCTCACCGAGCGGCAGATCGACCGGACGATCATGGATATGAGTTGCGACAAGTATGATAGGCGACATTGGGGCGCGAGCCGTAATTATGTCTAGCCAGTAGTGCAGTTTTCCTTGTTCCCATCCAAGTCGAGAATTCCACAACAGCAAGAAAAGAGAACGATTAGTCAAGAAGAATTGATGCGTGGCATGATATATTTCCTGGCCACCGAAATCCCATGCTCCCAGCTTCATCTCCACATTCTCAATTTGGGGATGTTCTAGGATTAGCTCCCTGATTGTCAGCCCATGTGTCGATGGCTCATGCGGGTCATGCTGGTCGGCCAACATTGCCTTTACAAGAGAAGTTTTGCCGACGCCTCCTTCCCCAACTACGAGCAATTTTGATGCCCACTGCGCATCACTTCCCTCTCTGCGAGCACGAATGAATGCCAGCACTGAATCCGAGCCGCCGGCGGCTATCTCCGGCGGCGGGCTGGAGAGAGGATTGCCAACAACCGAGAGCAGCTTAAGCGCAGGCAGATCAGTGAGCCAGTCGGGAAGTGAAGATAACTTGTTACCTGCTACCTCTAACAGGGTTAGCTTGGTAAGCGTTGCCATCTCGTCTGGCAAGCCAGTCAGACTGTTATCGTCAAGGTCCAGCTTCGCCATGAATCGGAGGTTCGAGATATGATCAGGAAGACTCGTGATTCTATTTGCACTCGCATAAAGACTAGTGAGCCTGACGAGATCAACAAAGCTATCCGGCAGTGTGGATATTTTGTTCGCCGAGATGACCAGTGAATCGAGATTCAAAAGTTTGCCGAAAGATTCAGGCAGCCGTTCCAACAGGTTGCCATTAAGATGTAAAGTTTCTAACCGCCGCAGATTGCCAAAGTTTGACGGCAGATCAGTGATCTGATTTTCAGAAAGGTCTAGGTATTCGAGATTGCTCAAGCTTGGGAACCACTCCTGTAAGCTGGATATTTGGTTTCCGCTCACATAGAGTGTCGAAAGATTGGCCAGCGAAGAGCAACTTTCGGGTATGGCGGACAACTCGCAATCGGAGATGTCCAGCTCCGTTAGTCGCGATAGCTGACTGAAGTCAGTTCGCAAGAATTTGAATGGATTGCCCTGGACAGAAAGTTCGGTGAGTAACCGCAGGTTACTCACTTCCTCCGGCAACTCAGACAATCCATTCTTATCTAACTCAAGGTTACTCAGGCGACTAAATTCTGAAAGCCAATTCGGCAGTTGCTGTACATGCATGTTGCCGATTCTGAGCACCTCTAATTGGCGTAGTTGAGTAAGGCTCCTTGGCAAAACTTCTATCTTGTTCCCAGTGAGCGAAAGTTCCTTAAGGTGCTTAAGTCGAGTCAGCTGTTCTGGCACTTCAGTAATCTTATTATTGCGCAACCGAAGAAAAGTGAGCTGGGAGAGCTCGCCAATCCAATTAGGAACTTCAGAGATTCGGTTGTTGCTCGCAAAAATGCCGGTCAACCGAGGAAGCTTCCGCATCCATTCAGGTAATACTTCTTGGCGGCACTCGTCGAAGGCTAGGCTAGTAAGATTGGGAAGATCGCCAAGCCAGGCAGGAAGCACGGTAAGGCGGTTCCCGCTGACCCAAAGCGACCGCATGGAACGCAACCCTGCAAGCGACTCCGGAAGCGACTCCAGCGCATTATTCTGGATTGACAGGAAACTCAAGAAGCGGAGCTCATCCAACCAGTGTGGAAGCTGAGTTATTCCGTTATAGTCGATTCGCACCGCAACAAGTTTCTTAGCGTTCCTCAGAGATTCGGGGAACTCTACCAAACCGTTCCGATCAAGGTATATTAGATGCAGATTGGAAAGCTTGGAGAGCCATTCCGGAGCGGTTTTAAGTCCACAGTTGGCAACTCCCAAGCGAGTCAAGCCACTCAAAGTTCCTATCCAGTCTGGCAATCCTGAAAGGCGATTATTGTCCAGGTATAGATCGGAAAGATTTACGAGTGCGCTCAGATCAGGAAGGCTGGCAATCGAGTTTCCGTCAAGATTGATTTCAACAAGCTTAGTCAATCGCGAGAAAGACTCTGGTATTTCTCTAATGCGGTTGTCATTAAGCTGGACTCGGACCAGTTCAGTTAGATTCACGAGCCATTGAGGCGCAGACGTCAACTGGCAGCCAGCCAAGGAGAACTGGCGAAGTTGCGTCATCCCTCCGAGCCACTCAGGCAGCCCATCAAGGTGATTATTGTCGATTTGCAGGCTGATGAGACCAGGCAGGCCCGTAATGCACTCAGGAAGGTCTTCAATCTGATTGGACGATAGATTTAGGTAGCTAATGTGCGGCAAAGAAGATGCAAGCCATTCAGGAACTCGTCGAATGTCGCAATCGTTGACCGCCAAGACGCGCAGTTGCGTGAGGCCGGCAAGCCAATCCGGTATTTCACCGATTCTATTATTCGAAAGCTTGAGCGTGGTGAGCGTACCCAAAGACGAAAGAACAGAAGGCGCCTCAGGTAGCCAGTTCGCGTTGAGATCGAGTTCAAAAAGGCTGCTTAGCCTTCCAAATGAAGTGGGCAGGTCCACCAGTCGATTACCGTCGAGATCCAAGCGAGTTAAGTCATGTAACCTACCGAACGATGAAGGAAGCTTCCCTAAAAGGTTGTTATTGAGATAAGCCTCGCTCAAAGTGTTCAGCTGGGAAAACCATTCCGGCAGCTCGGTAAGTTCGTTGTCGTTCAAGTGCAGCTCTGACAACTCAGTGAAGTTGCGAAGCCACTCGGGAACCACAGTGAGACG